>NZ_JVMD01000023.1 GCF_001056295.1 Corynebacterium halotolerans
CCCACCCGTTACAGCGGGTGGGGTTGCGCATTCGGGGTGGGTTAGCCGGGATGGGCCGGTGGTCCGGGAGGATGGGGCGGCGGCGGAGGAAGCTGGGCAGGCGAGGACCCAGCGGTGGCGGCAACGGCGGCGGAGGCGGCGGCCGGGGAGGTGGGCCGTGTGGTTCCTCGGCCGGGTTTACTTCAGCCCGTGCACACGTCGCATGAGGGCCAGCGTCGCCTCCGTCGGCAAGATGCGCGTCAGCGGCACGACCAGCCCAGCCCGCGATCCGCGCGCGACCAGGGGCAGCGGGCGGTCGGCGGTGATTTCGCGCATGATCGTCTCGGCGACGTCCTCGGCGGAGATGCCCTTGGCCTCGTTGGCGTCGAGGTTGCGCACCATCGTGGTGGTGTCCTCGCGGTAGGGCGAGCCCTCGGCGGCGCCGTACTTCGTGCGGCGGGTGGAGATGCCGGTGTTGATGCTCCCCGGCTCCACGACGGTGACGCCGATGCCGAAGCGCGACACCTCGCCGCGCAGCGCCAGGCCGAAACCGCGCAGCGCCGCCTTCGTGGCCACGTACGACGACCGGTGCGGCAGCGGCAGGCTGCCCAGCATCGACCCGACCAGGATCACCCGGCCGCGGCCGGCGGCGCGCATCCCCGGAAGCAGCCGCTGCACCAGATCCACCTGGCCCAGCACGTTGACCTGGAACACCCTGTTCAGGGCGTCGGCGGGCAGCTCCTCGAAGGGGCCCGACTGGCTTTCGCCGGCGTTGGCCACGACGACGGTCGGCGCCCCGCCCGCCAGGACCCGGTCGGCCGCGGCGGCGATCGACGCGGGGTCGCCCATGTCGAGCGCCACCATCCCGATGCCCCCGGGATGCGGCGCACCGGCGCCCTTGCGGGAGGTGCCGATCACCTCGAACCCGGCGTCGCGCAGCGCCTCCGCGCACGCCCAGCCGATGCCCGACGACGCGCCGGTGACCAGCGCCCGGCCGCGCACGGTGGGCAGCTTCGGCCCGTGGGTCAGCGCGGTGCGGGGCAGGCCCTTCGCGGCCGCCACGTCACTTCACCTTTCGGGCTTCGATCTTCATGCCGCCCTCGCGCAGGCGGTCGACCAGCGCGTCGCCGATGCCGGACGCCGGGGTGAGCACGCCGTACCGGTTCGGCAGGCGATCGCGGTCGAAGGCCAGGGCCAGCGCGGCGGCGGAGATCATCATCGCCGTGCCGTCGTAGCCGGGGTCCTTCTCCAGTTCGACGCGGCTGGTCCACTGCGCGCCGGACAGCGTCACCGAGTGGACGTCGATGGTGAAGCGGCCGCGGGCGCGGCTTTCCTCCGACGGGCCCTCGCCGGGCGCCGGCAGCTTCTTGTCCAGCAGCTTCGCGGTGGGGCCGAACATCATGCCGCCGATCAGCGCGCCCATGCCGGCCTTCACGGCGCGGGCACGGGCGGCCGACTTCAGGCCGCGGCCGACGGACATGACCTCGCGGTAGCGGAAGCCCTCGCCGTAGCCGACGGAATCGCCGGCGTTGGCGCCGTTGACGTTGGCGCCGCCGAGGCCCGCGCCGTCGGTGCCGGGATCGCCCTCGACCCCGCGCTGCCCGGCGTCGGCGTCCAGCAGCGCGGCGGTGCGGCGCACGATGCGGGTGTTGTACGGCGCCATGAAGAACGGCGCGAACGCCCCGGATTCGCCGGCGTAGACCTCTTCGCGGGCGACGATGGGCGCGTCGTCCTGGTAGGACGGCCCCGGGCCGCGCATGCCCGGGTTGAGGGAGTACGCCGACCGCACGATCCGGCCGAGCTCCTTGTTCTCCTTGAGCTCCTGCAGCTGCCGGCGCATCGAGTCGATCGTGCCGCCGGACACCCCGCCGCGCATGTGGGTGACCACGAGGGTGGTTTCTCCGAGGTTTCCGTCGCCGGCGGCCGCGGCGGCGTCGTGAAGCACCTTGACGCCGATGTCCGACGGGATGGAATCGAAGCCGCACGAGTGGACGATGCGCGCGCCGGTGGACTTGGCCAGCTCGTGGTTGGCGGCGATGGAGTCGTGGGCGAAGAGGACCTCGCCGGTCAGGTCGACGTAATCCGTGCCGGCGGCGGCGCAGGCGTGGGCCAGTTTCCTGCCGTAGCTGGCGTAGGGCCCGACGAGGGTGAGCACCACGCGGGTGGATTCGGCGAGTTCGCGCATGTCCGATTCGGAGGAGGCGTCGGCGACGATGAGCGGCCAGTCCGCCGCCGTCGTCGCGCGGGCGCCGTCGCCGGCGGGGGCTCCGGCGAGGCCGTCGCGCACCGCGGAGAGCTTCGCGCGGTCGCGGCCGGCCAGGGCGATCGACGTCTCGGCGGGCGCGTGGGCGGCGAGATGCTTTGCGACGAGTTCGCCCACGAACCCGGTGGCGCCGAACACCACGATGTCGTGGGGGCGGCCGGCGCGGTCGGGCGCGGTGCGGTCCGTCGCGGTCGAAGCGTCGTCGATCCGGTCGGTTCGTTCAGAGGCGTTGTCGTCCCGTGTCATGGCCCCACGCTAACGGCGCGGGTGGCTTTTCGCCCGCTTTTCGGGCGTTCTTTTGTAGACAGCTCGGTCTAAGGGCATAATGGCGTGAACCTCGCCCGCCGTCCGCCGGTTGCGCAGATGCGCAGCCAACGGCGGCGGGCACCAGTCACGAGCAGGAGACGATCGCAGATGAGCCAGGCCGACGCCGCCCAGTCCCAGGCCCCCGGGGACGGCGCCGACTACGACTCGACCCGCGGGGCGCAGCGCCCGGAGCGCCCGGAGCGCCGCTTCGACACCGCCGCGGTGCGCGCGGGCTACCACCCCGACTCGCTGTACGGCCCGGTCAACGTGCCCATCTACGCCAGCTCGACCTTCGCCCAGGACGGCGTCAACGTGCTGCGCGGCGGTTTCGAGTACACGCGCGTGGCCAACCCGACGTCCGCCGCGCTCGAGTCCGCCATCGCCGAGCTGGAGGGCGCGAAGTACGGGCGCGCCTTCGCCTCCGGCATGGCGGCGACGGACATCCTGCTGCGCGCGCTGCTGCGGCCGGGGGCGCACATCGTCATCCCGAACGATGCCTACGGCGGCACGTACCGCCTGGTGGACACCATGTTCGGGGACTGGGGCGTGGAGTACTCGGTGGCGGACCTCGGCAGCGTCGAGTCGGTGCGCGCGGCGATCAAGCCGACCACCACCGTGGTGTGGATCGAAACCCCGACGAACCCGCTGCTCACCGTCGGCGACATCGCCGGCATCGCGGCGGCCGTCAAGGAGGCCAACGCGGAGCTGGGGGCGAACGCGAAGCTGATCGTGGACAACACCTTCGCGTCGCCGTACCTGCAGCGCCCGCTGGAGCTCGGCGCCGACGCGGTGCTGCATTCGACCACCAAGTACATCGGCGGCCACTCCGACGTCATCGGCGGCGCGGTGGTCACGAATGACGCGGCGCTGGACGAGGAGCTGGATTTCCTGCGCGGCGGCATCGGCGCGACGCCGAGCGCCTTCGACGCCTACCTGACCGCCCGCGGCCTGAAGACCCTGGGCCTGCGCATGGACCGCCACTGCGACAACGCGGAGAAGGTCGCCGCGTTCCTGGCGACCCGACCGGAGATCTCGCAGGTGCTGTACCCCGGCCTGGAGTCGCACCCCAACCATGAGGTGGCCAAGGCGCAGATGAAGCGCTTCGGCGGCATGGTCTCGGCGCGCCTGGCCGGCGGCGCGGAGGCCGCGGCGAAGCTGTGCGAGTCGACCCGCGAGTTCCTGTTGGCCGAATCGCTGGGCGGCGTCGAGTCGCTCATCGAGGTCCCGGCGGGCATGACCCACCAGTCGACGGAGGGCACGCAGCTGGAAATCCCCGCCGACCTGGTCCGCCTGTCGGTGGGCATCGAGGACGCCGACGACCTCATCGCCGACCTGGCGCAGGCGCTCGACCGGCTTTAGGCGCAGTCGGCCGGGTGACCGACGGCGCGGCGCCGCGCATCGTCGAGAGGCGAGCCGGTCAGTTCCCGCCCGTAGTCCAGTTCCCCGTGCCGGCCAGAGCGACGATGTCGTCGTGCAATGCGGCGACCGGCGGGGTCATGGCCGGCGTGCGGCGGCGGACCATCCCCAGATCCCGATGGGCGGCCGGGGCGATCGGGCGCAGGACGACGCCGGTCGTGGGGAGGAAAGGATCGTCGATGGGCAACAGCGCGACGCCCAAACCAGCGCTGACCAGCCCGGCGACGGTGGTCAACTCCATCGACTCGAAGACGAGGCGGGGGCGGAAACCGGCGGCGTCGGCAAGCGAATCCAGCAACAGGCGCGTGCCGTAACCCGGCCGCATCGCTATGAACGGGTCGCGTTCCACCGACCGCAGGCGCAGCGGGGCGGTCGACCCGGCCAGCCGGTGGTCGGCGGGCATGCCGATGGCCAGCCGCTGGCGGGCCAGGGGCGTCCACTCCAGCGGCCCGCCGTCCAGTGACTCCGGTGGCCGGGGCCCCACGAGGGCGAGGTCGGCCTCGTCGGCGAGCACGCGATCGACCAGCAGGCGCGCCGCACCCTGGTGCAGCGTGATCTCCGCGTCCGGGCGGGCGGCCCGCGCGGCGCGGAGGATTTCCGGGACCATCCACGTGCCCAGCGAATGCATGAAATCCAGGCGGACGGGACCGTGGGCCGGGTTGACCAGGCGGGAAACCTCGGCGGCGCCGGCGCGCAGGGACTCCGTTGCGGCGGTGGCGGCGTCGGCGAAGGCGCGGCCGCGGGCGTTGAGCTCGAGGCCCCGGCCATCGCGGTCGAACAGCTTCGCCCCGAGCGACGCCTCCAGCCGCGCCAGACGACGCGACAGCGTGGGCTGCGGGATGCCCAGATTCGCCGCGGAATCCCCCATGTGGCGGGTCCGCGAGAGATCCAGGAACCAGTCCAGGTCGGTGGGGATCATGGGTTTCACGGTAGCCGTGCAGGGGTGATGTTTCGCGGGCATCGTGCGCGGCTTTCCCATGCATTGGACGCATGTTCGCATTTCATGGAGGATTCGATCATGGAGCAAGGTCGGACCCCGGAGCCCGGCGACGGCCTGGCGCCCGGCGTCCCCGGCCACGGCCGCGCGCTGGTCGCCGTCGTGCTGGCGGGCGTGGCGTCGTACATGGCGCTGTACGCGACGCAGGCGCTGCTGCCGACGTTCACGTCGGACATGTCCGTCGATCCGGCGACGGCGGCGTTGACGGTGTCGGCGACGACGGGCGGCCTGGCCTGCGCGATCATCCCGGTGTCGGTGCTGTCGGAGCGTTTCGGGCGCCGCCGGGTGCTGCTCATCGGCGCACTGGCGGCCACGGCCCTGGGGCTGGCGTTGGCGGCCGCTCCGGGCATCGGGGCGCTGATCGCGATCCGCCTGCTGCAGGGCCTGGCCGTCGCGGGCGTGCCGGCGGTGGCCATGGCCTACGTGTCCGAGGAGGTCCACCCCGACCATGTGCCGCGGGTGATGGGACTCTACGTCGCCGGCACGACGGTCGGCGGGTTGGCGGGCAGGATCATCCCGGCCGTGCTCGTCGACGTCGGCGGGTGGCGCGTCGCCGTGCTCGCATCGGCGGTCGTGTCCCTGGCGTTGGCGCTGGTCACGGCGTGGGTGCTGCCGCGGCAGCGTCGCTTCACCCCCAAGGAGCTCACGGTGGGCGGCGAAATTCGGGCGTTCGTCGGCCACCTGCGAAACCCGCGCCTGCTCGGCCTGTACGCGCTGGCCTTCACGTCGATGGGCGCGTTCGTGTCCATGTACAACTACGTCGGTTTCCGCTTGCGCGACACATCCGGGCTGCCCGCGAGCCTGGCCGGGTTGGTGTTCCTGATGTACCTGGCCGGCACGTGGGGGTCGGCGCGGGCGGGTGATCTGTCGGGGAAGTTCGGGCGCAGGCCGGCGACCGTGGGGGCCATCGCGTTGGCGTTGGCGGGCGTGGCCCTGGCGGCGACGCCGTGGTTGGCCGCGCTTCTGCCGGGAGTGGCGGTGTTCACGGGAGGCTTCTTCATCGCCCATTCGCTTGCGTCGTCCGCGGTGGGGCTCATCGCGGTCCGCGACCGTGCGGAGGCCAGCTCGATGTACCTGTTCAGCTACTACCTGGGTTCGTCGATGGTCGGGTGGTTCTCCGGGCATGTGCTGGAATGGGGCGGCTGGGGGACGCTGATGGGATGGTTGGCCGTGCTTTTCACGGCCGCCGCCGTCGCGGCACTCGCGGGGACGCGGGGAATCCCCGAACCCACCGGCGATGATGCCGAAACGGAATGAAAACGACCACTGCAATGCATTTGACGAATATCTGACGTCGTCGCAGCATGACGGGCATGAGCAACGTGCACCCCTCGGCCTCGGCACAGGAGTCCGCCGGCGCGGCCACGCCCGCGTCCACGGCGGCGGGCTCGCGTACGGACGCTTCCGTGCCGCCGGGCCTCACCCCCACCGACCCCGGGTTCCGTCGTGCGCTGGTGGCGGTGCTGTTCGCGGGCATCGCGTCGTTCCAGGCGCTGTACGCCACGCAGGCGCTGTTGCCGGTGCTCACGGATGACCTGGGCATCAGCCCGGCCACCGCCGCGCTGACGGTGTCGGCGACGACGGGTGGCCTGGCCTGCGCGATCATCCCGATGTCGGTGCTGTCGGAGCGTTTCGGCCGCCGTCCGATGATCCTCATCGGCGCGGTGCTGGCCACGGTGCTGGGCCTGACGCTGGCGCTGGCGCCCGGGGCGGCGGCGCTGATCGGCATGCGCCTGGTGCAGGGCGTGATCATCGCCGGCGTGCCCGCGGTGGCCATGACGTACGTGTCCGAGGAGGTCCACCCGCAGCACGTGCCGCGCATCATGGGCCTGTACGTGGCGGGCACGACGGTCGGCGGGTTGCTGGGCCGCATCATCCCGTCGGTGGTGCTGGAGTTCGGCGGGTGGCGCGTGGCGACGGTCGTGTCTTCCGTCGTCGCCTTCTCCTTCGCGCTGGCCACCGTGTGGCTGTTGCCGCGGCAGCGCCGGTTCACGCCGAAGACGCTGACGTTGGGCGGCGAGTTCCGGGCGATCGTCGGCCACCTGCGCAATCCCCGCCTGCTGGGGCTCTACGCCCTGGCGTTCCTGTCGATGGGCGGGTTCGTGTCGCTGTACAACTACGTCGGTTTCCGCCTGGGCGACACCTTCGGCCTGTCCGCCGGCGTCGCCGGGATGGTCTTCCTGCTCTATCTCACGGGCACGTGGTCGTCGGCGCGCGCCGGCTCCTACGCGCAGCGCATCGGGCGTCGTGAAGCAATGCTCGCCGCCATCGTGACCGCCATCGCCGGCCTGGCGCTGGCGGCCACGCCCTGGCTGGCGACGCTGCTGCTCGGCATCGCGCTGTTCACCGGCGGGTTCTTCGTGGCGCACTCGCTGGCGTCGTCGTCGGTGGGGCTCATCGCCACGTCCGACCGCGCCGAGGCCAGCTCGATGTACCTGTTCAGCTACTACCTGGGGTCCTCGGCGGTCGGGTGGTTCTCCGGCCACGTGCTGGACTGGGGCAGCTGGGGGGGTGCTGGTCGGCTGGCTGATCGGCCTGTACGTCCTGGCGGGCGTCGCCGCGGTGGTGGGCACCAGCGGCATCCGGGCGATTCGCAGCCGGAAGACGGCTTAGCCGACGACGAGCTCGCCGTTGTCCGCCGCCATCTTCGCGGGCCCGGCGGGCTGGCGCGACGGGCCGGACACGACGTCGCCGGTGGCGATGTCGAAGTGCGAATTGTGCTCGGGGCAGACCATCACGCCGTCGCGCACGGCGTTGATGCGGCCGCCCTGGTGCGGGCAGTGCACGGACCACGCCTTGAACACGCCCTCTTCCGGCTGGGTGACCACGTAGTCGCCGACGACCGTGCCGCCGCCGACCGGGATGTCCGCCGCCGCGACGCGCTCGACGTCGGAGCCGGGGGCGCACGCGGCGAGCAGGGCGCCGGCGGCGGTGGTGGCCGTGCCGAGCAGGAAGCCGCGGCGGGAGCAGGAGAACTTGGGGGCTGCCTTGTCGTTCATGCTCCTCAGGGTACCCGGCAGGGCATTGCTTTACGACGGGCCGTCGCGCCCCCGATCGGCCCGGAGCCGCGGAGTGGCGTCACTGTTTCGGCCGCTCCCCGAAGATCGCCCGGCCCACGCGCACCGTTGTGGCGCCCTCGGCGATGGCCAGCTCGAAGTCGCCGGACATGCCCATGGACAGATCATCGAGGGTCACGCCGTCGGGAGCATTCGGAGCGATGCGGTCACGCAGTTCCCGGAGCGTGGCGAAGCACCGGCGCACGTCGGCGTCGCCATCCGGGGACGACGGGTCGGCGATCATTGCCATGGTCATGAACCCGCGCAGCCGGAGGTTCGGATACGGGCCATCCGGGCCGAACTCATCGACGAAGGCCGCGACGTCATCGGGCGCGAGACCCGCCTTCTGCGGCTCATTGGACGTGTTGACCTGAATGAGCACGTCGAGGGTGCGGCCCGTGCCGCCTGCCAACCTCCGCTGCAGCGCCGCCGCGACCTTCGGGCGGTCCAGCGCCTGGAACTCGTCAGCGAATGCGGCGAGCTGGCCGGCCTTGTTCGTCTGCAACGGCCCGATGACCGCCCAGCGCGGCAGGGGGGTGATGGCGGCGGCATATCCGTCGGCCGAACCATCCGCGGCAGCGACGGCGAAGAACTCCGCCTTCGCCGCGGCCTCCTGCACCCGATTCTCCGCCAACGTCGGGCACCCGGCGTCGCGAAGCACCGGCCAATCGGCGAGCACGGCCTCGGCGGGGACCGTCTTGCTCACCGGAAGCAGTCGGATCTCGGAGGGATCGCGGCCGGCGGTGCGGGCGGCGTCGTCGATGCGCGCGCGGATCGCGTCATGGCGGGCGAGGACCTCCGCCGGGCTCGCGGGGCCGGAACCGGTGGGACACTCGGGCTCGTTGTGCTCCATGGCCCCAAGGTTACTGGGCGCCCCGGACCGATCCGGGGCGTGCGGTACGTTCGATTCATGCTCCAGGATCGCTTGATCGCGCTGCCCGACCGTTGGCGCCGCCTCATCGCCGTCGTCGGCGCCATCTTCGCCATCGCCGTCGTCGGTTTCCAGATGTACCGCGCGGCAACGTATTACATGATGGACGTCGAGGTTTTCCAGGATGCCGGCTGGGCCCTGCGCCGCGGCCAGGACCTCTATTCGGAGGATTTCCCCACCCGCTCGGGCTACCGCTTCATCTACCCGCCCTTCGCGGCGCTGCTGTTTTATCCGCTGACGTGGGCGGGGCCGGTGACGCTGCAGATCATCTGGACGGCCGGCACCGTCGCCGCGGTGTGGGCGATGCTGTGGATGGTCGCAACCCGCCTGGGCGTGCCCGCGCCGAAGGTGGTCGCGGCGCTGCTGCTGGGCCCCGCGCTCGTGCTGGACCCGCTGCTGGAGAACATCAACTTCGGCCAGATCAACGTCTTCCTGGCGCTGCTCGTCGTCGCCGACGTCCTGGGCTTCCTGCCCAAGAAGCTGCGCGGCCTGGGCATCGGCATCGCCGCGGGCATCAAGATCACCCCGGCCGCCTACGCGCTGATCTTCCTGGTGCGCAAGGACTACCGCGCGGTGCTCACCAGCTTCCTGTGGTTCCTGGCCACCGCCGCCATCGGCTTCGCCATCCGTTTCCGGGAGTCCATCTACTTCTGGACCGACGAGTTCTTCGAGGGCAACCGCGGCGGCGCCCCCACCTACGAAGCCAACCAGGCCCTGTCCGGCCTGCTGGCCCGCGCGACGATCCAGGACCCGGCGCTGAACATCATCGTCATGGCGTGCTTCGTCATCGGCGCGATTCTGGCGGGCATCGCCGCGTACCGTTTCGAGCGCCGCGGCCTGCGGGTGGCGTCGCTGGCCGTGGTGGCGCTGGCGGTGTGCTTCGTCGGCCCGTACACGGTCAGCCACCACTGGTCGATCACCATGATCTTCCTGCCGCTGATCTTCACCTTGCGCCGCCCGTGGCAGATCGCGTTGGCCATCGGCTTCTACGTCGCGCACCTGCTCGCGCCCTACGACACCTTCCCCGGCAACCCCTGGGGGCACGCCCTCAACCCGGCCGAATGGGTGTGGGGCAACCTGCAGGGCATCTTCGGTGGCATCGCCTTCGTCGCGCTCATCGCCTGCGCGTTGCGGGCGGCGGCACCGGCGGACGGGCCGCGCGGGCTTGACGACGACGTCGCAAAGCCACAAGCCGCCTGACCCGGAAAATCCACCCGAAATCCGTGGCCGCCCGGTGTGACGCGGGTAATATCGCGGGCGCAACGAGGGGCGGCGGAAACCACGCCGCCCCGCACGCGACAACCGCATAGCCGCCACCAGCTGCGGCGGGAGAGGCCGGCGCACCACGCCCGGCCGCCGTAGGGGCAAATCCTCCCCGGGACACTCTCAGGCACCAGCACCGTCACAGCGAGGCACCTCTGGAAAGAGTCGCGCGCACTCGTCTGCGCCGTGACCGCCGAAGGAGAAACTCGGCGCCCACCGCACCCCGCACCGCACCCCTCGCGGCGGCGGCGCGGCGGCCGCGCCGGTTAAAGCTCTCAGGCACACGCGACAGAGCGGGGAGGGCCCCGGTGCTCCGGCGCGCCCCGACTCATGAAGGCGGCGACGGCGGGGGACCGGAAACTCCGACCACCGCCCCCGCCACCGGAAGGCCCAATCCATGGCCACACCGCACGACGCTTTCGTCCACCGCCACATCGGCCCCGACCCCGCCGGCACCGCCGAGATGCTCGAATTCCTCGGCTACGGCTCCGCCGCGGAACTCGCCGCGGCCGCCCTGCCCGCCGACATCGCCCAAACCGGGGCGACGCCGCTGCCCGACGCCCTCGACGAAACCGCCGCCCTCGCCGCACTGCGCGGCTTTGCGGCGAAGAACACCCTGAAGAAGCAGCTGATCGGCGCCGGCTACTACGACACAGTCACGCCGGCGGTGATCCGCCGCAACGTCGTGGAAAACCCCGGCTGGTACACGGCCTACACGCCGTACCAGCCGGAAATCTCCCAGGGGCGGCTGGAGGCCCTGCTCAACTTCCAGACCGCCGTTTCCGACCTGACCGGCCTGCCGGTGGCGGGCGCGTCGCTTCTCGACGAAGCCACCGCCGTCGCCGAAGCCGTCCAGATGATGGCCCGCGGCAACGCGAAGGCGGCGAAGAAGGGCGGCGTGGTCCTGCTGGATGCGGCGCTGCACCGGCAGAGCCTGACCGTGACGCTCGCCCGCGCGGAGGCCGCCGGAATCGACGTGCGCGTCACCGAGATCGGCGACGACGTCGGCGCCGCCCTGGCAGCCGCGACCGGGGGAGACGGGTCCGGGGATGGAGCCGCCGGCGGCGCCGTGCCGCTGATCGGCGTCGTCCTGTCCAACCCCGGCACCACCGGCGAGGTCCGCGATCTCGCCGCCCCCATCGCCTCGGCGAAGGAGGCCGGCGGCCTGGTCACCGTCGCGTGCGATCTGCTGGCGCAGGTGCTCATCGCCTCGCCCGGATCGCTGGGCGCCGACATCGCCGTCGGTTCGGCGCAGCGCTTCGGCGTGCCCCTGTTCTTCGGCGGCCCGCACGCCGGGTTCATGTCCTGCACGGAATCTCTGCAGCGCAAACTGCCCGGCCGCCTGGTGGGCGTGTCCGTCGACGCCGACGGCGCCCCCGCCTACCGACTGGCCCTGCAGACCCGCGAGCAGCACATCCGCCGCGACCGCGCGACGTCGAACATCTGCACCGCCCAGGCGCTGCTGGCCGTCGTCGCCGGCTTCTACGCCGTCTGGCATGGACCGGAGGGGCTGCGCGAAATCGCCGCCGCCATCCACGGCCGCGCCGCCGCGCTCGCCGAGCTGCTGGCCGACCGGGGATTCGAGCCGGTGCACGGTACGTTCTTCGACACCATCGCCGTCGACGTCTCCGCCCGCTCCGATTCGGGCCGCGCCGGCGCCGACGTCGTGCTGGCCGCCGCACTCGACGCGGGCTTCAACCTGCGCCGCGTCTCCGATGACGTCGTGGGCGTCTCCATCGGCGAATCCACCACCGACGCCGACGTCGCGGCGCTGGTCGCGGCCATCGCCGGCGGCCCCGGTGCCGGCGACGAGCCGGGCGGCCGCGATGTGGCGGGCACCGTCGCAAAGCACGCCCCCGGGAACGGGCCGTTGGCCGGGCTGCTGCGCGACGACGACATCCTGGCCCACCCGATCTTCCGCACCATCCGCTCCGAGACGCAGATGATGCGCTACCTGCGCCGGCTCGCCGACCGCGACCTGGTGCTGGACCGCACGATGATCCCCCTGGGCTCGTGCACCATGAAGCTCAACGCCGCGGTGTCCATGGAGCCGATCACGTGGCCGGAGTTCGCCGGCATCCACCCGATGGTGCCGGAGGATCAGGCCGCCGGATGGCTCGAGCTCATCGCCGACCTGGAGGAGCGCCTGGCGCTGATCACCGGCTACGCGAAGGTGTCGGTGCAGCCCAACGCGGGGTCGCAGGGCGAGTTCGCCGGGCTGCTGGCCATCCGCCGGTACCACGTGTCGCGCGGCGACGAAGGCCGCGACATCGTGCTCATCCCCGCCTCGGCGCACGGCACGAACGCGGCGTCGGCGGCGTTGGCCGGCCTGAAGGTCGTGGCCGTGGCGAATGCGGGCGACGGCTCGATCGACCTCGGCGACCTGGACGCGAAGCTGGCCGAGCACGGCGACCGCGTCGCGGCGATCATGATCACCTACCCGTCCACGCACGGCGTGTTCGAGGGCCACGTCCGCGAGGTCTGCGACCGCGTCCACGCCGCCGGCGGGCAGGTCTACATCGACGGCGCGAACCTCAACGCGCTGGTCGGGCTGGCGCAGCCGGGCGAGTTCGGCGGCGACGTGTCGCACCTGAACCTGCACAAGACCTTCACCATCCCGCACGGCGGCGGCGGGCCGGGCGTCGGCCCGGTGTGCGTGGCCGAGCACCTGGTGCCCTTCCTGCCCGCCGACCCGCTGTCGGACGAGCTGCTTTCCGGCGGCTCGCTTTCCGACGGCCCGGCGGCGGACGCGTCCGGCCGGCCCGTGTCGGCGGCGCGGTACGGGTCGGCCGGGGTGCTGCCGATCTCGTGGACCTACATCGCCATGATGGGCGCCGAGGGCCTGACCGAGGCGTCGCGGATGGCGCTGGTCAACGCCAATTACGTGTCCAGGGCGCTGGCGGATTCCTTCCCGACGCTCTACGTCGGCGACGACGGCCTGGTGGCCCACGAGTGCATCCTCGACGTGCGCGACCTGGCCAAGAAGTCCGGCATCACCGCCGAGGACGTGTCCAAGCGCCTGATGGACTTCGGCTTCCACGCTCCGACGCTGGCGTTCCCCGTGCCCGGCACGCTGATGGTCGAACCGACCGAGTCGGAGGACAAGGGCGAGCTGGACCGCTTCATCGAGGCGATGCGCGTGATCCGGGCCGAAATCGACGAGGTCATCGCCGGCGAGGTCAGTGCGGAGGAGTCCGTGCTGCGGGCGGCGCCGTTCACCGCGGCGTCGCTGCTGCGCGGCGATTTCGACGACGCCGTCGGCGGCGGGAAGTTCAGCCGCGAAAAGGCCGCGTTCCCCGTTGATTCGCTGCGCGCGGACAAGTACTTCCCGCCGGTGCGGCGCATCGACAACGCCTACGGCGACCGCAACCTGATGTGTTCCTGCCCGCCGATCGAGGCCTTCGACATCGGGGCCGCCGCCAACGACGCCAAGGATGAGGAGTCCGACGATGAGTGACGCGAACACCACCCCGCAGGCGACCCCGGAAGGGGCCGGACAGGCTTCTCCGGAGGAGACCGGACGGGCGACGACGAAGGTGACCGCGCTGCATGATCTGCACGCCGAGCTGGGTGCCCGGTTCACCGACTTCGGCGGCTGGGACATGCCGCTCAGGTACGGCAAGGAGCTGGAGGAGCACCGCGCGGTGCGCGAGTCCGCCGGCGTCTTCGACCTGTCGCACATGGGCGAGGTCCGCATCACGGGCCCGGACGCCGCCGCGTTCCTGGACCATGCGCTGATCTCGCGCATCTCCGCCGTGGCGGTGGGCAAGGCGAAGTACTCGATGATCTGCGACGCCGATGGCGGCATCATCGATGACCTGATCGTCTACCGCCTGGGTGACGAGGAGTTCCTGGTCGTGCCCAACGCCGGCAACGCTCCGGCCGTGGTGGCCGAATTGCACTCGCGCCGCGGTGGCGGGGCCTTCGACTGCGCCATCGCGGACGAGACACTCGAGACGGCGCTCATCGCCGTGCAGGGGCCGCGCGCCGAGGAGATCGTCGCGGCCGTCGTCGTCCCGGCCGGGGGTTTCGGAGGTGACTCTGATGCCGCCGCCGACTCGGATGCCGCTTCCGACGATGCCACCCCGACCGTCGCCGGCCTGGGGTACTACGCCGCGCTGCCGGGCGTGATCCGCGCGGGTGACGGCGCAGGTGAGGGTGGCCCGGGTGATGGCACGGACATCTCCGTTCTCCTCGCCCGCACCGGCTACACCGGCGAAGACGGGTTCGAAATCTTCGTGGCCAACGACGGTGCCCGCGCCACGTGGGACGCCGTCATGGCGGCCGCGGCGCAGCTCGGTGGCGGTGCCGGGGGCGCGAACGGCGACGGCCTCCCCGTGGCCGTGCCCTGCGGTCTCGCTTCCCGCGACACGCTGCGCCTGGAGGCCGGCATGCCGCTGTACGGCAATGAACTGTCCCGCGACGTCACGCCCGTCGACGCCGGGCTGGGGATCCTCGCCGCCACGAAATCCAAGGAGGACTTCGTCGGCCGCGACGCCATCGTCGAGGCCAAGCAGTCCGGCCCGGCGAAGGTACTCATCGCCCTCGCCGGCGAGGGCCGCCGCGCCGCACGGGCCGGGTACCCGCTTGTCGACGCCGACGGCACCGCCATCGGCGAAGTCACCTCCGGAGCCCTCTCTCCGACGCTGGGCCACCCCATCGCCCTGGCCTACGTCGACGCGAAAGCCGGGGTCGCCGCCGGGCTGCTCGCCGCGGACGACCCCGCCAAGCCGACGCCCGTTGAGGGAGCGGGCGTGTCCGTGGACGTGCGGGGGAAGGCGTTGCCGTACGTCGTCGTCAAGCCCCCGTTCTACACGCGCCCCTGAAGCCCGCCCGGCACGACCGACCACCATCCGACACAATTGAACCCACCGCCCCGACGGGGCCCAGACCAGGAGGAACCATCATGGCCGACCTGCCCACCGACTACCTCTACTCCGCCGAACACGAGTGGGTGAACTCCACCGACGTCAACCCCGGCGACGTCGTGCGAGTCGGGATCACCCAGTACGCCGCCGACCAGCTCGGCGAAATCGTCTACGTCGAACTGCCCGAAGTCGGCGCCGAAGCCGAAGCCGGCGAGCCCTGCGGCGAAGTCGAGTCCACCAAGTCGGTGTCCGACATCTACGCGCCGGTCTCCGGCGAGGTCGTGGCGGTCAACGAGGACCTGGAGGACTCGGCGGCCGTCATCAACGACGACCCCTACGGCGAAGGCTGGATCTACGAAATCCGCGTCACCGAGGTCGGGCCGCTCATGGACGCCGAGGCGTACGCCGCCGAAAACGACGACTGAGCCGGGCGGCGGCAAGCGGCGAGGTCGGTCGCCGGTGGAAGAGGGGAAGCGGAGCGCCGTTCCGAGTGCCCCTCCGCGGCGATTGCGTAAGAGTTACGTCGCCGCGAACCCCCAATATGCGCAAGGATAAGTCTTAACATTGCGCACCCGGCCTCGAAGGGATCGCGCGATTCCTCCTGCGGTCCGAGGCGATCGCTTCTTCCCGGATCGAAGGTCTCGCGCCGGCCCCCGACAAGGTCGCCATGGCCGAGTTGGCCCAACGGGAAGAGATCGCGGGATTCTCCCGAACCGCCGGGCTCGTCGCCAACAACGTTTCCGTCTTGCGGAAGCTCGGGCAGGCCATCGGCGAGTCCATGCCCGATGCGGGCGTGACGGTCGACGAAATGGTCGCTCTGCACGCGGGCTTGCTCGGTGATGAGCGCCTGGAGGGATTGCGCACCACCCAGAACTGGATCGGGGGATCGAGCTGGACGCCCATCGGGGCCGAGTTCGTTCCGCCTCCTCCGGAGATGGTGCCCGACCTCATGCTGGACCTCGCCGACTACATGAGCGGCGCCGAGCATGGTGCCCTGATTCAGGCCGGCATCGTTCACGACCAGTTCGAAACGATCCATCCCTTCGGTGATGGAAACGGGCGGATCGGCCGGGCTCTGATCCACGCGATCCTTCAACGCCGCGGCTTGACGCCGTCGCCGGTGCTGCCCGAGAGCATGGTGTTGGGGACATGGTCCGACAACTACGTTGACGGGCTGACGGCATTCCGGTCCGATGATCGCGAGCCGGGCGAAATGGTCGATGCGACCGGCTTGGCGCGGTGGTTGTCGACGTTCGTCGAAGCCGCGGACATCGCCGTCGAGCAAGCGGACGATTTGTCCCGGAAGATCGGGGACCTGGCGGTGGAATGGGATGAGCGTTACGAACAGTACCGGATGGAAAATGGTAAACGCCGAGCTCTTCGAGTGGATTCCGCTGATGCGCGAATTCTCGCGGGGTTGCCGGATACGCCGGTGTTGACCTCGGCGACGGCGGCGGATGATCACGGGATATCGGCGGCTGCCGCGCGGCGCGCACTCGATGATCTCGCCGGAGCCGGGATCCTGCGCAAGCGGTCCATGGGAAAGCGCACGTATGGCTTCGTCGCGGATGAGCTGCTCGATCTCGTCACCATCGCGGAACGTCGCTTGGCGAGTACGCGGTTCGACACCGCGTTGGCTCCTCCCAGCGGGCGCGCGGTGCCCGAACGGCCACGACACGGGAGCTGAATCTCGGGATCAGTCCGATTGGGGCCCGTAAACCATGGGATCAATGGTGATCCCGTGGTTTGAGTCCCGTGGTTTGGATGCCGCCCCCGGCCCTACTTCCGCCGGTTCGTCCGTTTCGTCGCCTGCGCGGTCCACGGGTCCTCGGGCCACGGGTGCTTGGGGTAGCGGCCGCGCATCTCGGCCCTGACCTGCGCATACGGCCCATCCCAGAAGCTGCGCAGGTCCTGCGTCACCGCCAGCGGCCGCCCCGCCGGCGACAGCAGCTGCAACTGGACGGGCACGCGGCCGTCGACGAGCGCCGGGGTGTCCGCCAGCCCGAAACACTCCTGCAGCTTCGCGGCGAGCACCGGCGGGGCCTCCGCCGCCGCCCCGACCTCGGGATAATCGACGCGGATGCGCGACCCGCTCGGCACCTCGAGGCGTTCGGGCACCAGCTCATCGAGCCGCGCCGCCTCCGGCCACGGCAGCAGCCCCCGCAACTGGTCGACGCCGATCGGCTTCGGCGAGGTCGCCGCCATCGCCGCCCCGAGCAGTTCCTCGGCCCGCGCGGCAAGCCCGGCATCGCTCACATCGGGCCATGGGTCGCCGATTTCACGGTGCAGGAGGGCAAGGCGGCGTCGCAAAGCACCGGCGTCCTTCGACAACCCCACGTGCGTGCGCAGCGCCGCCGGGTCTTTAGCGAACAACTCCCGCCACGCCCGACGGCACCGCTCGGCGTCGGGCGCGAGCGGGTGCGCGCCCAGCTCGATCGCGCCGAGCAGCTCCCGGCGCCGGGCGGTGACCTTCGGCTTCGCATCGGAATTCGGCTTTGCGACGCCCACCTCCACCCCTTCGGCCGACAGCCCCGATGCAGCCCAGCACGCCAATTCCCGGGACGCCGGTGCCGCCGCGCGGATGACCGCGCCCGCCCGGCCCGCGAGGCGACCGCCGGCGCGGCCGACGTCGGCGACGGCCAGCCAGTCATGCCCGCGGAGCTCCGGAGGGGCGGTGGCGGCGGTGCCGCCGGTGAAGAGGTACTCGTCGGATTGCGCCGAACGTCGCTTGGCCAGGCGATCCGGCCAGGCCAGAGCCGTGACCAGCGCGATGGCGTCGGCCATGGAACGGGTGGGCACGGCGTCGGGCGGCGGGGGCATGGTCTCGGCGACGGCGTCGACGGCGGCGGAATGTTCCCCCGCCAGCCGCATGAGTCGGGAGGCGTCCGCGCCGGAGCGGTTGCCGCCGCGTTCGCCTCGGCCGGGGGCGCGGGTGAGGTCGCCGCGGGGGGATTCGTCGAGAAGCGACACCGCCTCCGCCGCCCGCTTCGCGCCGAGGACCGCCGTGCCCGCCAGCAGCGCACGGCCGAGGCGCGGGTCGACGGGCAATTCGGCGAGGACCTTGCCCAGGTCGGTGATGCGGGCGTCGGTCGCGGGTTCGGCCCCGACGGCGGCGCGGCCGGGATCTATGGCGCCGGAATTGAAGGAGCGGGAATCGATGGCGCCGGGGTCCATGGCAGCGGAGTGGATGGCGGCAAGTTCGATGGCACCGAGCGCGGCGAGCGTCCCGTGGGCGGCGGCGACGTGGCGGGGCGGGGGAGCGTCGGGAAGCGGCAGGCCGACCGCGCCGGGAGTGCCCCACGCGGCGACGTCGAGCATGGCGCGGGTCAGATCGGCGACGGCGATTTCGGGGGCGGGCCAGGCGTCCAGGCCGGCCCATTCGGACTCGCCGATGCAGCGCACTGCCAGACCGGGGCCGAGTCGGGCGGCGCGGCCGGCGCGCTGCTCCGCCGACGACTTCGCGCACGACGTGGTGACCAGCCCGGACATCCCGCGCGCCAGATCCAGGCGCGGGCCGCGCGACAGGCAGGCGTCCACCACCGCACGCACCCCCGGCACAGTCAGCGAAGACTCGGCGATGGCCGTGGACACGATGATCCTGCGGGGCCCGCCCGGGGAGCCGCCGCGGACCACGCGGTCCTGCTCGCCGGCGCGCAATTGGCCGTGGAGGGCCAGGATTTCGACGCCGCGGGAATCCGCCGTGCCCGAAGCATCTGCGCCCGGGGAACCCGGGCGGCCGGGATCACCGCCGCCCAACTCCATGCGCCCGAGCGCTCCGACGACATGCTCGACCTCGCGGACGCCGGGGACGAAGACGAGGACGTCGCCGCCATCGGGCGCCTCCTCCAGCGCCCGCGCCGCCTCCCCGGCCACGTGATCGAGGAATGGCCAGGTCACGCCCCGATGATCCAACCGCGGCACCGCCGGCGGCGCCCACCGCACCGTCAACGGGTGCAGCACCGAATCCGCCGCGACGATGGGCGCCGGCGCGCCGGGCGTGCCCAACAGCCCCGCGAACCGCGGCGCATCCACGGTCGCCGACATGGCCACGAGCACCAGGTCATCGCGCAGCTCCCGCAAATCGCGCAGCATGCCCAGCAGAATGTCGGAGTCGAGGTTGCGCTCGTGGACCTCGTCGAGGATGACGGCCGAAACGCCGGGCAGGTCGCCGTCGCGAAGCAAACGGCGCGTGATCACGCCCGGCGTAGCGAATTCCACCGACGTTTCCCGTGAAACCCGGCGGTCACCGCGAACCGTGTAACCGACCGCGCCCCCGAGCTCCGCGCCCGACAGCTCCGCCAGCCGCCGAGCCGCCGCGCGCACGGCCACCCGCCGCGGCGCGGTCACGATCACGCGGCCCGGCGCCTCCGCACCCGACCCCGCCCGAGCCGCCACATGATTGGCCACCACCGGCGGCACGACCGTCGTCTTGCCCGTGCCCGGCGGCGCCTGCACCACCGCCACCGACCCACCCAGCGCGGCATCCAGGTCGCCCGCGACGGCGGTGAAGGGCAGGCCCGCGCCGATGGCGGACACGTCGAAGGGCGGGGCACCCGCCGGAAGCTGGCCGGTCATGGCCACCAGCATGCCAGCCGCCCCGGATCGCCCCCGCAACCGGTGAATCCGCGGCGCCGGCGGACTCCGCCGCGCCAGGCGAGGCCCCCGCAACCGTTGAGCCCACCCCTCCAAGGGGGAACGGCACCGGACATGTCGTTCACCGGCGAACGTAGTATCGGGGGCGATGGACATCATCGACAGCCACTTCCACATCATCGGGGCGCGCGACCTGCAGCCGGACAAGGCCTTCGCGCCGCCCCCGTTCACCGTGGACCGGTACCTGCAGCTCACCGACCGCATGGCCGACGTCGACCGGTGGTCGCGCGTCGTCGGTGGCGTCGTCGTCGGCGGTTCCGCCCAGACCCGCGAGGAGACGCTGGGCGAGGCCCTGGAGGAACTGGAACTGGAGGCCCGCTCGCGGGGGTTCGCGCGCGAGAGCGGGCGCAACTTCATCGGCATCATCACCGGCACGACCGACCTCGGCGCCGACCGCGTGCTGTCGCTCGACGCCAAGGGCATCCGCGGCATCCGCTTCAACCTGTTCAAGGGCCAGGAAATGGCCGTCGGCGACCTGGAGACCCTCGCCCGCAAGGTCCACGACCTCGCCGGCTGGACCACCGAGGTGTACTTCGACGTCTCCTCCCGCCCCGAGGTCGCCGACCTGCTGCCGCAGCTGCCCGCCGTGGCCATCGACCACCTGGGCATGTCGGCGCAGGGCATCGACCGCGTCGTCGAACTCGCCGCGGAGGACGTGCGGGTGAAGGCGTCCGGCTTCGGCCGCCTGGAATTCCCCGTCGCCGACGCCCTCGAGCGCATCCACGCCGCCAACCCCCGCGCGCTGATGTTCGGCACCGACCTGCCGGGCACCCACGCCGCGCGGCGCTTCGACCGCAGCGACGTCGACGTCATCCTCGACGTCCTCGGCGAATGGGAGATGCCGCGCGTCATGCGCGACAACTCGCTGGCGTTCCACAAGTTCGACTGAGGGCCGTCCGGACGTTCGGCCCCAGCCGTGATCCGGCACGGCGAGTAAGGTTCCCCTCATGCGTGATTTGAGTCGTTTCGCATGGTTGTCGGTGGCCGCGGCGGTCGCGACCATCGCAATGAAGGTCGCCGGCTACTTCGTCACCGGCTCGGTCGGTTTGCTTTCCGACGCCGCCGAATCGCTGGTCAACCTGGTGGCGGCGGTTGTGGCGCTGATCGTGCTGAAGGTCGTCGCGAAGCCCGCCGACGACGACCACGAGTTCGGCCACTCCAAGGCCGAGTACTTCTCCGCCGGGCTGGAGGGGGCGATGATCTTCGTCGCCTCCGGCTTCATCATCGCCGCGTCGATCGGGCGGCTGATCGACCCGCAGCCGATCGAGCAGGTCGGCCTGGGCCTGGTGCTGTCCGTCGCCGCGTCGGTGGTCAACCTCGTGGTCGCGCTGATCCTCATCGACGCCGGCCGCAAGCACAGGTCCATCACCCTCACCGCCGACGGCAAGCACCTGATGACGGACGTGTGGACCTCCGCCGGCGTCGTCGTCGGCGTGTTGCTGGTGTGGCTGACCCAGTGGTGGTGGCTCGACCCGGTCATCGCGCTGCTCGTCGCCCTGAACATCCTGTTCACCGGCTACAAGCTGCTGATGGAGGCCGGCAGCGGGCTGATGGACCGGGCCATGGACGGCCCCGACCGCGCCGACGTCGACCGCATCCTCGATTCCCACCGCGACCCCGCCCGCAACATCGACGTCCACGAGGTCCGCACGCGCGTCTCCGGCCGCCAGGAGTTCATCGAGTTCCACCTCCTGGTGCCCGGCAAGTGGTCCGTCGAGCACGGCCACGACATCCTCCATGCGATGGAGGACGACCTGCGCGACCGTTTCCCCGGCGTCCACATTTCGTCGCACCTCGAGCCCATCGAGGACGAGCGCGCCTACGGAGACGTCGATCTGTAGGCGCGGCCGACGATTCGAGCGCCGTGACGTCGTAAAGCAGCCCCCTTTCTCCCGAATTGGGCAAAACCCCTGTGACCGCCCAAAGCCGGTCCTAGACTCCCGGGTGAAACGGCCCGTGACGGGCCCCACGAACAGTCACGCGCGCCCCGCCGCCACCGGGGCATGGAAGGACGACATGTACCCCGAGACCAGCCCCCTGGAGTCCGCGCCCCGGCCCCGCCGGGACGTGATCATCCCCGCCGCCGACGGCCTGCTGCTGCGCGGCACCGCCTTCCGGCCGCAGGAGGACCCGGGGACGATCCGGGGCGTCATCACCGTCCACGGCGGCACCGGCGTCCCCGAGGGCTTCTACCACCGCTTCGCCGAATACGTGGCCAACAAGGGCTACGCCGTGATCACCTACTCCTACCGCGGCACCGGCCGCTCCGGCATGAAGTCCGACCCGGAGAACGCCGACATCCGCATGTCCGACTGGATCACCGAGGACGTCGGCGGCGTCATCTCCTGGGCGCGGGACGAATTCCCCGGCGTGCCCAACTTCGCAGTCGGCCACGCCGTCGGCGGCCACGGCATCGCCTACGCCGGCCCGGAGGGCACGTTCGACGCGGCGGCGCTGATCAACTGCCGCGGCATGCGCATCACCAAGGTGCCGTCGCTGGTGGGCAAGATCCGCGCGTTCACCCTGTTCAACATCATCGGCCCGATCTCCGCGACCCTGACCGGCCACATCCCCGCGTCGGGGTGGAAGCTGACGTCCGAGCCGCCGCTGGGCGTCATGCGCCAGTGGGCGTCGTGGGCCCGGAAGAACGACTACTTCTTCTCCGACGGCGAATTCGACTTCGACGCCCGCTTCGCCCGCGCGACGCAGCCGTTCCTGTCCATCCGCATCCCCGACGACTACTGGACCGAGGAGTCGTCCGCGGACCTGATCACCGACCGCCTGACCGGCTCGGCCGGCGTGGAGAAGCGCCAGGCCCGCCCCGCGCGCGGCCAGGGCGTCGGCTACGGCGGTTACTTCCGCAAGGGCCACGAAAAGGAGTGGGACGAGCTGCTCGAGTGGTTCGAGTCGAAGGTCTAGCGGCCGCCGCGCCGCGCGCGGTGCCTTAACCCCACCCGGACAGTCAGCCCTCGGCGCCGGTGCCCCGCCCGTCGGGCGCCCGGCGCCTTAACCCACCCCGAATGCGCTGACCCACCCACTGCAACGGGTGGGTTAACTCATTCGGGGTGGGTTTGCGGGTAGATGGGGCGTCGGGCCGCCCGTCTCGCTGGTCGGGGTGGGTTTGCAGGTGGTTGGGGCGCGCATGGCCCCGTCGCGCGTGCCGCCCGCCCCCGCTACTCGTCCCACAGGCCGGAGCACCCGCGGCGCCAGGACCCCGCGAGATGCCCGTCGACCATCCCGATCGCCTCCATCAGCGCATGCGACGTCGTGGGCCCGACGAACCGGAAACCCCGCTTCTTCAGCGCCTTCGCCAGCGCGGCCGCTTCAGCCGACGTCGCCGGGATCTCGTCGACGGTCTCGGGACGGGGCGTCGTCCGCGGCAGATGCGACCAGATCAGCGCCGGCAGTCCGGGGGCGGGAAGGGGGAGGCCGGCCCGTCGCAAAGCGGCCCGCGCGTGGTCCGGCAGCGAACCGGGCCGGGTCAACGGGTCGTCGGCGTCCCGCAGCTTGACGACGGCCCGCGCATTCCCGATCGCCGCCATGACCTTGGCGCGGTTGCGCACGATCCGGGCGTCGGCGAGGGCCACCTCGACGTCGGCGCCGCCCATCGTTGCGACGCGATCGGGGTCGAAACCGTGGAAGACCTCGCGGAACGCCGGGCGCTTGGCCAGGATGACGTCCCACGACAGCCCCGACTGGAAGGCCTCCAGGCTCAGGCGCTCGAACAGGCCGGGCTCGTCGAGGATCGGCTCGCCCCACTCGGCGTCGTAGTACGCCAGCAGCCGCTCGTTGCCCAGCGCCCACGGCGTGCGCGGGCGGCCATCCGGGCCGGGAACGGCACCGGCGGGGGAGCGGGGAGGGGCGTCGGGCATGGGCCGATCGTACGCGGCGGATTGCCCGGAGGCCGCGACCGCATGGCGTTCGAACGGGCCGGGCGGGCCCGCCGGCGACGGGTGAGCGGCCGGGGACATTCGCGGCAAATAATCATCGTTTTATCAGCACTTGGTCACTTACGCAGGCGTAAGCTGCCAGTATGCGACCTGACGCTTTCGAGGCCCACGACGCGGACGCCACGACCACCGCCGGCGTGCCGCCCCGGATCGATCTGACGCCGCACGTCCCCGCCGAAGGTGCGGCGGGACCGGCGGCGTCGGCCGATTCGGCGGGCGCGACCGCGGCCCCGATCAGCGCGGAGGAACGCGAGGCGCGCCCCAACGTCCCGCCCGAGGAGACGCCCCGGCGCCGCCGGCGACCCCGCTACGACCGCGGCCCCCGCCCGCTGCTGCGCGGCGTCCTCCACGAACGGTCGACGTGGGGCTTCCTCGGCTCGGGCATCGCCCTGATCGTGGTCACGGCCACCGCGCACGGGATGGGCATCGCCACGTGGATGTCGGCGCTGTACGTCGTCTGCCTGATCGGCTCGATGGCCGTGTCGGCGCTTTACCACCTGGGCCCGTGGCGCAGCGAGTCCGCGGTGCTCATGTGGCGCCGCGCCGACCACGCGATGATCGCCGTGTTCATCGCCGGCACCTACGGGCCCGTCTCCGTCATGGCGCTGCCACCCGAACGCGCCGCGCTGCTGCTCGGGCTGTGTTGGGCGGGCACCCTGTTCGCGGTGCTGCTCAACGTCGTGTGGGTCAACCACCCCAGATGGATGGGCGTGGGCGTCTACCTGCTGCTGGGCTGGCTGGTCATCTGGGAGATCCCGGACCTGTGGAACGGCCTGGGCCCGGCGGTGACCATCCTGCTGGGCGTCGGCGGCTTCATCTACACCCTCGGCGCCCTGGTCTACGCCCTGAAGTGGCCCAACCCGTCGCGGCGTTTCTTCGGCTTCCACGAGGTGTTCCACGCCGCCACCATCGTCGCCGCGACGCTGCACCACATCGCCATCTGGCTGGCCGTCACGGCGTAGGCGCCGCGCATCTACCCTGGGCGCATGGCCACGACATCGTTCGATTCCCCGCTCGGCCCGCTGGGGCTCGCCGCGTCGCCGCGCGGGCTCGTCGAAGTGTCCCTGCGCGGGCCCGTCGCACCGCACGGGCCGGAGGACGACCCCGATGCACGGGCGATCCTGGACGTCGCGCGGCGACAGCTCACCGAGTACTTCGCCGGCGAGCGCCGGAAGTTCGACGTGCCGCTGGACGTCGACTTCGGCGACGGGTTCCGGGGGCGGGCGCTCGCCGCGCTGTCCCGCGTCCCCTTCGGCGAGACCGTCACCTACGGCGGACTGGCGGACGCCGCCGGATACCCCAAGGCCGCGCGGGCGGCGGGCACGGCGTGCTCGACCAATCCGCTGGCGATCTTCATCCCCTGCCACCGCGTCGTGCCGGCGTCGGGGGGCATCGGCAAATACGGCGGGGGCGAGCCCATGAAGCGGGCGCTGCTGGAATTGGAGGGAACCGCGAATGCGTGAGGGATACGCACATGCCGGAAGGAACCGCACATGACTGACCCGAACACCGGCCCGGCCGATTTCCGCGCCCGGTTCGACGCCATGGTGCGCGGCCGCCGGGCGAACCGCGAATTCCTGCCGGAGGCGCTGCCCGAAGACGAGATCGCGGAATTCCTGGACCTGGTCCTCACCGCCCCGTCGGCGTTCAACATGCAGGCCCGCGCCATCGTGCGGGTGCGGGACCCGGAGGTCCGCGCCGCGGTGCACGAGGCCACCCGCGGCCAGCGCCAGGTCCTCGAGGCCCCGCTGCTGCTCGCCTTCATCGCCGAGCCCGACGGCTGGGAGGACACGTTCGACGAAGTCGCGGCCCAGAACATCGAGTCGGGCCTGTGGGACGGCGCCTTTGCCGCGCAGAAGCGCGACCGCATCGCCGACTTCCAGAAGGAGCGCCGCGACCTCGGCCGCTCCCGCGAGTACGCCATCCGCGACGCGATGATCGCCGCGTCTTTCGCCATGTTGGCCGCCGAGGCCCGCGGCTGGGCCACCTCCCCGATGACCGGCTTCGACGAGGCCGAGCTCAAGCGCGCCCTCGGTGCCGGCGATTCCGCCCGCGATGTCGCGGTCGCGCTGCTGCTGGCGGTGGGCCGCCCCGCCGGCGCACCCCGCGACCCCGGCCGGTTGCCGCTCGCGCGGCGGGTCTACGTCGACCGGTACCCGCTCTGAAAAGAGCTTGGCGACGGCCCATGCGGTACATGGGCCGTCGCCAAGCGAAAAAGCGGCCGCCAAGCGGACAGCGGCCGCCAAGCGGACAGCGGCCGTCAAGGGGGAAGCAGCCGCCGAGCGGGAATCGGCGGCAAACCGCCCGGCCGTCAGCGCGACAGCTCGGCCGCCAGCTCAACGGCCTGGCGGATGGCGCGCTTGGCGTCGAGCTCCGCGGCGACGTCGGCCCCGCCGATCACGTGGATGCGCGGATCCTCCGCTCCCGCGCCCAGTGCCGACCGGTCGGACTCCTGGCCGGTGCAGACGATGACGTTGTCCACCGCGATGAGCTTCCGCTCGCCGTCGACCGTGATGTGCAGGCCGTCGTCGTCGATGCGGTCGTAGGTGACGCCGGTGTACTGGTGGACGCCGGCCTTCTTCAGCTCGGCGCGGTGCACCCAGCCGGTGGTCTTGCCCAGGCCCTTGCCGATGCGCGTCTGCTTGCGCTGCAGCAGATGCACCTCGCGCAGCGGCTTCTCGTCGACCGGCTTGCCCAGCCCGCCCGGCGCCTCCGCCGGGTCGACGACGCCCCACGCGCGGCGCCACTGCTCCAACGACTGGTTCGGCTCGCGGGTCAGGTACTCGGCGACGTCGACGCCGATGCCGCCTGCGCCGATGACCGCAACCCGCGCGCCGGCGGTGCGGCGGCCGGACAGCAGGTCGTCGTAGGGGATCACGCAATCGTGGTCGATGCCGGGGATCTCGGGGATGCGCGGCACCACGCCCGCGGAGTAGACGATGTGGTCGAACGGCTTGGCCACCTCGTCCACCGGCGTCGCCTCGAACGACGGGTCGGCGTCCCGGTCCTTCTTCTGCTTTGCGACGTCGCCGGCAGCAGCGGAGGCGTCGTGAAGCTGATCCGCCGTGGCGCGATGGTTGAGGTGCACCGGCACGCCCAGGACCTCCAGGCGGCGCGAGAAGTAGCGCAGCGTGTGGGCGTACTCCTCCTTGCCCGGGATGGCCGCGGCGAGGCGGAACTGGCCGCCGATCGCGTCGGAGGCCTCGAAGACCTCGACGTCGTGGCCGCGGACGGCGGCGGCTTCGGCGAAGGCCAGGCCGGCGACGCCCGCGCCGATCACGGCGACGCGCCGCGGCGTCGCAGCCGGGCGCGGGGTGAGCTCCAGCTCTCGGCCGGCCACCGGGTTGACCAGGCAGGACACCTTCTTGTTGGCGAAGGTGTGGTCCAGGCAGGCCTGGTTGCAGGCGATGCACGTGTTGATCTCGTCCGCGCGGCCATCGCGGGCCTTGTGCACGAAATCCGGGTCGGCCAGCATCTGGCGGGCCAGCGACACCATGTCCGCCTGGCCGGAGGCGAGGATGTCCTCCGCCACGCCGGGGTCGTTGATGCGGTTCGACGCGCACACCGGCACGTCGACGGCCGCCTTGAGCCGGCCGGACAGCTCCGCGAACGCCGCACGCGGCACCGAGGTGACGATGGTGGGCACCCGCGCCTCATGCCAGCCGATGCCCGTGTTCAGCAGATCGACGCCGGCGTCGACCAGGCGGCCCGCGAGCTCCTCGGTCTCGTCCCACGTCTGGCCGTCCTCGACCAGGTCCTGCAGCGAAATGCGGTACTGCAGCATGAAGTCGTCGCCGACCTCCGCGCGGATGCGCCGCACGATCTCGATGGGCAGCGACATCCGCCGCCGCGCCGAGCCGCCCCACTCGTCGGTGCGGCGGTTGGTGCGCCGCGCCAGGAACTGGTTGAGCAGGTAGCCCTCCGAGCCCATGATCTCGATGCCGTCGTAGCCCGCGCGCTGCGCCAGCTTCGCCGACCGCACGTAGGCGCGGATGGTGCGCTCGACGTCGAATCCGGCCAGGCGGCGGGCCTTGAACGGGGTGATCGGCGACTTCGACGTCTCCGCCGAGCGGATGAACGGGTGGTAGCCGTAGCGGCCGGCGTGCAGCACCTGCAGCACCACGTGCGCGCCGTGGGCGTGGACGGCGTCGGTGACTCGGCGGTGGCCGTCGGCCATGCGCTTCGACGCCATCATCGAGCCTCCCGGCAGCAGCCAGCCCTCGACGTTGGGGGCGTAGCCGCCGGTGACCAGAAGCGCCGCGCCGCCTTCGGCGCGGCGGGCGAGGTAGGCGGCGAGCTTGGGCAGGTTCCGGGAGCGTTCCTCGAAGCCGGTGTGCATCGAGCCCATCATGACGCGGTTGCGCAGGGTCAGGGGACCGGCCTGGATGGGCGACAGCAGGGTGGGGTAAGCGGGGCTGGGCGCGGTGGTCGACATGTATGGGAGTATCTCATTTTTCGGCGGGAATGTGGCGCGTATCACCGAATGTGGCCGTCGGGTGCCCGCGCCCGGTTCGTCGCCGCCCCACCGCCGAATGCGCCGGTAACCTCGACGGGGTAGGAGGAGGGACGGCTTGAGGCACATCAACGGGAACCGGAACCGCCGAAGCATGCTGAAATTGCTCGGGCTCGCCGCCGTCGGCGCCACCGCCGGAGTGATCGCCGGGCGCGTCGTCGACGTCGCCGGGTCGCCGGGCGACGCCCCCGGGACGCCGTCGACGACGTCGCGGGTGGCCGGCACCCCGCATCGCGCGCCGGGCCCGGAGGTGCGGCCGAGGGTCGTCGACTCCGGGTCGCCGGTGACCATGCGCATGACCTACGGCGCCGATGCCCGCCAATTCGGCGACCTCCACCTCCCGCCCGCCATGGTCGAGGGCGCCCCGGCGCCCACGCGCGCGGAAGGTCCAGAAGGGGTCCGCGCCGAGGCGGCGGCGCGAACCACGGTGCGGTCGGCGCGCCCGGTGCCGCTGGTGGTGATGATCCACGGCGGCGGCTGGACCGACGGGTCGACGGCCGCCAGCACAGCGCACCAGGCGAAGGACCTAGCCGATTCCGGATTGGCCGTGTGGAACATCGAGTACCGCGGCACCGGCGGCGAGGGCGGTTGGCCGCGGACGTACGAGGACGTCGCCGCCGCCATCGACGTCATCCCGCACCTGGCGGCCCGCTCGCCGGTGCCCCTGGACCTGGGCCGCGTGGCCGTCACGGGGGTCAGCGCCGGCGGCAGCCTGGCCGCGTGGGCGGCGAACAGGGAAGCGCTTCCCGACGGCGTGCCGGGCGCGAAGCCGGCGTTCCCCATTCGCAATTGCGTGGCCATGTGCGGCGTCTACGACCTCGCCCGGGCGATCCGGTGGGGCGACCCGTTCATCCTCCCCCTTTTGGGCGGCGCACCCGAAGAATTCCCCGATCGGTACCGCGGCACGTCCCCCATCGCGTATTTCGCGCCGGGCGTGCGCACCGTCGTGTTCCACGGCCGCAACGACACTGTCGTCGACGTGCAGCAGGCCATCTCCTACGAGGCCGCCGCACGACGGCACGGCCGGCCCGTCGAAACGCACATCTTCGACGATGCCTCGCACGGCTCCTGGGCCGAGATCCACGGCCCCCAATGGCGGGCGGTGAAGCAGGCGCTGCTCGCGCAGTTGCGCTGACCGGGTGCGGCGCGGGGTGACGGGGCGCGGCGTCGAAGCGGTACCGAAGGGAACGCGCTGACCCGGTGCGGCGCGGGGCGACGGGGCGCGGTGTCGCGGCGCGGGCATCGCTCACATGCGGGGGTGATCCGGGGTTCCCGCCCGGCCCCGATGCCCACATATCGGAGACGATTGTTGATAAGCGTTGGGGTTGACCGATCAAGGTGCCCCCTTCATCGGCGGTACCCTCGGCGGCCAGATGCCGCCGTCGGCATCGTCGCCCGTAGCAAAGGGCCCCGCCGCACGGCCGCGACGGCCGCGCCCGGAAGGGCCCCCGTCCCCGAGGATCCATCATGAAAACATCCGTCCTGCGGCGGATCATCGACGCCACCCCCACGTGGTACGGGTGGTTGCTGACCATCCACGCGCTGATCGCCCTGGCGTTCAGCCTCGTGCCCGCCTGGCGCGGGCCGCTGCTGAGCCTGCGCATCCTGCTCGACACCGTGCTGCTGCCGGTGCCCGAAACCTCTCTGGCGTGGTCGGTGTCGCTGCTGCTGCTGGCGGGCGGGATCTTCAGCCGCAAGCGCATCGCATGGTGGATCGCGGTGGCCATGACCGTGCTGGTCATCGGCATGACGGTGTCCATGATGGGCGAGTGGTGGGTCATGTCGCCGGTGGACGAGGAGATCGAGATCATCGGGCTGTTCGCGGTGGGCACTCTGCTGCAGGCGCTGATCCTGACGTTCGTGATCCTGGCGCACGGCCAGTTCCGCGCCCGCGTCCGGCCGGGCGCCGTGTGGCGGGGCCTGGCCACCTGGGCCGCCGGCGCCGTGATCGCCGTCCTCGCGGGCTGGGCCCTGGTGTCGGCCTTCCCCGGGCACGGCGGCCGCGCGCCGGCGCTCCCCGAGGGCGAGCGCTTCTGGTGGGCGCTGAACAAGGTCGCGGGCCTGTCGCTGGTCGATCCCTGCGCCTTCACCGGCCGCCCGCCGACGTGGGTCGACCTGGTGCTGGGCGCGCTCGGCGCGCTGGTCATCATCGTCGCCGTCTACGTCCTGCTGCGGTCCCAGTCCGGCCGCAACGCGCTGGCCGCCGACGACGAAACCGCCCTGCGCGCGCTGCTGGCCCGCTGGGGCGAAGAGGACTCGCTGGGCTACTTCGCCACCCGCCGCGACAAGTCGGTGGTCTACGCCGAATCCGGCCTGGCGGCGGTGACCTACCGCGTGGAGGTCGGCGTGGCGCTGGCCTCGGGCGATCCGGTCGGCTCCCCGGAGGAATGGGACGCCGCCATCGTGGCGTTCCTCGCGCGCGCCGAGGAATTCGGCTGGGTGCCGGCCGTGATGGGCGCCTCCGGCGAGGGCGCCCGCGCCTACCGCCGCCACGGCCTGATGGAGTTCCACCTGGGCGACGAGGCGATCCTGGACACGACGACGTTCCGCCTCACCGGCCCCGAGCGCAAGCCCATCCGCCAGGCGGTGCACCGCGCCCGCAACGCCGGCGCGACGGTGCGCATCCGCCGCCACGGCGACCTGTCCGCCGAGGAACTGGCGGCGGTGTCCGACGACGCCGACGCCTGGCGCGACACCACCGACGAACGCGGCTTCTCCATGGCGCTGGGCCGCCTCGGCGACCCCGCCGATTCCGACTGCCTGCTGGTGGAGACCCTCGTCGATGACCGGCGCGTGGCCCTGCTGAGCTTCTCGCCGTGGGGCCGCACCGGCGCGTCCCTGGATCTGATGCGCCGCTCGCCCGAGGCCCCCAACGGCAGCGTCGAGCTGATGGTCTCGGAGCTGTGCCGCGAGGGCGAGGACATCGGGGTGTCGCGGATCAGCCTCAACTTCGCCGTGTTCCGCCGGGTCTTCGCCTCCGAGGACGAGCTCGGCGTCGGCCCGGTGCGCCGCACGTGGCGCCTGCTGCTGGTCTTCCTGTCCCGGTTCTGGCAGATGGAGACCCTCTACCGCTCCAACGACCGCTACGGCCCCGAGTGGCTGCCGCGCTACCTGTGCTTCGAGTCGCCGCGCACGGTCGGCCGGGTGGCCATCGCCTCCGGCATCGCCGAGGGCTTCATCCCGTGGCCCACGTGGTCGGCGCTGCGCGACTTCACCGGCGCCGTCGACCGTTCCCCGGGCGCCATCGCGGCCTACGCCGCCGTGCCCGAGGTGCTGGCCGGCATGAACCGGCTGCCCGAGCGCCGCGTCCCCGAGCAGACGGGCGTGCGCATCGGCGCCGCCCACCGCATGAAGGGCGAGGGCATCGACCCGTGGACCGTCGGCAACGTCCCGCAGGATTCCTGCGCCGACGTCGCCGCGGCCGAGCCCGGGACGCGGCTGTCCGTCGCCGGCCGCGTGATGGCCCGCCGCGACTTCGGCGGCGTGGTCTTCCTGATGGTCCGCGACTTCCGCGGCGAATGCCAGGTGTTGCTGGAGCGCGACCGGGCGAGCAGCTTCGACCGGCTCGGCGACATCGACCTCGCCGACCTGATCTACGTCGACGGCGAGCGCGGCACGTCCCGCAACGGCGAACCGTCGCTGCTGGCGGACTCGTGGGCCATCGAGGCCAAGTCGCTGCACCCGCTGCCGGACAAGGTCCACGGCCTGCGCGATCCGGAGGCCCGCGCCCGCAACCGCCACGTCGACCTCGCCGTCGGCGATTACTCGCGCCAGGTGCTCAAGGCGCGGTCGGCGGTGCTGGGTTCGCTGCGCACGTCGCTGGGTGGCGACGGCTTCCTCGAGGTGGAGACGCCGATCCTGCAGCGCGTGCACGGCGGCGCCAACGCGCGGCCGTTCATCACGCACATCAACGCCTACGACATGGACCTCTACCTGCGCATCGCGCCGGAGCTGTACCTCAAGCGCCTGATGTGCGGCGGCGTGGACCGCGTCTTCGAGCTGGGCCGGGTGTTCCGCAACGAGGGCGTCGACGCCACGCACAACCCGGAGTTCACCATCCTCGAGGCGTACGCGGCCCACGACGACTACGAGACCATGCGCCTGCGCTGCCAGAAGATGATCCAGGACGCCGCCATCGCCGCCAACGGCGAGTGCGTGGTGCGCGACCCGGAGGGCAACCTGGTGGACATCTCCGGCGACTGGCCGGTCAAGACGCTCTTCGGCGCGGTCACCGAGGCCGTCCGGGCGGAGGGCATCGAAACCCCGGATCTCGACGGCCGCACGCCGGAGGCACACCTGCGCGCCCTGTGCGAGCGGCTGGACATCCCCGCCCGCGCGGACTGGGACTCGGGCCAGATCGCCCTGGAGATGTACGAGCACCTGGTGGAGGAGCGCACGACGTTCCCGACCTTCTACACCGACTTCCCGCTGTCGGTGTCGCCGCTGACCCGCACGCACCGCACCGATCCCACGGTGACGGAGCGCTGGGATCTGGTGGCGTGGGGCGTGGAGCTGGGCACCGCCTACACCGAGCTGACCGACCCGTTGGACCAGCGCGCCCGCCTGGAGGCGCAGTCCTTCGCGGCGGCCGGCGGCGACCCGGAGGCGATGCAGGTCGACGAGGAGTTCCTGCGCGCCCTCGAGTTCGGCATGCCCCCGGCCGGTGGCCTGGGCATGGGCGTCGACCGCGTGGTCATGCTGATCACGGGTGCGACGATCCGCGAGTCGCTGGCGTTCCCCTTCGTCCGCGACGAGAAGTGAGCCCGCGCCGATGACCTCCCGCAAGGCCCCGCAGATCCCCCCGTCGCCGCCGATCCGCACCGGCGCCCCCGTCGTCGTCATGGCGGGCGGGGCGGGGGTTCCGGCGCGCAAGTGGGCGCCGGTCGTCGCGGAGCTTTCCGACGCCCGCGCCCCCGACGGCGGACCGTACCCGTACGTCATCGTCGATCGTCCCGGGCTGGGGCGGCGGCGCGCGTGGACCTTCGGCGACGTCCCGGATTTCGGCGACGAGGTCGGCCGCGTGGTCCACGATCTGCGCCGGTGCCGCGAGGAGGGGGGGTCGCCGGTGATTCTCGCGGTCCATTCGGCGGCCGGGTTCCTGGCGGAGGGCGCCGTGCGCGCCAATCCGGGCCTGGTGGACGGGGTGCTGCTCATCGACGTCTCCGTGGTCGAGGACGCCGGCCGCCCGTCGCCGGTGTTCGAGGCGGTGTCGCATGCGACCGGCCTGACGCTGGAACCGCTGGTGCGGTGGGCGTGGCCCCGGATGCGGCGCGGCGAGCTGTCGTCGATGCTGCTGGAAAACGCCGTGTTCTCCCGGTGGGCGCGCGATCTGCGGGACCTGCGGGCGGTGGATGCGGCGGTCGGCGACGCCGGCGGGTCCGGCCGCGTCCGCGCCGTCACGGCGGTCACGGACATCTTCGCCGTGCCGAAGCGCCGCCTGCGCGTGGGCGAGGATCCCGCGGCGGTCGCGGCGGCCGCCCCCGGGCGGGAGGCGCATCTGCGCGTGTGGGGCGAACTGGCGGGGGGCTCCCGAGACGGCGAAGACGGGCCGGAAGTGGCTATCCTCGCGCCGTGCCCGCACATGGTCATGACCCATCGCCCCGCCGACGTCGTCGCGCAGATCTCCGGCCTCGTCGCGCGGACGTCTCCGCGCGCCCCGGCATGAACGGGCCGGGCACGCCGATGGTGGACCGGCGGACCGTCGTGAAGCTGCTCGGCCTGGCCGCCGCCGGCTTCGCGGTCGGGGGCGTGGCCACGTGCGACGGGCCGCGGGGCGTGTCCGAGAAGGACGCCGGGGCCGCCGGTGCGGTGCGGTACTCCTACGGGTGGCATGAGCGGCAGGTCGGGGACCTGTTCCTGCCCCAGGGAGCCAAGCGCGACGGTGCCGGACCGTTGCCGCTGGCCGTGATGATCCACGGCGGCGGCTGGTCGGGGTTCTCCACCGCCGCATCCACCGGGCACATGGCCGCCGACCTGGCGCGGCGCGGCATGGCCGTGTGGAACATCGAGTACCGCGGTAGCGGGCGCGGCGGCGGGTGGCCGCACACGTACGTCGACGTCGCCGCCGCGATGGACCACGTGCCCAAGCTGGCCGGACAGGCCGACGTGGAGATCGACCTCGACCGCGTCACCGTCACCGGCGTCAGCGCCGGCGGGAACCTCGCGGCGTGGGCGGCTGGGCGGACGATGCTGCCGCCGGAGATCCCCGGCTCGCGGCCGAAGTTCCCCGTGCGCAACTGCGTGGCCATCTGCGGCGTGTACGACCTGGCCAAGGCGTTCCGGGCGGGCGACAAGCACATCGTCCCGCTGCTCGGCGGCCCGCCCGAGGCCTACCCCGACCGGTACCGCGACGCTTCGCCGGTCTTCCACGTCGACCCCGGCGTGCGCATGTCCGTGCTGCACGGCCGCAACGACCGGACCGTTTCCTTCGAGCAGGCCACCGTCTACGCCGATGCCGCCCGCGCCGCCGGCAACCCCGTCGACCTGCGGATCCTCCACGACGCCGACCACGGCTCCTGGGGCAAGATCCACGGCGCGCCGTGGGCGCTGGCGAAGAAGGCCATCGCCGGACAGCTGGGCCTGAGCGCGTAGCGGCGCCTTGCCCGGCCCCGTCCGAAGTTCCGCCCGGCCGCTTAACCCGCCCCACGACCGCGCCCGCCCGCGATTTAGGCTTTCCCCATGACCGTCACCGCCTTCCTCGCACTGCTCGGCGTCTGGTTCGCGGCGATCTGCTCGCCGGGGCCGGATCTGCTGTGCCTGGTGCGCATCGCCACGCGGTCGCGGGCGCGGGGGCTGGCCGCCGCGGCGGGAATCGTCGCGGGCATCCTCGTGTGGCTGGTGCTGACGCTCGCCGGGCTCGGCGCGCTGCTCGCCGCCGCGCCGTGGCTGCTGTCGGTCCTGCAGATCGCGGGCGGCGCATACCTGCTGTGGCTCGGCTTCTCCGCGCTGCGGGCGGGCGTGCGCGCGTTGCGCGGCGGCGGGGCGCCGTCCCCGGACCCGCTTGACGACGCCCACGTCCCCGCCGAGCAGCGCCCCGGCCTGACCGGCGCGTTCCTGCAGGGCCTGTTCACCAACCTGTCCAATCCGAAGGCCGTCATCTTCTTCGGTGCGGTGTTCACCAGGTTCATCGAGCCGGGCATGGGCTTCGGGCAGCAGGCGCTCATCGTCGTCGTCTTGGCCGTCTGCTCCATCGCGTGGTTCGGCGGCGTCGCCCGGGGCCTCGGCCACCCCGCATTCGCCGGGGCGCTGCACCGCGCCGGGCCGTGGATCGACGCCATCTCCGGCGCCATCTTCCTGGTCCTCGCCGTCGCCGTCATCGCCGAAGGCGCCGGCTCCCTCTGACGAAACCGGGCGGTTGCGGACCACGTGGGCGTCGTCAAGCACACCCCACCGCCCGCGCCCCGCCCGCCAACGCTGGTAGGAACGACGTCAGGCAGGTTGCGGCGGCGCCCCGCGCGCCACCGGCACCCCGCGAACGACGACACGGGCGGCCCCGCGGCCGCCGCACACGCACCACCAGCTGGAGGAACAATCATGGGCAAGCCCGTCGCAGTAGTCACCGGCGCATCCTCGGGAATCGGCGCCGCCACAGCCGCCGCACTCGCCGCCGCGGGATACGAAGTCGTGCTCGGCGCGCGGCGCGCCGACAAACTCGCCGAGGTCGCCCGCCGCATCGGCGACGCCGGCGGAACGGCGCGGGTCGTCGAACTCGACGTCACCGACCAAACCGCCGTCGACGCCCTCGCCGCCGAGGTCCAGTCATGCGACGTGCTGGTCAACAATGCTGGCGGCGCCCTGGGCATGGAATCCGTCGAAGACGCCGTCGAGGAAAAATGGCGCTGGATGTACGACGTCAACGTCCTGGGCACCCTCCGCGTCACCCGCGCCCTGCTGCCCGCGCTGAAGGCCGCGAAAGGCGCCGTGATCACCATCGGCTCCATCGCCGCCCGCCAGAACTACCCCGGCGGCGCCGGATACAACGCCGCCAAGCACGGCGAACGCGCCCTGACCGAGGTGCTGCGCCAGGAGATCGCCGCCGACGGCGTCCGTGTCACCGAAATCGACCCCGGCCGCGTGCACACCGACTTCTCGCTCGTGCGCTTCGACGGAGACGCCGAGAAGGCCGGCCGCGTCTACGAGGGCGTCGAGTCGCTGACCGCCGAGGACGTCGCCGAAGTGATCACCTTCGTGGCCACCCGCCCCGCGCACGTCAACATCGACTTCCTGCAGATCACCCCCATCGACCAGGCCGGCAACGCCGCGCCGAAGCCGGTGAAGTAGGCGTGGCGGGGAACGGGGAAGCCGGCGTGGGCGGCGGTGCGATTGGCTCCGTGGTGGAGCGTGCGGGCGGCCGCCCGATTGCGCTGGTCACCGGAGCGTCGCGGGGGATCGGCCGTGCGGTGGCGCTCGATCTCGGGCGCGACCATCACGTCCTCGTCGGTGCGACGACGGCCGAAGGGGCGGAGGCCGTGGTGTCGGAGCTGCCCTCCGCCGAGGCGTTCGTCGCCGACCTGACGGACCCCGACCAGGTCGTCGCCGCCGTCGCGCGCGCGGGGCTCGACGGTGGCGGTGCAGGCGGCGGTGTCGGGGAGAACGGGGGCGGCGCGGCGGATGCGCCGGCGTCGCGGAAGCCGCGGCTCGACGTGTTGGTTCATTCGGCCGGGATATGGGCGAAGAGCACCGTCGCCGACGCCGACCGCGACGAATGGTCGAGGCTGCTGGACATCAACGTCGTGGCCGTCGTCGACCTGACCCGCCGCTTGCTGCCGGCGCTCCGCGAGGGGCACGGCACGGTCGTGGCGATCAACTCGGGCTCCGGCTACAAGTCGGGGCCGGGCTTGGGCCTGTATTCGGCGTCGAAGTTCGCGTTGCGCGCCATCACCGACGCCCTGCGTGAGGAGGAGCGTGGCCGCGTGCGCGTCTCCTCCGTCCACCCGGGTCGCGTGGACACCGACATGCAGGTGCAGATCATGGGCGCCGACGGCTACGACGGCTCGAAGTACGTCCACGTCGACTCCATCGCCGCCGCCGTGCGGCTGTGCGTGGATGCGACGGACGACTGCATCGTGGAGGAAGTCACCGTCCGCCCGCGCAAATAAATCTGCTCCAGATGCGCCAGTTCCAGGCAGATGCGCCCGTTGCAACGGGTGTATTTGCCTGGAACTGGCGCATCTGCGGTGAGGGGGCGGGGAATGGCGGGGGTTTGGGCGGACACGGCCTGGAAATGGGCGACGGCCCCGCGGGACGTGGTGTCCGCGGGGCCGTCGCAAAGCTTGGTTGGCCTCGAGTTTGAACCCGGCCATGAAACCGGGCCCGGCAGCGAAGATTCGCCGCTCAGGCGCTGAACTTACCCGGTGCCGGAACCACCCGGCGCCGGGGCTGGGCCGATTTTTACTCCGGCTCCGGAACCGGCAGCAGACGCGGGACGACCTTGCCGGTCGCGTTGCGCGGCAGATCATCGACGAAGTGGATGTGCTCCGGCACCGAGTGCTCCGCGAGGTTCTCGCGGACGACCTGGCGCATCTCATCCGGATCCAACGCGTTGCCCGCCTGGTTGTCCTTGCGGATCACGAACGTGTGCAGCTCGGCGAGCAGCGTCTTCGTGTTGTTCACTCCGATGGTGTGCAGATCCTCGACACCGTCGAGGGCGCCCAGGACCTCATCGACCTCGCGCGGGAAGGTGTTCTCGCCGCCCTTGATCACCATGTCGTCCGAACGGCCGCAAACGTAGAGGAAGCCGTCCTCGTCCATGCGGCCCAGGTCGCCGATCTCCAGAAGGCCGTCGACCATGCGGAACTTGTCGCGCTGCGACGCCATGTAACCCGTGAACGCAAGCTCCTGGGCGGTGTGGATGCGGCCGATCTCGCCGGCCGGGACATCGTTGTCGTCGTCGTCGAGGATGCGGACGTGCGCGCCGATGGCGGGGCGGCCCGCCGAATCCGGGCGCTCCGCGAGCTCCGGGCCGGTGGCGATGGAGGTCAGGCCGGCCTCGGTCGAACCGTAGAAGTTGCAGACCACCGGGCCGAAACGCTTGGTCAGTGCGGTGACCAGCCACGCCGGGATGGCGTTGCCCGAGGAAATCATGAACTCGAACGGACCCGGGTTCGGGCGCGGGTTGGCCTCGAGCTCGTCATTGAGGATGCGGAGGAAGATCGCAGCCGACACCAGGCCGTTGACGCCGTACTTGTCGAACTGCTCCAGCGCGGCCTTCGGCTCGAACTGGCGCTGGGTGACCAGGGTCGCGCCGGTGACCATCGCGATGATGACGTTCGCCCAGCCCCAGGCGTGGAACATCGACGCGGACTGGTGGATGACCATGTTGCGGCGCCACGGAATGCGGTCCGCGATGGCGCCCAGGGTCGCCGGGGTCTTCGGCTCGTTGCGCAGCACGCCCTTCGGGATGCCCGTGGTGCCCGACGACATGATGATGATGCGGCCCTGCTTCGGGCGGGTCTCCAGCTCCGAGGTGCCGCCGGCGTCGATGAGATCCTGCATGAACAGGTAGTTCTCGGGGACCTCGGGGCGGTTGTCCTTGTCGAAGACGTGCGTGACCACGACGGTGCAGTCGCCGATGTCCTCCGGCACGCGCTCGAGGAACTCCTCGTCGACGAAGAGGTAATCGATCTTGGTCTCGTTGAGGAGGCCGGAGATCTGGTGGGCCGAGGAGCCGATGTTCATGATCATGATCTCGGAGCCCAGCAGGCCCTTGACCGCCATCGGGATGATGATGCCGCGGCCGTTGCGGGCGATGATGCCGAAGCGGGACTCGGGGCCCATGCCGCGGTCCTTGAGCGCGCGGGCCAGCGCCCACACGTCGTCGCGCAGCTCGGCGTAAGTCAGCTCGCCCTCGTCGTCGACGAGCGCGAGACGGTCCGGGTAACGCTCGGCGCTCATGGTGATCAGGCCGCCGACCGCGAAGCGCCAGCGCCGGATGCAGTTGAGGCAGAACGGCGCGGTCTTCGGAGTCATGTAGAGGGCGCCCGTTTTGAGGAGGGGGCTCAGAGACTTCGCAACGGCCTTCACCTGGAACGGCAGCGGCAGCTTGGGTGCGGAGTTGATTTCGGCGGACATTGTCTCTGTTCCTCCAAGGAGTTTGCAGGCTGGCCGCTTCGCGGGGAAACGGTGTTCTTCTGTGTGACGTGGCGGCGCGACGTGTTGTTTGAGAGTCAAACTAATACGGATCCCGAACGAACCGCAAAAAGTGGCGCGTCGCACACGTGCTAGGTGTGTCATCTGAATTATGGGCTGGAATGTTACGCCCCGATTACGGATTGGGCGCGATGGGGGTCCGACCGGGATCCCACTGGCCCCAGTCGTCACGTGGGTGCAGGTTAGTCCACCTGCACGGGCCGGGCGACGTATCCACCGAAATTTCCGTCACCCAACGCATCTGGCCCCTTGCCCCCGCATCGCCCCCGGTCCGCCCCCGATCCGCTCCCCGCCGCCGATGTGCGTGCTCCGGCGGCGGGGGAGGGCATCAGCGGGCGTCCACCCCCGCATCGTCGAGCATCGGCACGGACACCAGGGCCTCCGGCACGGCGAAGGCGTCGACGAGCACGTCGGCCCACGGCCCCAGCGAATCGACGAGGTCGTTGATCGCCGCGCGCACCGCCTTCGTGCGCAGGCCGTTCAGCACGTTCTGCTCCTGGTACCAGCCCGAGTGGTCGTTGATGACGGACAATGCGAACAGCGTGCGGATCTGCACGAACACGTCCTTCACCGGCGAGCCGTCGTCAAGCGAGGCCTCCGCCTCCACGAGCGCCTCCAGCAGCATCGCGTCGACGCGCGCCCACCCGCAGGCGATGAGGTGGTCCTGCGCGGCGTCGACGGCCGCGACGGCGTCCTCCACCTCCATCTTCTTCGCGCCGCTGAGGCGCCGCGCGAGCGACTTCAGCAGGTTCGACTCGCGGTCCTCGAAGAGCTTGACCTGGTAGCCGGCGTCGAAGATGTCGGTTTCCTCGCGGTCGGTGACGCTGTCGATGAGCGTCTGCACCGACCGGGCCAGCGGGGTGCGGCGCAGCAGGATGTCGCCGACGTTCTCGACGCCGAAGCGCAGCATGCCCATCGGGTCGAGGTCGGACAGGCCACGCGCGTAGGCCGTGATCAGCTCCTTGCCCACCATCTGGATCAGGACGGTGTTGTCGCCCTCGAACGTGGTGAACACGTCGGAGTCGTCCTTGTGGATGGTCAGCAGATTATCCGCCATGTAGCCGGCGCCGCCGCAGGCCTCGCGGCACGCCTGGATGGTGTCCGTGGCGTGGCGGGTCGCGGCGGCCTTCACGGCCGCGGCGCGCGATTCCATTTCACGCTGCTTCCATTGCTGCTCTTCGGTGGGCTTTGCGACGTCCCACTCGCCCGCGGAGATCAGGCTTTCCTGCTCGTCCAGGCGGGCGATGATCTGGTTCTGCAGCAGCGCCAGGGCGTAGGAGCGGGCCAGGCGCGGCAGCAGGCGCAGACGGTGGGAGCGGTGCTCGATGAGCCGCTTTTCGTTGCCGGGCACGCCCTCGAACTGGCGGCGGCGGGTGGCGTAGCGCAAGGCGATGGTCAGCGACGACCGCGTCGCCGCGCCGGCGGCCGCGCCGACGGAGATGCGGCCGCGGATCAGCGTGCCCAGCATGGTGAAGAAGCGGCGGTTGCGCGAGTCGATCGGCGACGAGTAGTTGCCGCGCTCGTCGACGTCGCCGAAGCGGTTGAGCAGGTTCTCGCGCGGCACCCGCACGTTGTCGAACATGATCGTGCCGTTGTCCACGCCCGGCAGCCCGCCCTTGAGTCCGTGGTCGCCGAGGGTCACGCCCGGCATCGGGTTGCCGTCCTCGTCGCGGATGGGCACGAGGATGCAGTGCACCCCGTGGGATGCGGCGGGGTCGTGGTTGGCGTCCGTGGCGCTGCCGGGCGTGTGCAGCTGCGCGAATACCGCGGCCATGCGGCCGTGGCGGGCGGCGTTGCCGATGTACGTCTTCTCCGCCGCCAAGCTGGGGGAGTGGACGACGAACTCGTCGGTTTCGGCGTCGTAGGTGGCGGTGGTCAGCAGGTTCTGCACGTCGGAGCCGTGGCCGCGCTCGGTCATGGCGAAGCAGCCGAGCAGGTCCAGGTTGATGATCTGCGGCACGAGGTGCATGTGGCGCTCGCTGCCCAGCGCCTCGACCGCGCCGCCGAACAACCCCCACTGCACGCCGGACTTCACCATGACTCCGAGGTCCGCGTGCCCGACCATCTCCATCCCGGTCAGGGTCGCGCCGATTTCGCCGGTGCCGCCATGGTCGGCGCTGAACACGCCCTTGGGCATGCCGGTGTCGCGGAGGCGTTCGAGCCGGGCGAGCACCGCCTCGCGGGCCTCGTCCAGCGGCAGTCCCGCCTGCGGGCGGAAGAATTCGTCGTCGAGGAAGGCCCGGACGCGTTCGCGTTCGTCGGCGTACTTGCCGTCGAGGACCTTCTGCAGGTCCTTCGCCACCGCGGGGTCCGGCGTCGCGGGCAGTTTCGCGGGCCCCTTGCCCACGGTTTCGGACTTGGACTTGCCGTCCCCGGCCTTGTCCCCGCCCCTGCCCTTGCCCTTGTCTTTCCCGTCGCCGACTCCCTCGTCCTCGGCGACGGCGGCGGCCGCGACCTTGTCGATGTCGTCGGCCCGTTCGGTGCTCCCCATGGCGACGTCGTCGCCGTGTCGCTCGGATCGGATGGCGTCGTCATTGGTGTCCATGACTCGAGGTTACCGACATTCGCGGCGAGGATATGTCTAATTCGACAGCTATGCGGGCGCGCGGGCAGTCACCTGCGCTCGGCCACGCCGCCTTCGACGAGCGCCGCCAGCGCGGCATCGTCCGCCGGACCGCACGTGCCCAGCCAGCGGTCCAGCGCGTCCCGTTCGGCGGGCGTCACCCACAGGCCGTAGCGGTGCTTCACGGCGACCTGCCGCGCGACGTACTGGCAGCGGAACGCGGAGTTCGGCGGCAGCCACGTCGCGGCGTCGCCGTCGCCCTTGCGCTGGTTCGACGGCCCGTCGACGGCCATCAGGTTCAGCGGGTCATTGGCGAACGCCCGCCGCGCGTCGCCGTCGAGCCCCTGCGCGCCCTTCTGCCAGGCGTCGGACATGGCCACGATGTGGTCGATCTGCACCGCGCTCGACGTCCTCGACCCCCGCCGGAACGCGATCGCCGCGCCGGTGAACGGATCGTGCAGGGTCCCGGCCAGTGCCACGCAGTCGTTGGTGTTCGGCTTGATCTCCACGTCGACCAGGTCACGCCGCAGGATGTCGTTGCGCGTGTCGCAGCCGTTGTGCCCCAGCGCCACGGGCACGTCGTCGGACCATCGCTGCCCGAACAGGTCCCGGTCGTACCCGGTTTTCGGCGCGCGCCCCTTGACCTCCAGGGCGGCCAGCTGCCCGCGGATCGCGCCCAGGGGGCCGCCTTCCCCGCTTGACGACGCCCCGCCGTCGCCGCCCATCGCCCCATCGCCGGCAGGGGCGTTCGGGTCGATGGGTGCGGGCGGAGGCGGCTCCGTGGGCGCGGGCTCCGGTTCCGGCTCCGCGGAATCGGCGGAGGCGTCTCCTCCGTCCGGTCCGGCTCCGTCCGAATTCCCGTCCCCGGCGGAAGTTCCGGGGGCGCCGAAGAGGTCCGACGGCGGCGTCGCAAAGCCCTCGCCGTCGAGGGCCGAGCAACCCGACAGTGCCAACCCCGCCGCAAGCACCGCCGCGAGGAGGCGGTGCTTGCGGGGCGTGGTGCGGGCGCTCGATGACATGCGGCGACCATATGACACCGCCCGGATCCGCCCGCGCGAGGGGTTCCGGTTTTGGCGCGCATGTTCGAAAGGGGCCGGGAGCGGGCGGGGCGGCTGCGGAGGGGCTGTGTGGCTGTGGAGGGGCTGGGGCGGAGGGGGCAGCGATGGAAGGGGCAGGGCGGGTGCGAACGGCACCCCCGGTTTGTTTCGGCGGGGTTAAACGGCGGTTGCCCGGCGGTAATCAGGCCCCGGCCCAATTGTGTCGCATGTCACAGTGTCCGCGTGACCTGGGGAAATGGTTGTCGCCGAGTTATGTCATTACGGCCGCGACCCCCGATGCTCCTTGCAGAAGCCACGCGCGCGCCGCGCCCGGACCACCGGAAACGCCGACCCGGCACCCCGGGCCCCGGACGCGGCGCGCGACGCGAAAACCCGTGACGTCCGAGAGGACACCAGCAACGAAAGGGGCCGGCAATGACCGACGCCACGAGCCCGAACGACAGCAGCCGCACCGGCGCAACCGGGACGCGCGCAGGCGCCACCCTCGCGCACGGCCCGGCGCGCCGGGGCCTGTACGACCCCTCCCGCGAGCACGACGCCTGCGGCGTCGCCTTCGTCGCCGACATCCACGGCCGCGCCAGCCGCGACATCGTGGACAAGGCGATCCAGGCGCTGATCAACATCGACCACCGCGGCGCCGCCGGGGCGGAGAAGAACACCGGCGACGGCGCCGGCATCCTGCTGCAGATCCCCGACGCCTTCTACCGCGCGGAACTGTCCCACGCCGGCGTGCTGCTGCCGGAGCCCGGCGCGTACGCCACCGGCATCGCCTTCCTGCCGCAGGCCCGCATGGCCACCCTCGACGCCATCCGCGCGGTGGAGGACATCTGCGCCGAGGAGGGCGTGGACCTGATCACCTGGCGCGACGTGCCGGTCGACGACTCGGCGCTGGGCTCGATGGCCCGCGACGCGATGCCGGTGTTCCGGCAGATCTTCGTCTCCGCCAAGGGCCGCGACGGCCGCCCGCTGACGGGCATCGACCTGGACCGCAAGGTGTGGTTCGTGCGCAAGCGCTGCGAGCGCGAGCTCGGCGACCGCGGCGCCGGCCAGGGCGCCGGCGGCGACACCGTGTACTTCCCGTCGCTGTCGAGCCGCACGATCGTCTACAAGGGCATGCTCACCACTCCGCAGCTGGCCGGCTTCTACGCCGACCTGCGGCGGCCGGAGATGACCTCCGCCCTGGCGATCGTCCACTCCCGCTTTTCGACGAACACGTTCCCCTCGTGGCCCCTGGCCCACCCGTACCGGCTGGTCGCGCACAACGGCGAGATCAACACCGTGCGCGGCAACGAGAACTGGATGCGCGCCCGCGAGGCCCTGATCCGCTCCGAGAAGCTGGGCAACATCGACCGCGTCCTGCCGGTGTGCGACCCCGACGGGTCCGACACCGCCCGCTTCGACGAGGCCCTGGAACTGCTGCACCTGGGCGGCCGCAGCCTGCCGCACGCCGTCATGATGATGATCCCGCAGGCATGGGAGCACGACGACGACCTCGACCCCGACGTGCGGGCGTTCTATGAGTACCACTCCTGCCTCATGGAGCCGTGGGACGGCCCGGCGGCGGTGGCGTTCACCGACGGCACCGTCATCGGCGCCACCCTCGACCGCAATGGGCTGCGCCCGGGGCGCATCTGGGTCACCGACGAGGGCCTGGTGGTCATGGCGTCGGAGGCCGGCGTGCTCGACATCGCGCCGGAGCACATCGTCCAGCGCACCCGCGTGCGCCCGGGCCACATGTTCCTGGTGGACACCGCCGCCGGCCGCATCATCGACGACGCCGAGATCAAGGCCGAACTCGCGGCGACCGGCCCGTACCGCGACTGGGTCGAAGAGGGCCTGGTCACCACCGCGGAGCTGCCGCAGCAGCGCTACGAGTACATGCCGCACCGCCGCGCGGTGCTGCGCCAGCGCGTCTTCGGCATCACCGAGGAAGACGTCGACCTGATCATCCGCCCGATGGCGCTGACCGGCGCCGAGGCGCTGGGCTCGATGGGTTCCGACACCCCGATCGCCGCGCTGTCGAACCGCCCCCGCATGCTGTTCGACTACTTCGCGCAGCGTTTCGCCCAGGTGACCAACCCGCCGCTGGACTCCATCCGCGAGAAGTCCGTCACCAGCATGCACACGCTGCTCGGCGCCGAGGCCGACGTCCTCGACCCGACCGCCGCCGCGGCGCGCCGCATCCGCCTGGACCAGCCGATCCTGGACAACCACGAGTTCGTCACCCTGGTCCGCGCCCACGAGGACGAGCGCTTCGCCGGGTTCGAGTCGGCCGTCATCTCCGGCCTGTACCCGGTGGCCCAGGGCGGCCGCGGCATGCGCAACGCCATCCGCCGCGTGCGCCGCGAGGTCTCCGAGGCCATCGACCGCGGCACGTCGCTGATCGTGCTGTCCGACCGCGAGTCCGACGAGCGGTTCGCGCCGATCCCGTCGCTGCTGCTGACCTCCGCGGTCCACCATCACCTGGTGGCGGAGAAGACCCGTTCGCGGGCCTCGCTCATCGTCGAGGCCGGCGACGCCCGCGAGGTCCACCACATGGCCATGCTCATCGGCTTCGGCGCCGACGCGATCAACCCGTACATGGCGTTCGAGACCATCGACGAGCTGCGGATGAAGAACCGGCTGGGCACCCTCGACCTGGACGAGGCGTGCTCGAACTACTGCCGTGCGGCCGCCGGCGGCGTGCTGAAGGTGATGTCCAAGATGGGCATCGCCACGGTGCAGTCCTACCGCGGCGCGCAGCTGGCCGACGTCATCGGCCTGGCGCAGGACTTCCTCGACGAGTACTTCACCGGCGCGGTGTCGCCGCTGGAGGGCGTCGGCCTGGACGAGGTCGCCGCCGACGTGGAGGCCCGCCACCGCAGCGCTTTCCTGCCCCGCCCGGAGGAGCAGGCGCACCGCGACCTGGACCTCGGCGGCGAGTACAAGTGGCGCCGCGAGGGCGAGTACCACCTGTTCAACCCGGAGACGGTCTTCACGCTCCAGCACGCCACGCGCACCGGCCAGTACGCGGTGTTCCGCGACTACACCCGCAAGGTCGACGACCAGACCAAGCGGCTGGCGACGCTGCGCGGCCTGTTCGAGATGGTCTCCGACCGCCCGCCGGTGCCGATCGACGAGGTCGAGCCGGTGTCGAGCATCGTCAAGCGCTTTTCGACGGGCGCCATGAGCTACGGCTCCATCTCCGCCGAGGCGCACGAGACGCTGGCCATCGCCATGAACCGCCTGGGGGCGATGTCGAACTCGGGCGAGGGCGGCGAGGACCCGAAGCGCTTCGCCCGCGAGGCCAACGGCGACTGGCGCCGCAGCGCGATCAAGCAGGTCGCCTCGGGCCGGTTCGGCGTGACCAGCCACTACCTGTCCAACTGCACCGACATCCAGATCAAGATGGCCCAGGGCGCCAAGCCGGGCGAGGGCGGCCAGCTGCCGCCGTCGAAGGTCTACCCGTGGGTCGCGGAGGTGCGCATCACCACCCCGGGCGTCGGCCTGATTTCGCCTCCCCCGCACCACGACATCTACTCGATCGAGGATCTGGCGCAGCTGATCTTCGACCTGAAGAACGCCAACCCGAACGCGCGCATCCACGTCAAGCTCGTCTCCGAGCTGGGCGTCGGCACCGTCGCGGCGGGCGTGTCCAAGGCCCACGCGGACGTGGTGCTCATCTCCGGCCACGACGGCGGCACGGGCGCGTCGCCGCTGACCAGCCTGAAGCACGCCGGCGGCCCGTGGGAGCTGGGCCTGGCCGAGACGCAGCAGACGCTGCTGCTCAACGGCCTGCGCGACCGCATCCGCGTGCAGTGCGACGGCCAGCTCAAGACCGGCCGCGACGTCATGGTGGCCATGCTGCTCGGCGCCGAGGAGTACGGTTTCGCCACCGCGCCGCTGGTGGTGGAGGGCTGCGTGATGATGCGCGTCTGCCATCTGGACACCTGCCCCGTCGGCATCGCCACGCAGAACCCCGAGCTGCGCAAGAAGTACACGGGCCGGGCGGAGCACGTGGTCAACTTCTTCACGTTCATCGCCGAGGAGATCCGCGAGTACCTGGCGGAGCTGGGTTTCCGCACCATCGACGAGGCCGTCGGCCACGTCGAGTGCCTGCGCCCGCGCTCGGACCTGGCGGAGCTGCCCCGCGCGGCGAAGCTGAACCTCGACCGCATCCTCCACGCCGTCGAGAGCCCCTGGATGGGCCAGGACCCGCGCTGCACCAAGTCGCAGGAGCACGGGTTGGAGGGCACGCTCGACCAGCAGATCATCGCCGACTCCTCCGCGTTGCTGGTCGCCGCCCGCCGCGGCGCGGCCGGCGCCGTCGGGCCGCTGCGCCTGAGCTACCCGATCTCCAACGTCGACCGGTCGGTGGGCACGCGCCTGGGCCACGAGATCACCAAGGCCACCGGTGCCAGGGGGCTTTCCGACGGCGCGCTCGCCGTGGAACTCACCGGCTCCGCCGGCAACTCCTTCGGCGCGTTCGTGCCCTCGGGCGTCGAGCTGCTCCTCGAGGGCGACGCCAATGACTTCGTGGGCAAGGGACTGTCGGGCGGCCGGATCGTCGTCAAGCCGTCCCGGTCGGCCCCGCCGACCGCCGACGCGGCCAGCGACACCATCGCCGGCAACGTCATCGGCTTCGGCGCGACCAGCGGCGAAATCTTCATCCGCGGCACCGTCGGCGAGCGCTTCTGCGTGCGCAACTCCGGCGCGACCGCGGTGGTCGAGGGCATCGGCAACCACGGCTGCGAGTACATGACCGGCGGGCGCGTCGTCGTGCTCGGCCCCGTCGGCCGCAACTTCGGCGCCGGCATGAGCGGCGGCATCGCGTTCCTCCGCGCCGACGGTGGGGCGGAGGAACTGGCCCGGCACATCAACCCCGAGCTCGTCGACCTGCTCGAACCCGACGCCGACGACATCGCGTGGCTCACCGGCGTCATCGCCCGCCACCGCGAGCTGACCGGCTCCACCGCCGACGCCGACCCCGCGTCGATGGTGAAGGTCATGCCCCGCGACTACGCGCGCGTGCTCGACGTCGTCGCGCGCGCCGAAGCCGAGGACCTGGACGTCAACGAAGCGATCATGGAGGCAGTGAACAATGGCTGATCCCAAGGGATTCATGAAGCACCGCCGCGAGGAGCCGGCCCACCGCCCCGTGCCCCTGCGGCTGATGGACTGGAAGGAAGTCCACGAGCACCCGGCGCCCGGGCACATCGAGACCCAGGCGACCCGCTGCATGGACTGCGGCGTGCCGTTCTGCCACGCCGCGTGCCCGCTGGGCAACATCATCCCGGAGTGGAACGACCTGGTGCGGCAGGACCGGTGGCGCGAGGCGTTCGACCGCCTGCACGCGACGAACAACTTCCCCGAGTTCACCGGCCGCCTGTGCCCGGCGCCGTGCGAGGGCGGCTGCGTCCTGGCCATCAACGATGACGCGGTGACCATCAAGGACATCGAGCTGGCCATCGCCGAGCGCGGCTTCGAGGAGGGCTGGGTTCAGCCGATCCCGCCGAGCTTCGACACCGGCCAGTCGGTCGCGGTGATCGGTTCCGGGCCGGCCGGCCTGGCCGCCGCCCAGCAGTTGACCCGCGCCGGGCATGCGGTGACGGTCTTCGAGCGCGACGACAAGCCCGGCGGGCTGATGCGCTACGGCGTGCCGGACTACAAGATGGAGGCCCGGTTCCTCGACCGCCGCCTGGAGCAGATGGAGGCCGAGGGCACCGTGTTCCGCTGCGGCATCTCGCCGAGCGCCGCCGATCTGGCGGACTTCGACGCGGTGGTGCTGGCCACGGGTGCCACGCTGCCGCGCGACCTGCCCGTCGACGGCCGCGACCTGGACGGCATCCACCAGGCGATGGAGTACCTGCCGCACGCCAACCGCGTGGCGGCCGGCGACGCCGAGGTGCCGGAGATCGACGCCCGGGGCAAGCGCGTGGTGGTCATCGGCGGCGGCGACACCGGCATCGACTGCTTCGGCACCGCCCTGCGCCAGGGCGCGGCATCGGTCACGCAGTTCGACATCCGCCCGCGGGCCCCGCGCTCGCGTGCGGCGTCGACCCCGTGGCCGATGTACCCGCTGGTCTGGCGCGTGGCCACGGCGCACGAGGAAGGCGAGTACGTCATCTCCGGTTCGGAGCCGCCGGAGGTCACCGCGGCGCTGGGCCTGGATGCGCGGGTGTCCGGCGAGACGCTGGGCAAGCGCGTGTTCAACGCCAACACGGTGTCCTTCCACGGAGAGGACGGGCGCGTCACCGGCATCTCGGCCAACGAGGTCGCCGTCGTCGAGGGCCGCCGCGTGCCCATGAAGGGCACCGACTTCGACATCGACGCCGATCTGGTGCTCATCGCGCTGGGCTTCACCGGCCCCGAGCGCGGCGGGATCGTCGCCGAGCTGGGCGTCGTGTTCGACGAGCGCGGCCGCATGGTCCGCGACGGGGACTACAGGGCGACGCTCGAGCCGGACGCGCTTTACGACGGCTCGTTCACCGGCCCCGTGTTCGTCGCGGGGGACAACGGCCGGGGCGCCAGCCTGATCGTGTGGGCCATCGCCGAGGGCCGCGCCTGCGCCGAGGCCGTGGACCGCCACCTGATGGGCGAGTCGAATCTGCCGCGTGCGGTGGAGCCGGCGGACATGCCCATCGGCGTGTAGCGAAACCGCTGTTGGAGGGGCCGCCGTGACCAGAATTAACCCGGGCGCGGCGGCCCCTCCTTGCGTATGCTCGCTGCCATGATCATGACGACCACCCCCAGCATCCAGGGCCGCGACATCGCCCATTACATCCGCATCGTCTCTTCGGAGGCCATCTCCGGCGTCAACATGTTCAAGGACATCGGCGCCGGCTTCCGCAACCTCGTCGGCGGCCGCGCCGAGTCCTACGAGAAGGAGCTCGAGAAGACCCGCGAGACCGCGCTCGCCGAGCTGTACGAGCGCGCGCAGGCCCTCGGCGCCGACGCCGTCATCGGCGTGGACCTGGACTACGAGGTCCTCGGCGCCGACAACGGCATGCTGATGGTCACCGCCTCCGGCACCGCAGTGAAGCTGGCCTGACGCCCCGCCGGGCCGGGGTGAAGCCGGCCCGGACCCGGGCCGGTCACGCCCGATCCCACACCCTGTGCTCCGGCATCAGCTTCAGCAGGGACTTCAGCGCCTTGCCGCCGTCGGCGGCCAGGACGATGCCCGGCGCGTCCGCGTCGATGTGGCGCTTGACCAGCTCCCGCCCGTCGCCGAAGGCCGCGATGGCCTTCAGGTGGCGGAACGCCTCGCCCAGCAGCACGGCGATCTCCGGGGCGTCGACGTCGGCTGCGGCGATGACGGCGTCGAACTCGATGGAGCGCGTGTTGTACGTCGTGCGCTGCACCGTCGGCCCGTCACCGTCGGCGCCGAGACGGCCCGCGTGGGCGGCGATGACCAGCGGCACCATGCCCGCTTCGTCGATGCCCTCGATCAGCGCGTCCAGGGCCTTCGCGTCGGTGTCGTCGTCGGCGATGATGCCCACCTGGCGGCCGTCCAGCGGGAACGGGCCGCGGATCTGCGACAGCGCGGGTGACGGTTCCGGCTCCGGCAGGTCGGCCACCGGCTCCGGCGCGGGCAGGCCCAGCCCCTCGGCCACGGACTCCGCCAGCTCCTGGTCGATGTGCGCGAGCACCTCGCCGACCACGCGGCGGCGGATGGTCTCGTCGAAGCACTTGGACAGCTCGAAGGTGTAGGCCTCGATGATGTGGTCGCGCTCGACGTCGGTCAGCGACTTCCAGAACATCCGCGGCTGCGAGAAGTGGTCGGCGAAGCTCGCCGGCTTTTCGCGGGTCTTGATCGCGTCGGCGATCTCCTGCGGCACCTCGATGTAGCCGCCCGCGGTCTCCGGGTCGGCCAGGAAGGGGCAGCCGCCGTCGACGGAGTTCGGGTGGTGGGCGTTGATGCCGCCGGGGATGGCGTGCTGCGCGAAACCGTCGCGCTGCATGTCGTTGACCGGCGCATGCGGGCGGTTGATGGGCAGCTGCGTGAAGTTCGGGCCGCCCAGGCGGTGCATCTGGGTGTCCGTGTAGGAGAACAGGCGGCCCTGCAGCAGCGGGTCGTTGGTGGTCTCGATGCCCGGGACCATGTTCGACGGGCAGAAGGCGACCTGCTCGGTTTCGGCGAAGTAGTTCGTCGGGTTGCCGTTGAGGGTCATCGTGCCGATGATCTCCACCGGCGCGAGCTCCTCCGGCACCAGCTTGGTCGGGTCGAGCAGGTCGATGCCCTCGAAGGTCTCCTCGGCGTTGTCCGGGAACACCTGCACGCCCAGGTCCCACTCGGGGAAGGCGCCGGCCTCGATGGCGTCGGCCAGGTCGCGGCGGTGCAGGTCCGGGTCGGCGCCGCCGGACAGCTGCGCCTCCTCCCACACCTGCGAGTGGACGCCGAGCTTGGGCTTCCAGTGGAACTTCACCAGCGACGTCTCGCCGGCGTCGTTGATCATGCGGAACGTGTGGACGCCGAAGCCCTCCATCATCCGGTACGAACGCGGGATGCCGCGGTCGGACATGTTCCACATGGTGTGGAACGTCGCCTCGGTGTGCAGCGACACGAAGTCCCAGAAGGAATCGTGCGCGGACTGCGCCTGCGGGATCTCGCGGTCCATGTGCGGCTTGACCGAGTGGACGACGTCCGGGAACTTGATGCCGTCCTGGATGAAGAACACCGGGATGTTGTTGCCCACCAGGTCGTGGTTGCCCTCGTCGGTGTAGAACTTCACGGCGAAGCCGCGGGTGTCCCGTGCGGTGTCGATGGAACCGCGGAAGCCGGCGACCGTCGAAAAGCGCACGAAGACGGGGGTTTCCACGCCCTCCTTGAGGAAGCCCGCGCGGGTGATTTGCGCGGCCTTGCCGTTGGAGCGGAACACGCCGTGGGCGCCGGCGCCGCGCGCGTGGACCACGCGCTCCGGGATGCGCTCGCGGTCGAAGTGCTGCAGCTTCTCCTGGAAGTGGTGGTCCTGCAGCAGGATCGGGCCGCGGGGACCGGCCTTGAGCGAGTGGTCCGTTTCGGCGCGGCGGACGCCCTGCGGGGTGGTCAGGTAGGGGCCCTGCTGGGCGAAGTCGGTGCGGTCGGCGTGGACCGGGCAGCCGGTGGGTGTCGCGGGCTTGGGCGAGGTCTGGTCGTCCTTGGGGGCCAGCGGCTCACGCGGGTCGGTCGGCTCGTCGTAGGCGACCGGTTCGGGTCCGGGGACGCCCGGGCGCATGGCCGCGGCGTCGTGGGCGCCCTTCTTGGCCTTGGTCTTCGCCTTGGCCTTGGTGGCCTTGTCGTCCTTGGCGGACTTCGCGGCCTTGGTCTTGGCCTTCGTCTTGGCCTTGTCGCTCTTCTTCTTGCGGTCGTTGCTGGCGGACATGGGGGATCACCGTCACTTCCGAAGTCGGGGCTGGCCAGAGGGCGTGCCCCCGGCCCGCGGAGAGGCGTGAACGGGGGTAGCGCCCTTGCCTCCGCCAGGGTAACCGCGATCACGTTTTCGGGTGGAAAACCTTCCGCCCGCGCCGCGATTCCGGGGGGTGCTTGACGACGCCCGCGTGCCCGCCATCCGGCCCGCACCCGCGGGCGCTCACCACCAGTACGCGGGGTAGCGGAGGCGGCGCAGCCGATTGGCGGCAAGGCCCGCGAGGATCACCAGCACCGCCGACGCCATGAGCACGGCCAGGAAGCGGGCGGGGACCGCCGGGGGAATGGTGACCAGGAGCATGGCCGTGGCCGCGCCGGGGGAATGGGCGCAGCGCAGCAACAGCATCGCGCCGAAGGCGAGGCCCGCCGCGAGCCCGCCGACCAGCACCGACCCGCCGAACCAGTGGGCCAGCCCCAGTCCGATCAGCGCGCCGAGCAGATGCCCCAGGACGATGTTGCGGGGCTGCGCCAGCGGCAGGTCGGGGCCGCCGACGACCAGTGCGGCGGTGGCGGCCATCGGCGGGATGAGCAGGGCCAGATCGGTGGCGTCGGCCGCGGCGCCGAGGACGATCAGCGGAATGGTCACCCCGACGGTGGCGCCGAGGATGTGGGTCAGCGGCGGCCGCGGCGGCGCCTGGCTCGCCAGGGCGGCGAAGGCGCCCTCGACGGCGTCCGGCGTGGAAGGTTCGTGGTCCCCGGGCATGGGCGACGATTGTGCCTCACCGCGCCGGGGCGAGGCCCAGCGGGTCGGCGTGCAGCGGATCCAGCGCCACGGCGCGGGCGGCGTCGCGGATGATGGTGCCGCGGGCGCGGGAGACCCTGATGTCGCGTCGGGCCGGGGAGGTGGCGGCGATGGTGCGGGCCGTGACGCGCAGGCCGGCGGCATCGTCGGTGAACGCCGCGCCGGCGAGGATGACGTGCGCGGGGTCGACGATGTCGGCGACCGTGGCCACCGCCAGCCCCAGCAGGCGCGCCCGTTCGTCGAGGATCGCTCGGGCCGCCGGGTTCGTCTGCGCCGCCGCGATGAGCTCGGCGATGGATCCCGCGCGGACCCCTGCGTCGCGGGCGGCGGCGAGCACGCCGGAGGAGCCGACCGCCTCCCGCAGCGTCGCGCCGCCGAGGAGGTCGCTGTCCGCCGGCCGCAGATGTCCGATCGACCCGTCGCCGTGGGCCGGCCGGTGCACCGCGCCGTCGACGGTCCACGCCACTCCGACGAGTTCGCGGGCGTAGAAGTACAGCGACGTCGGCAAGCGTTCGCCGCCCGCGCGCAGCGGATTGGCCGCCAGCTCGGATGCGGCCATCGCGGCGACGTCGGGGGCGGCGAGGGCGGGGAGGCCGAGGCCGTCGGAAAGCATGCCGACCAGGTCGGTCCGGCCCCAGCCGTAGGAGCGCGAGGTGACCGTCCCGTCGGCGGCGACGTGGCCCGACAGGGCGGCGCCGACCGTGCGCAGCGGCCGGGCGATGCCGGTGCGCAGGCGGTGGATGGCGGCGACGATCGAATCGATGGCCTCGTCAGGGGCCAGCGCGTCCAGCGGCAAGTCGACGTCCGTTTCGCGCAGCACCCGGCCGACCGTGTCGAAGATCGCGATGTGCGACGTGCGTAACCCGAGGTGCGCCCCGACGTGCAGCCACGGCGACTTCGCCGGCGCCAGCGGGACGCGCGGCCGGCCCGTCCCCGTGCCCGTGATCAGGTCCGGGCGTTCCTCGACCAGCCCCGCGTCGAGCAGCGCCGTGACCCCGCGCGCCACCGTCGGCTGCGACAGGCCCGTCGACGCCGCCAGATCGGGGCGGGTGATCGGCCACTGCAGGCGGATCTGGTGGTGCAGCCGCGCCGCCGGCGAAGTGGGCAGGCGGAAGGCGGCCGTCGGGCTGATGGCGGGGGACGCGCCCGTGGACCGCGCGGGCGAAGCTGCGTCCGTGGACCGCGCGCGCGAAACGCCGGCCGGGGCCGTGGCGGCGGCGTGGGTTGCGGCTGCGGCCGGGGCTGCGGCCGCAGCGTGGGGCGTGGCGTGGGCCGCAGCCTTGGCCGGGGTCGGTGTCGCGGCGGCCTCGGCCTGGCGGTCGGCGATCGACGGGGCGGTGCGGGGCATGCGGAACATCATTGAATAGACCGACTGGTCTGTCAACTTGTTTGGGGAAATAGTCTCGGGAACAGCCATTCCAGTCACGGTGAATGGTTTATTCCGAATTCGCGCACCGGGTGGTCTACTCGACGCCATGTCCGAGAAAACACACCTCCAATCAACGTCCCCCGACCACGATGTGACCCTGCATTGGTTCCTGCCGACTTACGGCGACTCCCGCGGAATCACCGCGGGCGGCCATGGCGCCGGAAATCACGTCGGCAACCGGAAAGCGGACCTGCGCTATCTCACGCAGTTGGCGTTGGCCGCGGAAACGAACGGCTTCGACTCGGTGCTCATCCCCACCGGCGCGTGGTGCGCCGACGCGTGGGTCATCGCGTCGACGCTGGCCGCCGCCACGGAACGCCTCAAATTCCTGGTCGCCCTGCGCCCCGGCCTGGCCTCGCCGACGCTCGCCGCTCAGCAGGCGGCGACGCTCGCCGACCTGTCCGGCGGTCGCGTGCTGGTCAACGTCGTCGTCGGCGGCGAAAACCACGAGCAGCGTTCCTTCGGCGACCATCTGGACAAAGCCGCGCGATATGCGCGCGCGGGCGAGGAACTGGCCGTGATCCGCCGCCTCTGGGCAGGCGAAGCCGTCGATTTCCACGGCGATCACGTCCACGTCGAGGGCGCCGCCCTGGCCAATCCCCCCGCGGCCGCCCCGCCCGTGTTCTTCGGCGGCTCCTCCGACCCGGCATTGGCCGTCGCCGGGAGCGCCATCGACGTTTATCTCACCTGGGGCGAACCCGCCCGCGCGGTCGCGGAGAAGAAGGCGCGCGTCGACGCCGCGGCGGCCCGGGCCGGGCGAACCGTCGACCACGGCATCCGCCTGCACGTGATCACGCGCGACACCTCCGAGGAAGCCTGGGCCGAAGCCGCCCGCCTGCAGCGCGGACTCGATCCCCGGGAGGTCCGCCGGATTCAGGAGGGCCTGGCCCGGTCCCAATCCGAAGGCCAGCGCCGGATGGCCGAGCTCCACGGCCGGGGCGCGGGTTTCGACCCCGCGGCGGATCCCCGGTCCCTCGAAGTCGCCCCCAACCTGTGGGCGGGGGTCGGGCTCGTCCGCGGCGGCGCCGGCACCGCGTTGGTCGGCAGCCACGACGAAGTCGCCGAGCGCATCGCCGAATACCGCGACCTGGGCATGCGGCACTTCATCCTCTCCGGGTACCCGCACCTGGAGGAGGCCTATCACGTCGGCGAAGGCCTCGTCGCTGCGCTGCACCGCCGCGGCATCGGCGTCACCGGGCGTTCAGGTGCCGCCGACGACGCCCTCCACGATTCCCCCGTCCCGTTCCTGAAGGAGACCGCATGACCGCCGCAGGCGCTTCCGTCACCGCCTCGCCCGTATTCTCCCCGCCCTCCGCTTCCGCCCCCGTCGCGCCGGGTGCTCCTGCCGGCCCGGGTGCTCCTGACGCCCCGGCCCCGATTGAGGACCCGTTGGCTTTGCGACGGCTGCTCGCGCACGTGCCCACTTCCATCGTCGCCGTGTGCGGCCTGGTCGACGGCCTGCCCGATGGGATGGTCGTCGCCTCCTTCACCGGGGTGAGCCTGGAACCGCCGTTGGCGAGCATCTGCATCCAGGATTCCTCCCGGACCTGGCGGAGGCTGCGGCGCTCCGGCCTCCTCGGGGTGTCGGTGCTCGCCGAAGATCAACCCGCCCATGTCGGCAGGTTGTCCTCGAAGACGGGCGAACGATTCGCGGACGTCCGCCACCATGCGGTCGGCGATGCGGTGCTCATAGACGGAGCCACCGCACACTTCACCGCCGTGATAGCCGGACAGGTCACCCACGGTGATCACCTCGTCGTGATGCTCGAGCTGCGCGGCGCCACCGCCGCCGAAGGACGCCCGCCGCTGGTCTTCCACGGCTCCGAGCTCAAGTCGCTTGCGGCGTGACCGCCGACGCCGCCGACGAGCACCCGAACCCGCCGACCGCCGAACCCCACTGACCGTCCAACCCGCCGATCACCGAACCTTTTCCCAAGAAATCGAGGACACGCCATGACCGCCGAAAACCCGGGAATCACCGGAACCACTGAATCCATCGCACGAACCGGAACCACCGAACAGAACGAATCCCACCAACCGACCGAGTTCGGCTACTGGGTGCCGAACGTCTCCGGCGGCCTGGTGACCTCATCCGTGTCGCAGCGCACCGACTGGGGCATCGACTACAACCGTCGCGTGGCCAAACTCGCTGAAGAGCGCGGCTTCGGCCACGCCCTGACCCAGGTGCGCTACTTGGGCAGCTATTCCGCCGCGAACCAACACGAATCCGTGTCCTTTTCCCTCGCCCTGCTCGAGGCGACGGAGAGGCTCAACGTCATCGCCGCGGTGCATCCGGGGCTGTGGCAGCCCGGTGTGCTCGCCAATCTCGCGGCCACCGCGCAGGAGATTCACGGCGGGCGTTTCGCCCTGAACATCGTGTCCGGGTGGCTTCGCGACGAATTCCGCGCGCTCGGCGAGCCGTGGCTGGAACACGACGAACGTTATCGGCGCTCGGCGGAGTTCCTGCAGGTGCTGCGTCGGCTGACCCACGGGGAGCCGGGTGGCGGAGGCACGGAATTCGCCGGGGACTTCTATCGGATCCGGGACTATTCGCTGACTCCGCGCCCGTCGACCCCGCCGACGCTGTTCGCCGGCGGCGCTTCCGGAGCGGCCCAGGCCAATGCCGGCCGCCATGCCGATTGGTACCTCACCAACGGTGCCACCGACGCGGAGTTGTCGCGCCAGATCCGCGAGGTCCGCGGCCATGCCGCCCGCGCCGGGCGACGGGTGCGCGTCGGCGTCAACGGCTTCGCCATCGTCCGCGACACGGAGGAAGAGGCGCGGCGCCAATTGTCCGACATCGTCGCCGGAGCCGATCGGCGGGCGGTGGAGGCTTTCGCCGCCGCCGTGCGCCAGGCGGGAGCCGCCGCACCGGATGGCCGGGGGATGTGGGCGAACTCGTCCTTCGACGACCTCGTGCAGTACAACGACGGATTCAAGACCGGGCTCATCGGGACGCCGGAACGGGTCGCGCGCCGGATCGTGGAGCTGCGCCGTCTCGGGGTGGATCTGATCTTGCTCGGGTTCCTCCACGTCGAAGAGGAACTCGACCGTTTCGGTCGTGACGTCATTCCACTGGTCAGGGAGTTGGAGGCGTCCGGAGCCGTGCAGTCCCCCGAGCCGATCGAGCAGGCGAGCGTCGAGCGTGACGCGACGCCTGCGCCGGTGGCGGGATGAGCGCCGCCGTCTCCCTCGCCGGGAACACCATCACCGCCGCCGCGAGGACTTCCCCGACTGCCACCGCCCCTTCCGGCACCGTCGCCGATGTCGCCGGCGACTTCGCCACCGACCCAAGGGGGGCCATCGCACGGCTGCGCGCCTCAGGGTGGCTGGCCCTCTCCATCGACGCACGAGACGGGGGCGGTGGCGCGGGAGCCTCCGAGGTCGCGGAGCTGATCATGGATCTTTCGGCGATCGACGGGTCGCTGGGGCAGATTCCCCAAAGCCACTTCGCGTTTCTCCGGCTCATCCGACTCGCGGGTTCCGCGGAGCAGTGGCGAAAGTGGGGGAGCCGCGTCGCCGCCGGGGCCTTCCTGGCCAATGCGCAGGCGGAAAGGGGTTCGCCGCCCGATGCGCCGCCCACGGTGACGTTGGCGCCGGGTTCTGATGGCCGATGGCGCCTCGAAGGCGAGAAGCACTTCTGCACCGGATCGATCTACGCCTCGCATTTGGCGGTGACCGCGTCCATCCCGGAAAGCGCACGGGGGCAGGGGTTTTCGCCCGGCGTCCACGTCGCGTTGCTCGCGGCCGCCGCGCCGGGCGTCACCATCGTCGACGATTGGGATGGGCTGGGGCAGCGGTTGACGGCGTCGGGGACCATCCGATTCGACGGTGCCGTAGTCGAACCTGACGACATCATCTCCAGGGCGCCGATCGCGGACCGCGCAACGGGGTACGGCGCCCACGCGCAGCTGTTGCACGCGGCGATCGACGCCGGCATCGCCCGCGGAGCGGTCGACGAAGCCACCGCATGCCTCACCGCCGCCCGCGACGGCGGGGCCCCGCACGATCCGACCTTGCCGCACCGACTGGGTGAGTTCGCCATCGCCTCGTTTGCGGCGCAAGCGGCGGTGCGGCAAGCGGCGGCGGATGTGGACGGGCGACACGTCACCGGTGCGGCCGACACGGATCTCACGGTCTCCGCCGCCACCTCCGTCGCCGCGGCGCGCGACATCGCGGCGCGGGCGGCGCTGGAAACGTCATCTGGCCTGCTGGAATTGCTCGGCTCCCGGTCCGCGACCGCGACCGGCGGGTCCGACCGGCGTTGGCGCGATGCCCGGACGCACACGCTCCACGACCCCGTTCGCAGGAAAGCCACGCTCATCGGCGATTGGCTTCTCGACGGCACGGTGCCCGCGCCCGGCGTGTTCTCCTGACCCGACGTTTCCGGCGGGGCCGTGGTCCGGAGCGTGTGCCATGCTGGGGACATGGAGCCTTATGACGTCGCCATCCGCGACGAGTCCATCCGTCTGGGCCAGTTCCTGAAGCTGGCGAACCTCGTGGAAACCGGCGGCCTGGCCAAGGAGGTCATCGCCGAGGGGCAGGTGCAGGTCAACGGTGAAGTCGACACCCGCCGCGGACGCCAGCTGCGCCCCGGTGACGTGGTCACCGTCGCCGGTGGCTCGGCCCGCGTCGCCCGCCCCGAGGACATCGACGACGACTACTTCGACGAGGCCACCGCCGACGACGACTTCGACCCCGAGAAGTGGCGCAACGTCCAGTTCTAGGCCGGGGCCCCGCGACCCCTCCGGTAGCATTGCCCGGCGTGCGCGAACCCCGCGCAATTACGAGCAGTACCCGTGGAGGAACCAATGCCCGCTTTCCCCGCCGAATTCGGAATGCCCGTTCGCGTCGACCTCGTGTCCAGCGCGCCGCGCAAGTCGGAGCGTTTCTACCGTGAGCTGATGGGCTGGGAGTTCCGGGCGGCGGGTGAGGGCGGCGGCCGGCGCGTCGCCAAGCTCATGGGCATGCCGGTGTCGGTGCTCTTCGGGGCCGACGCCGATGCGGGGGACGGGGGCGGTGCCGCAGCCTCCGACGCTCCTTCCGCCACCGCCGACCAGTGGCGGGTGAACTTCCACGTCGACGATGCCGCGACGGTGGTGGAGAAGGCCCGCGGCCTTGGCGCGGACGTCGCCCTCGAGCCGGTGGAGCTCGTCGATGGCGGCGCGATGGCCGTGATCGTCGACCCGGCCGGCGCGATGGTCGGCCTGCTGCAGCAGCCCGGCGAGCAGGCGTTCGTCGCCGCCGGCGAGCCCGGCGCGCCCGTGTGGTTCGAGCTGATCGCCGGCGACGGCGACCGTTTCGACGACGTCGTCGCCTTCTACCACGAGCTTTTCGGCTGGGAGATCGCCGTGCGCGCCCGCACCGAGCAGGGCGTGTACGCCGTGGCGATGGAGGGCGGCGCGCCCTTCGCCGGCCTCGTCGCAGGGCCCCAGGTCGCCGGCCCCGACCAGGAGGGCGCCTTCACCGGGTGGCTCGCGTACCTGGGCGTGGAGAACATCGGCCAGGCGGTCATGCGCACCCAGGAGCTGGGCGGCGAGGTGGTCGTGCCCGTGCAGGACACCGAGTTCGGCCCGCTGGCGACCATCGCCGACCCCGCCGGCGCGACGACCGTGCTGTGCGAGGTGCCGCTGCCGCCCGAGGAGGACGTGCGCGAGTCGGATCCGCTGCAGAACATCGACCTCAGCCAGTTCCAGTAGGTCGGTACGAGCAGCGTTGGCGGCGGCGCGCTTCCTTCGCCGCTTAACCCACCCCCAATGGGCGCCGGTTCCGCCCGGCTACCCGTGGGAGCCCCGTACACCCACCCCCAATGTGCAGACCCACCCCCTGCAACGGGTGGGTCTGCGCATTCGGGGTGGGTCTGCCGTTGGGGCGGCCGCTTCAGATGCTTGACGACGCCAACCGCGCCGCCACCTCGTCCGCGAACCCCGCAGTGGTGTTGTCCCCGCCGAGGTCGGGCGTCGGATGCTCGCGCAGAACGGCGATGACCGCGCGGCGCAGTCGGCTCGCCCGTTCGCCCAGGTCACCCGCCGCAGCACCGGCCGCGGCCACGCCACCCGCGCCCGCCGGGTCACCCGCCGCACAACCGGCCTCCGCCACACCACCCGCGCCCGCCAGGTGCTCGGCGCACATCGCGGCGGACAGCAGGAACGCCGCGGGGTTGGCCACGCCGCGCCCGGCGATGTCGGGAGCCGACCCGTGCACGGGCTCGAAAACGGCGTGATCCGCGCCGATGTTGCCCGACGACGGCAGCCCGAGGCCGCCCATCAGCCCGGCGCCGAGGTCGGAAAGCATGTCGCCGAGCAGGTTCTCGGCGGCGATGACGTCGAAGCTCTCCGGCGCGGTGACCATCCGCATGGCCACGGCGTCGGCGTTGGCGATCTCGAACTCGACGCCGGGGAATTCGCCGGCGACCTCGTCGACGGCGTCGCGGATGATCGCCCCGGATTCGCGCAGGATGTTCGGCTTGTCGGCCACGGTCACGCGCCGCAGCGTCGGGTCGGCCGCCCGCCCGGTGAGCGCCGCGGCGGCGCGCAGCAGCCGTCGCCAAGCGAAACCGGTGGTCACGCGGAGGGCGACGGCGGTGTCGGCGGGCGTGGAGCGGGTGACCGTCGGATCCTGCTTGACGACGTCCCAGATCCCCGCCCCAGGTCGGCCCTTCGGGTGCGCGCCGGGACCGTCGGCGCCGGGAGCGTCGGCGTCGCGCATGGAGAAGTCGTGGGAGTAGAGGCCCTCGGTGTTTTCGCGGACGACGGTGAAGCGGAAGCGGGGCGAGTCCGCGAGCAGGTCCTCGACCGGCCGGACGTTGGCGAAGAGGTCCAGGCGGCTGCGCAGCTGCAGCACGGGGGAGCGGTAGGTCAGCCCGGTGCCGCGGAGGTGGGCGGCGAGTTCGGCGTCGGCTTCGCGGGCGGGCTTGGAGGTGATGGCCGCCATCAGCGCCGCGTCGGCCGACTCGAGCGCGCGCCACGTTTCCGCCGGCACCGGGTCACCGCCCTCGCACCAGCACCGCCAACCGATTTCGGCGACCGTGAATTCCCAGGTGGGGAACGCCGCCGAAAGCGCGGGCCGACTGGCGTCGACGATCTCGGGGCCGATGCCGTCGCCCGGCAGCAGCACGATGCGATGCGTCGGCGCGGGTGCGTGCTCGGTCGCGGGGGAGTCGGCGGTGCGGCGGTCGTCGTCGGGGCTCATGGCCCCGAGCATAGGAGCGACCACTGCGACGGTTCGGGCGGCCGATGACTCCTGTTGCCGACGGCGTCGGCGGTTGGAGGGCGGCGCCGGTGCGCGAGGCCGGTGGGCGGTGCCGGTGTGCGGCGCCTGGGACGGCCGACCGCTACTTCGCGAAGGTCACCGGGACGTCGACGACGTCCTCGAAGCCCTCGGAGTGGTCGCCGAACACCTTGAGGGTGCACGTGTCGGTGCGGCAATCGACGCCATCGCCGACGGCCTTGGCGGTCAGGCTGATGGACGCTTCGCCGTTCTCCGGCACCGGCTGCGTGCCGCCGCGGTTGGACAGCCACGCCTGCGTGCCCGGCGCTGTGCGATCGCCGGTGCAGGCAGGGGCGGGCGATCCCTCGGCGCGGCCGCCGCAGAAGCCCACGTAGTAGCCGCCGTAGTTCGGGTCGAGGCCGGTCAGCGTGATGGTGACCGTCGCGCCGTCGGCGATGTCCTCGGCCGGCGAGACCTTAGCGGTGACGCCGTTGCCCTCGGCCTCGGCGGTGGAGGGCCGGGCCGCCGTGGTCTCGGCGGCTGGCGCCCCGGAGGCGGCGGAGGTCGCGCCGTCCGCGGCGGTGCTCGTGGCGTCGGCGCCGGCGTCCCCGTTTCCGCCGGAGCAGGCGGCCAGCAGCGCCACGGCGGCGAGGGCCGGGGCCGCGAAGATGGCGCGGCGGACCCGGGCGGAGTGGCGTGCGGACGTGGCGGTGGCGGCGATGTGCTTCATCGGATGCTCCTCGATGGCGTGCCCGGGGCGCGTCGCGGCGACCCCGGTGTCGGCGATGGTTTCGGCCGGCATCTCATTGCCGGCTCAGGTGCGGCTCATGCTAACATCAACCGGCAAGGCAAGCCTAACTAAGGTGAGGCTGGGCGCATGGTTGGCGCAGTGTGGTGCAGTGCGTGTGCGGCGGCAGGGACCGGGACACATCGACCGGGACACATCGGACGCCACACATGGTCGGCACACGCAGACCGCCACGCACCGACCGCGACACTTCGGCCGCCGCCCACGCGTCGGCCGTCGTCCCCGCGATCGGCACCGCCCGCCCCACCGCCGCCCTTCGCCTGACCCGCTTTCGCCGACATGGAACAGGAGCCACATGCCGACGTCCCTGAGCAGGCGCCACGGCGTCGTCGCCGCCGCCCTGGTGTGCCTGGTGCTCATCGCCGGCCTCTTCGGCTGCGCCGCCCCGGGCCCGGCCGCCGGCGCACCCGCCGATGCGCCCAACGGCCACGTCTCGGCCACGCTGCCGCCGGCCGCGCCGGAAGTCCTCGTCGACGCCCCCGAGCCGCAGCTGCCGGTCACCGTCACGTGGGACGGCACGTCCGTCGAGGTGACGGCGGCCGACCGTATCCTCACGCTCGATCGCGCCGGCGCGCTGTCGCGAATGGTGTGGGCGCTGGGCCTCGGCGAGCGCCTGGTCGGCCGCGACTCGGCCACCGACTTCCCCGGCGTCGCCGACCTCCCGCAGGTCACGCCGGGCGGCCACACCATCAACGCGGAGTCGATCCTGAAGTTGCGCCCCGACGTCATCCTCACCGACGGCTCGATCGGCCCGTCGCGGGTGCTGGACACCGTCGCCGCCGCCGGCATCGCGGTCGTCCGCATCCCCGACGAGCGGACGCCGGACACCATCGCGACGATGGCGGGGCAGGTGGCCACGACGCTGGGCCTGAAAAAGCACGGCGACGACGTCGGCGCGGCGATCGTCGCAAAGCTCGACGACGCCACCCGCGACGCCCGCGCCCGCGCCGACGGCCGCCGCATGATGGTGCTCTACCTGCGCGGCACCTCCGTCGCGATGATCGCGGGCCCCGACTCCGGCGCCTCGTCGCTGATCGGGCGGCTCGGCGGCACGGATGCCGCGGCGGACCTGGGCCTGGACTCCTCCTTCACGCCGCTGACGCCGGAAGCGCTGGTCAAGGCGGCGCCGGACACGGTGATCGTCATGAGCGGCGGCCTCGAATCGATCGGCGGCCCCGCCGGCCTGAACTCGCTGCCCGGCATGGCGCAGACGCCCGCCGGTGCCAACGGCAGCGTCCTCGACGTCCCCGATTCGCAGCTGCTGTCCTTCGGCCCCGACACCCCGCGCGTGATCGCGGCGATGGCCGACGCCCTCTACGGGAAGGAGAAGCGATGACCGTGGTGCTGCCCGCCCCCGCGACGGGTTCGGCTCCCGAATCCGCGACCGCCCCCGCGTCCGGCTCCGCGCCGGCCCCCGCCCCCGCTTCACGACGCCCCGCCGTCGACGAGCCCGCCGCTCCCGAGAACCACGCCCCGGACCACGTCGACGCGGCCGCCCGCGCGCGGCGCCGAAAGGCGGTGATCGTCCATGCCGTCCTGGCGGCGACACTGGTCGCGGCGGTGCTGGGGTCTGCGACGATCGGCCAATACGGCACCGGCGCGCTCGACTCGCTGCGGTCGATCGTCGGCGCCGGCGGGGACGCCGACGTGGTCATGTGGCAGGTCCGGTTGCCGCGCATCGCGCTCGCCCTCGTCGTCGGTGCGGGGCTGGCCGTGGCGGGCGTTGCCCTCCAAGCGGTGTTCGGCAATCCGCTGGCCGAACCGGGCCTGGTGGGCGTGTCCTCCGGCGCGGCTGTCGGCGCCGCCGCGGTGACCGTCGCCGGGGGAGCCGCCCTGCCCGCCGCACTCGGCGCCGCCGCGGCGGACTGGGCCATCGCCGCCGGGGCCTTCGCGGGCGGCGCGCTCGCCACCACGGTCGTCGCGGCCACCGCCCGCGGAGGGCGCGACGTCGCCCGCATCATCCTCGTCGGCGTGGCGGTCAACGCGGTGTGCGGCGGCCTGGTCTCCGGGCTGACGTTCATCGCCGAACCCGCCGCCCGCGACCGCATCGTCTTCTGGCAGATGGGCAGCTTCGCCGGCGGCGACTGGACCTCCGCCGCCATCGCCGCCGCCGTCACCGCCCCCGCCGCCGGCGTGATGTGGGCGCTCGCCCGGCGCCTGGACCTGCTCGGTTTGGGGCAGGCGCAGGCCGGTCACCTGGGCGTGGACGTCGTCAAGCTCCGCCGCACCGTCATCGGCCTGACGGCGCTGGTCGTCGCGGTGGGCGTGGCGTTTTCCGGCATCATCGTCTTCATCGGGCTGGTCGTGCCGCATGCGCTGCGGCTGATCCTCGGCCCCGGGCATTCGGCGCTGCTGCCGGCGTCGCTGCTGGGCGGCGCGCTGGTGGCCACGCTCGCCGATCTCGCCGCGCGCACCCTCGTCACCGGCGCGGATCTGCCGCTGGGCATGCTGACCTCCCTCGTCGGCGGCCCCCTGTTCTTCTGGCTGCTGGTGCGCGGCGGACGGGCGGTGCGGCGATGAGGGCCCCCGACCTCCGCGACATCTTGCCCGCCCCGGCGGTGCCCCGCCCGACGCGGGACGCGGGGCTGGCGGCGCGGTCCGTCACGGTCCGGCGGTCCGGGCGCATTCTGCTTGACGACGTCACCGTCCACGCCGCCCCCGGCCGCGTGACCGCGCTGGTCGGGCCGAATGGCGCGGGCAAATCGACGTTGCTCGGGGCGCTGTCCGGTGACGGTGCGATCGACTCCGGGAGCGTCGTGCTCGACGGCGAAGATCTCCGCCGCACGCCCATCCGCGACCGCGCCCGCCTCCGCGCCGTGCTGCCGCAATCCCATCCCGCCACGGTGCCGTTCACCGCGGGCGAGGTCATCGAATTCGGCCGTGCGCCATGGGGTGAACCCGACCCGGAGCTGCGCCGCCGCGTCATCGCCGAATGCGACGTCGCGCATCTGCTCGACCGCCCCGTCACCGTGCTGTCCGGCGGCGAACTCGCCCGCGTCCACTGCGCCAGGGTGCTCATGCAGGACACCCCCGCGCTGCTTCTCGACGAACCCACCGCCGCCCTGGACCTGCGCCACGCGGAGGCGATGCTGCGGCTCATCGCCGGGCGCGCCCGCGAGGGAGCCACCGTCGTCGTGGTAATGCACGACCTCGCGGCGGCCGCCGCCCACGCCGACGACGTCATCGTCCTCGACCACGGGCGCGTCGTCGCCGCCGGGGCACCTGCGGACACGCTGACCGCCGAACTCATCGGCCGGGTGTGGGGCCTCGACGTCGAAGTGCTCGCCGACTCCGGCGGCAACCCCGTCATCGTCCCCGTGCGGGGGAGGTGCGCCACGGCGGCGTCGTAAAGCGAAAAGGCGAAAGCGAGAAAACGAACATCACCAGCGACAACCACCAGCGACAACCACCAAGGAGGGGCGACATGCTCCGGACGACCACCGACCGACTGACCACCCGACTGCGGGAGGCCACCGCCGCCGCCCACGACGACGCCGAAAACTCCGGCTTCATGAGCTCCCTGCTCACCGGGGAACTGCACGTCAGCGCCGCCGCGGACCTCGCCGAACAGCTGTGGTTCATCTACGGGGCGCTGGAAGCCGCCGTCCGCGACATCGACGGCACCCCCGAAGGCACCGCGATCTGCGACGCCCGGCTGGAGCGCCGCGAAGCGCTCGAAGAGGACCTCGAATTCCTCGTCGGGCCGCGCTGGCGGGCGACGATCGAGGCGCTGCCGGCCACCGTCGCCTACGTCAACCGGCTGACCGAGCTCGGCCGCGCCCGCAACGCGCCGGCGCTGGTCGCGCACCACTACGTGCGCTACCTCGGCGACCTGTCCGGCGGGCAGATCATCGCCCGCAGGCTCCGCGACCACTACGGCATCGACGGCGCCGGCGCGCGGTTCTACGACTTCGCCGACCTGGGCAAGATCAAGCCCTACCGCGACGATTACCGCCGTCGGCTCGATGGCCTCGACCTGCATGGCGACGTGAGGGACCGGGTCCTCGCGGAAGCCGTCCTGGCCTTCCGCATGAACACCGCGGTCTTCCGCGAACTCGGCGCGCGCCACCGGCCGACCATCGTGGGGTGAGATTGACGTGGGCTGAGATCGGTGTGGGGGTGCGCGCCAGTGCCGGCCCCCGGTGATGGGCTCCAGTGCGTGGCATCCAATGCGCGAACCCCGCGCCGGAATGAACCGGCGCGGGGTTTCCGCGGTGTTGCCGCCGGGAACTACATCCCCAGGACCTCCGACAATTCGTCGGCGATGGTGCGCAGCCGGGCCGCGGCCTCGTCGTGGGGCACGGGCGCGGTGGCCGGGCCGGAGCCAGCCGCGGCACCGACCGGCACGATCACCTCGAGGTAGCACTTCAGCTTCGGCTCGGTGCCGGACGGGCGCGCGATGACGCGGTCGTCGTCCTCGGTGAGCAGCATCAGCCCGTCGGTGGGCGGCAGGCCCTCCCAACCGTCGGACAGATCGTGGACGGCGGTGACCTTTGAACCGGCCAGCGTCGCCGGCGGGTTCGCGCGCAGCCGGGCCATGCCCTCGGCGATGAGCGAGGTGTCCTCCACTCGGAACGTCAGCGGCGCGGTCTTGTGCAGGCCGTGCGCGCGGGCGAGGTCGTCGAGCAGATCGGCGGGGCCGCGGCCGGCGGCCTTGAGCGACGCGACCAGATCGGCCACGCGCACCGCGGCGGTGACGCCGTCCTTGTCGCGCACGCGGGTCGGGTCGGTGCAGTAGCCGATGGCCTCTTCGTAGCCGAAGACCATGCCGGGCGTGCCGGCGATCCACTTGAACCCGGTCAGCGTCGTCGCGTGGGCCAGGCCGTGGGCGGCGGCGATGCGCGCGTTGAGCCGGGACGACACGATCGAGTTCGCCAGGGCGGGCTTCGATCCGTCGGCGGCGTCGGCATCTGCGGCACCAGCGCCGGAGCCGTGCTCCGCCTCCACCTGCGCGGCGATCATCTCGCCCAGCAGGGCGCCGATCTCGTCGCCGGACAGCTGCCGCCAGCCACCGTCGGCGGCGGCATCGGGGATGGCCACCGAGCAGCGGTCGGCGTCGGGGTCGGCCGCGATGATCGCGTCGGCCCCGCGCTCGCGGGCGAGGGCGAACGCCAGATCCAGCGCGCCGTCCTCCTCGGGGTTGGGGAACGCGACGGTCGGGAAATCCGGGTCCGGCGCAAACTGCTCCTCGACGACCGCGACATTCGCGAATCCGGCCTCGCGCAGCACGCGGGTGATGGTCTCGCCGCCGACGCCGTGCATGGGCGTGACGACGATGCTGACCGCCTCGCGGGCATCCGCCGGCGAGTTCGCCAGCGACGTGGCGCGGGCGACGTAGTCGTCGACGAGCGAGGAGCCGAGGTGCTCGACGCGGTCCTCGTCGCGGGGGACCTCGTCGGCGGGCGGGGCGGCGGCGATGTGCCCGGCGATGGCGGAATCGTGCGGCGCGATGATCTGCACGCCGCGGCGTTCGTCGCCGTCGACCGCGCGTCCGCCCAGGTAGACCTTGTAGCCGTTGTCCCGCGGGGGATTGTGGCTGGCGGTGACCATGACGCCGGCGTCGGCGTCGAGATGGCGCACGGCGAAGGCGGTCAGGGGAGTGGGCAGCTGCGGCGGCAGGGCGAGGGCCCGGCCCCCGGCGGCGGCGATGACGGCCGCGGCGTCGCGGTGGAAGTCCGACGAGCCGTGGCGGGCGTCGCAGCCGACGACGACGGTGAAGTCCTCGCCGACGATGTCGCGCAGATGGGCGCACAGACCCGCCGTCGCGCGGATGACGGTGGCGCGGTTCATGCGGGATTCGCCGGCGCCGACTTCGCCGCGCAGGCCGGCGGTGCCGAAGGTCAGCGGGCCGGAGAAGCGGTCGGCCAGGTCGGCCGCCGCGGCGCCGGAATCGTCGGCGCCGGATTCGGCGCGCTCGATCAGCGTCGACAGCTCGTCCCGGGTGGCGTCGTCCGGGTCATGCTCCAGCCACGCGCGGGCGGCGGCGAGGACGGCGGGGTCCGTGGCCGTCTCGGCGGCAGCGGCGGGGGCGGTGTCGGTCTCGGGGGCGTTGTTCGCGTTGGCGTCCGTCATCGGGCCTACTCCAGACCCTCGAGCACGGCCTTGGAGCTGGACAGGCCCAGCCGGGAGGCGCCGGCGGCGATCATCTCCTCGGCGGCCGCGGCATCGCGGATGCCGCCCGAGGCCTTCACGCCCAGGCGATCGCCGACGGTGTCGCGCATGATCTTCACGGCGTGCGCCGAGGCGCCGCCGGCCGGGTGGAAACCGGTGGAGGTCTTCACGAAGTCCGCGCCCGCGGCCTCGGAGGCGCGGCACGCGGCGACGATCGCGTCGTCGTCGAGGACGGCCGACTCGATGATGACCTTCAGCAGCGCATTCGGGATCGCCTCGCGAACGGCCCGGATGTCCGCCTCGACGGCGTCCCAATCGCCGGTCGCGGCCTTGGACAGGTTGATGACCATGTCCACCTCGTCCGCGCCGTCCTCCACCGCGCGGGCGGCCTCGGCGGCCTTGATTTCGGGCTTGTGGGCGCCCGACGGGAAACCGACGACCGTCGCCACCGCGACGCCCTCCGGGGTGGACACGGGCAGCTGGTTCGGGGAGACGCAGACGGAGAAGCAGCCGAGCTCGGCGGCCTCGTCGACGAGGGCCTTGACCTGGTCGGGGGTGGCCTCGGGCTTGAGCAGGGTGTGGTCGATCATGCGGGCGACGTCGGAGCGGGAAGTCATGGAAAAGTCCTTTCGGGTGCGCGCGGCCGGGCCGCGCGAGTCTGGTGGTGCGTTGGTTTCTCAGGAAATCCGGTCGATGATGACCTTCCGCTCGGGCGCGGTCCCGCCGGCCTCGACGGCCACGCCCGGCAGGGCGGACTCGAGGGCGCGGTCGAAGCGCTCCTCGTCGTCGGTGTGCAGGGTGAACAGCTTCTGGCCCTTGGTCACGGTCTCGCCGAGGTCGACGTGCAGCTCGATGCCGGCGCCGGCCTGCACCGGATCCTCCTTGCGGGCGCGGCCGGCGCCCAGGCGCCACGAGCCGACGCCGAGCGCCAGCGCATCCAGGCGGGTGACCACGCCATCGTTGTCGGCCACCACGTCGTGCGTGTGGCGGGCCGTCGGCAGCGGCGCCTCCGGGTCGCCGCCCTGGGCGCGGATCATGGCGTTCCAGGTGTCCATCGCGCGACCGTCGGCAAGCGCCTTTTCCACGTCCGCATCCGGCTGGCCCGCGGCCGTCAGCATCTCCCGGGCCAGCGCCAGCGTCAGCTCGACCAGGTCATCCGGGCCGCCGCCGGCGAGGACCTCGACGGACTCGCGGACTTCCAGCGCATTGCCGATGCACCGGCCCAGCGGCACCGACATGTCGGTGAGCAGCGCCACGGTGTCGACGCCTGCGTCCTTGCCCAGGTCGACCATCGTGCGGGCCAGATCGCGGGCCATGCCCTCGTCCTTCATGAACGCGCCCGACCCCACCTTGACGTCGAGCACCAGCGAGTCGGTGCCCTCGGCGATCTTCTTGCTCATGATCGAGCTGGCGATCAGCGGGATGCAGTCCACCGTCGACGTGATGTCGCGCAGCGCGTAGAGCTTCTTGTCCGCCGGCGCCAGGCCCGAACCCGCGGCGCAGATGACGCAGCCGGGGTCGCGCAGGATGTTCATCAGTTCGTCGTTGGTCAGGTCCGCGCGCCAGCCGGGGATGGCCTCCAGCTTGTCCAGGGTGCCGCCGGTGTGGCCCAGGCCGCGGCCGGACAGCTGCGGCACGGCGACGCCGTAGCTGGCCACCAGCGGCGCCAGCGGCAGCGTGATCTTGTCTCCGACGCCGCCGGTCGAGTGCTTGTCCGCGGTGGGCTTGCCCAGCGACGAGAAGTCCATGGTCTCGCCGGAGCGGATCATGGCGTTCGTCCAGCGGGCGATCTCCGCGCGCTCCATGCCGTTGATGAAGATCGCCATCGCCAGCGCCGCCATCTGCTCGTCGGCGACGACGCCGCGGGTGTAGGCGTCGACGACCCAGTCGATCTGGTCGTCCGGCAGCACACCCCCGTCGCGCTTGACCTTGATCACGTCTACCACGTCGAACTTTTCCGCCATCGTCTTCGCTCCTCCGAAGCTCGCCCGGGCGTTCGCGGCGTGGTCGGCGGCCGGATCGTGGCGGTCGCGCACCGTTCGCGGGTGCCCGGAATTTTGGTCTTGTGGACTTGTTCGGGTTCGATTATCGTGAGCGTTAGAACAAATGTCAATAGGACGTTTTCCAATGGTTCTAAAGTGGTGCGGGTCACGTAAAGTGGTCGGTGCCGGGCCCGGACGGCCGGCACGCACCGAATGGCGAGCGTCCGAACGCCGCAAGGCTTCCCCCGAAAGGATCGAGGCAGTCATGTCCATCACCGACGCCGAACTGCTGGAACGCGCCCACGCCGCCACCGCCAACTCCTACGTCGCCTACTCCGGGTTCCCGGTGGGGGCGGCGCTTTTGCTTGACGACGGCACCGTGGTGACCGGATGCAACGTGGAAAACGCCTCCTACGGCCTGACCAACTGCGGAGAACGCACCGCCGTGTTCCGCATGGTCGCCGAGCATGGCCCCTCCAACCACATCGTCGCCTGCGCCATCGTCGGCCGCGACGCCGCACCGTGCCACCCCTGCGGCGCCTGCCGCCAGGTGCTCAACGAGTTCGGCTGCGAACGCGTCATCGTCGAAGGCCCCCGACCCGGGGGCGTGGCACCCAAGGGCGGGGCGGACGGCGGCGACGCGGGCGTCGTCAAGCTCGGTGAACCCATCTCCATCGACTTCGCCGACATCCTCCCGTACGCGTTCGGGCCCGACGACCTGAAGTGACGCCCGCCGGGCCCCCGCGCCGGCGCGACCCGGGACGACAACTCAAGACCAGAGAAAATTGAAAGAACGGACGAGAAAATGGAACGGCTACAGGGCCTTCTCGGCATCCTCCTGATTTTCGGCGTCGCCATCGCGATCTCGAAGAACCGCAGAGCCATCAACTGGCGCACCCTCGGCGTCGGCCTCGCGCTGCAGATCATCTTCGCGCTCGTGGTGCTCAAGTGGCAGCCGGGCTTCCAGGCGCTCAAGAGCACCGCCCACTTCATCGAGAAACTAATCGACTTCACCGGCAAGGGCACGGCCTTCGTCTTCGGCGACCTGTTCGGCGACAAGACCGGATTCGTGTTCGCCCTCAACGTGCTGCCCGTGATCATCTTCCTCGGCGCGATCCTCGGCGCCCTGTACTACCTGCGGGTCGTGCAGTACTTCGTCGACTTCGTCGGCACGGGGCTGAAGTTCATCCTCGGCACGTCGAAGGTCGAATCCGTGTGGGCGGCGACCGTCATCTTCCTCGGCCAGTCCGAGGCGCCGCTGGTGATCAAGCCCTACCTGCCCAAACTGACCAAATCGGAGCTGTTCACCTGCATGACCGGCGGATTCGCGTCCGTCGCCGGCTCCACCCTGATCGGCTACTCCCTGCTCGGCGCGCCGCTGGAGTACCTGCTCGCCGCGTCGATCATGAACGCCCCCGGCTCCCTGATGGTGGCCAAGGCCTTCTGGCCCGAGACCGAGGAATCCAACCTCGACGCCTCCGTCCGCGACGTCCGCGACACCGAGTCGAAGAACGTCATCGACGCCCTCGGCGCCGGCGCCATGAACGGCGGACGCATCGCCGTCATCGTCGGCTGCCTGCTCATCGCGTTCATCGCGACCATCGCCATGCTGTCCGCGATCCTCGGCGGCATCGGCGGCTGGTTCGGCCAGGAGAATTGGTCCCTCGAGGGGCTGTTCGGCGCCATCTTCGCGCCGGTGGCGTGGCTGATCGGCGTGCCGTGGGACGACGCCGGGCTCGTGGGTAACTTCATCGGACAGAAGACGATCCTCAACGAGTTCGTCGGCTACACCTCGTTCGGCGAGCACGTCAAGGAGCTGACGCCGAAGTCGGTGATGATCGCGACGTTCGCCCTGGCCGGTTTCGCGAACCTGTCCTCCATCGCCATCCAGATCGGCTCCATCGGTGCGCTGGTGCCGGAGCGGCGCGGTGAAGTGGCGAAGAACGGTCCGCTGGCCCTGTTCGCCGGCCTGTGCGTCAACCTGCTGAACGCGGCGATCGTGGGTGTGATCGCCCTCTAGCCGCGCTCCAGCCGCCGCGGCGGCAGCCGCGCCACCGCTTTATCGGCCAGATGCGCCAGTTCCATGCAGATGCGCCCGTTGCAACGGGTGTATCTGCACGGAGCTGGCGCATCTGCGTTGGGGCCGCGCCGAATTCGCGTCCATCCTTGTCGCGCCGCCGCCGGCCCCGCGTCTCCGCCGCCCGTCCCGCCGGATCTGCGTTGGGGCGTCTACTTCTGGCCCGGGCCCCGATTCTTCGCCCAACTCATGTCGGCCATCGCCCAGCTGCCCCGGAACTCCCGCCCCTTGCCCTTGCGCCGCGCCGCCACCGTGGCGAGATCATGCACGCACCGGCCGGAGAACACGTCGGCCCACTTGAGGTGGATCACCTGCAGCCCCAGGTTGGTCAACGCGTCGTGCGCGCGGAGCTGCCCCCGCGCCACCTCGACGGGATCCCCGTACTTGCCGGACGTCTTCTCGTCGCCGTCGAATTCGATGACCAGCCCCAACTCCGGGAAGAAGAAGTCGACGGTCCTGATCCGCACCCCGTCGGCGTCGAAAATGTCCACCTGCTGCAGCGGCGCCGGCAGCCCCGCCCGCCGCAGGCACCACGCCGTCAACGTCTCGCCGGGGCTCTGGCTCCCATCGCCGGCGTGCTCGACCACCTCCACCGCCGCCGCCAGTCCCTTCCGGTTCCTCGCAGCCGCCGCTTCCGCCCGCAGTTCGTCGCCGGTGCACCGCCCATGCCACAGCGCGGATTCGGCGACGACCAAACCGCTGCGCACCCCGTGCACGAGCGCCGATTCGATGGCGGTGCGGGCGGGCGTCGTCACGCGGATCCCGAATCTCTCCTCGTACGCGACCCTGGCCCTGAGCCCGCGGCGATGCACCTCCCCGCGCGTGGATGAGCCGCGCATGTAGGGGACGAGGACCTCGATGCGCAGCGTCGGCGGGAACACGTACGACAGTCCGAGCAGCGCGGCGGCACCCGGCCCGGTGACCAGCGCGTTCGCTTGCGTGAGGCCCACCGCCGCGGCTTTGAGGCGGAACATCTCCGCCCGGCTGCGCGCGCCCTTCGGCGCGTACACCCCGCGGGCGATGCGCTCGACCTCGCCGGCGCGGACGAGTTTCTGCATCGTACGGTCGGCGCCCGGCCCCTGTTGCTTCGCGACGATCAGCCCCGACGGATGATGCACCACCGCCATTTCGGCGATCAATCCCATGTTTTTCCCCGTTTTCGCTTGCTTGCCGACGTTTCCCCGCCCCGCCGCTCGAACCCGGATCGTCGGGTTCGAGGGTTGAGGTTGAGCATTGAACCCGAACGGCGTGGAACGCGTCGTGGCCGTGAGTGGCCCCGTTGTGTTGGACGCGGTCCGGGGCGAGACGGTTCCATCCGATTTCGGGGCACCCCCGGCGGAGGGGGCCGGGGAGGAGCCGGCCGGAGCGACGCCCCCATTCCAGATGCGCCCGTTACATGCAGATACGCCCGTTGCAACGGGCGCATTTGCCTGGACCTGGCGCATCTGCGGAAGGGGGGTGGGCGGAGCGGTGTGGCGGAGGTGGGGGCGAGGCGGAAGGGAACCGCGGAGGCGCAGGTGGGCGGCGCGGCACCGCCGGAGCTGCCCGGCCCCCGCCTCCGCTACACCTCCAGCACTCGGGCGGCGGTGGCCTCGTCGATCACCACGTGCGTCGCCATCCCCGTCCGCAGCGCCGTCTCGATCGCCGCGGCCTTGTCGGATCCGCCGGCGACCAGCACCCGCGTCGGCACGCGCCGCAGATCCGCCAGGGTGATGCCCACGGTGCGGGCATCCACCTCCGGCAACGCGACCCCGCCGTCGGCGCGGTAGAACCTGGAGCACACGTCTCCGACGGCGCGCTCGATCAGGCGCTCGCGTTCGTCGTCGGAAAGCTGCCCCAGGTTCAGGGCCAGCGAATCTCTCGCGATGTCGCCGACGGTGAACACCGCGATGTCCACTTCCCGCCCCAACTGCAGGATGTGGGCGATGTGCCGGTCCTGCTCGACGATGCGCTTGGTTTCCACGGAGTCGAAGATCACGGGCAGCGGCAGGGTCCGCGCGAATGCACCGAACGCGGTGCAGAAGCCGCCGATGGTGCGGATGTCGTTGGTGGACTTGTCGGAGTGGCTCATCCCGCCCTTGAGCTGGATGATCTCGACGCCCTGGACGTCCTTGCGCTTCAGCTGGCGCGACACGGCGAACATGGTGCGCCCCCAGGACACGCCGAGCATGGTGCCGTCGCCGACGAGTTCGTCCAGGAGTTCGGCGCCGATCCGGCCGAGTTCGCGCAGCAGCACGTCGGATCCGGGCCGCGCGGGCTGGGCCAGGCGGACGTCGGCGAGGCCGTATTTTTCGCGCAGGCGCCCGCCGGCTTCGGATGCTTCTTCGCGGGGGTCGTGGATGGTGATGGTGACGTAGCCGCGTTCGCGGCCGAGCGTCAGCAGCTTCGACACGGTCGGCCGGGACACCCCAAGTTCCTTGGCCACGTTGGATTGCGTGAGGCCTTCGCCGTAGTACAGCTTGACCGCCGCCAGTGCCTGCACGTCGCGGGCGTCCACGGGTCCTCCCATCGGCCGGCCCGGGCGGTGTCGCGGGTGTGCGGTTGGGGGGTCGTCTTGCTTTGCGACGGCCCGGTGCCCGAGTCGGCATGTTCTTCAGAACAATTGTAAACCCTCGGGTGGGAGGTTCGGAAAACGCCCGTCACGTGGGCGATGGTGGACGGTGGAGAACGAAAGTTCGCCACTGCGTTCCGATAGCAGAGGTGAAGGGGGTCCGGCATCGCCCAACCCCCGCCGCGGGGGCGACGCCGGACCTCGCGGGGACGGTGCCGGCACCCGGCAAAGCGGTCACGCCGGACCTCGCGGGGACGGTGCCGGCACCGTGCGATGGGGTCCTCTCGGGCACCACCTCCGACGTCGCCCCGGCCCCCGCGGCGACTACCAGATGGTCACGCGATCGGCCGGGTCGCGCCACATACCGTCGCCGGGCCGGACGTCGAATGCGGCGTGGAACTCGTCGATGTCGGCGGCGATGACGTTGCAGCGGAACTCCGCGGGGGAGTGCGGGTCGATGGCGAGGTACTGGCGGCTCATCTCGGGACGGATGGCGGTGCGCCACACCAGCGCCCACGACAGGAACAGCCCGCGGTAAGCGGCCGGGTCCTTCTCCACGGACGTCTCGCGCCCCTGGTCGGCCAGCCAGCGGCGGTAGGCCACGACGGCGATGCCCAGGCCGCCGAGGTCACCGATGTTCTCGCCGAGGGTGAACTTGCCGTTGACGCCGACCTCGGTCTCGCCGCGTTCGCGCAGGCCGGTGGGCACGAGGCCGTCGAACTGCTCCACGAGCTTGCCGGTCAGCCCCTCGAAGGCGGCGCGGTCGGCGTCGGTCCACCACTGGTTGAGGTTGCCGTGGCCGTCGTATTGCGAGCCCTGGTCGTCGAAGCCGTGGCCGATCTCGTGGCCGATCACCGCGCCGATCGCGCCGAAGTTCGCGGCGGCGTCGGCGTCTGGGTCGAAGAACGGCGGCTGCAGGATCGCCGCGGGGAACGTGATGTCGTTGACCACGGGGTTGTAGAACGCGTTGACCGTCTGCGGGGTGGCGAACCACTCGTCGCGGTCGGCGGGCTTGCCCAGTTTCGCCACTTCGTAGTCGTGGCCGAAGGCGGATGCGCGGCGGACGTCGTCAAGCAGGGCGCCGGTCAGCTCGAGGCCCTCGTAGCTGCGCCACTTGTCGGGGTAGCCGATCTTCGCCTTGAACTGGCCGAGCTTTTCCAGCGCGCGTTCGCGGGTGGCGGGCGTCATCCACGGCAGGTCGGTGATGCGCTCGCGGTACGCCTCGATGAGGTAGTCGACCAGCTCGAGCATCCGCTCCTTGTGCTCCGGCGGGAAGTGGCGGGCGACGTACTCCTTGCCCACCTCCTGGCCCAGCGCCCCCTCGACCAGGCCGACGCCGCGCTTCCAGCGGGCGCGCAGCTCCTCGGCGCCGGACAGGGTCTTGCCGTAGAACTCGAAGTTCTGCTCCACGAAAGCCGCCCCCAGGTACGGCGCACGCGCCTTGAGCACGCGCCACAGGGCCCACAGCCGCAGGTCCTCCAGGTCGGCGTCGCGCCACAGGCCCGCCAGGTGCTCCAGGTAGGACGGCTGCATGACGACGATCCTGTCCACGCCCTTCGCGCCCTCGCCGCCGGTTTCGGCGCCGACGCCCATCTGCGCGAACCATCGCGCCCAGGGGAAACCGGCGGGCAGGTCGGTCATGTCGGTGAGGTTGTAGGTGCGCACGGCGTCGCGGCTGGCGACGACATCCCAGTGGCCTTCGGCGAGCTTCGTCTCGAAGTCGACGATGCGGCGGGCGGCGTCGGGCAGGTCGTGCAGGGGGAAGGAATCGAGGCCGTCGAAGCCCTCGAAATCGCCGGCGGAGACGGTGGAGTCCTCCAGCAGCTGCAGCATCGCCTCGACGTGCGCGCGGTACGCGGCGAGGGTTTCTGCGTGGGACTCCTCCCGGTAATAGGCCTCGTCCGGCAGGCCGAGCCCCGACTGGATGAGGTAGAGCATCGCCTCGTCCGACGTCGAGTCCTTCTCCACCCAAAACGCCGCCGGGCCGGTCACGCCGAGCCGGTCGAGGCGGCCGAGCGCCTCGGCGAGATCGTCGCGGTCGTCGACGTCGAGTTCGGCGATGTCGGGCGCCAGGGCGTCGATGCCGGCGGCCTCGATCGCGGCCTCGTCCATGAAGCCGCCGTAGAGTGCGCCGATGCGCGAATCCGCCGGCGCGTCCTCGACGATCGCGCGGACGGCTTCCTCGGATTCCTCGCGCAACTTGTGGAACGCGCCATCGACGGCGCGGTCGGCGGGGATGACGTGCGAGTCGATCCATTCGCCGTTGACGTGGCGGTACAGGTCGTCGGCGGGGGAGGGCACGGTGGTCGTCGCGGTGGTGGCGGTGGTGGCGTCGGTCGCGTTCTCGTCTGTCATGCGGCCCAGTGTAGGGACGGCCCCGGATTCGGTGTTCGAACGCCCGCGGATCGGGAAAACCGGTGCTCGAACGGCTCACGATCACACCCGGCGCCTCCACCGTTGCGTGGCATCATGTGCCCATGAACCAGAATCGGCACAGCCCCGCGCCGGGCGAACGTGGCGCACCGGGCACCCCAGGGACGCCGCCGCCATCGATGGGCGGATTCCACCCGGCATCCACCGGCCGCAAGGTCGCTTTGGTCTGCGCGATCGGGCTCGCCGCGACGGTGGCGCCGATCGCCATCGCGGCGGGGCTGTCGTCGGCGAAGGGGGAGGGGGCGAAGGTTCTCGAGACCGTCCGCACCGTCACCCTCGGCGGCGCCCCCGCGTCCTTCACCGCCGCCTTCGACCTCCCCGACGGCGCCCCCGACTGCACCCGCGAAGTCTCCCTGACCATCGGGGCGCAGCAGTTCACGTGCGGAGGCGTGACCATCGAGACGCGGTCCGCCGACGATGTCGAGGATCTGCCGCGCTACGGCGTCCGCGCCATCCGCGCCAAGCTCCTCGCCGACGCGCCCGCCCCGGACATGCGCCCCGCCGTCGCTTCGCGCGCCCCCGGCATGATCGCGTGGACGGGCTCGCCCGTGGAGGACAAGGGCGGCGTCATGCGCGGGATCATCGTGCTTGGCGACGATGGCCGCACCAACGAAAAGGCCAACGAAAAGGCCGGCGAAAAGGCCGGCGAAAAAGATGCCGCCGAGGACGAAAAGGACGACGCGAAGGGCGCCAAGGCCCTCGTCGCCATCGTCTCGGGCGACGCGGCGGCGGTCGAGCAGGCCATGACGGCGATTCTCGCGGACGTCCGCCCCGCCGAAACAACCCGAGGAGGGGGACGATGACCTCGCCGCACAACTCCCGGGAGGGCGGCGGCTCGCACGGGTCCGCCACGCCCGGGCCCTACGCACCCGCGCCCGCCACGCCCGGGCCCGCGCCCGCCGTACCCGGCCCCGCCACGCACTGGCCCGCCCCCGCCGCGAACCGCGACCGCGGGGTCGCGTGGGCTTTCCTGGTGCTCGTGCCCGTCATCGCCGCGGGGCTGGCGCTCAACGCGGTCACGCTCTTCGTGTTCGGCCGCGTCACGCCGATGTCGCTGGTATTCGGCGCGCTGGTGTCGGTGGCGGCGATCGGCCTGGTCTGGTGGCTGATGTCGCGCAGCATCCTGTGGCGGCCGGCCGGCGGGTGGCCGCTGCTGGCGCTGGCGTGGGGAGCGCTGGCGTCGTTCGTGTTCGTCATCGCCGCCGGCGGCGCCATGACCACCATCTCCACGGCTATCGGGTGGGAGGCCGCGTCGATGTCGCTGGCCGGCGCGTGGCCGGAGGAGGTCGGCAAAGCACTGGGCGTCGCCCTGATCCTGCTGGCCCTGCCACGCCTGTGGCACCGCCCGTGGGATGGGCTGCTGGTGGGCATTTTCGTGGGCCTCGGGTTCGAGCTCATCGAAACGGTCCAGTACGGTGCCGCCGGCGCGCTGGAAAACGCCAACTCGGACGTCGGCGGCCTGCTGTTCATGTGGTTCGTCCGCTCCGTCGCGGGCCCCGGGCTGCACGCGTTCTTCTCGGGCGTCGCGGGCTTCGGCGTGGGGCTCGCGTTGCTGCATCCCCGCTTGACGACGCCCATGCGCGTCCTCGTCGGCCTGGGCGGTCCGGCTGCGGCGTTCGTCATGCATTTCCTGTGGAACTACGCCTGGCCGTCCGGGTGGGGCGCGTGGCCCTTCGTCGTGATGTGGCCGCTGTGGTTGGCCGTGGTGGTCGTGTGCTGGCGGGCGGCGAAGCGGATGGCGCGCCGCTCCGGCGAGGATGACCGGATGGGGGAGACGCCGGCGTCGTAAAGCGGAAGGGGAGCGCATCAACCGCAGGTGGCATACCCGGCGGGGCATGTTACTGGTGTGACTAAAGTGAATCGTGTGGCGCAAGGGTTGAAAGTGACCTATAGTTGCGAATCATGAAACTCCGCACCGTGACCTTCCCCAAGTCCCGGCGGGAATCCCGGCGGCGGCCGGGGATTCGCCGCGGCCGCGCGGGCGCGCTCGTCGCCCTCGCCGCCGCTCTGCCCCTGGCGTTCGGCCTCGCGTCGCCCGCGCCCGCCGAAGCCTTCACCGCCAACTCGCCGACCGGCATCGACGTCTCCAAGTGGCAGCGCCCCGGCGGCGTGAAGCTCGACTGGAAGAAGGTCGCGGCCGCGGGCGAGAAGTTCGCCTTCATCAAGGCCACCGACGGCAAGGACGGCCTGAGCCCCTTCTTCGCCGAGGACTCCAAGGCCGCCCACGAGGCCGGCCTGATCATCGGCAGCTACCACAAGGCGCACCCCGACCGCGACGCCATCGTGCAGGCCGACGCCTACGCCGCGGCCCTAAAGCAGCAGCCCTCCGGCGCGCGCACCCTGCCGCCGGTCCTGGACCTGGAGCTCGACGCCGGCATGACCCCGGCCGCGCTGGAGAAGTGGGCGTCCGCCTTCCTCAAGCGCGTCGAGCTGCAGACCGGCCAGACGCCGATGATCTACACCTACCGCTGGTTCTGGGTCTCCAAGATGGCCGACACCAAGGGCCTGAACGGCTACCCGCTGTGGCTGGCGGCCTACCAGGACCAGCCGCCGACGGACATCCCCGGCGGCTGGGACAAGGCGACGTTCTGGCAGCGCTCCAGCACCGGCTCCATCCCGGGCATCCCGACCCCCGTGGACCTGAACACCTACAACGGCTCGGTGTCCCAGCTGGAAGGCCTGTCGCGCGGCGACGCCGCCGGCAAGAAGAAGGACGACGGCAAGACCGGCGCCGAGGTCGCCGGCGCGGACCGGGCCAAGGCCGAGGACGACACCGGCGTCGGCCCCGACGCGGTGTCCCCGCCGTCCGGCCGTGCCGCGCCGGGCGCCGGCAGCCTGGACACCGGCTCCGCCAAGGGCGACGGCGCCAAGACGGGTGACGACAAGACCGGCGGCACGACCGGCGACTCGAAGAAGGACGAGTCCGGCACGGGCGCGACGGGAGAGACCGGTAAGTCGGGCAACGACGGCGCGACCACCGGTGACGATGCGACCGACGGAACCATCGGCGGCCAGAACGACGACGGCACGATCGGCGGCGACGGGACCACCGCGCCCGATTCGCCGCTGGCCACGTCCGAGCTGATCGACGCCATCATCGACGCGATCAAGAGCGGTTCCGACGGCGCCGACTTCAGCGACAGCATCGCCGCGGTTCGCGAGGCCGCCGAAGCCGCGGGCCTGGACAAGGACCAGATCGACACGCTCATCGCCTTCCTGGAGCAGGCCATCAACTCGGGCAACGTCCCGGAGGGCCAGCTCGAGGAGATCGGCAAGACCGCGCCGCCCGCCGACGAGACCGGCGATGCGACCACCGGAGGCACGGGCAACAAGACCGGCGATGCCAACGGTGACAAGGCCGGCGACAAGGCGGCCACCGGCGGCACCGGCAAGTCCGAGCGCGGCGCCGACGGCGGCAAGAAGTCGCCCGCCAAGCCGAGCGACGTCCGGCTGTTCGCCACGTACTCCGACGTGGTGGCGCTGCTGGCGGGCGCGTCCCGCTAGGCGAACGTCGCGCCGGCGGTGCGGCCGGCGCGGGCCGCTTCACGACGGCCCGCGTCCCCGCCACCGCCGCACGAAAACCGAGACACCGCACGACATCGGGACCCTGGGGAAGGGGCCCCGGTCACGCGCGGCCACATGCTTCCGGCGCGTCGCCGGGGTCCTGGGGAAGGGGCCCCGACGGCGCGCCGGTTTTTCGTCTCACGCCCACTTCGTCCCCGGCGCGCGCCACGAGCACAGCGCCGGCAGGAGGTCCGCCGGGTCCTCCACCACGATCAGGGAATCCAGGTGCTTGCGGTGGATCAGGCCGCCGTCGGCAAGCGATTCGATGAGCGACACCAGCGGCCGCCAGAACCCGCCGGGCCCGACCAGCGCGACGGGCTGCTGGTGGATGCCGATGTGCTGGCGCGTCCACACCTCGAAGAATTCCTCCAGCGTGCCGGCGCCGCCGGGCAGCGCCACGAATGCGTCGCCGAGGGCGTACATGCGGTCCTTGCGCTGCGCCATCGTCTCGACGGTCTCCAGGTGCGTCAGCCCGCGGTGGGCGATTTCGCGGTCGCGCAGGAGCGTCGGGATCACTCCCGTGACCTGCCCGCCCTCGGCGAGCACGGCATCGGCGGCGGCGCCCATCAGCCCGATCGACGCGCCGCCGTAGACCATCTCCGCGCGCTCGCGGCCAAGCGCCCGCCCCAGCTCCTCGGCGGCGGCCAACCACGCCGGATCGTTGCCCGTCGACGACCCCGCGAAGACCGTCACGGCCGAGATCACGCGGGCGGGTGCATCGTCGCGCAGCCGGGGCAGCGTGTGGTTGGCCAGCATCGGCGCGAGCCGCCCGGTGGGCACATGCGGGTCCACCCAACGGATTTCGGCGATCTCCGCGCGCGGCGACACCTCCGGCGCCGGGCCCAGGTAGCGCTGATGATGCCCCACCACCACGTGCCCCGGCTCGTTCGCCGCGGCATCGGCCACGACTCCCCAGTCCGCGAGCTTGCCCGGGTCCAGCTCCGCGCCGAGCTCCTCGCGGAACTCCCGGATCACGGTTTCCGCGGGTGCTTCACGACGCCCGCGACCATCCGGCCCGGCCACCTCCTCCGGCTTGCCGCCGGGGAGCATGAAGCGGTCGGTTCCGTTCTTGCGGACCGTCAGCACCCGGCCACGATCGTCGGTGACCACCACCGCCGCCACGAGGATGGGCGGGTGGCCGTCATGTCCGGTGTCGTCGAAGTTGCTCACCGCACCATTGTCCGCGAAACGGGCGGGGCGCGCGAAATGGCCGGGCCCGGAAACGCCGGAACCCGGGCGCCCCTCCGCGAAGAGGGGCGCCCGGGTTCATCGGCCGGGCCACGGGGAGGTGGGCGTCGTCAAGCGAAGCCCCCGCCCGGGAGGACTAATCCTCCTCGGCGATCATCGGCCCCGGGGACCACAGGCCGGAGCGCGTGACCTCCCGGTGGTCGATGACGGCCGGCACCGCGCGGACGCCGTCCGGGTTCGCGCGGGACTGGAGCGCCTCGACGATGCCCCAGTCGCGGTTCCAGTCGTCCTTCTGGTAGGCGGGCACCGACACCGACTCGTTGACGGCGTCCGACATGCCCAGCACGCCGCCCGCGGACAGCGACTGCCACGTGTCGGTCGACGAGACCTTCAGGTCGCGGTCCGGGGTGATGCGGTACTTCGGGTTCTCCGCCACGCCCGCGAAGTGGTCGAACGGGCGCTGGCACGGGAACTGGAAGGCCACGGCCCAGTCCGGGATCGTCGGCACGGACTTGTCGATGACCTGCGGCATCGGCGTCAGCTCCGCCAGACGCGGCGGGGTGACGGCGACCCACTCATCCTTGGCCAGGTTCTCGTCGGACACCACCAGGCGCACGGCCGTGGCGTCCTCCGGGATGTCGGCGGTCGGGAAACGCAGGTTGCGCCACGTCGGCGACGGGCCGATGTCCAGCGGCTCGGCCTCGTGCAGCGTCACCCAGTTCTGGCCGTCCCAGCGGCCGTACTGGGCCACCAGCTTCTGGCCCTTCTGCTTCACGCCGTTGATGTCGTGGTGGAAGATGCGGCCCGCGGCGGAAACCACCAGCAGCGGGTGCGACTCGGAACGCTCCGGCAGCTCGTACCAGGAAGTCTCCAGCGAGCCCGGGATCTGCACCTCCTCGGAGTAGGAGCCCAGCACCGGGACGCGCTTCGGGTCCAGATCGAACGGCAGCGTCACGCGGGACTGGTTGACGCCGGCCTCGGCCTGGAAACCGCCCTCCGTCGACGCGCCCTCGCCACCCGAAATCCAGTTGGAATCCGGGTTCTCGGAGCGGTCGGTGTTGGACTGGCCGTCGTTGACCCACACCGCGTCGGCGGTCATCTCGGCCGGCAGGCCGTTCGGGTCGAAGCCGCGGGCCTTGCCCTCCGGGTCGAGGGAGTTGCCGAGGGACACCCCGCCGACGGGCTTGAGGAAGCCCTTGTTCGGGTCGGTCTCCATCAGGACGTCCTCGGCCAGGTTGCAGGTCTGGCCGGTGAGCGCGCGGAGGTTGCCCAGGCCCACGGAGTACGCCGGGTACTGGGACACGAAGCCCTTGCCCAGGCTGAGCACCGAGAAAATGACCACCAGGAAGGACACCACGGCGAACGGCGAGGCGGCGACCGTGCCCAGGCGCAGTCGCGCCGCCATCGTCGACGGCTTGCGGTCCTTGCCGCGGAACTCCTGCACGAAGTGCAGGACCGCGCCGGCCGCCAGCGTGAGCACGGCGATGACCATGACGATGTTGCCGGCCTCGATGCCCTTGAGCTGCACCGTCTTGTCGAACCACGGCACGCCGTAGGCCGACACGTACCACCAGCCGTTGATGCCCATCAGCGAGAACGCGAGCATGAAGATCGCCGCACCGGCGAAGAGCACCTGGTTGCGGCGGGAGCCGACGGCCCAGTGCGAGATCGCCATCGCCGCCAGCGCGGCCAGCGCCGCGCCGATGCCGGCGTAGACGCCGAAGTGGTGGGTCCACTTGGTGGGCGTGAAGGTCAGGAAGAACATGGTGCCCACGAACATGAACACCAGGCGCATCGACGGACCGGCCAGGGCTCCCGGCACGGTGCGGTGGCGCAGCAGCGCGGCGACGGTGATGGCCAGCGCCACCATCGCCGCGACCACGGCGAAGCGGCGGGTGAAGGAACCGTCGACCGACTGGAGGATCATCCAGTAGTAGCGGATCGGCTCCTCGTACCACGGCATGGACGGGCCAATGGCGCTGCGGACGCGGGTCGACTCCTTCACGGAGGCCAGGGTCTGGTCGCCGAAGACGGCCACGAGGATCGCGGTGCCTGCGGCGAGGAACGGCATGACCTGCATCAGCGGGGCGGCGGCACCGCCGCCGAGGGCCCTGTTGCGCTCGACGACGATGCGCACCAGCATCGGCAGGCCGCCGAGCAGCGCGGCGACGGCCATCAGGCCGGTCGGGCCGCAGCTCAGCGACAGCGTGGCGATGACGACGCCGATGGCCGCCGGGAACAGGCGGCGGGTGAGGATGGCCCGCTCGATGAACACCCACGTCAACAGGGTGCCCAGCGCGATGACCGGCTCGGGGCGCAGGCCGTTGTTGTACGGCAGCCAGAACGCCAGCAGAACGCCGGCGGCGGACCAGTAGGCCACGCGGCGGCCCGCGATGTCCTTGCCCAGGCGCGGGATGATCAAGCGCGACAGCACGAACCAGATGGCGAACGCCGACAGCAGGGCGGGCAGGCGCATCCAGACCGAGGCCGTGGAGAACTTCACCATCAGGGCCAGCAGGTCGTAGTACGGGGCGCCGAACGGCGATTCGGGGACGCCGAACCAGCGGTAGTAGTTGGCCATGTACCCCGACTCGTCGGAGACGCGGGCCATGGTGAAGATGTAGCCGTCATCGGAGGTGTTCGCGCCGATGAAGTGCCACACGATCAGGATGAAGCCGACCAGGGCGTCCAGCGGCTTGATGCGCCAGGCGTCCTTGCGCAGCCACGGGGTCGGCGAGGAACCGTCGACCTTGTCGATGCGCCACAGCGTCCACAACGACACCAGGGCCATCAGCAGGCCCAACCACATGGCGATGTACTTGATGATCGTCGGCTTCGACGTGTAGCGGCTGTCGATCTCCATGTTGACGTTCAGCCCGGCGGAAACCGCCGCGGCCGCGTCGCCGTCGGCGCGCAGGGAGGTGTAGATGCCGACTGTCTGCGGCCGGATGTCCTCCTCCACGATGCCGCGCAGCGGCTGGCCCTCGTCGTTGACCGCGCCGTCGACGAACGCCTCGGTGCGTTCGTGGTTGGAGCGGATGGAGATGACGCGGTCGCGGTTGGCCGTGACCTGCTCCTCGTCGAGCGTCAGCACCGGGCGGTCGCGGACGACGACATCGACGGAGCCGTTGACGCGCCGCACCTGCAGGCCCTCGGCCGTCGGGTCCTTCGAATCCGGCGGCAGCGTCCCGACCAGCAGGTTGCGGCCTTCCGGCAGTTCGTCGGCAAGCGACAGCGGGACTTCCATGGACAGCGAGATCGGGGCCTGCGCCATCAGCGGCGCGTCGACCGACCTGAGGCTGTCGTTCTGGGGCCAGGTCAGTGACGACTGGGTCTGGGTGACCGGCAGGAACGGCAGGGCGACGAAGCACAGAAAACCGATGATGCCCGCGGCAATGGCGGCGATCCGAACTCCCTTTTGGGGTTTCGGGCCGTCCATCGGCGGGCGTTCGATCCGGTCGACGGTGACGACGGGTTCGTCGGGGTCCGGGGCCCTCGTGATTTCACTGGTTTCGGCAGACACGGGAACCCAGTTTACGGAAAAGCGGCTTTTTGCCTAATCAGAGAAGCAGGCACCCCACCGCGCCCCACCCGAACCGATCGGTTCATTCACCTGGGCCGAATGCGGGGAGGACGGAGCCGGCGCATCGGGTAGCAGATTGCCTAGCCCACCCGAACCGGTGGAGAAATGGTGGTGGGCATCGGCGGTGCAGCGCAGCGGATGGGCGGCCGGGTCGCTCGGCCGATCGGCGGTCAGGTGCCACGGGGACGCCCGATCGGGAGCGTTCACGGCTGAGCGCCGCACCTTCGCCGGCTAACCCACTCCGAATCGAGCCCGGCCGCCGCGACCAGCCCGCTTAACCCACCCCGAATCGCGCCCGGCCACCTCAACCAGCCTGGCTAACCCACCCCGAATGCCGCAGACCCACCCGCTGTAAAGGGTGGGTCTGCGCATTCGGGGTGGGTGTAGGAGTGGGCGGCGCCGCACCGGCCGCTACCGTGCCCCTACCGCTGCCTTTTCCCGCGCGACCTACGGCCTCTGACCCTTACCGCGCGACCTGCGGCCCCTGACCCGCGCTGCTACCGCGGGCCCCACCGCGCGCTTACAACACCGCCTACTTCGCCGGCGCGTCGTTGCGGATCAGCACCACGAACGGCCCGATCTGGGAGGTGGCCCAATGCCCGCGGAACGCGGCGGGGTCGAACGTCACGCCGCGGAAGAGGACGTTGGGGTTGTTGGGGTAGATGTCGTCGGCCAGGTCGAGGGTGTAGGGCGACTTCGGGTCGGTCGAATCGCCCCGGAGGATGATCGCGTCGGGGCCGCGCCACGGGTCGGAGTCCATCGCGGTGACGAGCTCGTCGGGGTCGCTGATCTTCGCCCATTCCTCGATGGCGGCGTTGCGGCGGTCGAACTCGCCGAGCGGGTTGGCGTAGTGGCTGGTGAGCGCCTGGAAGGAGTACCAGGGGAAGAACGCCTGGAAGTTGCGTTCGTCGGTCAGCACCACCGATTTCGTCGGCTCGAGCCCGGCGTCGCGCAGCGCGGCGTCGATTTCGGGGTAGCGGGCGCCGGCGTCGGGGGCGAATCGGTCGGCGCGTTCGCCGTATCCGTCGGTGTCGGTGTGCGCCAGGTCGATGGGGCCGTGCAGCCGGGTGGGGATCGACTGCGCGTAGCCGACGCCCGCGAGCAGGATCACGGCGGCGAGCGTGGCGCTGACGGTCCGCGCGACGGCCGGGCCGACGGCGGCAGGCCACAGCCGTTCGACGCCGTTGAGCTTCATGTCGGCGATGGCGAACACGCCGGCGGTGGCCAGCATGAGCGTGATGGGGGCCTCGAGGCGGAAACCGAGCAGCGTCCGCCCGGCCAGCGTGGCGATCATCGACGCGACGACCCACCCGTACATGACCGACAGGCCGATGATCAGCGCGCGGGTGTCGGGTTCGAGGACGCGGACGATCATCCACAGCAGGCCCAGCAGACACATCACGCCGATGACGGACGCTGCGAACATCGGCAGCGGCACGCGCGCGCCGTTGTCGGGCAGGTAGTTCATGGCGGTCGCGCCGGAGGACGGCGCACCGGTCAGCGTGGCCCACACGTAGGGGCCCCAGACGGTGGCGGCGATGAGCATGGAGCCCGCGCCCATCAGGATCAGCTTGACAACGGGCCGCCAGGATCGTTCGGCCGCGCAGACGGCGATGGTCAGGGTGACCACGATGAGCGCCCCGACGGCGGTGTGCAGGGTGTAGAAGGTGGCGGAAACGCCGAGGAACACGATGACGCCGATGGTCGCCGACCACGCCCCGGCCAGGGCGCGGCGGGCCATGACGGCCAGCGGCGGCAGGCCCATGGCGACGACGGCGGCGTAGGGCTCGTCGGCGGTGGTGGAGATGGCGATGGCCGTCGTCAGCAGCGCGATGCCCGCGGCGACGGGCAGCGAGCCGGACAGCCGCTGCCACACCGGCACCAGCAGCGAACCGCCGGCGGCGAGGGTGATCAGCGCCCACGGCTGGAAGACCTCCCAGCCGGGCATGCCCAGCACGTTGGCCAGGCGGCCGCCGAGGAAGAACCAGCCGGCGGGGTAGTAGGACGGCACGTCGATGTAGGCCATGTCGTGCAGCCCGAATTCCGCGGTCATGCGCGAGAGGTATTCGGTGCGGAATTCCTGGTCGACGCTGATGCCGTCGAGGTACAGGCGCGTCGAGCCCAGCGGGATGGCCAGCGTGGACACGACCAGCGCGGCGGGCGACAGGTAGGCGGCCACGTAGGTGAGCAGCTCCATCCACCGCGGCCGCGCGCCGGCGCCGCGCGTGGCCCAGAAGTACAGCAGCACGGTCACGGCGAGCAGCAGGATCACCGTCGCCGCCGAGGAGATCGCGCGGGTGACCATCGAGCCGCCGAACGCGGGCAGCGACACCCGCTTCAGCAGGAACCATGCGACGAACGCGACGAGCGCGCCGCCGATCACGGCGGCCGCCATGCCGAGCGCCGCGTGCTTCAGCGACAGCTGGTCGTCCGCGAAAACCTCCCCCACGGGGTCGGTGGCGAAGGGGTCGGCCTGGTGGACCCTGGTCGCCCCGGCTGTCGGGGTCCCGGCTTCCGCGCCGGGTGCCGCCTCGGTTGCCGCGTCGGGCGCCGTGGTGGGCGCCGAGGTGCTTTCTGACATGCGAACAGTCTCGCATACGCGCCGGACCGCGACCGCGTTGCTTTGCGACGGCACGGCCCGCCCCATGTCCCCTCTGGCCCGCCGGACCCCACCGAAGCGCAAACCCACCCCGAGTTGGTCAACCCGCCTGCAATGAGGGGTGGGTTGACCAATTCGGGGTGGGTTCGGCGGGAGGGGTGCGATTCGGCCGCGCGCCCGGAAGCGAATGCCCCCGCGGAGACCGCCCGTCGCAAAGCGCCCAGGTTCGGGCGCCCAGGTTGGAACGCCCTTTAGATCGGCAGCTTGCGGAAGATGGGGCGCGGGATGTGCTTCAGGATCATCATCACCCACTGGAACGGCGGCGGCGCCCACACCAGCGACTTGCCGGCGTCGACGGAACGGACGGCGAGCTCGGCGACGTCCTCCTTGTTCACCGTCAGCGGCGCCTCCTTCACGCCGGCCGACATGCGGGTGCGCACCTGGCCGGGGCGGATGACGAGCGTTTTCACGCCGTACTCCTCCAGCGCCTCGCCGAGGCACAGGTAGAACCCGTCCAGGCCGGCCTTCGTCGAGCCGTAGACGAAGTTGGAGCGGCGGACGCGCTCGCCCGCGGCGGACGACATGGCGATGAACTGGCCATGGCCCTGCGCCTTGAACTTCTGGCCGACCAGCACGCCCACCGACACGGCGCCGGTGTAGTTGACCTGCGCGATCTGCACGGCCTTGCGCTGGTTCTGCCACAGTTCCTCGGCCTCGCCGAGCAGGCCGAAGGCGACGATGCAGATGTCGACGTCGCCGTCGGAGAACGCCTCGTCGATGACGTCCGGGTGGGAATCGAAATCGGTGGCGTCGAAGTCGATGATGCGGACGTCGGTGGCGCCGGCGGCGCGCATCTGCGCTTCGGCGGCCTCGCGGCCCGGGTCATCGGCCAGGGCGGCGAGAATGACCTTGGCGGGGCCCTTCTCCAGGAATGCGGCGGTGATGGCGAGGCCGATCTCGCTGGTGCCGCCGAGCACCAGGATGGACTGGGGGACACCCACGGCGTTGATCATGTTCGTTGGCTCCTAATCGGTTCTAGCGCAGCTCGAGGCGGCGGCTCATGTCGGACTCGAACACCCCGGTGGGGTCGATGTCGTTGCGGATGCGCAGCCAGTCGCCCATCTTCGGGTACATGGCGTGGAAGTTCTCCGCGGAGGTGCGGGATTCCTTGGCCAGGTACAGGCGGCCGCCGAACTCCATGACGCGCTTGTCCAGCTCGTCGAGGAACGGGCCGAGGCCGCGCTTGATGGGGAAGTCCACGCAGACGTTCCAGCCCGGCATGGGGTACGACAGGTGGCCGCGGTTGCCCTCGCCGAACAGCTTGAACACGTTCAGCGCCGAGTAGTGCCCGGACTTCTGGATGCCGCGGATGATGTCCTTGAACGGCTCCACGGCGTCCATGGGGACGACGAACTGGTACTGCAGGAAGCCGCGCTTGCCGTAGCCGCGGTTCCACTCGCCGATGAGGTCGAGCGGCTGGTAGAACTGCGTCAGGTTCTGGACCTGGTTGCGGTAGGTGCCGGACTTCAGCCACCACAGCTCGCCGATGGCGATCATGGACAGCTTGTTCATGGTGAAGGACGGGAAGATGTCCGGGACCGTCACCAGCTGGGGGGCGTTGAACTTCAGCGGGTCCTTCGCCAGCTTCGGCGAAAGCTCCTGCAGCTGGTCGAGGGTGGCCAGGCTGCCGCGGGAAATGGCGGCGCGGCCGAGCTTCGGCTCCGGCGAGATCGCGTCGAACCACGCGGACGAATAGGTGTAGTTGTGCTCCGAGCCGTCGGAGTGGAACGCCACCGTCTCGTCGAGGTCGGCGGTGAGGTCGCCGTCGGCGATGAAGTACGCGGTCTCCGTCTTGGTCATGCGGATCTTCGCGCGGAGGATGATGCCGGTCAGGCCCATGCCGCCGACGGTCGCCCAGAACAGTTCGCCGGACGGGTCGTCGTCGGAGCCTTCGGGCTCGAGGTGCAGGATGCGGCCGTCGGCGACGAGCAGTTCCATGGACACCACGTGGTTGCCGAAGGATCCGGCGGAGTGGTGGTTCTTGCCGTGGATGTCGGGGCCGATGGCGCCGCCGATGGTGACCTGGCGGGTGCCGGGCAGCACGGGGACCCACAGGCCGTAGGGCAGGGCGGCCTTCATCAGCTGGTCGAGGGTGACGCCGCCGTCGACGTCGACGATCGCCGAGTCGGGGTCGATGGAGTGGATGTGGTTGAGGGCCTGCATGTCCACGACGAGGCCGCCGGCGTTCTGGGCGGGGTCGCCGTAGGAGCGGCCCATGCCGCGGGGGATGACGCCGCGCTTGAGGTGCGAGGGCTTTCCGTCGTTCTGCTCTGCGACGGCGCGCACCGCGTTGGCGATCTCCGTCACGTCGGAGGTGGTCAGAACCTCCGAGGTCGAGGGGGCCGTGCGGCCCCAGCCGGTGAGGGTCCTGGCTTCTGTGGATACGGCTCCGGGGGCACCGGTCGAAGCGTCGGTGCTGGGCGTGCCGTTGCTGTGTGCAGACATCAGGAATCAGGCTACTCCCGGCGGGATGAGTCCACATGAGGGCGCGCCCCCGGAGCATTCGCAGAAACACCTGAGAATCCCCGGCAGGGCGGTGGCCGGCGGCACATTCGCTTTGCGACGCCCATGTGGCGCGTGGACCGCACGTCTGCTTTGCGACGCCCATGTGGCGCGTGGATCGCACGTCTGCTTTGCGACGCCCGCGGGGAGCGTGGGCGTCGCAAAGCAAAAGGGACGAAAGGGAAAAAGGGACGAAAGGGAGGGGCCTCAGAGGTCCATGAGGTCGCGGATCTCCTGCGGCAACTCGTCCTGCGAGGTGATGGTGGGGCCCTCGTACTCCTCGAGGAGCCGGTACACGCGCGTGCGGCTGACGCTGTCGAGCAGCGGCAGCTCCTGGGCGACCATGCGCGTCATCTCCGACGACAGCGGGGTGTTCGTGTGCTCCGCCGCGATGTAGACGGGGTCTTTCTTCTTCTTCCTGAGGAATCCGAACATGGGTCGAACAGTACCGGGCGCCCCGGATCGGCCGGCGTTCGAACGCGGCGGGCGCGGGCCGGTGGGCGATCCGCGCGGGCGGTTATCCTGTTGCCCATGAGCGAGCCCACGACCGAGAACGCCGCCGTTTCGGATGCCGCCCCGACCACCATCGCCATCGTCGCCGCGCCGGGCGAGTCCGGAGCCGGTTCGGGTTCCGGTTCAAGCTCGGGTGCAGAGTCCGAGTCCGGTTCAGGCTCGGGCGCGGAGTCCGGCTCCGGCGAAATCGCCGTGTGGCACGTGCAGCTCGCGCCGCAGCTGACCGGGGACCGGCTGTCGGGGGCGTGGCTCGTCGACCCGGAATCCGACGGTGCCGCGGAGACGCTGGCCAATCTGTTCGCCGGGGCGGCGGTGTTGGCCGTGGGGGAGGAGGCGGACGTCGTCAAGCGGACCCCCGGGCCCCGCGTGGACCTCGCCGCGACGACCAAGGCCCTGCGCGCGCACGTGAAGGAACTGAAGGACCGCGTCGCCGAAGAGAAGGCGAAGCCGGGCAAGGACAAGCTGGTGGCGCCGCGGTTCCCGGCGGTCGACGACGTCGAGCCCATCGAATTCGCCCACGTGGGTGAGCCCGCGGCGGGGCCGGCGCTGGCGTGGGCGCGCGGCCTGGAGGAACTCACGGCGACGTGGTCCGAGATCGAATCCCAGCGGCGTCGGCGCGACTACCTGCGCGAACCGTGGGGAGCCGACGCCCGGCCCCTGCCTTTGGAGTATGCGGCGGAATAGCCGCGTACCGGGGCCGACCGGGCGCTCGCGGCCCGACGGGGTTGCCGGGGCGCCGGTACGCTTGGGGACATGTCGACGGATACCGACAACGTCATCGCCTTCCCCGGCGTGCGCGTGGCCGCCGAACCGGCCACGCTGATCATCGGTGCCGTTTTGGAGGAGGAACCGCAGGTCGTGCACCGGCAGTTCGGAATCAACGACCGGCTGACGCTGCGGGAACTGTCCGAGGCGCTGCGCATCATGTTCGGCTGGCCCGGCGAGTCCGCGCCGACGAAGTTCACGTTGGACGGGACCTCGGGGCTCGGGGAGGGCGCCGGAGTGCGGGGGATGAACGGCCGGGGCGTCAGCGGCGCCGGTTTCGACGCCGGCATGACCGTCAACGTGCCGCTGGACACCGTCATCGGCGACGTGCTGCAGGACGTCGGCGACACCCTGACCTGGCATTGGGGGTTGTGGGACCACCGGCTTGACGTGCGCGAGGCGTTCGCGCGCGACGAGGCCACGCCGAACGCGCTGTGCATCGGCGGGTCGGGGACGATCGACGGCCTGTGGCGCGGCGGGCGCCAGGCGCATGCCGCGGAGGGGCGAGGTTCCGGTGGCGGGGCCGCGGGTTCGGATGGTTCGGGCGGTTCGGCCCGTGAAGACGCCGGCGGGGACTCCGGACGTGCGCGATCCGATTCGGAGAGGCGGGCGGCCGCGCGCTCCGACGAGGCGCCGCGCGCCGACGCCGATGACGAGGACGCCGCCGACGGCCCCGACATCGCGGCGATCAACGAGCTGCTGACGGGGGAGCAGTCCATACGCAACACACTGGCCAATGCCCGCGACGATGTCGTGGATCTGATCGAGCGGTCCGGCGTCTTCGAGTTCGTGCCGCTGCTGCAGGCCCTCGACCTGCGGCGCAACCCCGGCTGCAACTGCGTCGCCGACGAGTGCGACCGCATGCGCGACCTGCCCGCCGAAGATCCCGACGACGCCGCGGGCCGCGACGCCGCGCTGGCGACGCTGCTCTGCCTGGCCGCGCTGACCGACGAGGACATCCGCCACGACGTCACGTCGCACGTCATGGATGTCCTCGGTTGGGTCGCCGACGATGGCACGCCGCTGACCGGCGAGGACGTCGAGGACCTGTGCGGCGCGACGTGGGCCGTGCTCGAAGAGGTGGGCGTGGTCGGCGAGGAGCAGGTGGGCGTCGTGGAGAAGCTCGATCTGCTGCGCGAGGCCCTGCGCCGCTGACCCCGCGCCGCTGACCCCGCGCGGGTCCGTTCGCGCTTCGTCCGCGCCGGGCCGGTGGCGTAGGCTTCCGTTCCGTGCACAAGGCCAACGACGACTCCCACGGTTTCACCCACCGCAGCGAACCCGGCGTGCGCGCCGAGAAGTCCGCGACGGCGCCGCTGTCCGACAAGCCCCGCGACGAACACGGGCTGATGGTCCAGATGACCAGGTTCATCATCTCGGGCGTCATCGCGGCGGTCGTCGACTTCGGTTTGACCTTCATCATGCTCAACTTCGTCGGCGCGTCCGACTTCTGGGGCAAGTCGATCGGCTGGGTGTTCGGCACGATCACGGCGTACCTGATCAACGTGCGCTGGACGTTCAAGGCCAAGTCATCGGCGAAGCAGGTCCTCGCCGTGGCCGTCCTGTACCTGATCACGTATGCGACCCAGGTGGGCATCTTCACGGTGCTCAATCCGTGGCTGGTCGAGCAGGGGTGGACGGTCAAGCTGGCCCAGTTCGGCGCCTTCGTCGTCGCCCAGGGCGTGGCCACGGTGGTGAACTTCATCGTGCAGCGAACGGTGATCTTCAGGGTGAAGTAAAAGCCCGCTTGACGACGCCCACGTCATCCGCGCCCGAGGTGAACGCCGGGCACGCCCGGAACGGGTGAACGCGGCGGGCGCGTCCGTTAAGCGCTTTCGCGTCGGCTCGCTACCCTGGTGCCCGTGAACACCTCCGACGAGCCCAACGTCCCCTCCGACATCGCCGAAAACACCGCGGGCACGGCGCCCGCGGACGGCCTTTCCGCGACGCCCGATGCCGGCGCCGCAACCACCGGAGCCGCCGCCCCCGGCGCGATCGACCCCGTCGAGGGGATGATCGTCCAGCGCGTCCTGTTCGCGCCCCCGGCCGACTGGATCGACTCGGACCTGTACTTCACCGTCAAGGGCGGCACCGGCGCGGCCGGCGGCGTGAAGCCGTCGCGCACCGGCATCGAGCTCGGCCCGTTCCAGACGGTCGCCACCGACACCTACTTCGGCCGTTTCCGCGCCTCGCAGTGGCAGCGGTGGACGACGGTGCCCGAGGTGACCATCCGCGGCCGCGCCACCGGCGACGTCCGCATCCGCGCCTACACCGAGGACATCGGCGGCCACCTGCGCCTGGAGGCCTCCCACCGCCGGGCGACTGCGGCGGACATCGCCACGAGCCCGGAGGCGACGGTCGAGCTGACCGTTCCACTGGACCGTTTCGCCGACGGCGGCGCCATCCACGTCGTCGTCGACTCCGGCGAGAAGGGCGGATCCGTTTCCGACCTGCGCTACACCGTCGCCGCCGATCAGGTGCGCCGCGATCTGCCGACGGACATCGTCATCTGCTCCTACAACCGCCCCGTCGACTGCGCGAACACCGTGGCCACGCTGGCCGAGGACCTGCCCGCGCTCGAGCGCGTCCGCACCATCCGCGTGGTGGACCAGGGCGACCAGCACCCGGAGGATCAGGCCGAATTCCAGCGCGCACGGGAAATCCTGGGTGAGCGCCTCACCGTCGTCAAGCAGCCGAACCTGGGCGGCGCCGGCGGATTCTCGCGCGGCATGCGCGACGCCACCGCCGCCGGCGACTGCCAGATCCTGCTCACCGACGACGACATCCGCCCCGAGCCGGAGACCACCCTGCGCCTGTCGGCCCTGGCGTGCTGCGCCGCCAAGCCGATGCTGCTGGGCGCGCAGATGCTGTTCCTCTACAACCCGACGCACCTGTTCCGCACCGGCGAGGTCTACGACTGGAAGGCCCTGACCGTCCGGGAAAACGACGACCTCTACTCGAAGGCCGACGTCGACGTGCGCGAGAACCACCAGCTGCGCCGCCTCGGCGTCGACTACAACGCCTGGTGGACCTGTCTGGTGCCGTCGGAGGTCGTGGAGAAGATCGGCCTCGCGCTGCCCCTGTTCTTCCAGTACGACGACATCGACTTCGGCTACCGCGCCGCGGCCGCCGGCTACCCCACCGACACCGTTCCCGGCTCTGCCGTCTGGCACGCCGACTTCTACTGGAAGGACGTGGAAAACGCCGCCCAGTACTTCGGCCTGCGCAACGCGCTGATCGCCACCGCGATGCACGGCCCGGTGACCGCCAAGGACATGGTCGACACCGTCTCCCGCCGCATCCTGTCGAACATCGTGTCCATGCGCTACGGCCTGGCGTGGACCCAGATGGAGGCCGTCAAGGACATGCTGCGCGGCCCGTCCGTCCTGGACGAGGCGTCGCAGGGCGACTTCGCCCGCATCTCCGCCGGCCGCGCCGACTACCCGGAAACGAAGCTGCGCCCGGTGTCCGACATGCCCGCCGGCCTGTCGCCGGTGCGCCCGCCGACGCGCGAGCTCGCCGGCGAGGACCGGACGTTCGCCAAGCGCGTCGCGTACACCCAGCTGGGCAAGAAGCGGCCCGGCCCCGTGGCCGTCGCCTTCGAGGACGCGTTCTGGTGGCACATCTCCACGTTCGACGAGGTGTGGGTCACCGACGCATCGCAGACCGGCGTTCGCCGCCTGGTCCGCGACCGCGACCGCGAACTGAAGCTGCGCTCCGAGCTCATCGGCATGATGCGCCGCCTGAGCTCCGAGTGGGACTCCACCCGGGACCAGTGGCGCGACGCCGTGCCGCGCCTGACCGGCGCGGAGAACTGGGAGAAGTTCTTCCGCGCCTAATCGGCCTTCTTCGGGCGGAAACGCTCGAAGTTCTCGCGGCGTCCCCGGCGGTGCAGCGCCCACCAGCGCACGAAGCCGGGGACGTCGCGGCGCTGCACCAGGAAGAACCACGCGAAGCGCGCGTACTCCTGGGGCAGCAGTTTGCGCATGCCCGGCTGGCTCATCAGGTAGCCGCGGTTGCGGTACGTGAAGTACCGCTTGAAATCGTCGGCGGGGTACTGCGTGTGCATGCGGCCGCCGAGGATCGGGTGGAACTCGTCGGTGCCCGACGGGTGCAGGTACGCGGTGGTCAGGCACGTGCCGAAGCGCAGGCCGGACCGCGCGAGCCGGCGGTGGAACTCGACCTCGTCGCCGCGGATGAACAGGCGGTAGTCCGGCACGCCCAGGCGCTCCAGCGACTTCGCCGAGAACAGCGCGCCGTTGAACAGGCTGGCGATGCCCGGCAGCAGATCGTGGTTCGAATCGGCGATCTGCAGATCCTCGGGCAGGGGCACGCCGGTGGCGGCGACCTGGTCGGCGAAGCCGGTGAACCAGACGCGGCCGTCTTCGTCCTCCACGCGGGGCAGGTTGGGGTTGGCTCCGTCGGAAAGCAGCTCGGAGCGGTTGCGGCGCCAGGTCAGCCCGCGGCGCAGGGGGAAGGCGAGCTTTTCGGGGTCCTCGATGTCGCAGACGACGGGCGAGACCTCGTCGAGGTCGTGGCGCGCGGCGCAGGCGTGCAGCTTCTCCAGCACGGTGACGTCCTCGGGGCGGCCGTCGTCGTCGGCGCACCAGATCCAGTCGGCGCCGAGCGCCAGCGCGTGCAGCATGCCGTAGGCGAAGCCGCCCGCGCCGCCGAGATTCGTCTTCGACCCCAGGTAGATCGTCCGCGGGCCGCCCTCGGCCGACGCGTCGACCGACTCCACCACGGTGCGCACGCGCGCATCATCGCCGTTGTCCACGACGATGACCCACTCGGGGGCGTGCGTCTGCCCGACGAGGATCTCCAGGGAACCGGTCAGCTCCCGCAGGCGGTTGTGCGTTACGACGACGACGGCGGTGGTGGAATTCGGTCCCTCGGTCATGGCGACATCTTCCCACACCGGCGCACTGCGGCCGCGCGAAGGGGCGGCGGTGTTGGAGTGGCGGTGGCGGGGAGGGGGAACCGCCCCGGCGGGTGGGGCGAGGTGGCCGCGCGAAGGGGCCGCGGCCCGCGCCCTACAGCGGCCGGTGGCCCCGCTCGTCGCGGATGCGGCGCACCGCGTCGGCGGCCTCCTTGCCCTCGTAGGCCTCCACGACCTCGTCGACCAGGCCCGCCTGGCGGATTTCGCCGTGGTCGATCCACAGGGCGGTGTCGCACAGCTGCGCCAGGAACTCGTTGGAGTGCGAGGCGAACACCAGCAGGCCCGAACGCTCGACCAGTGCGGTGAGGCGGTCGCGGGCCTTCGCCATGAAGGCGGAGTCGACGGCGCCGATGCCTTCGTCGAGAAGCAGGATCTCCGGCTCGATGGACGTGACCACGCCGAGCGCCAGGCGCACGCGCATGCCGGTGGAGTACGTGCGCAGCGGCATGTGCAGGTAGTCGCCGAGCTCGGTGAAGTCGGCGATGTCGTCGAGCTTGTCCTTCATCTGCTGGCGGGTCTGCCCCAGGAACAGGCCGCGGATGATGATGTTCTCCATGCCGGAGATCTCCGGGTCCATGCCCACGCCCAGGTCGAAGACCGGGGCGACGCGGCCGCGCACGTCGGCGCTGCCGCGCGTCGGCTCGTAGATGCCCGACAGCAGCCGCAGCAGCGTGGACTTGCCGGCGCCGTTGTGGCCGACCAGGCCCACGCGGTCGCCCTCGCGCAGATGCAGGTTGATGTTCTTCAGGGCCTCGACGACGACCACGTTGGATTCGTTGCGGCCGATCGCGCCGCCGGCGGCGCCGAGGAACGCCTTCTTCATCGACCGCGACTTCGCGTCGAAGATGGGGAAGTCGACGCAGGCGTCGTAGGTGTCGATGCTGACCATGTTGTGCCTTCCTTCGTCCGGTCGCCGTCTAGACCCAGTAGCTCACGCGCGAGCGCCACTGGCGCATGGCCAGCAGGGCGAGCAGCAGGCCCGCCGCGGTGCAGCCCAGCACGATCCACCAGTGGTAGGTGGCCAGCGGCTCGCCCGTCAGCGGGGCGCGGACGATCTCGAGGTAGTGGTACAGCGGATTGAGCTCCGCGATGCGGGCGCGCTCGGCGACCGCCCCGCCCTGCTCCTCCAGCGTCTTGGTGGTCCACACGATCGGGGTCATGTAGAAGACCAGCTGGATCAGGGACTCCAGCAGCGGTGCGACGTCGCGGTAGCGCGTGGCGACGATGCCGAAGAACATGGTCACCCACACCCCGTTGACCACCAGCAGCGCCAGGGCGGGCACGGCCAGCAGGATCTCCCAGCCGAGGTCGGGGCGGAACACGACGACCAGGATCAGCCAGATGATCATGTTGTGCGCCAGGAACAGCAACTGCCGCCACACCAGCCGGTACACGTGGACGCTCAGCGCCGAGGGCAGCTGCTTGATCAGGCCCTCGTTCTCGATGAAGACGGTCGAGCCCTCGCGGACGCAGCCGGAGATGAAGCCCCAGATGATCAGGCCCACCGTGACGTGCGGCAGGAAGTAGGCCAGCTCCTGCTGGAACAGCAGCGAATACAGCAGGCCCAGGGCGACGGCCATCGCGCCGGTGGCGATGGTGATCCACAGCGGGCCGAGCGTCGAGCGGCGGTAGCGCTGCTTGATGTCCTGCCAGCCCAGCTGCAGCCACAGCTGCCGCTGGCCGTAGCCCCGGACAAGGTCCTTCCACGCAGCCGCGACCGTGCGCGATCGGGAGCGCGGCGGCGCCGCGACATCGCCGGCGCCGGTCATGCGGGCGATGTCGGCCCGCAATCCGGTGGTCGGGTGACTCGGTTGTTCTGCATTCGTCACGGAGTCCAACCTACCCGGCGGTGCACCCGTCGCCCTACCCACCGTCGTGCCGTGAGACATTTCGGGGCATACTGTTGTGCAGACAGACGTGGTTTCCCGCGGCATCGGCGGGACCCGGCTGAAACTCCGGCGGTCGCGGGCGGTATCCTGTCGCCACTGCCGCGGATGCGCGGAATCGGCGCTTGCACAGGGAACGCTTGCAAAAAGGGAAAGGGTGGTCATGGCCTTCGACGTGCCCACGACCAGGGGTTATTACTCGTCCCTGTCCGACGGTTGGACGTACCTCAACGGCGGGGAGCGCGCCCAGATCCCGGAGCGCGTCCTGTCTTCGATGGCCACCGCCTTCCGTGCCGCACCGAAGTCCCTGGCCGGCGAGGCCGCGTCGGGCACCCATTCCCGCGGCCGCGAGGCCGGCATCACGGCCGGGCATCAGTTCGCCGCGATGGCCCGGCGGGCTTTCGCGGACGTGGCCGGCGCCCGCGTCGAGGGAGTCGTCCTCGGCCCGTCCCGTGAGGCTCTGGTCCAGGTGCTGACGCAGGCCATGCGCCGCCGCCTGTCCCTGGGCGCCCGCATCGTCCTGACCCGCACGGGCGACCCGGTGGCGCACGTGCCCTTCCGCCGTGCGGCCGACATGTACGGCGCCCGCGTGAGCGTCGCGGAAGCCGATCTTTCCACCGGCGCCGTCCCGGCCTGGCAGTTCGAGGAGGTCGTCGACGCCGACACCCGCCTGGTGGTCGTCCCGGCCGCCGACCCGTACGTCGGGGCCGTCGCGCCGGTCGCGGAGATCGCCCGCATCGCCCATGCCCGCTCCCGGGCCATGGTGTTCGTCGATGCGACGGCGTTTGCGCCGTACCGCGTCGTGGACATGTACGACATGGGCGCCGACATCGTGCTTCTCGACGCCGCGGCGTGGGGCGGCCCGGAGGTGTCGGCGCTGGTGTTCCGCGATCCGGCGCAGCTCGACCTGCTGCAGTCGATGTCGCTGACGCCCGATGCCGGCGGCCGGCGCCGCCTGGAGGTCTTCCCGGTCGCCCCGGCGCTGCTCGGCGGCGTGCCGGAGTCCGTCCGCCACCTGGCGGACCTCGACCCCAGCGCGCGCGGCACCCGGCGCCACCGCATCGAAACATCGATTCCGCAGGTGGGGCGCTACTTGACGACGCTGACCACGCGCCTGCTCGATGCCCTGGGCAATTTGGACCAGGTCCACATCGTCGGCGTCGACGGCGAGGGTTCGGCGGATTACGGCGTCACCGACACCGACCGGATCCCCCGCGTGAGCTTCATCGTCACCGACGTCCCGGCGTCCACCGTGGTGCGCCGCCTGCTGGACAACCGCCTGGTCACCAGCGCAGTGACGGACGGCGGGTCCGCCCTGCTCGAGGCGATGGGCGTCATGGAGGCCGGCGGCGCCGTCACCGTGGGGCTGCAGCCGTTCAACACCCCGCACGACGTGGACCAGCTGGTCCGCACCGTCGCCTCGCTGGGCTGAATCGGCCGCGCCAAAGACCCTGCTAACCCCACCCCGAATGCGCAGACCCACCCGTTATGACGGGTGGGTCTGCGCATTCGGGGTGGGTTTACGTCAGGGGGAGGGCCGTCGACTGAGAAGACGCCGAGTGCGCTTCCGCGGCGCCGGCCGATTGGCGCGCCACGCGGGCCGTCGCAAAGCGGGGGCGCTGCGGCGGTCGGAGCGCTGCGTCCGCTGAGGTGATGCCCCGGTGGGTGGCGTTCGCGACCTGCCGGGGCGTGGCGGCTACTCGCCGACGGTGAGGACGATCTTGCCGGTGACCTCGCCGGAATCCAGCAGCTCGTGCGCCTTCGCCGTGTCGCGGATGTCCATGGTCGCGTGGATCTGGGCGTCGATCGTGCCGTCCTCCAGCAGCGGCCACACCACGTCCTCGGTGCCGGCGACGATGCGCGCCTTGTCCGACTTGTCGCGGTAGCGCAGGCCCGTCGCCGTGATCGAGCCGCGCTTCGACAGCAGGCGGCCGATGTTCAGCTCGCCCTTCACGCCGCCCTGCATGCCGATGATGACGATCCGCCCGTCCATGGCCAGCGCCTTGACGTTCCGGTCCAGGTACTTCGCGCCCATGATGTCCAGGATGACGTCCGCGCCGCCGTGCTCCTTCAGCACGTCCTCGAAGGACTCCTCGCGGTAGTTGATCAGGATGTCGGCGCCCAGCTCGCGGCAGCGCTCCAGCTTCTCCGCGCTGCCCGCCGTCACCGCGACCGTCGCGCCGAGCGACTTGGCCAGCTGGATGGCGAACGTCCCGATGCCGCCCGCGCCGCCGTGAACCAGGAGGGTGTCGCCCTCCTTCAGCCCCGCGACCAGCACCAGGTTCGAGTACACCGTGCACGCGACCTCCGGCATGGCCACCGCGCGCTCGAGCTCCCAGCCCTTCGGCACCGGCAGCAGCTGGCCGACCGGCACCGCCGCATACTCGGCGAAGCCGCCGCCCGACAGCAGGCAGCAGACCTCGTCGCCGACCCGCCAGCCGGCCGAATTCTCGCCGACCTCCTCGATGACGCCGGCGCACTCCAGGCCCAGGATGTCCGTCACGCCCGCCGGCGGCGGGTAGTGCCCGCGGGCCTGCAGGATGTCCGCGCGGTTGACGGCCGCGGCACGCACCTTGACCAGCACCTCCCCGTCTCCGATTTCGGGTGTCGGGGCATCGCCCCACTCGAGTGCGCGGGGGTCTTCGGGGTTGGTCTGGATGATCGCCTTCATGAAATCCACCATAATCCGCGCAGGCGCTTTTGTGGTCGAGGTCACGCTCAAACGCGGCGGGTCGCGGGCGGCGACCGTCCCCGTGGTCGGGGAGACCGGCGAACGCCGCCGTCGTTTGGGGCATCGGCCGGGGCCACGGTTACTATTGGGAGGTCCCGCGCACGCCGCGGGGCGGGGAAGTGTGGCAGAGCGGCCGAATGCACTCGCCTTGAAAGCGAGCGTGGAGCAATCCACCGGGGGTTCAAATCCCTCCACTTCCGCAGATTCTTCATTGGGGGCGCCGGGGGCGTTCTGGGCGTTGGGGTGCGCGCGGGGTAGTTCCGGGGGACTGCCCGCCGGGAAGTCATGGGGGCTGCGCGCCCGGGAATTCAATTGGGCGGCTTCGCGCCGAGGGCTTCGTCGCGCATCCGGCAGCCCGATTCTCGGAGTTGCCGAGCCGCCAGAATTCGCACGGCTAGTGACATGGATCACACTGCCGCGTATTCTGGGGTCAAGGATTAACGGCATTTCCCACATGCGCGGGAATGTCGCCGGGTGCGGCCCCAGCATCCCGAATGGGCTCCGGGGCGCGGTGAATCGCCCCTTTATCGGGCCATTCGCACCTCCCGTCGGCATTCTCGCCAGGGCCGGGAACCTTTCGGCCGGTTCGCGCATCACATCGTCGAAGGCGGTGGACGCACGGTCCGCCCGTCATAACGCGACCCTCAACCGGAAAGGCGAGAAGTCATGAATGACCGGAATCACGGATACGGCGACATCCCCCGAGGCGACGGAGCCCCCGGCGGCGGCAATGGTCCGGGCGGTTACGGAGGGGAGGGAGACCCGTACGCGCGGGGCAATGGTCCGGTGAACCCGTATGCCAACCCGATGAAGCGGTACGGCAACCAGCCCGGCCCCGGCGGCCCGGGACAGAACGGGCCCGGCCAGCAGGGCTCCGGGGCTTACGGCGGCGGCGACGCCGAAACGCAGGCGTATGGGGCATACGGGGCATATGGGGGGCCGGGCGGCTCCGGTGGCCCCAACAATCCGGGCGGCCCCGGCGGGCCGGGTGGCCCCCAGGGGCCGGGTGGCCCGAACGGGCCGTACGGCTCCGGCGGGTACGAGGGCCCCTCGAGTTCGGCGTCGTCGGGCTCGGGCTCGGGCGGCAACAAGGGCATCTTGATCGGCATCGCGGCCCTGGTGGGCGTCATCGTGCTGGTCGGCGCGGCGTTCCTGTTCATGCGCGGCGACGAGGACCCGGAGAAGACGGGTGAGACCACGACGGTCGCCACCGAAACGGAGGGGACGACCACCCGCGGCACGGATGGCGCAACGCCGTCCAGCCGTCGAACGACGCCGACGACCACGTCGACCGCCGCCGGGCCGGCCGATCCGGGCGATGGTTCCCTGGCGGAGCCGTATGCGAGCGCGGTGCCGGCGTACGTCCGCGATCACGTGCAGCGCTGCAGCAGGGGCAGGGTGAAGATCACGTCCTACGACACCAACGTCGAAGATCGCGAGGTGCCGGGCATGCGCTGCTCGGGCGCGAAGGGCAGCCTGTTCGAGCGAAAGCTCATCGAGATCATCGACGACGACGAGTTCTCCAAGAATGCCACCGACCAGGCGCGGCGGATGGACTACGAGGTCATCGAGGATGCGGGCGGCGTCAAGATCCTCGTCGCCGCCTACCAGGATGGCAAGGCCAAGGTGTACTGGGCCGACGAGAACAAGGGCATGTCCCTGGAGTCGTACACCTTCGACAGCCTCGCGGATGCGAAGGCCGCCGCCGAGCAGCTGAAGTAGGCACCTGTAGCGGGTCCTTCAGGGGCCCTCGGCGGGCCCGGGCGGAGTCGCGGGGCGGGGGTCGCAATCATGCGGCCCCCGCTTTGCGACGTCCCGACGTTTCACTTGTTTCGTGCGCGGGCGACCATGCGTCGTCCGCGTTTTTCGTGTGCGCGGATCCCTTTTCGGGTGAATTCCTAAGCAAAATAGGAGTTACGGGTGGTGCTTAAGTGACTATTGGGATTTAATTAAGTTGCGGTGATGTCCCCCAATGCTCGTGGAGTCCGAGGGGCGGCCGCGATCCCCCAACTTGCATTCGCGAAATGCACGACCCGAGAGGAAGTCCATGAGCAATCGAGTCACCCGCGCCGCCATCTCCGGCGCCGCCGCCACCGTCCTGCTGATCGGCGCCGCCGCTCCCGGCCTCGCGCAGCCGGCCATGCCGGCCCTGCCCGACGGCGTCGGCGACGCCATCTCCCGTGCCGCCGAGGCCGCGCCTGGCGTCGAGAACCTGATCCTCGGCCAGCGCACCCAGATCGGCGATCACCTGACCCAGGCCCTCGTGTACGACGCGAAGCTGTACAAGCAGCTCATGGGCTCCCAGTTCGTCGTCCAGGGCGAAAAGATCACCGTCCGCCTCGAGGTCGACGGCAACTCCGGCCAGACCCACGTCCACGGCGTGACCGACGGGTTCAAGTTGGAATCCGTCGTCTACAACGCCCCCGACGGCAACGCCGTCACCCTCGAACCCTCGCAGTACCACACCGAAGAGCGCGGCGAGGTGCAGGACACCCGCGTCGACTTCGCGTCCAACGGCATCGGTCGCGTCCGCATCGGCAACGAATCCCTGTCCGTCGATTTCACCTACGTCGCCCCCGAGAAGACCGGCTGGAACCAGACCGGCGGCGGCATGGAGATCTCCGGCGCCGGCGGCTTCGCTTACCGCCAAACCAAGGTCGACACCGGCGGCCCCTCCGTCAACGTCGTCGCCCGCCCGATCGCCCCCGGCCTGCCCACCGACCCGAGCGGCTCCACCGGCTCCATCGACTGGGGCTCGCTGAACATCGGCAACTCCGGGTCCGCCAAGTAGCGCACCCCATGCGGCGCGGTGAGCGTCGCAAAGCAACAACCAGCACGACGCTCCGCCACCCGGGAACGGCTCGGGCGGCCGGAAACCACGACTCCAGAACCAGGAGAACCAATGAAGAACACGACCCGCATCGCCCGCGCCGCCGCAGCCGCGGGCATCGCCGCCGCGATGGCCATCGGCGCCGCGGCCCCGGCGTCCGCCCAGATCAAGCCCGTCCTGCCCGACCTCGGCTCCCTCATGCCCGGCATGCCGGCGTCCTCGGCCGAGAAGGTCCGCCTCGGCGAAACCGGTGGCCTGATCTGGAAGGGGGAGATCTACAAGCAGGTCACCCGCGGCGCCACCGTCATCCCCGGCGGCCTGGTGACCACACGGCTCGAGGTCCGCGGCATGACCAACAGGGGCGAGAAGCTCCGCGAAATCGCCGACATCATGCCCGAAGGATTCGAGCTGGTCAGCGTCACCCGCATGAAGGAAAACGCGCTCGGCGAGGCGCTGCACGTCGTGCCGGCCAACGACTACACCAACGTGCCCGTGGCCAACGGCATGCGGGAGGTCCGCCTGTCCTGGACCGAGGGCGGATTCCTCGGGCTGTTCGCCGACAACCCGACCGTGTCGACCTCGAAGTCCGTGGTGGTCGACTTCACCTACCGCGCCCCGCGTGATCTGGGCCAGTACCAGCACGGCGCGTTCTTCCGCATGGGCTCCGCCATCGCCCCCGAGTTCCGCACCGAGACCGGCGGCACGCCGATCACCGTCGAAAACTCCCCGAAGGCCGCGTTCGGATCGCTGGGATCCAGCTGATCCCGCCCCGCCGAACGGCCCCCACCCCGTCTTCCCCGATCGCGGGGACGGCGGGGTGGCGGCATCCCGGGGCTGTGCTTGAATCGGAGACAAACGTTTGATGAGGAGCCACGGCAACCATGAGCAGTCCTTTTGGCGAAGATCGGCCCGGCCGCAGCGGCGGCGAGGATTCCACGGCACAGTGGCGTCCCGTCGAGGGGCAGGCATGGTCCAACGTGCCGGGAATGGGCGCCGAGACCCCGCGTGATTCCGGCGCCCCGGGGGGTCCGCGCACCGGCGGATACCCGGCCGTGCCGGGCGGGTATCCGGGCGGACCGGGCGGATACCCGGGCGGGCCGGGTTACCATCCGGGTTCCTACCCCGGCGGACCCGGGCCGTACCCCACGGACCCCCGCGGGTTCCCTCCGCCGCAGCAGCCGCAGGGCGGGGGCGCGGGCCGCATCGCGCTGATCATCGTGGTGATGCTGCTGCTCGTCGCCGCCGGCGCGGGGTTGGGCTATTGGATCATGTCGCGCGAGGACCCGTCCGGCGAAGGTGCCGTCGCGCGCCCGGGATCCGAGCAGCCGCAGCCCGGTTCCACTCCGGCGCAGCGCCGGGCGGAGGGCTTCGAAGCCCCCGCGAACTGGTCCCATTGCGGCGGCTCCGGCGCGCCCGGCGACCTGAACCTCTACTACGCGGGCACGGGCACGACCAGCTGCCCCTTCACCAAGGCCGTGCGCGACGCGTTCGTCGACCACTACAACGCCACGGATCGGCTCGAGGGCACGATCACCGCGTTCAGCCCCGTCACCCGCCGGAACTACACCATGACGTGCACCGACGACGGCGACTACGTCACCTGCCGCGGAGGCAACAACGCGGTGGTGCACATTGTCTAGGCGCCCCGGCACGGGGCACGCGGGTGCCGCGGCGGCGGTGACCGTCGCGGCCGCTCTGCTCCTCGGCGGGTGCACGTTGCCGGGCGGCACCCGCGATGCCGGGGGAGCGAGCGACGACCGGCCGAACCCGACTCCGCCCGCCTCGGCGGGGAACGGCGCCGACCGGCCCCACCCCACCGGCCCGGGGAAATCGCCCGGGCAGGCGGATGGCGATTTGGCGGCGGAGATCGATGCGATCGTCGAACGGTGGGGCGGCCGCGCGGGTGCGGCGCTGGCGGTCCCCGGCATGGGCGGCGAGGCGCCGCGGGTTGTCGGCGAGCTCGTCGACGACGTCGCCTGGTCGACCTCCAAGGTGCCCGTCGCCATCGCTGCGGTGCGGGCCGGTGGCGCCGGGGCCGCCGACGTCACCTCGGCCATCGCGGTGTCCGACAACGCGGCCGCGGAGTCGCTGTGGGCGGGCCTGGGGGATCCGCGCACGGCCGCCGCGGCCGCCGACGCGGTGCTGCGCGACGGCGGCGACGCGACCACGCGGGTCAACGCCGAGCGCACCCGCCCCGAGTTCACGGCCTTCGGCCAGACGCGGTGGGCGCTGCCGGATCAGGCCCGCTTCGGCGCGAACCTCACGTGCCTGGACGGCGCCGGCCCGGTCGTCTCGGCGATGGGCGAGATCGCGGATGACCAGCGATACGGGCTGGGCGTCGTCCCCGGGGCGCGGTTCAAGGGCGGGTGGGGTCCCGACGAATTTGGGATGTACCTGGTCAGGCAGTTCGGCACCGTGGCCGTCGACGGCGGCGAAGTGGGCGTGGCCATCGCGGCGCGCCCCGCCTACGGCACCTACGAAACGGGGCAGGCGATGCTCACGGATATCGCCGAAGCCGTCCAACGCCACATGCCGGCCGGGGGCACCTGCTAAGTTCACCGCCGGAAGCCGCCGGTCCCGTTCCCCGGGCCCGGGCGGAAGTGCATCGGCGCGGCCGCAACCGGCTGCCGCGCCGTCGTGGAGGCGAAAGGCGAACATGGCGGTACGCGGCAGCGAAGGTGACGCAACGAGGGCCCGGACCCGTCCGGGACGGCGCGGGCGGCGGATGAGCCGGCCCGCGCGGCGCGCCGCCACCGCAAGCGTCGCGGCATCGACGATGCTGGTCGCCGCCTGTTCCGGTCCCTCTTTGCTGGATCCGCAGCCCGACGAACCCTCCGAAGAAGCCTGGACCATCGACGGAAAAATGGACCCGGAGCTCGCCGCGGAGATCGACGCCATCGCCGCGCGGTTCGACGGCGAGGCGAAGCTGTCCCTGGCGCTGCCGGGCGCGACCTCGGGGCGGGGGCCGGTCAGCACGGGTGAGCTTTCCGACGTCGCCGCGTGGTCCACGTCCAAGGTTCCCGTCGCCATCGCCGCGTCCCGCGAAAACGAGTGGGTCCGTGACCTGGTGCCGCCGATGATCTCCGAGTCCGACAACGACGCCGCCGAGACGATGTGGGTGTCGATGGGCGACCCCAATCATGCGGCGGATGCGGTGAACCAGGTCCTCGCCGACGGCGGCGACACGAACACGGAGTTCGACGCATGGCTCGCCCCGGGGGACACGCCCTGGGAGCTGGAGGACCAGGCGGCCTTCGCCGCGAACCTCCGCTGCATCGAGGGCGCCGAGCCGGTTCTGGACGCGATGGGCGACATCGTCGATTACCAGGCCTACGGCCTCGCCGAAATCGAGGGCGCCCGATACAAGGGCGGCTGGGGCCCCGACGAACAGGGCGGTTACCTGATCCGCCAGCTGGGGGTCTTCCCGACCGAGGGCGGCGTGGTCGGCGTCGCCATCGCCGCCCGCCCCGGCGACACCACCCACGACACCGGGCGGGAGATGCTGGACGCGATCGCCGGGGCCGTCGCGAAGCATGCGCCTCGCGGCGGGATGTGCGAGGACACCCCGGTGGAGTCGTCGAATCGGACCAAGGGGGATGGGGCGACCCGCGGATAACGCGGTTGGGAGGGGGCCACCCGCGGATAAAGCGGGTGATGGGGCCACCCGCGGATAATGCGGGTGGGAGGGGGGAGACCCCTACAGGCCGAGCGCCGCCAGCAGCCGGTCGGTTTCGGGCGCGTCGGTGACGGTGATGCGGACGCCCTCGCCCGCGAAGAAGCGCACGACGATTCCCTTCTCGGCCAGGAATTCGGCGAACGACCGGGAATCGGCGACGTCGGCGTCGGAAAGCGAACCGGCGCCGGCGAGCGACGCCAGGCGCTCCTCGGGCAGCCACACGAAATTGGTCTGCGAGTCGGGGACGACCACCTCCGCGCCGGCCGCGCCATTGACGGCCGCGGTGACGCGCACGCGCTGGTCGCGGACGCCGGCGATGCGGGCCTCCAGCTCGTCGACCGCGCGCAGCGACTCGATGGCAGCGACCTGCGCCAGGGCGTTGACGGAGAAGGGGATGCAGACCTTGTTCAGCGCCTCGATCAGCTCCGCCGCGCCGAAGCAGTAGCCGATGCGCAGGCCCGCCAGGCCGTAGACCTTGGAAAACGTGCGCAGGCCGACGACGTTCGGGTACTTCGCCACGGCGTCTACCGCGTTGGGCGTGTCCACTCCCGTCGCCCGCCCGGTCGCCCCGAGATCGCCGTCGGCGGGGCGCACGAACTCGATGTACGCCTCATCCAGGGCCACCACCACGTCGCCGGGGACCTTGGCCATGAACGCCTCGAACTCCGCGGCGGTGATGGTCGTGCCCGACGGGTTGTTCGGGTTGCAGACGAAGATCAGCCGCGTGCGGTCGCCGATGCGCTCCGCCATGGCGTCGAGGTCGTGCCGGTGATCGGCGTCCAGCGGCACCGCCACCGGCACCGCCCCCGCCACGCGGGCGAGGATCGGGTAGGCCTCGAAGCTGCGCCACGCGAACAGCACTTCGTCGCCGTCGGCGCAGGTCGCCTGGATCAGCTGCTGGCACAGCGCCGACGAACCGCAGCCCACGGCGACCTGCTCCGACTGCAGCCCCAGGTGATCTGCGATGGTGGCGCGCACGTCGACGGCGGCCATGTCCGGGTACCGGTTGACGCCCGCCGCGGCGTCGACGATCGCGTCGCGCACGGACGGCAGCGGCCCCTGCGTCATCTCGTTGCTGGCGAGCTTCAGCGCGCCGGGCGTCATCTTGCCGGGGACGTACGAGGGGATCAGGTTCAGGTCCTCGCGGGTCATCGGGCGGGCCTGGACATGGGAAGTGCTGCCGGTCATGGCGAAAACCATACGCGCCCGCCGGCCCGGCGACGGCGCCGGGGCGCTGGTTGGGGCGTGTTTCGGGGCCGCACGGAGGGGGCGCCGGCGATGCGACCGGCGGGTTTTTGCCACGCGGTGAGGCGCTCGGCTAGAATCCCCGTGGTGCACGGAGGCGTGCCAGAGCGGCCGAATGGGGCTCCCTGCTAAGGAGTTGCCTGTCTTGCGACGGGCCGGAGGTTCGAATCCTCTCGCCTCCGCCACACGCGCCCGTAGCTCAACGGATAGAGCATCTGACTACGGATCAGAAGGTTAGGGGTTCGAATCCCTTCGGGCGCACCGACGACCCCGGTACGCGATCGCGTGCCGGGGTTTTCGCGTGCGCCGGGGTCCTTGCGTGCGCGTATTGCCGGGAGCGGGGCCGCCGCTCGCGCGGTCGGCGCGTGCCCCTTCAGATCCAGCCTTCCTCCCACGCGAGGTCGGAGGCTTCGCGGCGGGTGGCCACGCCCAGCTTGCGCATGGCCTGCGACAGGTAATTGCGCACGGTGCCGGGAGCGAGGTGCAGCGCGTCGGCGATGTCCTGCACGGTCGCGGCGTCGCGGCCGACGCGCAGGACGTCGAGTTCGCGGTCCGTCAGCGGCGTGCGCTCGGCGCTGAGCGCGGAGGCGGCGATGTCGGGGTCGACGTGGCGTTTGCCGGCGGCGACGGCCCGGATGACCTCGGCGAGTTCCGACGCCGGCGTCGACTTGGACACGAATCCGGCCACGCCCGCCGCCATCGCCCGGCGCAGCACCCCGGGCCGGGCGTGCCTGGTGACGATCACCGTCTTCGCCGCCACCTTCCCCGCGATTCTTTCGGCGGCCTCGACGCCGTCGTGGCCCGGCATCTCCAGGTCGAGCAGGCACACGTCGGGCTTCAGCTCCGCCGCGGCGGCGACCGCGCGTTTCCCGTCGCCCACCGACGCGACGACCTCTATGTCCTCCTCCAGATCGAGCAGGGTCGCCAGCGCGGTGCGGATCATGTCCTCGTCGTCGGCGAAGAGCACGCGGATCATCGGGGGACCTCCTGGTCGTCGGTGCCGTCTGTGTTGTAGGCACCGCTGGTGCCGTTGGCGCTGTCGGCGGCGTCGTTGGGGCGGTTGGCGGGAATCGTCGCGATCAGGGTGAACCGCCCGGGTGCGCCGGGCGATGCCGGCGCTGGGCCGTCGTGAAGCACGCTCAGCGCGCCGCCCGCATCGCCGACCCGTTTGCGCAGGCCGGCGAGCCCTGACCCGTCGCTTCCGCTTGACGACGGCCCGCCCCCGCCCTCGACGGCGTTGCCCATGCGCAGCTGCCAGGAATCATCCGGCGCCCGCGCGATGGCGACGTCGACGGGGCCGGGGGAGCCGTGGCGCAGGACGTTGGTCGTGGCCTCGCGCAGCACCCGGCCGAAGACGGCGCGGATGGCGGGGTCGGCGGGCAGGTCGGGGGCGTCGACGGTGCAATCGAAGCCGGCGGCGGCGAGGACGTCGCGGGCGTTGTCCAGCTCCTCGTCGAGTTCCGGTGCCCGGTAGCCCTGGGCCAGCTGGCGCGTCTCCGCCATCGCGTCGGCGGCGAGGGTCCGGACTTCGGCGATCTGGGCGCGGGCGGCGGTCACGCGATCGTCGTCGTCGGGCAGCAGGCGTTCGGCCAGCTCCGCCTTCAGGGCGATGACCTGCAGGGTATGGCCCTGGATGTCGTGGAGATCCGCCGCGAACCGCAGCCGCTCGCGCGCCACCGCCAGACGGCTTTCGGTCTCGCGGGCGTCGTCGACGCGGCGGACGACGTCCCACGCCCACACCGTGGTCCAGATGATCGGCGGGAAAACGACGTGGAGCGCGAACGCCGGGTACTGGAGGTCCGCGCCATCCGGCGAGGCGATCCGCTCCACGGCGATTGCGCCCGCGACCACGGCCGCCGCCGCCCACCAGGACCGGCCGCCAACCAGACACGCCAGCAGCGACACCGCCGTGATCAGGGGCAACGCCGACCATTGCAGCGGTGCCGCGAGGGCCAGGATCGCCGCGCCGGATACCACCATCGCCGCGGCCACCGGCCAATTGCGCACGCCGTCGCCCATGCCGCGCCGGAGCGCGCCCATGAACGACAGCTGCACGCCCGCCGACACCGCGCACAGCACCGCGATGAGCACCGCCCGGGCCGGTTCGGTCTCCCCGCGAGCGAAGGCGGGCACCAGGACCAGCGCGTTGCCCGCGCCGATCAGCGCCACCAGGCCCGACGCCGAATACCACCAGCTCGCGCGGACGCCACCGGCGACGCCCTCCCTCGGGCGCGCGGCGGCGGTGGCCGAAAGCTGGCCCGCGCCGCGCGGGACGGGACGGGCGGTGGAGGCGTCCGTGGCGTCGGTCATGGGCACCACCGTAGAGCAATGACAATTGTCATGGGCCCGGCATGACACACATCCGGGCAGGTCATGACGGTGCGGCCCTACCGCGGGGCGGCGCGGGCCGCGAAGGTGGAAACCGTAAACGACAACAACGGCCACCGGATGAACAGGGTGGCCGAAACCCGGAAGGAACCGTCATGCAGGACTTCATCGCCGCCCTCCAGAACTTCGTCACCTCCATGCCCGACGCCGCGCAGTTTCTCGGCGTCGTCGTCATCGGCCTGATCCCGTTCGTCGAGTCGCACCTCGGCTCCGTCATCGGCGTCGCCGCCGGCGTGCCCATGCCGCTGGCCGTCCTCGCCGCGACCGTCGGCAACACCCTGTCGGTGCTCGCCTTCGTCTACGCCGGGGCGAAGATCCGCTCCTTCTTCCGCCGCGGCCGCGCCGGGGACGGGCAGCCCGGGGGCCGCCGAGTCTCCCGCGTGAAGCGGAACATGGAGCGATTCGGCGTCCCGGGCGCCAGCCTGATCGGCCCGGCGCTGCTGCCCTCGCAGTTCACCTCGTCGGCCCTGGTCGGCGCCGGGGCCAACCGCGGCACCGTGGTCACCTGGACCCTCGTCGCCGTGGTCCTGTGGGGCGTCGTCTCCGGCGCCACCGCCGCCGGCCTGTTCGGCGCGGCGGGCATCGTCTAGGACGACGGGGTCCGTGACGTCGCGATTGGCTTCTGAGGCGGTTGAGCCGGGCCACCACCGCAACCTCCCGGGACGAAGCGGCTGACCCACCCCGAATCGGGCCCGGCCCGCGCAACTTACCGCGAAGCACCGGCTAACCCACCCCGAATCGGGCCCGGCCTACGTATCCCGCCTGGCTAACCCACCCCGAATGTGCAGACCCACCCGCTGTAACGGGTGGGCCTGCGCATTCGGGGTGGGTTTACGTGAGGGGGCGGTGCGCCGACCGGGTGGAAGGGGCGCCCCGGGTTCACTCGCTGAAGTCGCTCCTCGGCAACGGCGCCGCTGCCGGCTTGCTCATCGAGGCCGAACCGCTCCCGGCTCGGGATGCTCCGTCAGGAACCGTCCGCATCCAATCCGAGCATTCGGATCTGGGTGCGGACAATGTGCGTCCACAGCAGGTCCGCCGGATCGGCCGTGCCGGTGAAGTGCCCGCCGAGCTCGAGGGTCAGGGCACCGATGAGCTGCGACATTGCGGCGAGGGGCGCCGCCGCGCGGTCGCCGCCGATCGGCTCGAGTTGTTCGGCGAGCGCCGCGTCGACGGGCATCGCGGGGGCGTCGGGGGCGAGGTCCAGGAAGCAGGCGGCCACCCGCGCGGCCAGGGGAATCGTTTCCGGGGGAGCGGTGTAGTCGGGGATCGGGGTGCCGTAGATCAGCTGGAAATCATGCGGCGACGCCAGTGCCCACGCACGCAACTCGTCGGCGCGGCGCCGCCAGGTTTCCGCCGGCACCTCGCCGCCGATGGCTTCGAGGCGTTCGGCCAGATCGCCGTAGCTCTCCTCGATCAGCGCGGTGATCAGCGCTTCCTTGCTCGGGTAATAGCGGTAGACCGCCGAGGAGACCATGCCCAGCTCGCGGGTGATCGCCCGCATGGACAGGGCGACGGGGCCGACTTCGGCCAGCTGCTTGCGCCCGATGGTGCGGATGTCCTTCTCCAGTTTCCTGCGGTGGAGCTCGCGTTTTCCGGTCATGCGACCAGTCTCGCACGAATTTCCCGAAAAAAGCGAGCACTGCTCTTGCGCAATCGAGAGCAGTGCTCTAAGTTGCCCATTGAAAGCAAGAGCGGTGCTCGCGAAAGTTTCAAGAAGAAGATCCCGAAACGAACTTCCGAGAAACCACGCGGGCGGCGCTCCCGAAAACAAGCAAGACCGACAGGGAAGGCGGAAAGAACCATGAATGCGATGAAGGGACTGAAGGACATGTTCGGCAAGGCGAAGAAGACGACGGGGACCCGAAACGGGGGCGGCCTGCTGCGGTTCGCGCCCGCGGCGACGGCGATCGCGGGTGGTGCGCTGCTGGCGGCGTTCCCGCTGCTGCGCCCCTGGGGCGACAAGACCGGCGTGGCCGCGGAGATGGCCGACGCCTTCGCGTCGCCGATGTGGGTGGCGGCGCACGGCGCCGGGATGCTCGGCTTCCTCGCGCTCGCTGCGGCGGCCCTGGCGCAGGGGCGGGGCGGCGCACGGTGGTGGCTGGCCGGAGGAACGGCGCTGATCCTCCCGTTCTTCGGCGCCGAGACCTTCGGGCTCCACGGCATCGCCGCCAACGCCGGGCCGGATGTCGTGGCGGCGGCCGCGGAGGCGGTCCGCGGTGGCGCGGTGCAGACGACGCAGTTCGGCATCGGGCTGCTGTCGATCGCCGTCGGCGGCGTGCTGCTGGCCCGCCGCGACCGCGCCGCGTCCGTCCTGGCGTTCGCGCTGGCCACGTACCTGCCGCAGTTCTTCTTCGGGCCGGAGGTCCGCATTGCCCACGGGCTCGTCCTGCTCGCCGGCGCGGCGTGGTGGGCGACCTCGCTGACGCGGGATGCGCAGCCGGGTGACGTCGCGGCACGGGTCCTCAACGGGAGGCCGGTCGCCTCGGGTGCCCTTGCCTGACGACGGCCCCTGATTCACCCGGCACCGCCGGATGTTGCCGCATCGGCAATATTCGGCGGTGCCGGCGCGTTGTGCGGAGGCGTAGGCCCTTCCCCGAACTTCAAGGAGCGTCCATGATCCGCACCGAGACCATCCTCGACCTGGCCACCATCCGGGGAAACGAGACCCACGCCGAAGCGCTGCAGGGTTCCATCGCGCTGGCGCGGACCGCCGAAAAGGCCGGTTACGGCCGGATCTGGTACGCCGAGCACCACAACATGCCCAGCATCGCGTCGTCGGCCCCGGCGGTGCTCATCGCGGCGATCGCGGCGCGAACCGAGAAGATCAAGTTGGGCTCCGGCGGCGTCATGCTGCCGAACCATGCGCCGCTGACCGTCGCCGAGCAGTTCGGCACGCTGGCCAACCTCCATCCCGGGCGCATCGAGCTCGGCCTGGGCCGCGCGCCGGGCACCGACCAGCGCACCATGCGCGCGCTGCGCAGGGATCCGCGTGCCGCCGATTCCTTCCCCCGGGATGTCCGCGAGCTGCAGGGTTACCTGGGCGACGAGACCCTGATCCCGGGCATCGACGCGATCCCCGGCAAGGGGACGAACGTGCCCATCTACATCCTCGGGTCGTCGCTGTTCGGCGCGCAGCTCGCCGCCGCCCTGGGGCTGCCGTACGCCTTTGCCTCGCACTTCGCGCCGGACGCGATGCTGCAGGCCATGGAGGTGTACCGGGAGAATTTCACCCCGTCCGAGCAGCTGTCCGAGCCCCACGCCTTCGCGACGATGAACGTCATCGCCGCCGACGACGAGGACGATGCCGCCCGCCAGCTCGTCGCCGTCCAGCGGGGGCTGGTGCGCTCGATGCTGGGCCGCGGCGGGCGCCGGTACACCGACGAGGAAGCCGACATGCTCCTGGAGACCCCGCAGGGCATGAAGATCAAGAACATGTTCGGGCACGTCGCCGTCGGCAAGCCGGATCGGGTGCGCGAACAGATCGAGGAGTTCGGGCGGTTCTCCACCGCCGACGAGCTCATCGTCGTCCACCAGGCGACCAGGCTGGAAGACCGCCTGCGTTCCGTCGAGCTGACCGCCGAGGCGGTGGGGCTGGGGAAGTGACCCCTCTGCCCGGCAAATGATGCCGCGCCCGGGGAAACCGATTCAGCGCACCGTTGTGCCGTAGGTTTCCGCGATCGCGTGGGCCGTCGCCTTCGCGTGCGGCCCCACGCCGGTGATCGTCGCCGACCCCGGCCCGGCCCAATCCCCGTAGCCGACCAGGTGCAGGCCGGGCACGGTGGGGCGGCGGCCGTCGAGAAGCGACCGCACCGGCCCCAGTGCCGGCCGGAAGCCCGTGCACCAGATCAGATGGTCGAAGCCGCCCGGCCCGCCGAGTTCGTCGAGCGACCGGAACATCGGCGTCGCCCGCAGCCGGCCCTCGTCGCGGGCGGCGAGCACCTCGGGCAGCATGACTATGTCGCCCAGCCGCGAATCCGCCCCGGGATCGTCCTCGCCGCAGAGGATCGCCAGCATCCGCTCCCGGTTGCGCCGGAACAGCACCCGCCCGTCGACGTCGACCGGCATCCACCGCGGTTCCCGCCGCGTGAACCAGGTGACGTCGGCGACGCGCGTCAATTCCGCCGCGATCTGCGCCGCCGAATTCGCCCCGCCGACCACGGCCACCCGCGATCCGCGGAACGGCTCCGGGCCCGGGTAGTGCGCCGAATGCCATTGCTTTCCGACGAACGTGCCCGGCCGCATCGGAACGAACGGCGCCGACCACGTGCCGGTCGCCGCCACGACGTGATCTGCGGTCCAGGCCCGGTCCGCCGCGTGGATCACGAACCTCCGATCGTGCGGATCCGGGGTGGACGGCGCGTCGGAAAGCCCCGGGGCGTTCGCGCCGCCGCGGAAGCCGACCCGCGTCACGTGCACGGGGCGTTCGACGGGGATGGAATAGCGGTGCTCGTATTTCCGCAGGTAATCGATGACGTGCGACGCCGGCGGGAACCCGTCGAACGGCGGCATCGGGATGCCCGGGAGGTTGGAAAAATCCGCCGTGGAGAACAACGTCATCGACGGCCACACGTGGCGCCACGCGCCGCCGGGGCCCTCCTGGTCGTCCAGGACGAGGACGTCGATGCCGGCGCGGAGCAGGTAATGCGCCGTGGCCGCGCCCGCCTGCCCGCCGCCGACGATGATCACCCGGTGGGACGGCGTCGAAGGGGAAGGCATGCGTCCAGGGTAAGGCGGGGCGGTTCGGGCCGATGCGGCGCGGTTGGTCGGGGCAGTGGGCCGACGCGGTTCCGGGGGCTTTGGCAGCGGCCCGGAAATGGCATGTGAACTGGGGATTTGTTCGGTGTCGGGGTGCGGGGTATCGTTACATCCCGTTGCACGGGCCAAGCCCGAACAGCACATGCGCCCGTAGCTCAACGGATAGAGCATCTGACTACGGATCAGAAGGTTAGGGGTTCGAATCCCTTCGGGCGCACGGTTTCCCCGGCAGGCATCGCCTGCCGGGGTTTTTCGTCGTGCCCGGATACCCCGAGGCTGGAGGGGGTGCCGGCCGATGGCGCGGGGTGGGTCAACGGGGGTTTTTCGGCGTTAGCGCTCGTCCGGGAGTTTTCGGCCACGTATCGTTTCGCTTCGAAAAAACGATGATCGAACATTTGGGAGAAGATTATGGCGCAAGGTGACCCGGGGCAGAACGGACCCCAGCAGCCCGGACAGAACGGCCCCGGCCCCGGCCCGGAGGCGGGACCGCCCGGAGCCCCGGGTCAGCCCGGCCCCTACGGTCCGCCGGGGCAGCCCGGACAGCCCGGACAGTCCGGTCCTTACGGCCAGCCCGGTCCTTACGGCCAGCCGGGTCCTTACGGTCAGCCCGGCGAACCGGGCCAGCTCGGTCAGCCCGGTCAGCCCGGACAACCGGGCCAGCCGGGCCACTACGGCCAGCCCGGCCCGTATGGCCTGCACGGCGAGCCCGAGGGTGCGACGGCGGCCAAGAAGCCCCGCAAGATCCCGACGGTGGTTCGCATCCTCGTGCCGTTGCTGCTCGTTCCCTTGGTGCTGGCGGGGATCGGAAACCTGACCAAGCCGGACCCGATCGAAGTCGGCAGCTGCCTGGAGAAGGAGTCCGTGGACAACATCGAGGACTCCGACAACTCGATGCCCAAGGCCGTGGACTGCAACGACGAGACCGCCGGCTACCGCGTTCTGGCGATCGGCGAGAAGTCGGACGATGTCGAGTGCATCAATGTGCCCGGTGCGACCACGGTCCTGAGTCTCATGGGCGCCGACGTCTCCAAGTACTGCCTGGCGGGCATCGACGAGGACGTCGAGCGCAACATCAACAACATCCAGGTCGGCGAGTGCGTGATCATGGAGGGCGACACCGCCCTGCGCCACGGTTGCGACCAGCCCGGCGCGCTCAAGGTGCTGGCGATCGACAACAACCCGGCGGTCGTCGACTTGCCGGACGTCTCCGGCCAGCCCAACGTGTGCGAGAAGCTCGGCGCCCCCGAGGCCACGCAGTACTACAAGTGGGGCCTCCCCTCGAGCGGCTTCATTTCGGTCCCCGACTACCAAAAGGGCATCTGCATGGCCGAAGTCGGCTGACGAGGCCCGGTCCGGTGGGCCCGGCGGGCGGTGGCTGACGTGCTTTGCGACGCCGCCGTCAACGGGGTCGCCGGCGGGGGACATTTGCCGCCGTTTTACCCCGCGGTGCTGACAGGCTCCGTCACCCGTTGTACTTTTGCGACATGAATGAGCAACGGTGGGGCAGCGCCCGCGACGGCGAACCGAGCGGCGAACCCGGACGATACGGCGGATCACCCGGGTCCGGAGATTCCGGCCCTTACGGGGGCGGCGCCTACGGTTCCGGCGGTTCCGATCCTTATGGCGGCGGGGCATACGGTTCCGGCGGGCAATCCGGGGATTACGCGGGAGAGGCGCAGCCGGGCCAACCGGGCCCCTACGGTCCCGCCGGGAATCAGCCCGACCCGTATGCCCAGGGGTACGACCAGCCCGGCCCCTACGGTCCGGGTGCCGCTCAGCCGGGCCCATATGGCCCGGGCTCCGGTCAGCCGGGCCCGTATGGCCCGGGTGCTTCCCAGCCCGGCCCCTACGGCCCGGGTGCCCCTCCGCCCGGCCCCTACGGTGCGGGCAATTCCGCTGGTCCCGGAGGGCCTGCCGGCCCTTTTGGTCCGGGCCAGCCCAACCCGTACTACGGCGGTCCGGGTGGCCCCGGCGGACCCGGTGGCCCGAACGATCCCTACGGCATCCATTCCCAGGGGCCGGGCGGTGCCCCGCCCAAGAGCAAGGGGACGAAGCCGGCCATCCTCATCGTCGCCTTCATCGTGCTCGTCGTTCTCGGCATTTTCGTGGTGAATTTCCTGAACACCGCGAAGGACATGACCGCCGCCGACCGGTCCTCCGACTCGTCGACGAGCGCTGAAGCGAGTGGAACGGAGCGCAGTTCCCGCCCGAAGGCCGAGAGCATGCCCGCAGTCGGCGATTGCATTCCCGATCAAGGGGAAGCGGGCGTCCTCATCAACAATGGAGATCTGCCCGAGATCGTCGATTGCGGCAGTTCTCGGGCGGTGTTCGAGGTCCTGCACGTGCGAAAGGATCCCGACGGAACCCGCTGCATCGACATCGATGGCGCGACCGATTCCATTTGGTACACGGGCAGGCCGGACGTCGACGCGTTCTGCCTGATGAAGAAGGGCGAAGACAAGTCCCGCAACATCAACAACATCAAGGTGGACGAATGCGCGGCGGTCGAGGGCGAGTTCGTCTACCGCGCGGAATGCGGCGCGCCGGGCTCCTACAGGGTCCTGGCCGTATTCCCCTACACGCAGACGTTGCCGGCCACCTACAACGGGCCGATCACCCCGTGCGTCGACGCCGGCGCGCCCAACGCGACCATGGCTTACCAGTGGGGCGTCCCCGACAAACCCGGTTCCGAAGGAGGGTTCCAGCGGGCCGTGTGCATGGTCGAGGCCGGCTGACCGGTGCCCCGGATCCGCAGCGGCTCTCGCTTGCCGACGCCCGCGATCGCCCGGAAGAGGCCGGCGCATGGGTGGGCCGGCGGATCTGAATCACGGGTTCGGCGGGCAGCCATCGATGGGGCGCGATACGGTTTCCGTCATGAACGCTAACGAAAATGGTTCCGGCGAACCCGGCTCGCAAGGGCAGCCCGGTCAGCCCGTGCAGCCCGGTCAGCCCGTGCAGGGCGACGCGAACGCGCCGAAGAAGTCCGGGAAGCTCCGGGAACGAATCTCCGTCGCCGCGACGGTGCTTTTCCTGCTCGCCTTCGTCGGCTTCTTCCTGTACACGCGGCCCAACGGTGCCCCCGAGGTCGGCGAGTGCATCGCCGAACAGGAGCGGTACACCAGCACCAGCAGCCGCGACGTCATGCCGGAGACGCTGGATTGCTCCGACCCGGAGGCCAAGTACAAGGTCGTCTCCGTGCGTGAAAACGAAAGTGATCCGCAGTGCCTCGACGTTGACGGCGCCACCGGCAAGGTCGACTTTTACGGCGCCGACATCGAGAGCCTGTGCCTCGCCGGCAAGGACGATGACCCGAAGCGCAACCTCAACACCATCAAGGTCGGCGAGTGCGTCGTCATCGAGCAGGGAGACGATGTCCGCCGCGCCGACTGCGGCGAGCCGGAGGCGATGTCCGTGCGCGCGGTGCTCACCGAGCCCGGCTCCATCCCGCCCGTCATGACCGGCCAGATCAAGCAGTGCGCCGACGCCGGCGTGCCCGAGGCGGAGCGCATCTACGGTTGGGGCATCGGCAACATCGTCAATTCCTACGACCGGGCCGTGTGTCTGGTTTCGAACTGATCGTGGCCTCGAATTGACGCGGCTCTCGAACTGATCCGGCGACCCGACCGCCCGAAATGACGAAGGCGCCGCCCCCGGCGGGGGACGGCGCCCGACTTTTCGGAGCGTCGTTTTACACGTCGTTCTCGATCAGCTCGTCCAGCGGCGTCTGCGACAGCAGGTACGGGGCGATCTCGAGCACCGTGCGGGCGCCGCGCTCGCCGGCCTCGCGCAGGCGGTGCGCCGCGCGCCCGTAGGCAACCTGCACGGCCGCGGTGAAGTCGGGGTTGCGCTCCAGCTCCAGCCCGAACTCGATGACGTGGCGCGACGTTCCCGCGCGGCCCTGGGTCACCACGTTGCCTCCGTGCGGCATGCCCTGGTGGTCGCGCTCGAACTCCTCGTCGGTGATGAAGTCGACGATGGTCTCGTACCCCGCGAAGTAATCGGGCATGGTCACGATCGTTTCGCGGATCGAGTCGTGGTCGGCCTCGTCGGCGACGATGTAGCAGTGGCGGATGTGGCACTTCTTGGCGTCCAGGTCGCCGCCTTCGCCCCGCTTGACGGCCTCGATCGCCTCGGGGTTGGGCTTGGTGTACTGCACGCCCTTCTTCACGCCGGGCACGCGGCGCACCGCATCGGAATGGCCCTGCGACAGGCCCGGGCCCCAGAAGGTCATCTGGTCTGCACCCGGCAGGACGGCCGCGCCGAAGACGCGGTTGAGCGAGAAGAAGCCCGGATCCCAGCCGGTGGAGATGACCGCCACCTGTCCGCCCTCGCGTGCGGCGGCGTCCATCGCCCCGCGGTGGCGGGGGATGTCGCGGTGGTTGTCGTAGGTGTCGACGGTCGTGTACAGCTTCGCCAGCTCCGGCGCCTGCTCCGGCACGTCCGTGGCCGAGCCGAGGCAGATGAACAGCACGTCGACTTCGTCGGCATGCTTGTCGACGTCCGCTGCCGGAAGCACCCGGGCGTCGGTGTCCAGGGAATCGCGTCGCGAGAACACGCCGACGAGCTCCATGTCGGGCTGATCGGCGATGACGCGTTCGACGCTGCGGCCGAGGTTTCCGTAGCCGATGATGGCGGCGCGGATCATGGGGGTCCTTTCGTCGGAGTCGCCCGAGGCGAACCGGCGCCGATTCTTCGTCGCGTTTCTCGTCGCGCGGCGCCGGTGCCCGGGCAGTTACGACATCAAGGGTAAATGGTGGACCGGATTCCGCGCCGCGGGCCCCGCACCCCCGCGGGACGGCCTCACCGACGAGGGGGAGACGGGGTGGTTGGACGCGGACCCCGCACCCCGCGGGACGGCGCTAGAAGATCTCCAGCCGCCCGCCGAGCCCCTCGGCCTGCTCGAGTTCCCGGACCCACGCACCGGACCCCGGACTGACGCGGATGACGGGGCGCAGCGACAGCTTCACGCCCCCATCCAGCTTCCTCGATCCCGAGCGGGCGCGGTACCGGCCGTGCGCGTGGAACCCCGCCTCCGCCAGCGTCGCGGCGGTGCCGGAGTCGGCCAGCTCCGCCCGTGCGGCGGTGAGCAGTTCGATGGCCTCGTCCAACGCTTCCGTCACCGGGCCGACGTTGTTCTCGCACCAGGACATCACCATGTCCGGCTCCGCCCCGGCGACGCGGGTGCCGTCGCGGAAGGACCCGGCCGCCAGCGACAGAGTCAGCGGCCCGCCGTCGTCGCCGACGACCGCCAGCGCATAGGACAGCAGATGGGGCATGTGCGAAATCCGGGCCACGGCGCGGTCGTGGTTGTCGGCCGTCGCCGGGATCACCTCGGAACCCACGAGCTTGCCCAGCGCCACAACGTCCCGGAACGTGCGCGTCCACTGCTCCGGCACCTCATCCCCGGAACGGCTGGCCGCCGCGGCGCGGTCGAAGCAGACGACCCACGCCGCGCCGTCGTAAAGCCCCGTGCGCGTGGCGTCCCACCCGGACTCCTCGGAACCCGCCATCGGGTGCGCGCCGACGTAGCGGTCGCCCATCCCGCGCGCCTCGACCTCGTCGAGGATGGCGCGCTTGACGCTGACGACGTCGGTGATGCCGCAATCCGGCGCATGTTCCGCAATTTGGTCGAGCAGGCCGCCGACGGCGAACATGGGCACGCCGATGACCAGCAGCGCGCGGTCCTCCTGGGCGCGGTCCAGGACTGCGGCGAGATCGGTCGACGCGTCGAAGCCCTCGGCGGCCGCGGCGTCGGCCGTCGCGGCGGAGCGGTTCCACCCGTAGACCGGGGCGCCCGCCTCCGCGAGATCGCGCATGAGCGAACCACCGATCAGTCCGAGTCCGAGGATGCAGGTCGGCGTGGCGAGAGTGTCGTTGGTCACCTGACAAGGATGACACACCGCGACTAGCGTGGGGTGGCATGAGCACGACTTTTCCGGGGCCCGCGGGTTCCGACGACGGCCCCCGGGGCGATGACGACGACCGTTCCTACGCGGTGGCCGTCCTGCAGGGCGACGACGGCTGGTCCGTGCGCGAACTCGGCGACGAAGCACTGGACTCCCTGGCGGACGCGACCGCGCAGATGCGGCGGCTGCGGGCGGAGCGCGCGGCGTTCGCGATGCTCAACATCGACGACGACTACTTCATCCTCCTGCGGCCCATGCCCGGCGGCGTGCGCGTCTTGCTTTCCGACGCCACGGCCGCCGTCACCGACGACATCGCCGCCGACGTGATGGACGAACTCGACGAGGACATCCCCGACATCGACGAAGAGGACCTCGACGACGTCGATTCATGGCCGGAGGGCGACCTGGAGATCCTCGCCGACCTCGGCGTACCCGAGGACGTCATGTCCGTCATCTGCGACGACCAGTCGCTGTGGGCCTCCGAGCAGCTCCACGCGATCGCCGCCGAACTCGGCTTCGACGAGGCGCTGGCCGACGAAACCGGCGTCCACGTGGAGGACGCCGACGGGGAAGATGACGGCTGACGGCCCGGCGCTGCCGAAACCCGAAGCCGACCTCCGCGACGAGGAGTGGATGCGCGCGGCCATCGACGTCGCCCGCCGCACCCCGCCGGGCGACGTCCCGGTGGGCGCGATCGTCGTGGGCCCGGATGGCACGGTGGTGGCGGAGGCGGCGAACCGTCGCGAAGCAGACGCCGACCCCATGGCCCACGCGGAAGTCCTGGCCATCCGCGACGCCGCCCGGGCCCACGGCGACGGATGGCGCCTGGAGGAATGCACCCTCGTGGTGACGCTCGAACCGTGCGTCATGTGCGCCGGCGCGGCGGTGATGGCGCGGGTCGGGCGCATCGTGTTCGGGGCGTGGTCGCCCAAGACCGGGGCGTGCGGGTCGATCGCCGACGTCGTCCGCGACCCCGCCCACCCATTCGCGCCGCAGGTCCGCGGGGGAGTGCTGGCCGGCGAATGCGAAAGCCTGCTGCCGGAGTTCTTCCGCGGCAAGAGGTGACCGTGCGAGGTGACGTGCGAGGTGGCGCGGCACCGGTCGGCCGGGCCTTGGACGCCGGCGCGGTAACGGTTGGGTCACGAGCGGGCCAATGGCGTGGCGGGGTTGGCTGAACCGCATTTATCATGAGAAGTGAACCATCAGCAAATCGCGACGTCAGGAGAGCAACATGGGTGACTTCCAGAACAAGGCGGACGAGCTCGGCGGCAAGGCCAAGGAGGCCGCCGGCAAGGCCACCGACAACAAGGACCTCGAGAACGAGGGCAAGGGCGACCAGGTCAAGGCCGACATCAAGCAGGGCTTCGAGGATGCCAAGGACAAGGTGACCGAGGGTCTGGGCAAGCTCAAGGGCGACAACTAAACGCTTGACCAGGCGATTTGTTCGCCGGGCCCGCCCTCCCGTAAATTCTTTCGCGGTGGCGTGTCCGAGCGGCCGAAGGTGATCGCCTCGAAAGCGATTGTTGGGTAACCCCCAACCGAGGGTTCAAATCCCTCCGCCACCGCCAATCAACCGCCGCCCGTGCCATGCGCACGGGCGGCGGTTTTTCTACTATTCACGCAGGGGCAATTGTGTTCCCTGGGGCAATTGTTTCGCCTGTTGCCACGCGAGGTGCACCGGGACACGTATCCTGGGAAGGTGCTGCGCGCGTCCCGTGGCGAGTCCGTAGGTCGCGCGCTCGCGAATGAACGCGAGTGAAGGGGAAGTTGAGCGATGGCGAAGGTCCTGTTCAACCTCGGCAGGTGGTCATACCTGCACAAGTGGACGGTCATCATCGCATGGGCGCTGATCCTCGGCGTCGTCGGTGGTGCGGCCGGTGCATTCCAGAAGGGTTTCGACGACCAGTTCTCGATCCCCGGCATGCCGTCGTCCATCGCCTCGCACATGATCGAGGCCAAGTTCCCGAACCAGCCCAACCCCATCCGCGAGCAAACCGTGTACGTGGTGTTCGCGGCGCCGGAAGGCCAAAGACTCTCCGACCCGGAGAACATGAAGGCGGCCGATGAGGTCGTCGCGTCGATCAAGCAGAACATCGACCAGCTCACCGCCGACCAGATGCTGGTCAACCCCGTCCGGCTGAATCCCGAACTGCAGAAGAGGATCGTCGAAGCCGGCACGGGTTCCGGCCTGCCGGAGAAAGTGGCCAGGGCCGACGCCCACGCGCTGCGCACGCTGTCGGAGGACGGCCGCTACGGCATTTCCCAGTTCGCCTTCGACGTCCGCGTGCCCAAGGACATCACCCCGAAGAACCGCCAGGCGCTGTTCGACGCCATGAAGATCGGCAAGGACGCCGGCCTGCAGGTCGAGGCCATGGGTCCCGGCATGATGGACCCGGTGGCGGTTAACCCGACGTCGGAGATCATCGGCATCTCCATCGCGGCGGCGGTGCTGATCATCACCTTCGGCTCGCTGGTGGCGGCGGGCCTGCCGCTGATCACCGCGGTCGTCGGCATCGTCATCGGCTCGCTGCTGGTCGTGTTCATGACGGCCTTCAAGGACGTCAACTCCATCACCCCGGTCCTGGCCGTGATGATCGGCCTGGCCGTCGGCATCGACTACGCCCTGTTCATCCTGTCGCGCTACCGCGCCGAACGGTCGAGGGGGCTGACCAGACCCGATGCCGTCGGCATGGCGACGGGCACGGCGGGCTCGTCCGTGGTGTTCGCCGGTCTGACGGTCATCGTGGCGCTGGCGGCGCTGGTCATCGCGAAGGTCCCCTTCCTGTCGCTGATGGGCATCTCTGCGGCCATCACCGTCGGCATCGCCGTGATCATTTCGCTCACCCTGCTGCCGGCGCTGATGGCGCTGTTCGGCGGGAAGATCTTCGCGGGCAAGATCCCCGGCATCGCGGGCAATCCGCTGAAAGCCGGCCGCCGCCCGCTGTTCGGCGGCAAGACCATGGGCCGCCGCTGGGTGGAGGCCGTGCACAAGGCGCCGGGCCTGTTCCTGGTGGGCGCGGTGGGCATCCTCGTCGCGCTGTCGGTGCCGGCGGCGAACCTGCAGCTAGCGCTGCCGTCGGATTCCACGTCGCCCTACGGTTCGACCCAGCGCAACGCCATCCAGCTGGCGTCGCAGGGCTTTGGCCCGGGCCGCAACGCCCAGATGCTCATCATCGCCGACGCCGACAACGTCAACCCGAATTCCACGGTACTGGCGCCGGTGATGCGCGGCCTCATGGCCGGTGACCGGACCATGACGCCGGAGCAGGCGGCGCGGAAGGCGTCGTTCAGCTACGCGCTGGACAACTTCAAGAACAACGTCGACGTCGAGCACGTGCAGATCATCCGCCTGAACGAAGAGGGCACGGGCGTGCTGATGATGCTCACCCCGAAGGCGGGCCCGCTCGATTCGGAGACCGGCTCGCTGATTTCGGCGCTGCGCCAGCAGCAGAACCAGATCAAGGATGCGACGGGCCTGGTCACGGGCGTGACGGGCCTGATCCCCATCGAGCAGGACATCACCGAACGACTATCCGACGCGATGCCGCTGTATCTGTCGGTGGTCATCGGCTTGGCCATCGTCCTGCTGCTGCTGGTGTTCCGTTCGCTGGTGGTGCCGCTGACGGCCGGCCTGGGCTTCCTGTTGTCGGTCGGCGCGGCGTTCGGCGTGACGGTGCTGTTCTGGCAGCAGGGCCTGTGGGGGCTGGTGCATACGCCGGGCCCGCTGGTCAGTTTCATCCCGATCTTCATGATCGGCGTGACGTTCGGCCTGGCTATGGACTACCAGGTGTTCCTGGTGTCCCGAATGCGGGAACATTTCACGCATTCGAAGGGCAAGCCGCGCGAGGGCTCGCAGTACACGGCGGTCGAGGAGTCGGTCGTGGAGGGCTTCTCGCTGGGCGCTCGCGTGGTCACTGCGGCGGCGATCATCATGATCGCCGTCTTCGTCGCATTCATCGGCCAGCCGCTGGCGTTCGTCAAGGTCTTCGGTTTCGCGCTGGGCGCGGCCGTCCTGTTCGACGCGTTCCTGGTGCGCATGACGCTGATCCCGGCGTCGATGTTCCTGTTGGGCCGGACGACGTGGTGGATGCCGAAGTGGATGGACCGGATCCTGCCGTCGGTGGACGTCGAGGGCACGGCGCTGGAGGAGAAGGCCGAGGAGCTCGCCGCGGCGGGCGAGGCCGAGCGCCAGGCGCGGGCCGGCGATTCTTCGCTTGACGACGATTCCGCCCCGAAGAAGCGCGGCATCCCGAAGCTGCGCGGGGCGAAGAAGAGCAAGGCGGGGAAGTTCGATCCTCCCTACAAGTCGCGGGAGATCCCGAAGCTGCCGAAGAAGCCGAAGAAGGCGAAGAGGACCGCGAAGGCGGAGGACGCCGTGCAGCCGCCGACGCCCGCCAACGCCGCTGCGGCCGCGAAGGCGGCAGCCGGCACCGCAACCGGTGCCGCCGCTGCCGGGTCCACCGCAGCTTCGACCGCGTCCGGTACTGCGGCCGCCGGGTCCACCGCAGCTTCGACCGCCGCCGGAGCGGCCGTCGCCGGTGCCACGGCGGCGGCGCTGTCACCGACGTACCGCGATCCCGCGCGGGCCGCGGACGACGAGAAGACGCGGCAGTTCCCGATCGTCGAAGCCGAGCTCGTCGAGGAGCCGAAGGAACGGCCGGTCAAGGGCGGAACGGCGCAGCGGCCCGAGCCGCACCGGACGCCGTTCAGCACCCCGTACGTGGAGCGCCGCCTGCGCCGCGAGGAGGAAACCGCCGCCCGCGCCGACAAGACGGCAGGGCAGCCGAAGACCGCCCCGAAGCCGGCGCCGCGCCCCGCGCCCCAGCCCGCTTCGCAGTCCCCGGCCCAACCCACGCCTCAGCCCGGGTCCATGCCGCAGCCGCGGACCGCGACGCACCTGCAGCCGCACCGGGCCACGCAGGGCGCTCCGGGCGCCGATGGGCAGGCCGATGAGTCGATTTCGGTGCAGGACCTGATCAAGCGCGAGGGCGGCCACTCCCGGCCCCGCCGCCGCCGCGCCCTGTGGGACCCGCGCGACTACGACGAGATCGACCGGGACGACTAACCTCGACCCGCAACGCCCGACCGGACTCCCCCGGCCGGGCCCACCATTTCTCGAGGAGACCCACCCAGTGACGGATTCAACGGCGGACCAGGGCAACTTCAGCGTCGTCAAGCAGATGGACGGCGAGCCGGGGCGAGCCGGGATCATCCGCACCCCGCATGGGGACGTGGCGACGCCCGCGTTCATCCCGGTGGGCACCAAGGCGACGGTGAAAACTCTGACGCCGGAGCAGATCCGGGAGACCGGCGCGCAGGCGGTGCTGTCGAACGCGTACCACCTGTACCTGCAGCCGGGCCCCGACATCGTGGAGGCCGCGGGCGGGTTGACGCGCTTCGAGAATTGGAACGGGCCGACGTTCACCGACTCCGGCGGGTTCCAGGTGATGAGCCTGGGCGTGGGGTTCCGCAAGACCCTGGCCATGGACGTCACGGGGCTGCAGAACGACGACATCGTCGCGCCCGGCAAGGAGCGCAACGCCTTCGTCGACGAGGAGGGCGTCACCTTCCGCAGCCACATCGACGGCAGCTCGCACCGCTTCACCCCCGAGGTGTCCATGGGCATCCAGCACAAGCTCGGCGCGGACATCATCTTCGCGTTCGACGAGCTGACCACGCTGATGAACACCCGCGAGTACCAGGAGTCGTCCGTCGAGCGGACGCACCGGTGGGCGAAGCGCTGCCTCGACGAGCATGATCGGCTGACGCGCGAGCGCAATCAGGTGCCGGGGCTCGTCGGAGATCTCGCCGAGGGCGAGCTGCCGCGCCAGCAGCTGTTCGGCGTCGTGCAGGGCGCGCAGTACGAGGACCTGCGGCGCCGCGCCGCGCGGGGGTTGGTGCGGCTTTCCGACGACGCCGAAGCGGCCGGGAAGATGGGCTTCGCCGGCTACGGCATCGGCGGTGCGCTGGAAAAGCAGCGCCTGGGCGAAATCTGCCGGTGGGTGACCGACGAGCTGCCCGATGATCGCCCCCGCCACCTGCTGGGCATTTCGGAGCCGGACGACATTTTCGCGGCCGTCGCCGCGGGCGCGGACACGTTCGACTGCGTCGCGCCGACGCGGCTGGCTCGGCGCGGCGGCGTGTACACGCTCGACGGGAAGATCACGCTGACGAACGCGCGGTTCAAGACCGACTTCGGGCCGATCGACCCGGAGGTGGAGTCGTACACGACGCTGAATTACTCGCGGGCGTACATCCACCACCTGCTCAAGGCGAAGGAGTATCTGGCCGGCACGCTGTGCACCATCCACAACGTCTATTTCATGGTGAAGCTGGTGGAGAACATCCGCGCGTCGATCCTGGACGGGACGTTCGAGGAGTACCGCGACGAATTCCTGGGTCGGTACTACGCGGGGAAGAAGTGAGGAAGTAGCGGCCGCCACCGGGGCGGCTCAGCGGTGATCGGCCGCCACCAGTCGACTCAGCGGTGATCGGCCGCCTCGGGCAGGTCGTAGTAGCCCTCGCGCTTCTTCACCCAGGCGATGACGCGGTACGTCAGGGGCAGGATCAGCACTTCCATGCCGGTCTTCCACAGGAAACCGACGATGACGAAGTTGATGAAGTCACCCCACGTGGAAATGCCGATCGCCGACGCGGCGATGGAGCAGAAGATCAGGGTGTCGGCGAACTCGCCGACGACCGTCGACCCCAGAAGGCGCATCCACAACGACTTTTCGCCGGTGCGGCGCTTGATGGCCGTCAGCGACCACGCGTTGAGCAACTGGCCGACGAGGTAGCCTGCCAATCCCGCCAGGACCAGCTGCGGCACCGTGCCCAGGACGGTCTCGAACGCGGCCTGGTTTTCGTAGAAGTCGGCCGGCGGCAATTCGATGGCGATGAAGAAGCTGGCCATGCCGACCGCGAGGACCGCGAAGCCCGCGTAGACGGCGCGGCGGGTCGCCCGGAAACCGTAGACCTCGGACAACACGTCGCCGATGACGTAGCTGAGCGGGAACAGAAAAAAGGCGCCGTCCGTGACCAGGCCGAACAGCTCGACGCCCTTCGTGGCGGTGATGTTCGAGATCAGCAGGACGCCGGAGAAGATGCCCACCAGGGTGGGGTACAGCGAGCGCGGCACCGGGACGTGGCGCGGCGCGGGATCGGAGTTCGTGGGCGTGGACGCGGGGGCCGCGGCAGCGCCCGGCCCAGAACCGTGGGCCGGGGAATCGGAGTTGGTCATGGCGGCAGAGTCTAATGTCCCGCCGCCCGGCCACCACATCCTGCGGCGGGCCTACTCCGACCCGACGCCGCCGCCGGAGCGGTGGTTGAACCGCTGGGGCGTCGCCGCGGCGAGCTTCGCCAGTTCGGACTGCGCCTTGTTGAGGATGCCGACGACCTCGTCGATGTCCTTCGGGTGGCGCCCGTCGAGCAGCCTGTACGCGTCGCCCCACGTGTAATCGGTGGCGACGCAGCGGGCCTGGACCGTCTGCAGCGTTTCGCGCAGCACGGTCACCGCGCCCGACAGCGCCCGCGGGCTGGGAGTGAAGCCGAGCACGAGCGCGGGCTTTCGCATCAGCGCGCCGCGGCCCATCGGGCGGGAGCACCAGTCGATCGCGTTGGTGATCACGGCGGGGGCGGTGTGGTTGTGCTCCGGGGTGATGATGACCAGCCCGTCGGCGTCGTGCACCGCGGCCCTGAGCTCGCGGACGACCTCCGGTTCCTGGCCGGGAACGTCGAGATCCTCGTCGTAGAACGGCACCTCGCGAAGGCGCTCGAACACGGCGGCCGTGTCGCCCTCCGGGAGGTGGTGGATGAAGGCCTCGGCCAACTGGCGGTTGGTCGACTCCTTGCGCAGGGACCCGAGGAAAATGACGTAGTTGCTCATGTGTCAACGATACCGCCGCACGCGCCCCGCGTGAACTCCGGATTTCGGTGCATGGCGGTAACGGGGGCGTCGCAAAGCAAGCCGCCGAATATGGTGGTGACCATGGACGAACCAGCGGGAACCGCCGCGCCGGGGTACGTCGGCCGATACGCGCCGTCGCCGACCGGCCACCTGCACCTGGGGAACCTGCGCACGGCCGTGATCGCGTGGGCGCGGGCGCGTGCGGCGGGCGGGCGGTTCATCGTGCGCATCGAGGACATCGACCGCCAGCGGTCCCGGCCCGAATTCGAGGAGCAGCAGCTCGCCGACCTCGCCGCCATCGGCCTCGACTGGGACGGGGAGGTCGTGCGGCAGTCCGAGCGCGACGAGCTTTACGACGACGCCCTGCGCCGCCTGCCGACGTTCCCCTGCTTCTGCTCCCGCAAGGACATCCAGCGCGAACTCGCCGAGATGGGCGGGGCACCGCACGGCGTGCCCGGCGCGTACCCCGGGACCTGCCGCGATCTGACGGAGGCCGAACGCGCCGAGAGGGCCGCCGCGCTGGCGGCGGAGGGGCGCGGGCCGTCGCTTCGATTGCGCGCCGACGTGCGCGAATGGCGGGCCGACGATGCGCTGCACGGAACCGTGGTCGGCGCGGTCGACGACATGGTGCTGCGCCGCGCGGACGGGATGTGGGCGTACAACCTGGCCGTCGTGGTCGATGACGCGGACCAGGGCGTCACCGAAATCGTGCGCGGCGACGACCTTTTGACCTCCGCGCCGCGGCAGGCGCACCTGGCGGGGATGCTCGGCGTGCCCGCGCCGACGTACGCCCACGTGCCGCTGGTGCTGAACTCGGAGGGGCGCCGGCTTGCCAAGCGCGACGGCGACGTGACGCTGCGCGAGATCACGGCGGCGCAGGCGCGGCGGTGGATCTTGGATTCGCTGCGGGGAGGGGCCGGCGATGGTGTCGGTGTTGGCGCGGGCGGTGATGTCGGAGCGGGGCCCGTTGGAGCAGCCGCGAGCGCTGGCGCTGGCGCGAAGGCCGGCCCGTTCGCTGAGGTGGACGACATCGCCGATTTGCCCGAGGTGTTCGACCTGATGGCCGTGCCGCGCGACCCGGTCGTGTGGCGCAGCGGCTAACCCACCCCGCCCTGCGGCTAACCCACCCCGAGTTGGGCAACCCACCCGCTGTAGTGGGTGGGTTGCCCAACTCGGGGTGGGTTTGCGGCGGTACGGCGGCGGAGGTGGGCCAGGCAACCGGCGGAGTTGGGCGCAGACCGGCGGCGTGGCGGCCCGGTGTCGCTGTGGTCGGTGCAGCCGGCGGAGCTACGGCGGGCGCGAAAACGGCGGGCATTCCGCCCCGCCGCTAGCCTGGGGCCATGAACGCCACGAACGACTCCGAACCGACCGACGTCACCGGGGCCGGTGGGCCGGATTCCCGGCCGACGCTGCTGGTTGTGCATCATTCGCCGACGCCGCTGCTGCAGGGCGTGCGCGATGCCGCCCTCGACGGCGCCCGCCACCCCGACATCGAGGGCGTGAACGTCCGCGTGGTCGAGGCCCTCGAGGCCACGGCAGCCGACGTGCTCGCCGCCGACGCCTACCTGCTGGGCACGTCCGCCAACTTCGGTTACATCTCGGGCGCGCTCAAGCATTTCTTCGACTCCACGTTCGCGGAGGTGAACGCGGCGGCGGAGGCGGGGGACATCCCGAAGGGCCGCCCGGTGTCCTGGTGGATCCGCGGCGGCTACGACGTCACCGGCGCGGCGAAGGCCATCCGTTCTCTGACCACCGGCTTCGGCTGGGAGATCGCGGCGGAGCCGGTGGAATTCGTCGGCGAACCCGACGATGCCGTCAAGGAACGGCTGCTGGAACTCGGCGGCACCATGGCGGCCCTGCTGATGGAGGCCCCGTGATGAGCGCCCCCTTCGCCACGACCACCGGCGACGGTGACTTCTACGGCGATCCGGCCGCGGCGGTTGACCGGCTGATCGAGATCTACGACGCGAACACGTCCTACCTGGTCGATTGCTTTGCGACGGCGTGCAGGGACGTGGCCGAGGGCGGAGAGGCGCCGGCACCGGTGACCGCGTGCTACCCCGAACTGCGGTTCACGGTCGACGTCGTCGAGGACGTCGATGCGGCGCTGTCGCACGGTTTCGTCGACCGCCCCGGCACGTACGCCACCACCGTCGCGCGGCCGCGCCTTTTCGCCCGCTACCTGCGCGATCAGATCGCGGACCTGCTGGCCAACCACGGCGGCGAAATCGAGGTCCGGGTGTCGGACACCCCGATCCCGCTGCGGCTGACCCCGACGTTCGACGACACCGCCCCGGTCGAGGGCCTGGACGCGGTGGACCTGGCGGTGATCGACCGCGGCTTCACTCCGGTGGACTCGGCGTTCGTCGACGACGTCATCGCCGACGGCGAGGCGGACTTCCTGTCGCTGCCGGTCAAACCGCTGAGCCTGTTCGCCGCGCCCCGCGTGGACCTCGCGCTGCAGCGGCTGGAGCACTACACCGGGTCGAGCGCCGAACGCATCCAGCGCTTCGTGCTGTTCACCAACTACCAGCTGCACACCGACGTCTTCCTCGAATATGCGGCGTCGCTGACGGCGGGCACGGGCGATGGCTCCGAAAAGGGGGATGACTCGATCGAGGGGGCCGGGACGTCGCAAAGCCCCTACACCCACCTGATCTGCCCCGGCGACGTGGCGTACCCGATCGGCGAGGTGCCGCCCCCGGCGGAGTGCCGCGCGAACGCCTCGTCGGCGCAAATGCCCGCGTACCACCTGGTCCGCGAGGACGGGCTGGGCGTGAGCATCATCGACATCGGCGTCGGGCCCTCCAACGCCAAGACCATCACCGACTGCCTGGCGGTGCTGCGCCCGCACTGCTGGATGATGGTCGGGCACTGCGCCGGCCTCGACGGCCGCATGCGCATCGGCGACATGATCCTGGCCAACGGCTACGACCGCGCCGACGGCGTGCTCGATGACCTGGTGCCGCTGGAAAAGCCCATCCCTCCGATCGCGGAGGTCCAGATGGCGGTGACCGCCGCGCTGCGCCGCGTCTCCGGCCTCGACGGCGATGAACTGCGCAAACGACTGCGCACCGGCACCGTGCTGTCGACGTCCGACCGCAACTGGGAATGGCGCGCGCAGTCGGACATCTACCGCGAACTGCAGAAATCGACGGCCATCGGCGTGGAAATGGAATCCGCCACCATCGCCGCCAACGGCTACCGCTTCCGCGTGCCCTACGGTGCGCTGCTCAGCGTGTCCGACATGCCGCTGCACGACCAGCCGAAACTGCCCAAGGCCGCCCGCGCCTTCTACCAGGCATCGAAAGTCGAGCACCTGATGACGGCCGTGCGCGCCTGCGAGGCGATGTCCGGCAACCCCGGCGAACTGCATTCCCGCAAACTGCGCCGCCCCGTCGGCGAAGTCGCGTTTCGGTGATTCCGGGTCCGCGACCGCCGACGGGGCGGTGGGGGTTGAGGGGGTCGAGCGGTTTTAGGAGACCGTGACCGCGGCCTTCTCGCCGCCGTCGCCGTTGCCGGACTCGGCGCCGGCGTCTTCCTTCTTCGCCTTCTTGCGCTCGGCGCGGCGGTCCAGGGCGCCGCAGATCGCCTCGTAGGACTTGTGCCACACCAGCTCCACCGGGCCGCGCGGGAAGCGGCGCAGCCACAGGGCGGAGAACGCGACCAGGAACGCGGCGATGCCCAGGTAGATCAGCAGCGTCCAGTACGTGAAGTACTGGCCCTGGATCATGCGGGAAGCCCCGAAGCCCCACTCGTAGAAGACGATGGACGCGATCAGGTTCTGGCCGATGTAGCAGGTCAGCGCCATGCGGCCGACGAGCGACAGGGCGTGGCCCAGCCAACCGGTCGGGCGGTCCCCGGGGATCTCGCCGGCGTCGATGCGGCGGGTGCGGCGGACGTAGAACTCAGCGACCAGCGCCAGGACGCCGAACGCGACCATCGACGACGTGCCGTAGCGGGTGATGCCGCCGGTGCCGTCATGGGCGAACAGGCGCAGGCCCCAGTCGATGGGCAGGCCGATGCCGAAGGACAGCAGCATGGTCCACTTGCGCAGCTTCGCGCCGCGCTCCTCGAAGATGCCGGCGCGGTACAGGTGCGCGCCGACCAGGAACAGGCCGAGGCCCATGATGAACATGACCGGGATTTCGCCGCGGCCGCCGATGAAGTTGTCCAGGCGGGAGACCACCTGTTCCCAGTAGCCGCCGGCGCCGATGTTGGGGAAGCCGTCGGTGATGACGCCGTCGTCGGTGCCGCCCAGGCGGCGGAACTCCTCCTCGGTGATGCGGCTGGTCATGCCCGTGTCGCCGCCGGCGTCGCCGCGGGAGTTGACGCCGAGCAGGCGCGGGATGATGTCCATGCCGCACAGGAGGATCACGTGCGCGGAGATGCCGATGACCATCCAGATCTTCTGCGCTTTCGGGCTCCTGGCCATCACGGCGGCGACGACGAGGCCGGTGAGGCCGTAGCCCATGAGCACGTCGAACTCGAAGATGAAGATGTAGTTCAGCAGGCCGTCGAGCACCAGCAGGCCCGCGCGCCACGGGTAGCGGCCCGGCCACGTTTCGCCGCGGCGGATCGCCGACTGGCGCTGGATCTCAAGGCCGATGCCGAACATGATGGTCAGCAGGCCGATGAACTTGCCGTCGGTGACGAGGTTGAGCGCCTTGTCGATGTACGTGCTCAGCTCGGTCGCCCAGTTCACCGCGATGTCGGTGGCTTCGCCGGCGAGGGGGTTTTCACCCGGTGCGGAGAATCCGCGTCCCGCGGACGCGGCGAAGATCCAGATGTTCGTCAGCAGGGTGCCGAGGATCGCGATGCCGCGGAGCACGTCGAGGGCGGGTAGCCGGCGTGTCGCGGTTGGTGCGGGTGCGGCGGTTGTTGCGCGTTTCAATGGTCGTTCCTGTTGGTCGTGATGGCCAAGTTTCAAGTGTTACAACGCAGTTGTTAGTGGAAAGTTCCAGGTGTCGGAAAAGTTAAACCGATTATCAGGAAAATCTCGAAACACTTACCCGGATGGGGTATGTGGACACATACCCTGCCGGGGTATATTGTGGCGGTATCCGCCGATCCTTCGGGCGGGTCGGCGGCACACCGATTCCGCCGCCCGGCCGCGGATCGGGACCCGAATGAGACACGGCCGCGGCACCCGTGGCCGGGAAGGACACGCCATGAGCTCGACCACCGTCTTCACCGTCGAGGGAATGACCTGCGGCCACTGCGAGGCTTCCGTCAAGGAAGAGGTTTCCGAGGTCGCCGGCGTCACCGCCGTCGACGTCGACCGCGCCGCCGATCGCGTCACCGTCACCACGGAGGGCGACGCCGACGTTGACGCGATCATCGCCGCCATCGACGAGGCGGGCTACTCCGCGCGCCCGGCCGGGGCATGAGCGCCGCAGTCCGCCTCGGCGTCTACGCCCTGATCCTCGCGGCCGTTTTCGCCGCGGCATACGTGCTGGCCGGGGCGCTGGTCCCGGACGGCGTCGTCGAATCGTGGATGGATTCCGCGACGACGAACGTCCACGCGCACTGATTCCCCGCGCACTGAATTCCAGCGTCCGACGCCCGCACGGCGCGGCACCACCACGAAAGAAGTGATTCCGATGTCCACGCCCACGGATGTCCAGGGCCGCGAACTGGATCTGGACATCACCGGCATGACCTGCGCCTCGTGCGCCAACCGGATCGAGCGCAAGCTCAACAAGCTCGACGGCGTGACGGCCGCGGTCAACTACGCCACCGAACGGGCGCACGTCACCGTGCCCGCCGATTACGACCCCCAGCAGCTCCTCGACACCGTCGACGCCGCCGGGTATTCGGCCACGCTCCCGCCGCCTCCGCGCGCCGCGGCGGATGAGGGAGCCGGGGCGGATGGGGCGTCGTCAAGCGACGGAACCGAAACCGCCGCCGACCGTGAGCTGGAGGCCCTGCGCAACCGGGTGATCGGCTCGGTTGCGCTGGCCGTGCCGGTGATCCTGATCTCGATGTTCCCGGTGCTGCAGTTCACCAATTGGCAGTGGCTGGCGCTGACGCTCACCGCGCCGGTGGTGGTGTGGGCCGGCTGGCCATTCCACCGGGCGACGTGGAAGAACCTGCGCCACGGCGAGGCGACGATGGACACGCTGATCACCGTCGGCACGGGGTCCGCGTTCCTGTGGTCGCTGTACGCGCTGTTTTTGGGTACGGCCGGGACGCCGGGGCTCAAGCACGAGTTCACGCTGTCGGTCGCGCCGACCGACGGGGCGGCGAACGTGTACCTCGAGGTCGCCGCGGGCGTGATCATGTTCGTGCTGGCCGGGCGGTACTTCGAGAAGCGTTCCAAGCGCCGCGCCGGCGACGCGCTGCGGGCGATGCTCGACTTGGGCGCCAAGGACGTCCGGGTGCTTGACGACGGCCGCGAACAGCTGGTTCCGGCGTCGTCCCTGAAGGTTGGCGACCGGTTCGTGGTGCGGCCGGGCGAGAAGATCGCCACCGACGGCCGCGTGGTCGACGGCACGTCCGCCGTGGACGAGTCGATGCTCACCGGCGAATCCGCGCCGGTCGAGGTCGCGGCGGGCGACGACGTCACGGGTGCGACGGTCAACGCTTCGGGCCGCCTGGTCGTGGAGGCCACGTGCGTCGGCGCCGACACCCAGCTGGCGCAGATGGCGAAGATGGTCGAGGAGGCGCAGTCCGGCAAGGCCGAGGTGCAGCGCCTCGCGGACCGGATTTCCGGCGTGTTCGTGCCGGTGGTCATCGCGATCGCCGTGGCCACGTTGGGCGCATGGCTGGGCGCGGGATTCCCGGCGTCGGCGGCGTTCACCGCGGCGGTGGCGGTGCTGATCATCGCGTGCCCGTGCGCCCTGGGCCTGGCGACGCCGACGGCGCTGCTCGTGGGCACCGGACGTGGCGCGCAGATGGGCGTGCTGCTCAAGGGGCCCGAGGTGCTGGAGTCGACCCGCCGCGTGGACACCGTGGTGCTGGACAAGACCGGCACCGTCACCAGCGGCGACATGGCGCTGGCGGAGGCGTGGCCCGGCGAGGGCGTCGACCGCGCCGAGCTGCTGCGCCTGGCCGGGGCCGTCGAATCGGCGTCGGAGCATCCCATCGCGCGTGCCATCGCCGACGGTGCGCGGGCCGAACTGGAGGGGGCGGGGGCGCCGCTGCCTCCCGTCGAGGGTTTCGAGAACCTTCCGGGCCAGGGCGTCCGCGCCCGCGTCGACGGCGTGGAAGTGACCGTGGGCCGCAACGTGGGTGAGCTGCCGGAGGAACTGGCGCGGCGTTTCGGCGCCGCCGTCGCCGCCGGCCGCACCGCCGTGACCGTCGCCTGGGACGGTCGGGCGCGCGGGGTGCTCGTGGTGTCCGACCGGGTGAAGCCGACGTCGGCGGCCGCGATCGCCGAACTGCGCGGCCTCGGCCTGGAACCGGTGCTGCTGACGGGCGACAATGCGGTCGTAGCCCGCCATGTCGCGGAGGAAGTCGGCATCGATGACGTCCGTGCCGAGGTGATGCCCGCCGACAAGGTCGACGTGGTCAAGGCGCTGCAGGCGGAGGGCCGTGTCGTCGCGATGGTCGGCGACGGGGTCAACGACGCCGCCGCCCTGGCGCAGGCCGATCTGGGTCTGGCCATGGGCACCGGCACCGACGCCGCGATTCAGGCGTCGGACGTGACGCTCGTGCGCGGCGATCTGATGGCCGCCGTCGACGCCGTGCGGTTGGCGCGGCGGACGCTGGGCACCATCAAGGGCAACCTATTTTGGGCGTTCGCCTACAACGTGGCGGCCATTCCGCTGGCCGCGCTGGGACTGCTCAACCCGATGCTGGCGGGCGCCGCGATGGCGTTCTCGTCGGTGTTCGTGGTGTCCAACAGCCTGCGGCTCAGGGGATTCCGCAGCAGGGTCGTCAACGACGGGACCAACGACGGGACCAACGACGGGGCGGGCGCCGGGGAGGTGGCGTAGATGAACGCGCGATTCGATCTTGAACCCGTCGGGGAAACCCCGGCCGAGCAGGCCATGGAAGGTGCGAGGGGCAAGGAAGATGAGATGCTGGAGGAGATGAGCCCGGCCGAGCTGGCCGTCGCCTGTTGTTCGGACGATGCCGACTGCGGCTGCCACGCCCACCACGGCTACATCAGCGACAAGAAGCGCTACCTCGCCCGCCTCAAGCGAATCGAGGGCCAGGTGCGCGGCGTGCACAGGATGATCGACGAGGAGAACTACTGCATCGACATCCTCACCCAGATCTCCGCGCTCAACTCGGCGCTGAAGTCGGTGTCCCTGGCGCTGCTCGAGGACCACATGCGCCACTGCGTCGTGTCCGCGGCGCAGAGCGGCGGAGAGGAACTCGAGGTGAAGCTCCAGGAAGCCGCCGACGCCATCCGCCGCCTGGCCAAGTAGCGCCGCCTCTTTTCCCCGCGCAGTCGATGACCAGGGATTTTGTGGAAACTGGACCCCTTGGGTAATCTTCGACGCGGAGGATTCGCCTAGCGGCCTATGGCGCTCGCCTGGAACGCGAGTTGGGAGCAATCCCTCAGGGGTTCAAATCCCCTATCCTCCGCAGTTGGGCTATTTTTGCCCTAAACCCCCAGGTCAGAGAGTTTTCAACCCTCTGACCTGGGGGTGTTTTTGTGTCAGTCGTAGTGTCAGTCTGGATTCGGCCCCCTATCCTGGGGCCATGTCAGGTGTAACGCCAAAGCCCCGCCGACCTCGTGGAACGGGTGGCCTGTGCCAGATGAAGAACGGGTCATGGCGGAGAACGATGCGGGTGGTCCGCGCTGAGGACGGGGCCACCAAGCGGGTGACGGGTGACGGGCCGACCCCCGCCATTGCCGAGGCGAATCTCCAGAACAACATCGCGCTCTTCCACGCGGGGCGGGATCGCCGGAGCGCGAGGACGCTCGCCGTGCTCGTGGACGAGTGGGAGCAGGGCAACACGACCAACTCCCCCGCGTCGCGGAAGCGGGTGGTATCGAACATCAAAAACCACGTCCTACCTCGCCTAAAGACCGGCATCACCCTGTCGGAGGTCACCCACGCGCGGATGACGCGCCTGGTCCGCGAGCTCGACGCCGAGTGCACCCCCAGCGTGGCAAAGAACGCCTTTAATGCCCTCTCCACGGTGCTGACCTACGCCTGGAAGTCGGGCCTGATCAGCGAAAACCCCCTCCGACGGATTGACAAGCCCCGGTACGCCCCGAAGTCCCTGCCCCGTGACCGCGCCCTGATCGACCAGCGTGTGGAGGACTACCGCGCCCTGCTCGCGGGGCTACGAGCCTGCGATGACCCCGCGTATTTCTGGGTGCTAATCCTCGGCCTCGGGTTACGGCGGGCCGAGGTGTGCGGGCTGAAATGGGGCGACATCGAGGGCCTGTGGGATGACGGCCCCGATGCACGCCCGCAAATCGTCGTGCGCCATACGTACCACCGCGAGCCAACCCACAGCATCGTCCGTGCCACGAAAAACGGCATTGAACGGCGCATCCCCCTGTCCCCGCTGTACGTCAACGCCCTGCGCGAGTGGCACGCCCAGTGGCGACCCGCTGAGGAGGAGTGGGCCACAGACCAGGTTTTCGCCAAGCAGACGAAGAAGGACGGGGTCAAGGGCTTCAAGACCAAGCGCCTGTACCTCGATTTCACGCAGGCGCTTCGCTCCAGCATCGACCCCGATGGAGCGATGGCCGACGATGCCTACATGCGTGATCGGCATTTTTCTCCGCACGCGTGCCGGAAGATCAGCGCATCGCTCATGCGCGGTGCGGGTCTGCCGGTGGAGACATGCAGGGCCGTGCTCGGGCACCTGACCCCCGCAATGACCGAGCACTACACGTCACCGCTGTACGACACGCAGATGCAGGCCACGCAGGCCCTCGGGTCGGCTGTGACCTCCCCCGACGCCCCGCCGACGGCCTACGAGTCGTGGATGGACACCCTTTCGGGGAAGGGGGACGGAGACACCGCCGGATCGACCGACCCCAAGCTCGCCCACCTGCTGTGGGCCACGCGAGCCAAGCCCGTGGACGTGGACAGCCCCGACGCTCCCGAAAACGCCCCAGAATCGCCGTAGGAGCGTTTTCACATCACAAGAGGGGTACGGCTACCCCTGACACAGAGAAGCCCCCAGAATGGCGTACAGGGGCCATTCTGGGGGTCTCGGTGTGTTATTCCTGGTCAGAGGGGGTGCGGTTTAGGGCACTACGCGGAGGCACTGACGCTCAGCGTGGTCCCAGTACGCCAGGGGATCGTGACAGCCGATCTGGGGAATGCTGGCGTACCCCGCCTCCTCGGCGGAAATGCGAGCGTAATCGGACTTTCGGGAGTCGACCGCCTTCGCCCACGCCGGGGTCATCGGCGTCAGCGAAATGAGCGTCGCGTCAGTGGCCTCCACGCGGGGGGACAGCGGGGCCGGCGTGGGTGTGGCCGGGGTGGCGGTGGCGGTGGGGATAGCCAGGGCCGACGCGATGACGGCGGTGGCGATTGCGGTGCGGGTGAATGTGGTGAACATGATTTCTCCTTAGTGTGTGTGATCGGTGACGGGTGTTGTCACCATGTGTCCTCGTCCTGGACACGGTGGGCGGTGGCGATCGGCTCGCGGAATGACGTGCTGGTCCTGTCGTACACGGCTCGGTCGGGGCGGGGTACGTCAGTGGCCAGGCCACTGTCATCCCTGGTCAGAGTGTCGAGGGCGACCATCGGAATCGACGTCAGCGAGTCGAGGTCCGCGTCCCAGCCTGGCTCGGCCTGCGGTGCGATACGCGGGGCCCATACCTCGCGGGATCGAATAATTGTCTGCCATTCGTCCCAGCCGGACTCGTCCGACCCCGCCCCGACCTTATCCGGCGACCAGATGTGGGGAGCCTGAAAAGCCTTGATGACCTCGCGTTTTCCGTCAGAGAGTTTGATAGTGCCCTTACCCCTCGACAATTTTCCGGTGGGAATGGAGGACAATGCGGGGTGTGCCGAATCATCAATTCCGAGGATTTTCTGCATTGCCATTGGCGACGCTTTTCCGAGGACAATGCGAATCGGCGTATTTGCGAGCCACGCATTTGGAATCGAATCGTCGCGGGGGTCCTGCGTGGCGAGAATAAGGTGAACGCGGAGGGAGCGACCCAATCGCAGAATTGAATCAATGGCGGAAAGAACTGCGGAACCGATTTCTTTATTCTGCTTATCTTTAGCCCAGCGGACGACCTCGGCAACCTCGTCAATCATGACGATTAGCGGGGGTGCGGGCGTTTTTCCCGCATACCCGCCCGCCTTCAATTCCGATACTTGTGCCTGTCGCCGATTCATCACCGACTCTGCATAAAAGATCGCCCGGGCGATTTCGGGCATTGTCGACGCTACATATCGAATTCCCGGTGCGGTGCCGTGACGTGCCAAAGAAATGTAATCACCGCTGTTTTTACCGTCACATACGATGACCTCGGCTCCCTGTGCGAGGAGTGCCGATATCCACGACAGTGACGTCCAGGATTTGCCCGACCCCGTCGTACCCACGACCAGGGCGTGCGGGGAGCTGGCGAGGTCAGCGGTGATGACCTCGCCGTCGATCGTCCGGCCCACGGGAATCGTGACGTCAACAGCCATGGCCCCGCCCTGCGTCGTGGCCCTCGGGAACTCGCTAGGGCGGGGATTCCATGTATCGGGCCACGACACTTTTTCCCCTGTACGCGGGAGTTTTACCCGAAGAAGCTTCGCGGTCGGATCGGGTGCTACGACCGTGCGGGTGGACCCCATGAGGCCTTGTAGGGCACTGACGGCGGACGATGGGACACTGCCCGGCGTCATACCCGCCGGGAGCTTGAGGTCCACCCACAGGGCGTCACCGTCAATGCCGTGTGCCACGGGGATCGGACACCCGCTCATGACCTCGACTTTTTCACCGTCCGGCATGGTGATCGACTCGTAGGTGCACAGCGGGCGGGGGAAATCCGATGGGGAAATCGAGCCCTCTAGGAGACGTGCCGGTGACCCCGTGATGGCCTTGGACACGACCCACGCTCGCTCACGGATTCGACCGCCGGCCCAGGCCATGGACGCGTCCTCGACTACGGCACGGGAGGCGTCCATGAGCACCGCATACTCGGCTTTACCTCGGGAAATGCGGGCTTTGACCGCTGTGGGAGCGTACGCGGTGTACCGACCCGCGTCGTCCCTCTCGCCTCGGATGGAGACGGAGCGGAGACGATCGTCGGCGTAGATGACGTCGCGGATGGCGGTGATGACCTCGCTGTGTGCGATGGGTGTGCGGATGGCCCAGCCGACACCGCCGGGCTCCTGCCAGACCTCCATAGAGTCCTGACGGGCCACGCCCTCGCACAAATCGGGGTCTAGCAGGGGCAACGCCGTCGCCAGGTCCTCGGCGGTGAGGGGTCGCCACTGCCCCGCCCGGCCCCCGCTCTCGCTCTCGGGGAGGTAGAAATCTATGCCCTCGACCGCGTAGCTCAGCAAATCCACCATGCTCGTCGCCCCCCACATCATCGACGGCAGATCATCCTCCTGCTCCTCCTCTGCGGGGGAATCGGGGGAATCGGCATTGTCGCAGGTAGACGGCTCGATCTGCGGGGTTTTTAGATCGTCGGATGACGTATCACCCTCGGGCGGATTTTCATCGCCTCTACGGGCGTCCTGGGGCGTATCTGGAATCGAGGGCTCCTCGACGTCGCGTGTCTCGCCGGTGGGCGTGGCTCCGGCGGGTGGGGCGACGCCTTCTCGGACCCACACCTCGTAGAAATCCGTGGTCAGATACAGAATTTCCTTCACGTCAGCTCCTCAATAGAAAGTATGTTTCATTGTGTCCACATGTCATTATATAATGAAGACTGGACATAATGGAACCGATCTTTGAAGGAGATCAAATGGGCTCGAATACGGTCTCGGATCACATCGCGTGGACTGTGCGTGTGCCGAGAGAAACACGCCGTCAGGCCAAAACTCTGGCGGGAATCTACGACTCCACATTCGGTGCAGTAATCGAGAGTGCGATCGAAGCGGAATACAAGAAGGCAATGGAGGAGGTAGGACAGTGACCACGATTTTCAGCATCATCATCGCCGGTGCCCTCGCCTTTATGGCCGTGGCCGTCGGATCGGGGACAAATCGAGAAATCGAGTACGCAGGTGAGGCGACTACGGTCAAAGTCCCCGCGACTGCGGGTGACCACGTACTGCGGGTAATCCTCGCAATCCTTGCCGTGACCTCGCTGACCCTGCCCGCTCTACACGGCGGGTGGCTCCTGGTGCTCATCGTCCTGATCGCCGTCGTGGTCCTCGCGATTTTCGGCCGGGGTGCTGAGGCGGAGCAGACACGCCTGGACGACGCGGAGAATGCGTGGCGTGCCGAGATGTGGGAAGCCGAGCGGGCGGAGGCCGAGCGTGCGTCCGAAGCCATGCTCGCTGAGGCTCGTGCAAACGCTGAGGCCATGCGTCAGGAGCAACGCTCTGACCCCGCATATCGCCGTGCTGAGGCGGAGGCTCGACTGCGTGGACTCATCGCTGGTGGAGGAGCAGGGGAGGAGGACTCACTATGAGGACGCCACTGACTCCCGTGACCCGCCCGGTCATCGCCACAGTGACCGCCTCGCTCGGTGCGTGGGCCACTCTCGGCGGGGTGATCGACGGCGACCCGCTGAGTCCGACGACGGCGGTGCGGGTGGCGGTGACGATGGCCGTGGCGGTCCTCGTGATCGCCCTCGCGGTGCCGGCCATGACCGCCCGCCCCGCCCTGCCGACGGAGGTGTCGAGTAGTGCTGACGCCCGCCGTGCGGGAGTCCTCAAAGCTCGGGCTGTCGGCTGGCTCGTGGCCGTGACGGTGCCCCTCGCAGTACCTCTCGCGGTTCTCGCGGAGGGCCGGACCGCCCTCCTCGTGCTCATCGTCTGCATGACCCCCGCGGGAGCCATCGCGACCCTCGCGACGTGGCGTGCGGTGGGCGGTGGACGGGGCGTGGTCCAGCCCTCGGCGGTGCATGGCGTGGTAGTCCTCGCGGGTGCTGTGACGGGCTCGTGGATGACCGCGTGGTGGACCCTGATCGTCGGTGAACACCTGTCGGTCGGCAACCCCGCGAGTGCGACATTCGGGGCCCTGGCGATCGCCGGAATCGGTCTCGCGGGCCTCGTCGGAGGAGCCATCATCTACTACTGGCCAGCCGACGATACGACGTCGAATCGCACTGCCGAGACGGTCCGTCCGACACCACTGACGACACGGCTCCATGAGGCCGGCCGCCTCGATTCGCACACGTGGACGGCCCTCGAAATCGATGGCCGGACGCCGTCGCTCCGCCTCGTGTCCTGGCGTCAGATCGATGACGTCGAGGGCATCCCCGCCGTCGAAATCGTCGTCGTGAGAGACGACGACACGGCACATGACCCGGACTGGTCAGCGGTCAGTCGCTGGGTCGGTCGGAGGATCGCAGAGACCTCGCGGACGGGCCGACGCCACAGCCTGATCGTCGTCGATGAGGCACCCCCCGCACAGCAAAAACAATCATCGAAATACGCCTCGGCACGAGGCGGTAGAGGAGACAGAAAATGACGCACGCAATCTACGCAAGCCCCACTCAGGACGCACTCTCCCGCATGGGTACGGAGACGGTGACGAGCATCGGACGAGGGCTCGGCCAGAGTGTCCGCGACATCCTCGCCACGCCCCGCACTGAGGCAGGTGACGTGACCATCCACGGAGTGCTCGCGGTGGCCCGCAAGCTCGATGAGATTGAGGCCATCTGCCGTGAGGCGAGGCACAATCTCATCGCCGTCGCCGGTGCTCAGATGTCCCACGGCGACGTGGCGTCGTCGGTCGGGTGCAGTACCAAAACGGTGTCGAATGACCGCTCTCGCATCCGCCACATCACGTCGGCCCTGCCGACAGATTTTACGCTCGGCGACGACGGTCGCTGGTACCTCTCACAGGACTGATCGCCAATCGAACACAACCCCGCGTCGACGTCGACGCGGGGTTGTTTCGTGCCCTCGAAATCGCCACTACGGATGACCTCGAAATGACCACTACGAGACTGCCTACGAACCCCGCCGAGGAGGAGTCTCGGCGGTCGATTTCACCGGATTTTTGCCTGCCCCCTGCCCTGGGGAGCCCCCTATGACCCTCCTGTGACCCGATCTGAGATTGGCGACCTGCGGAAATGATGAAATTGAGTCCCAAACTTCCATCATTTCGCGTTCCGGACTTCCCCCTCAAATGTCGTCATCTCCTCGATTTCGCGTTCCGGACTTCCCCCTCGACCTGGGAGAATGATGATGGTAGAAGTTTCGACTTCCCCCTCAGAATTCGTAACTTCCATACCCCATTTTTCACTACGGCCACCACTACGACCCTCACTACAGGTACCGCTACAGACGGCACTACAGGGCACCGTACAGCCGTCGATACGACTCCCGCTACAGGTATCACTACGAAAATCCGTGCGACCGTCTGCGTGGCGTACAGAGGCTAAAAACGAGGACCCCGCACAGCACTGTGCGGGGTGTCGTTTTGCTTCTCGCGGAGAGTGTGATCGACGCCGGATGACGTCGAAATCGGAGACGTGAAACGGCCCTCACACAGTGACGTGTGAGGGCCGTTCGGTGTCGTGTCAGGAGGCCGTGTCGCGTCTCATCGCGGGGACGATCGGGGGCCTCGCTGAGTGCTGTGCGGTGCCCTGCGTGAGTGCCGACGCGGGTGCCACGCGGGGTGTGAAATCGGCCCTCGCGGGGTCCTGTGCGGTGGCCGGAATTCGCGTCTGCCCGTCCCACGTGAGGAGTGAGCGACGCACGCGATCGACAGTAGTGTGGGCCGGGATACCGGCCACGCGGAGGAGCCGATTTGCCTCCATGACGATGGCCACGATGCCCGGCGGATCGGAGCGGAGAGCCCGTACCGCGTCGAGTGCTGTGCGGTAGCCGAGGCGGATGTGACCGACGGCTCCACGGCCCACGCGATCGATGGACTCGTGGACTGTGATCACACCATCCGGGGACAGCAGGAGTGCGTGGTCCCGGTCGGCGTAGAGGAGGGCGTGCGGGGTGGGGTGAGTATCAAATGAAAACAATGAACTTATACCTTTCTGATGTGACGGCGGTGCCGTCGATGTGGTGTGTGCGGTGCCGTGCGGGGTGTGTCGCTGGCCGAGCTTGGTCTCGGCCAGCGGTGCCTTAGGCGACTGCGGGGGGTGCGTGATCGACGGGGCGTCGTGCCCGCGCACGGTCGATGGTGCGGGTGCTGACGCCGAGGAGCTCGGCGGTCTCGCGGACTGTCCTGCCTGAGTCCCACAGGCTCCACACAAGCTCGATTTGGGCGTCGGTGAGGGCATGTGGACGCCCGATGTGCGTACCCGCTCTGCGTGCCCGGTCCATGCCGGCCTTCGTCCTCTCGATGAGGATTGCCCTCTCCATCTCGGCTATGCCTGCCATGACTGTGAGGACAAGCTGGCCGGTCGGCGTCGCGGTGTCAACACCCTCGCGGAGGAAGCGGAGCTCGACACCCCGCTGGGTGAGGTTCTCCACGATGGTGAGCATGTCGATTGACCTGCGTCCGAGTCTGTCAAGGGCGACGACGACGAGCGTGTCGCCCTCCTGTAGTCGATCGAGGAGAGCGTCGCGGAGCGGGAGTACCTGCGAGGCTCCACTCACGGTCTCGGTGATGATTTCCTCGCATCCAGCCTGTACCAGTGCCGGGATTTGATTCTCGGTGTCCTGGCGTCCGGTGCTGACTCGCGCGTATCCGTAAATGGTCATGATTTATGTCGTTCCTTTATGTCGTTGTCTGACCTGGGGAAATGCTGGGCGATCCGACATTTCCACAAGGGGGCGGTTATGGCGTATCTGGCGTATCTGAGTCGGTGTCGGCGGTGTCCATGGCGTCGAGGAGACCGCGTAGGACCTCATGTGTGGCCAGCGTCGTGTATCGGCCGGTCGGGTCGGTCTCGGAGTCGTACCGGCCATCGGTCAGGGCATACCCGGCGAGGAGGCCAAATGACGTGGAGATGGGGTGCACGTCCTCAGCGGGGAAATCCTCGGTGATCGGTGTGACCTGCGGGGTGGTGGCGGTGACGCCGTGGCCGACAAGCATGTCGAAGGAGACGCGGAAAAGGCGAGGTGGGGTGGGGGTTTGGTCGTGCATGGAGTTCCTTTCGGTTGAAAATTAGTTGGTGTGTGTCAATCAAATCTGACGGGGCGGTGCTCGGCGGGAGATGTGCGGGGTCATCGGCGTTCTCCTGTGGCGATCCAGTGCCGCGCCTCGGCCTCGGTCATCCAGACGTCGCCGTGGAGTGCTCGGAGCAGGCCGTCACTGCACCGGGCGATCGTCCGGCAATCATCGAGGTAGCGGACGATTTCCCAGGAATCGTGCGTGGTCATGTCAGTACCTCGCGTAGGCGATCTGGGGGACGCCGAGTGCCTGACGCATGGCGTGGTCCATGGCCTCAGCGGAGGTGACGAGAGTGCCGTCGAGCAGGGCGTCTCGCGTCTGGCCGTCACTGCACAGGTATCGACCGGGCGAGATGGGCTTGATGGCCTTGGGGAGTGGGTGAACGGGGTTCATGAGATTGTGAGGCATTGCGGTGGGGTTTTCCTTTCGGGTGGGGGTGCTGGTGATGTGATGTGCGTACAGGGAGGTGCAGACCGTCTCCTCGGGGAAATCCCAACCCTCTGACCTGGGGGTTTGTCGGACGATCGTCGGAATGGGGTCTGTGGCCGTCGTAGAGGCGTTGTGTGCCGTAGGGGTACTCGTACCCCTCGGAGGTTCTGAAAACGTCTCTACGGCGATTGTGGGGGCGGTTTTGGGTGTCGGGGCGGGTACGTGCTTCGCCCGATGTGCCCGGAGCGATTCGAGAATCGAGATTCCCTGTCCCGCCTGCGTGGGTACCGGCGTCGTGGCGGAGGGGAGGAGCGAGGACCGTCGCGTGGTGTGGGTGCTCAGGCCCTCGCCTCGCACACATCGGCTCATGTCGCCGTCGTAGTGGCCGAGGGCTCGGACGCGGAGCATGGTCACTCTCTGCGTGCCCTCGCGTGCCATGTACATGCCGAGCGGTGACGTGTCGCCGGTGGAAAAGGCGTGGAAGCTCGGGCGGTCGCTGTGCGGGCATGTGCCGTCGTGTGCAATGCCCCCGCGGGCGGAGGACCCGCCATCTCGCTGGTAGATCGGGCATCCACAGCGGGAATCACGTTTGCCTGACGGCGTCCACCCCAGCGGGGCCAGCAGTGACTCCCAGGACTGGCCGGCCTCCCACTCGGCCACACGCTCGGCAAACGCGCCGTCTGACGGTGTACTCGCGGTGCGGGGTTGTGGTGCATGGAGTGCGATTTCATCCTCTAGCCACATCGGAAAATCGTGGATGACCTCGCCCGTCCACGTGTATGCCCCCTCGCGTCGGACACTGGGAGGACTGGCCACCCACCCGCTGTGCATTTTTATGTCAATGTCACCAGGCAGGGTGACGGTGCCGGGGAAGGCGGAAACATCGAGGTGAGACGGGATTTTCAGGTACACGTGACCCCCGTCGCGGTGGAGCCACTGCCCGGAATCGTCCTGCTTGCCTGGACTGCGGACGGTGAGGGGAATCGGTGTCTCGCCGTAGTCCTCGGCCAGTGCGTACCAGGCATCGACGGCGGAGGCGGTATCGACGTCCACGACGGCGTAGGTGCCGACCAGTGCCACCCCGCCGTTTAGCGTGAGTCCTCGCTGGTCAGCGGTGTGACCCCAGCGATCTAGCTCCGCGTGCGAGGTCGTGTGTGCATGCCAGCCGGAGGGGAGATTGCGGGCGTCTGGGCGTAGGTCGATGGGGGCTTTTGCGAGGTGAGGTGGGGCGTGGCGGTCTGCGAGGACGACGGCGTGGCCGGCGTCGATGAGGGAGTGGAGGGCGGAGATGACGTGGTGATTAGTGGACATATTAGGATTGCCTTTCCTTAGTGATGAGTAGTGATACGGGTGCGGTGGGGTAGAGGTGGGGTAGAGGTGGGGTAGGGCTCGGCGTCCTACCCCACCGCGTTGTGCGGGGTAAAGCGTGGAATTTGACCCTCGGTGGGGTAGGTGGGGTAGAAAATCGGGGTTTTATCCTTATAGGAGAAAAGTAAGGAGTAGGGGCGCATCTGATTTGAATTTTTTTTCTTTAAGGGAAATCAGCGATTTTCTACCCCACCTACCCCACCGTGAAAAATCTTCGGGGTCAGAGGGGGATTTTCTGGTGGGGTAGGATTTTTTCTCTACCCCACCTCTACCCCACCTACCCCACCGCGCTTATCGCCCCGCCTGCTCGGTCAGCCACCGCATCCCGTCGCGAGAGATTTTGATGCCAGATGCGAGCGCGTCGCGGGCGAGCTCGACGCCGTCCTCCGTGAGTGTCAGACCGCGAAATCCCGCGAAATCCTTACCATGGCGACTCGGCTCATATTCCACGTCGATTTCGTATTGCAAATCCGATACGCCCTGCACGGAATTCGGTGCCTGGAATCTCAGGCTTGAATTTTGTGCCTTGTACATCGACCACAATGCGTAAATGGCGCTTGCGGGGGCTTTTGTGCTGGTATTTTTGGTGACCACAAAAGATTCCTGGGCGAAAATCGCGAAAGGATTCGCATTTCTCTTCGACTCCCGCGATGCCTCCATGACTGCATCCGGCGTGGTCAGCCCCTCATCCCGGTATGCCTGTAGGCCGACGAGAAGCCATTCGAGAATTGCCGACATCTCCGAGTCTGTGCGCAATTTGTTTTTCAGATCGCGATCAATCGGGCGGTGGTGCTCTTTCACGGGGTTATCGGTGAAATGCATAGGGAATGTGACTTCACGGTAGCGATTCCAAAATGCTTGCGATCCTGCGGGGATGACGGGGCGATTATTAGTGGCGAGAAAAAGCGTGTGTGTGGGCTGAAATGTGATCGGATTTCCCCTCATCCAGTTCGCGGTAATTGCATCTCCACCAGACAGTGCTTTTAGTACGGTGTCATTCCATTTTCCGCCCTTGGTGGTCTCGGATATAATCGCGATTCGAGCACCTTTTAGGGGCATGATTTTTGACATGTGATCATTGTCCCCGCCTTGCACGACTTTTTGTGACAAAGTGCATCCGTACGATCCTTCATTTTCCCCGCCGATCGCGTTAATCACGCTGTCCAAAAGAATGCTCTTGCCATTATTACCCTCGCCTACAAATGTCGGCAAAATTCGGAGGTGAATCGTCGGATCAAGCGCCGTGCCCATCACTTTCTGCACATAAAGTCGCACGTCGGGGTCGGGCAAAATCTCCTGTACAAATTGCTCGAATCGCGACCCTGCCAGCGATCCCATTTCGAGCTTTGCCGTGGTCACCTTCGTGGTCATGGAGCATGGCAGGGGGTCGACGACGTCCATCGTGTCGAGGTGGATATGTGCCGTGGGCGTGGCGAGGATGCGCGCATCAGTGTCGAAATCGTGGACACTCGTATCGAGGAGCGTCTCCATGACCTCGGCGACGCTATTGATCGCCACATTCGAGTCGATACGCGACGGTGCGATGGGGGAGAAAAACTCGTCGGTGTCGGTGTCGTAAACGATGCCGTCCCACTCGTATGCATATCCCTCCGACAACGCCGTACGCTCGGCCTTTTCGGCTTTCCACTTGGTGGTGATGGGCACCCACGGCATGACGGAGGCACGCTCGGTCGAGGCGGTCTCCCCGCACAGCGCGATCACGGCGGTGGTGCCCCCCTTCGCGGTGGACGCCCAGCGCTGTCCGTCCCACGCCCACCACGCTTCGGCCTCGGAGACGTGGCGGAGGACGGGGCGGGCGATCTGGGCGACGACGTCGGCGACATCGAGGTCTGACCGCCGGGTCGTGAGCGGGGCCGGGACGGTCTGACCCAGGTACTCCCGGTACGTCATGCCCGCCGTGTACGCAGGAAAATCGTCGACGGTGGTGTCGGTCTGGCGGAAGGTCTGGGGATGCTCGACCGCATCCCGCCGTCGCTTCGAGTCCTCTCGTGCCTGCGCGCGGGAGTCGTCCTGCCCTACCACCCGCAGTGCGGGGGCGGATACGCCGTCTGCCTCGGAAATGTCCTCGGTGGAAATCGGGGTTCCATTCTTATCGTTTCGCGTGTTATCATTCATTGTGAAATCCTTTTCGTAGAGGTTTCGGACGTTTTACCTTTCTCGCCCCCGCATCGGTCGATCCCCGGTGCGGGGGTTTTCCTATGCACAGATCGCGTCATGACCTCGGCCCTCTCTGATGGCCATCTCGTCGGCCCACCACGCGGAGATGTCATCGGGGTGGTACAGCTTCGTGCCGGTCGTCATCACGGCGTGGACGGGGGGCGGGGTGTGTACGCCAATTCCACGGGCGTACAGCGTCACGGACGGGGTGCTTCGCTCGATGGCTCGTGCGACGTCGGAGGTGGTCCAAAGGGTAGTCATGGCTTGTCCTATCAATAGGGAGAGTCGTCATGCATGTGACGATGTGGGGGGATTTGAGGGAGGAAAAGTGGCCTCAACCTCGGGGGAATGGCGCGCGGGGGTAGTTCCCTTATTGCCTTCTGCTATCAGCATAGCAGGGTATCTGGGGCCTTGAAAAGGAATTCCATCCGCCCTACCTGCACCCATAGGTGTAACGCCCCCAAAACCGCCCATTTACCCACACATTTGCCTGGGGGTGCCCCGACCGTCACGATTTGCACATGCCCCCGCTGTCATATAGTGCAGTCCCTCCGACCGTCCCCCGCGTGGTGTCGGTCGGCATGACGAAACCCCGCTGAGGCGATCCTCGGCGGGCGGTGTGTACTCGTTCGGGCATGGCGGGGGTGGTGATCCGGTGGTCGCGGGCCGAGGCCCAGCGCCGACTGGCTACGAGATGACCGTTCGCCATGTGTAACGCGGGGTCACGGCAGGGGTGCGACCCCAGTTAGTGTCAGTCCTAGTGTCAGTCAAGGGGATTTTGCGCCTCCAGAGCGACATAGACGCTGGTAGAACCCTCACGGGACTAACCCCCCTATCCTCCGCCAAGGAAAACCCCCTGGTCCCGTGACCAGGGGGTTTTCGCATGCGCCCCTCCCGCGTGTCCCCGGTCGGCCCCCGCTGAACGCCTGTTGCGACTCGCCGAATCCCCACTTTTGTCCCCGCCCGGTTACCGCCCGGCCCCAGTCACTCCTCGTCGGCGACGTCCGGCGTTGGCGCGGCAGCATCCGGGTCCGCCGCGGGCTCTCGGACGAGCCGGGGGACGATCTTCACCATGATCACCATCGCCACCAGCTCGACCATCGTCTGCGTGACGACGGCCAACGCGGCGATCTCCAAACCCGCCGGCAGCGCGAGCGCCAACGGCAGCACCACGAGGGAATTGCGCGTCACCGCGGAGAACGCGACGGCGCGGACGGCGGGGACGTCCAGGCGGGAGAACTTCGCCGTCGCCACGCCCAGGCCCAACGCGATGGGGACATAGGCCGCGTACAACGGCACGAGCCGCGCCAGATCCCCGATCCGCGACGTCACATCGGCGATCTGCGAGGCGATCACCAGCGCGAGCGTCGTCATCACCAGCGGCACCATCGCCGCCGCCATGAAACGCTCCACGGCGCGCGCCCCACGACGACGGGGTGCGTCGCGCCGCGCGGGGTCGTCGTCAAGCGAACCCGCGCCCCCGACCGCCTGGACGACCGCTGCGGCGGCCAGCGGCACCACGATCAGGAACGTGAACGACGTGAGGAACGGCCCCGGATCGAGGAACCCCTCCAACGCCTCGCCCGCGAACAGCTGGCCCGGGCCGACGAACATGAGCAGATAGATCGGCAGCGCCGCCATCTGCAGGACCAGCAGGATCGGCGTCGCCGCCAACAGCCGCGTGCGTGCGCCGCCCGCCAAGCCCGTGAACGGGATGACGTAATCGATGCACGGCGCGAGGAGCACCAGCAGCAGCCCGATGAGCAGGCCGCGGTCATCTGCCACGAATCTGGACAACGCGAACACGACCCAGGGCGTGACCAGGAAATTCACGCCCACGATCGCCGCGCCGAAACGAATGTCCCGGAACGCCCGGCCGATGCGCGTCAGCGGCACCGACAGGAACGTCGCGAACAGCAGCAACGCCAGCGTCGGCGTGATCCACCAGGCCAGCATCGCCGGCAGGTCCGGCATGCCGACGCGCTCCGCACCCAGCCCGACGAGCGCCCCCACCGCGATCGCCGCGAAATAAAGCTCCACCTGATGGCCATCCCACCACTCGGGCAGCGATCGCCGGTAGCGGGTGGCATGGGAATCGGGGGAGCTGTCCGAACCCGGCGAATTCCGCGGGGAAGGGCGCCCGCGCGAGGTCGGATCCGGGGATGTGCCTGGGTCCGTCATGCCGCCTCCCTTCGCGTGGCGGGCCCGCCCCACCGTCGAACGCGGCGGGGCCCATCCCCACCGAATCTAGTGAAGGACGGGCCCCATTGCGGGAAGCGAAGCCGCTCAGCGCAGATTGTCCGCCATGATGCGGCCCATGGCGCGCGACCCCTCGAGGGTCGGGTGCAGCTTCATGTTGTGGTCGCTGGTCTGGTCGTAGATGCCGGCGACGTAGCGCTGCGAATCCGGAGCGGCGCAGGTGCCGTGGCCGGCTGTCATCGACTTGAGGTCGATGAAGCGCATGCCGTGCGCGTCGGCCGCCGAGCGGATCGACGACTGCAGGCCGGTCTCGATGGCGCCGGCGCCCGGCACCATGATCGGCGACGGGGTGTCCGGCGTGGTGTTGATGACGCAGAAGTTGTCGCCCGCCCCGAACTCCGGGTAGCCGGCCATGACGATTTCCGCGTTGGGGGCGGCCTGGCGCACGCGGCGCTGCACCTCCGCGATGGTGGCGTGGTAGCCGCTGGGCAGGTTGCCGGCGACGCCCGCGACGTGCGTGCCCGTGTCGACCCACTGGATGGCGTCGAGGCCGCCGTACATCAGCGCGACCTTGCGCGTCGACGGGCCGAGGTCGCCGTTGTTGACGGCCTTGATCACCGTGTTGGTCAGGTCCAGGTAGGGGATGCGCCCGGTGCCGTTGCAGGAGTAATCGGCCAGGGAAACGTCGAGAATGCCGGCGGCGACGCGCGGCCAGTTCTCGGGGTCCTGGGGGCAGCCGCCCGCGCCGGCGACGGGGGCGCGGGAGCCGCTGGTCGGGCCGGTGCCGGCGATGATGTGGCCGGCGGGCAGCGTCGGGTTGGACGAGAAGGAGTCGCCGAAGACGACGAGATCCTTGCCCGCAGGATCGGCGTCGGCGTTCGGGGCGGCGCCGGTGGCGGAGACGGCGAGCAGGCCGGTGGCGAGGGCGGCGGTGGCGGCGATGGCGAGGGCGGAACGGTGCATATTTGATATGCGGGCACGGAGCGAGGGCTTCATGAGGGCTAAGTTTCGGTTCGGTAACGGCCAAAGTCAATAGTTGCGGGAAAAGGGGGTAAAAGGTTTTTGCCGGGAAGGTAGTCAGGTGCCCCCGTTGAGGGGTGGGGCAGGGGGCGGGAGGGGTGGGGCAGGGGGTTCGGCCGGGCCTCGGGACGTATTCACCGGGCCGCTGCTCATCTTGGGCGCCGACCGGGGTTGGCGTCCGTCGGCCCCGCTGGGTTATGGTGTGGGCCGGACCCCATGCGGCGTCCATCTCGTGAACTCCCCCAGGGCAGGAATGCAGCAAGGGTCAGCGGGCTCTGGCGGGTGCGTGGGGTCCCCTCATGTCTTCAGGGGGATCGGGGCCGTGGGGCGGGGGTCCATCGATCGGCGGGTAGTCGGCCCGGACGAGCGCCCCGGGCGAGCGGCCCAGGCGAACGGCGGGGCGAAAAACGGTGACGGTGGCCGTCGCAAAGCAACCGTGCCGGACCCCATGCCGGGCACGCACGGGCCCCGCTCCAGAGCCCGCGCCAGAGCCACACCGGCCCCGCGACCGACGCGCCACCGCCGCCGATCCACCGCGCTGCACTCGATCCCCGAAGTGCTCTATCCTTTCCGGTGACAACTGCATCGATCCACGGTGGCCGTCATCCCGGGCGGCCCGATCGGCGCCGTCGACGAAGAAGGATGCCTGCCATGAAGCTGGATGCGTACGATTCCCACGAGCTCGCGCAGCTCAAGGATGATTTCGCGAAGGAGTACGCCGACCTGAAGGCCAAGGGCCTGAAGCTCGACCTCACCCGAGGCAAGCCGTCGGCGGAGCAGCTCGACTTCGCCAACCCGCTGCTGGGCCTGCCGGCACCGGATTACCTCACCGACTCCGGCGAGGACACCCGCAACTACGGCAACCTCAAGGGCATCGCCGGCATCCGCGAACTGTGGGCCGGCCTGCTGGGCCTGCCGGTGGACAACGTCATCGCGGGTGACGCGTCCTCGCTGAACATCCAGTTCGACCTGGTCAGCTGGGCCTTGCAGTTCGGCACGGTCGATTCCGAGCGCCCGTGGAACGAGGAGCCGGTGCTGAAGTGGCTGTGCCCGGTGCCCGGCTACGACCGCCACTTCTCCATCACGGAGCACTTCGGCTTCGAGATGATCCCCGTGCCGCTCAACGACGACGGCCCCGACATGGACATGGTCGAGCGCCTGGTGGCGGCCGACCCGCAGATCAAGGGCATGTGGAACGTGCCGGTGTTCTCCAACCCGACCGGCGTCGTCTACTCGGAGGAGGTGTGCCGCCGCCTGGTGGAGATGCCGACGGCCGCCCCCGACTTCCGCCTGATCTGGGACAACGCCTACATGGTGCACACGCTGACGGACGAGTTCCCCGAGAACCACCCCGTGGTCGCCTGGGCGGCGGAGGCCGGCAACCCCAACCGCGTGTGGGAGTTCGCGTCAACGTCGAAGATCACCTTCGCGGGCGCCGGCGTGGCGTTCTTCGCGTCGTCGGAGGCGAACATCGCGGATTACGTGAGCCACGCGTCGATCCGCGGCATCGGCCCGAACAAGGTGAACCAGCTGGCGCACCTGAAGTTCTTCGGCGACGCCGAGGGCGTGCGCGCGCAGATGCGGCGCCACAAGGAGTCGCTGGCGCCGAAGTTCGACCGCGTCCTGGAGGTGCTGGACAAGCGCCTGGAGGAGTACGGCGTGGCGGAGTGGACCCGTCCGGCGGGCGGCTACTTCATCTCGCTCGACGTCGTCGACGGCACGGCGCGCCGCGTGATCGAGCTGGCCAAGGACGCCGGCATCGCGCTGACCGGCCCGGGTTCGTCGTTCCCGCTGAAGGAGGACCCGAACGACCGGAACATCCGCCTGGCGCCGTCGCTGCCGCCGATCGAGGAGCTCGAGGCGGCGATGGACGGCGTGGCCACGTGCGTGCTGCTGGCCGCGGCCGAGCAGTTCTCGCAGCGCTAGCGGGACGTTCGTGGATCTTCCCGAGACTTCTTTTTGGGCGCGCCGCCTCTTCCCGGGGGCGGCGCGCATCGCCGTGCGCCGGGCCGTGTTGCCGGGGCGGCGCCGCAGGAAGGCGCGGCCGGGCATCCCGGTCAAGGTCGCCGAGTTTTCGCTTTACGACGTCCCGATCGACGACGACGCAGTTCCCGACGTGGTCGACGGCGGGGGAGCGCGATTCGCCGTCGCCGCCGATGGGGGCGGGGATTGGCGTGATGGCGGGCGCGACGGCGGGCGCGACGGTGGACACGGCGGCGCCGCAGATGATGCGCCGCGCCGCGAGATCGCGGCGATGACGGTGAACTTCGGCCGCGTGGATTTGAACCTGCGCACGCCGGGCGGCGATGACGTCCGCGTCGAAATGTTCCTGGTCGCGTACCCGGATTCCCTGGCGACCCGCTTCGGCGGCGACGGGGATGATTCCGGCATCGCCCGCGCCGTCGCGGGTGCGGCGGCGCTGGTCGCGGATGATCAGGAAGCCGCCCGGCCGACGCCGGGGTCGGTGATCCCGGAGGCCGTGCGCATCGGCATGGGCGCCGACTTCGACGCGTCGCGGTCGACGACGCCGCACCTGTTGTGCGTCGCCCCGTACGTGTGGCCGGACGGCGTGCCCACCATCACCGAGGAGCCGGGCAAGATTTCCGTCCACGGGGACGCGGACGGTTTCCCCGACCGCGTCACCGGTCGTTCACGGTTGACCACGGTCACGCAGCTCGTCCCGATCACCGAGGAAGAGTACGCGCACGCCGACGCCCACGGGGTCGAGTCGCTGATGCAGTTGCTGGCCGACGTCGACGCCGATCTGCGGGACCTGCGCCGCGCTTCCGTGGCGCGGTGACGCGGGGCTTCCTAAGATCACCGCCATGATTGGACGACCGCCGCGATGACGAGTTTCGAGTATTTCCTGTTTTATTCGCGTCCCCTGTGGGGCGTCGACGGGCCGACCTGGCTGGTGCTCATGGGCGCCGCCTTCGTGGTGGGCATCGCGGTGTGGCTGGTGGTCGACATCGTGGAGAAGTCCCGGGCGCGCCGGGCGGTGCGCGAGGCATCGTCGGCCCCCGTCGGTTGGGCGCAGCAGATCGCGGCGACGATGGCCCCCGCGTACGCCGCGTACCTGTGCGGCGGCCGTCGCCGCGTCACCGATCTCGCCTTCGCCGAGCTGGCCCTGTCCGGGGCGGTGCCGCAGATGCAGTACTCCCGGCGGCGGATCATGCTGGCGCCGGAGGTCAAGCAGGGCGCGGGCCAGTGGGCGCCGGGCGTTGCCGGGCCGTCCCAGGGGCTGAGCCCGGTGGCGGTGGCGATGCTCGAGTCGGCGCGCCGTTCGGGCAAGTTGAAGAAGCGGTCCGGTCGCGCTGCGGCCCGCGAGCTCGCCGCCGTGCGCGCCGAACTCGTCCGGGGCGGACTGGTCAAACCCGCGCGGTTGCTCCCGCACACGGTGATCGCGCTCGTCGCGTTTGCTGTGTTCGTGCTGGTCAACGTCGTGCGCGCGTATATCGCGGCGAGCAATTACCGGCCGGTGAGTTTCATGGTGTTCCTGCTCATCGTCATGATTGCCACGGTCGCCCTCGTGGCCGCTTCGCGCACCGCCCCGGAGGTCACCGACGTGGAGCTGACCGACCGCGGTCGCCAGGTGCGGGCGGCGCTGGAGAACGAGGTGTCCCGCCTGGGCGACACGGTGGCCATGCTGCCGAGCCGGGGCCAGGGGCTCATGATCGTCGCCGTCGGTGGACTGGCCGCGGCGGCGATCGTCCCGCAGGTGCTGGTGCAGTCGTATTCGTCGATGATGTGGTCGTCGCCGTTCACCGGCGGTGATTCGTCGTCGTCGATGTCGGGCTGCGGCGGCTCATCCTGCGGCAGCGGGTGCGGCGGTGGCGGCTGCGGCGGGTGCGGCTCCTGATGGGGCGTCCGCCGGCCCGCGCCGCCCGGGAGTTGTCGGGCCCGACCATCGCGTGGCGCCCGGGCACGGCCGCCGCGGTGGCGGCCGCGGCCCCCGCCTGGACGGAGGTCGTCGCGGACTCGCTGATCCATGGGGAGCAGTGCGGGACCCACGGCGCGCAAGGCTCCGCCGCGGAGGGGGCAGGCCGAGCGCGAGGCGGCACCGACCATGAGGGGAAAGGACGACCGCCCGGCGTCGTCGTCCCGCCCGCGCTCGCCGAGCTGATCGACCGCGGCACGGCGGTGGTGCCGCATGGCCTGCGCCTGTCGTTGGCCTCGGCGGATCCGCGCGACGTGGGCGATCCCTCGGTCCTCGCCCGGACGGCGGAGGCCCTCGGATCGCCGTTGGCCAGCGAGCACATCGCCTTCACCAGGGCCGGCGGGATGGACGTGGGCCATCTGGTCGCGCCGCCGCAGACGAGGGAGCAGGTCGCGGTCATCTCGCGCAATTACCGCGCCGTCGCCGACCGCATCCCGGTGCCGGTGGCGCTGGAGCACGTCTCGGCGATGGTCGACTGGCCGGAGTCGGAGATGGCGGAGGGCGACTTCGCCGCGGAGGTGTGCGCCGCCACGGGTGCGGGGCTCGTTCTCGACGTGGCCAACGTCTACGCCAACGCGCTCAACCGGGGACTGGATCCGGCCACCGAGCTGGCGCGGTTTCCCGTGGAACCGATCGTCTACGTCCACGTGGCGGGCGGGCACATGCGCGAGGGGCGGTACGTCGATTCGCACGTCGATCCGGTGCCGCCGCAGGTGCTGGAGCTGCTGTCCCAGCTGGCGGACCGGTGCCGCTCGGCGGGCCGCGCCGCGCCGCCGACGCTGATCGAGCGCGATGGCGCGTACCCGTCGCGGGACGTCATGCTCGCCGAGCTCGCGGCGGTCGGGGCCGCGCTTGACGACGCCCACGCCCCCTCCGAAGGAACCCACGGGTGACGTCCGGCGGGCACGATCGGCTGGCCGCGAGGCAGGCGGCGGTGGCGAGGGCGTTGGCGTCGTCAAGCGAAGAAGCCGCGGGCGAGGCGCTCGACGGTGACCCGGGGCCCGCTCTGGATGCGGGGCAGGTGGCGTGGTCGAGGACGCAGCTGCGGATCAAGCATGCGGGGGCGATCGCGCGGCGGGCGCCGATGCTGGCCGAGGCGGTGGCGGCGACCGGGCGCTCGTGGGCGGCGGAGTACGTGGCGTGGGTCGCGGATGGCGGGGGAGAATCCGGCGGCGGAGCGACCGCCGTTGACCCGGATCTCGCGGAGGCGGCGGAGTTTTCCGCGCACCTGTGCGGGCGGATGAGGGTGCCCGCGGCGGTCGTCGACGAGATGCTGGTGCTGCGCGATCTGGTGGCGGGGCCGTCGCGCGTGCGGGTGCTGCGGGGGTGCGGGCGGTGGATGATCCGCGTGGGCGGTCGGCGTCGATTCGGCGGGCGGGGATGTTCGAACGCGGCGGGTCGGTGATCCGGGCGGGCCGGTAGGCTGGGCGCGTGGCTCTGTACAGGAAGTATCGTCCGGCGACGTTTGCCGAGGTCGTGGGGCAGCGGCATGTGACCGACCCCCTTTCCGCGGCCCTGGAATCGCGTGGCGCGGACGGGGCCCCGGACCGGATCAACCACGCCTACCTGTTTTCCGGGCCGCGCGGTTGCGGCAAGACGTCGTCGGCGCGGATTCTGGCGCGCAGCCTGAACTGCGTGGAGGGGCCGACGGCGACGCCGTGCGGCAAGTGCGCGTCGTGCGTGGCGCTGGGGCCGGGCGGCCCGGGCAACCTGGACGTGGTGGAGCTGGACGCGGCGTCGCACAACAGCGTCGACGACATGCGCGATCTGCGGGACAAGGCGATGTACGCGCCGGCGGAGTCGCGGTACCGCATCTTCATCATCGATGAGGCGCACATGGTCACCAGCCAGGGCTTCAATGCCCTGCTGAAGATCGTGGAGGAGCCGCCGGAGCACCTGATCTTCATTTTCGCCACGACCGAGCCGGAGAAGGTGCTGACCACCATCCGGTCGCGCACGCACCATTACCCGTTCCGGCTGTTGCCGCCGAATCTCATGCGGGGACTGCTCGAGCGCATCGTCGGCGAGGAGGGCGTCGCCGTCGCCGATGACGTGTACCCGCTGGTCGTGCGGGCTGGCGGCGGGTCGCCGCGTGATTCGCTGTCCGTGATGGACCAGCTGTTGGCGGGTGCCGGGCCGGAGGGCGTGTCGTATGAGCTTGCGGCGGGCCTGCTGGGCGTCACGGATCAGACGTTGCTTGACGACGCCTTGTCCGCTCTGGCCGCGGGGGATCGCGCCGGGTTGTTCGGCGTGGTGGATCGCGTGGTGCGGTCCGGGCAGGATCCGAAGCGGTTCGCCGAGGATCTGCTGGGGCGCGTCCGCGACCTGCTGGTGATCGCCGCGGTGCCGAATGCGATGGAAGAGGGACTGGTCGATGCCCCGGAGGATCGCGTCGAGGCGATGCGCGAGCAGGCGACGTCGGTGCCCACGGGGACGTTGACGAGGTTCGCCGATGTGCTGCAGCGGGGTTTGCCGGACATGTCCGGGACGACGTCGCCGCGGTTGCTGCTCGAGGTGCTGTGCGCGCGGATGCTGCTGCCGGCTTCGGAGCAGTCGGTGGAGTCGTTGATCCAGCGCATTGAGGCGCTGGAGCGTGGCGGTGTTGCCGGTGGTGGTCAGCAGGGGCAGCAGGCCCAGCCGCACCAAACTCAGCAGCAGACCCAGCCGCACCAAGCTCAGCAGCAGACCCAGCCGCAGCAGGCGGCGCCCGCCGGTGGCCCGGGGGCGATGGGCGGGCCGGGCGGTCCCGGCGATGACCCCAACCTTTCGCCGTTGCAGCGGGCGCGTTTGGCGAGGCAGGCGCAGAATCCGCAGGCGGCGCCGCCCACGCCGCCGCAGCAACCCGCGCAGCCGGTTCAGCCCACGCCGGTTCAGCAGCGGCCGGAGCCCGCTCAGTCCGAGCCGCAGCAGTCGGCTGCACAGCCGGAACCGGAGCAACCGACCGCGCAGTCTCAGCCGACGCAGCCCGAATCGCAGCAGCCGGCCGCACAGGCTCAGCCGTCGCAGCCCGCTCAGCCGCAGGTGCCCGCGCAGCAGCAGACCACCGCCGCGCCCGAGGTTCCCGACCAGGAGGAGCAGGCCCGCAAGGCCCGCGAGATGCGTGAAATCTCGCGGCGCATGCAGGAGCAGGCCCGCGAACAGGAGCGGGCGGAACGCGAGCGCATGGCCAAGGAGCGCGAGGCCGCCGCCCGTGCCGCCGAAGGCGATGCCGGTTCCATGGCGCCGCAGCAGGAGGAGTCCGCTCCGGCGCAATCGGTGGAACAGCCCGCTCCGATGCAGCCGACCGGCCACTCCGCTCCGGCACAGCCGATGGGGCAAACTACCCGGGCGCAGGCAACGGAACAGCCGCAAGAGCATTCGGCCCCGGCGCAGCGCGTGGAGCAACCCACCGCGGCGTACCCGAGCGAACAACCGACTCCGGCGCAGCCGGAGGAACGGGCGGACGAGGGGGCGGCGGGGACGTCGTCAAGCGATCACTTGCAGGCGCTGCGCGAAGCATGGCCGCAGGTCGTGGAGTATGCGGGAGAGGGCAACATCCCCGTGCGCGTGATGGCGGCGCAGGCGGTGCCGGTCGCGCTCGACGAGGGCGTGCTGACCATCGGCCACCACACCGGGGCGCTCGCCAATCGCCTCAACGATCCCGCGAACGCCGCCGCGCTCGGTGCCGCCGTGCGGCGGGTGCAGGGCATTGAGGTGGAGGTGCGCTGTGTCGTCGGCACGGCGCCGCGCGGTGGCGGGGACCGTTCGGGTGCCCGGCCCCGTCAGCACCAGGCGCCCGCCGGCGAGAGTTCGGAGGGTGCAAAACCTGCGGACTCGCCCCATGATCGGGCTGGATCAACCATTGGAGATGTCAACGAAGGGCATCCACCTGCGGGAATGAGCGGCGGGCACTCCGTCCCGGACGGTAGTGCGCCGGTTTCCGAGATGTCTCCGGCGCAGGCGGAGCGCCGCGTCGAAGCCCGTGAGGACGCCCAGGAGCAAGCCCGTGAACGGGCCCGCGAGCAGGCTGCGCCGACCCCGGATTCGGGCTCGGATTCGCCATCGGCGGCGGCTTCGGAGTCGTTCCGGGGGGCTGCTTCTGAGTCGGTTTCGGCGTCGGTTCCGGGTTCAGGCTCTGCACCAGCTGCGGAGTCTGCTCCCAAGGCCGATGAGGGCCGCCCGGTGCCTGCGTACCGACGAATCCTCGAGCAGCGTCGCCGTGCCCAAGAGGCCGCGCGCCGCAACGCCGAAACCGGCAACGGGCCGTCCGGATTGGCCGATGCCCGCAACGCCGCAGGCGCTGCGCCGACGCGGGATCAGGCCGGCGATGGCGGGAAGAAGAAGTACGTTCCGCCGCCGCCCGCGGCCGGGACGCAAGGCGTGACCAAGCGTCGCCACGACGACATCCCGCTTCCTCCCGAGCCTTACGACGACGTCCCCCCGCCTCCCGAACCCGACTACGGCGGCTACCCCGACGACGGCGGTTACGCTCCGCCACCGGACTTCGGTGCTGGTCAGGGCGGTGGCCAAGGCGGCGCTCAACCTGCCGGACAAACGGGTGCGCAGCCCGGGGGTCGGTTCGGCGGCCAAGGCGGCGGACAGCCTGCCGGTCCATCTGGCAGCGCTCCGACGGCGCAGACACCGGGACAACCACCGGCTTCGGCGACGGCATCTGCTTCGGCGGCAGCACCCACTGCGGACCCCGGCGTCGCCGACGACGGCCTCGACGACGAGGAGCGCGAACTCCTCGACGCCGCCCGCACCCCGGGCCAGCTGGACCACCGCGACCAAAAGGAAGTCGTGATGGAACTGCTGGCCAAGGAACTCGGCGCCAAACCCCTGTAAGGCAGCGCTGCGAGGCGTCTCCTTCCCGCTCCAATCGCAGGTGCGGGCAGTCTGGTGTGGGGCCGGAACGTCGTAAAGCAACCGTCCCCCTTCGCCCAGCGCGAACGCATTCGAAAACCGCCCGCGCCTGCCCGGCGGGATCCGGCGGCGCCGCTACAATCGGCGGCTACGTGGGCGAACACCGCCCGCACCCGGACCCCCGGCCCCGAATCCCGAAAAGGACGAAAAACACATGAGCCAGCCCGACATGAACTCCATCCTCGCCCAGGCCCAGCAGATGCAGGCGCAGCTCGAGGCCGCGCAGGCCGAGATCGTCGCCGCCTCCGTGGTCGGCGAGGCCGGCAATGGGCTGGTGAAGGTCACCATGCGCGGGTCCGGCGAGGTCACCGACATCGAGCTGGACCCGAAGGTCGTGGACCCGGAGGACGTCGACGGGCTGCAGGACCTCATCCTCGGCGCGTTCGGCGACGCCACCCAGAAGGTGCAGCAGCTGGCGGAAGAGAAGATGGGGCCGCTGTCGCAGGGCTTCGGCGCGCTGGGCGACGGCCCGTCCGGCCTGGGATTCTAGGACCGGCGCACCGAAATTGTTCGAGGGACCACTTCAAGATCTCATCGATGAGTTCGCGCGGCTGCCCGGCATCGGGCCGAAAAGCGCGCAGCGCATCGCCTTCCACCTGCTGAAGGTGGAGCCGGAGGACGTCGACCGCCTCCAGTCGGCGCTGGCGCGGGTGCGCGACGGCGTGCACTTCTGCCGCGTCTGCGGGAACATCTCCGCCGACGAGGTCTGCCGCTACTGCGCCGACACCCGCCGCGACCGCGGCCTGATCTGCGTCGTGGAGGAAGCCCGCGACATCCAGGCCATCGAGCGCACCGGCGAGTACGAGGGCCGCTACCACGTCCTCGGAGGTGCGCTGGATCCGCTCGGCGGCATCGGGCCCAACGAACTGAACATCCGCACTCTTCTGCAGCGCATCGGCGGCGTGCTTCCCGACGTCCCGGCGCCCCCCGGGTTCGGCCCCGGCGACGATTCGCCGCGCGGCGTGATCGACGCCGACGGAAACGTGCCAGCGCCGGAGATCACCGAAGTGATCATCGCGACCGACCCCAATACCGAGGGCGAGGCGACGTCGACGTACCTGGCGCGCCTGCTGCGGGATTTCCCCGGGTTGTCGGTGACGCGTTTGGCGTCGGGCATGCCTTTGGGAGGCGACCTGGAATACGTCGACGAGCTCACGCTGTCGCGGGCTTTGACCGGCCGCCTGGCGATTTAGGCCGCGTGGCCGATTGGCCCGCCGCGCTCATCCGGGCGCGGCGGGCCGGCGTCGTTTCGGGGCGGTGTCGGTGCCGACCTCCGCCGCCGCTGTGCTCTGTTTCGCCGGCCACCTCACTGCTGTGGACACCGAATCCAGCGCGGCGCCGCCGTCGCAAACCCAGATGCGCCCGTTACGTGCAGATACACCTGTTGCAACGGGCGCATCTGCCTGGAACCGGCGCATCTGCGTGGGCGGGGATGAGGGGAGTGGTGCTGCCCGCATGGAACTGGCGCATCTGCCGCCGGCGACTTGCTCCCGTCCCGTGTCGCCGTGGTGCTCCGCCGTTGCTGCCGCTTCACCTCGCCGCGGCATCCTGTTTCGCCGGTCACCTCACTGCTGTGGGCACCGAATCCGGCGCGACGCAGCCGTCGCAAAGCCAGATGCGCCCGTTCCGTGCAGATACACCCGTTGCAACGGGCGCATCTGCCTGGAACTGGCGCATCTGCGGGTTTGGGGGCGACGAGGGAGGGGCGGGGAAGGGATGGGAAATGAGCGGGGGAGAAGAAGGAAAGGCGGCGTGAGCGGAGGGGAGGTGTGGGAGGGGCGGCGTGAGCGGAATGGGAGGGGCGACGCCGCAGCGGCAGCAGCCGGCATCGCCTCCCCACCCCTCACACCGCTAAATCTCCTGCCACTCCGGCTTGCACTGGAACGCGTACCGGTAGTACTCGGCGTTCTCCAGCTGCGACGCCGCCTGCTCGTCCACGATGACGGTCGCGTGCGGGTGATACTGCAGCACCGACGCCGGGCACATCGCCGAGACGGGCCCCTCGCACAGCGCCTCGACGGCCTCGGCCTTGTTGATGCCCGTCGCCAACAGCAGCAGGTGCCGCGCCCGCCCGATGGTCGCGAGGCCCTGGGTCACCACGTGGTGGGGGACGTCGTCGATGGAGTCGAAGAACCGGGCGTTGTCCGAAATGGTGCGCGGGTGCAGCGTTTTCACGCGGGTTCCGGACGCGAGGGAACTGCCGGGCTCGTTGAACCCGATGTGACCGTCGGTGCCGACGCCGAGCAGCTGCACGTCGATGCCGCCCGCCGCGGCGATGGCGCGGTCGTAGTCGGACGCGTGCTTCGGGTCGAGGCCGTTGGGCGACTGGACCAGGGCGTCCTCGATGTCGATGTGTCCGGTCAGTTCGCGGCGGATGGTCGCGTGGTAGCTCTGCGGGTGGTCCGGCCCGAGGCCGATGTATTCGTCCAGCAGGAACGCGCGGCATTGGGCGAAGGACAGGCCCTCTTCCCGGTGGCGGCGCACGAGTTCGCGGTACGCGCCGACGGGCGTGGATCCGGTGGCCAGGCCGAGGGTGGCGCCGCGTTCGACGTAGCGGGCCATGACGTCGGCGGCGAGCAGCCCCACTTCGTCGGGGTCGTCCAGGATGATGATCTCCACGTCAGCGTTCCTTTCGCTCTCCGGCGACGATCACGGTCGGCGGTGTCGGGGCCCCTCCGTCGCGGGGGTCGGGGTTGCCTGCGGGGGCATCGTCGCAAAGTAGCAAATCGGCTCGCTTGCCGACGGCTATGGCCCCCCGGTCGGCGAATCCCGCTGCTTTCGCCCCGGTCGTGGCGGCCATGCGGGCGACGGTGGCGGCGTCGATTCCGCGGTGGAGCATGCGCAGGACCTGGTCGTGGATGGTGGAGGTGCCGCCGGCGATGGCGCCGAGGGGCGTGTCCGTGTTGGGGATGTCGGTGTTGGGGGTGTCGGTGCCGGAGCCGCCGTCCACCTTGAGGCGCGCGACGCCGCCGTGGACGGTGACGGGCAGGGAACCGAGGACGTAGTCGCCGTCGGCCATGCCCGCGGCGGCCATGGCGTCGGAGACCAGCGTGATGCCGTCGGGGCCGGTGGTGGCCCTGACCAGGTCGACCATCGCGTCGGAAAGATGGACGCCGTCGGCGATGAGCTCCACGAACGCCTCGCCGCGCGCCGAAGCGGCCATCAGCGCCGCCGCCGCGCCCGGCTTGCGGTGGTGGATCGGCGGCATGGCGTTGAACAGGTGGGTCGCGGTGACCGTGAGGCCGAGGTCATTGGCGGCGTCGATGGCGCGGGCGGTGACGTCGTAGTCGGCGTCGGTGTGGCCGAACGACGCGACGATGCCGTGCTCGGCGCACACGCGCAGCAGATCATCGATGCGCGCGGTCTCCGGCGCCAGGGTGATGGCGCGGACGTGGCCGCGGCCGGCGTCGAGGATCATCTCCAGCGCAGCCGGATCGCCGGGCACGATGGCGCGGGGATCCTGGGCGCCGCAGCGGCACGAATTGATGAACGGCCCCTCGAGGTGGATGCCGTCGATGTGGCCGTCGTCGGCGACGTCGGCGAGGACCTCCACCTGCCGGGCCAAATCCGCCGGCAGCGCGGACACGGTCGACGCGAACAGCGTCGTCGTGCCCCACCTGCGGTGATGTGCCGCCGCGGCAGCGCACCCCTCCGCATCGGAGGTCGGGAACCCGTGGCCCACCGCCCCGTGATTGTGGACGTCGACGAGCCCCGGCAGGATCAGCGGATCGTCGTCGGCCTCGCCGTCGCCGGGCACGGCCGGGCGGACCTCGGCGATCACGCCGTCGACCCACGCCACGAAGGCGTTCGGCAGCACCCCCTCGGGTGTGGCGGCTCGGCCGATGACGTGGCCGTCGTAAAGCGGAGGCATGCCGTTACTTCCCCGGATTCGCGTCTCGCTCGATGGTCACGGCCTCGTCCACGTCCCGCTTGGTGCGGCGACGGCGGACCTCATTGGGCTCGGGCTCGCCGGCCGCACCCCCCGGCGCGGGATCCTGCTCCGGATCGCGGCCCGGGGTCTTCAGGTCGAGCTTGACGATCATGACGCGGAAGATCGCGTAGTAGATCACCGCGTAGACCAGGCCCGCCACGACGATCGCCCAGGGCTTCTCGGCGATGCCGAGGTTCAGCAGGAAGTCGATCGCGCCGGCGGAGAAGCCGAAGCCGTCGCGGGCGCCGACCAGGTTCATCACCGCCAGCGACGAACCCGTGAGCACCGCGTGGGTGACGTAGAGCGGCCACGCCAGGAACATGAACGCGAACTCCAGCGGCTCGGTGATGCCGGTGAGGAACGCCGTCAGGGCCAGCGACACCATCGCGCCGCCGGTCACCTTCTTCTGGGCCGGCCGGGCGGTGTGGTACATCGCCAGGGCGGCGGCGGGCAGGGCGAACATCATGATGGGGAAGAAGCCGGTCATGAACGCGCCCGCGGTCGGGTCGCCGGCCAGGAAGCGGGCGATGTCGCCGTGGACGACGCCGGCGTCGCCCTCGAAGGAACCGAGCATGAACCACGGCACGAAGTTGAGCAGGTGGTGCAGGCCGATCGGGATGAGCAGGCGGTTGACCGTGCCGTAGACGAAGCCGCCGCCGACGGTGTTCTCCGAGATCATGTCGCCGAACCACGTCAGGCCCTGGTTGAACCACGGGTAGACCAGCACCATCGGGATGGCGATGACCACCGCCGCGAAGCCGACGACGATGGGCACGAAGCGGCGGCCGTTGAAGAAGCCGAGGTACTCCGGCAGGCGCTTGCGGTGGTAGCGCTGCCACAGCATCGCCGCCACCAGGCCCATGATCAGGCCGGCGAGGACGCCGTAGTTGATCATCAGCTGGTCGCCGTTCTGGTCGACCTCGCCTTCCAGCACCATCGGCGACAGCGCCTTGAACACGCCGGTGAGCACCAGGTAGCCGACGACGGCGGCCAGGGCGGTGGAGCCGTCGGCCTTCTTCGCCCAGCCGATGGACACGCCGACGGCGAACAGCAGCGGCAGGTTGTCGAACAGCGCGCCGCCGCCCGCGGCGAAGATCGCGGCGAGCCACTTGAGCACGGTGATGCTCTCCCAGCGGCCCAGCATGTCGTCCTGGCCGAGGCGCAGCAGCAGCGCGGCGGCGGGCAGCACGGCGATGGGCAGCATGAGGCTGCGGCCGAGCTTCTGCAGGTTCTTCATCGCCGCGGACTTCTTCTTGGGCTTTGCGACGGCGGCGGTGCCGGCCGAGCCGGCGTGGACTGCTCCGGCGGCGGGCGCCGCGGCGCCCCCGGGTGCGTTGTCGGTGGAGGACATCGTCGTCCCTTTCGATCGGGGCCCGCCGGCCATGTACCTGCTCCGGAAGGGTCCGTGGGTTTGCTTTCCCGATCATTCTATCGCACTGGTCATGACCAACCATGACAACTTAGTCACAATTTCCCCTATTCCGCGCGTCACATGGGTACCGTGGGTTGTGACGCACGAAACGTGACGCACGAAAACCGCGTGGGCCATGGGCGGTCCGGTGCCGCCGCGCACCCGTTCGCCGGGAGGGTCCGCCGAAACCGCAGGAGGAACACCATGGCCAAGATCAACGTCGACGGCATCGTCGCCGGACTGGGCGGCGCTGGGAACATCGACGAAATCGAGGGTTGCATCACCCGGCTGCGGACGGTCGTCGACGATCCGTCTCTGGTGGACAAGGACGCGCTGGCGGCGGCCGGCGCGATGGGCGTCGTCGAAGCCGGCGATGTGGTGCAGGTCGTGGTCGGCCCCGAAGCGGAGTTGATCGCGGAGGACATCGAGGACCTTCTGTGACCGCCGTCTTCTCGCCCATCGCAGGCGACGTGGCGGCGCTGGCGGACGTGCCCGACGAGGTCTTCGCCTCCGGCATGGTCGGCGCGGGCGTGGCGGTGGCGCCGACGGGGGAGGGCGTCATCGAGGTGGTGGCGCCCGTGGCGGGGAAGATCATGCGGATCATGCCGCACGCGCTGGTCATCATGACCCCGGAGAACCGCGGCGTGCTCGTCCACGTCGGCATCGACACGGTGCACATGAAGGGGGAGGGGTTCACCGTCCACGCGGAGAAGAAGGATCGCGTGGAGGTCGGCGACGTGCTCATCACGGCCGACGTCACGGCCATCCGCGCCGCGGGCCATGACCCGATCTGCCCCGTGGTGATCATGGAGTCCGCCGCCGACGACATCCACGACGCCCTCGAGCCCGGCACGCGCGTCGCCGCGGGGGAAGCGCTCTACAGGGCCTGACGCCTCTTTCGCTTTGCGACGGCCCGGCGCCCCGCCGGGTTCGCCGGCGTGTGCGGGTGCGCCGCGATGCCGCGTTCGGGGTGGATCTCCGGCGCGCCGAGGGTTCGCGCCGGTGCCGCGCGGGTTCTTCCCCGATCCGTTGCGCCGCCTACCCGTCGCGCAGGTGCATGCGCAGGGTGTACCGGTCGGGCCGGTAGGTCGAGGTGCACACCTCGACGGGGCGGCCGCGGCTGTAGGACATGCGGCGGATGCGCAGGACCGGCTGGCCGGCGTCGATGCCCAGGGCGCGGCCGATGTCGGCGGTGGCCGGCGCGGCGGTGCAGACCTGTTCGGCTTCGTCGACGGGGACGTCGTACTCCGACGTCAGTATCGAGTACACCGACTTGTGCACCGCCCGCTCCAGCAGGTCGGGGGCCAGTTCGGCGTTGTACCAGGCGTCGTCGACCGAGTACGGCAGCCCGTCGCCGAGGCGCACGCGCGCCAGGTGCAGATGCGGGCCGTCGCCCAGGAATTGGGCGACCGAGTCCGGGGGCTCCGCTTTTTCCGAGATGAGGATCATCGCCGACGGTTCGGCGCCCTTCTGCTTCATCTCGGCGGTGAAGCTGGCCAGGTGCAGGTCGGAGCGCAGGGGCCGGTGGGCGACGAACGTCCCCTTGCCGCGGAAGCTTTCGACGGTGCCGTCGGCGACCATGTCGCTGATGGCGCGGCGGACGGTGATGCGGCTGACGCCGAATACCTCTTCCAGGACGCGTTCGCTGGGCAGGGAGTCGCCGGGGCGGAGGTCATCGTGGCAGACCTCGGTGAGGATCGCCTTGAGCTGGGCGTGCTTGGGCGTCGGCCCGTGTTCGATGCTGTGGCGCGACAGGAGGGCGAGTGTGCGCTGTTCGGCGGAAGCGCCGTCGGAGGGGGTTTCCGTCGAACCGTGCGCCGGTGTTGGGTCGGCGGAAGAGTTCATGCCTCCATTGTACGACTGGTAATGACAAGTGGCCCGCCAGTTAATGAGGATTACGTCTCATTTGCCGGGAAAGCCGGTTCGCCGTTGGTCGCGCCGCCGCCCATATGCGCAGGGAACGAGCGGATTTCGGTGCGATCGCGTCGAACGGGAATGAGGTTCGGCCCCGCCCCCGATGGCGATGCCCATCATGACCAGTTCTCGTGATGTCGCCGACCCACGGCCGCCGCGCCCGTCCTCCGGCCGATTGCTGCCGTACCCGCCGAACGGTGACCGCCACGCCCGTTCCCGCGCCCTCACCCGGAGGTGCGGCGGCTCACCCGGCCCGGGCTTTCACCCGTGCTCGGGCGCCTACCGCTCGCTCTTCGGCCGCGGCTTCGACGCGATGCGCTCGGCGCGCAGGCGGCCGATGACCGGCAGCTCCAGCGGCTCGAGCTCCGCCACCGAGATGCCCATCGCCCGGGCCAGCAACAGGTCCGCCAGCTCCGGGTTGCGCGCCAGCACGGGCCCGTGCAGGTACGTGGCCACGATGCTGCCCTGCACCGCGCCTTCCTCGCCGCCGGTCGGGGTTTCGGCGAGCTCGGGCTTGACGACGTCCGCGCCCCCGCTCCCGCCCGCGCGCACCGGACCCGGCGCACGGCCCGGTTCGGGCTGGCGCTCCGGGCCCGCGTTGCCCACGCCGCGGATGACCCGTCCCAGGGGGCGCGCGTCGGCCCCCAGAGTCGTGCGGCCCATGTGATTCTCGAATCCGGTGAGCGTGGAGGACAGCTCGTCGGAAAGCGGTGCGGTGCGGATCTCGCCGATCGCGCGGGTCTCCAGGGACGTCGTGGTGCAGTCGAGCAGGCCGAGGCCCGCGACCTCCCGCCCGCCCGCGCGGAACGACTCGCCGAGGACCTGGAATCCGGCGCAGATGGCCAGGATCGGGCGGCCCGCGGCGGCGGCGCGCACCAGGCCGCCGTCCTTCGCCAGATGCTCGGCGGCGATGGTCTGCGCGACGTCCTCGCCGCCGCCGATGGTGTAGATGTCCAGGCCCTCCGGCACGGGCTGGCCCAGCTTGACGGGCGTCACCTCGGCGTCGAAACCGCGGCGGCGGGCGCGCTCGCGCAGCACCAGGGCGTTGCCGTCGTCGCCGTACGTGCCCAGCACGTCGGGGAGGATCAGGCCGATGTTCAGGTCAGTCATTGGAGCCTCGCTCGGTGCCTCGTTCGATGGCCTTCTTCAGGTCGCGGAAAGCGGTGTAATTCGCCAGCACCTCCACCCGGCCCGGCGGGCAGGCGGCGATGGCCTCCATCGGGTCGTGCAGCAGCTCGTGCTCGATGCCCGCGTAGAGCAGGCGGACGGCCAAGTCGGTGCCGCGCTCGCCGGAGGCCGTGACGGACAGGCCGCCGAAGTTCTCGAACACCACGTCCCACAGCCACGACAGATCCTCGCCGTCGGCGACGTGGCCGTTGACGGCGATGACCACGCCGTCGGCATCGCGGTCGACCATCGACAGCGCCTCCTGCCAGCCGGCGGGGTTCTTCGCCAGCAGCATGCGCACCTCATGGTCGCCCACGCGCATGGTGGAGTAGCGGCCCGCGACGTTGTCCACGCCCTCGGCGGCGGTGGCTGCGACGGCGGCGTCCGCGCCCAGCTCGACGGCCGAGGCGGTGGCCAGCGTGGCGTTGCCCCGGTTGGCGTCGCCCGGCAGGGTCAGATTCAGCGGGAGGGTGGAGCCGTACGGCGTGACGATCCCCTCGGGCGTGATGGCCCACGTCGGCTCGGGCCGGCGGAACTTCCCGCCGCCCGGCAGATCCTTCACCGCGTACCAGTCGTCGCCGTCGCGGATGATCGGCCCGCCCGTGCGCGGGCAGCTGGTGGCGTCGTTGGTCCAGCCGCCGCCGGCGGACACCCACACCACGTTCCGCGCATCCCACGCGGCGGAGGCGATCAGCGGGTCATCGCAGTTCGCCACGACCGTGGCCTGCGGGTTCGCGTTGACCGCGTCGCGCAGGGAACGCTCGATCTTGTTGATCTCCCCCACCCGGTCGAGCTGATCGCGCGACAGGTTCAGCAGCACCAGCACCCGCGGCTTCAGATCCGCGGAAATGTGCGCGACGTGCAGTTCGTCGACCTCCAGAACCAGGGTGTCCGCGTGCGGCGAGGCCATCAGCGCCGAAATGACGCCGGCGTCCATGTTGTCGCCGCCCTCGTTGGTGGCCACCCCGTCGCCCGCGGCGCGCATCGCCGCGGCGAGCATGCGGGTCGTCGTGGACTTTCCGTTCGTGCCGGTGATGATCGCCGCCGGCCGCCCGCCGCCGAGTTGCCCCAGGATGCGGGGGTCGAGCTTCTGGGCGATCAGCCCGCCGATCATTCCGCCGGAGCCGCGGCCGGTACGCCGCGAGGCCCACGTCGCCGCCTTGGCCACGGCTGTCGCGAAGCGCGACCGCGGGCTCATGCGGCTGGTTCTGCTGCTCTTGGTCATGGGGGCATTCTAGGCCCTCGCCGGGCGCGAACCGGTGCGGTTCACATCTCGTCGAGCAGGCGCAGGAAAGCGGTGTCGCTGACCAGCGGGATCTCCTTGCGGTGAGCGTGCATCGCCTTGCCCACGAGCTCTTCCGGAGTGACGTCCGCGGGCCGGTTGCACACCAGCACCGAGGTCTCGCGGGTGACCTTCTCCGAATACGCCAGACCGGCGGCGACGCCCGCGCCGATGATGTCGTCGGCGGGCGAGGCGAGCTCCGGCGCGATGGCGAATTCCATGCCGGTCTTCAGCTTCCCGCCCGGCCGGTACTTGCCGGGGTTGGCGGTCGGCCGCGGGGCCTCCATCGCATCGACGCGCACGCTGGAGCGCTGCAGGCCGACGTGGTCGGCGCGGAGGTGCTCGGTGGGCCAGGTGGCGAAGCCGCCGCGCTCGCGCTGCGCCCGCCACAGATCCACGAGCAACTCGACGTCGCCCATGGTCCGCTCGCGTTCCGGCACGCCGATGTTCTCCACGCTGGCCACCGGCGACGGCGCATCCAGGCCATACGCCCGGGCCACGCCGCGCAGGCGGGTGTCCGGCAGCTCGACCGACTGGCGCCGCGCGGTCACCAGGGTGTCCGTCACCGCCGCCGGCGCGGGGATGCGGCCCGCGCGGACCCGGCCACGGCCACGGCCCCGCCGCCCGCGATTGGCGCGGTTGGCGTGGCGACGGGCGCGCTTGGCCTCCTCCACGATGAAACCCCAGGTCCGCGGCAGATCATGCGTCACCAGCTCCCGGCCGTCGAGGAACTCGCCGACCGTGCCCAGCACCGTGCCGAACCGCGGCGCGCCCTCCAGATCATCCGGCTCCAGCCCGTGCAGGTGCACCGGGCCCGGATCCTCCCCGATGGTGAAGACCCCGTGCCACGTGCGCCCGATCTCCCCGTCCGCCGAAAACTCCGCCAAACCCAGCGACACCATCCGCGCCGACTTCGGGTGGATGCCCGTCGACTTCACCACCGCGGCGACGTATGGGCACGCCGAATCGGCGCCCCCCTCCACGGAGGACGCCGAATCTGCGGTGGCCGGCGGGGCACCCGCGACACGGTCGTCGTCGAGCGGGGCACCGGCCTCCCCGGACGGAGAGCGGTCCATCTACGCCTCGGCCAGAGCGCGGTTGACCGCCGACGTGACGGCCTTCAGCGACGCGTACGTGATCGACCCGGCGATGCCGCAGCCCCAGACCTTCCGGCCGTTGACGTCCGCCAGGACGTACGCGGCGGCCTCGGCGTCATCGCCGGCGGTGCGGGCGTGCTGGCTGTACTCCTGGACCTCCACGTTGATGCCCAGCTGCTCCAGCGCGTTGGCGTACGCCGCCAGCGGGCCGTTGCCGTGGCCCGACACGACGTGCTCCGAACCCTGGTACACCACGCGGGCCTGCACCCGGGTCTCGTCCGACTCGACCTGCGGGGCGTCGACCGTCAGCGCGATCTGCTCCACCGGGGCCTCGCGGTCCAGGTACTCGCCGGCGAAGATGTCCCACATCGCCTTCGAGTTGATCTCGCCGCCCTCGGAATCGGTGACCGCCTGGACCACCGACGAGAACTCGACCTGCATGGAGCGCGGCAGGTTCAGGCCGTGGTCCGACTTCATGATGTACGCCACGCCGCCCTTGCCGGACTGCGAGTTGACGCGGATGACGGCCTCGTAGGAGCGGCCGACGTCCTTCGGGTCGATGGGCAGGTACGGGACCTCCCACACGGCCTTCCGCAGCTCGTCGTCGGTGAGCGTCTTCACGTCGGCGCCCGGGCGGATCTTGTCGGCCATCGCGTCCAGGCCCTTGTTCACGGCATCCTGGTGCGAGCCCGAGAACGCCGTGAACACCAGGTCGCCGCCGTAGGGGTGGCGCTCCGGCACGCGCAGCTGGTTGCAGTACTCGACGGTGCGGCGGATCTGGTCGATGTCGCCGAAGTCGATCTGCGGGTCGACGCCCTGGGTCAGCATGTTCAGGCCCAGGGTGACCAGGCAGACGTTGCCCGTGCGCTCGCCGTTGCCGAACAGGCAGCCCTCGATGCGGTCCGCGCCGGCCAGGTAGCCCAGCTCGGCGGTGGCCACGCCGGTGCCGCGGTCGTTGTGGGGGTGCAGCGACAGGATGATCGAGTCGCGGCGCTCCAGGTTGCGGTCCATCCACTCGATGGAGTCGGCGTAGACGTTCGGGGTGATCATCTCCACAGTCGACGGCAGGTTGATGATGATCGGGTTCTCCGGCGTCGGCTCCATCACGGCGGTGACGGCGTCGCAGACCTCCTTGGCGTACTCGACCTCGGTGCCCGTGAAGGACTCCGGCGAGTACTCCCAGCGCCAGTTGGTGCCGGTGTAGTCGGCGGCGATGGACTTGATCAGCTCGGCGGCGTCGGTGGCGATCTTCTTGATGGCCTCCTTGTCCTTCCGGAACACGACGTCGCGCTGCAGGATGGAGGTCGAGTTGTAGAAGTGCACGATGACGTTCTTCGCGCCCTCGCAGGCCTCGAACGTGCGGCGGATCAGGTGCTCGCGCGCCTGGACCAGCACCTGGATGGTGACGTCGTCGGGGATCATGTCCTTTTCGATGATCTCGCGGACGAAGTCGAAGTCGGTCTGCGACGCCGACGGGAAGCCGACCTCGATCTCCTTGTAGCCCATCTGCACCAGCAGCTCGAACATGCGGCGCTTGCGCTCGGGGCTCATGGGATCGATCAGCGCCTGGTTGCCGTCGCGCAGGTCCACGGCGCACCACTGGGGGGCCTTGGTGATGCGCTTGTCCGGCCAGGTGCGGTCGGGCAGCTGGAAGTCCTGCACCTCTACGTCGTAGGGCTGGTAGCGGTTGATCGGCATGGCCGAGTTGCGCTGCTTGTTCCAGGGCGCCTGGCCCTCGGGGATCTCACCGTCGGGGGTGGTGATGCGGGAGGGGGCGGAGATGAAGGCGTCAGTGGGGGACATGGGGGTCGACTCTACCTTTCGTCGCGATCGCTTTCCCGTGCCGCCGGGGCCTGGGTGCGGTGGCGCGTGGGCCGTCCGCGAGATGGCCGCCGGGCATGGGCGGATCGCTTTTCGAGGGGGTTTTCAAAGGGGGCTGGCCGGCACGAAAAAATCCCGCGACGGGGAGCCGGCCCTTTAAAGTCGAGCCCCGCCGCGGCACAGAAGGAGGAGTGCACGCTGCATGTGATGCAGCCTACACCGGGCCGCGGGCGTCCCCAACACGAACGTTCCGGCGGGGGGATCGGCGGTCGCTTTGCCTTGCGACGTCCGTGCCCGTGCCATCCTGGGTGCGTGTCCAGGATTCGGGGTCGCGGTGCAGCGGCGCAAGGCTTTCCGTGGGTCGCCGTGGCGGGGTGGTACGCGGTCACCCGCGTGGTCGTCGTCGCGGTGCTCGCCATCGCCGTCGGGGTGGACCTGCGGGGGCAGGAGGCGTCGGCCGGGGCGGGAATGCCGGGCGGTGCGGGGATTTCCGGCGGTGCGGGGACGTTTGCCGGGGTGTGGACGCCCGCCGGGATGGGCGAGGTCGCGCGGGAGACGTGGGACCGGCTCAATGCCTGGGACGCCCAGTGGATGCGGGACATCGCCGAACGCGGCTACTTCGGGCTCGGGGAGGTCGACGGCGACCCCGGGCATTGGCGGTCGCTGGCCTTCTTCCCCCTGATGCCGTACCTGATCCGGGCGGTGTCGTTCGTGACGTTCCTGCCCGCCGATTGGGCGGGCGCCCTGATTTCGCTGGTGGCCGGGTTGGCCTTCGCGTTCGCGGCGGCCGCGCTCGCCGGACGGATGGGGGCGCCGCGCCGGGCGATGGTCCTGGCGTCCGTGGCGGTGACGACCGCTCCCATGGCCGTCGTCATGCTCATGCCCTATACGGAGGCCCTGTTCCTGGCGCTGGCGGGGTGGGGGCTGGTGGCGGTCGTCGACAAGCGATGGGGCCGTGCCGCAGTGCTGTTCCTGCTGGCGGGGCTGACCCGGTCGACGGCGTTGGGGCTGTTCCTCGTGCTGGCCGTCGCCGTGTTGGCCGGTGACCGCCGCAACCCGCGGGCGTGGGCGGCCGTCGCCGTGGCGCCGGTGGGGTGGGCGGCGTATCTGGCGTGGTCGTCGGCGCGGTTGAGCGACGCCGGCGGGTACTTCGGCGCGCAGGCCCGCGGCTGGAACTCCGAGGTCGACGGCGGGGCCGCGACGCTGCGGTGGTTGTGGCGGAGCTTCTTCGAATCGCGCGAAACCGGGTATTTCGTGTCCGCCGCCGTGATCGTCGCGGTGGCGGCGACCCTGGCGTGGGCGTTCGCGGAGTGGGCGGTGGCGAGGATCCTGGCGTGGCGGGCGGGGCAGCGCGGCGGCGCGGAGGAACGCGGCGATGCGGGGGAGCGCGACGAGGTGGTCGATCCCGCGCCGTCCGCCGTGGGTGACCGGACTTCCTCGGCCGCGGCGTTCGTCGACCGGTGGGGAGCCTGCTGGCCGGTGCTGGTGTTCTCGTGTCTGGCGGTCGGGCAGGTGCTGGTCAGCGACGGGTTGATGCATTCGCGGCCGCGCCTGTTCCTGTCGGGGGTGTTGGTGCTGCTCGTGTTCGCGGCGCCGTTGGCGAGGATGCGCGCGTTCGCCCGGGCCTGGGTGCTCGCGGCGTGGGTGCTGGGTTCGGCGTGGGTCGGGGCGTACATGCTGGTGCCGTTCCCGTGGGCGATCTGACGGCGGCCACCACCCGCTGCCCGGCGCGGACTACACGCTCTTGCGCGACAGGGCCACGGTCGACGCGATCATCGCCACCAGCGCCGCACCCATCCATACCCACTGCGAGCCCTGCGTCTGGAACTTCTCGCCCAGCACCGCATACCCCAGCGCGAACGCGACCACCGGCTCCGCGCACGTCATCGCCGGCAACGAATTCCGCAGCGCCCCCGCGTTGAACGACGCCTGCTGCACCGCCACGCCCACCAACGCCAAGGCGAGCAGCGACCACAGCTCCCACGAGCGGACGAACTCCCCCAAGTCGCCGTGCACCCAGATGTCCACCACGGCCTTCGACAACACGGCGACGAAGCCGTACAACCAGCCCGTCGCCAACCCCAGGACCAGCGCCTTCTCCGACCGGAGCAGCGTGCCCGCCGCGTGGTACATCACCGCGAACACCACCGCGCCGATGGCCAGCGCCGGAATCCAGCGCGCCAGCGGCGGCTGCGGATCGCCCGGCAACGGCCGCCCCAACATCACCAGCACCGCCACCGCCACGGTCAGCAGCACCGCCCACGCCGTCTCCGACTTCGAAATCCGCCGCCCCGCGATCCTCGCCGCCAACGGCAACGTGAACATCAGCGACATCACCAACAGCGGCTGCACCAGCAGCAACGTGCCAAAGGCCAGCGCACCGATCTGCAGGCCATACCCCGCCAACGCCAGCAGCACCCCGGCCCACCACATCGGCCGCGAAACCACCGACCACACGCCGGACATGGTCCCGGCGTCGTCGGGAAGCTCATCGGCGAGGCGGTGGCGGATGACGGTCCCCCACGCGATCGACAACGCCGAGCCGAGGCCCAACATGATCGCGAGGACTTGATTGTGCACGACGCCAGATTACCCGCACGCGGTCGTCGCAAAGCGGGAGCGGCGACCGACGCGCCGCCCGCCGCGCCCGACGGCCCCCGAAGCCCCGCCCGACCGCGCAAAACTCGGGACGCAGCGGCGGCGGCCCCTGTTGTATCGTTTACGGGAAACCCGAGTGCGTTCACGCACGGAGGTGACCGCCCGGGCGGATTGCGCACGGGCTGACGGACGAACAGGTCTGGAGGACGCCGACCATGGCATTGGTCGTACAGAAGTACGGTGGTTCATCGCTGGAGAACGCGGAGCGCATCCGCCGGGTGGCGGAGCGCATCGTGGAGACCAAGAAGCAGGGCCACGACGTCGTCGTCGTGTGCTCGGCGATGGGCGACACCACCGATGAGCTGATGGACCTGGCCAGCCAGGTCAACCCGGTTCCTCCCGCGCGCGAGATGGACATGCTGCTGACCGCCGGCGAGCGCATCTCGAACTCGCTGGTCGCCATGGCCATCGCCTCGCTGGGCGCGTCGGCGCGGTCGTTCACCGGCTCGCAGGCCGGCGTGATCACCACCGAGCGCCACGGCAACGCCCGCATCGTCGAGGTCACGCCGGGCCGCGTCCGCGAGGCGCTGGACGAGGGCCACATCTGCCTGGTCGCCGGTTTCCAGGGCGTCAACCGCGAGACGAAGGACGTCACCACGCTGGGCCGCGGCGGCTCGGACACCACCGCCGTGGCGCTGGCCGCCGCGCTGGAGGCCGACGTCTGCGAGATCTACTCCGACGTCGACGGCGTGTACACCGCCGACCCGCGCATCGTGCCCAACGCCCAGCGCCTGGACACCATCTCCTTCGAGGAGATGCTCGAGCTCGCCGCCGTCGGCGCGAAGATCCTGCAGCTGCGCTGCGTGGAGTACGCGCGGGCGTTCAACGTGCCGCTGCGCGTGCGGTCGTCCTACAGCAATGAAATCGGCACCCTCGTCAACGGATCAGTGGAGGATATTCCCGTGGAAGAAGCAGTTCTCACCGGCGTCGCGCACGACCGCTCGGAAGCCAAGATCACCATCCTGGGCATCCCGGATGTCGCGGGCCAGGCGGCGCAGGTGTTCCGCGCGGTGGCGGATGCGGAGATCAACATCGACATGGTCCTGCAGAACGTCTCGTCCATCGACGACAACCGCACGGACATCACCTTCACCTGCCCCCGCGAGGACGGGCCGCGCGCGCTGGAGCTGCTGAAGAAGCTGCAGGCCGAGGGTGACTGGCGCGATGTGCTTTACGACGACCACGTGGGCAAGGTTTCGCTGGTGGGAGCCGGCATGAAGTCGCACCCCGGCGTCACCGCGACGTTCTGCGAGGCACTGGCCGAGGCCGACGTCAACATCGAGCTGATTTCGACGTCGGAGATCCGCATTTCGGTCCTGATCCGCGACACCGACCTGGACGTCGCCGTGCGCGTGCTGCACGAGGCGTTCCAGCTCGGCGGCGACGAAGAGGCCGTCGTCTACGCGGGCACGGGCCGCTAGGGCTCTGGTCCGCTGGTCCGCCGGGGCACGGGCGGCCGGTTCGCCGGGCCATCGGACCACCGGAGGCACCGGCCACCCCGCGCCCGCCCGCTTTCCCACGATTTTTCAGGTTCCACACTTTTTCGGTCCCGCGCCGCGGGGCCGGCACCCCAGGAGGGTTTTCGCATGACCACCATCGCCATCGTCGGTGCCACGGGCCAGGTCGGCCGCGTGATGCGCAGCATTCTCGCCGAGCGGGATTTCCCGGCGGACGAGGTCCGTTTCTTCGCGTCCGCGCGTTCGGCGGGCAAGACCATCGAGTTCCGCGGCAAGGACATCGTGGTGGAGGACGTCGCCGCGGCGTCCGACGAGGACCTGAAGGGCATCGACATCGCGCTGTTCTCGGCGGGCGGCGCGCTGTCGAAGGAGCAGGCGCCGCGGTTCGCGGCGGCCGGCGCCACGGTCGTCGACAACTCGTCGGCGTGGCGGAAGGACCCGGAGGTGCCGCTGATCGTCTCCGAGGTCAACCCCGCGGAGGCGAAGAACACTCCGAAGGGCATCATCGCGAACCCGAACTGCACCACGATGGCCGCGATGCCGGTGCTCAAGCCGCTTCACGACGACGCCGGTCTGGCGCGCCTCCGAGTCGCCTCGTACCAGGCTGTGTCCGGTTCCGGTCTGGCGGGCGTGTCGACGCTGGCCGATCAGGTTCGCGCGAACGAGCCGGAGATGGAGAAGCTGGCCACCGACGGCTCCGCGCTGCAGGCCGGTGACCTGGGCCCGTACGTCGAGCCGATCGCGTTCAACGCCCTGCCGCTGGCCGGTGGCCTGGTCGACGACGGTTCGCTGGAGACCGACGAGGAGCAGAAGCTCCGCAACGAGTCCCGCAAGATCCTGGACATCCCGGAACTGGCGGTGGCGGGCACCTGCGTGCGCGTGCCGGTGTTCTCGGGCCACACGCTGGTCGTCCACGCCGAGTTCGAGCGGCCCATCGACGTCGAGCGCGCGAAGGAACTGCTGGGCGACGCCCCGGGCGTGAAGCTCGTCGACGTGCCGACCCCGCTGGCGGCGACGGGCATCGACGAGTCCCTGGTCGGCCGCATCCGCGTGGATCAGTCGGTGCCGGAGGGCCGCGGCCTGGTGCTGGTCGTTTCCGGCGACAACCTGCGCAAGGGTGCCGCGCTGAACACGGTGCAGATCGCCGAGCTGCTGGTCTAGTTCCGCGGCCGGGCTCCGCCTGCGTCGACTCCGCGGTGCCGGCGGGCCCAGCGGGGTCTTACTGGGCCCGAGAACGAGCGCGGCCCGATCGGGGCGGAAAGCGCGCGTGGCTCGCCTGGGCCCAAAAGAGGGCAAGGCCCGATGAAGAGAGGGGCGGGGTCGCCGGGATTGTCCCGGCGGCCCCGCCCTTCGTCATGTGCGGCGGTTGAATATGTGGCCGCTGACCCGCCGCATCAGGCGCACGGCACCCATTGGGCAACCGATTTCGCCATGCGGCACTCCATTCAGGCCCCCGGCGCCGGTGTCGCACGGAGATGGGTCGCAGGTTGCTTGGAGTTAGGCGCAAACTGCAGCCACTGACCAAGTGAACGACGATAAAAGGCCAGGTGACGGAATCGAGTGGCTGCGTTTTCGCGCTAGCGTCGCCCATGCGGGCTCCATCGCCACCCGTGTGCCGGCTGCGACGGGGATGATTGGGTGATCGGTGCGCCTCCTCGCCGCAAGCAGGGGCAGCGCACCCTCCGTCTATCCGGTCGGGGCAGCGCGCCCTCCGTCTATGTCGTCGGTCCATTCGGTCGGTGCACCGCCCCCTGGCCTAAAGCCACCCCGAATGCGCAGGCCCACCCGCTGTAACAGGTGGGTCTGCGCATTCGGGGTGGGTCTGCCACGGCGGCTGCGCGGGCCGGCCCGATTCGGGGTGGGTTAGCCGTTTCGTCCCGGTGGGGTGCGGTGGCTGCGTGCGGTGGCCGGGCGCATTCGGGGTGGGTCTGCCACGGTGGTTGCGCAGGCCGGACGCAATTCGGGGTGGGTTAGCCGATTCGGCACGGGCGGTCGCGGTGGCGGGGGCAGCTCAACCGCCGCGGAAGACGATCGCAATGCCACGGGCCGATCGCAATGCCACGGGCCGATCGCAAGGCCGCAGAAGTCGATCGCAATGCCGCGAGCCGATCGCATCGCAGCGTCGCGGGACACGAAAACTAAATCGCGGCGAGGTGGCGTTTGCCCGGCTCGTCGTCCTCGTCGGCGGCGCCATCGCCCTTGCCCTCGGTCGCGGCGACGAGGTCCTGGCGGGCGCGGGCCACGCGGGAGCGGATGGTGCCCACGCGCACGCCGGCGATGTCGGCGGCTTCCTTGTAGGTGTAGCCGAGCACCTGGGTCAGGATCAGCGCTTCACGACGGTCCTGGTCCAGCGATTCCATGAGCACCCGCGCGTCGACCAGTTCGGCCCAGGACGTGCCCGTGGACGATGCCTGGGTGGCGTCCTCCCATGCCACCGCGGACTTGCGGGGCCGGGCCATGTCGTGGCGCACGGAGTCGACCCACGCGCGGCGGGCGAGCGACAGCAGCCACGTGCGGGCGGAGGACCGGCCGGCGAAACGGGGCAGCGCGGACATGACGCGGAGGTACGTCTCCTGCGTCAGATCGTCGGCGACGTCGGTGTTGGCCAGGTGGGCCAGAAGGCGCCAAACGTCCTGCTGGGTGGCGCGAATGAACTCGGTCAGCGCCGCGCGGTCACCGCGGCCCGCTTTCAGGGCCAGGGCGGTGACGCGGTCGTCTTCGCGCTGCCGATCAGTCATGAAGACACCATAGCAAGGCGACTCATGCGGGGGTGCATTCGATAAGCCCAACCCCAACAATGCGGGGCTATAGATAGCGCGAGACTGATAAGTCCGCTATCATCGGAACCACCGCCGGGAAGCACTGCCGGAAAGCCCCGCCCCAGGGCTCCGACTCGGCGAACCGGCCCCACATGGGCGTCGCAAAGCAAGGCCGCGGACCACCCGCCGCCGACCGCGCCGAGGACGCCCCAGGATCACCAAGGAGCACCACTCATGATCTCCAGCAAGGACATCGCCGACCAGGGCCTGGACACGGGCACCTCCAACGGCCCGACCACCCGCCTCAACGGCGCCCCCGTCTCCTCCGAACAGCACTCCGTGACCACCGGCCCCCAGGGCGGCGTGCAGATCCACGACGTGCACCTCATCGAGAAGCTGTCCCACTTCAACCGCGAGCGCATCCCCGAGCGCGTCGTCCACGCCAAGGGCGGCGGCGCCTTCGGCGAGCTCACCATCACCGGCGACGTCTCCCGCTACACCAAGGCCGGCCTGTTCCAGCCCGGCGCCGTGACCCCGATGCTGGCCCGCTTTTCGACGGTCGCCGGCGAGCAGGGTTCGCCCGACGGGTGGCGCGACGTCCGCGGATTCGCGCTGAAGTTCTACACCGACGAGGGCATCTACGACCTGGTCGGCAACAACACCCCCGTGTTCTTCATCCGCGACGGCATCAAGTTCCCCGATTTCATCCACTCCCAGAAGCGCCTGCCCGACACCGGCCTGCGCGACGCCAACATGCAGTGGGACTTCTGGACGTCCTCCCCGGAGTCCGCCCACCAGGTCACCTACCTGATGGGCGACCGCGGCATCCCGAAGACCTGGCGCAACATGGACGGCTTCGGCTCGCACACCTACCAGTGGATCAACGAAGCCGGCGAGCGCTTCTGGGTGAAGTACCACTTCAAGACCCGCCAGGGCTGGGACTTCCTCACCGACGCCGAGGCCGAGGAGCTCGTCGGCCGCGACACCGACCACTCCCGCAAGGACCTCTTCGAGGCCATCGAGCGAGGCGACTACCCGACCTGGGACGTCAAGGTACAGATCATGCCCTTCGACGAGGCCGCCGGGTACCGCTGGAACCCGTTCGACCTGACCAAGACCTGGTCGCAGAAGGACTACCCGCTCATCGACGTCGGGCACTTCACCCTGAACGAGAACCCGCGCAACTTCTTCGCGCAGATCGAGCAGGCCGCGTTCGCGCCGTCGAACCTGGTCGAGGGCATCGGCTTCTCGCCCGACAAGATGCTGCTGGCCCGCGCCTTCGCCTACGCCGACGCGCACCGCTACCGCCTGGGCGCCAACTCCGACCAGCTGCCCGTCAACCGCCCGACGGTGCAGGTCAACTCCTTCGCGCAGGACGGTGCCGCCACCCACCGTTTCGCCGACCCGAAGCTGCCCGTCCACGGCTCCAACGCCGCCGGCCGCGGTTCCCAGGAGTCGGGCGACCACGGCGACCTCGGTCTGTGGGCCTCGGAGGGCGAGGAGCCGTTCCGCGGCGCCTACGTGGAGCACCCGGAGGACGACGACTTCATCCAGGCGGGCATCCTGGTCCGCGAGGTCCTCGATGACGCCGCCCGCGACCGCCTGGCCGGCAACATCGCCCGCGCCATGGCCGGCGTGACCCCGGAGGTCGAGGAGCGCGTCTACGCCTACTGGACCAACGTCGACGAGTGGCTCGGCGCGGAGGTGCGCAAGCGCTTCACCGCCGCCAAGTAGGCGTAACCGCCGCGCCGCGCACCTGCGGCACGGAAAACCCGCCCCGGGGCGACCGCGAACCAATGGTTCGGCGGTGGCCCGGGGCGGGTTTCGGTCGTCGGCGGGAAGAGGGGAGGACTCGCCCCGCCGGACGTGATCGGCCCGGTTTTACGCGAAGAAGAGCTTCGGGAAAAGCCGGGAAGCCGGAGACTCGGCGGGCTCCGCCGGAGTGGCGGCCACGGCGTCCTCGGCGGGCTTGGCGGCCTCGGCCGGGGTCGCGGCCTGAGCAGCCTCGGCCGGAGTGGCGGCTTCGGCGGCTTCCGCCGGCTTGGCGGCTTCGGCAGCCTCGGCCGGAGTGGCGGCTTCCGCCGGCTTGGCGGCTTCGGCAGCCTCGGCCGGGGTGGCGGCCTGAGCGGCTTCGGCAGCCTCGGCCGGGGCGGCGGCCTGGGCGGCCTGGGTGGTCGCAGCGGCCTCGGCCGGCTTGGCGGCGTCCGCGCCCTCGGCGGGCTTGGACGCCCCGGTGTTCTCCGCGGTCTCCGCGGCGTTGCCGCCGGAAGCCTCGGGGGTGGCCGGGGTCTCGGGCTTGGGGGTCTCGGGCTTCGGAACGTCGATCGAGTCGGTGACGATGCCGTTGCCCGTGTTGACGTCGGTGATGTCCGACACGTGGGTGGAGTTGTCGTCCTTGGTGTGGACGTCCAGGAAGTCCTCGCCGAACGGGAGGTTGATGTCACCGAACGTCGAGCCGAGATTCACGTCGCCGCCGCCGATGCGCTCGAGGGCGGGGAAAGGGGATTCGACGACGATGTAGGGGCCATCCGGGATCGCGTCGACGACCTGGGCGATGGCGGAAATGGTGGCGGCGTCCATTAAGCGCTTCCTTCTGAATGCTGCAGCTGTGCGTATGACGGGGCGGGCGCGACCTGCGTGGGGCCGGTCGCGCGGGCGATCGGGGAAACCCCCGTACAGGCCGGGCGCTCGCATGGAACGCGGTGGCAACGTGGCCGAAAGCGGCCCCGGAACGCCGTGGCATTCCGGGGCCGCCGCCTGGACGGGGATTCCCGTGCGCGCGAGCGGAGCTCGCGGGTGGCCCGAATCGGAGATTCGAGCCGGAGGCCGTTACTTGGCGGCCGCCACGCCGTTGCCCGCGTTGATGTCCAGGATGTCGGAAACGTGGGTGGAGTGGTCATCCTCGGTGTGGACGTCGAGGAAGTCCTCGCCGAACGGCATGTTGATGTCACCGAAGGTGGAACCCAGGTTGACGTCGCGGCCGGCGATCTGCTCCAGGGCCGGGAACGGGGTCTCGAAGGTGATGTACGGACCGGTCGGCGCGGCGGCGACGACCTCGGCGATGGCGGAAATGGTGTTGGCGTCCATGTGAACGACTCCCCTTTGTGTCTGAGTGCGAAGTGGTGGCTGAGAACCTTTGCGCTTGGCGCGCGGGTGGTCGACCCCCTGAGGTCTCCCTGAATCTCTCGCGGTAGACACTAAGACCGTTCTTGGCTTTGCGCAATCGTTATCTCCGCCTTCGAACTTGCCGAAAACGCCCCAAACGTAAGGGGTTATGGCGTTTATTGACGTATCCCTAAAAGCGCTGCGTGCCAGTTGTTTACGAGTTGTTTACCTTCACCATCGGGAAGGTAACGACGTTAGCTCTTTCTAATTTTGGCACTGCCAGCGGAAACGATTGTGTAACGATTTTCTCGCAGGCAAGGCTAGCCTAATTATCGAGGTGAACGAGATGTTTCGGGGCGCGCCCCGGCCAAACTTCGATCGCCGGATCCGGCCGTCCCGTTACGCGCGTTAATGTGAGCTAACACACATCCAGGCGGCTCGGGGAAAGGGTTAACATGCCCCCGTCCGGGGGTATTTCCGAATTATGTGTAACGCACAGGTGACGGGCGTTCACGGGCCGGTCCCTCCCCGCGCCCCGAAAACGCGGAAGGGCCCCTCTCCCCGGCAACGGGGAAGAGGGGCCCGGTGAGCGTCGTAAAGCGGACGCGCGCCGCGGATCTGATCCGGGACGCGGGACGGCGACGCTCAGCGCCGGTCCGAGTGGTCCTCCGACGACCCGTCCCGCGAGCCGAGCACGGCCCGCCCGAGGACCTCCGACGCGACGGTGGCGACGATCAGCAGCGCCACCACCGCCAGCAGCGCGCTGAGCACCTTGCCCACCGTCAGCGTCCCCTGATCGAACTCCAGGATCAGGTTGCCCGCCACCAGCAGCGGCACGCCGACCATCACGCCGGCGGACAGCTGGTTCAGTCGCGACAGGGCGTCCGGCGCGCGCCACATCGCGACCGCCGCCCCCAGCAGGTACGCCGACCCGCCGACGATGGCGAAGGTGAACAGGATCGCGGTGATCACGGTTCCGATGGCCATGAACTACCTCCTTCCCCGCGAAATCACGCGCGACAGGCCCACGGTCGACAGGATGCCCAGCAGGCCCGCCAGCATGGCGATGTCGAACGTGATGGCCGTTTCGCGGAACAGCGCGGTGGTCAGGAACACGCCGACCATCGAGAAGAACGCGACGTCCGACATCACCGCGCGCGAGACGTTGCCCTTCACGCGGAACACCAGGATCACGGTGATCAGGAAAGCCACGGAGCACAGGGCGACGCCGATGCCTCCGACTGCGTGCACGAGGGTTTCACTCATGGTCCGCCTCCTTCGCGGGCGTGCGGCGCCGGTCGGTCGCCGCGCCGGCGTCCGGGTCCGTGTCCGGGTCGCCGCTGTCGTGCGTGACGACGTCCACCGTGGGGTCATCCGCCCCGCCCCTGTGGTCCGCCGTCTGTTCCGGGATGACGTCTTCCTCCATCGGATCGTCGACGACCCTGATGCCGTCGGGCAGGTCGGGCAGCCCGTCGCGCGTTTCGGCGGCCGTGCCGACGCGCGCGCCCGGGTCCGCGTGCATGGTCGCGTCGTAGCCCTCGAACACGAACGCCCGCGGCCGCGGCAGGTCGCGGACCCGCGGGGCCATGCGCTCCTCCATGTCGTAGAGGGCGTCGTACGCGGCTTCCAGGTCCTCGCCGAACATGACGTGGACGATGAACATGCGCCCGCCGCCCTCCAGCGACCTGGTGCCGCACACCAGGGTGCCCGGGGTCATGGTGATGGACGCGGACAGGCCGACGATCTCGTTGTCGGTGGTGATGCGCAGCGGCATGCCGATCAGGATCGGCTTCTGCTTCTGCCGGGGCCGCACGGCGTCCACGAGCACGTCCGTGGCCGCCGAGATGACCTGGCCGACCAGCCACGCCGAATAGAGGGGTATGTGCAGGAAGCTCATCGGGTCGCCCCTTCCCGGACGTTGTCGAGGTTGCCGAAGGAAATCGCCTCGGACGGGTTGCCCAGCGCGGCGTCGACGTAGGCGGGCACGTCGACCAGCGCATCGCCGGCCGCGCCCGTCCAGCCCGCGACCACGCCGGCGAAGACGAACATGAGCGAGCTCGCCACCGCCAGGAACGCGGAGGGGGCCACCAGGCCGCCGCGGACGTGGAGGTCATCGTCGATGCCCTGCATCGGCCGGCCCCAGAACACGCCCCGCCAAACGCGGATCATGGCCAGCATGGCGCCCAGCGACGCCAGCACGATGACCGCGATGACCACGACCGAACGCGCGTCGCCCGAGGACGCCGCCGCGAAGACGACGCCGACCTTGCCCCACACCCCGGAGAACGGCGGGAAGCCGACGATGGAGAACGCCATCGCCGCGAAGACCCACGCCACGAGCTGATCCCTGCGGGCCAGGCCCGACAGGCGCGAAAGGGTCCCGGTGCCGTACGTCTCCTCGATCGCGCCGGAGGCCAGCACCAGCGAACCGACGGTGACCATGTGGTGCAGCGCGTAGAAGATGCCGGCCGCCAGCACCGCGGGCGCGTCGCCGTCGGTGAACGCCAGCACCACCAGGATGAACGGCATGCCGTTGACCATCTGGTACGCCAGCACGCGGCGCATCGTCGTCTCGGCGATGCCCGCGTAGGCGCCGATCATCATCGACACCGCCATCAGCGCGATGATCGGCCAGTGCCACGACGGCTCCATGTCCACGATGACCACGTACACGCGGAACAGCATGTACACGGCGACCTTGGTGTGCACCGCCGAGAAGATCGCCATCACCGCGGGCGACGTCGACGGATAGGTGCGCGGCAGCCACGTGTGCGTGGGCACCAGGCCCGCCTTCACGCTCAGCGCGATGACCACCAGGCCCAGCGCCACCGCGCCCGGGCCGCCGCCGGAGGCCATGCCGGCCAGCAGCGCGATGTTCACCGAGCCGACCGAACCGTAGACCAGGGTGACGCCGACCAGCAGGACCGTCGACGTCATCAGGTTGACCAGCACGAAGGAGCGGCCGGCCGCGAGGCGGTGCCACGTGCCCGTCACGGCGATGAGACCGTACGACGGCAGCAGCATCACCTCCATGAACACGAAGAAGTTGAACAGGTCGGCGGTGAGGAACGCCCCCGCCATGCCCGACAGCATCATCAGCGTCAGGGCGGGGAAGAAGCGCGACTTGTTCTCGCCGACGGCCTGGGCGAACCAGGAGCCGGCGAACACCACCAGCGCGGCGACGCCGAGCATGAGCAGCGAGAACGAGTCCGCGACGAAGGGGATGGACACGCCGCCGGGGAACGCGCCGACGTTGTGGCCGATCGGCCCGGATTCCATCACCCGGTACAGCAGCGCGAACGCCACCGCGGCCATGCCCGCCGGCGTGGCCAGGGACAGCGCCACCCGCGCGGGCGCCCACGGCAGCACCGCGGCGATGGCCGCGAGCAGCAGCGGGAAGATGGCCAGCAGCGGCAGCAGGGCGGAGATGGTCTCCGCGGACATGCCGGTCATCAGCGATCACCGTCCTGGGGGTCCTCGGGCGGGTAGTTCTCGTGGCGGATCGAACCGACCCCGGAGCCGGCGTCGGCCGGGCGGCGGCGCCGGGCCCCGCGGCCCGCGGTGGACAGTTGCGCGTTGGCCTCCCGGTCCTCCTGGATGCGGGTGTCGTCGTCGCGGCCCAGCGCCGACATGGCCAGCATGAAGGCGGTCACCGCCATGGTGATGACGATGGCCGTGAGCACGAACGCCTGCGGCAGCGGGTCGGCCGCCGTATCCGCGTCCGCGCGGGCCATCAGCGGCTCCTGCCGCCAGGCGCCGACGCCGGTGGACAGGATGATCAGGTTGGCGGCGTGCGAGATGAACGTCATCCCGATGATGATGCGCACCATGCCGCGCTGCAGCACCAGGTAGGCGCCGCCGCCGGCCAGCACGGCCGCGATGAGGGCGATGATCATGCCCGCACCTCCTCGTCGTCGGTGGAACCGTGATTCGCGCCGCCGGCGGGTGCCGGGGCGGGGTCGGGGGAGTCCGCCCGATCGGGATTCTGCAGCGGCGGGACGTTCAGGCCGGTGCGATTGGTGACCTTCGGCCCGAGCTCGTCGTCCGTCTTCGGGGAGCCGGGGCGGGTCGGGCCGCCCAGGTGGTTCAGCGCCGTGGCCACGATGCCCAGCACCGCCAGGTACACGCCGACGTCGAAGATCAGCGCCGTCGTCAGGTGCTGCCCGGCGACGGTGCCGTGCAGCGGCGCCAGGAAGGAGCCCTCCAGGTAACCGACGAAGCCGATGGCGATGGCCACGATCACGCCGAAGCCGCTGAGCAGGTACGGGACGTTGCGCTTGGTCAGCGGGCGGTCGTCCGGGTGGGACAGGTACATGAGCATCAGCGACGACGCGCCGATCAGCGCGGCGTTGAAGCCGCCGCCGGGCTCGTTGCCGCCGCGGAACAGGACGATGACGGACAGGCCGAACAGCAGCGGCGTCATCCACTTGGTCAGCTTGCGCAGCGGCAGCGAATTCAGCCCCGGCTGCGGCAGCGGCCCCGGTCGGCCCGGGTGGTGCTGCCAGCGCGGCATCGAGGCCACCACGGCGGCCGTCGCGATGCCCGCCATGCCCAGCACGGCGAGCTCGCCCAAGGTATCGAAGGCACGGAACTCGACGAGGATCGTGTTGACGACGTTGTTCTCGCCGGTGATCTTCGGGCCCTCCTCGAGGTACCACTGGGCGATCGCCGGCTTGCCGCGCCGGCCCGTGAGGGTCCACACCGCGCCGAACGTCGCCAGCCCCACGCCGACGGCGACGACAGCCGCGACGATGCGGCGGGCGCGGCCGGTGGGGGAGAAGGCGCGCGGCTGGTGGCGCAGCACCAGCATCATCAGCACGACGGTGAGGATCTCCACCAGGAACTGCGTCATGGCGACGTCGGGGGCGCCGAGCAGCAGCACCTGCAGGGTCACGCCCGTGCCGGTGACGCCCAGCAGCACCGCGGCCTGCAGGCGGTTGCGGGCCTGCATGGTCGCGATGACGCCGATGACCACGACCACCAGCGGGATCAGGTCCATCCAGGAGTCGATGCCGTCGACCTTGTCGGGCAGCTCCATGCCGCCGAGGCCGGGCGCGATCAGGATCGCCGCGGCGTAGACCACGATGACCGACAGCATGGGCAGCAGGTGGCGGGTGGGCGCGTGGGAATCGGCGATGGCCGCGAAGACGCGGCCCAGGCGCGCGCCGGCGCGGGTGCCGAACGCCAGCGCCTCGACGCCGGTGAAGGGGAACAGCTTGCGGTCGGCGAGGGCGGCGTTCATCCGCTTGCGCACCAGCACCAGCAGCACGCCGGCGACGAGCACGCCCGCCGAGATGAGCAGCGGCACGTTGATCCCGTGCCACAGCTTCAGGTGGGTGGAGTGGTAGTCGCCGCCGAGCACGGTGCGGGCGACCGCGTCGAGGGGCCCGTCGAGAAGCGGGCCGACGAAGAAGGCCAGCGGCAGCGACAGCACGCCGGGGACGGCGGCCGGCAGCCACAGGGCGACGGGGGCTTCGCGGACCTCGGAGACGTCGCGGGGGCCGTCGACGAACGCGCCGAAGATCAAGCGCGCCGAGTACGTGAACGTCGCGATCGCGCCGATGGTCGCCGCGGCCAGCAGGACGACTACGCCGGCGTCGGCCAGCGGCGCCTTGGTGAACGCCTCGAGCATGCCTTCCTTGGACAGGAAGCCCAGCGTCGGCGGGATCGCGGCCATCGACGCCGAACCGATGACCATCGACCCGAAGGTCCACGGCATGCGGCGCCACAGCGGGCCCAGGCGGCGGATGTCGCGGGTGCCGGCCTGATGGTCGACGGTGCCCGCGAGCATGAACAGCGATGACTTGAACAGGGCGTGCGCCAGGGTGTGGACCACCGCGGCGACGATGGCGAAGTGGGTGCCCACGCCGATGGTCGCGACGATCCAGCCGAGCTGGGACACCGTCGAGTAGGCGACCAGGCGCTTGAGGTCCGTCTGCTGGATGGCGAACACGGCCGCCGCGACGGCGGTGGACATGCCCACGACGATCAGCAGGATCTGCCATGCCTGCACGTGGGCGAAGGACGTCGAAAAGCGCAGGAGCAGGTAAATGCCCGCCTTGACCACCGCGGCGGCGTGCAGGAAGGCCGACACCGGCGTCGCCGCCGCCATGGCCTCCGGCAGCCAGGCCTGGAACGGCAGCTGGGCGGCCTTGGTGAACGCGCCCAGCGCCACCAGCACCGCGACCGTCGTGGTCAGGCCGGCGTCGGCGCCCGGGCCGGTGCCCCATACTTCGTGGGCCAGCAGCTCGGTCAGGTTGGTGGTGCCCGTCGCCCACACGGCGACGCCCAGCGCGGCGAGCAGCAGCAGGCCGCCGGTGAACGTCAGCAGCAGGGTGCGGATCGACCCCGCCTCACCGCTGGAGCCGGATCGGGCGATGAGCAGGAAGGACGCCATGGACACCAGCTCCCAGCCGATGAACAGCAGCACCACGTCGTCGGCGAGGACGAGCAGCAGCACGGCCAGCATGAACGACGTCATGAGGACGTAGAAGCTCATGGTGCCGCCCTTCGGCGGCAGGTACGCGGTCGAGTACACGAATACCGCGGAACCGATCACCAGCGCGAGCAGGGCGAACACGAGGGATAGCGGGTCGAGGCGGAGCGCGAAGTCCACCCCGGTTCCGCCTGGCAGCAGCGCACCGGCCCACGTCATCCCCCACGTGACCGCATCCCCGTCGAGGACGCCGCCGGCCAGCCGCGCCAGCTGGACGATCGCGGCGACGAAAAACGCCACGATCGGCCAGCCGGCGTGCCTGCCGAGCACTTTCACGAATAAGGGGGTGAGGGCCAGCGCCACCGCAACCAGGGCGGGGACGCTGATCAATGTCACGACAGGGTCGCCTTCCTGTTTGCGTATCGGGGCAGATCCGGCGGCGCGGGGCCGCGGGAATCTGGTAAATGGTCGAATTCCAGCTTAGCAACCGGGGTGGATGCGGTTTAGGCGGCGAAAGCTGCGCAGCGCCCCGTTCTCCTATATCTCGGGCCGCGGCTTTGCGACGCTCACGTGGGTGCCCCCACGGTCGATGCGTCGATGGCGGTGGGCCCGTCCGCCGCGCCCCGGCGTAGCGCCGACGAAATCGCAGGTGCGGGCGTTACCGTGAGGGGCATGGCTTCCCGGAAAGGCGGAATCCGCCGCACGCTGCTGTCCCTGCTCCTCGTTCTGCCGCTGATCGCCGGCGCGGCGTATCTCGGCTGGTCCGGGATCGGACTGTCGTCCGCGTGGACTGCAGACGGGGCGGAGGAAGGGTCCGTCCCCGGGCCGGTGCCCGGCATCGACGTCGCCAAGGTGCAGGAGGCGCGCCGGGCGATCGGCGAGGCGAACACGCAGGCGGGCTTCCTCAAATCGGGAATGAAGCAGGCCACCGACGGCATCGGCGACCTGAAGGGCGGTGGCACCGAGCTGGTCGAGGGCACCGGCGGGGTCCGCAAGGGCGCGTCCGATCTGGCCACCGGGATGAAGGAGCTGCAGGCCGGCACCGGGCGGCTGGGCGCCGGAGCGAAGGACATCGCCGAGGGCGCCGGGGCCATCGCCGACGGAATGGGGCTGCTCAACGTGGCCATCGGCCAGGTGGAGACGTCGATCGGCCCGGCGAAGGAGTCGCTGCGCGCGGCCGGCGACGGCGATGCGGTGGCCAACCTGGAGGCCCTGGAGCGCCAGCTCGGCGCCATCGATTTCGAGGCCATCTCGGGCCAGGCCGAGAAGTTCCGCAAGGGCGCCGACGACCTGTCGTACCAGCTCAACACCCCTGGGGCCCCGTACCGCGATGGCGTGTACAACGCCACCGTCGGCGCCGACCGGCTGCGCACGGCGACGGCGGATCTGGACGAGGGCGCCAAGAAGCTCGACGGCGGGCTGAAGCAGCTCGACGACGGCGCCGGGCGGCTCGATGGCATGGCCACGGCGACCGCCGACAAGGTCGGGGCGGCGCAGCGCGCGATGCCCGTGCCCTCCCGCGAGCAGCTGGCCGCGGCGGGGCTGGCAGGCGGGGAAGGCTCCGAGGGCGCGGCCGGCGACGCGACGCTCGCGCCGACCCTGGCGTTCATGGTGTCCGCCCTGGTCATGCTGGCCGCGTCCGCGTTGTGGCTGATCTCCGTGCCGCGGCGCGGCGTAAAGGGGGCGGGAGAGGGGACCGATCGCCGCGGCCGGTGGTCCCGCGTGATGCCGAACGGCGCGTTCGCGGGTGCGCTGGTCGGCATCGTGGCCATCGGTTCGCTGGTGCTGTTCATCATGGCCGAGGGCATGGATCTGCTGCGCGGGACGGCCGGCGTGCTCGTGCTCGCGCTCGCCGCGTTGGCGGCGACGGCGGTGTCGCGGGCGGTGCTCGCGGTGTTCGGCGGGCCGTGGGGCCGAGCGGTGATCCTCGCCGGGATGCTCGTGCAGGTCGGCGTCATCGGGTGGGTGTGGCGCAGCGCGGCGGCGCAGGCGTCCGGCGGCGAGGAGATGGCCGCCGCCTGGGGCGTGGTCTCCGCGTTGATGCCGTTGCACCATCCCACTGCGGCGTTGACGGCCCTGGGCAACGATGGCTCGACGGTGATGTGGGGGACGTCGGCGGGCGTGCTGTTGGCGCTGGTGGTCATCGGCGCGATCATCGGGCGCTTCGGCGAAGGCGGCCGGAAGGCCCCGGCGGTCGCCGTGGCGCCAACCTCATCCGGCACGACCACATCCGGCACGACCACATCCGACACGACCGCCGCGCCGGCCGCGGACTCGACCACAGAGGCCCCGGATGGCACGGCGGATGGCGGGAAATAGAAAACCGCCGCCTGCTTTCGCAGGTCGGCGGTTTCCGACTGGTCGGGGTAGCGGGATTTGAACCCACGGCCTCTTCGTCCCGAACGAAGCGCGCTACCAAGCTGCGCCATACCCCGGCAAAGAAAGTCGCACCGCGCCCGGGCCGCGATCGCGGTCCAGCGGCGTGCGCTGCAACGTCGACAACTCTAGACCCCCGCCGTCGGAAAAGGCAAAACGGCAGATCGGGGGGTTATTCGGGCCGATGGGTGGGGCGATGCGGAGGTCCGCCCGCCCGAGCCGCCGCCCGGGCCACGCGCCCCGAGCCGCCCGCCTGAGCCGCAGCCCGGTTAGTCCCGCGGCACGACCTCGATCAGCGTCGCCGACGGCGGGCAGAACAGCCGCACCGGCGCGTACGGCGACGTGCCCAGGCCGTTGGAGACGTGCAGCCACGTCCGCTCGGTCCACCGCGACAGGCCCGACGCGCGCGACCGGTCGATGCCGCAGTTGGTCACGATCGCCCGCTCGAACGGCAAGCACACCTGGCCGCCGTGCGTGTGGCCGGACATGACCAGGTCGTAGCCGTCCTCGGCGAAACGGTCGAGCACGTGCGGCTCGGGGGAGTGGGACAGGCCGATCGCCAGGTCCGCGTCGGCGTTCGGCGGGCCCGCCACCAGGTCGTAGTCGTCGAGTTCGTGGTGCGGGTCGTCGACGCCGGTGACGGCCAGGCGCACGCCGCCGGCGACGAACTCCAGGCGCCGGTGCGTCGCGTCGCGCCACCCGTGCTCGATGAACGCCGCGCGCATGCCCTCCCACGGCAGCTTCTCGGTGGAGGGGCGGCGCTTTTTGCCGGTCAGGTAGCGCAGCGGATTCAGCGGCTTCGGCCCGAAATAGTCGTTGGTGCCGAACACGAACACGCCCGGCCGATTCAGCAGCGGGCCCAGAGCCGTCAGGACGCCCGGCACGGCATCCGCTCCGCCGAGGTTGTCGCCGGTGTTGACCACCAGGTCCGGCTCCAGCGCGTCCAGTCCGGCGATCCAGCGCTGCTTCTTCCGCTGCGATCGGGTCATGTGGAAGTCGGTGACGTGCAGGATCCGCATCGGGGCATGCCCCGCGGGCAGGGCGGGCACCCGCACGCGCTTGACGCGGAACGCCTTCAGCTCGATCTGGTTGGCGTAGAGGAACGTCGCCGCCCCGGCCAGCCCCAGGCCCCCGACGATTGCGCCGGCGACCTTGGCCGCTTGCTTCACGACGCCGGCCGCCCCCGCCGATTTCTCCCTTCCGCCGGATGCGCCGGCGAGGGCGGAGAGGGCGGGCAAGGTGCGTCGGAAAGCGGAGTCGGTGTTATGAGCCACGGCCACCACGCTACAGTCCCGCGCCCCCGCCACGGACGTCGTCTCGCCATGCGGCGCACGCGCGGGGGAATGCTGCGTAGAGTTTTTGCCATGAGCGAACTCAAGGCAACCATCATCTCCGACATGACCGCCGCCATGAAGGCCCGCGACAAGGACACCGTCGGCGCACTGCGCATGCTCAAGGCCGCGATCCAGACCGAGGAGGTCTCCGGATCCAAGCACGAGCTGACGGACGCGGAAGTGCTGAAGGTCATCGAGCGGGAGATCAAGAAGCGCCGCGAGTCCGCCGAGATGTACGCCGAGAACGGCCGCCAGGAGCTGGCGGACAACGAGCTCGCGGAGGCCGAGGTCTTCGCCCGCTACCAGCCGAAGCAGCTTGACGACGACGAGCTCGCCGCACTGGTCGATGGCGCCGTCGCCGAGGTGTGCGGGGATGAGCCGGCGTCGATGAAGCAGATGGGGCAGATCATGAAGGCGGCGCAGGCCAAGGCCGCCGGCCGCGTCGACGGCAAGCGCCTGTCCGGCGCCGTGAAGGAGCGGCTGCAGGGCTGAGCGCGCCACCGGGCCCGGGCGCCGCCGTCGTGCGGTGCGCCGCTACCGCGGCAGCGGGATGCGCCCGAAGCCGGGGATGTCGATCGAATCCGGCAGGCGGGGGCCGCCGCCACCGCCGCCGGGGCCTCCGGGCGAGGGGCGCGGCGGGGGCGGACGCCTGGTCCCATCCGACACCTCCATGGTGACGGTGCCGCCGTCGAGAAGCAGGCCCGGCACCCGCACGCCCGTGACCGTGCCGCGCGGCCGGCCCGTCTGCGACGCGATCACCGAGTCGACCTTGTAGCCGGCCTCCTCGAGAACCTTGCGGGCATCGGCCTCCTGCATGCCCACCACCTGCGGCAACGACGCCTTCGCGGTGCCCGCCGCGTACTCGGGGTCCATTTCCGGCAGCACCTTGCCGCCGTGGTCCTCGATGATCGGCGCGATGCCCGAGAACCACGTGCGCGCCGGCTCGCGGCCGCCGTACAGGTCGCCGTACCCGCACTGGCGCAGCGGCGAGGAGCACAGCTGCGTGACCACCGGGGAATCGTTGTAGGCGTAGACCGCCGCGGCGAGGCCCTTGGTGAAGCCCAGGAACGCCGCCGACTGGTTCGACTCCGTGGTGCCGGTCTTCGCGGCCACCGGCCCGTCCCAGTTCACCGACTTGGCGGCGTCTTCGGCGGTGCCGTTGACCGTGTCGGCCGACAGCGCCTGCGCCATCGCGTGGGCGACGCCCGGATCGACGGCCTTCTCGCAGGCCGGGCGGTCGATCTGGACGGGGTTGCCGTCGCGGTCGGTGATCTCGTCGATCGGGTTCGGCTCGCACCACATGCCGTCCGACGCCAGCGTCGCGCCGACGTTGGACAGCTCCACCGCGTTGACCGGCGTCGGGCCGAGCACGAAGGAGCCCAGGGTGTTCTCCGAGACGTACTGCGCCACCGACGATTCGCCGTCGAAGCTGCCCGGCTGGGTGTAGGAGCGCATGCCCAGGCGCACGGCCATGTCCACCACGCCGTCGACGCCGACCTGCTCGCTCATGGCCACGAACGGGGTGTTCGGCGACTTCGCCAGCGCCTCGCGCAGCGTCATGTTCGGCGGGAAGTTGCCGGTGTTCTCCACGCAGTACATGCCCGCCGGGCAGCCGGCCGCGCCACCCGAGCCTAGCCCCGACGCCTCGTAGCGACGGGGGACCGGCAGGGAGGTGTCGATGCCCATGCCCTTCTCCACCGCGGCGGTGGCGGCGAAGATCTTGAAGATCGACCCCGCGCCGTTGCCCACGGGCGTGAACGGCTGCGGCTGCACGGTCTGCATCGCGTCGGCGTCGAGGCCGTAGACGCGGGACGATGCCATCGACAGCACGCGGCGGGAGTCGGTGCCGGGCTCGATGATGCTCATGACCTCTGCGACGCCGCCGGCGGTGGGGGAGGCGTGCTCGCGCAGCGCACGCTGGGTGTTCTCCTGCGCGGCGGGGTCGAGGGTGGTGCGGATGGTGTAGCCGCCGCGCGAGAGCTTCTTGCGGTCCAGGCCGTGGTCGGCGAGGTAGGAGATGACGTAGTCGCAGAAGAAGCCGCGGTCGCCGGCGGCGATGCAGCCCTGCGGCAGGCGGTTGGGTTCGGGCAGGACGCCGAGGTCGGTGGCGATGGCGTCGTTGGCCTGGGCGCGGGTGATGGCGCCGGTGTCGGCCATCGCGCGGAGGACGTCGTTGCGCCGGCCCATCGCCCCGTCCGGGTTGGTGTAGGGGTTCAGGCCGGAAGTCTGCTGCACCAGGCCGGCGAGCAGGGCCGACTGCGGGATGTTGAGGTCCTTCGCCGGGATGCCGAAGTAGGTCTGCGCGGCGTTTTCCACGCCGAAGGCGCCGTTGCCGAAGGGGACGATGTTGAGGTACCCGGTGAGCACCTCTTCCTTGGTCAGCCCATCTTCGAGGTCCTGGGCGATGCGGATCTCGCGCAGCTTGCGGCCGTAGTCGGCGGCGGTGGCGGCGCGGCGCTCGGCTTCGGTTTCGGCTTCGACGAGCAGCGTGTAGTTCTTGATCAGCTGCTGCTCGATGGTCGACGCGCCCTGCCGCACGGAGCCGGAGGTGAAGTTGGCCAGCGCGGCGCGGAGGGTGCCCTGCCAGTCGACGCCGGAGTGCTCCCAGAAGCGGCGGTCCTCGATGGAGACGATGGCGTCCTTCATGTTCCGCGAGATCTGCGACTGGTCCACGGAGGTGCGGCGTTGCTCGTAGAGCCAGGCCATCGGTTCGCCCTTGGCGTCGGTGATGGTGGTGATCTCGGGGGCTTCGCCGCCGATGACGGAGCGGGACGACATGGCCAGATCGTCGGCGGTGCGCGCCATCAGGTAGCCGCCGCCGCCGACGATGGGGAACAACGCGGCGGCGACCATCAGCCCGGCGAGCGCCACGGCCACGGCGAGCTTCAGCAGATTTCGTCCCACGTTCACGCCGTCAACCCTAATGGGAGGGGCCCGCTCGCGGAATTCCCGTTACTCCCGCGAAGCGTTCGTCCCCGCCTGTGAGCCTCGCGTCGGCGTCCCGTTTCGCGGGTTGCTTTGCGACGCCCGCCGCCATCCCATGAGACCGCATCGCCGGAGCGGTGGCGATTTCGGCATTGTTTTCCGAAGTGTTACATGGTGGGGGTGTCAACGTTTACCCCCGCTGGATACGTCTGTAAACGGTACGACCTGCCGCTATGTGTCACGGTCACCCCCGGAATGTGACCTAGGTGACATTGCAGAAATTGTGTGAATAGACTTACAACAACAAATCAGCACGGAATCAGCGCCGGGGACCTTCCTGGGCTGGTAGAGGAAGCGCCGGGCAGGCAGCACCACGCGCCGGGCGTCACCGCCGCACCGTCCCGACATGCGGGATGTGCAACGAATCCCCGCCGTTTGTCGCGGGGACCGCGACATGCCGAAGGAGGCCATGATGACCGCCACTATCCCCGACCGGAACCGATCCGCCCGTGTGGCCGATCTCGTGGAGGAACGCGAAGACGCCGCCGAGAGTTTCCGGGATCGCCAGGAATGGGTCACCCGCGCCAAGTGCCGCGACATCGACCCCGATGAATTGTTCGTCCGCGGCGCCGCGCAGCGCCAGGCCGCCGTCATCTGCCGTCACTGCCCCGTCGTTCTGCAGTGCCGCGCCGATGCCCTGGACAACCGCGTCGAGTTCGGCGTGTGGGGTGGCCTGACCGAGCGTCAGCGCCGCGCCATGCTCCGCGAGCACCCGGAGGTGACCAGCTGGGCCGATTTCTACGCTTCGCAGGTCGCCGCGCAAAAGGTCGCGCAGAAGGCCCGCCGCGCGTAACTTCGCCGCGCTTGGCTCCGCCCGCCAACCCACCCCGAATGCGCAGACCCACCCGCTGCAGCGGGTGGGTCTGCGCATTCGGGGTGGGTCTACGTCAAGGTGCGGTGGCTAATCCAGTGCGGGGAGAATTCGCTCCGCCAGCCCGCGCAGATCGGCGAGGCTGGTCACGCCGCCGCGCGTCGACGGCACATGCGTCAGCGGCACATCGGGGAAGCGGCGGACGAAGCGCTTGATCTGCTTCTCCTCCGCGCCGGCCAGCGCGACGCGGGATTCGTGGATCAGCCGCATCGCGGCAATTGCGTCGACTGCGCCCTCCGCGTCGCCCGTGCCTTCCTCATCGCCCCGGTCACCGGCATCCGGGTCGAGATCCATCCGATCCTCATCTCCCCGGTCGAGAGCAACCCCGCCGACGGCATCCCAGTCCAAGTCACGGCCGCGGAGTGCGTCGGGCACCTGGTGGGTGCGGTTGACCACGACCCCGGTGACGGGCAGCCCCTGCGATCCGAGCGATTCCGCGAAGGACCGCGCCTCGCGCAGCGCCTCCGCCGTCGGCGCGGTGACCACCAGGAATTCGCCGGATTCGTCGAGGCGCCGGCGCATCGACCGCGACCTCTCCAGCATCGAATCGGCGACCGGCCGCAGGCCCCGCGCGAACGCCGCCGCCTGCGCCAGGGTTTCGCTGCCGACGATCTGCCCCAGCAGCATGACGCCGGTGCCGACCAGTGCCGATGACGACGTCAGCAGCCTCATCAGCGGGTGGAGCACCAGGCGCCGCACGCGGTCGGCGGAGTCGAGGAAGTCCAGGGCGGACAGCGCGGGCGGCGTGTCCACGACGATCGCGTCCCATTCGCCCGAGTCGTGCAGCTTCGCCAGCAGGTCCATGGCCAGGTAGTCGTGCAGGCCGCCGAAGCTGCGGGCGACGGTGGCGGTGATGCGGTTGTCCACGAGCTCCGGCGCCCCGGCCTCGGCGAGCAGAGCCCCGAAGCGCGCGTCCTGGTCGAGCATCAGGGCGTGCAGGCCGTCCTGCCCGGCGACGGGCTGCGGCGTGATGCCCAGGTCGGCGAGTCCGAGCGCCTGCGCCAGGCGTTTGGCCGGGTCGATGGTCATCACGACGGTGCGCAGCCCCGACTCGGCCAGCCCCACGGCCAGGGCGGCGGCAGAGGTGGTCTTGCCGACGCCCCCGGACCCGACCATCACGATCACCCGCGGCTCGCCCCGGCCGTTTTCGCCACGACGATTCTCACCCTGACCGGCGCCGCCCCGACCGTTTTCGTCCCGGCCGTTCCCGCCCGGCTCAGGCGCGCCCCCGGCCCCGTCTCCCGCGGCCCCCGCGTTCATTTCCGCCGAGTCACTCATCGCGCTCCTCCCGATGATCGAGGCCGCCGAGGAGCCCGGCGACGTCGTAAAGCCCCTCGATGCGCACGCCGCCCGGCAGCGCCGGCACGCGCGTGACGGGCCCGCGCCACGCGCCCGCGAGGTCCGCCTGCGAGCTGCGCTGCACGCGCGCCCGGGCGGCGACGTCGTCGAGTTCGTCGAGCAATGCGGTGGTCAGCGCGTCTTCGCTTGACGACGGCCCGCCGGCCTCGCGAGCGGCCAGCCGGCGGCCCACGGCGGTGACGTCGGCGTGGTCGAGGGACAGCGCGGCATCGCAGAGGGCGTCGTCGAGGATGCGGTTGACCACCACCGAACCCAGCGGCAGGTCGGCCTCGGCGAGCTCGTCGAGCGATTCCAGCGACTCGCGCACCGGCAGCGGCTCGGCCAGCGCCACCATGTGCACCCGCGTCGACCCGGACCGCAGGAACGCGGCGGTGTCGGCGGCCTGGCGGTGGATCGGCCCGGATGTGGCGATGTCCCCGAGCGCGCGGGTGACGTCGAGGAACCGCACCACCCGGCCCGTCGGCGGGGCGTCCACGACGACGGCGGACCACCCGCCGCGCCGCGCCTCCGCCACGATGAACCCGGACAGCAGCACGTCCCGCAGGCCCGGGGCGATGGTCGTGGCGAACTCGGTGACCCCGAGTCTGCGCGCCGCCGCGATGGCCAGCGAAGAGCCGACGTTGGAGGACAGGTAATCCTCGAGCACCGTCTCGGCGTCCAGGGAGCAGGCGTGGACTTCGCCGCCGCCCGCCGCCGAGGCCACCTTCTCCGGCATCCGCGGGAATTCGCCCAAGCCCAGCGTCGCCGCGATCGACGGCCGGCCCTCGACCTCCACGAGCAGCACGCGCCCGCCGCCGGCGGCCAGCCGCAGCGCCAGCGCACCGGCGATGGTCGACTTCCCGGTGCCGCCCTTGCCCGTGATCACGTGCACCGCGGCCGCCCCGGGCTCCGCGGACGAAGAAGGCGCGGATGAAGAAGGCGCGGACGAAGAAGGCGGGGACGGCCGAAAGCCGCCCCCCGCACCTGATCCCGAGCCCGCCCGGGCGCCGTCGTCGCTCACCCCATCAACGATAGACTGGGCGGGCGGTTACTGTGTGAGCATGAGCACAACTTGGGAATACGCCACCGTTCCGCTTCTGACCCACGCCACGAAGCAGATCCTCGACACCTGGGGCGAGGACGGTTGGGAGCTCGTCACCGTCCTTCCCGGGCCCACCGGCGAACAGCACGTCGCCTACCTCAAGCGCCAGAAGGGGCAGTAGCCATGACCGTCTCCGATCGCCTCCGCGAACTGGGCATCGAATTGCCCGCCGTCGCCGCACCCGTCGCCGACTACGTGCCGGCCGTGCGCGTCGGCGACCTCGTGTACACCTCCGGCCAGCTGCCCTTCGTCGACGGCGAGCTCGACGCCGTGGGCAAGGTCCGCGAGATTTCCGCCGCCGGCCACTCCGACACCCACGGCTCCGTCGGGCCGGAGGACGCCAAGGCCGCCGCGCGCATCTGCGCGCTCAACGCCCTGGCCGCCATCGACGACCTGGTGGGCATCGACAACGTCGAGCGCATCGTCAAGGTCACCGGATTCGTCGCCTCCGACCCCGGCTTCACCGGCCAGCCCGGCGTCCTCAACGGCGCATCCGAGCTGTTCGGCGAGGTCTTCGGCGATGCCGGGCGCCACGCCCGCTCCGCCGTCGGCGTCAACCAGCTGCCGCTGAACGCCCCCGTCGAGGTCGAGGTCATCGCGCAGGTGCGCTCCTAACCCCTGGCACGACTCCGGCCCGGGGTCCGGCCCTGGCGCCGGTCCCGGCTCCGGCACCGCCCGCCCCGCCGGCCCGCCGCCGCGTGGGGCGGGCGCTTCACCTGGCGCGTGGCCGGGCACGCGGCCGGGTGGGGGATCGGGCATGCAACCGAGTACGCCGCCGGGTGGGGGACCGGGCGTGTGATGCGGTCGGCGGCGAAACCCCCGGCCGCGGCACGTAGGATGGTGGGCATGGAGCATCCCGCTTACAGCCAACTGCGTCCCATCACCGAGTCGGTCGGCGTCGTCCTGTGCCCCAACCCCAGCTACAGCTCGCTGGAGGGCACGAACGCCTACGTCATCAGGGCGGAGGGCGACGAGCGCAGCATCGTCGTCGACCCCGGGCCGGAGGACGAGGGGCACCTCAACGTCCTCCACCGGTTCGCGGGCGACGTCGCGCTGATCCTGCTGACCCACCGCCACGAAGACCACTCCGACGGCGCCCACCGTTTCCGCCAGCTCACCGGGGCCCCGGTGCGGGCCTTCGACGAGCGCTACTGCTCCAGCGACGCGGAGCCGCTGAAGGACGGCGAGCGTATCGTGCTCGATGGCATCACGCCGCAGGTCGAGGTCGTGTCGACGCCGGGCCACACCGCCGATTCCGTCTGTTTCTTCGTCCACACCGGCGACGGCGGCGACGAGGACGTCGAGGGCATCATGACCGGCGACACCATCGCCGGCCGCCACACCACCATGATCTCCGAGACCGACGGCGACCTCGGCGAGTACATCAAGACCCTCCACCTGCTCCAGGACCGCGGCGACGGGGTGCGACTGCTGCCGGGGCACGGCGAGGATCTGCCGGACATCACGGTCATGACCAAGAAGTACATCGAGCGCCGCGAGCAGCGCCTGGCCCAGGTCAAGGAGGCGCTGGAGAAGCTGGGCGAGGACGCCACCGTGGGGCAGATCGTCGACGAGATCTACACCGACGTCGACCCGGTGCTGCGCCACGCGGCCGAACAGTCGACGCGCGTGACCATGCGCTACCTCGAGGCGCAGTAGCCCGCGCCCTTCCCTTTTGCTTTGCGACGCGGAAAGCGCCGTCCCCGTGGGGGACGGCGCTTTGTCCGTTTCGGGCGGGGCGAACCGCCGGCGTTATCGGGCGCGGCGTGCGAGGCGCTCGGTGTCGCAGATGACCACGGACTTGCCCTCCAGGCGGATCCAGCCGCGGTGGGCGAATTCGGCGAGGGCCTTGTTCACGGTTTCGCGGGAGGCGCCGACCAGCTGGGCGATTTCCTCCTGCGTCAGGTCGTGGGTGACGCGGAGGTTGGCGCCCTCCTGGGTGCCGAAGCGGTTGGCCAGCTGCAGCAGCGCCTTGGCCACGCGGCCGGGCACGTCGGTGAAGATGAGGTCGGCCAGCGAGTTGTTGGTGCGGCGCAGGCGGCGGGCCAGCATGCGCAGCAGCTGGGCGGAGATGTCCGGGTGGTCGTCGATCCACTGGTGCAGCAGGTCGGAGTTCATCGACGCCGCGGTGACCTCGGTGACGCAGACGGCGGACGACGTGCGCGGGCCGGGGTCGAAGATGGACAGCTCGCCGAACATGTCGGAGGGGCCCATGATGGTGAGCAGGTTCTCGCGGCCGTCGGAGGAGTGGCGCGCGAGCTTCACCTTGCCGTCGATGATGATGTACAGGCGGTCGCCCGGCTCACCCTCGTTGAAGATGGTGGTGCCCCGGGGGAAGCGGACGGTTTCCAGCTCGGTGAGCAGGGCCTGGACCGCCTCCGGGTCGACTCCCTGGAATACTCCGGCGCGGGAGAGGATCTCCTGTACGTCGTCCACGGTCATGTTCTCCTGTCCTGTCGCGTGCCAGAGCGCGGCGTGGTGATTGAGGATCGGGCGAGCCTCGTCCGGGCGCGCCGCTGTTGGGCGGCGTCTGGCCGCACTTCTTTGTGACGAATCCCACTCTAGATGAATATCCTCTTTCATGGGGAAACGCCGCGTGGGAAAATCGGCGGATTCTCTGCGCAACCTCTGGATTATGTGACGGATCCCACGGCATGTGACCTCGGGGGCGGCGGTCCGGGCCGTCGTGAAGCATGTCGGCGAAGGCGGGGGACGGATCCGCGCCGGTCGCTAGGATGTGCCCCATGCCCGCAAACCCAGTGCCCGTGCCGCAGCCGACCCGACCCACGGGGACGCTGACCGGCACGCGGCGCCGCAAGCCGGGGACGCACCCCGCGGCGAAGGGGAAGGAAACGCGGCTGGGGATGGTGCGCCGCGCCCGCCGCGTCAACCGGACGCTGGCCGTCGGCTACCCGGACGCGCATTGCGAGCTCGATTTCACCGACCCGTACGAGCTGACGGTGGCGACGATCCTGTCGGCGCAGTGCACCGACGTGCGGGTCAACATGGTCACGCCCGCGCTGTTCGCGGCATTCCCCGATGCGCGCGCGTTGGCCGGGGCGGATGTCGCGGTGGTCGAGGAGCTGATCCGCTCGACCGGGTTCTACCGGGCGAAGGCGGCGAACATCATCGGGTTCGCGCGCGGCGTGGTCGAGCGGCACGACGGCGAGGTGCCGGGCACGCTCGAGGAGCTGACGGCGCTGCCCGGCGTGGGCCGCAAAACCGCGAACGTGGTGCTGGGCAATGCCTTCGGCGTGCCGGGGCTGACGGTGGACACGCATTTCGGGCGGCTGGTCCGGCGGCTCGGATTCACCGCGGAAGACGATCCGGTGCGCGTGGAACGCGAGATGATGGACGTCATCGAACGCCCCGAGTGGACGTGGTTCTCGCACCGCATCATCTTCCACGGCCGCCGCGTGTGCCATTCGCGCAGGGCGGCGTGCGGGGCCTGTTTCCTCGCGGCCGACTGCCCGTCGTATGGTCTCGCCGGGCCCGCCGAACCCGAGACGGCCGAAAAGCTGATCAAGTCCCCCGACCGGGACCACCTGCTGGCCCTGGCCGGGCTGGGGGAGGACCCCGGGCCGCTTGACGACGACCGACGTGAGGACGTGACCGCGTGAACGACGACATGAACCGCGCCGACCCCGGCCGCGGCGACGCCGGCGAGCCCGGTTCGATAAGAGAGCCGAGCCCGGTGTCCGTGCCGCGGGGTTCGGCGAGGCCGTCGACCGTCATCGCCGTGCTCCTGGCCGTGCTCGGGACCGTCGCCGTGCTCTGGTTCGCGGTGTCGCAGACCATGGGCGGCAACGAACCGGCCGCAGGGTCGGGCGACGGCGAACTTGCCGAGGACGTCGTCGCAAAGCGGCCAGAATGCCCCGAACCCGCGCCGGGCGCCACCGGATACGGCCCGCTGGCCGGCGTCACGCTGCCGTGCCTCGGCGCCGGGCACCAGGGCGAAATCGACGTCGCCGCCGCGCTGGCCGGGAAGCCCGCCGTGGTCAACGTGTGGTCGTGGAACTGCGCCCCGTGCCGCGAGGAACTGCCCGTGCTCGAGGAATGGGCGGCCGCCAACCCGGACGTGCGCGTCGTCGGCGTGCAGGCGGCGACCAGCGAAGCCCGCGGCGCGGCGCTGCTGGAGGACCTCGGCGTGAAGAACTTCGTCTCCTACCAGGACGGATTCGACGCAGTCGGGCCCGCGCTGGAGCTGCCGCGCGTCGTGCCCATCACCGTCGTGCTGCGCGCCGACGGCACCGTGGCCAAGGTGCTGCCGAAGGCCTTCGCATCCGTCGACGAGTTCGACGCCGCCGTCCGGGAGGCGCTCGCATGACCGCCGGCGGAGCGGCCGGGCACCGCATCCCCGGCCTCAAGCCCGTCCACGAGGCCATCGAAGTTACCCCGCCGTGGCTCGCGCCCGTGCTCGGCGACGGCGAGGACCCGGGTCTGACGGCGCTGCGGCGGGCGGCGTCGACCGTCGATGAGCCGCTGGAAAATCCGGACGAATCCGCCGTGCTGGTCCTGCTCGGCGGCGATGCGATGGCGGCGGACCGGCCGGAGGACGCCCTGGTCGTGCTCACGCACCGGTCGCCGACGCTGCGCCGCCACGCCGGGCAGATGGCCTTCCCCGGCGGCCGGCGCGACCCGGGCGACCGCGACGCCGTGCACACCGCGCTGCGCGAAGCGGAAGAGGAAACCGGCCTGCGGCCCGACGCGGTGACGCCGCTGCGGGTGCTCGACTCCATCGACATCAACCGGACCGGCTTCGCCGTCCACCCCGTGCTCGCCTACTGGCACGACCCGCACGACCTGCGCGTCGTCGACCCCAACGAAACCGACGCCGTGCTGCCCGTGCGCATCTCCGACCTCATCGACCCCGAAAACCGCATCCGCGTCGGCTGGGGCAACTGGTCCGGCCCGGCGTTCCGCGTCGGCGACTTCGTCGTGTGGGGGTTCACCGGGGGCGTGCTCGATCACCTGCTGGAAGGCGCCGGCTGGGCGGAGCCGTGGGATGATGGCACGGTGCTCGACCTGCGCGAAACGCTGGCGCGGTCGGCGAACCGGGAAACCTTCGGAAGGGACGGGGCGAAACGATGACGGCCGCGATCGACGGCGGGCTCGTGCTCGACGTGCTGCTCATTCTCGCCGTGCTCAGCGCGATGGCACTCGGCTGGCGGCAGGGCGCGCTCGCGTCGGCGCTGTCGATCATCGGCGTCATCGCCGGCGGCATCGTCGGCCTGGAACTCGCGCCGCCCGCCATGGACCTGGTGGAGGGCCGCGCCGCGCGGCTGATCATCGGCGTGGCCGTGCTCATCGGCATGGTCGTGCTCGGCCACACGGTCGGGGCGGTGTCGGGGCAGTCGCTGCGCAACCGCATGCGCTCGCCCATGGCCGTCGGCCTGGACTCGGGATTCGGTGCGGTGGTGCAGGCGGCGGCGACGCTGATCGTCGCGTGGATGGTGGCGCTGCCGCTGGCCACGGTGCTGCCCGGGCAGTTCGGCGATTCGATCCGCGACTCGGCGGTGCTGGCCACCGTCGACGAGGTCGCCCCCGAATCGTGGGCGGGCCTCCCGTCGTCCATCGTCCGCCGCATCGACGACTCCGGCGTGCCCGCGGCGATCGCCCCGTTCGAGAAGCGGCCCGAGCACGACGCCACCCCGGCGGACCCGTCGGTCATCGACCAGGGCGTCGTCGACCGCATCCGCCCGTCGATCGTGCGCGTGCTCGGCGAGGCGCCGCAGTGCCGCCGCCTGCTCCAGGGCACGGGTTTCGTGATCGCCCCCGACCTGGTGGTCACCAACGCCCACGTCGTCGCCGGCGTGGAGACGGTGCGCATGGAGACCGTCGCCGGAATGGTCGACGCGCGCGTGGTCCACTTCGACCCGCTCGACGACATCGCCATCCTGCGGTCCTGGGATCTGCCGCTGACCCCGCTGCCGTGGGCCGCGAACGAGGGCAAGCCCGGCGAGGGCGCGGTCGTGCTCGGCTTCCCCGAGTCCGGACCGTTCACGGCGACCGCCGCGCGCATCGAGGAGAAGCTGCTGATCCGCGGCCCCGACATCTACTCGGCCAGCCGCCACGACCGCGAGGCGTACGTCCTGCGCTCCGACGTCCGCCACGGCAATTCGGGCGGGCCGCTGATCAATCCGCGGGGCGAGGCCCTGGGCGTGGTGTTCGGCGCCGGCGTCAACGACGACCAGACCGGCTACGCGCTGACCGCCGCGGAGACCGAAGCGCACATCAAGATGGCCCGCGACCTCATCGAGCCCGCGGACACCCGGGAGTGCGTGGCCCAGTAGGGGGCGGGCGGCCTCAGCCGATGCGTCCCGTGACCTTGTGCTCGGCCGTTGCGGTGGCCGAGGTCTCCGGCTGGCGCATCCCGCCGGGATGCGACGGCTAACCCACCCCGAATGGGCAGACCCACCCCGAATCGGGCCCGGGGATGGCACCGTCCCCCGTTAACCCACCCCGAATGCGCAGACCCACCTGTTTCAGCGGGTGGGTCTGCGCATTCGGGGTGGGTTTGCGCGAGGGCACGCTGCTCCGGCACGAGGACGCCGCATTGCTTGGGCGCGAAGGCGCCGTACTGCTCCGGCGCGGGGAAACGGCGGGTGCGGTGCCCCGGTGCAGTCACCCCATCGGCCCGGCGCAGCCACTCCATCGGCCCGGTGCCGTGGTGCCCCTGTGCCCGGCGTCCGCAACCTCCCGGGACATGACGGTCAACCGAGGTCCGGGTGCTCCCGGCGCACCGCGGCGATGACGATGTCCGCGACCTCGTCGGGGGCCTCCAGCGCGGGGTAGTGGCCGACGCCCGGCAGGGTCACCGATTCGACCACCGGGGATTCCGCCAGCGTGCGCTCGCTGACCATCGGGTCGCCCGCGCCGACGACGATCCACGTCGGCGGCATCGCCGTGCGCGCCAGAATGCGCATCCAGCGCCGCCACGCCGGACCGGTCGGGGCGGCCAACCACTCGAGGTGCTGCAACGCCGGCGCCAGGGCGCCCGCACGCAACGAGCGCTCCATCAGGCGCGCCGATTCGGTTCCCTCCGGGGTGTCGGCGAAACCGGGGCCGGCGATCTTCATGGCGTCGGCGACGATGCCCGTCGCCGTGCGCCCGCTGCCGCGGCCGACTTTGCGGATGATCGACGCGTACCTGCCGAACGCCCACGACGCCCGCAGCGGGCGGGAGAAGGGTCGGCGGATGGCTTCGCGACGCCACGCGGCGGGATGCGGCATGCCGCAGGACACGATGCCGGAGACGAGCTTCGGCGCGCGCGCCGCCAGCGTCCATGCGACGAGGGCGCCGTAGCCCTGGCCGACGACGGTCGCCCGCGAGTGGCCCAACGCGCGGATCAGCCCCGCCGCGTCATCGGCGGCCGCGTTGGGGCGGTAGCCGGAGGGCGTGCGGTCGGACGTGCCGTAGCCGCGCAGGGACACCGCCACCGCATGGACCGGCAGATCGGCCAGCAGCGGCAGCACGCGCCGCCAGTCGAACCAGCCTCCGGTGGCCGTGTGGATGAAAAGGACCAGCGGCGACGACGGAGCCCCGCACTCTGCGACGTGCAGCCGCTGTCCGCGGACGTGGACCATGCGGTGGGTCCACGGACCGTCGAGCAGCACCTCGTCGGGGTGCGGGGCGGGGGCGTCGGCGCCGCCGGGAAGTTCGCCGTTCACCGCGTCATTCCTCGCGTCGATGCCGAAGACCGCGCGGGCGCGCTCGCGCCCGCCGCGGTTCCCGTTGGTTGGTGGTGTGATGCCGTTTAGGTGTACAGGCCGTCGGACGCGGCGTGCGACGGGGTGGTCCGGCCCTGGCCGGAGGACGGGATGACCGTCTTGAGGTCCTGCACCGACTGGATGGTCTTCTCGGGCTTGCCCACCTTCTTCACCTTCTGCAGGCCCAGGAAGGCCGCGATGCCGGCGATGACCAGCATCAGGACGAAGACGATGAGGAACGCCGACCAGCGCGGCAGCCACACGGCGATGAGCTCGGCCAGGAAGAAGAACAGGAAGAACGAGGAGTACAGGGCCACCACGCCCGCCACCGCGAAGAACCCGGCGCCGACGCCGGCCTTCTTCGCCTCACCGGCGAGCTCGGCCTTGGCCAGCTCGACCTCGGCGCGGACGAGCGACGACACCTGGGCCGACGCCGACTGGACCAGCGTGCCGATGCTGGCCTCGCCCGGGGCGTGGGTGTCCACGTCGCTCAGCGGCACTGCGGTGACTCGCGGCGACACGGCCGAGCTGCCATCCGTGAAAAGGCCCTTGTTGTTGTCGCTGCTCACGTGCGTCCTCCTGCGTAAATCGATGCGATGATCGGTGGGTCTATGCTGCTGGATCCCCGGTGGGGCACCCGATCGGGGGCCGTCCGGAGGACCCGTCCCGCCATTGGCAACGGCGCAACTCTGCTGGCCATACTACCCATCCCGGCGGCCTCCGCGCGGTGCGGTCGTGATTTTCACCGCGATTCACCCCGCGCACTCCGGTCTCCCCGCTCCGCGCACTCCCGCGGGTCGCGCCCGTCGCCGCCAACCGATTCCCGGGCTTTCGGCTGCGCCGCCGGACGCCGCCCCTACTCTGGGGGCATGACCGACGGAACCACCCGCCCCGACCCGCTCGCCCCGCTGATGGAATTGGAGGGGGTCGCCGAGGCTGCCCAACGCGCCGCAGATGCGGTGTCCGGGGTGCATCGCCACCGCGCCAACCTGCGCAAATGGACCGTCACCGGCGCCGAGTCGGTGCTGCGCGGCGCGCGGGCGTCGGCGTGGCTGGAGGGCGGCGAGCCCGCCCTGCCGTCGGAGGGCGACGTCACCGACCCCATCCTCGCCGCCGCCCTGCGCGCCGCCGACCCGATCTCGCCGGAGGCGATCGAGGAAACGGTCCGCGTGTGGCGCCGCGCGCCGATCCAGGTGCTCGCCCGCCTCGCGTTGATCGCGTCCCCGACGGGCCCGGAGCTTTCCGACGCCCCCACCGACGCGCGCTCCTCCGAAGCCGGCCGCCCCGTCGGCGACGAGAACTTGTCGGCGGCGATGAAGGAGCAGCGGCTGCACCTGCTCGGCGACCTGATCACCGGCGGCACGTCGGTGCCGGACACGGTGCTGTCCGCCGTCGTCCACGGCGAGCTGCTGACCATGCGCCCCTTCGCGGACAACAACGGCATCGTCGCGCGCGCGGCCTCGCGCCTGACGACGATCGCCGGCGGCTCCGACCCCCGCGGCCTGGGAGTGCCGGAGGTGCACTGGACCCGCCACCGCGACGAGTACCGCGCCGCAGCCGACGCCTTCGCCTCGGGTGCCCCGGAGGGCGTGCGCCGCTGGATTCTGCTGCACCTGGCCGGGTTGGAAGCCGGCGCGGCCGAGGCGCGCGGCATCGCCGAAGCGGTGTAGGGGAAGGATTATCGGGGCCCGCGCCGTCGATCCGTCGAATCGTCGTGGGCGGAACCCGCGATACCGCGCCGTCGCGCCGGTGGCCTCGATGCCCGGCGAAACTCCGGTGCCGGCCTAGCCTCGATCCTCGCCGCGTCGTGAAGCGATGATGCCCGCCACCAGCGCCGCCGCACCCACAGCGGCCGCGGCGATGCCCGTCACGCGCGGGCCCGTGCGGCGGAACAGGGGCTCGGGATTGCGGAAGATGCGGATGGGCCAATCGCGCTCCTCCGCGATCTTGCGCAGCGGTTTGTCCGGGTTGACCGCGACGGGATGGCCGACCACCGACAGCATCGGCTCATCGGTGCCCGAATCGGAGTAGGCGTAGCAGCGCGACAGGTCGTAGCCGCGCTCCTCGGCGATGCGCCGCAGCTCGGCGGCCTTGTTGCCGCCGCGGCAGAAGAACGGGACCTTGCCCGTGTACACGCCGTCGACGACCTCCAGTCGGGTGGCCACGGTCTCGCGGACGCCCAGCTCCGCGGCGATCGGCTCGACCAGCTCCGCCGCCGACGCGGACACCACGAAAACCTCGTGGCCCAGCGCCCGGTGATGGCGGATCAGCTCGACGGCCTCCTTGTACACGTACGGCGAAATCACCTGGTGCAGGGACTCTTCGGCGATCTGGCGGACATGGTCGGCGCGCCAGCCGGTCACCATCGCCGACAGCTGGTCGCGGGCGGCCTCCATCTGGTCGTGGTCGTGGCCGCCGGAGATGTACAGCGCCTGGCCCAGCGCCATCTGCATCATCCCCGAGGCGGTGATCAGGCCGGATTCCATGAACTGCCGGCGGAACGCGTAGGCCGAGCTGCGGGCGATGATGGTCTTGTCCAGGTCGAAGAACGCGGCCACGGGCGACGCGCGGCGGGGCGCGGCCGTGTGGCGGGGATCTTCGACGGTCACGGCACCGAGCATAGCGACGTGACGGTTCCGCGGGCGGCGTCCGCGAGCCGGGGTGGTGGTTCGGCGTGCTCCGGCGCTGGTGCGGGCGGCGATTCGCCCCCGCAACAGGTGGGCGGGAACCATTTTGCGTTCGGGTTGGCAGCCTTCTGGTGTTGTGCCATACTTGTGCTGGCTGGCCCCGATATACAGTGCGGCCGCCCCCGGCTCACCCCCCCCGAAGCCGGGTCAGACGCCCCGCGCCATCCCCCCCGGCGCGGGGCGTCGCTATTTCCACTTGGGCCTTGCGTGCCGGGGCTACGCCGTGCCGGGGCTACGCGAAGTATCCCCGCACATACTCGCGGGAAGCCAGGCCAATCGACTCGAAGTGTCGCGCCAGTTCAACTTCCTCTTCGAAGAAGTCGATGCCCTCCTCGGGTTCCTCGTCTGCGGTCCGGGCGGCCTCCAAGTCGTCGAGCGCGGTCTGCAGCGCGTGGCCCTGCCATACGGAGACGCCGATGCCCGCGTACACGTAACTGGCGGGGGCCTCGTCCTCGTTGACGTCCGCGTCGCCGTTGATCTCGCGCAGGTGGCGGGCGCATTCGATGGCGTCGAGCCGGGTGAGGTCGACGCCGCCGAGCTCGATGGGGCCGCAATCTTCGTCGACGGCGAGTTCGATGAACTCCACTCCGTTTTCGCCGATGGAGACGTTGACGAACGGTTCCGGGAACGTGATCGTCGACGAGCCGTCGGTCCGGCTGAAGTCCGGGCCCAGCACGGCGGTGACGTCGTCGAGACCGTCGCCGAAGCGCACCATGCCGGTGCCGTGCGGGGTGGGGAACTCGACGCCTTCGAACGGGTGGAGAATGACCTTCTTCGTCATGGTGGAACTCCTGGGCGATTGGGTGGATATGCCTGTTGGGAAACACTATCGCCTGTGGTGGTGGCCGGCGACGCGAGCGTTTTCCACAGCGCCCGATCCATCCACATTCCGGTGCTTTGCGACGGCCACCCGACGCGTGGATTTCCTGCCCCGTCGGCATGGTTCGGGGCATGGACGAGCAGACATCCGGGCCCGCCGGGCCGGAGGACGTGATCATCGCCGTCGAGGATCCCGAACTGGAGCAGGAAGCCGCGACCGTCGTCGCCGCGACGGGCCGGCGTGCGGTGCGGGTCTCGGCACCCGACCCCGCCGACGCGGCCTGGCGCAGGTGCGCGGCGATCCTCCTCGACGAGGGGCGGGCGGAGTCGCTGCTCGATGCCGTCGGCGCCGGGTGCGCATCGCGCGATGGCCTCCACCTGCTCCATTCCGACGATTCCGTCCCACCCGATCATCTCGCCCGGGCTTTGGGCTGCGGCGATCCCGTCCCCCTGCCGTCGTGCGGCGCCGACCTGGTCGGGTGGATCGGCAGGCCCGGGCGGTCGCGCGCGGGGCGGGTCATCGCTTGCGTCCCGGCAGTCGGGGGAGCGGGCGCTTCGGTCGCGGCGGCGGCTCTGGCGATGTCCGCGGCCCGCGAGGGCGAAGCGCTGCTCGTCGACGCCGACGAGTTTTCCGGCGGCGCGGACCTGCTCCTCGGCGCGGAAACTGAACCCGGCGTGCGGTGGCCCGACGTCCGCGCCGAAGCCGGGGCGCTGGACGCCCGGGCCCTGTTCGGTGCGGTGCCGAGGGCCCGTGCCCGGGGCGCGGCCGGCCGGGGCGGGGCGGTGTTCTTCCACGATGACGAGGGCCCGGGCGTGCTCACCGGCCCGAGGTCGCGCGCCGACGACGGGTGGACGATCACCCCGCGCGCCGCATCCGCCGTCATCGACGCGGTGGTCGGTGCGGGCGGCACGGCGGTCGTCGATCTGCCCGGGCCGGGCCCGATCGCGGATGTGGTCGCGCCGCGGGCCGATGCCCTGGCCGTCGTCGTCCCCGCCACCGTCCGTGGGCTGGCCGCCGCCACGCGCGTCGCAGCCGCGATGAGGGCGGCCGGCGGCGATCCGGTGGCCGCCGTCCGCTGGCCGGCGCCGGGTGGGGTGACCGTCGACGACGTGAGCTTCGCGACCGGCCTCGACGTCGTCGCCGAGATTCCCCACATCCGCTCCGTGCCGAGGGAAATCGAGGTGGAGGGGTTGGGCAGGGGCGTCGTGAAGCTCATGCGGGCCCTGGAGCCGGTGCTCGACCTCGCGGACTGCGCGGACGTCGGGGACGGGAGGCGCAGGTGAAGGACGTCGATTGCGGCCTCGGCGTCGTGCCGGAGTCCCAGCGGGAGTCGGCGCGGGAGCCGGCGCGGCCGCCGGGGGACGCCGTGATCGACGCGGGACTGCTCGACCGCGTGCGACGGCGGCTGGTGGAGTCGGCGGCGGGGTTGGGCGCCGACGAGATCGCGCGGGCCGTGCGGGAGGAAACCGGCGGCGTGGTCGGCGATGCGCAGTTGCTGGCGCTGCTGCGGACGCTGCGCGGGGAGCTCGTCGGCGCGGGGCCGCTGGATCGGCTGCTGCGGCTGCCCGGCGTGACCGATGTGCTGGTCACCGCTCCGGATGAGGTGTGGGTGGACAGGGGAGCGGGGCCCGAACCCGCCGACGTGCGTTTCCGCGATGACACCGAGGTGCGCCGGTTGGCCGTCCGGTTGGCGACCGCGTGCGGCAGGAGGCTCGATGACGCGCAGCCTTTCGTCGACGGCCACTTGCCCGGCGGGGCGGGGGATGCGGGCGTGCGAGTCCATGCGATGCTGTCGCCGCCGGCCGGCCGCGCGACGCTGATCAGCCTCCGCGTGCTGCGCCGGGCCGCGATGGGGCTGGGCGATTTGGTGGCGTCGGGGTCGGTGGCGCCCGCGGCCGCCGACATGGTGCGGCGGGTGATCGCGTCCCGACGGGCCTTCGCGGTCGTCGGAGGAACCGGCACCGGCAAGACGACGCTGCTGTCGGCGCTGCTGGGCGAAGTGCCGGCGCGCGAGCGGATCCTCTGCGTGGAGGACACCCCGGAGCTGCACCCGGACCATCCGCACGTGGTCAAACTGGTGGCCCGGCCCCCGAACATCGAGGGCGCCGGCGAGATCACCCAGCGGACGCTGCTGCGGCAGGCGCTGCGCATGCGGCCCGACCGGATCGTCGTCGGGGAGATCCGCGGGGCCGAGGTCGTGGATCTGCTCGCCGCGCTCAACACCGGCCACGACGGTGGGGCGGGGACGGTGCACGCGAACTCCGCCGCCGACGTGCCCGCCCGTTTCGAGGCGCTCGGGGCTCTCGGCGGTTTGGGGAGCGCTGCGCTGCATGCGCAATTGGCCCCGGCGCTGCGGGTGGTGCTCGCGGTCGAACGTGTCGCGGGGACGCGACGGCTGGCGCAGATCGGAGTGCTCGACGGCAACCCGGTGCGGGTGCGCACCGCCTGGCACCGCCGCGATGGCGAGGGTGAGGCGATGGGCGTGTTCCGCGGGCTCACCGCCGACGCGGGGGCGGGGGAGCGGTCGGCATGACGCTCGCGGATTCTCTGCCCTCGACCACGGTTCCCTTCCTGCTCGCCGCGGCGCTGTGGGGATGGCCGTCGCCGGCACCGGGAGACCGCATCCCCGAAATCGCCGGAAGGGTCGGACTGGGCGGCGGCCGGGACGTCGTCACGCTGCCCGGGCGGGCGTGGTTCCTGGCAGCCGCGCCGCTGCTGCTGGCCGGCCCGCACGTGACCCTGTCCGCGGTGATGGCTGTGCGCGCGGTGATGTCGTTGGTCGGTCAGGCGCGGCGGCGCCGTGACCTCGATGCCGGCACCGCGTCGGCGGCCCGTGCGGCGGAGGTGCTCGCCGCCGATTTGCGCGCGGGTGCTACTCCGGTCGCGGCGTTGGCGGCCGCGGCGGACGAAGCCGGCGAACCTTTGGCGGCGGCGCTCAGCGAGGCAGCGTCTCGTGCGCGGTTGGGCGGGTCGGTGGCGGGGTCGCTTGACCGGGCGGTGGACGATGCGCCCGCCATGACGGAACTGCGCAGGCTTGCGCGGGCGTGGCGCGTGGCCGAAACCCACGGGCTGCGGTTGGCCGACGTCATCGACCACGGGCGCGGCGACATCGCGGCGCGCCGGGCGCACAGGTCGCGGACGGCGGCGGCGCTGGCGGGCCCGCGCGTGACCATGTTGATTCTCATGGCGCTGCCGCTTTTCGGGGTGGCGATGGGCCAGGCGCTCGGGGCGCGGCCCCTGCAATTCCTGTCGTCCGGCGGCGTGGGCGGCGTGGTGCTCATCGTCGGAGTGGGGCTGACCTGCGCAGGCGCACTGTGGGGGAGCCGGATTCTCGCGGCGGCGGAGGGAACGCGATGAGCCTTGCGATGCTGCTGCTCGCCCTCGCCGCCCTGATCCCCACCGGCATCCGCCCGAGCGAGCGGTGGCCCGAACTTGAACGTGCCGGGGCGCGTCTCGGGAGGGGTGCGGGAGTGGGAATCGGGAGAAGGTCCGGAACTGCCGCCGGGCGGAGGTCCGGAGCGGAGGCGTGGGCGCATGACCCGGATACGCGGTCAGAACTCGGCCGGGAATGGGCGGCGGCGAGCCGGGGCCCCGAGTGGACGCGTTTCCTCCGCGACCGCGTCGGCGGCCGTTCGCGCGCGCCCGATCCGATACGGCTGCTCGACGCGGCTTCGTCGCTGGACCTGTTGGCCGCGTGCCTGGGCGCGGGCATGCCGCCGGGGGAGGCGGCGTCGGCGACGGCCTCTGCCGCGTCACCCGGGCTCGCGGGGCCGCTTCACGACGTCTCGATGCGCCTCGCACTCGGCGTGGCCGCGCCGTGGAAGGTGCTCGACAACGTTCCCGAGATGGCCGACATCGTCGCCCTGGCCAGGCGTTCCGGTGATTCGGGGGCGGCGATGTCGATGGGCGTCGCCGAGTTGGCGGCGGCGCGCCGGGCCGAAGCCGGCGACGGCGCGGAGGCGACGGCCGAACGGGCGGGCGTGCTCATCGCCGGACCGCTGGCCCTGTGTTTCCTGCCGGCGTTCGTGGTGCTGGGGCTCATCCCGACGATCGCGGGCCTGGCCGAGTCGATGCTCGGCCCGTTGACTGCAGGGCCGACGTGACGGGCCGCCGCGCACGGGCCCGCGCGCCCCCGCGCCGGCGAGGTGCCTCGACGACCGCAGCATCCACTCACTTCAGGATCATTCACTCACTTCAGGAGGAACCATGTCCCACGACGATCCCGACATCTGGCTCGACGACCCCTTCGACTCCGGCGCAATCGGCGCCGCCGCTCCGGCGCGGACGGCGGACGGTCCCGTCGCAAAGCTCTTCCGCGCCCTCCGCGACCGCGCGCTGGGCGTGGCCGCCGATGACCGCGGCATGAGCACGGTGGAATACGCCCTGGGCACGATCGCCGCCGCGGCGTTCGGCGCGCTGTTGTACACCGTGGTCACGGGCGGCCAGATCACCGACGCCCTGACCGACATCATCGAGCGGGCGCTGAACACCCGGTGACCCGCCGGATCCGCCGCCTGCTCGCCGACGACCGCGGGCAGGCGACCGTGGAGACCGCGTTCGCGCTGTCGGCGCTCATCGCCGTGCTCATGGTGGCGCTCGGCGCGATCGCCGTGGTGGCCATGCATCTCGCGGTCACCGACGCCGCCGGGCACATCGCCCGCGCCGAGGCACGGGGCGACGCCGCCGCGGCGCAGTCGGCGCGGGAAGCCATCGCAGGCGCCGAGGTGACCGTGGTGACGCGGGAGGAGATGATCCGGGTGACCGTCACCAAACGGCTCCCGCTTCACGACGTCACCGGCCGCGCGTCCGCCCTGGTCGAGCAATGAACCGGGGAGCGCAGCGGTTGAGGCGTCGGCGGGGGAGCCGCAGAGGGGAGAGGCGTCGCCGGGAAAGCTGGATGGGGAAAAGCCCGCGAGGGGAGGGCCGGCGAGGGAAGAGCTTCCGGGAACTGTGCCGCGATGAGCGGGGCTCGACGACGGTGACGGGGGCGTTCATCACGGCAATGGTTCTGGTGCTGACCATGGTGGCGATCCAAGCCGGCGCGGTGCTGGTGGAGCAGCGGCGCGCCGAGATGGCGGCGGACCTGGCGGCGGTGGCCGGGGCCGTCGACAAGCAAAAAGGGGGAGGAGGATGCGACGCCGCCGCAACGGTCGCGGCGGAAAACGGTGCCGACCTGACCGGGTGCGCGGTCGCGGGCGAGGACGTGCAGGTCACCGTCAGCCGCGGGGAACCCTCAGCGGTGGCGCGGGCGGGCCCGGCGGAAGAACCCGGGTGACGGGAGCCTCCGCCGCTACTCTGCCGCTACTCTGCCGCTACTCCACCGCGGCGATGGGCAGGTCGTGGTCCTGCGCCCAGCGCAGCACCGTCGCGAGCTTGCGTCCGCGCAGGTAGTTCGCCAGCGACTCGTGATCGGTCGCGCCGGTGAGATCCTGCAGGCGCGAGTGGAAGTGCGGCTCCAAGGCGGCGACGGCGACCCAGCCGTCCTCGACCTCGTACATGCCGTAGGTGGGCACGGCGCCGCCGAGCAGGCTTCCCTCCGACGTCAGGCCGTGGCGGTGGCCGGCGGCACCCGCGTCGGCGGCCTGGCGCAGGCCGATGCGGGCATGGCCGCCGTGGCCCGTGACTCCCCGGCGCACCAGCAGCGCCAGCGCCGCCGACACCGCGCGCTCCGCGCCGAGCAGATCGCCGAGCAGCACGCGCGGCATCGTCGGCGGGACCAGCGTGCCCGCCGCGGCCTGGTAGGTCAGGTCGTGGCCGGGGTGCTCGGGATCGTCGGAATCGCCGACGAGCTCGACGTGGCACAGGTGCGGGTGATCCTCGACGGCATCGGCGATGCCCATGCGGGCCAGCGCCGAAGGACGCACGGAGGTGATCAGGACGTCCGCTCCCTCGAGGAGCTCGCCCAGCCGGGCACGGCCCTCGCCCGACTTCGCGTCGATGCGCTCGATTTCGCAGCCCTCCGCCATTTCGCGGTACCAGGTGGGGCACCACGTCTCCAGCGAGTCGCCCACCGGGGGTTCGGCCTTGACGACCTCCGCCCCGAGCCTCCTCAGGCGCGCCGCGGCGAAGGGGCCGGGGACGTTGACCGCGAGGTTGAGGACCTTGAGGCCCTTCAGGGCATTGGCGGGGATCTGGTCGGCGTCGATCATGTTTCCGGATACTAACTGCCTGCGCGGCCCGTCGCCGGGCGGGTCGGGAAAATCGGCGGAGAGGGGAACCTGGATCCGAGGTCGAGCCCGGAACCGGCGCCCGGAACCGGAGCTCGGGTTTGGGCCTGGCCGAGCATCGACGCCGGATCCCGCGCCCTCAGCCCTCCAGCGCCGCCGCGAGCCCCGACAGCACCTTGATGGCGCCGGCCTTGGCCAGCGGTTCGTTGCCGTTGCCGCACTTGGGGGACTGGATGCACGACGGGCAGCCGGCCTCGCATTCGCAGGCGGCGACGGCGTCGCGGGTGGCGCGGATCCAGGCGGTGAACGCCTCGAAACCGCGGTCGGCGAACCCCGCCCCGCCCGGGTGGCCGTCGTAGACGAACACCGTCGGCTGGCCGGTGTCGACGTGCAGCGCGGTGGACACCCCGCCGATGTCCCACCGGTCGCAGGTGGCCACCAGCGGCAGCAGGCCGATCGCGGCGTGCTCCGCCGCATGCAGCGCGCCGGGCACGTCGGCGACGTCGACGCCCCACCGGCGCAGCACCGCCGGCGACAGGGTGTAGGCCACGGCGCGGGTCTCCAGCACCTCCGGCGGATAGTCCAGCTCCACCGAGTCGAGGACCTCGCCCGACGGCAGGCGCCGCAGGTACGACGTCACGCGGTGCTCCACCTCGACGTCGACCGACGCGACCTGGATGCCGGGTGCCACGTCGCGGACGACGTCGACCTCGAGGATCCGGATGTCGGTGTCCATCCGCGCGTGCGTCGACCACTCCGGGTCCTCCGGGTGCGCCAGCGCCAGCAGCGAGTCCAGGTCGAGGTGGTCGATGACGAAGCTCTCGCCCCGGTGCAGGTACACCGCGCCGTCGTGGATCTGCTGCATCGCGCGGCCGACGTCGATGGTGCCCAGCAGCCGACCGTCGGTGCCGTCGACGATGGCGACGTCCTGTCCGCTCCCGCCGCGCAGGTCCACGGCCGCGTGCGCCCCCGACATGCGCGGGCCCTCGTCGCGGTCGGTGGGGTACCAGCGGTCGCGGCGCTTGCGCAGCCACCCGTCGCCGGCCATTTCCCGCGCGACGCCGAGCGCGCCCCACTCCTCGAGCACGGCATCCGTCAGCGGCAATTCGACTGCCGCGCAGTAGATGTGGCCGCGCAGAACGTGCGGGTTGGCGGGGTCGAAGACGGTCGCCTCGACGGGACGGCCCAGCAGCGCGGAGGGGTGGTGCACCAGGTAGGTGTCCATCGGGTCGTCGCGGGCGACCATGACCACCAGCGCCCCCTGGCCCCGGCGGCCCGCGCGCCCGGCCTGCTGCCAGAACGACGCGACGGTCCCGGGGAACCCGGCCTGCACCACGGCGTCCAGACCGCCGACGTCGATGCCCAGCTCCAGCGCGTTGGTGGTGGCCACGCCCAGCAGGTCGCCGTCGTCGAGGCGCCGCTCGATGTCGCGGCGGTCCTCGGCCAGGTAGCCGGCGCGGTAGGACTCGACCCGCTTGCCGACGTCCCCGCGCCCGCGCTTGTCCAGCCGCTCCCGAACTCCCAGCGCAATCGTCTCCGCCGAACGCCGCGACCGGGTGAAGGTCAACGTGCGGGCGCCGTCGGCAAGCAAGTCGGCCATGATGTCGGCGGCTTCGGTGACGGCGGGGCGCCGCACGGGGGCGCCGTTTTCGCCGGCGAGGTCGGGAAGGAGGCCGGGCTCCCACAGGGCGATGGTGCGTTCGCCGACGGGCGCGCCGTCGTCGAGCACGGCCTCGACGGGCTCGCCGATCAGCCGCGCGGCCTGCCCGGCGGGGTCGGCCGTCGTCGCGGAGGCGAACACCACGGTCGGTTCCGCGCCGTAGTGGCGGGCCATCCGCAGCAGACGCCGCAGGACCAGCGCGACGTTCGCGCCGAACACGCCGCGGTAGGCGTGGCACTCGTCGACGACGACGTACCGCAGCTTGCGCAGCACCCGCGCCCACCACTGGTGCCGGGCGAGCATGCCGATGTGCAGCATGTCCGGATTGGTGAAGATCCACCGCGCGCCCTCGCGCACGGCCCGGCGGACGTCCTTCGGGGTGTCGCCGTCGTAGGAGGCCACGGCGACGGGGTGCGGGTCCGCGCCGTTTCCGCCAGTACCGCGCTCGCGCGCGCCGCCGTCTCCCGCGCCCGCGTCGCTCCCGCCGCCCTCGCGCCCGTACCGCACGGCGTCGACCGCGATCTCGCGCGCGGCGGCGAGCTGATCGGCGCCCAGGGCCTTGGTCGGCGACAGGTACAGCGCGGTCGCGGCCGGGTCCGCCATGAGCTCGGTGAGTACCGGCAGCAGGTAGCCCAGCGACTTCCCCGACGCCGTGCCCGTGGCCACGACGCAGTGCCGCCCGGCCCACGCGTGGGCGGCGGTTTCGGCCTGATGCGTCCAGGGCTTTTCTATGCCCCGATCCGACAGTGCGGACAGCAAATGCCCGGGCGCCCACTCGGGCCATTCGGCGGTCCGGCCGACCCGCGGCGGCAGATCGGCGATGTGCGTGACGGTCGCGCGGGGGTGGGCGGAGATCACCGGCTCGAGTAGTTCTCTCCCGAAACCATGCACCTGACCACCCCCTCCGTGAAATCGACGTCTGCGCGGCGTGCCCCGTGAGCGTATTGGTCTACCCCGAAAGCAGAACATTCGGGCGATACGTGGCAGACTGACGGATTGAATCGTCGTCTCTAAGGCGGCGCGCTCACGTCCAACAACCTAAAGGGGTACATCAACAATGGCACAGGGCACCGTTAAGTGGTTCAACTCGGAGAAGGGCTTCGGGTTCATCGCCCCGGCCGACGGAGGCAACGACGTCTTCGTCCACTACTCCGAGATTCAGGGTTCCGGATTCAAGACCCTCGAGGAGAACCAGCCCGTCGAGTTCGAGATCGGCGAAGGCCAGAAGGGCCCGCAGGCCCTGAACGTCCGCGGTCTCTAATCGACACATCTACATCGGTTGTGGGCGTTCGCGCCTGAGCTGAACAGACGCCGGTTCCGCTGCAGTTCAAGCGGGGCCAACGGCCCGTCGTGAAGTTCCACCCCAGGGTGGTTCTCCACGGCGGGCCGTCGTCGTTCCCGGGGTCTTCGGCGGCTTCTTCGCGGGTTCCGCCTCGGCTCTGCACTGGTTCTTCCTCGGCTCTGCAGTGGTTCTGCCTCGGCTTTGCCGCAGCTCCTTCTCCTGGGGCGCCGCCGGTTTCGCGCCGTCGCGCTTTACGACGAACCGCGCCCACGGTGGACCGGCCGTCGCAAAGCAGGGGGCGAAAAATTTCACGGACCGCAACAACCCCGCGAAACCGCAGGTCACGCACGGGTCAGGGACGCCCCGAGACCCCCGTGAGGGGGATTCCCGTCACACCCCTATTCGACTGTGCGGCGTCGGGGCATGTGTACGGTGTGCTTTTAGATTCAGGTGAAGGCAATGCGCCCGACCTGGGGCCCGGCCTGAAGGGCCCCGAACCGACCCCGAAAGTTGCAGGGCAGATTCCAGGTGGCAGACGACAAAGGCACGAAGCGACTCGTCATCGTCGAGTCGGCGACCAAGGCGCGCAAGATCCAGCCGTACTTGGGCGACGACTACATCGTCGAGGCATCCGTCGGCCACATCCGCGACCTGCCCCGCGGCGCCGCCGACATCCCCGCCAAGTACAAGAAGGAACCCTGGGCCCGCCTCGGCGTCGACGTCGACCACGGCTTCCAGCCCCTCTACCTGGTCAGCCCCGACAAAAAGAAGAAGGTCACCGAGCTGAAGCGGCTGCTCGCCGGCGTCGACGAGCTGTACCTCGCCACCGACCCCGACCGCGAGGGCGAGGCCATCGCGTGGCACCTGCTCGAGGTGCTCAAGCCCAAGGTGCCCGTGCGCCGCATGGTGTTCCACGAGATCACCAAGCCCGCCATCCTCGAAGCCGCCACCAACACCCGCGAACTCGATCAGAACCTGGTCGACGCCCAGGAAGCCCGCCGCATCCTCGACCGCCTGTACGGATACGAAGTGTCGCCCGTGCTGTGGAAGAAGGTCATGCCGCGCCTGTCCGCCGGTCGCGTGCAGTCCGTGGCCACCCGCGTCATCGTCGAACGCGAGCGGGAGCGGATGGCGTTCATCTCCGCCGGCTACTGGGACCTCGACGCGACGCTCGACACCGGATCCGAGCCCGTCGACTCCACCCAGCCGCGGCGTTTCGACGCCCGCCTGACCTCCGTCGAAGGCAAGCGCGTCGCCACCGGCCGCGACTTCGACGACCGCGGGCAGCTGAAGAAGCCCGAGGGCGTCACCGTCCTCGCCGAAGCCGACGCCCGCTCGCTCGCCGACGGCCTGACCGGCGCGACGCTGACCGTCGCGTCCGTCGAGGAGAAGCCGTACACCCGCCGCCCCTACGCGCCGTTCATGACGTCGACGCTGCAGCAGGAAGCCGGCCGCAAGCTCCACTTCACCTCCGAGCGCACCATGCGCATCGCCCAGCGCCTGTACGAAAACGGCCACATCACCTACATGCGAACCGACTCGACCACACTGTCGAAGTCGGGCATCGAGGCCGCCCGCCGTCAGGCCCGCGACCTCTACGGCCCCGAGTACGTCGCCGACGCCCCGCGCCAGTACCAGCGCAAGGTGAAGAACTCCCAGGAGGCCCACGAGGCCATCCGCCCCGCCGGCGAACGATTCGCCACCCCCGGCGAGCTCGCCGGATCCCTCGACGCCGAGGAATTCAAGCTCTACGAGCTGATCTGGCAGCGCACCGTCGCCTCCCAGATGTCCGACGCGCGCGGCACGTCGATGAAGGTCGTCGTCGCGGGCACGTCAGCCGCCGGTGAAGGTGCCGGGGCCGGGGCCCGCGAGGTGGAACTGTCCGCCACCGGCCGCACCATCACCTTCCCCGGCTTCCTGAAGGCCTACGTGGAGGTGTCGCAGCTCGGCGACGGCCGCAACGTCGCCGACAACGCCGAACGCCGCCTGCCGCGCCTGGAAACCGGCCAGGCACTCGGCGTCGACTCCGTCACCCCGGAAGGCCACTCCACCAACCCGCCGGCGCGCTACACCGAAGCGTCGCTGGTGAAGAAGATGGAGGACCTCGGAATCGGGCGCCCGTCGACGTACGCGTCGATCATCAAGACCATCCAGGACCGCGGCTACGTGTACTCCCGCGGCAACGCCCTGGTGCCGTCGTGGGTGGCGTTCGCCGTCGTCGGCCTGATGGAGGATTCCTTCGCCGACCTGATCAACTACGACTTCACCTCCGACCTGGAAGACGAACTCGACGAGATCGCCGCCGGGTCCGAGGACCGCACGCGCTGGCTCAGCGGATTCTACTTCGGCGACTCCGCCGAAAACGGATCCGGCGGCGCCGACGTCATCGCGGCGCGCGGCGGCCTGAAGAACATCATCGACGTCAACCTCGAGGCGATCGACGCCCGCCGCGTCAACTCGCTGCACATCTTCGACGACGCCGACGGCAACCCCATCGTCGTCCGCGTCGGCCGCTACGGCCCGTACCTGGAGCGCGTGCGCCCCGGCGCCGGCGAGGAGGGAGCCGACCTGGTGCAGCGCGCCAACGTGCCGGAGTCGATGACCCCCGACGAGCTGGATCTGGAGACCGCCGAGAAGCTGCTGGCGATGCCGCAGGGCGGCCGCGAGCTGGGCCTCAACCCGGCCAACGGCCGCATGATCGTGTCCAAGGACGGCCGCTACGGCCCGTACGTCACCGAGATCGTCACCGACGAGGAGAAGGCCGGCGTCGAGGTCAAGGCGGAGCAGATCGTTGCCGAGGAGCGCGCCGCGGAGGACGCCCAGCGCGCCGCCGAGGGCAAGCGCAAGAAGAACTGGGACACCAAGACCGCGGCGAACCAGAAGGAGAAGCGCATCGCGCAGATCGTCGAGGAGACGCTGAAGCCGAAGACGGCGTCGCTGTTTTCCTCGATGGAGCCGTCGACGGTGACGCTGGAGGAGGCGCTGAAGCTGCTGTCGCTGCCGCGCGAGGTCGGCGTCGACCCCTCCGACGGGGAGCTGATCACGGCGCAGAACGGCCGCTACGGCCCGTACCTGAAGAAGGGCTCGGACTCGCGGTCGCTGGCGTCGGAGGAGCAGCTGTTCACGGTGACGCTCGACGAGGCCCGCCGCATCTACGCGGAGCCGAAGCGCCGGGGCCGCGCGGCCGCGAAGCCGCCGCTGAAGCAGCTGGGCGACAACGACGTGTCCGGCAAGCCGATGACGGTGAAGGACGGCCGATTCGGCCCGTACGTCACCGATGGCACGACGAATGCGTCGCTGCGCAAGGGCGACAACCCGGAAACCCTGACCGACGCCCGCGCCAACGAGCTGCTGTCGGAGCGCCGCGCGAAGGAGGCCGCCACGGGTGGCCCGGGGGCGAAGAAGACGGCGAAGCGGTCGACGAAGAAGACGACCAAGAAGACGACGAAGAAGACCACCAAGAAAACGAGCAAGAAGACGGCGAAGAAGACGGCCAAGAAGTCCTGAGCCGTCCCGCGGCCGGTCCGGTTTCCCGGGCCGGCCGTTTTCGCGTCGGTCGGCCCTCCGTGGGGCGGGCGCGGGCCCGGGCGCGGGCGAACGGGCTGTGGGCCGGCCGTCGTCAAGCAAAAGCCGCCGGCCGCGGCGGCCGTCAGGAACGGTCCGCGAGCGTCGGGCGGATCGGCCTCGCCAGCTGCGTCATGTGGGTGCGACCGCGAAGCTCGACGGACTTCAGGGACGTCCAGCGCGCCTGCTCGTCCTCGTTTGCCAGTCGCACGGTCGACGCGGTGGCCAGCACCTGGCCGGGGGTGTCCTTCGCCAGCTCGGTGAGGCGGGCGGCCTGGTTCACGGCGTCGCCGATGACGGTGTACTCGAAACGGTCGTGGGCGCCGATGTGGCCGGCGACGACGCGCCCGGCGGAGACGCCGATGCCCGCCGACAGCTTCAGGTCGCGCAGTTCCTGGCGCAGCTCGCGGGCGGCGGCGAGGGCGTGCCCGGCGGTGTCGTCGAGCGGCAGCGGGGCGCCGAACACGGCCAGCGCCGCGTCGCCCTGGAACTTGTTGATGATCCCCTTGTTTCGGTGCACGCAGTCGACGACGTGCTCGAAGAACGCGTTGAGCTCGCGGACGACGACCTCCGGCGAGTTCTGCACGGCGAACGTCGTCGACCCGATGACGTCGACGAACAGGACGGCCACCAGGCGGTCCTCGCCGCCCAGCGTCGGCTTCTCCTCGAGTGCCTTGCGGGCGACTTCGGAGCCGACGTAGCGGCCGAACAGGTCGCGGACGCGCTGGCGTTCCTGCAGGCCGCGCATCATTTCGTTGAAGCCGGCCTGCAGGACGCCCATTTCGGAGCCGTCGTAGATGGGCACGCGGGTGCCGGTGTCGCCGCGGCGGACGCGGTTGACGGCGCCGGTGAGGTCGCGGATGGGGTCGACGATGCTCATGGCGGCGAGCGACGTGCCCACGTAGCCGGTCACCAGCGCCAGCACGGCGAGCGCGACGATGGCGGGCAGGATGTCGCCGAGGTCGTCGGTGAAGTACCCGAGCCGTTGGGCGAGGAACACGAGCAGGATGCCGACGACGGGCAGCCCGGAGGTGAGCACCCACGTCTGCTGCAGGCGCTGGCCGATCGGCGGTTCCAGCGACGAGTCGGGCGCGCGGCGGGCGAGGGCCTCCGCGGCGACGGGGCGGACGAGCCGCTCGGAGATGAGGTACGTCATCAGCGCGACGATGGCGCCGCCGAACACCGAGGTGATCACCACCACCAGCCCCAGGCGCGGCGAATGCACGAGCGCGACGATGCCGAACACCAGCACGCCGACGCCCCAGATGATGGCGCCGAGGATCGCCTGGTACCCGGGGATGCGCATGACCAGGTAGCGCACGCGCCGCGGGTCGTGGCCGTCGGGGTTGCGCTGCCAGCGCAGCACGGGTTTGAACAGCAGCCACGTCGTGCCGATGCCCGCGGCCACGGCGGCGGCGAGGTACACGAGCAGCCCGATGAACGCGGGCCCGGGCAGTTCGGTGAACCCCGACAGGCCCTCGAGCGGCAGCAGGGCGCCGAGGAAGAACCCGACGCCGACGGCGCCGATGAGGTTGCACAGGAACACCGCCGCCGCGTACGCGGGCCAGGGCGTGCTGCGCAGCCACCGGAGGTTCCTCCACAACCGTTGCATGCAGACCACCTTATCGCCCCTCGCGGATGCTTGGGACGCCATGGCGAACGCTGGTCGGCTGGGGCGGGGATTGCTTTGCGACGGTCCGGTCCGGTGCGGCGGCTATCGTGGTGCCCATGGATGAAACCGGCGTTTTCGACCGCGTGACGGAGTCCGGGGGAGCGCGGGCGACGTTGGCGGCCGCGGCCCGTGCGGCGCGTGCGATGGCCCGGGCGGGGGATGATCCGGCGGCGCGTGCCGCGGCGGACCCGAATGGGGCGATGACGCATTCGTGGTTGTTCACGGGGCCGCCGGGGTCGGGGCGGTCCGTGGCGGCGAAGGCGTTCGCGCAGGCGCTGTTGTGCACCGACCCGGACGTGGTGGGCTGCGGCCGGTGCCGGGGGTGCCTGACGGCCGAAGCGAACACTCACGGTGACCTGATGAACGTGACCACCGAGGGCGCGGTGATCCAGGTGAAGGTCGTGCGCTCGGAGGTGATCCCGTGGGCGCACCGCCGGCCGACGACGGCGGAGTGGCGGGTGGTGATCATCGAGGACGCCGACCGGCTCAACGACGAGTCCGCCAATGCCCTGCTGAAGGCGGTGGAGGAGCCGCCGGAGCGGACGGTGTTCCTGTTGTGCGCGCCGACGACGGACCCGTCGGACTTTTCCGTGACGCTGCGGTCGCGGTGCCGGCACGTCTACGTGCCCACTCCGACGCGGGAGCACGTGGTCGCCGCGCTGCGGATGAGCAACCCGGAGTTGACCGTGGAGCAGGCCGAGTGGGCGGGCACGATCGCCAACGGCCACATCGGCCGGGCGAAGGGGTTGGCCACCGATGAGGGGACGCGCGAGTGGCGCGGCCGGGCGCTGGATCTGGTGGAGGCGGTGTTCGACCCTTCCCGCGCGTACCTGCGCACTCGGGAGCTGGCGTCGAAGGCGGAGGCCGAGTCGAAGCGGCGCAATGCCCCGCGCGAGGAGAAGGAGCTGGAGCAGCTGACCAATTCCCTGGGCCTCGGCGCGAAGGGCAAGGGCGCGCAGGCGGCGACGCGCGGGTCGGCGGGCGTGATCAAGGAGCTGGAGGAGAACCAGAAGCGCCGCCGCAAGCGCACCGAGTTCGAGTTGGTGGACATGGCGCTGATGGACATGGTCGGTTTGCTTCGCGACGCGCTGCTGGTCTCCTCGGGGATCGGCGCGGATGGCAGCGGCGGTGGTGGCTCCGGTGGTGGCACAGGCGGGGGAGCCGGCGGCGTCGGGGCTGCAGGCGTCGGTAGCGCGGATGCCGGTCCGACGCCGATCAACCCCGACCGGCGGCGCACTGCCTCGGAATTGGCGCGCCGGGTTCCTCCGGAAGGGTTGGTGGCATGCATCGACGCGGTGATGGGGGCCCGCAAGGCCATGGCCCGAAACGTGCGGTCCGCCGTCGCCCTCGACGGGATGATGGGCGCGATGCAAGTGGCGTGCCGGGTGGGGCAGAGGTGACGAGGTCGTCGTAAAGCAGGCGCGTTCTGGCCGGTAGGGGGCGGATTTTGGGGCGCGGGGGTGGTGCGATAAGATTTCGGCGGTAACCACGCATGCCGTGGCGACTGCGCCGCCTTAGCTCAGTCGGTAGAGCGCTTCACTCGTAATGAAAAGGTCGCGAGTTCGATTCTCGCAGGCGGCTCCACCGAAACCCCAGGTCAACCACCCGGTTGGCCTGGGGCTTCCCCGTTTTTTCATGCACGGGCGTTGTTGCGCGTTGTTGCTGGTCGTGGCCCGACGTACCGTACAGAAACCGTACGGATCCACCACCCGACCGGCCCAGGGGCATCACGCATCCCGTGACTCCTCGGTGGACCGCTTTGCATCGCCGCGTTTCACCGCTCCGTGGTTGCCGAGGAAACCGAGAACGATGGGCGTGGCGCTTCCCAGGGCAAAGACCACGGTGCCCGCGATCGATTCCGGTGGTTCAAGAAAGAACAAGCACAGCAAGGCAAACACCAAGCATGTGACGGTGATTGCGGCAGCGGCAATGAACCCACCCTTCTCCAGCCACAATGCAGTCTCGAACGATTTGCGGGTCACCTCGCGGTCGAGAACTTCGTTCTCGTGGGCGTCATCGAGAATTCGGCGTGCGGTTCCCGGGGCGAAATGCTCGTATTCGGCGAGGACTCCCGGCGGGGGCAGGGGGCCCTCATACTGCAGGGAGTACGCTTGAACGACGTCTAGTCCGGGGAGCGTCGGTTGATCTCGAGACGGATCGAGTTCCCGACCTTCTGGAACGACCGAAGCGTTCGGGTCCGGTTGCGCCGGTGAGCTTCCTCCGCGACGTCGCGGATCCGCGGGGAGGTTGCCAGCGTCATCCGGCCGGCTCCCCTGATCATCGCGTTCGTCCTGTTCATGACTCATACCGTACCTTTCACGGGTTTCCCTGTCAGAGATTGGGGATTCGTCCTTGAGGTGGTTCGGTCCACGGGAGCATCGTGTACCGGGTCGGCACGATGCCGACCGTCGAGTCGTCATCTTTCACTATGTTGCGGATCGGCTGCGCGCACATGTTCGAACAGTGCCGGGGCGCGTGCTGACTGGTGGTGTGCATCCGCTCCTCGGGGGTGCCCGGCCCTCTCCCGCATCGACTCGCAGCCGGGCCGCTTCCATGGGCGTGCCCATCAACTGCAGATGCCCCGCCGCCGGCGACCGTTACTTCCGGAGCATCGCCCGCGCCACCCACACCAGCGCCAGCAGAGCGAGAACGCCGACGGCCGCCTTCAGGAGCACCATCAGCATCACCACGAGAATGATGCCGATTTCGATGATTCCGATGTTCACTGCGCGCCTCCCGAAGCTGTATGCGTTTCATCGTGGCACACGCGAGAACCCGCCGCCCGGGAAACGGGACGGCGGGTTCTTCTCGCGGAGACCCCTGCGGGGCCGGGGATCGCCGCGTGCGGGCTGCGCGGGCCGTACGTGGACCGTACGTGAACCTGTGCGGCTCGCACGCGAGCGAAGGGCGTGCTTACGCCTCGTCGTGCTTCAGCGCCAGCAGGTCGCGCTCCTCGAGGTTCTTCGGGAGCATGAACAGCGCGATGAACGCCGGGATGGTCAGCGCGATGAGGTACACGGAGACCAGCCAGGTGTCGCCGACGTAGGTGTCGGTCTTCGTGGCATCGAGGATCAGCTGGGTGATCATCGGGGCGAAGGCGCCGCCGAGGATCGCGCCGAGGGCGTAGGAGATGGACACGCCCGAGTAGCGGACGTCGGCCGGGAACATCTCGGCGTACATGGCCGGCAGCGGGCCGAGGGTCAGGGCCAGCGGCAGCGCCAGGAAGCCGAGCGTGGCGACGTAGATCCACGGGTTGCCGGTGGCGATGAGGTTCCACATGACGACCTCACCGATGATCAGCAGCACGTAGCCGATGATGAAGGTGCGGCCGCGGCCGATGGAGTCGGAGATGGCGCCGGACAGGACCATGAAGATGGTCCAGAAGATGCCGGCCACGAGAGTGCCCGTCCACGCGACCTGCGAGGAGATGCCCGCGCCGCCGGCCTCGACCGGGATCTGGGCGAACTTGCCGAAGAACGCGATGACCAGGTAGCCCGGGGCCTGCTGGGCGCCGAAGATGAGCGCGCCCTGGATGACCTTGCGCCAGTGGTTCTTGAACAGCAGCGGCAGCGGGGCGGAACGCTCGGCGGACTCCTCCTGCATGGCGCGGAAGACCGGGGACTCGTCGACGGCCTTGCGGATGATGTAGCCGACGATGATCAGCACGAAGCTGAGCAGGAACGGAATGCGCCAGCCCCACTCCTTGTACGCCTCCATGCCCAGGTTGGACTGGACGGCGACGAGGACGGCGGTGGACAGCACCAGGCCCAGCGGCACGCCGACCTGCGGCGCGGAACCGAACAGGCCGCGGCGCCCCTTCGGCGCGTACTCGACGGCCATCAGGGCGGCGCCGCCCCACTCGCCGCCGGCGGAGATGCCCTGGATGATGCGGAGCGCCACCAGGATCAGCGGGGCGGCGATGCCCCAGCTGGCGTAGGTCGGCAGGACGCCGATGAGGAACGTCGCCAGGCCCATGCCGATGAGCGTGAAGACGAGCACGCCCTTGCGGCCGAAGCGGTCGCCGATGTGGCCGGCGACGACGGCGCCCAGCGGGCGGAAGAGGAAGGAAATGCCCAGCGTGGCCCAGGAAATGATCTGGCCGACGGGGGAGTCTTTGCCACCGGCGGGATCGAAGAACTGGCTGCCGAAGATGATGGCGGCGGCCTGCGCGTAGATGAAGAAGTCGTACCACTCGACGGTGGTGCCGATGAGCGTGCCCGAGAGGACGCGCGTGCGCTGGTCCTTCTCGGCCGCGATGACGGACGTGGTCATGGAGTCTCCGGCTTTCGGGTCGGTTCGTGTGCGTGTTGTCGGGGCGTCGCCCCGGTGCACGGGGGAATCGGGTGCGCGACTGCCTTGTGGGCGGCCGCGAAAGCGGGCGGCGCATGAACGCGTCGCGAGCGGAACGTATTTTTACACAGCACCGAGGCTCGCGGCAGCTCGTTGAGTTTCCGCGACACCGCCGATTTCGGGCCTCGGGGGTGGCGATTTCCGGTGTTTGCTTGACCCCGCGGAGGTGCCTCCCGGGGTGTTTTCGGGCAACTCGGGCATGCCCGCGCATGCCGGGGGTATTGGCCGGGGGTGGGCTGGCCGCTTTGCGACGGGGGCACCCGTTCGGCGACTTTCCGGATAACCTGCGCGGACGATGAAATGCCCTACGTCAGATAAGTACATAACTTTGTGTGGTGAAGGGTCTGCGAGCCGTAATCCGTGTGTGCTGAGAGGGTGCTGTGACGCAAGTTAAGTCGACCATCACGGAACGGCAACGGCCTGATTGCTGTGCGGTTCATGGCCGTCACTCGCCGGTCGGCGGGGGTGCCGAATGCGCACCCCGATTCGGGGGTGGCTGACCCGCCCGGGCCTGCGAACGCGCCCGAATCGGAGAGGACGCCCGGCCCGCTCAGCGGCGGCGCTCGCGCACCGGAGCCACCACCGGGCCATCCGGGCGCTGCAGGATCTCCACGCTCGCCCCGTAGATGTCGCGGATCCGTTCGGCGGTGAGAATCTCGGCGGGGGCGCCGATGCAGGACAGTGCGCCGTCGTGAAGCAAAGCCACCCGCTCCCCGTGCTGGCCCGCCAGCGTCAGGTCGTGCATGGCCGCGACGACGGTCAGGCCGCGCTCGGCGCGGACGTCCTCCACGAGCTCCAGGACGTCCTGCGCGTGGCCGATGTCCAGCGCGGAGGTCGGCTCGTCGAGGAGCAGGATCGACGGCTCCTGGGCCAGGGCGCGCGCCAGCGTGACCCGCTGGCGCTCGCCGCCGGACAGCTCGGCGACGCGGCGGTCGGCGAAGCGCGTGAGGTGGAGGGTCTCCAGGCTGGCGTCGGTGACGGAGTGGTCGTCGGAACCGAACGCACCGCCGTGGGGATGGCGGCCCAGGTGAACGTACTCGCGCACGAGCATGCCCTCCGGGATGACGGGCGTCTGCGGCATCAGCGCCACCGTGCGCGCGAGCTCCCGGCGGCGTCGCCACGCGGCGGGGGACAGGGCCCGCAGCGCCTGCAGCGGCCCCGAACCGCCCACGATGTCGTGGCCGGCCACCGTGATGGTGCCCGTGGCCGGGGCGAGCACCTGCGCCAGCGCATGGAGCAGAGTCGACTTGCCGCAGCCGTTGGGGCCCGCCAGCGTCAGCCAGCCGCCCGCGGGGACGGAAAAGGTCACGCCGGCCACGGCGTCGCGGGCGGCGCCCTCGTGGCGCACGCGCACGTCATGGCAGTGGATGGAGTTGTCGGCCCCGACCGCGGCCGCGGCGGCGCGGGTGCGCGTCGGATCGGTCATGCCCCGGCCCTGCCCATCTTGCTGAATCGACGGAGGATGAAAAGGAAGAACGGCGCACCCACGGCCGCGGCGACCACGCCCACGGGAAGCTCCGCCGGCGCCAGCACCGTGCGGGCGAAGGTATCGGCGAGCAGCAGGAAGATGGCGCCCCAGATCAGCGTCAGCGGCAGCAGCAGGCGGTGGCCCGGCCCGACCACCAGCCGCAGCGCATGCGGCACGATGATGCCCACGAAGCCGATCAGCCCGGAAACGCTGACCACCGCGGCGGTGCCCAGCGTCGCCACGGCGACGAGCAGCAGCCGCGCCGTCGCCGGGTCGACGCCGAGGGTGCGGGCCTCCAGGTCGCCCACCGTCATGACGTCGAGCACGCGCGCGGCGCCCAGCAGCACCAGCCAGCACACCGCCGCCGGCACCAGGACCAGCGCGACCGACCCCCACCGGGTCACGCCGAGGTTGCCGAGCATCCACGAGTACACCCGCTGGATCGTCTCGATGTTGCGCTGCTGGATGAAGGTCTGCGCCGCATTGGCGAACGCCGCCACGGCGACGCCCGCCAGCACCACCACCGTCGCCGACGCACCGTGCCCCACGCCGCGGCTGACCATGTACGTCGCGCTCACGGCGATCACGCCGCCCGCGAAGGCGGCGGCCACCACTCCCGCGCCACCGCCGCCGAAGCCCACGGCCCCGCCTGCGACGACGGCCAGCGTCACCCCCAGGCCCGCGCCGGAGGACACGCCGAGCAGGTACGGGTCCGCCAGCGGATTGCGGAACACCGCCTGGTACGCCGCGCCCGCGATGGCGAGCGTCGCGCCGACGACGATGCCCATGGCCACGCGCGGCAGCCGGATGTCCCAGAGGATCGCGTGGTCGCGGGCGGACAGGGCGCCGATGCCGACGAGCTCGCGGACGACGTCGGCGGGCGGCAGCTTCACGGCGCCGGTGAACGCGGACAGCAGCGCCGCACCGATGAGCAGCAGCAGGGATGCGGCGACGGCGGCCAGGGCGTTGGGCCGCGTGAGCCGCCGCCCCGATTCCGCCTTCGTCGTCGCCGTCGCCATCTCGGGCACCGTGCCCCCCGGCTACTTCGCGGCCGCGGGGACGCGGGCGTCGTTGAGCGCCGCGGCCAGCGAACGGTAGAACTCCGGCAGACGCGGGCCCCAGCGCGAGGCGAGGTTCTCGTCGAGGGCGGTGATGTTGCCGTCCTTCACCGCCTTGATCTTGTCCCAGCCCGGGCGGGCCGCGATGTCGTCGGCGGTGAGCGACTCGGAGGTGGCGTCGGCCAGGAAGATCAGGTCCGGGTCGGCGGCGATGATCGCCTCGGCGCTCAACTGCGGGTAGCCGGAATCGCCGGTGGCGATCGACGACAGCCCGAACTTCCGGTACACCTCGCCCAGGAAGGTGTCGTCGGTGACGGAGTAATAATCCGACGTCACCTCGTGGTAGTACTTCAGGCCCGCGTCGCGCACGCCGGCCGGCACGGACTTGATGGCCTCGTCGATCTCGGTGGACATGTTCCGCACCACCTCGACGGCGTCGCCGACGTGGCCGGTGGCGGTGCCGAGGGTCTCGATCTGCGCGTAGGCGCCGTCGAGGTCTTTCGCCGCGGGCAGCACCAGGACCGGCACGTTCACCGCGGCCATGCCCTGCGTCAGGGCGTCATCCGGGGTCATCACGACCACCAGGTCGGGGTCGTGCGACAGAACCGACTCGACGTTCGTGCGGTACCCCGACAGGCCCTCGACGACGGGCGCCTCGGCCGGGTGGTTGGAGTATTCGTCGACGGCGACGACCTGCTTGCCCGCGCCGATGGCGAACAGCGACTCGGTGGCGGTCGGGGAGAGGCTGACGATGCGCTCGGGGCGCTTCTCGATGGTCACCTCGTCGCCGGACCCGGCGCCGCCGGAGGCGACGGACACCGGGAACGCGCCGTCGCCCCCGGCCGCACCGCCGCCGTCCGCGCCGGTGCCGGCTCCTCCGTCCCCGCCGGAACCGCAGGCCGTCAGCGCCAGGGCGGAGACGACGATCCCCGCCAATCCGGCCAAAAGTGAATGTGCTCGTGATCGCATGGTGCTCCTCGGATTTTCGGGCGTGGCAAATCGCCCCGCAGAATTCCGGGATTGGTCAGGTGATCGCCGGGTGCGGTGGTCGAGGTCAAGCCTAGCCAAGCGAAACGATTCATCCGCAACCCCGATCGGGGCGGCGGCAACGGCGTTTGCGAATAATTTGAGATGTACGCGGGGTCGCGTCGTAAAGTGTGCCGCATGTCACGAACCGAAGGAGCGGCCGCGCGCCGCAGCCACATGCCCCCGTGGTTTCTGGTCGCCATCGCCGTGTTCGCGGTGGCCTGGGGCGGAAATCAGTTCACGCCGCTGATGGTGATGTACCGCCTCAACGGCGACCTCGACCTGGTTTTCGTCGACCTCCTTCTGTTCATCTACGCGCTCGGCATCGCCCCGGCGCTGCTGATCTCCGGCCCGCTGTCCGACCGCGTCGGCCGCAAGCCGGTCATGCTGGCGTCGCCGCTGTTCTCCATCATCGGTTCGGTGCTCATCGCGGCGGGCGAGACGACGGGCCCGCTGCTGCTGGTCGGCCGCGCGCTGTCGGGCGTCGGCGTGGGCATCGCCATGGCGGTCGGCGGGTCGTGGGTGAAGGAGCTGTCGCACGAGCGCTTCGATCCGACGGCGAAGTCGACGTCGGGCGCCAAGCGCCAGTCGATGGCGCTGACGCTGGGCTTCGGCATCGGCGCGGGCGTGGCGGGGTCGCTGGCGCAGTTCGCGCCGCTGCCGGGGCAGTTGCCGTACATCCTGCACATCGTGCTGACGGTCCCGACGATCATCGCCATGACGGTCGTCCCCGAAACGCGCCAGTCGCCGCATCTGGCGGGCGGCCCGCGCGAGACGATCCTGCAGTCGCTGCGCACCCCGTCGGTGACCAACCCGCGCTTCCTGCTGGTGGCGGCGATGGTCGCCCCGTGGGTGTTCGGCGCGGCGGGCGTGGCCTACGCGATCATCCCGACGCTGATGCAGGGCGAGGTGGCCCAGCCGGTGTTCTTCTCCGCGCTGGTGACGTTCTTCGCGCTGCTGTTCGGCTTCGGCATCCAGCAGGTCGGCCCGCGCATCGCGTCGGAGACCTCTGCCCGGGGCCCGCTGGCGGCGATGGGCATCGTGGTGGTGGGCATGGGCCTGGCCATGTGGATGTCGGCGTCGCCGTCGATCCCCGCGGCGATCGTCGCGGCGCTGGTGCTGGGCATGGGCTACGGCCTGTCCATGTTCACGGGCCTCAACGAGGTCCAGCGCATCGCCGGCCCCCGCGACCTGGCCGGCCTGACGGGCATCTTCTACTGCCTCACCTACATCGGGTTCGCGTTCCCGGCGATCCTGACCAAGCTGTCGGAGTCGATCGAGTGGATGACGTACCCGGTCATGCTCAGCGGCGGCATGGTCATCGCGGTGCTGATGATGGCGGTCATCGCGCTGAACTCGCGGCGGGGGCTGCGGCGGGACTGACCCGGCGCTTTTCCGCTTGACGACGCCGACGTGCCGGGCGCAGGGGCGTCGTCAAGCGGGCACCGGGCGCGTACCATGCCATTCATGCCAGCCGTATCGCGAGACAACGCCGCCCCCGACACGTCCTTCCCGCCCGGCCGCGCGCTGGTGACCGGCGGTGCCGGGTTCATCGGTTCGACCCTGGTCGATCGTCTGCTGGCCGAGGGCCACTCGGTGACGGTGGTCGACGACCTCTCGCACGGCAAGCTCGACAATCTGCGGGACGCGCGGGCGGCGGGCGCGGACCGGTTCGAATTCGTGGAGGGCGACGTCCTCGGCGTCGACTGGGACGGGCTGCTCGGGCGCGTCCGCCCCGAGGTGATCTTCCACCTCGCCGCGCAGATCGACGTCCGCGAATCCGTGGCCGACCCGGTGCACGACGCGGAGCTGAACATCATCGGCACCATCCGCATCGCCGACGCCGCCCGGCGGCACGGGGTGCGCAAGATCGTGTTCACGTCCTCGGGCGGCTCGATCTACGGCACGCCCGATTCCTTCCCCGTGGGCGAGGATCAGGAGATCCGCCCGCTGAGCCCCTACGCCGCGTCGAAGTCGGCGGCCGAGCAGTACCTGAACATGTTCCGCCGCCTCCACGGCCTGGATTGCTCCCACATCGCGCCGGCCAACGTCTACGGCCCGCGCCAGGATCCGCACGGCGAGGCCGGGGTCGTGGCGATCTTCGCCCAGCGCCTGCTGGCGGGGGAGGACACGCGCGTGTTCGGCGACGGCGGCAACACCCGCGATTACGTGTTCGTCGGCGACGTCGTCGACGCGTTCGTGCGGGCGGCGGGCACCGCCGGATCCGGCATGAGGTTCAACATCGGCACCGGCGTGGAAACCACCGACCGGCAGCTGCATTCGCTGGTCGCCGAGGCCGCGGGCGCCCCGGACGAGCCCGAGCACGCCCCCGCCCGCCAGGGCGACGTGCCCCGTTCGGCGCTGGATCCCTCGCTGGCCCGCGAGGTGCTGGGCTGGGAGCCGACCGTGGGCATCGCCGAGGGCGTGCGCCGCACGGTCGACTACTTCCGCGGGTAAGCCGCGGCCCGCTACCGGGCGCGCTTGGCCTTCATCAGTTCCAGCTCGATGGTGTCGCGGAAGACCTCTTCCGGCTGCGCGCCGGTCACCGGCTTGGTGCCGATGACGAACTGCGGGGTGCCCTGCACGCCGACGCTCTGCGCGTAGGCGGTGGACTCCTGGACGGCCTTCTCCCAGGTGCCGTCCTTCAGCTGCTTCTCGAACAGCCCGATGTCCTCCACGCCCGCGGTGCGCGCGATGTCGACGAGCTCCTCGACGGTGAACTCGGGGTGGCCGTTGCCCTTGGCCGTCGCGGCTTCGAACGCGGCCTGCTGGAAGTCCCAGAACTTGCCCTGTGCCGCAGCGGCGCGACCCGCCTGGGCCGCCTGCGCGGCCGGGCCCGGCGCCGCCGAATCGTTCCACTCGATGCGCACCAGGCCGGCGTCGACGTAGTCGGCGATCAGCTTCGGCTGGGTGGTCACCGCGTAGCGGGCGCAGAAGGGGCACTCGAGGTCGGAGAACATGGTCATGACCACGGGCGCGTCGACGGCGCCCAGGGCGAACGGGTCGGCCTCGTTGCGGCGGTGGACGTTCTCGATGTCCTCCATCGTCGCGACGGCCGTCCCCTGGCGCGGGCCGACGATCGACGCGTCGTAGGTGCCGTCCTCCTTGGCCACAGGGCCATCGTTCTTCTTGCCGGCCGCGGCGCCGGCGAGATTGACGCCGGTGTCGCCGATGCCGGGGCCGAAGCGATCGCCGGCCAGGAAGCCCAGGCCCGCCACCAACAGCAGCAGGGCGGCGAGCCACACCCACAGCGCCGGCGGGACGGTCTTCATGGAACGGGCGTCGGCCTCGGTCCTGTCGTCGGCACCGGCCTTGTCACCGGCGTCGCCGTCGGCGGCGTCCGTGGCCTCGCCGTCGGCCTTCGCGGCCTCGCCGTCGCCGGCCATCACGGCACCGACATCGGAGTTGGCGTCCACGTTGGCGCGGGTGGCGGCCTCGTTCGGGTCCTGTCCCCATCCCACTTCGACGGGCCTGTCCTCCGGCACGGCGGCGTCGTCGGGCTTGCGGTGGTCGTCGTCGGATCGAGTCATGGCGACCATTGTGCAGGGTGGGCCGATCCCGCGCAGAACCGGGGCGTCGTCAAGCGAAAAAAGCGGGCCGGCCCGAAGGCCGGCCCGGAAACGACGCGCGAAGCGTCAGCCGTCGTCGCGCGCGGCGGCTTCCCCCGTGCCCTCCGGCATCGCTTCTTCCGGCGTCACCGCGGTCTGCAGCGCCACCGCGCGGGCCAGCCGGGCATAGCGCAGCTCCTGTTCGCGGAAACGGATGTACGAACTCACCGTGGTGAACACGAACGCCAGCACCAGCATGTACAGCAGCAGGTCCGTGCCGCGCGACACGCCGACCCAGTTCGCCGCGATGGTCAGGTCATCCGGGCGGACGATCGCCCACACGCACGCCGCCAGGAACACCAGGAAGCCGAGCTTCACGCCGGCCTTCGCGCGGGCCTTGCGGCGGTTGGAGACGAAATACCAGACCAGCGCCGCCATCGCCGCCAGCAGGAGGATCTGGATGTAGTTGGCGTTCACGGCAGCCTCCTGGCGATGAGCGAGTCGGAGAGGATGTTGACGCCGTTGAACAGCGACTGCCCCTTCGACATCGAATATTCGGTGTACAGGATGTCGACGGGCTGCTCGGCGACGCGCCACCCGAACTCGTCCATGAGCCCGACGAACTCGGAGGCGTGGCTCATGCCGTTCATGCGCAGGTTCGTCTCCAGCGCGACCTTGCGGTTGAACGCGCGCAGCCCGTTGTGCGCGTCGGTCAGCCCGAGGCGCCGCGTCCGCGGCGACAGCGCCACGACGGTCTTCAGCACGATGCGCTTGATCAGCGGCACCTGGTCATCCTCCGACTTCGGCCGTCCGAAGCGCGTGCCGACGACGATGTCCAGCGGTTCGGCGCGCAACCTGCGCACCATGGCCACGACGTCCTTGACCTGGTGCTGGCCGTCGGCGTCGAACGTGACGAAGTACTCCGCGCCGGGTTGCGACCGGGCGTACTCGATGCCGGTCTGGATCGCCGCGCCCTGGCCGAGGTTCACCGGGTGGTTGACCAGGTGCGCCCCGGCGGCGTGGATCTCCGACGCCGAGGAGTCGCGGGAGCCGTCGTTGACGGCGACGATGTTGGGGAAGGTCCCGAGGGCGTTCTCCAGGACGCCGCGGATGACGGTCGCTTCGTTGAAGCAGGGGACGATGAGCCAGGTGTCCGCGAATTCGCCGGGATGGGGCGCGGCCGCGGAATCGATCCCGCCATCGTTGGGGGTTGCGCTGTGATCCATGATGTGGCTCATCGTAGCGGGTGGTTCCGCTTATCAGCGACTGCGCGCGCGGCGATGGAACAAAGCGCGGTACGCGCGGCGCAGCAGGCCGGTCGGCAGGGCCCGGAACGCCGAGCGCGCGGCGAAGTTGAACGCCGCCCGCGGCCGCGACACCAGGCCCAGGTCGACGAGGGTCGCCTGCATGCGGCGTTCCGAGGCGACGATGCCCTTGGCCCGCCGCCGGTCGAGCATGCCCGTCACGCGGAAGCGCGTCAGCGGCTCCGGCAGGTTGGCGAAGCGGGCGCCGTCGGCGAGCAACCGCGCCCAGAGGTCGTAATCCTCCATGTACGGGGCGTGGCGGTAGCCGCCGACCTTCTTCACCCGCTCGGTGCGGAACAGCACGGAAGGATGGTTGAACGGGGAATTGATGCGCGCGTACTTCGCGATCTCGTCGTGGCTCTCCGGCAGCGCGCGGATGCCGGTGATGTCGCCGCCCAGGTCATCGTCGAACTCGGCCATCGCGGTGCCGACGACGTCGGGGACCGGGCCGGGCCCGTCGACCACGGCGAGCTGCCTTTCGAACCGCTCCGGTTCGGCGATGTCGTCGGTGTCCAGCCGGGCGCACCACTCTTCGTCGATGAGGCCGAGGCCCGCCTGCGACGCGGGTCCGGCACCGAGGTTCTCCGGCTGCGGGCGGAAGTCCAGCTCCGGGTGCGCGGCGGCGTGGCGGGCGATGACGGCGTCGAGCTCCGGCGTCAGCGGCCCGTCGCCGACCAGGACGACGCGACCAGCGCGCACCGTCTGGGCCCACAGGGACTCGAGCGCGGCGTCGAGGTGGGACGGGTCCACGCGGTGGTACACGGACATCAAAACGGCGAGATCGTCGCGGGTGGTGCTCACGGCTACACCTTAGATCTGCGCGGCAGGCGGCGGCGCGGTGGGCGGGGCCGTGCCCTCCCCGGCGCCTTCCGCGGCCGCCGCCGCTGCCATGCCCGCCGCGCCGTCGGGGGCGACGGCCTTGAGCACCAGCAGGTGGATGGCCACGCCCAGCGACGGGCCGACGACCAGCGCCAGCACGCTGCGCAGCTCCAACGTGCCCGGGCCGAAAAGGATGGCGGTGGCGACGACGGTGGCCACCAGCCAGCCCAGCAGGTACGCCCGGTGCCGGCCGATGGCGAGGGTGACCGCGCCGGTGACCATGAGCACGGCGGTGAACGTGGCGCCCAGCGTCAGCCCGGCCAGGGCGCGGCCCGGAACGGAGTAGTCGGGCCGGAGGATGACCTCCAGGATCCACGGGCCGATCAGCCACGCCAGCGCCGAGCCGAACAGGCCGAAGGCGAACAGCGCGCCCAGCGGCTTGGCCAGCGCCGCCAGCGGGCCGCCGGTGGCGCGGACGAAGTGGACGATGATGGCGTTCTGGAATTTCTCCAGCGGCATCAGCAGCGGCGCGCGGGTCAGCGTCACCGCGTAGGCGATGCCCGCCGCCGTCACCGCGCCGAGCGCGCCCGCGCCGTGCTCGGCACTGATCTTCACCAGCGTGGGAAAGCCCGTGACCAGCACGGCCGACGCGCCGGCGGCGCCCATGGCGGTGACCATCAGCGGCACGAAGCGGCGCACCGGCACGTCGGCGCGCAGCGCCATCGCCCGGCGGGTGGCCGGCGAGACCGCCGCCAGCAGCAGCCAGCTGACGGTGCCGATCACCGTGATCCACAGCCACGCGCCCAGCCCCCACCCGAACCACCAGGCCAGGGCGGCGGGCACGACGCGGACGACGATGTCCAGGATGATCAGCGCCGCGTACTGCCCCCACAGCCGCGCGCCCGACAGCACGCCGGACACGGCCGCCTGCATGGCGTACATGGCCAGGCCGCCCGCCATGAGCAGCACCGCGAGCAGGTGGCCGTCGTGGACCACGAAGTCCACCCACAGCGGGCCCGACGCCGCGAAGAGCACGAAGGTCACCGCCGCCACCCCGGCGGCGACCGTCATCGGCCGCGCCCGAATCACGGCCCCGTCGCCGCCGGGGGAGCGGTGGACCTCCGCGGGCGCCGGGGCGTCGTCAAGCGTCCCCCCAACCGGCCGCAGCGAGGAACCCACCGCGCGGGTGGTCTCCTGCATCAGGCCGCCGAGCACGCCCGTCATGGCGAAGAACAGGCCCCAGTAGGCCACGAACTGGATGTTGACGTCGGTGGCCAGCCCCCACGCCGAAAGGAAGAGGATGGCGAAACTGCCGGCGGCGGCGACCAGCGTCGCCAGGGTCAACCACTTCACGGGCGCGCCGCCGGGTCGACGGGGAAGGGCGGCAGCTCGGTGCGGTTCACCCAGGCGTCGAAGATCGCGTCCAGGTGCGCGGTGGTGATGCCCCGCTCGCGGCAGATGCGGTTGGCCAGCGCCCGGAAATCGACCGCGTCGACCACCGAATGGCGGTTCTTGTTGGTCCACGTGCGCACGAAGTCGAAGAAGGCGTCATCGCCGAAGAGCAGCCGCAGCGCATGCACCGTGATGGCGCCGCGCTTGTACAGGCGGTCGTCGAACATGTCGGCCGGCCCGGGGTCGGCGATGCGCAGGTCCTGCGGCTTGCGGACCAGCTCGTCGTAATGCTTGCGCGCCGACTCCTCGGCCGTCGGGCCGCCGGCCGCCTCCGCCCAGATCCACTCCGAATAGCAGGCGAAGCCCTCGTTGAGCCAGATGTCCCGCCACTGCGACAGGCCCACCGAGTTGCCGAACCACTGGTGCGACAGCTCGTGGGCGATCAGTCGGTTCCACGTGTCCTTGCCGTCGGCGTGGTTGGCGCCGAAGATGGACAGGCGCTGGGCCTCCAGGGGGATTTCCAGGTTGTCCTCGACGATGACCACCCGGTAGTCGGGGAAGGGGTACTCGCCGAACAGGTCGCGGTAGAGCTCGAGCATGCGGCCCTGGTCGCGGAAATCGTGCTTGACGCGCTGCACCAGGTGCATGGGCGCGTAGGCCACCACCGGCGCGACGGAGCACGGCAGTTCGATGCGCGAATACTGGCCGATCTGGATGGTGACCAGGTAGGACGCCATCGGCTCGGCGGACGCAAAGGTCCAGCGGCGGCGCGACCCGCCGACCCGCTGCGGCGCCGACGGGCGGCCGGTGGCCACGACCGTGTACGGGGCGTCGCACGTCACGGCGATGTCGTAACGGGCCTTCGCCTCCGGGTCATCGTCGCAGGGGAACCAGCTGGCGGCGCCGATGGGCTGCGAGGCGATCAGCGACCCGTTGGTCAGCTCCTCCCAGCCCAGCTCGCCCCACTTCGACTTCACCGGCCCGGGGTTGCCGGAGTACCGCACCGTCAGGTTCAGCGTCTCCTCCGGCTCCAGCATCCGGTCGAACGTCACGCGCAGCTTCCGGCCCGACTGCCGCCACCGCGCCACGTCGACCCGCGAGTTGCGCACGTCGGTGTCCGCGTCGACGGAATCGACGCCGAGGACGTCCGCGAAGTCCAGCGTCAGGCTCTCGATGTACGCGTTGACCTCGATGTGCAGCACGGCCGTCGCCTTCAGGCGGTTGGGGCCGACGCGGTAGTCGAGGTCCAGGTCGTAGTGGTCGACCCGGAAACCGAGGTTGAACGGGATGCCGGTGTAGTCGTTGGTCGGTTGCACGCCACTCACTGTAAACGGGCGGGGCGGAAGCGGCGCCGGGCGGGCGGAAAAGACCGCTTTGCGACGCCCGCGCCACCCGCGCACGGCCGCGGGCAACCGGAAGCGGGGGAGCCGGGTCACGCGGCGCCGAAGACCTCGGAGATCACCAGCAGCGCCACCAGGGGGAAGACGGCGGTGATGGCGCCGAGGCCGACCAGCACCCACTGCCGGGTCACGGCGGCGAGGATCATGGCCACCATGCCGGCGACGCCCACCGGAATGAACAGTCCGCTCAGCGTCACCAGCCCGGACAGCGGCCCGGCGAGCGTGACCATGATCCCGATGATGCTGATCATCAGCGATGCGTCGTCGATGCGGGAGGACCGCTCCGGGTCGACGTCGCCGTGCCAATCGGCGTCGCCCCGCCCGTCGCGGGCGTGACCGAATTCCCGCCCGAACTCGCGGCGGAACTCTTCGTCGAAGTCGTCGTACGAGGTCATCCCAGGGTCCTCCACAGCCAGGAATGGATCAATGCCTCCAGGTGCGCGACCTGGGAGTTGTCGGCGGCGCCGGCGTGGCCGCCCTCGGTGTTCTCGTGGTAGTCCACGGGTTGACCGGCCTCGCGGAGCAACCATGCCAGACTCCGGGCATGCGCGGGGTGCACGCGGTCGTCCCGGGTCGACGTGGTCACCAGCGCCGGGGGATAGGGGCGGTCGGCGCGCCGGGCGATGCGCTGCACCGGCGACCACTCGCGGATCGCCGCGCCTTCGGCGTCGTCGTCCGGGTCGCCGTACTCGGCCATCCACGACGCGCCCGCCGACAGCCGGTGGTAGCGCAGCATGTCGGCCAGCGGCACCTGGGAGACCACGGCGCCGAGCTTCTCCGGGTACGACGTCAGCGCCACCGCCGACAGCAGTCCGCCGTTGGACCCGCCGCGGATCGCCAGGGTCTCCGGCGAGGCGTAGCCGCGCGCGACGATGTCGTCGAGCACCGCCCGGTGATCCTCGTGGACCTTCCCGCGATTCAGCTTCACCGCTCCCGAATGCCACTCCGGGCCGAACTCCCCGCCGCCGCGCAGGTTCGCCTCGACGGCCAGCCCGCCGCGCGCGAGCCAGCCCAGTCCGCGCGTCACCGAGTAACCGGGCACGAGCGACACCTCGAACCCGCCGTAGGCGTGGACCAGCGTGGGCCGCGGTTCGCCCGCGCCCTCCGGGTCGGCGTCGTCCAGGAGCCCGGTGATCCGGTAGGGGATCTTCGTGCCGTCGGCGGACGTCGCCCAGTGCAGGCGAGTCGACATGCCCGCGGCGTCGAAGAAGGCGGGGGCGCGCCGGGCGACGCGGGGAGCGTCGTCGGCGCCGGACTCCGTCAGCCACAGCGTCGCCGGCTCCAGGGTGGACGAGCCGGCCAGCCACAGTTCGTCGTCGCGCGTGGGCGAGGTCCCCACCACGGACACCGACGCCGATTCCGGCAGCCCGGGGACGGTGCCTTCCGCCCAGTCGCCGATGGTCATGGTGACCAGACGCGTGGCGACGTCGTGCAGCAGCGTCAGCACCAGGTGGCTCTTCGTCCACGCCACCGACTGCAGCGACGTCCGCGCGTCGGGGGAGAACAGCACCTCGCAGTCCCGCGACCCGGCCAGCCAGTCGTCCAGCGCCGCCACGACGAGACCTCCGGCGGGGACGCCGTTGAAGTCGGTGCGGGGCATCAGCAGCAGGTGCTCGCGGTGCACGCTCACGCGGCAGTCGTCGGGAACCTCGATGATCTGCAGGCCCTCATCCGTGCGCACGAAACGCCGCGAACGGTAGAAGTCGATGGCCCGCTCCACGAACAGCCGCTCGAAGCCCTCGGTGGCATCGAACCAGCCGCCGACGGCGACGTCGTCATCGTGGCCCGCGAAGATCAGCTCCGCGTCGCCGAGCGCCTGCCCGCGCCGCCACGAGAACACCTGCTTCGGGTACCCCGACGCCGTGAGCGTGCCCGGCCCCATGTCGGTGCCCACCAGGATCTCGTCCCGGCTGACCCACGACACGTCCGATTTCGCCTCCGGCAGCTCGAACGGCCGGTCCGAGACGAACTCGAGCGTGTCCAGGTCGAACTCGCGGATCACCGACGCATCGGCGCCGCCGCGCGAAAGATGCACCAGTGCGCGGTCGTAGTCCGGGTACCGGCACTGCGCGCCCTTCCACACCCAGTTCTCGTTTTCCGACGCCGCCAGCGCATCCACGTCGAGCAGCACCTCCCACTCGGTCTGCCCGGAGAGGAACGACTCCAGCGACGTGCGCCGCCACAGGCCGCGCGGGTGATCGCCGTCGCGCCAGAAGTTGTACAGGTGCTCGCCGCGGCGGACCGGGTAGGGGATGCGCGCATCGGTGTCGAGTGCGGCGCGGATCGCGGACTCCAGCTCATCGCGCGAGGCGTCGCCGTCGAAAAGCGACTCCGTTTCCGCGCTGCGGGCCCGGGCCCAGTCCAGCGCGCGCTCGCCGGTGATCTCGTCGAGCCAGCCGGGCACGCCGTCGGTGGGCAGGAAACGCGGCGCGGCATCGGAGGCGGCGGCATCGGTTGCGTCGGTGGCAACGTCGGAAAAGGAAAACCCCATGACCCGAATCTAGGTCATGGGGCGGGCGCAACCGGGCGGAACCCGGAGGAAGCTCCCCGGGCGACCGCCGCGGGGCAAGCTCCCCGGGCGGCCGCTGGGCAAGCTACATGGGCGGCCGCGGGCCGCGGAAACTCAGTAGAGGACGCGGGAGAACAGCACGTTCCAGGAATCGTGCAGATCATCCTGCCAGTAGCCCCACGAGTGCGTGCCGGCGTTGCCCAGATCCCAGTGGGCGTCGATGCCCAGGGAATCCAGCTTCGCCTTGAACACGTTGGTGCAGAAGTTCGTGCCGCCCTCGATGGCCGAACCGGTCGTGCGCTGCGCGATCAACTGCGACTCGTCGGTGACGTTCGGGTGCGCGGTGGTGTCCCACTCGCCCCACAGGCCGGTGCCGTTGGAGATGTACATCTGCTGGCCGCGCAGCTTCTCCGCGTTCACCAGCGGGTCGTTGTGCTTCCAGCGCTCGCCCGGGCGCGGGCCCCACATCTGCTCGCCGGTGACGCCCTTGCGGTCGAGCACCAGCTTGATGGCCTGCGCGCCGATCTCGTCGGAGGTCTGGGCGCAACCGGAGAACGAGCCGATGCCGTCGTACAGGTCCGGGCTGTGCTGGGCGAAGTTCAGCACCGACGTCGCCGACATGGACATGCCCACGATGCCGCGCTTGCCGTTGCCGCCGATCTTGGCCTCCAGGGACTCCGGCAGCTCCTTGGTCAGGAAGGTCTCCCAGGTCTGGGCGCCCAGCTTGGTGTTCGGGTCCGTCCAGTCGGTGTAGTACGAGAACTCGCCGGCCTGGACGATGATGACGTTGACGTCCTTGTTGGAGAAGAAGTCGATGATGTCCGTCTGGTACAGCCACGACGCCTTGCCCTCGCCGCCGTCGGCGCCGTTGAGCACGTACAGCGTCGGGCGCGGCTTGTAGATGTCGTTACCCGTCAGGCCCTTCGGATGGATCCAGACCAGCGGCACGCCGCGGTCCATCGACGTCGAGCCCGCCCAGACCTCCTTGACGTTGTCGTGGCCCTCGATCTGGCTGCGCCAGTGCGGGTTGACCTTCTCCAGCTTGCCGATCGCGATCGGCGCCGGGGTGACGCCCGCGGCATCGGCGATCGGGGTGGCTACGGGGTTCGGGGCCGGCGACTCGGCGGCCGGCTGGGCCAGGGTCGTCGGGGCCAGCGCAACGGGCATCAGGGCGACCATCGCGGCGGCGGTCGCGGACAAGAGGCGCGTGCGGGTGTTCTTCATCGTGGGCTCCCTGCGGCCGGGTTCGCGGCCAAGTCAATGCCGTGGACCGCCTGCGCGCATCCTTCGATGCCGCTGAGTCCACGCTGTGCGGCGTAAATCAATGGGGAGATTACCCCAGCGCACGCCGGTGCGAAAGCGTTGCGCCAGATGGCCGTGGCCGGTTTTGCGGCGGCTCCCCGGCCTGGGAAAGCCGGATTCCCCGCATGAACTGGTGTTACGGGAGTTAAAATTGGGACGAATGTGAACTAGGCTCATTTCCGGAAGAACCCCGCGGGGACACCCGTCCCAACCGAAAGGACCGACATGCAGCCCCATGAATCCCTTCTCGTGAAGCTCTTCGAGCTCCTCGGGGTCGGCCTCGACCAGGGTTCCGCCTCGCTCGCGGACATCCTCGTCGCCCTCGGCATCTACTGACCGAGGCACTGACCGAGGCGCTGGCCGGGCCACCGAGCCGCCGACGGCACCGTGCGGCGGCCGGGCCGTCGCAAAGCAAACCGCCCCGCCCCCCACGGCCGAGGCGAGGATGACTCGGGCCACGACGCCGCGTAATCTTGTTCCCGTGGCTGAACATTATGATCTCGTTGTCCTCGGCGCCGGCCCCGGCGGGTACGTCGCCGCCATCCGCGCCTCCCAGCTCGGCCTGAAGGTCGCCGTCGTGGAGAAGCAGTACTGGGGCGGTGTCTGCCTCAACGTGGGCTGCATCCCCTCCAAGTCGCTGTTGAAGAACGCCGAGGTGGCGCACATCTTCAACCACCAGGCGAAGACCTTCGGCATCTCGGGCGACGCCTCCTTCGACTTCGGTGCGGCGCACGACCGCTCGCGCAAGGTGTCCGCGGGCATCGTCAAGGGCGTCCACTACCTGATGAAGAAGAACAAGATCGACGAGGTCGACGGCTGGGGCGAGTTCAAGGACGCCAACACCATCGCCATCACCGACGGCGAGGACGAGGGCAAGGAGCTCACGTTCGACAACGCCATCATCGCGACCGGCTCCGTCGTCCGCTCCCTGCCGGGCGTCGAGCTCGGCGGCAACATCGTCTCCTACGAGGAGCAGATCCTCTCCTCCGACCTGCCCGACTCGATGGTCATCGTCGGCGCCGGCGCAATCGGCATGGAGTTCGCCTACGTCCTGGCCAACTACGGCGTGGACGTCACCATCGTCGAGTTCATGGACCGCGTTCTGCCGAACGAGGACGAGGACGTCTCCAAGGTCATCGCCAAGGAGTACAAGAAGCTCGGCGTCAAGCTGCTCACCGGCCACAAGACCACCGCCATCGAAGACAAGGGCGACTCGGTCGAGGTCAAGGTCGAGCCGAAGGACGGCGGCGACTCCGAGACCATCACCGTCGACCGCGTCATGGTCTCCATCGGCTTCGCCCCGCGCACCGAGGGCATCGGCCTGGACAAGGCCGGCGTCGAGGTCGGCGAGCGCGGCGAGATCCCGATCGACGAATACATGCGCACCAACGTCGAGCACATCTACTCCATCGGCGACGTCACCATGAAGCTGCAGCTGGCGCACGTGGCCGAGACGATGGGCGTCATCGCCGCCGAGCACATGGCCGGCCACGAGACCGACGTCATCGAGGACTACCTGAACATGCCGCGCGCGACGTTCTGCAACCCGCAGGTCGCGTCCTTCGGCAAGACCGAGGCGCAGGCGAAGAAGTGGGCCGAGGAGAACGGCCGCGAGATCACCGTCTCGACCTTCCCGTTCTCCGCCAACGGCAAGGCGCAGGGCCTGGCGGAGGCGACCGGCTTCGTCAAGCTCATCGCCGACGCCGAGCACGGCGAGCTGGTCGGCGGCCACATGGTCGGCGCGAACGTTTCCGAGCTCATGCCGCAGCTGGTGCTGGCGCAGAAGTACGAGCTGACCTCCGAGGAGATCGGCCGCACCACCCACATCCACCCGACCATGTCCGAGGCGATGAAGGAAGCCGCCGAGGGCCTGATGGGCCAGATGATCAACCTCTAGCGAGCCACTTCCCGGGGCCCGCGTGCGCGCGGTGCCCGGGGGCTCGGGTTCGCGGCGCGGGTCCGGCAATGCCGGGCCCGCGCCGCTTTTTCGCTTGACGACGACCCGGCCTTTTCATCCCGAGCCCGGCGGCGTAGCGTAATGCGCATGAAGAATGCGCGGAATGATGGAGGGGGAGCCGGGACGACCGGGGGAGCCTCGGGTGCCGCGACCGTCGTCAAGCGGAAGCGGCGCGTCGCCCAGGCGCGGTGCCCGTTGCGCTACGGGGAGCCGTGCACGTTGTGCCAGCCGGGCGCGAACGGGCCGGAGGACTGCCAGACCGTGGCCATGGTCATGGCCGATCCGGACCTGCGTGAGATGATGGCCGACATGAACCGCGCGCACCGAGCGGCGGCGGCGAACTAGCGGCCGGGGCGGCGACGAAGAGCTAGCGGGCGGGGCCGGCGCCCAATGCCAGTCCGCCGCCGCACCCTTTCACGCAGACCCACCCCGAATGCGCGGACCCACCCGCTGTAACGGGTGGGCTTGCCCATTCGGGGTGGGTTAGCCGTCGGGTTCCGGGAGGGTGCGGTGGCCGTAGGGCTCAACCGTCGTGGAAGCCAATCGCCACGTCGCGGGACATGACGGCTAGTACGGCGCGACCGAGGATCGGTGCGCGTTGACGTCGATGGCCCGGTGGATCGGGGGGAACGCCCGCTGCGGGCAGTCGTCGCGGCTGCACACGCGGCAGCCGGCGCCGATCGGCGTGGCGGCCTTTTCGTCGTTGATGTCCAGGCCCTCGGAGTACACCGTGCGGTGGGCGTGCCGGGCCTCGCAGCCCAGGCCGATGGCGAAGGTCTTGCCCGGCTGGTTGTACCGGGCGGTGTGGTGTTCGACGGTGCGGGAAATCCAGAGGTAGGAGCGGCCGTCCGGCATGATGGCCACCTGCCGCATGATCTTGCCGGGGTACGAGAACGTCTCGTAGACGTTCCACAGCGGGCACGTGCCGCCGGAGTTGGTGAAGTGGAAGCCGGTGGCCGACTGCCGCTTGGACATGTTGCCGGCGCGGTCGACGCGGACGAACGTGAACGGGATGCCGCGCAGGCTGGGGCGCTGCATGGTGGACAGCCGGTGGCAGATGGTCTCGTAGCCGACGCCGGCGTGCCGAGACAGGAACTCGATGTCGTACCGGTTGGATTCCGCGAGGGCGTGGAACTTCTCGTACGGCAGGATCAGCGCGCCGGCGTAGTACGTGGCCACGCCGCGCAACGCGAGTTCGCGGGAGTCGTCCGAGGTGAAATGACCGGCGGAGACTTCCTCGCGGATCAGGTCGCCGCACTCGAAGTAACCGAGCTCGGTGGCCATGCGGAAGGCCCGCTGGCCGGGGGACAGGCCCCGCGCCAGGTCCAGCTGGCCGGTGTCCGGATTGAAGTGGTGCTGGGTGTCGCCCATGTCGGACCGGGTGCGGATGGTCACCCCGTGCCGCTGGGTCAGGCGCCGCGCCAGAACCTCCTCGACGTCCTTGTCGTCGTCGGTCGTCCCCAGCTCCAGCGCCAGCCGCTCGGCGGCCAGGTCGACGGAGTCTATGTAGTTCTGGCGCGTGTAGAAGTAGTCGCGGACCTCCTCGTGCGGCATGGTCAGCGCCTTCGACGCCGCGGAGGCCCCGGGATCACCCGGGAAGTTGCGGTCGTCCGTGGCCAGCGACAGCTTGTCGGTGACGTTGCGGTAGCGGCGGTGCGCATCGACCATCGCGCGCGCGATCTCCGGGTGGTTGCGCACCATGTCGGAGATCTCCTGCAGATCCACCGGTTCCGGGCAGACCTCCTTGTCCAGCACCACGTCCTGGACCTCCGCGAGCAGGCGCGAGTCGTCGTCGCGGGAGAAGAACGTCGCGTCGACGCCGAACGTCTCGGTGATCTTCAGCAGCACCGGCACGGTCAGCGGGCGCACGTCGTGCTCGATCTGGTTCACGTAGCTGGCGGACAGCCCCAGCGCCTGCGCGAGCGCGGCCTGGCTCATGTCCCTTTCGCGGCGCAGCTGCCGAAGCCTGGAACCCACATACGTCTTGGCCATGGAACAATGTTAGCAGCCCTGGCAAAATGGCCAACTTCATCCGTTAAGTCTGCCAAGTGCAAGTCCGTCCATGGTGCGGGCGGCGCGGTAGACGGGCTGCGCCGAGGGGGCGGCATCCGTTTCGGTGTGATCGCCGCCGATCATTCCATGCCCCGGGCACGGAAAAACCGCCCGGGAAAATCCCGGGCGGTTTCTCGCGGTGGCCACGTGGCGACCCGATCCGAGCCGCCTCGCCGTTCCAGCCGTGTCACGGTCCCGTCGTCAGGCGACGGGCGCGAATCGGCTTAGTGGAACTGGCCCTCCTCGGTGGAGCCCTTCAGGGCGGTGGTGGAGGAGTTCGGGTCGACCGTGGTGGCGATGCGGTCGAAGTAGCCGGCGCCGACCTCGCGCTGGTGCTTGACGGCGGTGAAGCCACGCTCCTCGGCGGCCTTGAACTCGCGGTTCTGCAGGTCGACGAAGGCGGTCATCTGCTCGCGGGCGTAGCCGTACGCAAGGTCGAACATGCCGTAGTTCAGGGCGTGGAAGCCGGCCAGGGTGATGAACTGGAACTTGAAGCCCATCTTGCCCAGCTCGTTCTGGAACTTGGCGATCTCGTCGGCCTCGAGGTGCGCCGACCAGTTGAAGGACGGGGAGCAGTTGTAGGCCAGGAGCTGGTCCGGGTACTCCTCCTTGACGGCCTCCGCGAACTGCTTGGCGACGTCCAGGTCCGGGGTGCCGGTCTCCATCCAGATCAGGTCGGAGTACGGGGCGTAGGACTTGGCGCGGGCGATGCAGGGCTCGATGCCGTTCTTCACGCGGTAGTAGCCCTCGGCGGTGCGGTCGCCCTCGATGAACTTCTGGTCGCGCTCGTCGACGTCGGAGGTGATCAGGGTGGCCGCCTCGGCGTCGGTGCGCGCGATGATGACGGTCGGGGTGTTGGCGACGTCGGCCGCGAGGCGGGCCGAGGTCAGGGTGCGGATGTGCTGCTGGGTCGGGATCAGGACCTTGCCGCCCAGGTGGCCGCACTTCTTCTCGGAGGCCAGCTGGTCCTCCCAGTGGGTGCCAGCGGCGCCGGCCTGGATCATGGCCTTCTGCAGCTCGTAGACGTTCAGCGCGCCACCGAAGCCGGCCTCGCCGTCGGCGACGATCGGCAGCAGCCAGTTGTCGACCGAGGTGTCGCCCTCGATGCGGGCGATCTCGTCGGCGCGCAGCAGGGCGTTGTTGATGCGGCGGACGACGGACGGCACGGAGTTGGCCGGGTACAGCGACTGGTCCGGGTAGGTGTGGCCGGAGAGGTTGGCGTCGCCGGCGACCTGCCAACCGGACAGGTAGACGGCCTTCAGGCCGGCGCGGGCCTGCTGGACGGCCATGTTGCCGGTCAGCGCGCCCAGGGAGTTGATGTAGGAGTCGTCGTCGACGTTGACGCCCTCCCACAGGATCTCGGCGCCGCGGCGGGCGAGGGTGTGCTCCTCGACGACCGTGCCCTGGAGCTCGGCGACCTGCTCGGCGGTGTAGTCGCGCTGGATGCCCTTCCAGCGGGGGTTCTCGTCCCAATCCTTCTGGATTTCCTGGGCGGTACGGGCCTTGCCGACGTTCGACATATCCGGGTCACTTCCTTAAGTAGGACGTTGGGGATCCGGGGCCGTTTGCTGCGCCCGACGCGGCGAGCGGCTTTCGGCAACCGGGATACTGGATTACACGGCGGAGGCGGACGTCTCCCGTGATTCTTCGCCGCCGGGCGGAGAAACACACCCAACGAACGGCTACGGTGACTGCCCGCTTTCGCGTGCCGTGGTTCACATCATGGGGTACGACGTGCATTCCGTCAAGAAAAGTGGGTTGTAAATTTAAGTGCTTTTTTTCGGCGAAGGTGCAAAGATTGCGAAGAGACGGATGCGGTTGTTCACTTCACCTTAGTTGCAGGTCGAAACACATGATGGCCCGGATAACGGCAGTGACCATGGCAAGACGGTGAAGATCACCCCCCGCTTTGGGGTGGCCCCCGTCACGTTCCCGGATGTGATCGGTCGCATACGTTTCGGCGGCCCGGGAACGGTGTTCGGGGGTGCTGCGGGTGTGGCGGAGATTGCGTGGTCAGCGCGTATTCGCGGAACCCGAACGGGTGGATCCCCGTTTCGCGGGGTTCCGGGGGTGGCCCGGGCCCGGCGGAACGGTGGAAGCCCCGGTACGGCGGGGCGGGCCGCCCGGTCTCCGGCGGCGGAACGGTGCCGCGCGAGACCCGCATCACATAAGGTTGGGGCATCGCAAGCGGAAGGCGGTCCGACGCATCGGCCTTTTCCGCCATGGCCTTTTGGGTCATGGCGGCCGAAAGCCCGAAGACCGGCCGTCGTGAAGCGGGGGTCCCCGCACGACCAGGTGCCCCCGGATTCCGCGGTGCGCCCGCGACGGGCGCGCAGCGAGCGTGAACCCGAACCCTTAATTAAGGAGAGCAATGACCGAGCGCATCACCGCCGGCGGCCTGCAGGTCGCCAAGGTCCTCTACGACTTCGTCAACGACACCGCCCTTCCCGCCGCCGGCATCGAAGACAAGGACGCCTTCTGGCAGGGCTTCGGCGACATCGTCGAGAAGTTCACCCCGCGCAACGTCGAGCTCCTGGCCAAGCGCGACGAGCTGCAGGCCAAGCTCGACGATTACTACCGCGAGAACCCGGGCGAGCAGGACCTGGACTCCTACGTCTCCTTCCTCGAGGAAATCGGCTACCTCGTGCCGGATCCGGGCGAGTACGAGGTGACCACCGCCAACGTGGACACCGAGATCACCTCCACCGCCGGCCCGCAGCTGGTCGTTCCGGTGCTCAACGCCCGCTTCGCCATCAACGCCGCCAACGCGCGCTGGGGCTCCCTCTACGACGCGCTCTACGGCACCAACGCCATCTCCGAAGAGGGCGGCGCCGAGAAGGACGGCAAGGGCTACAACAAGGTCCGCGGCGACCGCGTCATCGCCTGGGGCCGCGACTTCCTGGACAAGGCCGTGCCGCTGCTCGAGGGCAGCCACGCCGACGCCACGTCCTACGACATCGTCGACGGCCGTCTGCTGGCCACCATCGACGGCGAGCAGGTCGGCCTGCGCGAGCCCGAGGTCCTGGTCGGCTACACCGGCGAGATCGCCGACCCGGATTCCATTTACCTCAAGCACAACGGCCTGCACATCCAGATCCTCATCGATCCGGAGTCGCCGATCGGCAAGACCGACAAGGCCGGCGTCAAGGACATCATCCTCGAGGCCGCCGTCACCAACATCATGGACCTCGAGGACTCCGTAGCCGCCGTCGACGCCGCCGACAAGGTCCTGGGCTACACCAACTGGCTCGGCCTCAACGTCGGCGACCTGGAGGTCGACATCGTCAAGGGCGGCAAGCCCGCCAAGCGCGCCATCAACGACGACCGCACCTACACCGACCTCGAGGGCAACGAGCGGACCCTCCACGGCCGCTCGCTCAACCTGGTCCGCAACGTCGGCCACCTGATGCAGAACCCCGCCATCCTCGACCGCAACGGCGAGGAGATCTACGAGGGCATCATGGACTCGGTCATCACGCCGATCTGCGCCATGCCCGGCCTGGACCAGGACAACGCGCGGAAGAACTCCCGCACCGGCTCCATCTACATCGTGAAGCCGAAGCAGCACGGCCCGGAGGAGTCCGCCTTCACCAACGAGCTGTTCGCCGCCGTCGAGGACCTCCTCGGCCTGGACCGCAACACCATGAAGGTCGGCCTCATGGACGAGGAGCGCCGCACCTCGGTCAACCTCGACGCCGCCATCAAGGAGGTCTCCGAGCGCGTGGTGTTCATCAACACCGGCTTCATGGACCGCACCGGCGACGAGATCCACACCTCCATCCAGGCGGGCCCGATGTTCCGCAAGGCCGTGCAGAAAACCGCGCCGTGGATGCTGGCCTACGAGGACAACAACGTCGACGCCGGCCTGGCGCACGGCCTGCAGGGCAAGGCGCAGATCGGCAAGGGCATGTGGGCCATGACCGAGCTGATGGCCGAGCTGCTGGAGCAGAAGATCGGCCAGCCGAAGCAGGGCGCCTCCACCGCGTGGGTCCCGTCGCCGACCGGCGCCGTCCTCCACGCCACGCACTACCACCAGGTCGACGTGTTCGAGGTCCAGGACAAGCTGATCACCGACGGCCGCCGCGACACCCGCAAGGACCTGCTGACCATCCCGGTCGCCGCCGCGAAGGCCGGCGACCCGGGCGCCGACTGGTCCGACGAGGAGAAGCAGAACGAGCTGGACAACAACTGCCAGTCGATCCTCGGCTACGTCATCCGCTGGGTCGAGCAGGGCGTCGGCTGCTCCAAGGTCCCGGACATCAACGACGTCGACCTCATGGAGGACCGCGCCACGCTGCGCATCTCGTCGCAGACCCTGGCCAACTGGCTGCTGCACGGCGTCGTGTCGGAGGAGCAGATCATGGATTCGCTCCACCGCATGGCCGAGGTCGTCGACCGCCAGAACGAGGGCGACGAGGCCTACCTGCCCATGGCCGCCGACTTCGACCAGTCCATCGGCTTCCAGGCCGCGAAGGATCTGATCCTCAAGGGCACCGAGCAGCCGTCCGGCTACACCGAGCCGATCCTGCACCGCGCCCGCCTGGCCTTCAAGAAGCGCCACGGCATCGACCAGGGCTAAATCGGCCCGCCACCGGCCCGCCCCGGGCACCTTCCGAGGCTGCCCCGGATAACCCCCGGGCCCGCCCGGCTGACCCGCCCCCGCCCCGACCGCACCCCGCGGCCGGGGCGGGGGCGTTTTCGCGCCCGAGCGCAGATTGCTAGCGGATTGCGGCGCCGCGACGCCCCGGATAACGATTCGGCGGCGAACGCGCCCGCGCGCCGCGCGCCCGGTGCCCGCATGCTCAGCGGCTAGGCTGGATGACCGAATGGCCGCCCGCAGCGGGTGGCGCATCCACCGCGACACGACGAGGAGACCGCCACATGGGAGCCCATCAGTCCGGCGTGACCGACCCCGCGCGATTCGGGGCGGTGCTGTTCGATTTGGACGGGGTGCTCACCCCGACCGCCGACATCCACGAGCGGGCGTGGGGGGACATGTTCCGCGCGTTCCTCGACGGGCGCGGCGCCGAGCCGTACACCGACGCCGACTATTTCGAGCACCTGGACGGGCGCCGGCGGGACGAGGGCATCAGGGCCCTGCTCGCGTCGCGCGGCATTTCGCTTGACGACGGCTCGCCCTCCGACACGTCCGCCGATGACACGGTCACCGGCCTGGGACTGCGGAAGAACGAGGACTTCCTGCGCCGGGTCGAAGAGGGCGTGGAGCCCTACGAGGGGTCGGTCCGGTTCCTCGACCACCTCGACGCCGTCGCCGCGGGGGACGGCGGCGGCAGGCCGAAGCTGGCGGTGGTCAGCTCGTCGCGCAACGCCCGGCCGGTCCTGGAGGCCGCCGGGCTGCTGGACCGCTTCGAGCTCGTCGTCGACGGCAACGTCGCCCACGATCTCGGGTTGGACGGCAAGCCGTCGCCCGCGACGTACCTGCACGCGGCCGAGCGGTTGGGCGTGCCCGCCGCCGACGCCGTCGTGGTGGAGGACGCGATCTCCGGGGTGCGCTCCGGGGCGGCGGGGAAGTTCGGCCTGGTCGTCGGCGTCGATCGCGGCGCCGGCCATGAGGCGCTGCTCGACGGCGGCGCGGACGAGGTCGTCGACGACCTCGCGGAGCTGATCCGATGAGCGCCGGCGAGACCCCGCGGGACGCGGATCCGGGCACGGCGGGAATGACGGGAACGGCCGGAATGAAGGGCGCGCCGGGTGACGCGGGCGGCGGGCCGTCGTCAAGCGGAACCGCGCCCGGCAGCCGGACCTCCGAGGAGCGGCGCCGCAAGCGCCGCGAATTCGAGCCGACCCGCGCGGACATCCACCACCACCTGGTCGACGCCGAGGGGATGATGGACCGCGACATCACGCCCGTCGACGAATGGCGGCTGGTCGAGGCCAAGCCGGGCGGCATCCCGCTCGGCGTGTCCGAGACGCTGTTCGCGCTGTCCAACGGGTACATCGGCATGCGCGCCAACCCGCCGGAGGGCCGCGACTCCGCCGAACACGGCACGTTCATCAACGGCCTGCACGAAACCTGGCACATCCGCCACGCCGAGGACGCCTACGGCCTGGCGCGCGAGGGACAGTCGCTGATCAACGCCCCCGACTCCAAGGCCATGCGCCTGTACATCGACGACGAACCGCTGCGCCTGGGCAACGCCGAAGTCCACGACTACGAGCGGTCCCTCGACTTCCGCGACGGCGTGCTGCGCCGGCGCTTCAACTGGCGCACCCCCGGCGGCAAGATGGTGCGCGTCACCAGCGACCGCATGGTCAGCTTCCAGGAGAAGCACGTCGCCGTCATGTCGCTGGAAGTCGAGCTCCTCGACGCCGGCGCCGCGGTGCTGATCAACTCGCAGATCCTCAACCGCCAGGACGGCGAGGACGAATACCACGACGCCTCCGCCGCCCAGGGCGCCGAACTCGACCCGCGGCGCGCCGAGACGCTGGAGGAGCGGGTGCTCAACCCCACGTTCCAGGCCGAGGGCGAGGAACGCTCGACGCTCGCCTTCCGCTGCGCGCGCTCCGGCATGACCGTCGCCTGCGCGATGGACCACCGGTTCAGCATCACGACGCCCGACGGCAGCGATCCCTACCTGGAGATCGACCAGCGCACCGAACAGGATTCGGCGCAGATCCTCTACCACGTCAACGCGCCGAAGGGCTCGATCATCCGGCTGGAGAAGTTCGTCTCCTACCACTCGTCGCGCCACGTGCGCGGCGAGGAACTCGCCTTCCGCTGCGCCCGCACGCTCAACCGCGTCCGCCGCATCGGCCTGCGCACCCTGCAGGAGAACCAGCAGGAATGGCTCGAGCGCTTCTGGGAGCGCTCCGACGTCGTCGTGCACAACCAGCCCGAGATCCAGCAGGCCGTGCGCTGGAACATCTGGCAGCTGGTCCAGGCCTCTGCCCGCGCGGAGATCCAGGGCGTGCCGGCCAAGGGCATGACTGGCACCGGCTACGGCGGCCACTACTTCTGGGACACCGAGATCTACGTCCTGCCGTTCCTCTCCTATACCTCCCCGGCGTTCGCCCGCAATGCGCTGCGCTTCCGCTGGGACATGCTCGACGCGGCGTGGCAGCGCGCCGACGAACTGGCCCACGACGGCGCCCTCTTCCCGTGGCGCACCATCAACGGCCTCGAGTCCTCGGCCTACTACGCCGCCGGCACGGCGCAGTACCACATCGACGCGGACATCGTGTACGCGCTGATGAAGTACGTCTACGCCACCGGCGACGTCGACTTCCTGCTGCGCGAGGGCACCGACCTGCTGCTGTCGACCGCGCGGTTCTGGATGTCGCTGGGCTTCTTCGACGCCGAGCGCGAGGAATTCCAGATCCACTCGGTGACCGGGCCGGACGAGTACAACACCGTGGTGAACAACAACCTGTACACCAACGTGATGGCGCAATATAACCTCACCGCCGCCGCCGACGTGGTCCGCCAGATGATGGTGGAGCGCCCGGAGGCCTTCCGCGAGGTGTGCCACCGCTACAACCTGGAGATGGCCGAGGTCGAGGAGTGGGAGGAGGCCGCGGCCAAGATGTACGTCCCGTTCAACGAACGGCTGGGCATCCACCCCCAGGACGACCAGTTCCTGCTGCGCAAGCGCTGGAACCTGGACGACCCCGAGATCGGGCCGAAGCGCCCGCTGCTGCTGCACTACCACCCGCTGACCATCTACCGGCACCAGATCATCAAGCAGGCCGACGTGGTGCTGGCGCTGTTCCTGCAGGGCAACAAGTTCACCGAGGACCAGAAGCGCGCCGACTACGACTACTACGATCCGCTGACCACCGGCGACTCGTCGCTGTCCGCGGTCGTGCAGTCGATCCTCGCCGCGGAGCTGGGCTACGGGGAAAAGGCCATCGACTTCTTCATCCGCGGCCTCTACGTCGACCTGGCCAACTTGCACGGCAACGCGGCCGACGGCGTCCACGTGGCGTCGGCCGGCGGCGTGTGGCAGTCGCTGGTCTACGGCTTCGGCGGTTTCCGCGACCACGACGGCGTGTTCACCATCGATCCGCGCCTGCCCGACGAATGGGACGGCCTGACCTACCGCGTCACCATCCACGGCTGCCGCATGCGCGTGACCGTCCGCCGCCGCACCGTCGAACTCGTCGTGGAGGAGGGCGAGCACGCGCTCGGGCCGATCCACGTCGCCGGCCACGAGGTGATCGTCGGCCACGAACCGATGACCATCGTCGTCGGCGAGCGCGTGGATTACCGGCCGCCCCTGGAGTCCGAGCCGTCGGAGGAAGAAGTCGCGCGCGTCGCCGAGCGGGCGCGGAAGGCGGAGGAGGAGAACGCGCCCATCGTGCCTCCCGGCCCGAACGGCACGGGGATGCAGAGCGACCCCGGCGAGCCGAACGGCGCGAAGCGGTGACGGCGGGCGGCGAACGGCGCCGAAACTTCTCCGTTTAGCACCTTCGGCGTCGAAAAGCCAGACCCATGCGGGCCGGGATCTCCGATCCCGCCCGCTTTTCGCTTTGCGACGCCCGCGTTGCCTCATCCCGGGTGTGATTCGTGGGGAATTATGCGCGCAAAACCTGCGAAAATCCCCAATTCTGAGAGTTGCCTGCGGCTCAGGCGGCGGAATCTGTGAAACTCCTCACCCGGATGGGGGATAAATGGTGACGTTCGGCTCAGTGACTTTAGAGTGAACGTGACACTGGAGGTGCCATGACTGTTACAAGTTCCAACCGTGACGCGATCGCGCACGGAAAAATCACTTTTGAGCCGCTGCGTGAGCGGCCCAAGTTCCCGTCCTGGGCCCTGAAGCTGATTATGGCCGTCACCGGCCTTCTCTTCGGGCTCTACGTCATCGTCCACATGGTGGGCAACCTGAAGATCTTCATGGGCGAGCAGGACTTCAACGCCTACGCGGCGTTCCTGCGCTCGGTCGGCTACCCGGCCATCCCGCACGAGGGCGTCCTGTGGATCTTCCGAATCGTCCTTCTCGTCGCCGTCGTCCTGCACGTCTACGGCGCTTTCGCGCTGAGCGGCCGGGCCCGCCAGTCCCGCGGCAAGTTCCGCCGCCAGGGCATGGTCGGGGGCTGGAACACGTTCACCGCCCGCACGATGCTGATCACCGGCATCGTGCTGCTGGCGTTCATCGTGTTCCACATCCTGGACCTGACCATCGGCGCGGCCGTGGCCCCGGAGAACTTCGTCCACGGCGAGGCCTACGCCAACCTGGTCGCCTCGTTCTCCCGCCCGCTCGTCGCCATCTGGTACATCATCGCCCAGCTGGCGCTGCTGCTGCACCTGTCCCATGGCCTGTGGACCGCGACCAGCGACCTCGGCATCACGGGTGCCCGCTGGCGCAAGGTCCTGCTGTTCCTGTCCGGCCTGATCCCGCTGCTGGTGGTCGTGGGCAACATCGCGATCCCGGTGGCCGTCCTCACCGGTCTGGTCGGCTAGGCCTAGAAGGGGTAATCGATAATGACGAACACTGAAATGCAGACTGGCGCCACCGAATTCAAGGCGCCCGAGTCCGTCGTCGACGGCGTTGTCATCGGCAGCGTCCTCGGCGACAACTCGCCGGGCGACAAGGCCCCGATGCGCGATCACTGGGAGTACCAGAAGGACCACTACAACCTGGTCTCCCCGCTGAACCGCCGCAAGTTCCGCATCCTCGTCGTGGGCACCGGCCTGTCCGGCGGCGCCGCCGCGGCCGCCCTCGGCGAGCTCGGCTACGACGTGAAGGCCTTCACCTACCACGACGCCCCGCGTCGCGCCCACTCCATCGCCGCGCAGGGCGGCGTCAACTCCGCCCGCGGCAAGAAGGTGGACAACGACGGCGCCTACCGCCTGGTCAAGGACACCGTCAAGGGCGGCGACTTCCGTTGCCGCGAGAACGACTGCTGGCGCCTGGGCATCGAGTCCACCCGCGTCATCGACCACATGAACGCCATCGGCGCGCCGTTCGCGCGCGAGTACGGCGGCGCCCTGGCCACCCGCTCCTTCGGCGGCGTGCAGGTCTCCCGCACGTACTACACCCGCGGCCAGACGGGCCAGCAGCTGCAGCTGTCGACCGCGTCGGCCCTGCAGCGCCAGGTTGGCCTGGGCAACGTCGAGATGTTCACCCACAACGAGCTCGTCGACATCATCGTCGCAGACGGCCGTTGCCAGGGCGCGGTCATGCGCAACCTGATCACGGGCGAGCTGACGGCCCACACCGCCCACGCGGTCGTGCTGGCCACCGGCGGTTACGGCAACGTGTACCACATGTCCACGCTGGCGATTAACTCCAACGCGTCGGCCATCATGCGCGCGTACGACCAGGGCGCCTACTTCGCGTCCCCGTCGTTCATCCAGTTCCACCCGACCGGCCTGCCGGTCAACGCGCACTGGCAGTCGAAGACCATCCTGATGTCGGAGTCGCTGCGAAACGACGCCCGCATCTGGACGCCGGCCAAGCAGGGCGACGACCGCCCGGCCAACGAGATCCCCGAGGACGAGCGCGACTACTTCCTCGAGCGCCGTTACCCGGCCTTCGGCAACCTGGTTCCGCGTGACGTCGCGTCCCGCGCGAACGCCCAGCAGATCAACGCCGGCTACGGCGTCGGCCCGCTGAACAACTCGGTGTACCTGGACCTGCGCGACTCCATCGAGCGCCTGGGCAAGGACACCATCAAGGAGCGCTACTCGAACCTCATCCAGATGTACGAGGAGGCCATCGGCGAGGACCCGTACGAGGTCCCGATGCGCATTGCGCCGACCTGCCACTTCACCATGGGTGGCCTGTGGTCCGACTTCAACCAGATGACCTCGATCCCGGGCCTGTTCACCGGCGGCGAGTGCTCCTGGACGTACCACGGCGCCAACCGCCTGGGCGCGAACTCGCTGCTGTCGGCCTCCGTCGACGGCTGGTTCACCCTGCCGTTCTCCGTGCCGAACTACCTCGGCCCGCTGCTCGGCGAGGACCGCCTCTCCGAGGACGCCCCCGAGGTCGCCGAGGCCGTGGACCGTGCCCGGACCCGCCTGGACAAGCTGATGAGCATCGGCGGCACCCACGGCGCCGAGTACTTCCACCGCCAGCTGGGCGAGGAGCTGTACCGCGTGTGCGGCGTCGCCCGCAACAAGGAGGACCTGGCCGAGGGCCTGGAGAAGATCCGCGAGCTGCGCAAGCAGTTCTGGTCCGACCTGTTCATCCCGGGCAACCCGGATGAGATGAACCAGCAGCTCGAGTACGCCAACCGCGTGGCCGACTACCTCGACCTCGGCGAGCTCATGTGCGTGGACGCCCTGGACCGTGACGAGTCCTGTGGCGCGCACTACCGCGAAGACCACATCGACGACGAGGGCGAGGCCCGTCGAGACGACGAGAACTGGTGCTTCGTCTCCGCGTGGGAGCGCGGCGACAACGGCCCCGCGTGGGATCTGAAGGGCAACACCCTGATCCGCCACGCCGAGCCGCTCACGTTCGAGGCCGTCCCGCTCATGACAAGGAACTACAAGTAATGAAACTGCACCTTGAAATCTGGCGCCAGGCCGGTCCTCAGACCGAGGGGCACTTCGAGAGCGTCGACGTCGATGACGCCGTCGCCGAGATGTCCATCCTGGAGCTTCTCGACCACGTCAACTCCAAGTACGTCGAGTCCGGCAAGGAGCCGTTCGCGTTCGCGTCCGACTGCCGCGAGGGCATTTGCGGCACCTGCGGCCTGAACGTCAACGGCCGTCCGCACGGCCCGGGCAAGAACACCCCGACCTGCCAGCAGCGCCTGTTCCAGTACAAGGACGGCGACACGCTGAAGATCGAGCCGATGCGCTCCGCCGCGTACCCGGTCATCCGCGACATGGTCGTCGACCGTTCCGCGCTGGACCGCGTGATGGAGAAGGGCGGCTACGTCTCCGTGGCCGCCGGCACCGCCCCGGACGCCGACACCCTGCACGTCAACCACCAGACCGCCGAGCTCGCCCTCGACCATGCCGCGTGCATCGGTTGCGGTGCCTGCGTCGCGGCCTGCCCGAACGGTGCCGCGCACCTGTTCACCGGCGCGAAGCTGGTGCACCTGTCGCTGCTGCCGATGGGCAAGCAGGAGCGCGGCCGCCGCGCCACGAAGATGGTCGACGAGATGGAGACCAACTTCGGCCCCTGCTCGCTCTACGGCGAGTGCGCCGACGTCTGCCCGGCCGGAATCCCCCTGACCGCGGTTGCCGCGATCAACAAGGAGCGGGCCCGTGCGGCATTCCGCTCCAAGGAAGACTAAGCTGGGAACCCACTAACCGGGGTCTCAGGAAGGATTAAGAAATGGCTACGTCCACCGCCAAGCGATACCGCGGCGAAGAGCACTTCGTCGATGGCTACGTGCCGCAGAGCATGAACGCCGAGTACTCGTCCCTGCACCGTTCCGCCACGTGGATCGGCGCCGGCCTGTGGCTGGCGTCCCTCGCGGCGTGGGGTTGCTTCATCTTCGGCCTGGCCGTGATGGGCATGGACAGCACCACCGCCCACGAGGCCGGGCACGTGGCCCTGGGCGATCCGGGCTACCACCCGTCGGGCGGCGGCCCGTTCAACCCCTCGCTGTTCATGTGGGGCGGCCTGATCACCGCAATCGTGATGGACGTGGCCGGTTTCATCCTCATTCTCGTCGGTCGCAAGCAGTACCTCGCGTACCGTCGCGAGTTCGGCAACCGCCACTAAAAGGCCGCCGAACTCAGCCGGACCCGGTCCGGCACCTCCGGGGCACGTCCCCGCCGCCGCGTCATGCGGAGGCGGGGCCGTGCCCTTTCCCATGCGCGCGGTGCAGGGGCCATAATCGAGGGCATGCCAGCCCACGTGAACGACAACGCCCATGACGCTCGCCGCGGCGACGGCGCCGTCGCGCAGGCGGCGCCGCCCGCCTCCGGCCGGCACCGCGCCGATGCCCGCGACGCGCGCCGCCCCGCAGCCGCGGGAACCGGCGGCACCCCCGCGACCGCCCCCGGCGGTGGGCCGCTGGCCGTGCCCGGGCCGTCCCCGGAGACGGAGGCGCGCAAGAGGCGCGAGCTGCGCAACTCCAAGGCCTTCGCCACGGGTCTCCTGGTCATCGCGACGCTGATCTACCTCGGCTGCCGGTGGCTGGAGGCCGACGCCGCCGCGGACGGCGAAATGCCGGCGACGTGGATCGGCTACGTCCGCGCGGCCAGCGAGGCGGGCATGGTTGGCGCGCTGGCCGACTGGTTCGCGGTGACGGCGCTGTTCCGCCACCCGATGGGCATCCCCATCCCGCACACCGCCATCGTGCGGCGGAAAAAGGACCAGGTCGGCCAGTCGCTGGCGAGTTTCATCGGCGACAACTTCCTCAATCCCGCACTGGTGCTGGAGAAGGTCCGCTCGCTGCGGATCACCGATCGCGTGGGCGGCTGGCTCGTCGAGCCCGGGTCCGGCGACAAGGTGTCCGAGCACGTGGGCAAGTTCATCGGCAATGCGCTGGAGGCCGTCGATCCGGCGGATGCGGAAGCCGTGATCAAATCCGCGGTCGTCGACAAGCTGGCGGAGCCCGAATGGGGGCCGCCCGCCGGCCGCATCCTGGGTCAGCTCATCGAGGAGGGCCGCACCGAGCCGATCATCCAGCAGCTGTCGGAATGGCTGCACCGGAAGGCGCAGACCAGCCACGGGCTCATCGATTCGATGGTGGGGGAGCGGGCGCCGTCGTGGGCGCCGCGGTTCGTCAACGACATGATCGGCGACCGCGTCCACCGCGAGGTCGTGGAGTGGACGTGGCACGTGCAGTCCGACCCCGACCACGAGGCGCGCCAGGCGCTGCGGCGGGGGCTGGAGAAGCTGGCGCGCGACTTGCGCGAGGACCCCACCACGGTGGCCCGCGTGGAGGAGCTCAAGGCGGATCTGCTGGGTTCGCGGGCCGTGGTGGCCGCGCCGGGGGCGATCTGGAAGTCGACGTCGCAGTCGCTGATCGACTCCGCCCGCGATCCGGAGTCGCTGCTGCGCCGCAAGATCGCGGAGGCCGCGGAGCGCTACGGGCACAGGCTGAACGACGACGCCGAGCTGCGGGCGTCGATCGATCGCCGCATCGAGAAGGGCGCCGCCTTCCTGGCGGAGAACTACGCCGGCGAGATCACGTCGATCATCTCGGAGACCGTCGAGCGGTGGGACGCCGACGAGGCCTCGCGGAAGATCGAGCTGATGGTCGGCCGCGACCTCCAGTTCATCCGCGTCAACGGCACGCTCGTCGGGTCGCTGGCGGGGTTGGCCATCTACACGTTTTCCACGCTGATCTTCGGCGGCTGAGCCCCGCCGGGCACGCTCCGCCGCATTCGGGACCAGTGCCGGGAACAATGCGCTGACGTGGACCGTTGGGGTACGTAGACTGGGGCACACGGCCAATCAGCGAGGAGCAGACATGTCCGATCACGACCGCACCGATCCCATCGACGGCAACGACGGCACCGACCGTCCCGAGGACCCCAAGGGCACCGGCGGGGGTGCGCGGGATGACCGCGGCACCGATGCTGTCGGCGGCGCCGATGCGGGCGCCCGCGACGAGCGCGAGGCCCGCGACGAGATGCGTGCCCAGGTCCTGGATCTGATCAAGACCCCGTTTTACGCGTGGATCGGCGCCGGCGTGCGCACGGTCGAGATCCTGGGCGACATCGGGGCCCGGGTCCGCGCCGAGGAGGAGGCCCGCGATGCGGCGGGCGATTCGCTTGGCGACGACGCCGAGGCCGCCGGTGCGGCCGGGGACCGAGAGCCCTCGGGCATCGCCGATGACGTCGCCGGCCGCGTGGCCGATGCGCGCCGTAAGGTCCGCGATCTCGGGGACAACGCCGGGGAACAGTCCCGGGAGGCGTTCCTCAAGGCTCTCGACGCCGCCCAGACGGCGTTCAACGATGCCCTGACGAAGGCGCAGGCCGGCGGCGACCGTGCGTTTGCCACGGCCCATTCGCTGCCCGACGACGTCGCGGCCCGCGCGGAGCAGCTCAAGCCGGAGCAGCTGCGCGCGGTGGCGGACGGTTACCTCGAGGCCGCCTCGAAGATCTACCGGGAGCTCGCCGCCCGCGGCGAGCAGGCCGTGGACGAGGGCGTGAACGTGGCCAGGGAGCGCCGCGCGTCCTTCGGGGCCGTGGGCTTCCCGGGCGGGCGCGCGGGCGCCGAGGGCGACGAGAAGAAGCCGGGCCGCGCCACCGACCCGGTGTCGGCGATCTTCGGCAAGCTGCCCTTCGCCGGTGCCGCCGCCGAGCGCGTGACGGGTTCCCTCGAGGACGTCGCCCGCGAGACCATGAAGCCCCTGCAGGATGCGGGCCAGGAGTTCCTGAGCCGTTTCGACCAGGATGAGCTGTCCAACCGCGTGGAGTCGATCCTGCACCAGGCCGCCGACGTCACCGAGCAGCTGCTGGGCGCCCTCCGCGCCGAGAGCGCTTCGGCGGGGTCCGGCGAGAAGGCCGCGGAGGGCGATGTGGTGGACGCGGAGCCGGACGTCGTGGATGGCGAGGTCGTGGATCTCGGCGGCGCCGAGAACGCGGCCGGGATGGCGGCGGACGTTCCCGCCGCCGATGAGGCCGCCGACGCGGCGGAGACCGTGTCCGTCGGCGACGAAGCCGTCGCCGACGCGATGGGCGGCGAGAAGGCCGCTGCCGGCGAGACCGGCGAGACCGATGCCGACAAGGCCGACGACGCCGGCAACACCGGTGGCGCCGACGAGACGAAGGGGGATGTAGCGGACCGATGATTTTCGAGATCTACAGGATGATCGAGGTCATCTTCCGCATCGCCCTGCCGATGCTGCTGGCCGTTGCCGCGGTGGTCGGGCTGGTGATGGTTCTGACCACGCGGGCCGACGCGTTCGACGCGGCCGACCGCAAGAGCAAGGGCGTGTGGGCGGGGATGCTCGCGGGTTCCGCGGCGTTCCTGGCGTTCCCGATGATCGGGTGGATGATGCTCGGCATCCCGATCATCGCTTCGCTCGTGATCACGGGGATCTACTGGCTCGACGTGCGCCCGCAGATCCGCGGCATCCTGGACAACGCCCAGGGCGGTTGGTAGCTCCCCTCGGTTACGCACCGCGCGGAGCGCCCCCGCTCACCGACTGTCGTGCCCCGGTAGGCAGCTGACGCCGCCCACCGGGGCATTGCCGTACCCGGCGTGGCCCACCCGCGCGACCCACCCGCCGGTTAACCCACCCCGTGCAGCGTCCCGCCGTCCCGCTCGTCAACCCACCCGCTGGTTAACCCACCCCGAATGCGCAGACCCACCCGCTGTAACGGGTG
>NZ_JVMD01000024.1:0-240034 GCF_001056295.1 Corynebacterium halotolerans
CGGCATTCAACGCGATGCCGGAGGGCCTCTGGAAGGCGGCGCGGACTTCTCTGATCCAATGGCTGCGGGAGCACCCAGAGCGGGCCGACCATTACCTTGAGGTCAACCCGGCGAACCTCGACGTAGAGAACTGGCTGGAGTTCCTGGAGGAATGCGGCATTTGGGAACGCCTCGTCGCCGACGACGCGGCATACCTGGCGTGGACGCGGGCGAACCTCGAAAACGAAAAGAGCTTCGGATTGAGGGAGTTCAGTCCGCGGTTTCTGAAGGCCATCGAAGCGCAGGGCACGAAGCTGGCCGGCACTCGTATCGGCGCGGGATTCAGCTCGATCCCCATCGAGTATCTCGACGCTCTGGCAGCCGGCGGAGTGACGTGGGTTCAGCCGGAGTACAGGTACGCCCCGGAATTGAAGTGGCGCGCATGGGCGCAGCAGGAACGGCGCAGCCGCGACCTCACGGCGCTGCTCGCCGACCCGCAGCTTGGTCCGCTGGCCCACAACGGCCTCACATCCGAGTTCATCGGCGAGAATCTTGATCTCTTCCTGGAAATCGACGGCGGCAGGCGGATCGTCGAACGGCGCCTGCGCGACCTGGCCGATGGTCAATCGGGGGGCCGCTCGACGTTGCCGGTGGTCGCGTACCGGTTCGCGGAAGACATTCGGCACCTCACCGATCCACGGCTCGCGGAGCTCGATTCCGGTGCGATGGAAACCCTGATGCGATTCGATCCCGCAGAATCTCTGGCGGCCAATATCCGGGCCGGCGTCCTCGCGGAAATGACCCTGCCGGAGGTCGAGGAGGCCGCGCGGCGCCTTTCCGACGTGCGAAAGGACGAGTCGTCGGTGCGGGTCATCTGCTCGCACCCGAGGTTCGTGGTGCTGTGCGGGGACCGATTCGAGGTCGTCGGAGGAGGCGAGACCGCGGTGGCGGGCCAGCTGCCCGTCCATGCCGACAATGTCACGTTCGCGCTGGCAATCAACGAAGATGTCGCCTTCTTTCACCGGCCCACGAACGGCTGGGAACCGCACGTGTACTGGCATGGCGGTACATCCGCGAAAATCCCCGGGTACTTCCGCGACTCCGAAGGCACGTCGCTGGCGATCGACGGCGGCAGGCTCACTGCGACTGGGATGGTGTCCAAGGAAGCTCCCATAACCGGGGCTCCTTGGGGAGCCTATTTCGCGGTGTCCGCCGACGGTTCGCGGATCCTTGCCCGGCTCTACTCCTGGATGCAGGAGTGGGACCGTGAATCGGGTTCGTTCCTCGATTCCACGGTCAATGCACGCGATCTGCCGGGCATTCTGGGCATCGGCCCCGTGCCCGACGGCGCCACCGTGCGATTCGCGCGGACCTACCCGGAGTTTCCGGGGTCGGCGGACAGTCCGGCCGGTGTTGCCGGCGGGCGGCATTACACGCTGGCCTACAAGATCGACGGTGAATATGGTGCGATCACTCCTCTCGGCGATCACCGATGCGTGCGTCCATTTCCCGCCTATTCCGGTAAGGTGCGTCCAATCGACGGCGCTATCGAGCGTCCGGGTGGGGGGCGGTGGCTGACCGACGACATGAAACTCGTCGACGCCGACACCGGTGGGCTTATCAGCCGGCACAATGGCATCCTCGACGATCTGCCGCCGTCGGCGTTCCACCAGCTCAGGTGCAGGTCTGCGGAGGCAAGTTCGGCCATGCGCGCCTTCACTGCCGATTCCGCGGGACGTTTGCTCGATTCGCTCATCCCCGATACTGGCCGGAAGCTCGATGTCGATGGGGTTGAGGTTTCGGTGACTCACGAGGCGTGGAACGACGGCCCGGAAAAGCGGACCAAGTCCGATCGATCGATCAACGCGCAAGCCGGGACCGCCGCGTGGGAGACCGCGTCGGAGCTTTTGGGCACGGATGATCCAGTGCTCCTGACGGCGGTGATCGAGCTCGCCGCCGACGCCGCGGAGCTCGACCGCAGATTCCGTGCACTTGCCGACGGCCGTGATCGGCCGGAATCCCGGTACGCCATGTCGAAGCAGGCGGCGTGGATGCTCAAGGAAATCTCCGGCACCATGGATCTGAGTGCTTCCCACGAAGTACTTTCCACTGCATTGGCATCGTTGGCGGCTGAATTGCGGTCGCCGGGTTCGGTTCCGGCGGCCGAGGCGCCGACGACCGGCGGGGTGGTCAGCCTCATCGGCAACGAGAAGACCGTGCTGGCCTTGTTGTCCGCGCCGGCCCTGGACCGGGGAACCGTTCGGGAGGTCACCGGTGTGCTCCGCACGATGGTGCACGACGGCGTGCTGTGCGGACGGTGGCGCGCGCACCGGGAAGAGGGCCCGGGCGTTGGCTGGAGCTGGAAGGACGGCGCCCTTTTCGCGGAGACAGTGGAGTATCCCTTTCCGGAAGCGTGGTGGGTCGTCGCGCCCGCGGAAAGCCGGGACGCCGGCGATGACCAGGATGCCGGCGATGACCGGGATGCCGACGATGACCGCATGGAGGCGGACGAATTCCTGGCCGCGCTCGATGCCCTCGATGCACGGGACGAGGTTGTCCCGGACTTCTCCGACCGTGTGGAGGCATTGGCCGCGGGCACCAATCTGTCCGAGGGAGTGGCGGCGTTCCTGATCGGCGGAGTCTGGACGAGGTCGGTCGCGGAGGAGCTTGAACAAGAGAAACGCAAGAAGGCGCATCGGGTTGCGTTGGGCGTGAAGGCAGCCGAGTTCGACCGTGCGCGGTCGGACCTCAAAGCCATGCCCTGGTCCCTCATCACATCGATGTCGCGCGCCGGAGTGCCGGGTGGGGACATCGCCCGCATGATCGCCGAAGGCCCGGATGTCGAGGCCATGGCGGAGGTGTGGAAACGCGAGACCGGTGACTTGGGATACAGGTTCTCCGACACCGAGCGCGAGGCGCTGCTGCGTACCCTCCCGAAGGATGAGTCTCGCTTCCTGTCGGAGCTCCTCGTGCCCTTCCGGTTCGATCCGGAAACAGGGAACTTTCCGGACCGTTACGTTGCGCCGCTGTTGACTCTGGCCTCGCTACGGCATCGCCACGACCCGATCAGGACCTTCCTGCGCGCCCAATTCGAGGCCATCGCGAAATTCGCGGAAACGGCGAGGGGCTATTCGTACGTCGAGGGCGAGCTCGGGGGCGACTACTCGGAGGTCGCGGAATACGCCCGATATCAGGTGCGCAGGGTGCTTACGGAGGGGCACCTGGACGAGCTTTTGGCCGACCTCGAGATCGTCGAACCCTCCGATGGTGCGGATGCGGCCGCGCAGGGTCATCCGATGGATCCGCTTGTGTCGGCGCCGGAGACCGTGTCGGCGGTGATGGAGGCTTTGGGTCTTGACGAGGATGCCGCCCGGTACTTCCTGCAGGTCCTGGCGTTGGCCACGCCGACGGACGGAAACATCCGGGAGTGGAACGGGTGGCGGAAGAAGAACATCGATGCCGCCGCGTCGATGTTGGTGGACAAGGGGCTGCTCGTCGAGGCGAAGCGTGCGGGTGCCGGCCGCTCCAGGTTCTTGGCAGGTGGGTGGCTTGATCCGTCGCCGGGCGAGAAGGGCATGGAGGTGTGGAAGGCACCGCTGTATCTGTTGTGGCGGGATGTGAAGATGCGCCCCGTGGTGCCGACGTGCCCTCCGTTGGTGCCGGTGCCGCAATTGTTCGCCGACGCATGGGAGCGCTTCGGCTCCGGCGACGTGCCCGGCTACGAGGAATTGACGACGACCCGCTACCGGCGTCGGTAGCGTGCGACTGCCGCCGTCGGTGGGCGTCGGCGGAGGGATGAGGTGTTTTCGGATCATGGGGATCGGACCGGTTTACGCGGTGAACGACGCGACGGGCGCAGGCGATAGCCGCCTTCATGCGGTGAACGACGCGACCAGTGGGGGCGAGGACCTCCTTCACGCCGTGACCTTTACGAGGGAAGGGCGGGTCGTCGTCAAGCTGGTGCCGGAGGCGCTGGTGGAGGCGGAAACCGTCGCGCAGGCGACGGTGGGCTTCGAGGCGGGGTCGTCGCAGCCGGTGGGTCGGGTTCGCCAGCGGGCGATCGGATTCCCGGCGTGGCCGATAATCACGGATCCCGGCAACGCGCGCCACGCGCTGAATCTGGTGGGTGATCTGGAGTGGGCGCGTCGGCATGCGCGGACGAACCCGAAGAAGGTCGAGGAGCGCTTCGAGGGCCTTGTCGAGGGGCTGCGGGGGTCGGCGCCGCATTTCGTGCCGACCCTGTTGGAGGAGCTCGCGCGCATTTTCGTCGCGGCCGAGCGTGAGAAGCACGCTCGTCGATGGTTCGCCCTTGCCCGCGACATCGAGCGCGCGCATGGGCTGCCGGTCGATGCCGATCGGCATGAGGCGGCGTTCCTCGAATTCGCGGCCGACGGCGTCGTCGGCGCGTCCGAGCTGACCCGGGAAGCCGGCGACGCGATGGAACGTTTCGACGATCCGTCCGAGGCGTTCGAGCACGTGCTGCGCCTCAACTGCGCCCGCATCCGCGCCGGACAGCCGCCCCACGCGAACTGCGCCCGCGACCTGCGGAAGGTCGGCGCCGCCGCGGGTATTTCGGCCGACGACGCCGACGACCGGCTTTTCGACGCCATCGTCGGCATGTCCGCCGTGGATTCGGCCCCACCCGGATTCTGGAAGACCACGCAGAAGTCGCTGGCGAGGTGGCTGCGCGCGAACCCCGGGCGCGCCGACCATTTCGTCGAGGTCAAGGCGGACTCATGGTCGCTGGACGAGTGGATCGGATTCCTCGAAGAATCAGGAGAGTGGGCACGGCTCGCGGCCGATCCGGATGCGCTCCAGGCGTGGATCCGGGAAGTGGTCGACCGCGGTGGCTTCCCTCTGCTGGCGATCGTCAGCCCGCGATTCGTGGCCGCGATCGAAAGCCTGGGCACCAAGTTGCGCGGCACCCGCGTGTCCGCGAGATTCAGCGATTTGGCGGTCGATCACGTCGACGTCCTGACCGCGGCCGGCGTCGAGTGGGACGGCGAATCTCAATTGAGGTTTGATCGCAGTCTGCGGTGGCGGGATTGGGCGAGATCCGGGGTGCGCACCCGGGACCTGGCGGCGTTGATCGACGATCCGGTGCTCGCCAATCTGGTCGACGATGTGGTGCCGTCGTGGGTGCTGGGCGACGATCCGGGGCATTTTGCGGGCACCGAGAGCGGGCGGCGGCTCATCGGCCGCAGGCTCCGCGAGGTGGCCCGCGCCTTGGAGGTCGACATCGCTTCCCCGGCTATTCTGGCGCACCTCCACGACAACCACGTCCGGCATCTTCTGGATCCGCGCCTGACCGGCGTCGACCCCGAGGCGGCGGCCGCTCTGCGGTCCTTTGACCCGGCCGAGACGCTGGCGGCGGCGATCAGGGTCGGCGTACTCGCCGAACTTGCTCTGCCCACGGTCGAGAAATCGGCGCACCGGCTGGCGGGCCCGGAAGGGCTGACGGACTGGCTGCACGGGCCGGACCAGATCAGGGTGTACGACTCCAGCCCGCTGTTGATCGTCGATGACGGCATCCGTTTCGAGGTTCTCGATGGTGACGTGGTCGTCGACGAAGGCGAGATCCCGAGGGGCATCGGTCATATCGTCGGGGCGATGTCCGTCGGCTCCGATATCGCCTTCTTCACGTACGACCGAAGAGAATGGTTCACTTCCGTTCATTGGCACGGGGGAAGAAACGCTTGGCTGGACGGTCCCACGAACTTCCAGGAGGGAGTGACGGTCGAAACCGAAGATGGACGCATCACCGGTGGTGGCCTGCTCATCGCCGATGACATGACGGTCCCCGGGTACACCTTCGACCAGATGGCATGCACCGCAGACAAGTCCAGGGTGTTCGCCCGCGTCGACGGTGCGATGAGGGAGTGGCTCCCGGAGAAGTGGGCGTTTTCCGAGGAGCCCGCCGACGTCGACGCAATCCCGGGGATCCTCGGCATTGGGCCGATCCCCGCCGACGATGGAATCACGTACTGCATGGCGTATCCCACTCAGCCGGACTCCGTCGACGGGCCCGCGGGCAGCGCCGGAGGGCTCCACTTCGCCATCGGGTACCGGCTCGGCGACGAGTGGGGAGTGACCACGCCGCTCGGTGATTTCCGCGCCCGCGAGCCGATTTCGACGGTCGTGCGGAGACCGGGCGGCGGACATTGGCTGATGGGCCCGGGTATGCGGTTGCGCAATCCCGACACGGGGGCCTACCTGACCCGGCGAAACGGCGTACTGGATTGTTTTCCCCCGTCCCTCGTGCACCGGATGCGCCCGCGGTCGCCGTGGGTAAGTGAACTGATGCGGACGTTCACCCGCGAATCGGCGGCGGAATTGTTGTCGGCGATGTCCGGGAACGCCGAGCGCAAACACGATTCCAGAGATGTTCCCGCGGACCGGATGCCCTTCGATCAGCGCCGGCGCCGACCGCTCGGTTGGGGCAGGTCGCCGGACGCCTGGCCCGGTACGGCGGCGTGGGAGGCGGCGTCTCGGCTGCTAGGGACCTCCGATTTGATTCTGCTTCATGCCGTCATCGAACTCGCCGCCGATGTGGTCGCTCTGGACCGGATGGTCCGGCACCTGATTCCGGCCGGGGAGAGGTTCACGGTGTCCACCCGGGCGATGTGCCTGCTCGGCGACCTTTCCGGTGATCGTTTGATCAGCGGAGGAACAAAGGACTTCGCGGAATCGGTGGGCGCGATTTCCGATGAGCTGGCGTCGCCGGGGACGTCCACCGGAAGGGACATCGACACGTCCGGGTTCGCCCGGCATATCGGCCACGAGCGGGGCCTGCTGGCATTGCTGGCGTCCCCCGCACTCGATCCGGCCCTGGTCCGCGAGATTGGCGGATTTCTCCGCGAGCTGGTCGCGGCAGGAGTGCTGTGTTCGGGGTGGCGCGCTCACCTTCTTAAGGCTCCGAAGGGGAACCGCCGCCCGAACATGCAGAAGATGCAATGGGAAGAAGACGCGCTTTTCGCCGAACACATGGTCGACGACGCCGGCGCGTGGCGCTGCTACCTGGCCCGCGATGATTCGCGGTGGGCCGCCGAGCATGCGGCGACGCCCCGAGCGGCCAATGCAGCAGGGAATGCCGACGCCGGCGGAATGAACGCTGACGACTTTCTCGCGGACTTGGCCGTTCTGGAGGAACGGGCGGTGCACTCGAACCACGACGCGTCCGGTTCCGGCGCCGGTGAGGCGATGTGCAAGTCTCCGTGGTCGGTGCGGGGAAAGGCGGCGGAGCTGGCCGCCGCGACGGATTTGTCGGAGGACGCGGCCGCGTACCTGTTCGGCGGCATCGCATCCCGTTCGAATGTCCTCGGCGAATTGGAGGAAGAGCAGCGGGAACGGACCGATGCGGTTCGCGAAGCGCTGGGCATGACGGCCGCCGCCTTCACGAGGGCACGCGACCGGGTACGGGCGCTCCCCTGGGCGACCATCCGGAACATGGCCATCGCGGGGTTGCCCGGCGGCGATGTCCGCCGCATGGCCGAAGAGGGCCCCGATGTCTCCGCGATGGCCGCGGTCTGGGCACGGGAGACCGGTGATCTTGGATTCCGGTTGTCCGAATTCGAGCGAGCGGCGATACGGCGGCCCCTGGACAAGGATCGGGCGGTGTTGTACCCGGACGAAGTGCTCGACGAGCTTCTCCGGCCGTTCGACTTCGGGACCACCGACCCAGACTCGGTTGATCATTACGTTGCCCCGTTGCTGATCCTGGCGTCGCTGCGCCCGCCCGGTGACCCGGTCCGCCCCTTCATCGGGGAGCAGCTTCGCGCGATCGCCGAGCAGGCGCCGGCGTGCCGGGAACGACGGGCGCGGTACCTCTTCGGCGTCGAGCTCGGCGGTGATTTCGAGAACATCAACGGCCACCCGTCGCGGCAGACGCATCGGGTGCTGTTGGAGGGGCACCTGGACGAGTTGCTCGCGGACCTCGAAAGCGATCCGGCGGCCGCGCACTCGACGGTTGCGCAGTCGGCGACGGAGCAAGCGGCGGCATCGGAAAAGGCGCAGCCGGCCGCACCCGCCTCGCCCGCCAAACGCGGCGCCGCGCCGAACCCGATGGACCCCGCGAACTCGGCCCCGGACACGGTGGCTGCGGCGATGGAGTCCCTCGACATCGACGAGAATGCGGCCCGCTACTTCCTGCAGATCCTGGCATTGGCGGACCCGTCCGACGCGAACGTCCGCGCGTGGAACGGGTGGCGCAAAAAGGACATCGACGCAGCCGCCCGCGTGTTGGTGGACAAGGGTCTGCTCATCGAGGGCAGGCGCGCGGGCGCGGGCCGCACCCGCTTCCTGCCGGGTGGGTGGATGGAGCCCGGCCCGGGGGAGAAGACGATGGAGACGTGGAAGGCGCCCCTGCACCTGTTGTGGCGCGACGCCAAAGTCCGCCCCGTCGTGCCGACGTCCCCGCCCCTGGTGCCCATGCCCAGCCTGTACGCCCGCGCATGGGAGCGGTTCGCCGGCGGTGACGTCCCCGGCTACGGGGAATTGACCACCGAACGGTATCGGGGCCGGTAGCCTCGGGGAAAGGTCTTCGGCTTCGCGACGGACACGGTGCCGTCGTCAAGCCGGGGCCCGCTTGCCACCGCATGCGCCCGCCGCATGCACGCCACCGCCAGGAAAGAGGTACCGACGATGCTCATGCCCCCGGAGAAATTCCGCGTGTACGGAAAGCTGCTCAAGGCCGCCGGTGAGCGGGTGCTCACCGATGACGAGATCGCGGAGCTCAACGAGCTGATGGCGGGCGACGTGCGCGCCGGGGGCCTGGACGTGCACCTGGGTGCGTCGTACGTGGCCGTCGGCCCGCGCCTGATGAGCATGCGCGTGGAGATCGGTCCCGAGCATCTCCAACCATGGGGCGTCGCCAATGGTGGGGTGTACGCAACGATGGGCGAGTCCTGCGGTTCCATCGCCGGCTTCATCGCCGCGGGCGCCGACCGGCCCGTCGTCGGCGTGAACAACTCGACCGACTTCTACCGCTCCGCAGTCGCGGGGGATGCGATCATCTCCACGGCGTCGCCGGTGCATCTGGGCCGGACCTCGCAGGTGTGGGAGATCCGCCACACCCGCGAGGCCGACGGCAAGCTGCTGTCGCGCACCAACCTGCGGCTGGCGGTGCTGCCCGCGGGCCAGAACCCGGGGGAGTAGGGGCCGGGGAGAAGCGCGCGGAGCGACGCACCCGGAAGGGCGCTTGGCGACGGCCCCTCAGTACGTGGTCAGCCCGCGCGCCCGGAACACGTCGCGGACCCGCTCCAGCGATTCCTTCGTCGGCGGGCGGACGTCGCCGAGCTCGTAGGTCATGCCCAGGTTCGCCCACTTGTCGGCGCCCATGTTGTGGAAGGGCAGGACCTCCACCCGTTCGACGCAGTCGGCCCAGCGGGCGACGATGTCGGCGGTCGCCTCGACGTTCGCGGGATCATCGGTGAGCCCGGGGACCAGCACGAACCGCACCCACATCTTCTTCCCGTGCGCGACCAGGCGCTCGCCGAACTCCAGCGTCGGCTTGAGCTGCCGGCCGGTCACGTTCTCGTAGGTCCCCGGCAGCCCCGATTTCACGTCGAGCAGGAACAGGTCGACGAGGTCCAGTTCCTCGCCGCTGAGCCTGTGGCCGAGGTTGCCCGACGTGTCCACCGCCGTGTGGATGCCGGCTTCCTTCGCCGCCGCCAGCACCCGTTTGACGAAGGCCGGCTGGAACAGCGGCTCGCCGCCGGAAATGGTCAGCCCGCCGCCCGAGGCACGGAAGACCGTGCGGTAGCGCTTCACCCGGGCGATGACGTCCTCGACGCGCTCGAGCGTGCCCTCCCGCAACTCCATCGTGTCCGGGTTGTGGCAGTACTTGCATCGCAGCGGGCAGCCCGACATGAACAGGGTCATGCGCGTGCCGGGACCGTCGACGGAGGTGACCAGCTCCCAGGAATGGACCAGACCGATGTCGCCGGTGCGGCGGGCGTCGAAAAGCGCCCTGCGATTGTGCTCGGCGACGTCGTCGCCGGGCGCGGTGGGGTCGGGCACGCCGCCCAACCCCTGCGCGGCGCCGCGCACCCGCGGGCCCCGCGAGGGGGCGACGGTGACTTTCCGGTTCAGGCCGTCGGCCATGGGCGCCTACGCGCTTTCGTGGAAGGTGCGGTCCAGGACGTCGCGCTGCTGCTCGGCGGTGAGCTTGACGAAGTTCACCGCGTATCCCGACACGCGGACCGTCAGGTTCGGGTACTTCTCCGGGTTGGCCATCGCATCCTCGAGCGTGGACTTGTCCAGCACGTTGATGTTGGCGTGGTACAGGCCGGAACCGGCGTTGTTGGCGGTGCGCTGCGCCTTCATGTCGGCGAGGCGCTCGTCGAAGGTCTTGGCGGACATCGGGGTCTCCTTGTCGTGTCGTGCCCGGCGGGGTGGTGCGGGCGTCGGTTGTGTCGGCGTCGGTTGCGTTCGGGGGCGTGGGGGTGGCCCGGGCGTGGCGCGGCTACTCGCCGTCCATGATGAAGCCCGCGTCGAGGATGCCGACCAGGTTCGCCACCTGCTCGTCCTTCGTGCGGCCCAGGCCGGACGGGGTGATGGTGTTGGTCAGCGAAATGCCGTCGAGCGCGTCCTCGTAATCGAGCTTGCCCACCGACAGCATGGACGCGACCATGCCGTGGGTGTCCATGCCGTTTTCGGGGTTGGCGCCCGGCGCGAACGGGGTGCCGGCGCGGTGGCCGGAGGGGAAGTTTCCGGTGGCGCGGCCGTAGACCACGTTCGACGTGATGGTCAGCACCGACTGGGTGGGGATCGCGTCGCGGTAGAGCGGGATCTCCTTGATCTTCGCCATGACGGTGTGGACGATCGTCGCGGCGATGTCGTCGGCCAGGTCGTCGTCGTTGCCGTAGACGGGGAAGTCGCCCTCGGTGACGTAGTCGACGATCAGCCCGGTGTCGTCGCGCACCGGCGTGACCTTGGCGTACTTGATGGCCGACAGCGAGTCGGCGACGATGGACAGCCCGGCGATGCCGCAGCCCATCGAGCGGATGATGTCGGAGTCGTGCAGCGCCATCTCGATGGACTCGTAGGCGTACTTGTCGTGGCACCAGTGGATGATGTTCAGGGCCTCGACGTAGGTGCCGATCACCCAGTCGAGCATGTCCTCGTACTTCGCCCAGACTTCGTCGAAGTTCAGCGGCCCGTCGCCGGCGATGGGCTCGTGGCCCTCCACCACCTGGACGCCCGTGACCTCGTCGCGGCCGCCGTTGAGCGCGTAGAGCAGGGCCTTGGCGGCGTTGACGCGCGCGCCGAAGAACTGCATCTGCTTGCCGACGGTCATCGGGGAGACGCAGCAGGCGATCGCGGCGTCATCGCCCCATCGGTCGCGGATCTGGGCGTCCGACTCGTACTGGATCGACGAGGTTTCGATGGAGATGGCCGAGCAGAATTCCTTGTACCCGGCGGGCAGCTGCGGGTCCCAGAACACGGTGATGTTCGGCTCCGGAGCCGGGCCGAGGTTGCGCAGCGTCTGCAGCAGGCGGAACGCGGTCTTGGTGACCATGTGGCGCCCGTCGTCGGAGAAGCCGGCGTCGGACCACGTCGCCCAGTAGGGGTCGCCGGAGAAGATCTGGTCGTAGTCGATGGTGCGCAGGAAGCGGACGATGCGCAGCTTGATCACCAGCGCGTCCATGATCTCCTGGGCGTCCGTTTCGGTGATCCGGCCCGCGGCGAGATCGCGTTCGAAGTACGGGTCGAAGAACGCCGACAGGCGACCGATGGACATGGCTGCGCCGTCCTGCGACTTCACCGACGCGAGGTAACCGAAGTAGGTCCACTGCACCGCTTCCTGCGCCGTGGTGGCGGGGCCGGAGATGTCGAAGCCGTAGGTCTCCGCCATCGCCTTGAGCTTCTTCAGCGCCCGGATCTGCTCGGCGTGCTCCTCGCGGTAGCGCGCCCAGTGCTCCGAGAAGCCCCGGTCGGAGACGGCGGACTTCGCGGCCTCCTTCTCCTCGATCAGCCGGTCGACGCCGTAGAGCGCCACCCGGCGGTAGTCGCCGATGATGCGGCCGCGGCCGTAGGCGTCGGGCAGGCCCGTGATGATGTGCGACCTGCGGGCCGCGCGGATGCGGTCGGTGTAGACGTCGAAGACGGCCTCGTTGTGGGTCTTGCGGTATTTGGTGAAGATCTCCCTGACCCGCGGATCGACCTCCTTGCCGGCCTCCTTGATCGCGGTCTCCACCATGCGCCAGCCGCCGTTGGGCATCATGGCGCGCTTGAGGGGGACGTCCGTCTGCAGGCCGACGATGACGTCGTCGTCCTCGGAGATGTGGCCCGCCGGGAACGCGTCGATGTCCGCCGGGGTGGTGGTGTCGACGTCGTAGACGCGCTTCTCGCGCTCCACCGACAAGTATTTCTTCTCCAGGTGATCCCACACGCGCAGCGTCTTGTCAGTGGGGCCGGACAGGAACGACGCGTCGCCGTCGTAAGGCGCGTAGTTGTGCTGGATGAAATTCCGGACGTCGATGGACTCACGCCACCGGTCGCCGGCGAACCCCTCCCACGGATCGCGCGGCGATCCTTCGGCCTGCGTGCGTGCGTTGGGCGCGGCAGTGCTCACCCGTGCCACCTTTCCGGCCCCCGTGGGGCCACCTCTCGTCGGATGTTTTCTGACGGGCGGATCGCCCCGCACACGACATCCGCCCCCGGTGAGAGGCGATCGGCCTACGGCGCCTCCCCGCGTGGTGGGCGGGGCCGGCGCGACGGGCCCGAGGCGTTGATCCGCGCTTCACCGGCCACCATACGCCCGTCGATGCCCGAACGCAGGTCTCGGGAATGCCCGGTCGGTCACATCCGGGAGAATCGGGCATGGCGGTGTGGCGGCGGTCACGACAACAGCTGGTCGCGGGCCAAATCCCGGTACAGATCGGACTCCGCCATGAGCTCCGCGTGTGTGCCCGACGCCCGCACCGCGCCCGACTCCAGGACGATGATCCGGTCGGCGCCGGCGACGGTGGCCAGACGGTGGGCGACGATGATCACCGTGCGGCGGCGCGAGGCGGTGTCGATGGCGGCCTGCAGCGCCCGTTCGTTGCGGGAATCCAGCGAGGCCGTCGGCTCGTCGAGAAGCAGGATCGGCCGGTCCGCGAGCAGGGCGCGCGCGATGGCCAGGCGCTGGCGCTCGCCCCCGGACAGGCCGATGCCGCGGTCGCCGACCGTCGCGTCCAGGCCGTCCGCGTGTGCGTCGATGCGGTCCAGCAGGTTCACCGAGGCCAGGGCTTCGCGGCAGCGCTCGTCGGGGACGTCCTCGAGTCCGAGGGTGAGGTTCGAGCGGATGGTGCCGGCCAGCGCCGGCGCGGACTGCTCGACGTAGGCGATGTGGCGGCGCAGATCGGCGCGATCGAGGTCGCGCACGTCGACGCCGCCGACACGGACCACGCCGCGGCTCGGGTCGTGCAGGCGCTCGATGAGCGAGAGGATCGTCGACTTGCCCGCTCCGGACGGCCCCACGAGCGCCGTGGTGCGCCCGGCGTCGGCGGCGAAGGTGACGCCGTCCAGGACGAGTTCGCTCTCGCGTCCGTCCCTCGATTGGCCCTCGTGCGCGAATTCGACTCCGTCGAACTCCACGGCGGGCACGGGGCCGGACAAGTCGGGGAGGACGCCGGCGATGGGGGAGTCGCCGGCGCCCTCGGGCGGCAGCGACATGACCTCGTCGATGCGGGCGAGGGCGCCCAGGGCCTCGGCGACCGACGTGATCGCCGCGAACAACTGCGCGACGGGCATCATCAGCATGAACAGGAACATCAGGAAGGCCACCAGATTGGCCACCGACAGATCGCCGGCGGCCACGCGGGCGCCGCCGAGCCCGAGGACCACCAGAAACGCGACCTGGATGGCCAGGCCGCTCATCGGCCACAGGATCGCCTCCAGCCGCACCGAGCGCAGCGAGGCGCGCCATGCACGGTCGGCGTCGGACTTCAGCGCGGAGGCCTCCGCCGCAGTCGCCCCCGCCGCGCGGACCGCCACGATCGCCGACAGCGCCCGCTCGACGCCCGACGACATCGCGCCGGTCGATTCGCGCACGCGCCGCGCCAGCTCCTGGATCTTGCCGGAGGCCGCGACGACCGTGATGACCGCCGCCGCGAGCACGCCCAAGGCGACGGCGAAGAGCAGCGCGTCGAGCCAGATCATGGCGGCGGCCGAACCGATGATGATCAGCGCGCCGCCGAAGGCGTCGACGACGCCGCCGGTGATCGCGGTGCGCACCGAATCGGTGTCCGCGCCCACGCGGGAGACCAGATCGCCCGTGCGATGGCGTCCGTAGGTCGCCGCCGGCAGCCGGAGCAACCGGTCGAGCAGGGCATGGCGCAGGGAACGCACCATCGACTCCGCCGTGCGGCCGAGCAGGTACTGCTGCACGGAACCGACCGCCGAGGACAGCAGGACGACGGCGAGAAGGCCGGTGACGAACGGCGCCAACACGGAGCCGGCGCCCACGGCCTCGATGATCCCGTTGACCAGCAACGGCTGCACCAGAGACGCGAATGCCCCGATCAGCGACAGGACCACCACCGCGACCAGCGCCGCCCGGGATTCGCGGACGTGATCCCGGAGAATGCCCGCGCCCCGCCTCAGCGTGAGGCGGGGCGCGGAAGAGGTTTCGGTCATGTGGGCGGATTGTACCCGCGGGCGGCTACTTGTCGCCGCGCTCGATCTCGCTGATGCCCTTCTTGTCGCGGATGCCGGTGTCGTCGCCGGTCAGTTCCGTCAGACGGTCGATGGCGGTGCGGGCGTACATCTGCTGGCGGGTGGACACCAGCTGGTAGCGATCGCGCGTGAGCACGTTGAGGCCCCAGCTGATCACCGACACCAGGCGGTTGCGGAAGCCGACCAGGAACATCAGGTGCACGGCCAGCCACAGGACCCAGCCCAGGAAACCGGTGACCTCGACCTTGCCCATCTTCACCACGGCGGCGAAGCGGGACACGGTGGCCATCGAGCCCTTGTCGAAGTACTCGAACGGCTCGCGGTTGGCGGGCTGCTCGCCCTCGGCGTTCTCGAGCGTCTCGGTTTCCGAGATGACGAGGTCGGCGACGTACTCGCCGCCCTGGATGGCGACCTGGGCGACGCCCGGCAGGCCGTTGAGGGCCATCATGTCGCCGACGACGAAGACATTCTTGTGCTCGCCCACCGACAGGTCCGGGTTGACCTGGACGCGGCCGGCGCGGTCGCACTCGACGCCGCACTGGTCGGCGATCATCTTTCCCAGCGGCGACGCGGCGACGCCGGCGGACCAGATCTTGCAGTAGGACGGGATCGTCTCGACGGTGCCGTCCTCGGCGTTCTTGTAGGTGACGCCGTACTCGTCGACGTCGGTGACCATCGCGTTGAGCTTGACGATGACGCCGAGCTTCTCCAGCTGCTTCTGGGCGTTGCGGCCCAGGCGCTTGCCGAACGGCGGCAGCACCTGCGGGGCGCCGTCGAGCAGGATGACGCGCGCGGCGTGCGGGTTGTAGCTGCGGTAGGACGACTTCAGCGTGCGGTTGGCCAGCTCGGCCAGCTGGCCGGCGAGCTCCACGCCGGTCGGGCCGGCGCCGACGACCACGAAGGTCAGCAGGCGCTCGCGCTCGGCCGGGTCGTTGGCCAGCTCGGCGTGCTCGAAGGAGGCGATGATGCGGGAGCGGATCTCCAGGGCGTCGTCGATGGTCTTCATGCCCGGGGCGTACTTGGCGAAGTGGTCGTTGCCGAAGTAGCCCTGGCCCGCGCCGGCGGCGACGAGCAGGTAGTCGTACTCCCAGTCCTGGACGCGGTTGCCCAGCTTGGAGGTGACGGTCCGCGCGTCGACGTTGATGTCCGTGACCTCGCCCTTGACGACGCGGATGTTCTGGTCGCCGTCGAAGATCTGGCGGGTCGGCGGGGCGATCTCGCCGGAGGAGAGGATGCCGGTGGCCACCTGGTACAGCAGCGGCTGGAAGAGGTGGTGGTTCGTACGGTCGATGAGGGTGACGTCGACGTTCTCGTCCTTGAGCTTGCGGGCGGCGAAGAGGCCGCCGAAACCCGAACCGACGATGACGACGTGGGGTCGTCCCGTTCGAGGACGGTAGGGAGTCTCGGTCATGAAAATTCTCCTCGAATTTCGTACGTGGGTGGGGGTACCGGCACATGATAGTGCTTGCGGTGCGCCGCCGCCTACTCGGTCGCGCCCGCCGGTAGCCTGACCCGCATGGCCGATAAAGAGGTGAGGAACGCCGCGCTGCCCGTGGAGCGCTTCGCCGTCGACGCCGACCGCTGGCCGGGTGTGGCCCGGGTGCCCGACGGCCGTCTGCTGGGCAGGCGCGCCGACCTGGCGCGGAAGTCGTTCCGCCGCGCCTGCGCCCGCCACGGCGTGGAGATCGATGGCCCGGGGTCGGCGACGATCGGCATCCGCGACCCGGAGGCGATGTTCCGCCGCATCGCGGAGGCCGACTGGGTCGGCCTCGGCGAGTCGTACCTCGCCGGCGAGTGGGAATCCGACACGTTGCCCCGCACCCTGGCGGCGCTTTTCGACGCCGGGCTCGACGTCGGCGCCGAGGGCCGCGTGGGCAGGGGGCTGCGCAAACTGTCCGGCCGCCGGCCCACGCCGCGCGGCACGGGTCCCGGCGGGGAACTGCCGGCGTCGCTGATCGAGCTGTTCGCGGGGCCGTCGCTGACGGGCGGTTCGGCGCTGTTCGCCTCCGGGGCGAGGACGACGTCGCTGGAGGAGATCCCCAACCAGGCGCCCGGCGCGGGCCGCGGCGGCGTGCCCGCCAACTGGAAGGTCGACGTCACCCGCATCGACCCGCCCGAGGGCGTCGCCCGCGCCGATCTGCCCGAAGCGCAGGCTCGCCGCGTCGAGCGCATGCTCGATCTGGCGCGGGTGCGCGCCGGCGATCGCGTCCTGGAGTGGCCGTCGTCGGGAGGCGAACTGGCGTTGCGCGCCGCCGACCGGGGCGCCTCCGCCGACGTGCTGGCCATTTCGGACGATCACGCGGAGGCCGTCGGAAAGCGCGCCGACGACGCCGGGCTGTCCGGGCCCGTCCGCGTCCTGCGGGCCGACCGGGTCATCCCGTCGCCGCGGGATTTCGACGGCGACTACGAGGCGATCTTCAACGTCGAGCGGCTGGAGACCTTCGGCCCCGACGGCATCCGCAGCTGGCTGCGCGGCGCGGAGCGGGTCCTGGCCGACCGGGGGACGATCGCCGTGCAGATGACCGTGGCCGCCGACCGCTTCGACGACTCCGCCGGCTCCGCGCTCGACCTGGCGCGATCCTACGTCTGGCCCGCGCTGCACCACCCGACCATGGACGAACTGCGGCGCATCGTCGACCGCGACACGGGGCTGCGCATCATCTCCGAAACGCACCTCGCCGGCCACCACGAACGCACCCTGGCGCTGTGGCGCGAGCTGTTCGCCGCGCACTCGCGCGAAGCCGCCGGGCTCGGATACGACCGCGTCTACCGCCGCCTGTGGGACTTCCACCTGGCGCTGCAGCAGGCGCTCGTCGCCACCGGCCGCACCGACATGGTGCAGATCGAACTGATGGCCAAGCCGCGCAAACGGCGGTGAGCCGCGCCCCTTCGACGCGGACCGTGCAGCGGCGCGCGCCCGCCGATTCCGGGTGCCGCCGGTGCCCCGACCCCTCGACGCCGAACGCCCCGCCTCCCGGGAAGACCGGGGACGGGGCGCGTGGGCGTCGTGAAGCGAAAGGCTAGAGCTCGGCCAGATCGACGTAGCGGGTCTCCCGCATGATCAGGATGGCGACCAACGACAGGATCGCGGCCAGGGTCAGGTAAACGCCCACGGACGAGACGCCGTACGACGCGACCAGCGCGGTGGCGATGAACGGCGCGACCGCCGCACCGAGGATCGACGCCACGTTGTAGGAGATGCCCGACCCCGTGTAGCGCACGTTGGTGGGGAACAGCTCCGGCAACACCGCCGACATCGGGCCGAAGACCAGGCCCATCAGGAACATGCCGATGGTCAGGAACGCGAGCACCGAGGCCAACGACGCCGTCTCCGGGTTCAGGAACAGCGCGAACGTCAGGCCGAACACGATCAGGCCGACCGACACGATGGTCAGCAGGCGGCGGCGGCCCATCGCGTCACCGAGCTTGCCCGACAGCGGCACCGCGATGATGAACGCGAAGATGGAGATCAGCTGCAGCTTCAGGAAGTCGACGTAGGGAATGCCCAGGCCCAGCCCCCGGTCGGGGTCGCCGATGCCATAGGAGAGCACCCACGTGGTGACCAGGTAAAACAGCGTGTAGCACGAGATCATGATGGCCGTGCCCAGGATCATCGGGCGCCACGACGTGCGGAACGCCTCCTTCGCCGGAGACTGCACCTTCTGGCCGCGGGCGACCGCATGCTGGAATACCGGCGTTTCCTCGAGCTTCAGGCGCATCCACAGTCCCAGGATCACCATCACGGCGCTGAGCAGGAACGGCAGGCGCCAGCCCCACTCCATGAACGGGCCCGTGGTGTCGCCGTTGGTGTGGCCCAGGACCGTCACGATGAGCAGGAACAGGCCGTTGGCGAACAGGAAGCCCAGCGGTGCGCCGAGCTGCGGCCACATCGCCGCCCACCCGCGCTTGCCCTCTTCGGCGGTCTCCGTCGCCAGCAGCGCCGCGCCCGACCACTCGCCGCCGAGGCCAAGGCCCTGGCAGAAGCGCATCACGGCCAGCAGCGCCGGGGCGATGATGCCCGCCTGCGCATACGTCGGCAGCAGGCCGATGAGGAAGGTGGCGATGCCCATCGTCAGCAGCGACGCGACCAGCGTCGCCTTGCGGCCGATGACGTCGCCGAAGTGGCCGAACAGCAGCGAGCCCACCGGGCGCGCGACGAAGGCCAGGCCGAACGTCGCGAACGAACTGAGCAGGCCGATCGTCGGGTCCTCGGATTTGGGGAAGAACAGGTAGGGGAAAACGGCCACCGCGGCGGTGGCGTAGATGTAGAAGTCGTAGAACTCGATGGTCGTGCCTACGAGCGAGGAGAAGATGATCCGGCGCTTCTGCTTGGGATCGGTCACGCCCGCGACCGTGTGCGCCTCGGGGGCGGCGGTCTTCGTCGGGGCGTTGGCGGTGTAGTCGCCAGCGTTCATGTGGGTCGTCCTAGGGGTCTGGGGCGCGGCCGTTCCGTGTGAGGATGGCGAGCGCGTGGTCTCGGCGGCTCCGGCGCGGCGGGGTGGGCCGCGGACGAGGCAACCGAATGGCTCGGGGTCGCCGTCGCGGTAACACTAATAGGGCTTATGTAAGCCTGACAAGGGGTTTCTCGGCGGTTTTCCCCGCACGGGTTGTTTTGGCATGGAAAATCCCCGGTGGCGGCGGGTGCGGCGGGTGCGGCGGGGCGAAAAATAGTTTCGCGGGAACGCGGCCCGGCCCCGGAAACCGGGATAACCTCTCCACATGGAAACCAATGGGGAGACCGCGAAGCAGCAGCCGCTCATCGTCGTCGGCGCCGGCCTGGCCGGGCTCGTCGCCGCGTACGAGGCGCAGCGCACCGGCCGGAAGGTCATCATCGTCGACCAGGAGAACGAGGCCAACATCGGCGGCCAGGCGTTCTGGTCGCTCGGCGGAATTTTCCTCGTCGACTCACCGGAGCAGCGGCGCCTGAAGGTGAAGGATTCGCGCGAACTCGCCCGGTCCGACTGGTTCGGGTCGGCGGAGTTCGACCGCCCGGAGGATTTCTGGCCGGGGAAGTGGGCGGAGGCGTACCTCGATTTCGCGGCGGGGGAGAAGCGGGAGTACCTGCGCGATCTCGGCGTGAAGTTCGTGCCGGTCGTGGGCTGGGCCGAGCGCGGCGACGGGTCGGCGGACGGCCACGGCAATTCCGTGCCGCGGTTCCACCTGACGTGGGGCACCGGCCCGGAGATCGTCCGCGTTTTCGCCGAGCCGCTGAAGGCGGCCGCGAGCGAGGGCCGCGTCGAGTTCCATCACAGGCACCGGGTCGACGAGATCATCATGGAGGATGGCCGCGCCGTGGGCGTGCGCGGGCGCATTCTCGTCCCGTGCGATGGCCTGCCGCGGGGCGTCGCGTCGCCGCGGGAGGAGGTCGGGGAGACCTTCGAGATCCGCGGCGGTGCAGTGCTCATCGCCACCGGCGGCGTCGGCGGCAACCTGGAGGCCGTGCGCCGCTGCTGGCCCGAGGAGCGTCTGGGCGCGATGCCGGATGACATGGTGGTCGGCGTGCCGGCGCACGTCGACGGCCGCGGCATCGACATCGCGGGCGCGGCGGGCGCGCATTTGATCAACCGCGACCGCATGTGGCACTACACCGAGGGCATGGCCAACTGGGATCCGATTTGGCCCGGCCACGGCATCCGCATCATTCCGGGGCCGTCGTCGCTGTGGTTCGACGCCGAGGGCAATCGACTGCCGGCGCCGCTGATTCCCGGCGCGGACACGGTGAAGACCATGAAGCACATCCTCGCCACCGGCCACGGCTATTCGTGGTTCGTGCTCAATGGCGCGATCGTGGCCAAGGAGTTCCTTTTCTCGGGCTCGGAGCAGAACCCGGATCTGACGGACAAGCAGATCAAGAAGCTCATGGGCAAGGTGACCGCGGGCATCCCCGATCCGGTGCGCAAGTTCATGGACAACGGCGAGGACTGGGTCGTCGCCGAGACTCTCGAGGAGCTCGTCGCCGGCATGAACCGCGTTGCGGGCGTCCCGGAGGAGTTGATCGCGGACGGTTCCGGCTCGGGTCAAGGTATTTCGCTTGACGACGGCCCGGTCCCCGATGCGTCCACCGATGACGTCGTCATCACCGTGGGCGAGCAAGATGCGGGCGACGGCGACGCGAATGATAGCGGTGCAGATGATGGGGGCACAGCCGATGGCGGCGCAGATAACGGCGGCGCGGACGATGGCGTTGCAGATAACGGCGGCGCCGAGAATGTTGCCGACGACGAAGCGGGGTCGGACGCTGCCGCCAACGATGATGCGGGGTCGGACGCTTCCGCCAATGATGAAGCGGGGTCGGACGCTTCCGCCAATGATGCAGTCGCGTCGGACGAGGCTGCCGGTGACGCGGACAATGGCGACGATCACGATGGCGCGCATGACTCCGGGGACGAGGCTGCCGGCGACGCGGACAATGGCGACGATCACGTCCATGATTCCGCGGCGGCCGACGATCACCAGCACGATTCCGCCGACGAGAATCACGTGCCGGAAAGCCCGGTGCCGGTTCTCGACGTCGAGCACCTGCGCCGCCAGATCGAGGCCCGCGATCGCCAGACGGTGAACGCCTTCTCGAAGGACTACCAGGTCAATTACGTGCACGTGGCGCGGAAGTTCCTCGGCGACAAGCTCATTCGGACGGTGCCCCAGAAGCCCATTCTCGATCCCACCGAGGGGCCGCTCATCGCGGTGCGTCTGCGGATGCTCACTCGCAAGACGCTCGGCGGCATCGAAACCGACCTCGATGGCCGGGTCATGCGTCACGACGGCACTCCCATCGAGGGATTGTTCGCCGCCGGCGAGGCCTCCGGATTCGGCGGCGGTGGCATGCACGGCAACAATGCGCTGGAGGGGACGTTCCTCGGTGGCTGCATTTTCAGTGGAATGCGCGCCGGCCGGGGCATGGCGGGCGTCGCCGAGCCGCTGGACTGATTGCCCGGCGCTTGAGTCGCTGGCCTGATCGCGCGCCCTTGTAGTCGGTGGTCTGCTCGCGCGGTCCTTGAGTCGCTGGTCTGCTCGCACGGTCCATGCATTGCCACATGTGCCCCACCATTAACACCCACCCGAGCGGTCTAATGTCCGTTCGTGCGATCGCAGTGTGCGGCCCGGCCGGGGGGAGTGTCGCGCAGTTCATGCGGTGTCACATGCGCCCCGCCATTAGCATCCACCGGAGCGGTCTCCTGCCCGGCGGTGCGGTCGCAGTGTGCGGCTCGGCCGAGGTGCGACGCCGACCCTCGCGTCGCCCCTTGCGCCCCACTGTCAACACTCAGTGGAGATCCGGGCTGGCATATTCAACACCGGAGATTTCGTGCTCGATTTTCCCGTGCGAAACCGCCGAAGTTGAAGGAATCGGGCCCGAATTCTTCAACTTCAGCCCGTTCGTCGCGTGCTCGGGCCAGGCGAAAACGCTGCTGTTGAATCGGTGGGGCAGGGCCCATCATTCTTCGTGATTCGCAGCGTCGTGACCTGCGCAGATGGGGATGTGCCCTGAGCGGCTCTCAGGGGGCTTCGTGGGCCGGGGGTGGCGGCGTCGAAAAGCAAATGGCTCTATGGGGCGTGTGGCGAATTCACTGCAGTCGTACCCGTGGCGATGTCGCACCGGGCGCCCCTCCTCGAGTGGCGCACCAGGCGATCGCGCACCGGGCGCCTCTCCTCGAGTGACGCACCAGGCGATGGCGCACCGGGTGCCTCTCCTTGAGTGGCGCACGAGGCGATCGCGCACCGGGCGCCTCTCCTCGGGGGATTGTCCTTCGATGGAGCGCGGGGCCGGCCAGGGTATGGCGGGCGTTGCCGAGCGGCTGGGCTTATTGCCGGGCTTTTGAGCCGCTGCCCTGATCGCGCGGCCACTTCGGCGCCCCATGCGTCACGCCATCAACATCCGCCGCGGACGGTTTACTGCCCGTCCGTGCAACCCCAGTTCGTGGCCCGGACGGAGTGCGTCGCGCGTTCCATGCGGTGCCACATGTGTACCATCATCAACGTTCGGTGGTGTCCTGGACTGGTGGATTCAACACCGGAGTTTTCGTGTGCGGTTTTCTCGTGCGAATCCGCCGAAGTTGAAGGAATCGGGCCCGAATCCTTCAACTGCAGCCCGTTCGTCGCGTGCTTGGGCCAGGCGAAACCGCCGCTGTTGAATCGGTGGGGTGGAACCCATCGTTCTCAATGTTTCGCGGCGCCGTGACCTGCGCAGATGAAAAAGCGCGCTGAGTGGATCCCAGGGCGCTTCGCGGACCGGGGGTGGCGGCGTCGGAAAGCAAATGGCGCTACGGGGCGTGTGGCGCGTTAGCGGCGGTGGTGGAAAGAGAGCGGTGTCGGTAGGAGAGCTGTGTCAGTAAGAGAGCGGTGTCGGTAAGAGGGCGGTGGCGACAAAGAAGCGCGCTACGGAGTGGCAGGCGAATCCGTGCCGGCGTTGCGCAACGGCGACCCGCTCACCTGGAACTGATGCCCGGACATGATCCCCGACAGCAGGGGCATCGCCTCCGCGATCGCCGCCCGCACGGACGCCAGTCGAAGAGACGCCTGATGCGCCTCCGCCGACTCCCACAGCTCCGACACGACCACGGTGTCGGGGTCGTCTTGGGAGGGACCGACCTCGTAAAGGAGGCATCCGGTGTCGGCCAGTTCCGGATTGGGCCTGGTCAGAATCGCGATGAGTTCGTCGCGCTTGCCCGGCTTCGCGCCCAGCAGCCCGACATTGGCGAAAGCCATGACTGTCTCCGTTTGCCGTGTGCGGTCTTGAGCGCGCCGGCGACTAATCCAGGCCGAGCGAGAACGCGGCCTCGAGGTCGTGGCGCGAGTAGGCGCGGAACGCCAGCTGGGTTTCGGTGCGGATGACGCCGTCGACCTTCGAAATGCCGCCGGGGATGATCTCGGCGAGCTTCTCGTGGTCGGCGACGCGCACCATCGCGATGAGGTCCCAATCGCCGGTGATGGAGTACACCTCGGTGACGCCGTCGATGTTGACGATGGCCTCCGCTGCCTCGGGGATCCGGTCGGCCTCGACGTCGATGTGGACGATGGCGGTGGTCAGCGGCATGGGTGCTCCTCGGTGATCGGTTTCGGGTGGGTGATCGGGTGCGGTGCGGCCGGCCGGGGCCGAGGCTCCCGGCCCGGTACGCCGCCGATGATACGCGGGTGGTTATGCTGACCGGCGTGAAGAAGGTTGTGGGGGACTCCGGCGGCGCCGTGCGGGCCCGGGACGGTCGGCCCGCCCCCGGTTACGCGGCGGGGTTGCGCGACGGAATCCCCATCGCGCTGGGGTATTTCACGGTTTCCATCGCCTTCGGTCTGGCGGCCGCGGCGGTCGGTTTCCCGACGCTGGGCCTGGCGCTGATGTCGGCGACGAATTTGTCGTCGTCCGGGCAGTTCGCGGGCGTGGCGGTCGTCGCGGGTGGCACGGTGGTGGAGTTGGCGCTGACGACGCTGCTGGTCAACCTGCGTTATCTGCTCATGAGCATGTCGCTGTCGCAGCGCCTCGCCCCCGGCACGTCGACGCTCGGCCGCCTGGTGGTGGCCTACGGCGTGACGGACGAGATTTTCGCGGTCGAGCTGGGCCACCGCATCGTCCGCGCGCGCTACGCGGCGGGCCTGATGACGCTGCCGATCCTCGGCTGGACCTCCGGCACCGTCGTCGGGGCGGTCGCCGGCGAGGTGCTGCCGGAGTCGCTGGCCGGCCCGATGGGCGTGCTGCTGTACGCGATGTTCACGGCGACGGTCGTCCCGGCGCTGAAGCGGTCGCGGCCGATCGCGATCGTGGCGGGCATCGCCGCGGCGGTCAGCGCGGCGCTGTACTACGTTCCGGCGACGGCGGATCTGCAGGCGGGGTGGCGCATCATCGTGGCCACGTTGGCGGCTTCGGCCATTGGGGCGTGGTTGTTCCCGCAGGGCACGGGGCTTTCCGACGGCCCGTCGCCCGCCTCGAGGGGCGGGGGAGCCGATGGCGCCCGGACCGAGTTGGAGGTGCGGCGATGATCGCCCCGTGGCTGGCGGTGGCGGTGATGTTCGCGGTCACCTACGCGTTGCGCGCCGTGCCGTTGCTGCTGGTGCGCGGCGAGCTGCACAACCGGCGGTTGCGCACGTTCCTGGAGTTCACGCCGTATGCGGTGCTCACGGCGATGACGTTGCCGGCGGTCGTCCACGCCACGGCGCATTGGTGGTCGGGGGTCGCCGGCATCGTCGCGGCGGTGGCGCTGGCGTGGCGGGGGATGTCGTTGATGCCGGTGGCGGTCGGGGCTGCGGCGACGGTGTGGCTCGTGGAGATGGCCGCGGCTCTGATGTGATGCGGCCTGCATTTTCCCGCGTTCGCGGGTACAACGGTGACATGGCCAACACCGCGTTCAAGGGAACCCCCGTCCACCTGTCCGGCAATCTGCCCGCCGATGGCGAGAAGGCCCCCGCCTTCACCGTCGTGGGCACCGACCTCGCGGACGTCAACTCCGCCGATCTGGTCGGCAAGCGCGTCGTGCTCAACATCTTCCCGTCGGTCGACACCGGCGTGTGCGCCGCCTCCGTGCGCCGCTTCAACGAGCTCGCCGCCGACCTCGGCGACACCGTCGTGGTCAACGTCTCGCGCGACCTGCCGTTCGCGCTGGGCCGTTTCTGCGGTGCCGAGGGCATCGAGAACGTCTCCGCCGCGTCCGATTTCCGCCACGGCTTCGGCGAGTCCTACGGCCTGGTCCAGCAGGATGGCCCGCTGGCCGGCCTGCTCGCCCGCGCGGTCGTGGTGCTCGACTCCGACGGCACGGTCGTTTACACGCAGCTCGTCGAGGAGATCACCGAGGAGCCGGATTACGACGCCGCCCTCGCCGCCCTCAAGTAGTCGCTCGCCCGCTCGACCGTCAGCCCGCCGACCACATCGTCACTGGTCGGCGGGTTTTTTCGTGCCCGCCGCTCGGCGGCGGGGTGGGCCGTCGCAAAGCAATCGCGCTGAAACGCCGCCGCGAAACGGGACAGGCGATGCTGAGGCCGCCCTTAAAGCGGTTAAGGTCTATGGCGAAAGACACATTGTGAGCGAGCGCCTCCCGTGATCCGGGGGCGCGAGACGAAAGGAGGTGCGGATGTCCCCGAACATGGTTGGATTCGCGCTGTTGCTGCTGGCGCTGATGCTGTTCGTCGGCAAGGTCATGCGGATCCAGATGAAGGTGACGCAGAAGCTGTTCCTGCCCGCCTCGATCATGGGCGGTTTCGTCGCCCTGTTGCTGGGCCCCGAAGTCCTCGGGTTGCTGGGCGGAACCATCGGCGGCGGCGTCGGCGAGTTCCTGGAATCCGGCGGCCTCTTCGGCGAAGAAGTGCTGAAGGTGTGGAAGACGCTGCCGGGTCTGCTGATCTCGGTGGTCTTCGCCACCCTGTTCCTGGGCCAGAAGCTGCCCGGGCCGAAGTCCGTGTACAACCTCGCCGGGCCCCAGCTGGCCGTCGGCGTGGCGTTCGCCTCCGGCCAGTACGTGGTCGGCCTGCTGCTCGCCGTCGCCGTTCTGGCGCCGCTGTTCGGCATGACGCCGATGGCCGGCGCGCTCATCGAGATCGGCTTCGAGGGCGGCCACGGCACCGCCGCCGGCATGATCCCCGTCTTCGAGGAGCTGGGCTGGGCGCAGGGCGGCGACCTGGCCGTCGCCATCGCGACGGTCGGCCTCGTCGGCGGCATCGTCATCGGCGTCGGCGTGATCAACTGGGCCATCCGCACCGGCCGCACGGAGGTCGTCACCGAGGTCAAGAACCGTTCCATCGCCGAGCAGCGCGGCCTGTTCCGCCGGGACGAGCAGTACACCGCCGGCACGCTGACGTCGCGCCCGTCGTCGATCGAGCCGCTGTCGCTGCACGTCGCGTTCGTGGCGGTGGCCATCCTCATCGGCGTGGTGCTGTTGAAGGGCCTCCAGTGGATCGAGCAGATGCTGTGGGCCGACACCGTGGAACTGCTGGCCTACGTGCCGCTGTTCCCGCTGGCCATGATCGGCGGCATCTTCCTGCAGCTGGGCCTGAACAAGATCGGCTACGGCCATCTGATCGACTCCGGCATCATGCTGCGCATCCAGGGCCTGGCGCTGGACCTGCTCATCGTCGCCGCGCTGGCCACCATTTCGCTGCAGGCCATCGCCGACAACATGGTGGCGTTCGTGCTGCTGTGCCTGGTGGGCATCGTGCTCAACGTGTTCCTGCTGCTGTGGATGGTGCCGCGCACCATTCCGTCGTTCTGGCTCGAGCGCGGCATCGGCGACTTCGGCCAGTCGATGGGCGTCACCGCGACCGGCCTGATCCTCATGCGCATCGTCGACCCGGAGGGCGAGACCCCGGCGTTCGAGGCCTTCGGCTACAAGCAGCTGGTGTTCGAGCCGTTCTTCGGCGGCGGCCTGATCACCGCGATAGCGGTGCCGCTGATCTTCCAGGTCGGGCCGTACCCGCTGCTGATAGGCATGACGGTGCTCTTCGTCGCGTCGCTGCTGTGGGGCCTGTTGTTCTGGGGCAAGAAGACCGATGATCCGCACGCGCGGAAGCTGGTGAAACAGAAGGAAGCGGCCGGCGGCGGGGAAGCCGAACCGGTGTAGGCGGTTTTCCCGCGGTTGCCCGGGACGTTCCCGGGTTCGCTTTACGACGGGCCGGCCCGCACATCATCCGATGTGCGGGCCGGTTTTCGCGTTCCCGGTGCAGGGACGGGGGCGCGGCGCTTACGTCGACGTGGCCTCGCGGACCTCGCCGACCAGTTCCTCGAGGACGTCCTCGAAGGCGATGATGCCCGCGTAGCGCCGGTCCAGGTCGGCGATGGTAGTCGCCCCGGATTCGCCGGGTTCGGCGGGGCCGACGACGTCCGCCTGCTCGACCAGCGCGAAGTGCGTCTGGTCGCGCTGCATGGCGCGCATGACAGTCTGCAGCTTCTCGTCGGAGCGCACCCGCGAGGGATCGCGGATGAGCATGCCCGGGATGGCGTCGTCGCGAATCTCGGCGGGCAGGCGGATGGCGTCCTTGACGTGGACGTAGCCGACGCATGCGCCGTCCTCCATCACGGGGTACCGGGAGAATCCGGTGTCGGCGCACAGCTCCTCCAGCTCCGCCGGCGTGACCTCCCGCGTGACGGTGACCAGGGTCTCCGGCGCGAGCATGACGTCGGCAGCGGTGAGCCGCTCGAACGTGAGGGCTCCCTGCAGGAGGGAGATTTCATCGTCGTCAAGCAGCCCCTGCCGGCCCGATTCCGCGACGAAGTCCTGGACCTGCGCGGACGTGAACGCGGAGTCGACCTCGTCCTTCGGCGTGGCCTTGAACAGCGTGCGCACCAGGAAGTTGGCGCTGGCGTTCATCAGCGAGATGAACGGCCGCATGACCACCACGAAGATGCGCAGCGGCACCGCGATCATCGCCGCGGTGGTCGGGGGCTTGGCGATGGCGATGTTCTTGGGCACCATCTCGCCGAGCACCATGTGCAGGAAGGTGACGATCAGCAGCGCGATGACCAGCGCCACCGGGTGCGCCAGGCCCTCGGGCAGGCCCCACGAGCGGAAGGGCCCCTCGAACAGCGAGGCGATGGCGGGTTCGCCGACCGCGCCGATGATCAGCGAACATGCGGTGATGCCCAGCTGCGTGGCGGCGAGCTGCACCGACACGTCCTCGATGCCGCGCAGCGCGTGCTTCGCGCCGGGGCGGCCGGCCAGGGCCATCGGCTCGACCTGGTCGCGGCGGGCGGAGACCATGGCGAACTCCGCGGCGACGAAGAACGCGTTGAGGGCCAGCATGGCCACGAGCACGATGATTGCCGTTGCGGTGGTCATGTGGCGTTCTCCTCCCGGGTCACGGTGACGCGGACCCGGCCGATGCGGCGGCGGGCCATCTTCTGCACGCGGAGCTCCACCTGCGCGGTGGTGGGCAGGTCGTCTTCGTCGCGGTGGGCGTGGTCCAGCGCGTCGAGGCGGACGACGTCGCCGACGTGCGGCATGCGGTCGAGCTTCTCGGTGATCAGCCCGCCGATGGTGTCGGATTCGTCGCCCTCGGGCATGTCCAGGTCGACCAGGTCGCCGAGCTCGTCGGGGCGGATGAGGCCGGAGACGAGCAGGGTGGAGTCGTCGATGCGGTGGTGGTCGCGGGTTTCCTCGTCCTGCTCGTCGTCGATTTCGCCGACGATTTCCTCCACCAGGTCCTCGAGCGTGACGATGCCCGCCGTGCCGCCGTATTCGTCGACGACGACGGCGAGCTGGGTCGGGGTTTCGCGCAGCTCGCGCATGAGCGGGTCGAGGGTCATCGAATCGGAGACCACGTGCACCGGTTCGGCGACGGTCGCGGCCGGCGTGGTCGCGCGTTGGTCGAAGGGCACGGTGAGCAGCCGGTTGAAGTGGATGACGCCGGTGATGTCGTCGACGTTGTCGGCGAAGACGGGGAAACGGGCGTGGCCGGTTTCGGCGACGGCGTCGAGGGCTTCGGCGACGGTTTCGTCCTCGATGAAGCGCACGCGCGGGCGGGGCGTCATGACGTCCGCCGCGGTGCGGTCACCGAACTCGATGGAGCGGGCGACCAGCTCGGCGGTGGAGCTGACGAGGGTGCCTTCGTCGCCGGACCGGGACACGACGGCGAGCAGCTCTTCGGCGGTGCGGGCCGACGCGAGCTCCTCTTCGGGGGTCAGCCCGAGCCAGCGCAGGACGCGGTTGGCCGCGCCGTTGAGAATCCTCGCCAGCCAGCCGAGCAGGAACATGAAGACGTTCTGCGGCCGCACCACCAGGTCGGCCACGCGCATCGGCTGGGCGATGGCCCAGTTCTTGGGCACCAGCTCGCCGAACACCATCTGCGTGAACGTCACCAGGATGAACGCGCCGGTCGTGGAGATCGCCGCGACCACGCCGCGGTCGAGGCCGGTGAGCCCCAATCCCTCGCGGAAGAGCACGCCGACCGACGGCGCGGTGAGGAAACCGGCGATGAGGCTGGTCAGGGTGATGCCGAGCTGCGCGCCGGACAGGTTCGTGGAGGTTTTGGTCAGCGCCTTGTCGATGAGCGCGGCCGTCGCATCGCCGTCGTCGATGCGCCGCCTGACGTCGTTGCGGTTGACGGTCAGGTAGGAGAACTCCACGGCGACGAAGAGCGCGTTGCCCAGGACGAGCAGCAGCAGAACCACCAGCAGGATGGCCGCGGACCAGATCATCGGCGCTCACCCCCTGCGGCGCCGGCGGGCGATTCCGCCGCTCGGGCGGAATCGGGACTTCGGGAGGGTTCGGCTGCGGCGGAGTCGTCGGTGGACTCCGCGGGAACCCGCGTCGTTGTGGATTGGTCTGGGGGCATGGCGCGATTTTATAGGTTTCCCCGGTTCGTGCGCACCCGCGGGGGAGAGGTTTCGCCCTGGGCGATCAGGGCATTTGCGTGACGACGGCCCGTAGCTAACCGTGTTTACCGTGGGGGTATCCGAATTGTGCCCGACATGTACCGCACGGCATTGCCGGAGATCTTGATGCGTTCGTCGGCGGCTTCGAGGTGCAGCAATCCGCCGCGCGCGGACGCCTGGTGCGCGGTGAGGCGGTCGCGGCCGAGTTCGGCGAACCAGAAGAGGCCGAGCACGCAGTGCGCGGCGCCGGTGACGGGGTCCTCGTCGATGCCGATGCCGGGCGCGAAGTAGCGGGAGACGATGTCGTGGCCGGCGTCATCGCCGTCGGTGACGCCGGTGGCGTCGGCGGTGACGATGATCCCGTGCCGCGCGATGCGCGCGACCGCGGGGAAGTCGGGGGAGAGCGGCCGAATCAGCTCGGGGGAGTCGACGACCACCAGGAGCATCGTCCGCCCCGACAGCATGTCCGTGATCGATGCCGCGTCGATGCCGAGCGCGTCGGCGATGGTGGTGCGCAGACGGCCCGCCATGACGACGGGGTCGGTGGTCATCGGGCTGACTTTTCCGCCGGCGCTCATCTCGATGTCGGTCTTGGCTTCGGCGGACAACGCGGGGGAGTCGGCGTCGAGGGGAGAAGGCGGATCGGCGGGGAAGTCCAGAGTGAACAAGTCGGGGGCCGCGGCGCGTCCGGTGGCTCCGTCGCCGCATTCGCCCCGCGTGCGCGTCACGCTGAGCCACCCGGACATGGTCCAGAAGTCCAGGCGGTCGGGCGAGGCGGAGGGGTCGTCGTCAAGCGAATCGTCTCCGTCGCAGGCGCCGAAGCCTCCGCAGCCGGCGTCCAGCGCGGCGAAGAGATGCGCGGCGGCGGCGAGGGTGGCGTGGCCGCAGAGTTCGATCTCGACGGTCGGGGTGAACCAGCGCAAGTGGTGCGCCGGGGAGTTCGACGGCGCGGCGGGCGCATCGTCGGGGATGCGGCCGACGAGGAATGCGGTCTCCGAAAGGTTGTTCTCCGTGGCGATGGCCTGCAGCGTTTCGTCGGACGGCCATTCCGACAGGTGGACGACCGCCGCCGGATTGCCGCCGAAGACGGTGTCGGTGAACGCGTCGATCTGCGCGATCTCGAGGTCCAGGTGCGTGGATGCGTGGCCGGTGGGCTCCCTCATGTCACGAGGCTAGCAGGGGGCGCGGCGTGTGGGAGTGGCTCGAGCTGGTCATGTCGTGTGTGGCCGGTCGTGGTGCGGTGATGGACGGGCATGATCATCACGCAGCTCGTGCGTCCCGCACGTTAGTAGCCGACGGCACAGTTCAGCGCTCCGAGTAGCGGGCCTCGTACCCGTCGTAGGTGTCGTAGTTCCCATCCAGTGTGACGGCGTCGACACGAGTCCCGGGTTCCGGGCCTTTCAATCGGAGATGGAATAGTTGCTCCATGTAGGGCAAGCCCAAAACTCTGCCTCCCTTTAAACCGTGGATCCCTCCAGATGTCGGCGAGAGTCGGGATCGGACCGTTTGAACTCTCTCGCCTACTTGATCCGCAGTGTTAAGTTCGAAACTTGGGCGTGAGTTAGGGCATTTCGGCTACCTTGTAGGCATGTTCGAGGATGTCCCTCTAGCGCACTCCGATAATCCCTTCATCCTTCGATGGTGGACCCATGAGTTGGATGAGCTGATCGTACTGCTCATAGAAAGGCACGCTTGGTACTGGCCGTGGTCAGCAAGCGAAGCGATATGTAAGATTGTCCCGGCGTCTGACCTTGAGCGTTGGCGAGCGGAGGATCCATTATGTTACCAGTATGCTTGGGCCAACGTGCTGATGTATTTCGCTATATCCCGTGCGCAACGCCAGGGTTATAGGGACTATGAAAGACGGCCTGAGGACCTACAGTGTTTGCAATGCGGTGGCGATTTCAACCAAGGGGAGTGTCCGCCTTGGACTGTTAGGCGGCTTGGCAGCATCGACGCACTTCGGTTTTGCGCTGGCTGTTGTAAAAGAGGGTTCTTCGGTATTACCCCGCGCGTTCGGTGCAGCAAAAAGGCAATCCGGACGTATCTTGCAGAAGTCCATCGCTTGTCTGGTGTCGTTCCAAGTGAAAACTTCTTCGATATAGCGGGACCCATGGTAGGTTTGCCGGCTGAGTCTCAAGCTGCACTTCTTAAACTCGGAGAAACACGCCCCTCGAAGGACTGTATTAAATCCAAATATGGATCGCATCTAGCGGCTTTGGTCGACGCTGGTGTGCTCCCAGGAGGGACGCGCCGCACGTCGAGAGGTACACATTGCCTGGCCAAGGATGGTCATGTGTGTTATTCCCTGGGGGAAAAGCTTATCGATGACTGGCTCTTTGAGAATGACGTGGACCATCTGAGAGAGCCGAATTATCCTGAGTCTAGGCTGCGTGCTGATTTCCAGGTAGGTGACACGTTGATCGAGTACTTTGGCCTGGCTGGCGATCCTGACTACGACGCGAAAACAATCGAAAAGAGGAAGCTTGCGCGTGCCCGCGGTATAAAACTGGTGGAGATCTATCCAAGTGATGTTGCTAACTTCACTCGATGTGCTGCAGTCCTTACCGAAGCTCTAGGGCTCGAAGGTCCTTGAGGTGGCGGAGCCGCGTTGAGGCGGGGTGGAAAAGGATAAGTGGGAGATGTCCGGAATGTCATAATGTATATTATCGGACACCGGGCGAGAGGGGGTCTGCCGGCGGTGCCGGATGGCGTCGGGTCCGTCGGTGCCGCGTCCGCCAACGCCGCGTGCGTCAGCGCCGCGTCCGCGCCAATGCCGCGACCGTCAGAGACGGCGCTTCTTGGATCCCCGGGCGCCGCCGGCGCCGTCCTCGAAGCCGTGGGTGGAATCATCCACGACGTTGGCCGCCGGCCCGTACGGCACGCCCGCGTTCTCCGCCGCGGTGCGTACGGCGATCTCCTCGCGCAGGCGCTTGGTCTGCCACACGGTCAGCGCCATGAGCGCCAGGCCGATGACGGCCAGGATCCACAGCTTCTGCCATGCGACGAAAAGGACGAACACGACCAGCATCGCCATGCGCACCCGGCGCGCCAGGATCATTTTCTCGTACATGGGTCTCTCTTTCGTGTTCGGATCGTGTCGGGCCGCTTCGGGCCGTTCCAGACCGTGTTCGGACCGTTTCGGGACTATACCGGAGTGCCCCTTCAAAACGTCACTGTGACGTAATGATGAAGCCCCGGGCGCGCTTCGGGCGGCGCTCCGGGTTCTTTCAAGCCGATTCCTTGCTTGGCTCTCGGGCCGGCCGGACCGTTCCTCGGTCAGTCGGCCGGGCCGACACAGCCCTCGGGTCGGCCGCGGCAACTCGGCGGCGACTCCGTGGCCACCCCGCGACTGTCCGAGCTACTTTGCCTCGGCCTTGCGCAGCACGATGCGCAGGTTCAGCTCGCCGTTCTCGTCGACGGACGCCGCCACGAAGTCCGGCGTGCGCACGTTGTAGTCCAGGCGGTTGAACTCGAGCGTGCCGGACATGAGCACGTGATCTCCGTGGCGCATGACCTGCAGCGGCACGACGACGTCGTTGGTCACCCCGCGGATGGTCAGCCGGCCCGGCACCTGGACGTCGGCGGGCGTGCCATCATCCGGCACGACCGTCAGGTCGGTGTCGCCGGACACCTCGAACTTCGCCTCCGGGTACGACTCCGTGCTGAAGATGGTGTCGCGGACGTTGTTGTCGCGCTTCATGTCGTCGGACCGCAGGGTCTCCATGTCCACGACCAGCGACCCGGACTTCAGGGTGTCGCCGGCGATCTCGAACGTCCCGGTCACGTCGTGCGTGGAGCCGGACGTCGTCCGCTGGCTGCCCGGCAGCAGCTCGTTGAACGTGTATCCGACCGACGTGCTCGTGCCGGCCCCGGACCGGGCGACCTCCCAGGTGCCGTTGCGGTCCGTGGTGGCCGGCTGGACGTTGGCGGTGTCCACGCCGCCGGTGCGCACGCCCTCGGACGTGATCACGCGGTACAGAACGGGGCCGACGATGACGATCGCCAACGCGACCACCGCCACCGCGACCAGCGTCACGATCGACTTCTTCATGCCCGAATTCATACCCGTCATGGTATCCCCTCAGGCGCCCTTAAGTGGCATCGGGCCCCGCCGCGGAGCTGTTGTTTTCGCCGTTTACCTCTCCCCCTGTGGTGCACTTCACTTTACGACGGCCCGAGTACCCGGGTTCAGCGGAAATGCTCCAGCTCCCGCGCCTTGACCACCAACTCGCGGCACATCGCCGCCACCTCTCCGGCGTCGGCGCCCTCGCCGACCGCGGTTTCGACGTCTTCCGCCGCGCACCGCAGCTCGAAGAGCCCGTCGCGCAACGTCGCCAAGCGTTCGTCCGACAACCCGGACGCCCGCTCCCCCGGGCCCGCACCGCCGGCCCCCGCGGCGGCCGCGGCCTCGGCGCGCCGGTGCTCGTAGGCCCGCTGGCGGCACGTCTGGTCGCAGTACTTGCGGCGCCGGCCGCGGGGCGACAGGGCGATCTCCCTGCCGCACCATTCGCAATGGGCGGTGTCGTTGACGGTCACGACCGGATTATGGCACGCCCCGCATCCAGGGGTTATAATCGAGGGTCAGCGTTTCGGGAGCGTGGCGGCGGAGATTGCTCCGCCGCCCGCCCCCATCCCCGTCCCATCCCCGAACATTTTGGAAGAAGGGCCGCCACACCATGGCAGATCGAGTTCTTCGCGGCAGCCGCATGGGCGCCGTCTCCTACGAGACCGACCGCGACCACGACCTCGCGCCCCGCCGCATGGTCCGTTACCAGACCGAAGACGGCATTTTCGAGGTCCCCTTCGCCGATGACGCCGAGATCCCCGGCGAGTGGCTGTGCAAGAACGGCCAGATCGGCAAGCTGGTCGAGGGCGAGGGCACCGAGGCGAAGCCCGTGAAGCCGCCGCGCACCCACTGGGACATGCTCCGCGAGCGCCGTTCCCTCGAGGAGCTCGACGTCCTGCTCGACGAGCGCGTCGACCTGCTGCGCAAGCGCCGCCGCAACGCCGCCCGGCTGCTCAAGCAGCAGCAGGAGGCGGAGGCCGCCGAGGCCGAGAACAAGTAGGTTCCCTCCCCCGGCGCACGAACGCTTCACGACGATCCGACCCGGAAGGCCACATGGTCCTTCCGGGTCGGATCGTTCTTTTCGGCCGTTCGCCGAATCCGCCGGCCCGTACGTGCCCTATCGTCGTGAGAATGCAGCTTGGTCGGTTCGGATGAGGGGGTGGGCGCGCATGAAGAAGTCGCCGGATCGGCGCGATAAGGTCCTCGCGCCATTCCGCGAGCTCGAGGCCAAGCAACGGCGTGACCGCCGGTCCTTCGCCGGAAAGTGGGCCGGAACGGTCCTGGTCGTATCCGTCGCCGCCGGGCTGGCCACGTGGGTCGTGGCGAACACGCCGGCCGCTGGACCATTCTTCATGATCGCGTCCGGCACCTTTTTCGGGACGCTATTGGTCGGCCTGCTGTGGTTCCCATTTTTGACGCATCCCGCCGCCCGTGCGCGAATCCGCGTTTCCGGTGATGACGTGGACATCGAGGCGCGATTCCCCCAACCGCAGCTGCTGGGTGCAACCGGGTTGATGATGTCGTTGGCGGCGATGTTCGCATTCTTCGGACTGGCCGACGATGGCGGCGGATCACTTCCCGGAGGTCCGGCGGCGCCGTGGGTCCTGGCCGTGTTCATGTTTCTTTTCGCCTGCATCCTCGCAATGGTGTCCGCCGGGCAATCATGGATCCGCATCTCCGGAAATCGGCTTCACGTCCGAATCGGAACCCTCAGCGCCGCCGACGTGGAACTGACGGGGAAATGCCGCACGAAATACGTCGTCACCCGAGGAAACACGGCCCTTCACGTTCTCCTGGACCCGCGGCAGGAAACCGTGTTCCTGGGCAGGACCCGCCCGCGGCGGAAGGTGATCATCCCCGACATCGTCTTCGCTGGCGTGGAAATCGGGGATGTCGCGCGGTTGATCGACCACCGCATCGAAAACGCGAGGACGCCGCCCATCGAGGATGGTGCGGCGTCGTCGTAAAGCCGTTCAGGATGGTGTGGCCAAACAGGGATGGTGCGGCGTCGTGAAGCGGCGAATGCCCGTCAGAACCGCTTCTTGATCGAATGCTTGGCCAGGCGGGACACTTCCTCCGCGATGTCGCGCAGCTGGCCGGCGCGGTAGCCGATGCCCCACTTGGTCACGGCCGTCAGCGAATCGGTGACGAAGCTGCCCGACAGCTTCGACTCGCCGTACACCCGCTCGGTGAAGGTGATGGGCACCTCGCGGACGTCGAAACCGGCCTGCACCGCCTTCCAGCCGATCTCCGTCTGGAACAGGTACGCCTCCTTGCCGATCCCATCGAGGTCCAGCGTCTCCAGCACCTCGCGGCGGAACGCGCGGTAGCCGGCGGTGATGTCCCGCACCCCGGCGCCCAGCAGCATGGAGATGTACAGGTTGCCGCCGCGCGACAGGATCTTGCGCGACGCCGGCCAGTTCACCGTCGAACCACCCGGCACGTAACGCGACCCGATGACCAGATCGGCTCCCGCATCGACGGCGTCGAGAAGCAGATGCAGCTGCTCGGGGGCGTGCGAACCGTCGGCGTCCATCTCGCACAGCACCCGGTAGTCGCGCTGCAGGCCCCACTCGAAGCCCGCGCGGTAGGCGCCCCACAGGCCGCCCTTGCTCTCGCGGTGCAGGACGTGGATCTGCTCCGGCGCCTCGGCGGCCAGCTCGTCGGCGACGTCGCCCGTGCCATCCGGCGAGGAATCGTCGACGACGAGAACATGCACGTCCGGCTGCGCCGCGCGGAGGCGGCCGACGACGAGAGGCAGGTTCTCCCGCTCGTTGAACGTCGGGATGATGACGAGGGTGCTGTCACTCGGCTTGGACACTATCGCTCCTTACGGGAATCCTGCTGGTGTTCGTCCTCGCGGGCCGCGGCGACCGCGGCTGCGGCACGGCGCACGGCTGCGATCAGCGCGAACGCGGCGAGGGCGACGATGGCCCACTCCACCGCTCCACCATACCGGGCGGCGAAGGTGAGGTTGTCGCGCAGCGGCAGGTCCGCGGTGAGCACATGCTGCTCGAAGATCCCCGTCTCCTGCTCCACCGACCCGTCCGGGCCGACGATGGCGCTGACGCCGCTGGTCGCGGCGACGACGACGGCGCGGTCGAACTCGATGGCGCGCATGCGGCTCATGGCCAGCTGCTGGTAGGTCATGTCGGTGAAGCCGAACGTGGCGTTGTTCGTGGGCGTGGCCAGGATCGTCGCGCCGTTGTTCACCGCGTCGCGGAAGGCATCGTCGAACACGACCTCGTAGCAGGTGGCGATGCCCATCGCGATGGTGTCGACCACCGCGCGGGCGCCGTTGGCGGCACCGATTTCGCCCCGGCCCTCGCGCGTGCCGTTCCCGCCATCATCGCCGCCGCGCGCTTCCCCGCCGTTTTCGCCCGCGCCGCCTTCCCCGCCGCCTTCCGCACCGCGGTCCAGTTCCACACGGATGACTCCGTCGCCGCCGCCCGGCGTCATGTCGCCCGCGCGGTCGACCAGCGGCGTGATGCGCCGCAGCAGATCGCGGAACGGCATGGTCTCGCCGAAGGGCTGCAGGTAGATCTTCTCGTGGCGCTGCCCGTCGACGGGGCCGTCGACCGGGTCCCACAGGACCATGGTGTTCTGCACGCCGTCGTCGTAGGTGAACGTCCCCACGATGATCGGCGCCTTGATGTCCTTCGCCGCCGCGTCGATGATCCGCGCCGCCTCCGGATCCCGGAACGGGCTGACATCCGACGAGTTCTCCGGCCACACCACCAGGTCCGGCCGCGGTTCGGCGCCGTCGCGCACCCGGGCGGCGAGCGCGCGCGTGGCGTCGGCGTGGTTCTTCAGCACCGCCCGTCGTTGCGCGTTGAAGTCCATCCCCAGCCGCGGCACGTTGCCCTGCACCGCGGCGATGCGCACGGTGGCCGCGTTCTCCCCCGTCGCGGGCTGCGCCACGAGGCCGACCGCGAGCGGCAGCAGGATCAGCACCAGGCCCGTGGCCCATTGCTTGACGACGATCGACGCCAGACCCGCGGAAACCAACACCGCCAAGAAACCGACGAGGGCAACTCCGCCGAGGACGGCGGCGTCGTCAAGCGGGCCACCCAGCTGGCCCCAGCCGATGCGCAACCACGGGAACCCGCCGAACGGCCAACGCGCCAGCAGCGCCTCGCCCGCCAGGATCGCGGCCGCTGCGCCGACCGCGCGGACCGGCCACGGCATGGCCGCTGGGGTGCGGGGGCCGGTGCCGCGCCCGTCCGCCCCGAGGATGATCCGCGCGAGCAGCACACCGGGGATCTGCATCAATCCGAGCGTGACGGACAACGCGACATACGGCATGGCGCCGACGAACTCGGAGATCCACGGCAGCGCGATCATCGACGTGGTGAAACCCCAGATCACCGCCATGCCTACCGTCGCGCCCCACGACGGGCGCCCGAGCAGCGCGACCAGCAGTCCCGCCACGCCCAGCCACGCCAGCCACCACAGGCCCACCGGCTGGAACGACCACGCCACGAAGGCGCCGCCGACCGCCGCGGCCGCGAATCGGATCAGGACGGGGCCGCGTTTGCGCAGGTGGATCATCCGCGCGGCTCCGGGCCGCCGGCGTTCCCGTTCTTGTTCTGGTTCGGGTTTTCGTCCGGGCGCTTGTCCGAGCCGGGCTCGGCGTTGCCGGGGTTCTCGCCCTGGCGCTTGTTGGAGTCGGGGTTCTCGCTCTTGCCCTTGTCGTTGCCCTTGTTCTGGGTTCCGCCCGCACGCTTGTCCGAGCCGGAATCGGGCTCTTCATCGATGACCATGGGGTCGCCGGTGCCGCCGCGCCTCTTCTCGTCGTCACGCGCCCAGTCGTCGAGCGCGGAGGCGTCGTCGGGAACGTCGAACGTGATGCGCTCGCCGGTGCCCCGGCCGAGGCGGCGCGGTGCGGAGGCGTCGTCCGCCGTGGAGCGCGAACCCGCCGGTCCCGCGGGGGCGGATGGGGAGGACGGGTCGTCGTGGTCGATCACCTCCGCGCCGTCGTCGCCGTACTTCACGCCGTACCGCTGGACCACGAACATGCTCTTCGACCCCGTGCGCTGGAACCACGCCGCCAGCGACGCGCCGCCGACCGTGCGGATCAGCCACCGCGTCGGCGGCACGATCAACAGCAGGCCGAAGATCGTCGTGACGAACCCCGGGATCGCCAGCAGCACGCACCCGACCATGAGCATCGCCGAATCCACGACGAGAGTGCCCGCCGAGGCCAGTGCGCGGCGGGCGCGCTTCTCTCGGTCGGCGGGGTCGATGATGTCGTCACCGGCCGTGTCCGAATCGCCGGCCTGGCCGGTCGCGCCCATCGGTCCTCCGTGGCCTGGTTCGCCCTGGTTGCCCATCGGGCTGCCGTGACCCATGGCGCCGGGGCCGCCCATCGGTCCGCCGTGACCCATGGCGCCGGGGCCGCCCATCGCTTCCTGCGCGGCGATCGCATCGTCCATTGCGCGCTGCGTCAGGCGGCGCATTTCCCACGCCGCGGTGACCACGCCGACGATGAAAAGGCCGCCGAGCGCGAGCAGCGCCCAGCCGACGCCGATCCACCTGGCGATCGCGATGAAGGCGACCAGTTCGATGATCAAATACAGCGGGAAGAGGACCCTTGACATGCGGCCAAGCCTACCCGCCCGCCGTCGTGCGGCCGGGGCGCGGGATGGCCCGCTGGCTCGCGTCCGTCGTTGCGTGGCCCGAGCGACGAATGGCCGGCCATCTCCATCCCGTCGTCGTGTGAACTCCGCGGTGGATCGCCCGCAGGCTCGATTCCTCCGCCGGTTCTCACTCAGGAAATTCATACACACCTTTTGTTGCTCGGAACTGCCGATTTGGGACGATTTCGGCGGTTTCGAGCAACAAAAGGTGTGTATGAATGCGCTAAGTCAACGGGTGTGAAAGTTGAGACGAAAGTGGCGCGACGGGATCACGGATTGCGGTTCGGATCGACCGGGGTGCGGCTGGACGAGGGCCATCCGGCGATCGCCGCCGTGGATGGTCCGAGCGAGGGTGGGTGACTTCCGCGGCGCATGGGTTGCGCGCCCAGGGTGGCCGACGAGAGTTCCGCGGTCGTGGCGGTCACCGACGCATGGCCGGTGAGAGGGGTAGGCGGTGGTGGCAGCCGGCCGGAGAAAGAAGGCCGGCTGCCATCGCGCATGACATGCTGGAAAGGCGTCGGCGGCGCTCGGCCCCCTCCGGTCGTGCCCCAATCACCGGGCGACCCCGGAAACCCTGACCGAGGGGAGACACGACCGGAGGAGACTGAGCACCGCCGCCGCCACCGGCGCTACCGGTCCTCGAGCTCGCCTTCCGTCTCGAGGAACGTCCGCCGCAGCAGCTCCAGCCGCTCCTCGTCGGGGTTCTCCCACATCTCGCGGTCGGCGGCCTCGAGCAGCCGCTCCGAAATGTCGTGCAGCGCCCACGGGTTCGACTTGTCGAAGAACTCGCGGTTCTCCGGGTTCGCCACGTACTCGTCGGTGAGGGTCTCGTACATCCAGTCGTCCATGACGCCGGTGGTGGCGTCGTAGCCGAACAGGTAGTCCACCGTCGCCGCCATCTCGAACGCGCCCTTGTAGCCGTGGGCGCGCATCGCCGACATCCAGCGGGGGTTGACCACGCGGGCGCGGAACACGCGGCGGGTCTCCTCGTGGAGGGTGCGGGTGCGCACGGCGTCGGGCCGCGTCGAATCGCCGATGTACGCCTCGGGATCCTTGCCGGTCAGCGCGCGCACGGTGGCGACCATGCCACCGTGGAACTGGAAGTAATCGTCCGAGTCCGCGATGTCGTGCTCGCGGGTGTCGGCGTTCTTCGCGGCGACCTGGATGCGGCGGTAGGCGGTGCGCATCTCGTCGGCGGCGGGAGCGCCGTCGACGCCGCGGCCGTAGGCGTAGCCGCCCCAGGTGGTGTACACGGCGGCGAGGTCCTCGTCGTCGCGCCACGACCCGGAGTCGATCAGCTGCAGCAGGCCCGCGCCGTAGGTGCCCGGCTTGGAACCGAAGATGCGGCGGGGGCGGAGTTCGACCGCGGCTTCCCCATCGCCCGCTTCCGCCGCATCGGCCTTCGCGTGCGCCCGGACGTAGTTGACGTCGTCGGCTTCGTCGAGGCCCGCGACGAGCGCGACGGCGTCGTCAAGCAAATCGATGACGTGCGGGAACGCATCGCGGAAGAACCCGGAGATGCGCACGGTGACGTCGATGCGGGGACGGCCCAGCTCCTCGGCGCCGATGACCTCGAGGCCGGTGATGCGCCGCGACGCCTCGTCCCACACCGGGCGCACGCCCAGCAGCGCGAGGACTTCGGCGATGTCGTCGCCGGAGGTGCGCATGGCGGACGTGCCCCACACCGACAGGCCGACGGACTTCGGGTATTCGCCGTCGTGGTCGGCGCGGAACCGCTCGATCAAACCGTCGGCCAGCCGCTCGCCGGTTTCCCACGCCAGCCGCGACGGGATGGCCTTCGGGTCGACGGAGTAGAAGTTCCGGCCGGTGGGCAGCACGTTGACCAGGCCGCGCAGCGGCGAGCCGGACGGCCCGGCGGGGATGAACCCGCCGTCCAGCGCGTGGAGGACGCGCGGGATCTCGCCGGCGGTTTCGGCCAGGCGCGGCAGGATTTCGTCGCGGGTGAACTCCAGGAGCTTGACGACGGTGCCCGCCGCCGACGCATCCAGCCCGTTGGCGCCGATGACGTCCTCCGCCAAGGAGCCGAGGTCGACGGCCGGATCGTCGATCAGCGCGGTGACCAGCGAGGTGGCGATGCCGTCGATGCGGTCGACGTCGACGCGCTCGTCGGAGCCGTCCTCGGCCAGGCCCAGCGACTCGCGCAGGCCCGGCAGCGTGAACTCGCCGCCCCACAGCTGGCGGGCGCGCAGCATCGTCGCGACCGTGCCGGAGAGGTCCTCCCCCGACGGCGCGCGGCCGAGGATGTGCAGGCCGCCGCGGATGGCGGCGTCCTTGATCTCGCAGAGCCAGCCGTCGACGTGCATGAGCATGTCGTCGAAGACGTCCTCGTCGGGGCGCTCCTCCCAGCCGAGGTCGCGGTCCATCTGCGCCGCCGAGATCAGCGTCCAGATTTCCTGGCGGATGGCCGGCAGCTTCGCCGGGTCCATGGCGGAGATGTTCTGGTGCTCGTCGAGCAGCTGCTCCAGGCGGGTGATGTCGCCGTAGGACTCCGCGCGCGCCATCGGCGGGATCATGTGGTCGACCAGCGTGGCGTGGGCGCGGCGCTTGGCCTGGGTGCCCTCGCCGGGGTCGTTGACCAGGAAGGGGTAGATCAGCGGCAGCTCGCCGATGGCCTGGTCGGGGCCGCATTCGGCGGACAGGCCGACGGTCTTGCCGGGCAGCCACTCCATGTTGCCGTGCTTGCCCATGTGCACCACGGCGTCGGCGCCGAAGCCGCCGGAGTCGGCGGGCCGGGCCAGCCAGTGGTAGCAGGCCAGGTAGTGGTGGGTCGGCGGCAGGTCGGGGTCGTGGTAGATGCCCACGGGGTTGTCGCCGAAGCCGCGGGGCGGCTGGACCATGACCACGACCTTGCCGAAGCGCAGGCCCGCGATGTAGATGTCCTGCGTCTTCGGGTGGACGTAGAGCGAACCGGGGGCCTCGCCCCAGTGGTCGACCATGGATTCGCGCAGTTCCCAGGGCAGGGTTTCGAAGTGCTCGAAGTAGCTGTCGGCGGGCAGGCGCAGCTCGTTGGCGGCCATGACCTCTTCGGTGAGCCAGTCCGGGTCCTGGCCGCCGGCGGCGATGATGGCGTGCATGAATTCGTCGGCCGCGGCGGTGCGCGCCTCGGCGTCGGAGCCGGCGTCGGCCTTGCCGTAGGCCTCGAATCCGGGGATGGCGGCGACGTCGCCGAGGTCGTAGCCGGCGTCGTGCAGCGCGTGGAGGACCTTCAGCGTGGAGGCGGGGGTGTCCAGGCCGACGGCGTTGCCGATGCGCGCGTGCTTGGTGGGGTACGCCGACAGCATGACGGCGATCTTCTTGTCGGCGTTGGCCAGGTGGCGCAGGCGCGCGTGGCGGACGGCGATGCCGGCGAGGCGAGCGCAGCGCTCGTAGTCGGGGACGTAGGCGATGAGGTCGTCGGCGTCGATCTCCTTGAACGAGAACGGCACCGAGATCAGGCGACCGTCGAACTCGGGGACGGCGACCTGGGTGGCCACGTCCAGCGGGGTCAGGCCCTCGTCGTTGTCCTCCCACGCCTCGCGCGGCGAGGTCAGCGCCAGGCCCTGGATGATCGGCATGTCCAGCTTGGCCAGCGCGGCGACGTCCCAGGTGCCGTCGTCCCCGCCGGCCTGGGCCAGCGCGGGGCGGTTGCCGCCGGCGGCGAGCACGGTGGTGATCAGCGCGTCGCAGGTGCCCAGTTCGTCGAGCAGGTCGTCGCCGGCGGTGCGCAGCGATGCCGCGTAGATCGGCTTTGCGACGGCCCCCCGCTCCTCGATGGCGGCGCACAGCGCGGAGACGTAGGCGGTGTTGCCGGCGAGGTGCTGGGCGCGGTAGTAGATCACGCCGATGACGGGAGCGTCGTCGGCGAACGTCGGGGCCGCGGGCGCGGCGGCGGTCTCGCCGTCGGCGCCGTCCGCGTCGTGTTCGGGATCCCAGTCCCGCTCGAGGTGGCCCCACGCCGGCAGGCGCTGCGGCTCGGAGAAGCCGAGGCCGGTGAACAGCAGGGTGTCCGAGAGGAAGTTGTGCAGCTGCACCAGGTTGTCGGCGCCGCCCTCGGCGAGGTAGGCGTGCGCGGTGGTGGCCACGTTCGCCGGCACGGTCGAGTACTCCGTCAGCTCCGCGTCGGGGGCCTGCTCGCCGGAGACCAGGACGGTCGGGATGCCCGACGCGATCACGTGGTCGATGCCCTCTTCCCACGCCCTGCGGCCGCCGAGCAGGCGGATGATCGCGACATCGGCGCCGTCGAGGAGCTTCGGCAGGTCGTCGTCGAGCAGGCGGGCGGGGTTCGCCCAGCGGTACTTGACGTCCTCCCCCTTGGCCGAGGCGGCCCTGGCGGACAGCAGATCGGTGTCGGACGTGGAGAGCAGCAGGATCATCGCGGCTGCGCCTTTCCCGGGGATCTCGCGCCCCGTGGCCAAGCTTCCCGGAACGTGGGGGTCTGACTCTCACAGTGGCGCGACCGTCCGGAATTCCACCGGCTTCCCCACACCCGGGTCGGGTGGTTGAACGTTTCGCGGGTAGCCTACCCGCCCGCCGGATCCGGGGCACCGGGGACCCCGGAACACGCTCCCCCGGCCGGCGGTCGGCTGGCGCGGTGGGTCCGGCCCCGGACCCTTATTGCGGCCGGCCGGGTTGCCGGACCGTTGCCGCGGCGAACCCGGCTGCCGGTTCCCTACCGCGACAGGGCCGGCAGCTCGGACTGCGACGGCAGCTGCGGCGTCAGCGAGCCCGGTGCGCCCGGGATCGGCGTCGACGGCTCGGGCGAGAAGTGCGCCCACAGGAAGTCGATCGCCGGCAGCAGCTGGGACAGCATGGGCGCGATGTGGTTGACGCCCACCTTGCCCGGGATGGCGGGGGTGTTGTCCTCGACGTAGGTCACGTCGGCGCCCTTGCCGGTCCAATCGGCGTTGAGTTCGCGGATCTGGTTGATCGGGATGATGTCGTCGCCGACGCCGCCGTAGACCATCGTCGGGTGGTCGGGGACGTCCTTGCCCAGCTTCTGGCGGGCCAGCTCCTCGAGCACCTCCGGGTAGCGGGCCTCGATGACCTCCTTCAGCGAGCTGCCGTCGGCGGTGAAGTCGCGGGTCGAGCGGAACCCGGAGTCGAGCACGGCGCCGCCGATGCACAGCCCGTCGGAGGACTTCAGCCAGGCGCGGCCGGCGTCGTTGAGCTCCTCTTCGGTGATCTTGCGGCGCAGTTCCTCGTCCTTGCCCAGCACGCCGTTGATGGCGTAGGCGACGGCCGCGGACAGGATCGAGCCGTCGATGGTGTCGAGCACCTCGATGAGGTTCGACGGCGGGGCGCCGACGGTCGACGCGACCACGTTGAGGTCGGGCGCGTACCGGTGGGCGTTTTCCGCGGCCCAGCCGGAGGTGCTGCCGCCCTGCGAGTACCCGTACAGGCCCACCGGGGCGGCCGGGTCGACGCCGAGGCCGCGGGCGGCGACGGCCGCGTCGAGCATCGACTGGCCGGAGGAGACGTTGTCGGCGTACTCCTGGGATCCGGTGTCGGGGTTGCGGTGGTGGTCGATGATGACCACGGCGGCGCCGCGGGAGAGGTTCTCGGCGGCGGGCAGCATCTCGTAGCCGACCCCGAGGTCCGGCGGGGTCATGCCGACGTTGATGCCCGTGGCCGCGGTGTTCGACGGGTCGCAGTGCTCGCCGGGGCCCTGGGTGCCCGGGGCGATGGCCACCAGCGGGCGGGGGCCGGGGCCCTTCCACGGGGTGCGCGGCTCGATGTAGGTGGCGCGGTCGATGCTGGGCCGCCCCATCGAGTCGGTCGACGAGTAGGTGAACTTGGTGGCGTCGGCGCGCCAGGCGCCGTTGCCGCCGACGAGTTCCATCTTCTCCGAGGTGGACACGACCCCGGCGTCCCCCGAGCGGGTCGGGTTCTGCGGGAACGGGCCCAGGGCGTGCGCGGCCGGCGCGGCGGAGAGGACGAGTGCTGCGGAGGTGCCGATGGCGAGGACCGTGCGGCGCAGTCGGATCATGTACGAGCTCCTTGGTGTGGCTGTGCGGCCATGTGGCCGCGGCGGCTTCGCGACGACTGCGTCGGCGAATGCCGCGGGGAAATTATTTATATGCCAAAGGTTACATTCGCGTAAGTTTTGCCGGCGGCGTTTTGGGGAAAATCACCTCCGACCGGGTGAACCGGGACGCGCCGGGCGTCGTCAAGCAGGCAGATCGACCGTCTGCGCAGACGTATGATCGGGGCATGGACACACCCGCCAACCAGCCCGAATCCCCCCGCCCCGAACGCGACCGGCCGGACGGATGCCCCGGCACCCGGCGCGTGCACGTCGCCGCCGACGGTGCGATCGGCCGCCTGCGCTTCCCCGGCGGATTCCTGCCCGCGCCGGGCTTCGCGGTGCTGGCGGATCTCGCCGAGAATTTCGGCGACGGCGACATCCACTTCACCTCCCGCGGCAACGTGCAGATCCGCGGCATCCGCGACGTCGCCGGGTTCGCCGACGCCGCCGAGGAAGCCGGCATGCTCCCCCACCCGGAGCACGACCGCGTGCGCAACATCCTGCAGTCGCCGATGACCGGCCGCGTCGGCGGGCTCGACGACGTGTCGGATCTGGTCCGCGCCTTCGACGACGCGCTGTGCGCCGACCCGTCCCTGGCGACCCTGCCGGGGCGCACCCTCTTCGCGCTCGACGACGGCCGCGGCGACGTGCTCGGCGAGGCCCCCGATCTCGGCCTGGTCGCGCTCGGCGGCGGCGAATTCGAGCTCGTCGTCGCCGGCGCGCCCGCGGGCCTGGCCGTGCCGCGCGACCGCGCCGTCGAACTGCTGCTGGCGGCGACGCGCGCGTGGGCGGAAGTGCGCGGCGAAGCGTGGCGCGTGGCCGAATCCGGTCTGGCCGACCGGGTGATCGCCATGACGGCGGAGGCCGCGGGCGTGGCCGTCGGCGAGGCCTCCGACGCCGAGTCCTTCGCCTTCGCCCACCCCGGCACCGAGCAGATCGGGTGGATCGACCAGCCCGACGGCCTGGTCAGCCTCGCCGCCGGCCTGCGCTTCGGCGTCCTGCCCGCCCGCCTGGCCCGCGCCATCGCGCACACCCGGGTGCCGGTCCACGTCACCCCCTGGTACTCGCTGGTGCTCCACGACCTGGAGGAGGACGTCGCCGAGCAGGTCGTGCGCGTCATGGCGCCCAACGGGCTGATCTTCGACCGCAAGTCCACGTGGCTCAACGTCTCCGCCTGCACCGGGCGGCCCGGCTGCCCGAAGTCGCTGGCGGACACCCGCGGCGACGCGGCGCACGCCATCGCCCAGGCGCGGCTGCCCGAGGGGCGCGTGCACTTCTCCGGCTGCGAGCGCCGCTGCGGCCGGCCCAAGGGCGGCTACGTCGACTACCTGGCCACCGGCGACGGCGAGTACGAGGTCACGTCGGTCGACTGAGCCGCCGCGCGCCCGTCCACCGTCGGCGCGCGGCCGTGGCTTACCCTTGTCGCATGACAGGCTTCGACTACGTAACCGACGGCCCGGCCATCTACCGGAAGTCGTTCTCCATCATCCGCGCCGAGTCCGACCTGGGGCGATTCACCCCGGAGCAGGAGGTCGTGGCTGTGCGGATGATCCACGCGGCCGGCCAGACGGATCTTGCCGGGGACATCGTGTTCTCCCCCGGCGCGGTCGCCGCGGCGCGGGCCGCGCTGGAGGCGGGCAAGCCGATCTTCACCGACGTCACCATGATCGCCTCGGGCATCACGCGGCGGCGCCTGCCGGCGGACAACGAGGTCATCTGCACGCTCAACGACGAGCGCACCCCGGAGCTCGCCGCGGAGCTGGGCACCACGCGCACCGCCGCCGCCGTCGACCTGTGGGGCGATCGTCTCGAGGGCGCCGTCGTGGCCATCGGCAACGCGCCGACCGCCCTGTACCACCTGCTCGACCGCCTGCGCGCCGGCGAGCTGCCCATGCCCGCCGCCGTGCTGGCCATGCCCGTCGGGTTCGTCGGCGCAGCGGAGTCGAAGCAGGCGACCATCGACGTCGCCCCCGGGATCCCGGGCCTGGAATACATCACCGTCACCGGCCGCCGCGGCGGTTCGGCCATCACCTGCGCGGCCCTCAACGCGCTGGCGACGAAGCAGGAGATCCTTCCGTGACCGCCGCCGCCCCGGGGGCCGTCGAACCCGGCCATCTCTACGGCGTGGGGCTGGGCCCCGGCGATCCGGGCCTGATCACCCGCCGCGGCGCGGACGTCATCGCCTCCGCCGACGTCGTCGCCTTTCACGCGGGCCCGCACGGGCGCTCGACCGCGCGGCGCATCGCGGCGGAGCTTCTCGGCGCCCGCCCGGAACCCGCCATCGAGGAACTGCTGGTCTACCCCGTCACCAGGGGCGGCGGGGACGACGGCGGGTACGCCGAGGCCATGGGCGCCTTCTACGCCGAAGCCACGCGGCGGCTGGCCGACCACCTCGCCGCGGGCCGGTCGGTGGCGGTGCTCTCGCTCGGCGACCCGATGCTCTACAGCTCCTACCAGCATCTGCACCGCGCGCTGGAGGGCGATTTCCCCGCCCACGTCATCCCCGGCGTGCCCAGCGTCACCGCCGCGGCCTGCGAACTGGCCACTCCCCTGGCGGAAGGCGGGGACATCCTGTCGATCCTGCCCGCCACCGCCGGCCGCGAGCGCCTCGAGGCGGCGGCGAAGGCGGCCGACTGCCTGGTGATCATGAAGCTCGGCGGCCACGTCGACGAGGTCCGCGAGGTTCTCCGCGGCGCGGGGATGCTCGACCGGGCGCGCGTCGTCGTCCGCGCCACGATGGGCGACGGCTGGTCCGCACCGCTCGACGCCGTCGATCCGGCGGACGTGCCCTACTTCTCGGTGGTCGTCGTGGGCGCGACGCCCGCGGAGGGGCCGGACACCGGCGTGCGCGTCGCCTCCCGCATCGGCGGTGCCGAGGCGGAATCCACCCCGGCCGGCATGGGCGAAGTCGTCGTCATCGGCCTGGGGCCCGGCCCCGACCGCTGGCTCACCCCCGAAGCCGCCGCCGAACTGGAGCGGGCCACCGACGTCGTCGGCTACAGCACCTACGTCGCCCGCGTGCCCGACCGCCCCGGCCAGACCAAGCACATGTCCGACAACCGCGTCGAGGGCGAGCGCGCCGCGATGGCTCTGGACCTCGCCAAGTCCGGCGCCCGCGTCGCCGTGGTCAGCTCCGGCGACGCCGGGGTGTTCGCCATGGCCGCCGCCGTGCTGGAAACCGCCGACGACGACCCCTGGCGCGACGTGCCCGTGCGCATCGTGCCCGGCATGACCGCCGCCCAGGCCGTCGCCAGCCGCGTCGGCGCCCCGCTGGGACACGACTTCGCCATGCTCTCGCTGTCGGACCGCCTCAAGCCGTGGGCGATCGTCGAAAAGCGCCTGCGTGCCGTCCTCGGCGCGGACATGGCCTTCGCGGTGTACAACCCGGCGTCGAAGACGCGGCGCGCGCAGGTCGTGGCGCTGCGCGAGCTCGTCGCCGAGTACCGCGACCCCGAAACGCCCGTCGTCGTCGCCCGCGCGGTCGGCGCGCCGGAGGAAAAGGTCACGGTCACCACCGTCGCCGACCTCGACCCGGAGGTCGTGGACATGCGGACCATGCTCATCGTCGGCGCGTCGTCGACCCGCGCCTACGACGCCGTCGACGGCGTGCGCGTGTTCACCGCCCGCCACTACGGCGGCGGCGGATTCGCGGGAACCGGGGCGCTCGGCGGGGATCGCTGAGGCGGACGGCCGGGGCCTTCGGTGCGGGCGTCGGCCCGGGCGCGGCGGGTACCATCCGGGCCATGACTTACTGGCTCTTCGACATCGATGGCACCCTCGTCGACTCGACCCCGGCGGTCGAACGGGCGTGGCGGACGTGGGCGTCGGAAAACGGCGTCGACGGCGATGAGATCATGCGCGTGAGCCACGGCCGGCGCACCGAGGACACGCTCGCGGACTTCCTCCCGCCGGAGCAGGTCGCGCCCGCGTACCGGCGCATGGAGGAACTGGAGATGTCCGACCTCGACTCCGTCGTGGCCCTGCCCGGCGCCGCCGATCTGCTGGAGTCGCTGCCCCGCGACCGCTGGGCCGCGGTGACGTCCGGCGCCCGGGAGCTCATGCGCGCCCGGCTCAACGCCGCCGGATTGCCCGTGCCCGACGTGCTGATCACCGCGGAGGACGTCGAGCAGGGCAAACCCGACCCGACGGGGTATCTCCTCGCCGCCGGGCGCCTGGGCGCGGAACCGTCGCAATGCGTGGTCGTGGAAGATGCGCCCGCCGGTTTGGAGGCGGGCACCCGCGCCGGGTGCCGCGTCATCGCCGTGGCGACGTCCCACGCGCCCGAGCAGTTGGCGGGCCACGAGGTCATCGCCGATCTGACGCAGCTTCCCGACGACCTGCGGCCGTAGCGCGCGACGACACTGCGCCATGGCCTTCCGGCCGCCGCTCCCTCCGGCGGCTCCGTCCCCTCAGACGACTCCGTCCCCTCAGGCGACTCTGCTGCCTCAGGTAACTCCGTCCCTCCGGCGGCTCCGTCCCCTCAGACGCGGCCGCGCGTCACCGCGTCGAAGGCCCGGTCGACGGTGTCGGCGACGTAGGCGATGTCCTTGCCGGGCAGTTCCGGGCGCTGGACCATGATCACCGGCTTGCGCAGGTCGCGGGCCGCCTCGATCTTGGCGTGGGTCTGCGCCCCGCCGGAGTTCTTGGTCACCAGGCAGTCTACGGCGTAGTCCCGCATGAGCTTGCGCTCGCCTGCGACGTCGAAGGGGCCGCGCGACAGCAGCACCTTCCGGTTGCGCGGCAGCGGACCGGTGGGCTGGTCGACGCAGCGGATCAAGTACCGGCCCTTGTCGTCGGCGGCGAAGTGCGACAGCTGTTGCCGGCCGATGGTCAGGAACGGAGCGGCGAACCTCGTCCGGGCCAATTCGGCGGCCGCCTCCATGTCGGGCACCTCCAGCCAGTGGTCCCCGCGCTCCTTTTCCCACGCGGGCCGGTGCAGCGCGACCAGGGGCAGGCCGGTGGCGCGCGCCGCTTCCGCCGCCGACGCGCTGATGCGTTCGGCGAAGGGGTGGGTGGCGTCGACGATGACCTCGGTGGCGTCGGAAAGCAGCCACCGGGCCAGGCCCGCCGGGCCTCCGAAGCCGCCGATGCGCACGTGCCCGACGGGCAGTTTCGGTTCCGCGACGCGCCCGGCCAGCGACGACGTCACGTGCCACCCGGCGTCGACCAGGCGCTTGGCCAATTGCCGGGCTTCGCCGGTGCCGCCGAGGATCAGTGCCCGCACGTCAGGGTCCTCCCCTCGGCGTCGCGGGGGCGGCCGTCGGAATAGAGGTAGCTGTCCGGGAAACCCTCGGCGCCGAGCACGCGGCCGACGACGATGACGGCCGTGCGGGTCACGCCGGCGTCCTTCACCTGGCCGGCGATGTCCGCGAGGGTGCCGCGCAGGATCGTCTCCTCCGGCCGCGACGCGAAGGCCACCACGGCCACGGGGCAGTCGGCGCCGTAGTTCGGCTCCAATTCCGCGACGACGCGGTCGATGTCGTGCGCCGCCAGGTGGATGCACAGGGTCGCGCCGGTGCGGCCGAAGTTCTCCAGCGTCTCGCCTTCCGGCATCGCCGACGCGCGGCCGGAGACGCGGGTGAGGATGACCGACTGCCCCACCGTCGGCACCGTCAGCTCGTGGCCCAGCGCCGCGGCGACGGCCGAGAACGACGCCACGCCGGGCACGATCTCGTAGTCGATGCCCAGGGCGGTCAGGCGGCGGGCTTGCTCGGCCAGCGCCGACCACACGGACGGGTCGCCGGACTGCAGCCGGGCGACGTCCTTGCCCTCGTCGTGGGCCCGGGAGATCACCGCGATGATGTCCTCCAGCGGCATCCGCGCGGTGTTGACCACCTCCGCCCCCTCGGGGCAGTTGGCCAGCACCTCCGGCGGCACGATCGACCCGGCGTACAGGCACACCGGGCAGGACCTGATCAGGCGGTCGGCGCGCAGCGTCAGCAAGTCGGCCGCCCCCGGCCCGGCCCCGATGAAGTACACGGTCACTGGTTCTGCTCTCCTTCCGCGCCCCTGCGGGCGGTTCCTTCCGCATCGGCCGGTCCGGCCGGGGCCCCGCCTGCGGCATTGCTTTGCGACGGCCCGTCCACGACCCATTGGACCACCGGCAGCGCCGGCCGCCAGGCCGTGAACGATCCAACCCTACCGGCGCGTTCCACGCCGATCCGGTGCACCTCGCCGCCGAAGCGCGACCGGGCGTCCCACAGGACCGCCTCCGATTCGATCGTGACCGTGTTGGCCACCAGCCGCCCGCCCGGCGCGAGCGCGTCCACGCAGGCGTCGATCATGCCCTCGGCGGTGAGCCCGCCGCCGATGAAGATCGCGTCGGGTGCGACGCGGTGGGCGTCGGCAAGCGGGGCGAGGGCCTCCGGCGCACTGCCGTGGATGACCTCGACTCCGCCGGACAGGTTCGCGGCGTTGGCCCGGATGCGTTCGGCGCGGGTGGCGTCGCGCTCGATGCAGATGGCGCGGCCGCCGTGGCGCGCCCATTCGATGGCGATGGAGCCGGTGCCGCCGCCGACGTCCCACAACAGCGCGCCGGGGCGCGGGCCGAGGGCTGCGACGGTGAGCTCGCGGATGGGGCTCTTGGTCAGCTGGCCGTCGGTGTCGAAGGCCTCGTCGGGGAGCCAGGCGCGGGAGGGGCCGGACGGTTCGACGGCGAGGATGGTCAGGTCGCCGGCGGGCGTCGGCGGGTGCGCGGCGGTCCCCCGCGCGATGGATTCGGGGTATGGCCCGGCCTCGCCGCCGCCGGCGTTGGTCAGCGCGGTGAGCACCGAGTCGGGGCGGTCGGACAGCGCGTCGGCGACGTGGGCCACCGAATCCGCGCCGCGGCACAGGACCAGGAAGGGCCGTCCGGCGTCGGCGAGGGGCACGACGGCGCCGGCGCCCTCGCGGCCGGCGAGACCGGTGACCAGAGAGACCACCGGCGTGCGGTCGAGCGCCCACCCCAGCCGGGCGCACGCCAGCGACGCCGACGACGGCGCGGGGAACACCTCGATGGCATCGGCGCCGAGTTCGCGCACCAGCGTCGTGCCGATGCCGTGGAACATGGGGTCGCCGCTGGCCAGGATCACGTCGCCGGACGGGTCGAGGTCGGCGAGTACCTCGCCCCAGCGCCGCCAGTAGCCCTCGGGCCACGTGGCGCGTTCGGCGGTGATCGGCGGGGCGGTGGCGTAGGAGGCGGTGGCGTCGGGGTTGTCGGGTTTGTCGGGGCCGCCGGGGGAATTGAAGGAGGATTCCCCGACGTCGAGAAGCTCGAGCTGCCGGGGCGCGCCGATGATGCGCCGCGCGTCGGCGAGCACGGCCCGGGCGCGCGCCGTCAACCCGTCGAGGCCGTCGCAGCCGATGCCGACGACGCGGAGGCGGGTGCGCGTCATCGCGGCATCTTCCTCCAGATGAACCGCGGCGCGAACCGGGTGGCGTGCGCCAGGACGCCGAGGCGGGCGGGAATCCACACGTCGAGCTTGCGGCCATCGAGCGCGGTCACCGACGCCTCGGCGACCTGCGCCGGCGTCGACGACATGGGGGCGGGCTTCATGCCTTCTGTCATGCGGCCGATGACGAAGCCGGGGCGCGCGATGGTCAACTGCACCGGTTCGCCGTGGAGGCGGTCCTGCATCCCCTGCAGGAAACCGTCGAGCCCGGCCTTCGCGGAGCCGTACACGTAGTTCGCGCGGCGCACGCGGGAGCCGGCGATGGAGGAAAACGCGAGGATCCGGCCGGCCACCCCGTCGCGCACGGGCAGTTCGCCGGTGGCGGCGGCCGCCGACATGCGCGCGACGAGCTCGGTGGCGATGGCCGCGTGCGCGGTGAAGTCGGTGTGGATGACCCGCGCGGCGGCCGCCCCGGAGGTTTCGCATTCGGCCTGGTCGCCGAGGATGCCGAAGGCGATGACGGCGGTGTCCACCGGGCCGTGCGCCCATGCCTCGTCGAGGACCCGGCCGTGCGACTCGAGGTCGTCGGCGTCGAAGCGCACGCGGTGGACGGCCACGGCCCCGGAGTCGGTGAGGCGCTTGGCGATGTCGTCGAGCGCCTCGACCCGCCGCGCGGCCAGCGTCACGGTGTTGTGGTTGGCCAGGCGCGCGGCGACCTCGCCGCCGATTTCGCTGGTGCCGCCCAGGACGAGCACGTGCCCCATCTACTTCTCCCCCGTCTCTCGCGTGACCGATTCCCCCGCCACGACCAGCTCGTGCGGACCCCGGTTCAACGGCTCGCAGCCGTCTTCGGTGACCACGACGATGTCCTCCAGCCGCATGCCGAAGTCTCCCTCGAAGTACAGGCCGGGCTCGACGGAAAACGCCATGCCCGGTTCGAGCACCAGGTCGTTGCCCTCCATGATGAAGGGCTCCTCGTGCAGGCTCAGCCCGATGCCGTGGCCGGTGCGGTGGATGAAGGCGTCCCCGTGCCCGGCGGCCGCGATGGCCCCGCGGGCGGTGGCGTCGATCGACGCGGCGGTCACGCCCGGGCGCACCGCGGCGACCGCGGCTTCCTGGGCGGCGCGGAGAACTTCCCAGGCCTCGGCGGCGCGTTGCGGCGCCTCGCCGATGACGTAGGTGCGGGTGCAATCCGAGTGGTACCCCACGCCCCACGTGCCGCCGATGTCGACGACCACGACGTCACCGTCGTCAAGCTTCTTGTCCGAAAACGCGTGGTGGGGATTCGCGCCGTTGGGGCCCGAACCGACGATGACGAAGTCGACCGCCGAGTGGCCCTCCTCCAGGATCGCGGCGGAAAGCTCGTCGGCGACCTCGGCCTCGGTGCGGCCGGGGCGCAGCATGCCCGGCACGCGGGCGTGGACGCGGTCGATGGCGGCGGCGGCGTCGCGCAGCTCGGCGACCTCGGCGTCGTCCTTGCGCATGAACAGCTCGCGCAGCGTCTCCCCCGCCAGCACCGCCTTCGCGCCGGTGAGCTCCAGCAACGGCAGCAGGTGGTCGGCGGTCAGCGACGCGCCGACGCCCAGCACCCCGGGCGCCCCGCCGGAACCGGCCGCCATGCCCAGCGCCTCGGCGACGAGCCGGTGCGGATTCTCGCCGTCGGCCCACAGCACCACGTCGACGTCGAGATCCGGCACCGCCGACGCCGGCAGATCGCCGCGTTCGACGGCGGGCAGGACCAGCACCGGCCGGGCCGCCTCCCCTTCCCCGGGCTTCGCGGCGGGCACCGCCAGCGCCGTCAGCCGTTCATGCGAGCTGACCTTCGACCCGATGAGGTACTCCAGGTCGGGCCCCGTGCCGAAAACCAGGCCCCCGATGCCGCGGTCGGCGGCGAGTTCGGAGGCGCGGGCCAGGCGGCGGGAATAGACGTCCGATGGGAAGAGTGATTCGGTCATATCGCCCACGATAACCCCGGGCGACGGTATTTTGATGGCATGAACCACCGCCCCGACCCGTTGACCAGGATCATCGCGAGGGCAGGGCGCGGCATCATGGCGCTGCCGGCGCCGGTGCTGCGTCTGGTCGCCCGGCCGCCGCGCAATGGGCGGGGGTATCTGCTGGACGCGGACGTGGCGATGTCGCTGGCCATGCTCGAGCGCCTCGGGCCGGCGAAGGGCATCCGGGAGGTTCCGGCCGCCAGGGCGCGCAAGGGACTGGACCGCGAGGCGTACCTCGCGGCCGGGCCGCGGCCGAAGATCCGCACCCGCGAGGAAACCATCGCCGGCGTCGGCGTGCGCAGGTACTTCGGTTTTCCGCTTGCCGACGCCACCGCGCCCGTCGTCATGTATCTCCATGGGGGCGGCTGGGCGCTGGGATCCCTGGATTCGCACGACGCCCCGTGCCTGCGCCTGGCCGAGGCCGCCGGCGTCGACGTGGTCTCCGTGGATTACCGGCTGGCGCCGGAGCACCCCTTCCCGGCGGGGCTCGACGACGCCATGGCCGTGTACGCCGCGCTGGTGGGCGACGGTCCGGGGCCGCACCGCCGCGTGGCGGTCATGGGCGACTCCGCCGGCGCGAACCTCGCCGCCGCCGTGTGCCTGGAGGCCAAGCGCCTCGGGCTGCCGCAGCCGGCGCTGCAGGGCCTGATCGTGCCGGTGACCGACGTCGCCGCGTGGATCGGCGGCCGCGACGCCTGGACCGGAAGCGGCCGCGAGTTCGAGACGGGGTATTTCCTCGCCTCCGCCGACATGGCCGGGTTCGCCGACCTCTACATCGGCGACGGCACGCGGGATTCGGCCTCGCCGGAGCTCGCCGTGGATCCGAGGGTGTCGCCGCTGTACGCCGAAGACCTCTCCGGGCTCGCCCCCGCGTTCGTCGCGCTGGCCGGGTTCGACCCGCTGCGCGACGAGGGCGAGGCCTACGCCGCCCGCCTCGCCGACGCCGGCGTGCCCGTGACCGTGAAAATGCACCGCGGCCTGGTCCACCCCTTCCTCAACTCCCCCGGCCTGTGGCGCGCCTCGCGCCGGGCCATCGACGAACTCGCCGGCGCCGTGCGCCTGGCCCTGGAGGTCCGACAGTGAACGACGACGCGACTGACGCACGCCCCGTGGACCCGCGCCCGCTGGCGGTGGTCACCGGCGCCGCATCCGGCATCGGCCGCGGCCTGGCCATCTCGCTGGCCGGCGACGGCTGGCGCGTGGCCATGGCCGACCGCAACGCCGCCGGGCTGGCGGACACCGCCGAAGCGGCGCGCCGGGCGGCCGGACCGGGCAACCACCCCGTCGTCGATTCCGCCGAACTGGACATCGCCGACTTCGATGCGGTGGAGGGATGGGCGGACGGCGTCGTCGCAAAGCACGGCGCCCCGCGGGACGTGTACAACGCCGCCGGGATCTCCGTGTGGGGCGACCCGACGACGCTGCCGCACGCGAAATGGCGCGGCGTCATCGACATCAACCTGATGGGCACCATCCACATCGTCGAGGCGTTCACCCCGTCGATGGCCGACGCCGGGCGCGGGCGGCTGGTGTGCGTGTCGTCGGCCGCCGGGATCCTCGGGCTGCCGTGGCACGGCGCGTATTCCGCGTCGAAGGCCGGGGTGCTCGGGCTGTGCGAGGTGCTGCGCTTCGACCTCGCGCCCAAGGGGATCTCCGTCCACGCCGTGGTGCCCGGTGCCGTGGACACGCCGCTGGTGCGCACCATCGACATCGACGGCATCGACCGCGACGCCCCGCGCGTGGCCAAGGCGACCAAACTGTTCCGCAACCACGCCATCTCGCCGGCGAAGGCCGCGGCGATCATCCGCTACGAGGTCGACGCCGGCACGTACCTCATCCCCACCTCCCCCGACGTTCCGGTCGGCCGGTGGGCGCAGGTGAACATGCCGTGGGCCTACCGCGGCGCGATGAAGCTGCTCAACCGCGGCCTGCGCTGGGCCGCCGACGGCGCCGCGGACGACCGCGCGAAGTAGGCGCGCTACCGCTTCTCGTCGGGCGGCGTGCCCAGGACGTGGAGGGCGGTGGCCAGGCCGTCGTAATGCGTGACCAGCTGCACCAGCGCCACGCATTCCCGGTCGGTCAGGTGGCGGGCCAGCTCCGCCCAGGTGGCGTCGTCGACGTCCCGCTTTGCGACGAGCTGATCCGCAACCGCGAGCATCGCCCCGCGGCGTCCGGTGAAACCGTGGTCGCGGCGGTCGACGGCGGCGATTTCCGCGTCGGTCAAGCCCGCCCTCTTGCCGATGACCCTGTGATGGTCCCGCTCGTAGTCCGCGCCGCGGCCGTGGGCGACGCGAAGGATGACCAGCTCGGTGTCCGTCCGCGACAGTTCGCCGAAGGGCATCATCATCGCCGAGTAGATGAGCCATCCGCGGAACAGGCGTTTCGCGCGGCCGATGGTTGCGAACACGCCCAGGCGGCGGCGGCCCGTGGCGCGGGCGCCGATGGCTTCGATCGCGCCGTTGAGCAGGCCCAACTGCCTGCGGCTTCCCGGGCCGGGGCGGCCGGCGGGCAACGGCGGGCTGGCGGGGCGGTCGAGGGCGGGGTCCTGGCCGCGATCGCGGGAAGTATCGTCCATGAAACCAGGTTAGGCGGGCGCACCCGCGGGCGCAGCGAAACGGCTGCGCGGGCGCGGGGTGCCTCTAATGCCCCAGGGCCACGACGCCGCGGCGAATCGCCTGCACCGCCTGCGTGGCATTGTCGCGGATCCTGGTGGAGTACCCCGTTTGCCGGACCTGCGACAGCAGATCGACCACCTGCCGGCACCAGCGGACGAAATCGCCCGGCGTGAGCTCGGCGCCGGCATCCTTCGCCGCCGCCAGGCAATACCCCAGCGGCGCGCCGGCGGTCCACTGGTGGACGGCGGTGGCGAATGCGAGGTCCGGCATGCGGGTCATGGGCAGGCGATGGCGCTGCTCGTCGGACGCGAGTTCCTGCCAGATGCGGTACGTGTCGGAGATCGCGGTGGCCAGCGGCTCGGTGGGCACTTCGTCGGAGCCCTGGGTGGCCCGGCGGTTCTCGAACACCAGCGTCGACACTGCGCCCGCGAGCTCGGCCGGATCCAGGTCATCCCAGATCCCCCGGCGCAGGCATTGGGCGGCAAGCAGGTCGGAGGCGTTGTGGATCCGCGCCAGGCGCTCGCCCTCCTCGGAAACGTAGGGCTCGCCGCGATCGGCGTCACCATCGGCCGCGCCATCGGGCCACTCGACGTAGTCCATCTCGCCGAGCAGGTCCAGCACGCGATCGAAGGTGCGCGCCAGCGTGTCCGAGGCCGCCGAGACGCGCCGCTCCAGGGTCTTCACGGTGTTCTGGGCCCGTCGCAAAGCATCCGCGTCGCGGGCCACCGACTCCACCGCGGGATCGCCGTGCAGGGGGTGGTCGCGCAGCTCGCGGCGCAGTCGCTTGAGCTCCGGCGACGTGACCGCCGTGCGGCGGCGCAGGCGCTTGGGGCCGCGGATGTTGCGGCGGTCGATCTCCGACCGGATGATGCTCACCGCGCGCTTGGGATGGCGGGCGGCGTCGCCGGGGACCTTCACGCGGCCGAGCACCTCGGGGGCGCTGGGGAACGCGTCGGGCTCGATGCGGCCGGTGAAACCGCCGACGCCGACGACGGTCGGGCGGGGATTGTGGGGCGAATTGTCCTCGCGCACCACCACCGCCAGCTGGGCCTTCTTGCCCATCGGGATGGCGATGACCTCGCCGCGCCGCAGGCGCCGCAGCACGGTGACGGTCTCGGTGTGGCGGTCCTCGATGTTGCGGCGCTTGGCGGCCTTCTCCTCCGCGGAAATGGTCGACCGCAGCTCCAGGTAGGCCAGCAGGCCCTCGACGTCGGCGCCGGCGGTGCCCATCTCGGCCTTCAGCTGCTCGACGCGCGCCCGGGCGCGCTCCAACTCGGCGACGTCGCCGACGACGTCCCCGTCGGCCTGGAACTGGGCGAAGGACTTCTCCATCATCTTCCGCGCTTCGGCGTGGCCGAGGGTGCGCAGCAGGTTGATGGACATGTTGTAGCCGGGCGTGAACGTGGACACCAGCGGGTACGTGCGCGTCGACGCCAGGCCGGCGACCCACTTGGGGTCCATCGCCGGCGCCCACTGCACCACCGCGTTGCCCTGGGTGTCGATGCCGCGGCGGCCCGCGCGGCCCGTCATCTGCGTGTACTGGCCGGGCGTCAGGTCGACGTGCGCCTCGCCGTTGAACTTGACCAGCTTCTCCAGCACCACGGTGCGCGCGGGCATGTTGATGCCCAGCGCCAGAGTCTCCGTGGCGAACACGACCTTGACCAGGCCGCGGTTGAACAGCTTTTCCACGATGTGCCGGAACGCCGGCAGCATCCCGGCATGGTGCGCGGCGAATCCGCGGACCACCGTGCGCCGCCAGCGCCGGAAGCCGAGCACCTCGAGATCCTCGGGCGGGATGTCGGCGACGCCGGCGTCGATGATCGCGGCGATCTCCTCCTGCTCGCCCATGTCGGTGAGCTCCATCCGCGAGGCCCCGAGCTGCTGCAGCGCGCCCTCGCAGCCGGCGCGGGAGAAGATGAAGACGATCGCGGGCAGCATCGAGCGCGAACCGAGCAGCTTGACGACGTCGCCCCGCCGCGGGGGCCGCCACTTCTGCGTTTCCTCCCGCTGCTTCCACTGGTGGCGGGCGAACTTGCCGCCCCCGAGGTAGTCGCCGCCGCCGGAGTCGTCGGAACCGCGGCGCCCGCGGCCACCGGATCGGCCGGGGCCGCCCTGGCCCCCGCCCTTGAAGCCGCGGCCGCCGTGCCCTCCGTGTCCGCCGTGGACTCCCCCGCCGCCGTTGTAGCCGGATTCGGCGCGCGCGGCGGCCTGGAGCAGATCGCGGTTGACTTCGGTCCCGCCGGCCTCGAACAGCGGGTACAGGCGTTGGCCGACGAGCATGTGCTGGCTCAGCGGCACCGGGCGGTGATCGGTGACCACGACCTCGGTGTGGCCGCGGACGGTGGACAGCCAGTCGCCGAATTCCTCGGAGTTGGACACCGTCGCCGACAGCCCGACCAGCTTCACCGACTCGTCGAGGTTGAGGATGACCTCCTCCCACACCGGCCCGCGCTCGCGGTCGGCGAGGTAGTGGATCTCGTCCATGACCACGTGGCTCAGGCGGCTCAGCGTCGGCGACTGCGCGTAGAGCATGTTGCGCAGCACTTCGGTGGTCATGACGACGACGTCGGCGTCGCCGTTGCGCGAGACGTCGCCGGTGAGCAGGCCGACCTTCTCCTCGCCGTAGACGTCGACGAGGTCGTGGTACTTCTGGTTGCTCAGCGCCTTGATCGGCGTGGTGTAGAAGCACTTTCCGCCGTCGGCGAAGGCAGCGCGGATGGCGAATTCGCCGACGACGGTTTTGCCGGCGCCGGTGGGGGCGCACACGAGAACTCCGCGCCCGGCCTCGATGGCGCGGCAGGCGCGGAGCTGGAAATCATCGGGGGCGAAGCCCAGGTCGGCGATGAAGTCGTCCAGAAGGGTCATGCATCCCAGAGTGTCACAGAACGTGCCCGGGCACCGGCGTGGGATCCGGTGCCCGGGCAGCGGTGTCAGCGGGCGTCGGGCTTGAGGGCCTCGGCGATGGCCATCACCTGCGGCAGCGCGTCCTGCCGGGCGGCGGTGACCTGGAAGGCGACCTCGGGCGACTCTTCGCCGAGCATCTCGCCGGCGGGCTTCTTTTCCAGCGGCACGGAGATGCGCGGCACGCCGGCCAGCGAGAACGTCGCCAGGTCGGTCGACTGGGTCACCAGCGCGTCGACGCCGGCGGCGCGCAGTTCGGTGTCGACGTCGGCGACGAGCTTCTTCACCTTCTCCAGCTCCTTGGCGCCCTTGGCGCGTTCGTCGGCGTCGAAGTCCGCGGAGTTGCGCAGCGTGTCGAACCCGTAGGGGGCGGTGTCGGGGTTGTCGTCGAAGTACTTGGCGACGTCGCCCACCGTCTTCGCGGCTCCCGTGGAACCGCGCAGATGCTTCTCCAGCGAGGGGCCGAACCCGCCCAGGAGGATGTCCTCGGCGTTGGCCTTGTCGAGCTCGCCGGCGAGGTCCTTGACCTTCTGGGGCGCCTCGACGACTTCGAGGCCGCCCTTCTTCGCCAGGTCCTTCAGCGACTGCGGGACCTCGCCGAGCACCATGATCTTCTTCGGCTTGGCGCCGTCCTTCGCGGTCTTGTCCCGGTCCGCGGTCGCGGATTCTTCGTCGCCCGGCTTCTCCGCCGCGGCCTCGCCGGAGGCCTTGCCCTTCCAGCACGTCGCATCGTGGGCGAGTTGGACGTCGCGGAGGCTGCGGCCGAGGAACCCGACCGAGTCGATGCGATCGTCGATGGGGACGATGCCGGAAATGGAGCAGCCCTCGTGGGCGGCCTTGAGGCCGACCACGCCGGCCGCACCGGCGGGCGCGAGCACGGAACCGGAGGTCTCGGTGCCGATGGTCACGTCGGCGTAGTCCAGCGCGACGGCGGTCGCCGACCCCGTCGACGAGCCGAGCGGGTCGACGGTGAGCGGCCCCTGGGGGCTCAGCGTCTGACCGCCCCTGCCGGAGAAGCCGTTGGGTCCGCGGGTGGTCAGGAAGTTCGCGAATTCCGACTGGTTCGTGCGGCCGGCGATGATCGCGCCGCCTTCGCGGAGATGCTTGACGACGTCGGAGTCCGCCGTCGCCTTCGAGTCGGCGAGCGCCCAGCTGCCGGAATCGTTGACCAACCCGTCGACGGCGATGTTGCCCTTCACCAGGACGATCGCGCCGTGCATCGGGTTGTCCGGGTCGGCCTCGCCCGCCTTCTCGGCGGCTTCGATGGCACGGGGGTCGAGTTCCATGACGGCCCGGTAGTAGGCGTTGCCCTTGGCGTCCTTGGCCGTGCTGCCGCCGCCCTGGCCCTTCATCTGCCACACGTAGTACGCGAGCATGTCGGAGGACGTGTACCCGTGCTCCACGCGCATCTTGTGGCGCGCGGTCATGTCGGCGCCCGTGAAGCGGTCCTTCATTTCGCGGAGGCGATCCTCGCCCACCCGGTCGATGAGGGCGTCGAACGCGGCCATGTCGACTTCGATCTGGCGGGGGAACTTGTTGGTGTTCTCGTCCAGCGTGATCACCTTGCCCACCTGCCGGTTGAGCCCGCCCGGCTGCTGCATCCCCTTGAGCGCCCCGGCGACGACGCCGACGATGAGCGCGATGACGATGAGCAGGGCGGGAACCGCCTTGCCCCATTTGAGTCCGCGGCGCTTCCTGATGAACGCGTAGATGCCCAGCAGGATGGCGGCGGTGACGATGAAGACCGCGATGGCGGTCACTGCGAAGGATGCTCCGAGCGCATCCGCGATGAATGGCAATCTCACGCCACCATTAAAGCATCGCCTATTGGGGACGCGCCGTGGCCGAGGAGCCGAAACGCGGCGGCCGGAGGGGCCGCCGCGTCATCGGAAAAGGGCTGCTTGCTGGGGGAACCCGCGGTGATCGGCGTCAGAGCACGTCGTCGAAATCCGTCGACGAACGCGTGGACAGATCCGGCGTGGCGTCCGGCTGCGGTGGCGCCGGCGGTGCCGGGCGCGAGTTGCGCGTCGGCCGGGTCCGCGGGGTCGGCGACGCATTCACCGGGGCGGTGCCGGCGACGGGGCCCGACCCGCCGATCGGGGCAACCCCGTCGATGGGCGACGTCCCGCCGACGGCGCCGGAAGCGGACACCGGTGTCGGTGCCGCGATTCCGCCGGACTCGCCGATGCCGCCGGATGCGGTGATCGGGCCCGACGACTGGTCGTCGTCGAGGTCCATCCACTCCGGGCGCTCCCTTTCGCGGCGGCGGTCGTTGATCCTGGCGAACTGAATGGCGATCTCCATCAGCAGGCACAGGGACACCGCCATGGCGACCATCGAGTAGGGCTCCTGGCCCGGCGTCATGAACGCGGCGAAGATGAACAGCATCAGGATGATCAGGCGCCGCTTCTCCTTCATCGTCTCGTACCGCAGCACGCCGACGATGTTGAGCATGACGATGAAAAGCGGCAGCTCGAAGCTGACGCCGAAGATGACGATCAATCCGAGGATGAAGTTGAAGTACTGCCCACCGGTCAATGCCGCGATCTGTGCGTTGTCGCCGACCATGAGCAGGAATTGGAGGCCGAAGTGGACGACGAAGTACGCGAGCACGGCGCCGGCGATGAACAGCAGCGCCGCGGCCGTGACGGCGATGAGGGTGTTGCGGCGCTCCTTCCGAACCAGGCCCGGCGTGATGTACGCCCAGATCTGGTACAGCCAGAACGGCGCGGAGATCACCAGGCCGGCGATTGCGCCGACCTTCAGGCGCAGCAGGAACATCTCGAAGGGGCTCGTCGCCAGCAGGCGGCATTCCTCGCTGCCCGCGCCGCCGAACCGCTGTTCCGGCGGCAGCTGGCAGTAGGGCTCCTTCAGCAGCTCGCCCAGCGACATGAAACGCGCGGGGCCGAAGGTCGCATCGCCGAAGGGCAGCTTCCACGGGCCCAGGGTGAACGAGTACTGGTACCAGATGAAGCCGATGATGGTGCCGAAGAAGATGCCGACGATGGCCTTGAGCAGCCGGGAGCGCAGCTCCTGGATGTGCTCGACGATCGACATGACGCCCTCGGGATCCCGCTTCTTCCTCTTGCGGGCCCGGGGGCGTTGCGTGGACACGGTCACGGCTCGGTCAGCGCTGCTCGCCGGTGCCCGGCTGCTGCGGCGGGTACTGCTGGTGGTCCTGCGGCTGAGCCTGCGGCGGCTGCTGCTGGTACTGCTGCGGCTGGGCCTGCGGAGACTGCTGCGGCGGCTGCTGCACGAAGGGGTGCTGCGGCTGGGCCTGCGGGGCCTGCTGGATGGCCTGCTGCTCCGGAACCTCCGGCTGCTCGTCGTCGTTCTTCATTTCCTTGACCTCGGACTTGAAGATGCGCATGGACCGGCCCAGGGACCGGGCGGCGTCGGGCAGCTTCTTCGCGCCGAAGAGCAGGATGAGGACGACGGCGATGATGATGAGCTCGGTGGGGCCGAGATTCGGCATCCGCTTCACCTTTCGGGACTGAGTGTTCGTGTGCTGTGGACGGGGTGATGGATCGGTGGCGCCGGTCCGGGTCACCCGTTGTTCGGGGTTTCACCATACGCCCGCAGTCCCCTGCGCGCCCGTTGCGCCACGGCCTTTGGCAACGATACCGGTTCGACGGCCTTCGCGCCCGGCCAGCGGCGGAGCAGGAAGCCGATCGTCCGGTCGGCGTTGGCGGCGGGGATCCACGCGGGATGCGGACCGCCGTCGACGAAGCCGTCGTCGCCCTGGTCGTGCACCCACGCGACCGGGTCATAGTCGGCGATCCACGTCGCGTCGTCGGCGATGTCGACCAGCGCCCACGATCCTTCGTCGCGGAGGAACTCGTGGGGGTCGTCGGGCGCGTACTCGGGGGCCTGGTGCCGATTGGCCCGCTCCCCCGTGTCGGCGGCGCCGAGCATGCGGTCGATGCGGAAGGACTTGACGACGGTGCCCGCCTCCCCGTCCCCGGCCGCGCCATCGGAGGCGTCGGCGCGGCGGTCGACGGCCCGCAGATACGGGTCATCCTCGACCATGACCAGGGAGACCGGGTCCACGCGCCGGACGCTGCGTTCGCCGGATGCGCTGCGGTAGTCGATTTCGAGCACCCGGCCGTCCGCGATGGCGCCGCGGACGGTGGCGAGGATGTCGGCGTGCGCGACGTCGGCGGCCGCATGCGGGGTCGTGTCCGCGACGGCGGGCCTCCCCGCCGCGCTGCCGCGGAGTTTCGCCGCCGCCGAGCGGACGACGCCGGCGTCGCGCTGCATCGGCGACGACTCGAGCGTTTCCAGCGACAGCAGCATCGCCGACGTCTCTTCCTGCGTCAGATGCAGGGGGTCGGCCAGCAGGTCCACCGCGGGAATGACCTGCGCGGTGATGCCCTCGCGCTTGACCGCGAACGCCGCCTTGCCCGGTACGCCGGGCATTTCCAGCTGGGCCAGGAAGTTCAGTCCCTCGTTGATCTGCCCGTAGCCGATGCCCAGGTCGGCGGACGCCTCGGTGAGTTGCCGGGGCTCCGCGAAGTAGGGCACGAGCGCCAGCGTCCGCGCCCACGACAGTTCGGGCACTTTCGGGGCGTCTTTCGCCGTCCGCTTCCCGGTCTTCTTTCCGCCGGTGGCCATCAGCGATCCTCCCCTTCCGTGGCGGCGCCCGCCGATCCCGGCGCAGCGCCCTCGGCGGCGACGATCTCGCGCAGCGTCGCCACGATCCGCTCGCGCACCTCCGCGGGTTCCTCCACGACGAGGTCCCCGGCGTGCTCCATCCCGATGTCCGTCAATTCCGCGGTGGTCATCGGTCCGATCTCGTAGCGCCCGTCGCCGAGCTCGCGGGCGCCCGCGAGGACGTCGGCGCACGACTCGGGCACCGCGCCGTCGGCAAGCTTCACGACGGCCCGCAGCGGCGCGGAACCCCGATTCAACGCCCGCTCCGCGATGGCCTGCACGTCGCCGTCGGGGAAAGGCTGCGCCGCATCGACGTCGGTGACCGTGACGTCGGTCATCCGCGCCATGCGGAACACGCGGACCGCCTCGCGGTCGACGTCGTGGCCGACCACGTACAGCCGGCCCCGGAGGTTGACCATCTGCCACGGCTCGATGGAGCGCTGGACCTCCTCGCCGAAAACCTGCGGCGCGTAGAAGAAGTCGATGCGCTTGCGCGGCGGCTGCATCGCGCGGTTGAGGTCGGCGAACTGATCGCGATCGAGCGTGATGCGGTCGCCGAGGATGACCGTGCCGCGCCCGCCCGCCAGATCGGCGCGCTGCGCGACCGGCGCCAGCTTCGCCCAGGCGTCCCGGGTCAGATCGCCCAGCGAGTCATCGCTGAAGGCCACCTGCGACGCCATCGCCAGGACCTCGGCCTCTTCCTCGGTGAACCCGGGGTCGCCGTCGCGCCACGCCTGGCGGTCCAGGCGCAGGACGTCGTTGTCGTCCCACGTCACCGTGATGCCGGCGACGGCCAGCGCCGGGAGATCGTCGCGCAGGTACCGGTCCGCGGAGCCTTCCGCCACGGAGTCGTATCCGCGGACGTTGCGCAGGATCCAATCCTTGCGCAGCCCGCCGGGCTCGTCGGCGAGTGCGGTGAGCAGGCTGATCAGGCGGATGCGGGTCGCCGAGTAGCGGGCGCTCATCGGCCGCCTCCGTCGCCGTCGTCCGTGTCGGCGGAGCCGTGGCCGCCTCCGTCGCCGTCGCCGGTTTCGGCGGTGCCTCCGGAACGGAGGGACTCCAGGTGCTCCACCAGGGCGTCGACCTCCGGATCAGAGGTGGCGAAGGGGTCGTCGACGACGACCATGCGGGGTTCGTCGCCGGAGATCTTCAGGTGCGTCCAATCCACCACCGTGGCGGCGCCGACCGCGCGGGCGGCGGCGAGGAACCTGCCGCGCAGGATGGCGCGCGTCGTGGCGGGCGGGGCCGACATGGCCTCCGCGATCTCTTCGTCGGTCACCCAACGCGACACCGCGCCCCGGGCCTCCAGCGCACGGAAGATGCCGCGGCCCGGGCGGATGTCGTGGTACGCGAGGTCGATCTGCGCGAGTTTCGGGTCGGCGATGTCCAGGCCGCGGTCCATGAAGCGCCGCAGCAGCGACCACTTGATGGCCCAGTCGATGTCGCGGTCGATGGTGGACCAGTCGCCGGATTCGACGGCGTCGAGCACCCGGCCCCACAGCTCGACCAGGCGGGCGAGCTCCTCGTTGGGGGTGCCGCCGCCGGAATCGTCGCGGCGGTCGAGCCACGACGTCGCCGCGGCGAGGTACGCGCGCTGGATCTCCAGCGCCGACGCCTCCTCCTTCGACGCCCCGGTGCGCAACGGGATCGGAGCGGTGCCCGTCATGTCGCGGCTGACCAGGCGGATGGCCTTGATCTCGTTGGCCACCTCGAAGTCGGGAAGGTCCACGCCGGCCTCGATCATCTCCAGCACCAGCTGGGTCGAACCGAGCTTCAGCGCCGTGGTCGTCTCCGACATGTTCGAGTCGCCGACGATGACGTGCAGGCGGCGGAACCGGGTGGAGTCGGCGTGCGGCTCGTCGCGGGTGTTGATGATCGGCCGCGACCGCGTCGTCGCGCTGGACACGCCGTCCCACACGTGGTCGGCGCGCTGCGAGAAGCAGTACTGCTCCGGTTCGTCCTCGTAGGGGCTGCCGGGATAGGGCCGCGCGATCTTGCCCGCGCCGCACAGCAGCTGGCGGGTCACCAGGAACGGCAGCAGCAGCTTCGACAGCGCCTTCAGGCCCATCGAGCGTCCGACCAGGTAGTTCTCGTGGCAGCCGTAGGAATTGCCGGCGGAGTCGACGTTGTTCTTGAACAGGAAGACCTTGCCGCCGATGTCTTCGCCGACGAGCCCCGCCTCGGCCTTCGCCGCCAGGTCGTCGAGAAGCCTCTCGCCCGCCCGGTCATGCGCGACCAGCTGCGACACGGAGTCGCACTCGGCGGTGGCGAACTCCGGGTGGCTGCCGACGTCCAGGTACAGGCGCCCGGCGTTGCCGGTGAAGATGTTCGTCGCCCCGAATTCCTCGATGACCGGGCGGAACATGAACCGGGCGATCTCGTCGGGGCCGAGCCTGCGCTCGCCGTCGAGGGTGCAGGTGATGCCGTACTCGGTTTCGAGTCCGGCGATCCGCCGCGTCAGCGCCCGCCCGGCGAGGCCCGATTCCGTCACCGCCTACTCGCCGCCCTTCTGCACGTAGGAGCGCACGAACTCTTCGGCGTTGCTCTCCAGCAGGCCGTCGATCTCGTCGAGCAGGTCGTCGGTCGACTCGATGTGGGCCTGCGCCTGGCCGCCGCCGGCGACCTCGTCGATGGCGTCGTCGTCCCCGCCGGAACCGCCGCCGCCCTGGATCTGGCCGCCCTTGATGTCCGCCATGTTCTTCTCCCCTTGATCGGCGTTGCCGCCGCTAGTACTTCGGTTGAATCGTTGTGTGGTTCTTGAACCGCTGCGTGGTTCGTCGCCGCAGCGTTCGGTCCTTCGCCGCGGCGAAGCTTCTCTACGACAATCCTGCCAGGCCGCGCTCGCGCAGCCCGGCAACCAGGCTCGCGATGTCGGGCGCCTCCTCCAGGAGCTTGCCGACGGTGCCCGCGCCCAGCCCGGACACATCCGACAGCGAGAGTTTGACCATCTCGTCGCCCACGTCGACGATGGCGCTGTCCCAGCTCGCCGCCGCGACGTCGTCGGCGAAGCGGCGCAGCAGCCCGCCGCGCAGGTACGCGCGGGTGGATTCGGGTGCGTGGGTCACCGCGCGCTCGACCTCGGCCTCGTCGGCGATGGTCTCCATTGCGCCACGGCGCACCAGCGCGTGGTACAGGCCGCGCGCGGGGTCGATGTCGGAGTACTGGATGTCGATGAGCGCCAGCTTCGGGTGGTCCCAGCCGATGCCGGCCCGCCGACGCAGCCCCTCCATGAGAGTGAGTTTCGCCGTCCAGTCCAGCAGGTGCGCGGTGGACGCCGGGTCGGACTCGAGCAGGTCGAGGACCTCGCCCCACAGCTGGATGATGTGGGCGGCGGACTTCACGCTCGTCGCGCCGGTGGCCTCATCCGATGCCCGCGCGTAGGGCGCGACGCGCTCGAGGTACCGGCGCTGGATCTCGATGGCCGTCAGATGCGTGACGTGGTCGTCGAGCTGGAGCTTCTCGGTGCACGCCAGATCGCGCGAGACGCGCCGGACGTCGTCGACGGGGTTGCGCAGCTTCAGGTCCGAGAAGTCCACGCCGTCCTCGATCGCGTCGAGCACCAGCGACGTCGTGCCCAGCTTCAGCAGCGTCGCGGTCTGCGACAGGTTGGCGTCTCCGATGATCACGTGCAGGCGGCGCCACTCGTCGGCGTCGGCGTGCGGCTCATCGCGCGTGTTGATGATGCCCCGGTTCAAAGTCGTCTCCAGCGACACCTCGGTCTCGATGTAATCGGCGCGCTGCGAAATCTGGAACCCGGGCTCCTGGCCCTGCTGCCCCAGCCCGACGCGCCCGGAACCGGTGAATACCTGGCGGGTGACGAAGAACGGCGTCAGGCCGGCGATGATCGCGTCGAAGTCGGTGTCGCGACGGAACTGGTAGTTCTCGTGCGCGCCGTAGCTGGCGCCCTTGCCGTCGACGTTGTTGCGGTAGATCTTCAGCTCGACGGGCTCGGTGTCCTCGTCGGAGCGGCTGGACCCGGAGCCGATCGTGCGGCGCCCGGCCAGCCGCGCCGCCTCGAGCATGATCCGGTCGCCGGCCAGATCCGCCACCAGCGCGTCGTACGCCGAGGTCGTCTCCGGCGCCGAGTACTCCGGGTGCGCATGGTCGACGTAGAACCGCGCCCCGTTGACCAGGATCAAATTCGCCGCGCCCAGCGCATTCGGGTCGACGACCGGCGCCATGCGGTATCGGCGCAGGTCGAAGCCGCGGGAATCGCGTAGCGGCGACTCGGGCTCGTAATCCCAGCGCGTGCGCCGGTCGAGTCCTCCGGAGTGCTCGTCGGCGTAGGCCAGCACGGCCTTCGTCGACGTGAGGATGGGGCTCAGCTCCGGTTTGCCCGGTGACGTGATCCCGTATTCGATTTCGGTGCCCAGTACCCGCGCCATCTGCCGTCACCCCTCCATCGAGCCCGTGCGGTGGCCGTCGTCAAGCGGCCCGGATGCGGCGGAACCGCCCAGCACCCCGAACTCCGCGTCCTCGTGGACGTGCTGGTGCTGGATGACCTGCACGTCGACGACGCGGCCCGTCGGCCGGCCCGAGATCCGCGCCCACTCGTCCGGGTTGGACGTGTTGGGCAGGTCCTCGTTCTCGGCGAACTCCTCGCCCACCGCGCGCAGCAGATGCGCCTCGGTGATGCCCTCGGCGCCACCCGAGATGACGTCCTTGATCGCGTGCTTCTTCGCGCGGTCGACGATGTTGGCGATCATCGCGCCCGAATTGAAGTCGCGGAAGTACAGCATCTCGCTCGACCCGTCGGCGTAGCGGATGCGCACGTATTCGTTGTCCGGGCTGGTGCGGTACATGCGCTCGACCACGGAATCGGTCAGCGCCGCGACCAACCGGTCGACTCCCCCGTGCCGCTCGATCTCGTCGGCCGCGTAGGGCAGGTCGGCGGTGAGGTACTTGGAGAAGATGTCCTTCGCAGCCTCCTCGTCGGGGCGCTCGATGCGGATCTTGACGTCCAGGCGGCCGGGGCGCAGGATCGCCGGGTCGATCATCTCCTCGCGGTTCGACGCGCCGATGACGATGACGTTTTCCAGACCCTCCACGCCGTCGAGCTCCGCCAGCAGCTGCGGCACGACCGTGTTCTCCATGTCGGAGCTCACGCCCGAACCGCGGGTGCGGAAGATCGAGTCCATCTCGTCGAAGAAGACGATCACCGGCCGGCCGGCTTCGGCGATGTCGCGGGCGCGGTCGAAGATCAGGCGGATCTGCCGCTCCGTCTCGCCGACGAATTTGTTCAGCAACTCAGGGCCCTTGACGTTGAGGAAGTAGGACTGCGCGCGGCGCGCCTCCTCCTCCGAATGGCCCTTGTTCAGGGCGATCTTCCGGGCCAGCGAGTTGGCCACCGCCTTGGCGATCAGCGTCTTGCCGTTGCCGGGCGGGCCGTACAGCAGCACGCCCTTCGGCGGCCGCAGCCGGTAGCGCGTGAACAGCTCCGGGTGCAGGAAGGGCATCTCCACCGCGTCGTGGATCTGCGCGATCTGGCGCTTCAGGCCGCCGATGTCGGAGTATTCGACGTCGGGGATCTCCTCCAGCACCAGGTTCTCCACCTCCGCCTTCGGGATGACCTCGAAGGCGTGGCCCGACTTGCGGTCGATGAGGACGGTATCGCCGACCTTCGCCTTCAGGTCGCCGGCCAGCTTGACGACGAACTCCTCGCCGTGGTGATCGGTGGCCAGAACCCGCTTGCGGTCGGGCAAAGTTTCCCGGACGAGCGCGAGGTCGCCGTGATCGGGGAAACCGCAGTCCTCGACGATGAGGTTGCCGTCGGTCAGCCGGACCATGGTGCCGGGCTTGAATTCCTCCACGTCCAGGCCGCGCAGGACGTTGAGGCGCATCCGGCGGTTGCCGGTCCACACCTCGGCGGCCTGGGCGGGCCTGCCCGAACCGCCGGTCTGCACGATCGGCCCGTTCGGGTCGTCGATCTTGCCCTTCGCCGGCTCGAGGAAAATGCCGTACGTGCTCGGCGGATTGGTCATCTGCTCGAGGTCCTGGCGCAGCAGCGTCATCTGGTCGCGCGACTCGCGGAGCAGCTCCACGAGCTTCTCGTTGCGCGCGCCCAGGGCCCGGTTCTTCTGCCGCAGATCGCGGATTTCGTCGGCGGGGGTGGTCATGGCCACCAGGCTACCGTTTGGCCGGGCGGGATCTTCCGCGGGTGGGCGCCGCGCGGCCCGCCGGCCCGGCTACCTCTTCTGGTTGCGCCGCTGCGGGCGCGGGGGCACGGTGCCGTCGGCGAGCCTGCGGGCCCACACCAGGAAGGCCGTGTGCGCCTGCATGCGGTGGGCGGGACGGACGGACAGGTCCTTGACGTTCCAGTCGCGGACCAGGGATTCCCACGCGCGCGGCTCGGTGAAGCACTTCTGCTCGCGGATGCCCTCCATGACCTTCATCAGCTGCGGCACGGTGGCCACGTAGACCATCAGCACGCCGCCGGGCTGCAGCAGCTTCGACGCGGTGTCCAGGCATTCCCACGGGGCGAGCATGTCCAGGATGATGCGGTCGACCGGGCCGCCGAGGTCGTCGGGCGTGGCCTCGGCCATGTCGCCCAGCCGCAGGTCCCAGTTGTCCGGCTTGCCGCCGAGGAACTCCACGACGTTGCGTTCGGCGTGCTCGATGTGGTCCTCGCGGATCTCGTAGGAGAACAGCTTGCCGTCCGGCCCGATGGCGCGAAGAAGGTTCAGGCTCAGCGCGCCCGATCCGGCGCCGGCCTCCAGCACGCGGGCGCCGGGGAAGATGTCGCCTTCGACGATGATCTGGGCGGCGTCCTTGGGGTAGATCACGGCCGCGCCGCGGGGCATGGACAGGATGTAGTCGACCATCAGGTGCCGCATGGCCAGGTACACGGTGCCTTCGGCGGAGGTGACGGTCGTGCCCTCGTGCGCGCCGATCAGGTCGTCGTGGGTGATGGCGCCGCGGTGGGTGAAGAACCGCCCGCCCTCTTCCAGAGTGACCGTGAAGTGCCGGTTCTTCGAGTCCGTGAGCTGGACGCGATCGCCGACCTGGAACGGGCCGCTGTCTGCCATGTGTGTCTGATCCTCGCTGATGGGGTGCCGGGGCGCCCGAAGTCCTTCGGGTTAACCTGGCCAGTATGCCCGAAAACCCCCTGCACTCCGATTCGGCCGCGTCACCTTCCGACACTCCCGCGTCACCCGCCGGGAATTCCCCGGCCCCCGCCTCACCCGCCGGGAGTTCCACCGCTTCCGCTGCCGCGGATTCCCCCGCACCGGCGCCTCGGGGGCGGCGCGGCTTGGCGTTGTCGCCGTCGCGCGCCGGGGATTACCGCCAGTGCCCGCTGAAGTACCGGCTGCGGGCGATCGACAAGCTGCCCGAGCCGTCGACCGTCGCGCAGGTCAAGGGCACGCTCGTCCATGCGGTCCTGGAGCACATGCACGGCCGTCCGCGCGAGGAACGTTCGTACCCGGCCGCCGTGAAGCGGCTCAAGCCGACGTGGCAGGGGATGCTTGACGACGACCCGAGCGGTGAGCTTTCGAGGCTCGTCCCCGAATCGGATCTGCTCGATTTCCTCGTCGAGTGCCGCGGCCTGCTGAAGGGCTACTTCATCATGGAGAACCCGACGGGCTTCGATGCGGCGGAGATCGAGAAGTTCGTGCAGATGACCCTCGGCGTGGACGTCCCGAGCCTCGGCGCTGATTACGGCGTGGAGGGCGACGGTGAGGCCGACGGCTCGGCCGGTTCGTCCGGTTCGGCCGGCTCCGGCGGCGTGCCGGTCCGCGGTTTCATCGACCGGGTCGACATCGCGCCGACGGGCCAGGTCCGCATCGTCGACTACAAGACAGGCAAAAAGCCCAACCCCCGGTTCCAGGATGAGGCATTGTTCCAGATGCGCTTCTACGCGCTGGTGTGGTGGCGGCTGACGGGTCACATTCCCGAGCAGCTGCGCCTGATGTATCTGAAGGTCGCCGATGATCTGACCCACTCCCCGACGGCACCCGAGCTCGAGCGTTTCGAAGCCGAACTCGCCGAGCTGTGGGGTGCCATCGTCCGCGACGGCAGGTTCGGCGATTTCCGCCCGAAGAAGTCGAAGCTGTGCGGCTGGTGCTCCTTCCAGCAGCTGTGCCCGGCGTTCGGCGGCACCCCGCCGGAGTACCCGGGGTGGCCCGGCGCCCACGCCTGATTCGGGCCGACGCGCGGGCCCGAAACGATGATGGGATCCGGGATGCTTCCTGATATCTTCTTCCGATAAGACGACCACGGAGCGGGCAGCGTCCGCCGACGAACCGGGGAGGAGATCGCGATGAGCGGGCTTCGCGAACGGAAGAAGCGTCAGACGAGGTCGAGCCTGGCCACCGCGGCCGTGGAGCTGCTGGTTTCGGAGGGAGATGAGGGCGCGACCGTCGCCGCCATCGCATCCCGGGCCGGCGTGTCCACGCGCACGTTCCACAACTACTTCGCAGGCCGCGAAGACGCTTTCCTGTGCTTCCTGGAGGACACCTTCGCCGACTGGGTGTCGGAGATGCGCGAGGCCCCGGCCGGCGAGACCCCTTTCCGGGTTCTGCGCCGCCTCACGGTGGCCATGTACGACCGGCCCCGCGCCGATGCCGCCTCGGTGCCGAATCTGGCCACCGTGGTGGAGCACGTCCTCGCGGGGATGGGCCCGGAGGGCGGCGCCCGCGTGCGCGCGATATTCGACGAGCTGCGCGAGGCCGTCGTCAAGCGGTCCGGCGGCGACTTGTCGCCCTACCGCGCGCAGACGCTGATCCACGTGTGCCTGTCGGCGTCGGCCGCGGTGCTCGACGGCGTGCGGGACGAGGCGCTCGCCGACGGGCGAACCGTCCCGCAGCTTCTCGACGAGGCCTTCGACTTCGTGGCCGGGAAAATCGAATGACCCGCACCGGAATCCGGTGCGGGCCAATCGACGTGCGACGGGTTCGGTGACCCGGCGTCAGAGAACGACGGCGCCGATGGCGAAGCCGAACACGACCGCCAGGGCGATGCACACCGTGCCCGGGATGAAGAACGGGTGGTCGACGACGTACTTGCCCAGCCGCGTCGAACCGGTGTCGTCCATCTCCACGGCCGCCAGCAGCGTCGGGTAGGTCGGCAGGACGAACAGCGCCGACACCGCGGCGAAGCTGGCCACGGCGGTCAGCGGGCTGACGCCCACCGCGAGGGCCGCAGGGATCATGGCCTTCGCCGTCGCGGCCTGCGAGTACAGCAGCGCGGAGGCGAAGAAGAGGATCACGGCCAGCAGCCACGGCCACTGCGTGAGCAGGTCGCCGGCGGTGCTCTTGATGCCGTCGATGTGGGCGTTGACCAGGGTCGTGCCCAACCAGGCCACGCCCATGACGCACACGCAGGCGCTCATGCCGGACTTAAACACCTGGGTGCCGGGCACCTCGGCGGCCGGGATCTTGGCCACGGCGACGATCAGGCCGGCGGTGGCCAGCATGATGGCCATGATGGCCTCGTTGCGCGGCAGCGCCGGGTCCTTGATCAGGCCCAGCTGGTCCGAGATCATGGTCGCGTAGACCATGACGACGAGGATCGCCGCCAGGAAGATGACCACGGAGGCCTTCGCGCCGCGCGGAGCCTCGAAGGACGCGGCCCCCTGCGGCGGCTTGACCAGGCCGTCGGCGAGGCGCTGCTTGTACACCGGGTCATCGTCGAGCTCGGGGCCGAGCCGCTGGACCAGGAAGGACGTCACGATCACCGCCAGCAGCGTCGCGGGGATGACCACCGCCAGCAGCTGCAGGTAACCCACGCCGCGGGGCTCGAGAACCGAGGCCATGAACACTACCGCCGCGGAAATCGGCGATGCCGTGATGGCCATCTGCGAGGCGACGACCGAAATGGACAGCGGGCGCGACGGGCGCACGCCGCCTTCCTTCGAGACCTCCACGATGACGGGGAGGGTGGAGAAGGCGGTGTGGCCGGTGCCGGCCAGCACGGTCATCGACCACGTCACCAACGGGGCCAGCGTGGTCACGCGCTTCGGGTTGCGCCGCAGCAGCCGTTCGGCGAGGTGGACCAGGTAGTCCATGCCGCCCGCCCGCTGCATGGCGGAAATGGCCGCGATGACGGCCATGATGATGCCGATGACGTCGAAGGGGATGTCCTCCGCCTTGACCGGCGTGCCCAGGGCGCCGAGCAACAGCACGCCGGCGCCGCCGGCGAAGCCGATGCCGACGGAGCCCCACCGGGCGCCGATGATCAGCGCGGCGACGACAACGAGGATCTGGGCCGCGAGCATCATTGGAGGTCGCCGGCTTCCGGTTCCCGGTCGTCGGCGTCGGAGGCGTCGGTGGCGGCGCCCGCGTCATCGGCGGAGGTATCGGGGTTCTCGGGGTCCGCGTCCTCGTCGTTCGGCGTCAGGCCGAGTTCGGCGAGCCGGGTCTCCCCGGCCACGTACCGCTTGCCGCGGTACTCCGGGTGCATGAGGTTGTCCGTGGACAGGATCCGGTCCAGCTCGGCTTCGTCCAGCAGCCCGCGCTCCAGGACGATCTCGCGCACGCCGCGGCCCGTCTCGGCGGCCTCGCGGCCGACGACGTCGCCCTCGTGGTGGCCGATGACCGGGTTGAGGTAGGTGACGATGCCGATGGAGTTGTCGACGTAGGCGCGGCAGACCTCCGGGTTGGCGGTGATGCCGGTGATGCACTTGGTGCGCAGGGTCGTCGCCGCGCGGCGCATCAGGCCGATCGACTCGAACAGGCACTGCGCGATGACCGGCTCCATGACGTTGAGCTGCAGCTGCCCGGCCTCCGCGGCCATGGACAGCGTCACGTCGTTGCCGAAGACCTTGAAGCAGACCTGGTTGACGACCTCCGGGATGACCGGGTTGACCTTCGCCGGCATGATCGACGAACCCGCCTGGCGTTCCGGCAGGTTGATCTCGTTGAGGCCCGCGCGCGGTCCGGAGGACAGCAGGCGCAGGTCGTTGCACGTCTTGGACAGCTTCATGGCCGTGCGCTTGAGGGCCGAGTGGACGTTGACGTAGCCGCCGGTGTCGGAAGTGGCCTCGATGAGGTCCTTCGCGGAGGTGACCTCCAGCCCGGTGACCTCGCGCAGCGCCTGCACGACCGCCTTCTGGTAGCCGGCCGGGGCATTGACGCCGGTGCCGATGGCGGTGGCGCCGAGGTTGACCTCGAGCAGCAGCTCGCCGGCGTGCGCGAGCACGGCGTGCTCCTCGGCAAGGTTGTTGCCGAAGGCGTGGAACGCCTGGCCCAGGGTCATGGGCACCGCGTCCTGCAGCTGCGTGCGACCCATGGTGATGACGTCGTTGAACTCGTCGCCCTTGGCGTGGAGCGAGTGTTCGAGCTCATCCAGCTCGACGAGCAGCGACTGCAGCGCGATGTGCACGGCGAGGCGGAAACCCGTCGGGTAGGCGTCGTTGGTCGACTGGCACTGGTTGACGTCGTCGTTGGGGTTGACGACGTCGTACCGGCCCTTGGGGAAGCCGAGGTACTCCAGGGCCAGGTTGGCGATGACCTCGTTGGTGTTCATGTTGATGCTGGTGCCCGCGCCGCCCTGGAACAGGTCCGTGGGGAACTGATCCTGGCAGCGGTGGTTGACCAGCACCTGGTCGCAGGCCCAGATGATGGCGTCGGCGACGTCGGACGGGATGGTGTGGATGCGGCGGTTGGCGATGGCCGTGGCCTTCTTTACCATCACCATGCCGCGGATGAACTCCGGGACGTCGTTGACGGACGTGCCGGAGATGGAGAAATTCTCGATCGCGCGCATCGTGTGCACGCCGTAGTAGGCGTCCGCCGGCACTTCCCGGTCACCCAGGAGGTCGGTTTCGATCCGGAATCCGTCAGCCGGCGCCTTCTCGTTTCCAAATGTGCTCATGAGGTTGAGCATACGTGCCGAAACGCGAAATGGCACGCGTCAGTGCAGGTCGGATCGATAAAGTGATGGGAATAACCAGACCTCATCATATTCATCGATGGGGGCGATGAGAGTCGCTTCGGTCATGGGTTGCCGCTTCCCCATCGAAAAAACGAACGGGGCCCGGCGCCTCCGAAGTCGGGGCGCCGGGCCCCGTCGGGCCCGATTTCGGGCGTCAGATTCGCGCGATGCGGATGTCGGAGGCGAGGATCGCCTCGGCGCCGAGGCCCGCGAGCTGGTCCATGATGGGGTTCGCGCGGTCGCGCGGGACCATGGCGCGCACGGCGACCCAATCCTCGTGGGCCAGCGGCGACACCGTGGGGCCGGACAGGCCCGGGGTGATGCGGGAGGCCTCGTCGACCTTGTCGGCGGTGATGTTGTAGTCCAGCATCATGTAGTTCTTGGCGTGGAGGATGCCGGTCAGGCGGCGCAGGAAGACGTTCTGCGCCTCGGTGACCTCGTTGTCGCGGCGGCCGACGACGACGGCCTCGGAGTCGCACAGCGAGTCGCCGAAGACCGCCAGGCCCTGCTTGCGCAGCGTGCGGCCGGTGGACACGACGTCGGCGATGGCGTCGGCGACGCCCAGGCGGATGGAGATCTCCACCGCGCCGTCCAGGCGGATGACCTCGGCCTCGATGCCGCGGGCCTTGAGGTCCTCGCGCACCAGGTTCGGGTAGGACGTGGCGATGCGCTTGCCCGCCAGGCCCTCCACCGTCCACTCCTCGTCCGCCGGAGCGGCGTAGCGGAAGGTCGACGCACCGAAGCCGAGGGTGAGCACCTCGGCGACCGGGGCGAGCGAGTCGGCGGCCAGGTCACGGCCGGTGATGCCCAGGTCCAGATGGCCGTTGCCCACGTACACCGGGATGTCCTTCGGGCGGAGGAAGTAGAACTCGATCTGGTTGGCCTCGTCGGCCACCGACAGGCTCTTTGATTCCCCGCGGCCCGGGTATCCGGCTTCCCGGAGGATTTCCAGGGCGGCCTCGGAGAGGGAGCCCTTGTTGGGCACTGCGACTCGCAGGATGGTCACGATGTTGCTCCTCGTTGTTCGGTGCGGCGGTGGCGCTTACAGGTACTTGTAGACGTCTTCCGGCGTCAGCCCGCGCTGCACCATGACGACCTGGGTCCAATACATGAGCTGCGAGATCTCCTCGGCGAGCTCGTCGTCGGACTGGTACTCCGCGGCCATCCAGACTTCGGCGGCCTCTTCCACGATCTTCTTGCCCTGGAAATGCACGCCGGCGTCGAGCGCCTTGACGGTGCCCGAACCCTCGGGGCGGGTGGCCGCCTTGTCCTTCAGTTCCGCGAAGAGGTCATCGAAGTTTTTCACGCGCACCATCATTCCACGCGGCTCTTTGCGTTGCGACGGGAGGGTGCGCCACATGGGCGTCGTAAAGCGGGAAGACGGCGCGGATGATGGGCACCTCGGCTGCGACGGTGACGCGGGTCAGGAGCCCGGACAGCGAGTGCGTCGCCGGATGAAGGGCCTACTCCGACAGTCGCGCGTGGACGGCGCGGAGGTCGTCGATGGTCCAGCCGTCGAGGTCTCCGTCGAGATGTTCGGCGGGCGGCGCGAACTCGGCGATCGCGTCGGCGGGAGGGGCTGCCTGCGGCATCGGCGCCCACAGGACCCGGCAGCCGGCACCGAGGGCGGAGCGCACGCCGGTGACCGAGTCCTCCAGGGCCAGGCACTCGGCCGGGTCGACGCCGGCGATCTCGGCTCCGCGCAGGTACGGGTCCGGGGCGGGCTTGCCGGCGGGGACCTCGTCGCCGCAGACGGTGTCGGTGAAGGCGTCGCGTCCCATCGCGTCGATGCAGTAGTCGGCGACGCGGCGGCGGGTGTTGGTCACCAGCACCACCGGGATGTCGGCGTCGTGGGCCTGCTCGATCAGGGAGCGCACGCCGGGGCGCCACTCGATGCCGCGCTCGGCGATCAGCTGCGCCACGCGTGACTCCATGAACGCCGACTCGCGGGCGATGACCTCATCGGTGACCTCCACCCCGGCGTGGTTCGCGCAGATGGTGATCGTGTCCGGCAACGTGTTGCCGATGCACTTCGCCCGCAGCTCCGGCGTCAGGCGCCTGCCCAACCGCTCGGAGCAGTCGTAGGTGGCCACCTCCCACAGGGGCTCGGTGTCGATGAGGCTGCCGTCCATGTCCCAGAGAATCGCTCGCACCCCCGCCACGGTAGCCGGGGTGCGTGGGAAGTGCCGCGTGAGTTTCGCCCCGGGGTGGGCGTTTCGACGGAGCGGGTGACCCGTGCGGGGTCGACGGCGGCTCGCGTTCGGTGAGTGGGTTCCAGGGCCCCGTTAGATCGTCGTTCGATCGGCGGTTCGAGAAACGCCATGCCCCGTGGTCCGGTCGATCCGGCATTTTGGCTACGGTTTCGTTTATGAGAATTTCCTCCACCGGACCGGTGGATTCCGCTGCCGTCGACACTGCCGTTGACGCCGCCGCCACCGATTACGCGGGGCTGGCGCCGGGCGCGACGGTAATCGTGCGTGACGAGGAATGGCTGGTCACCAATGTGGCCCGGGCGACGGACGGGTGGATGATCACCGTCCGCGGGCGTTCGGAGTACGTCAAGGACAAGCCGGCGACGTTCTTCTCGCGGCTCGATGACATCCGGGTGTTCGATCCGGCGGCGGTGACGGTGAAGGCGGACGACTCCCCGGGCTACCGCCGCACGCGCCTGTGGCTTGAGACGATTATGCGGCAGACGCCGGTGCCGCTTCACCAGGACAAGCTGGCCGTTGCAACGCGAATGCTCGCCGACCCGCTGGACTATCAGCTCTCGGCGGTGCGGAAGGCGCTCAGCGCCGACAACATCCGCCCGCGCGTGCTCATCGCCGACGCGGTCGGTCTGGGCAAGACGCTCGAGATGGGCATGATCCTGGCGGAGCTCATCCGCCGGGGCCGCGGCGACCGCATCTTGGTGGTCACGCCGCGGCACGTGCTCGAGCAGTTCCAGCAGGAGATGTGGGCCCGTTTCGCCCTGCCGCTGGTGCGTCTGGACTCGGTGGGCATCCAGCGGGTGCGGCAGAAGTTGCCGGCGTCGCGGAACCCGTTCACGTATTTCCCGCGGGTCATCGTGTCGATGGACACGTTGAAGTCGCCCAAGTACCGGGCTCAGCTGGAGAAGGTGCGCTGGGATGCGGTGGTCATCGACGAAATCCACAACGCCACCAACGTCGGCACGCAGAACAATGAGCTGGCGCGGGTGCTGGCGCCGACCACGGAGGCGCTGATTCTCGCGTCGGCGACCCCGCACAACGGTGACCCGGAGTCGTTCAAGGAGATTCTGCGGTTGTTGGATCCCACCTCCGTGCTTCCCGACGGTTCGGTGGACAAGTCCGCACTGGAACGCCTGATTATCCGCAGGCACCGGCACAGTGACGAGGTTGCCGCGGTGGTCGGGCACCAGTGGGCGGAGCGCGCCGAACCGAAGAACGTCATCGTCGACGTGTACCCGGAGGAGCAGGCGGTCGTCGACGAGCTCGAGCGGACGTGGCTGCATCCGGAGCCCGGTCAGGCGGTGACCGACGACCGGCTGTTCCCGTGGACGCTCATCAAGGCTTTCTTCTCCTCGCCGGCCGCGCTGGCGGAATCGGTGGAGGGTCGGCTGAAGCGCATCGACGCCGGGGACGAAAGGCAGCGGCAGGCGTTGGAACGGCTGCGCGACCTCAACGCGAAGATCGAGGCCGGGGACTCGGGCAAGTATCGGGCGCTGCACGACTACCTGGGCGAAATCGGCGTGGGCCGCGGTTCGCAGACCCGCGCGGTGATCTTCTCCGAGCGCGTCAAGACCCTGGAGTGGCTGCAGGAAAACCTGTCGAAGGACCTGGGCTTGGCGAAGGGCGCCGTGGAAATCATGCACGGCGGCATGTCGGACCAGGAGCAGATGCGGCTCATCGACGAGTTCAAGCGCACGGACACCCCGCTTCGCATTCTCGTCACCGGCGACGTGGCCAGTGAGGGCGTGAACCTGCATGCGCAGTGCCACAACCTCATCCATTACGACATTCCGTGGTCGTTGATCCGCATCCAGCAGCGCAACGGCCGCATCGACCGGTACGGGCAGCTGCAGAATCCCGTCATCGCGACGCTGGTTATGGACCCGGAGGGCGAGAACTTCTCCAGTGAAGTCCACGTGCTCACGCGGCTGATGGAGCGCGAACATGAGGCGCACAAGGCGCTCGGCGATGTCGCGTCGCTGATGGGGCAGCATTCGGTGGCCCGCGAGGAAGACGCCATCCGTGAAGTGCTGCGCGGCAACCGGCCCTTCGACGACGTGGTCAAGGACCCGGAGGAGATCATCGCCGGGGGTGTGACAGACATCGACATGTGGATGGAGCTGGCCGCTTCGGTTGAAGCCGAGACTGATGCGGAGGCATCGCTTGTTTCGCTCGACTCCCCGGCATCCTCTGAGCCCGCGATCACGTCCGGGATTGGTGCCCGCGATGGCGGTCAGACGCTTTACAAGTCCGAAATCGAGTATCTGGAAGCCGCGTTGGAGGAAGCCTTCCTCGGCGTTCCTCAGGATGTGCCGGAACGCGGCGGCGTGTCCTACCGCAGACACGACCATGGTGTCGCCGAACTCGTGCCGACGGCGGATTTGAAGGCCCGTTTCGATCTGCTGCCCCAGGACTATTTGGCGTACCGGCGGGTCAAGGACAAGGTGACCTTGGCCGTCACCCCGGAGCTGGGCAACCGGAGCATGAAGGACGCCCGCGAGGGCGACTCGGAATCGACGTGGCCGAAGGCCCATTTCCTCGGGCCGCTGCACCCGGTGTCGGAATGGGCGGCTGAGCGTGCACTGCCGTCGATGGCCCGCCGGGAGATTCCGGCGGTGCGCGGCGCCGTCGCCTCCCCGACGGTGCTGTTGCTGGGGACGCTGACCAACAAGCGGGGCCAGGTCATCTCCCGCGCGTTGGTCACGGTCGAATCCTTCCGGCCGCCGTTCCCGGGGGCCGAGCCGATGCTCCAGGCCAACGCCATTCCCGATGGCGTCGCCTGGTTGGAGTCGGTCGGGCTCGGCCGTGACGCCGTGAACACGGGAGCGGTGGCGATGGACGAGGCGGAGATTACCGCGCTCGTGCGGGATTCGGTGCGGGCGGCGCACGGTGCGATGACTCCGATGCTGTCCGCGGCCGCCGAGACAGCCCGTCGGCGTATCGGCTCCTGGAGTGAGCGCGCCGAACGGTGGGTCGCCATGAACGAGGGGCATTCGGCGGGGCAGCGGGCCCTCATCCGGTCCGAGCGGGAGCTCGCGGAGGAGCGGGCGCTGGCCGCGGCCATTGAGCCGGATATCGAACGCCGGCTCGTGCGGCCGCTCCTCGTGGTGTTGCCGATGAGTACGCCTTCGGCGACGGGCGGCAACGAGCCCACCAATCCCGCCTCCTCTTCGCCGTCCGCGACCGCACCGAAGGAGAACTGACGTGGCCGCATTCGATTCAATCGTCAATGTCGAGGAATGGATTTCGGACCATTACCTGACGACCGATGAAACGAAGGGCGATTCCTTCGGCAAGCGTGTCGCCGCGCGGGTTCGCGAGTGGAAGGCGGAGGAGGACGCCGCGGAGTCGACGTGGCAATCGCCCGTGACGCGTTTGGTGTCCACCCGCCAGAAGTTGCAGCGTCGCCTCGCGGAATTGCTGTCGGATTCGTCGGCGTCCACCGTGCGCGACGCGGAGAAGACCGAATCCGCCCGCGAAACGGCCGGACAAGCGAAAACGAATGTCGCTGAAGCAAATGACCTGCTACGCATAACGTTCGGTTACGGGAAGCCCACCACGCTGTCGGCTGATCGGCTCGGCTACACGATCGGGTACGAGGGCTGGCGCAGTTTCGGTGGCGGCGCCCAAGCCGGAACCGGCACCGGCGGACTCACGGTCATCGACGCCGGCGAGATTGAGTCGGCCGACGATATCCAGGACCTCTCCCCCGCGTTCACCGTCACCATCGATGAGAAAGACTCCGACTGGCCGGTGCCGAAACTCGTCACCGAGTTGTTCCTCGCCGACGACCAGCCGGAATTCATCGTCGTCCTCGGTGGAGCGTGGGCGATTGTCGCCCAACGCGAGTCCTGGCCGTTAGGCCGCTACCTCGCGGTCAATGTCGGGCTGGCCATCGAGCGCGGTGACGCGAAGGTGTGCGGTGAGCTGCACCGTGTCGCCAACATCCTCGCCCGCGAAAACCTTGAACCGGCCGCCGACGGCACGACCTGGTGGCTCGAAACGATTGAAAATTCCCTCCAGCACGCGGTGCAGGTGTCGGAAGAGCTGCGCGGCGCGGTCAGGGAGTCCATCGAGATCCTCGGCAACGACGTGCTGGAACGTCACCGCCGGCAGGACGTGGATTTCGATCCCGACCTGGGCAATGAGCTGGCCAAGCAATCGCTCCGCTACCTGTACCGGATTCTTTTCCTCCTGTTCGCCGAAGCCTCGCCGGAGCTGAACATTCTTCCGGTCGGCACGCCCGAGTACGACCAGGGCTACGGCCTCGCCCGTCTGCGCGACATGGTGCTCGATCCCCCGGCGGGATCGGCCCGTGAGGGGACGCACCTGTACGAGAGTCTGGCGATTCTGTTCCGGGTGGTCGACGAGGGTAACGACCCGCTCGACCCCAAGGGCGATGACTTCGACCCGAATGCCACCGTCGAGGGCCTGACCTTCCGTGAACTCTCCGCCGATTTGTTCCAGCCGGAGAAGACCAACCTCATCGATCGCGTCAAGGTGTCCAACGGTGCGCTGCATCGGGTGCTGGAGAACCTCTTGCTCTCGCCGGAGAAGCGCGGCCGCGACCGCGGTTACATCTCCTATGCCACCTTGGGCGTCACCGAACTCGGTCAGGTCTATGAGGGCCTGATGTCCTACACGGGCTTCGTGGCCGCGGAGGACCTGTACGAGGTGGCGCCGCACGGTAACCCGTCGAAGGGGTCGTGGGTCGTGCCGGAAGCCCGTACCGCCGATCTGCCGGCGACTTCCTTCGTGATGGATCTGGTTGAAGATGCCGGTGGCGGCACAAGGTCGGTGCAGCGGCTCCACAAGAAGGGCTCGTTCGTGTTCCGGCAGTCGAGCCGGGACCGGGAGCGCTCGGCATCGTTCTATACGCCCCAGGTGCTCACCGAGTTCACGGTCGGACAGGCGATCGAGGAACTCCGCGAGTCCGGTCGCATCGGCAAGGCCGAGGACATCCTCGGCTTGCGAATCTGTGAGCCGGCGATGGGTTCCGGCGCGTTCGCGGTGGAGGCGGTGCGCCAACTCGCGGAGCTTTACCTGGAGATGCGCCAGGAAGAGCTCAATGAGCAGGTGCCGGGTGAGGAATACACCCGTGAGCTGCAGAAGGTGAAGGCCTACTTGGCCCTGCACCGGGTGTATGGCGTCGACTTGAATGCGACCGCGGTTGAGCTCGCCGAAATCTCACTGTGGCTCGACACCATGACGCCGGAATTGAAGGCCCCGTGGTTCGGCCTGCACCTGCGCCAGGGCAATTCGCTGATCGGTGCGTCGCGCGCGACGTATGCGCAGAGCCAGTTGGAGAACCGGTCGTGGCTCAAGGCGGTCCCCCGCCGGGAGCCCATCGCCGAGCTTGCCGACGATTCGTGGTCGGCTCCCGAGTTGCCGAAGCGGAGCTCATCCAAGGCCGCGAAGTCCGACTTCCGCATCCACCATTTCTTGGTTCCGGGCGAGAAGTGGGGTGCTGCGGCTGACGCGAAGGACGCGAAGCAAATTGCTGGTGAGTATCAGAAGCAACTGAAGGCGTGGCGGAATGCCATGTCGCGCAAGTTCTCCGAGTCACAGTTGACGCAGCTGCGCGAGCTGTCGGTGCGCGTTGACGAACTCTGGCGGCGCGCCCTCATTAGGATGTCGATCTCCGAGGATCAAATTCGCCGGCGAGTCGGTATTTGGGGTTACGACGAGGAACCGATTAATCGGGTGGTCAAGCGCCGAGCCATCGAGGAAGAGCTTCTCGGTAATCCCGATGGCGCGTATGGGCGCCTTCGCATCGCCCTCGATGCATGGTGCGCGATGTGGTTCTGGCCGTTGTCCGAAACGGCCCGGACGGTAAGCGGCCAGGTCATCGAGGCGCCGGACCGGGATGAATGGCTTGCTAGTTTGAAGGACCTCTTGGGAGTGCCGGGTCAGCTCGCATCGTTGAACCCCAAGGACGCAGATTCATACACGATGGCGGACGTGGACACGTGGGAGGGATTGAACGCGGCCGACGACCATGACCGCGTGTATGCGCGTGCGCTGTCGGTTGCCGAGTGCCTGGAAAAGCATCCCTGGCTTGCTGTCACGAAGCGAGTGGCCGAGCAGCAGGCCTTCTTCCACTGGGATTTGGATTTCTCTCCGGTATTCGCTGCCGGTGGCTTCGATCTCCAGGTCGGTAATCCGCCGTGGGTGCGGCCCCGCGGCGACGTCGATTCGCTGCTTGCCGAGACAGATCCGTGGTTCGTGCTCGCGCACAAGCCGACGCAGGCAGAAAAGAGGTTGCGGCGGGACGATCTTCTGCAGGACCCGGGTGCCGAGGAGATCCTGCTCGACGGTGTCGGTGAAGTCGTCGGCGTTGCCGCTGTACTAGGTAATCCGTCGCTATATCCGCATCTTGTCGGTCAACAGCCGGACCTTTATCGGGGGTTCATCGAGCGGACGTGGGCGAACATGGATGAGCAGGGCGTCGTTTCTTTGATTCATCCGGAGTCTCATTTCACCGAGAAAAAGGCTGCACTTCTTCGTTACGGCGCGTATTTGCGCCTTCGCCGTCATTGGCAGTTTATTAACGAGTTGTCTTTGTTTGACGTGCATAATTTGGTCCAATATGGCGTCCATGTATATTCACAAAAACGCGAACAGGTGAGCTTCGTAATGGCCGCTTCATTGTATCATCCCCAGACAGTGACGGACTCTCTTAGACACGATGGCCAGGGTGCCCTGCCGGGGTTGAAAAATGATGTCGGGGACTGGGATCTTCGTCCGCATCGAGATCGAATCGTCACCGTTGATGATTCTGTGCTGGCGACGTGGTATTCGGTCCTTGAAGATTCCGAAACCCCGCTGTACGAAACCCGAATGGTGTACACGGTGAACAGTGCTTCCGCCGATGTGCTCGCAAAGCTTGCGGCGGCTCCTCGCGTCAGGGAGCTCGGACTCGAGTTCTCTCGCGGATGGGACGAATCAATCGATCGTAAAAAGGGGTATTTCGACGTTGGGTGGGGTCACCCTAAATCCTGGAATGACGTAATTTTGCAGGGGCCACACTTAGGTGTATCCACCCCTATGATCAAGCAGCCCAACCCGACTATGAAGAGCAACAAGGATTGGTCTGAAATCGACCTCGAGGCCATGCCGGCGGACTTCATCCCGGCGACCGCCTACCAGCCGAACCGTGCCGAAAATCAAAATTATGACGTCGACTATGGAACATGGCCGGCGAATGGTGGGCAGATCCCTGTTTTGTCTACCTACCGCGTTGCGTGGCGACGAATGGCTGCAACGACTGGATTCCGCACTTTTTATCCGGCGTTAATCCCGCCGGGGTCCCATCATGTCCACCCGGTCATCTCTGCGGCTTCGGCCAACTCTAGTTCCGCAACCGCAAAGTTCGGTGCCTTCGGTAGTTCATTATTGACAGATTTGTTCTTGCGCAGCACTGGTGGAGGAGACCTATTCGGTTCTGTCGTGAATAGCGTACCGTTTGTCGAATCCGGATCTTGTTTAGATGCGGCGACTAGGGAGTACCTTCGTTTGAATTGCCTCACGCATGCGTATGCGCCCCTTTGGGAGCAGTGTGTTGGAGAGGAATGGGTGCCATCGGTACCGCTGAGGGTTCCAAAAGCTCGTCAAGAAGCGCAGGTCCGAATCGATGCTGCTGTTGCTCTTTCGTTGGGTGTGACGGTTGATGAGCTCTGCATGATTTACCGCACCCAGTTCCCTGTGATGCGCAAATACGACATGGAGGATCGCTATGACGCGAACGGGCGGAAGGTACCGAAGGAGATCCTGAAGCTCGACGCGAAGCTCAAGGGTGACGCGCAGCTGTCCGTCGCCGATCGCACGTGGACCCACCCGCAGTCCGGCGTCGAGTACGTCTTCGAGTACCCCTTCGAGCGGTTCGATCGTGAAGCCGAGTACCGCAAGGCCTACGCCGAACTCAAGAAGGAAGTCGCCGAGTAATGTCTAGCCTCCTCCCCGCACGGGCGTCCACGCACATCACCAGCGGCGTCACTGAGTACCTCACCACCAGCTTCTCGCTCGCTGACCACGGAGCCGCGGCGGAACTCAGCTCCTTCCTCGGTTCACCGGGTACAGGCATGTTCCGCGGTCCCTACGTGCGGACCCGGCTCCCCTACGCGCCATCCCAAGACGCTGAACGAATCCTCGACTGGTGCCCCAGCTGGTTCACTCCCTACCACCACCAGGCCGAGGCGTTCCGTCGGCTGAAGTCCGTCGACGACAACGGCAATCCCCGTCGCCCGGAGCCGGCCATCGTCGTGACCGGCACCGGTTCCGGAAAAACCGAGTCCTTCCTGTTCCCCATCCTCGACCACGTCATCCGCGAACGTGCCAAAGGACGCACGGGCACCAAAGCGCTCATCCTCTATCCGATGAACGCCCTGGCCAACGATCAGTCGGCCCGACTCGCGGAACTCATCGCCGGCGAGGACGCCGATCCGTCGTTAAGCACGGTCACCGCAGGCATCTACACGGGTGAAACCCGCGAAGGCGGCGCGATGACGGTGTCGGCGAAGTCGCTGATCACCTCGCAGGAAACGATCCGCAGAAACCCGCCGGACATCCTGCTGACCAACTACAAAATGCTCGACCAGCTGCTGTTGCGCTCGGCCGACTCGGGCATCTGGGAAAAATCAGCCGAAAGCCTGCAGTACCTCGTCCTCGACGAGTTCCACACCTACGACGGAGCCCAGGGCACTGATGTCGCGCTGCTGCTGCGACGGCTCGGACTGACCCTGAAAAAGCACCAGCGCGAAGGGTTCCTCAGCGCCGAAGACTCCACGCGGGCCTTGGGACGGGTCACCCCGGTGGCGACCTCGGCGACCCTCGGCGACGGCGATGATTCCTCCCACATGGTCGACTTCGCCCACACCGTCTTCGGCGAGAAGATCCCCGCCACCGCGGTAATCCGGGAAAAGCTCCTCACCCTGGATGAATGGCGCCGGGCGATGCTGGCTTCGGACGGGGCACCGGCGTGGGACTCCCCCGCCGCGATGCGAGGACAGGCCGGCATGCCCGACCGGGACACCATCCGCGACGTCAACCAGGCCATCGCCGACCGCATCATCGCCGGCGACGAGCACGCCGATGCCGTCCACGAGGAATTCTGCGCACGAATCCTGCGCTGCGACGCCGACCGTGAAACGGCCACCAGGACCTATCCGCACCACGAGCTCACCGGCAGGATCATCGATGCGGCCACCACCGCCGTCGCGCTGTTGCCGCGGCACGACGGCGACAAGGACAACCTGCTGTACCGCGTGCTGCCCGCCGACACCATCCGCGCCATCGGTGAAGACGCGGCAGCGGAGTTCCTCAGTCATACGCTGACGTTCATCGCCAACCTCCGGGCCAAGGCCGCGGCCGCGGACGGCTGGGCCGGCAAACGACTGCCCGGCGTTGAGAACCACCTGTGGGTGCGCGAAGTCTCCCGCGTCGACCGCGCCGTGGCCAGCACCGCCCGGTTCCGCTGGGCAGACGACGGCCACCCCGGCGACGCCACCGCCATCGGCCCCGGCGGTGACGCCGACGACGGCGGTACCACCCGCCACTGGCTGCCCGCCTGTTACTGCCGAAACTGCGGCCGATCCGGGTGGATGATCCAGGTCGTCTCCGGGATCGGCGACCCCGTCCTCGACGGCGCCGCCATCCGCGCCGGAGCACTGTCCAGCCCGGAACTGCAGCGCCCCCTGCTCGACGCGACCCCGGAGGAACGCGACGCGCGTAGCGACGGCCGCCCCGTCGCCGGACCCCGCAGCGCCGACGGCGATTCCGCGGTGATGTGGCTCAACCCCGCCAACGGCACCCTCGACACGACCGAACCCGACGCCGCCGCACGCGACAAGGGCGAGGCCATCCCCGTGCTCACGTACCACGGCGCCGACGCCGAGAGCCATGCCAAGGAAGAGCGTTGCCCCTCCTGCGGCGAAACCGATGCCATCCGGTTCCTCGGCTCCTCGGTGGCCACCCTGCTGTCGGTGGCGCTATCGAACCTGTTCGGCATGCCGGACCTGGACAGCGAGGAAAAGAAGACACTCATCTTCGCCGACTCCGTCCAGGACGCCGCGCACCGGGCGGCCTTCGTGCAATCCCGGTCGCGGGCCTTCGCGCTGCGCACCCACACGCGACGGGCAATCGGGCAGGCGACGACCCGTCTGTCCGAATTGCCGGCGATGCTGGTGCGCGAAGCCGGCGAGGACCACCGCGCCCGCTACGAACTGCTGCCACCGGATATCGCCGACTTCCCCTACTTCAAGGAGTACTGGCAGAAGAACGCCACCGACAGCAAACGTCGGCAGGCAACCGGCAACGTGCTGAACCGGCTGGCCTTCGACTTGGCCCTCGAGTTCGGCGACCGAGCGGACCTCGCTCGCTCGCTGACCATGACCGGGTCGGTGGCCGTCTCGGTGGACGCCCCCGCCGACGCCTTGCGGGCGGCGGCGGATGACGCCCTGAAAGCGGCCGGCGCCACAGCGCCCCTCAGTTTTGACGGCGTGTCGGGATCAGCCGCGGCCCCCGGTGCATCGGAGATGCTGGCTTGGGCGCGTGGCGTGCTCGAGATGACGCGCGTGCGCGGCGCCGTCAACCACGACTGGTTCGGCGGCTACCTCGACGACGACTGCAACCCATATCTGCTCAACCGCCGGGACGCCCGGTCCCGCGGCGTCCCCGGCTTCCCCCGAGGCGGTGCACCGGAATTCCCGCGCGTCGGCGCCGAGCTGCCCCCGGCAGCGGCGAAGAACCACCAGCACATCCCCATCGCGTCACCCCGATCCGGCTACGCCAAGTGGACCTCCAGGTTGCTGGGCCTCGGCCGCCACGACGCCGCGTCCGCGGTGGTCGCGTTGTTCAAGGAGCTTCAGCGCCGCGGCATCGTCGACGGCGTGCGCACCCGCACTGGCGCGATGGTTTACGCCATCCCGCCCGAACGCATCATCCTGGAGGCGGAGGACTCCCCCGAGGCCATCGAATGTACGGTGTGCCGCGCGGGGATGGGAGTGTCCCGCATCGTCCGCGACACCCTCGTCGGCACGCCATGCACCGGCGACGGCTGTTCCGGCCGGATGCACGAGGTGCCCATCGCCGACAACTACTACCGGCGCCTCTACGCGGCCAGTGAGCCGCGCACCGTCATCGCCCGCGAGCACACCAGCCTCCTGGAAAAGGACGAGCGCCTCTCCTACGAGAACGCCTTCCGCGGAGCCGACGGCGCCACCGACCCGGACGCGCCGAACGTGTTGGTGGCCACGCCGACGCTGGAGATGGGCATCGATATCGGCGACCTGTCCGCGGTCATGCTCGCGTCCATGCCCACGTCGGTGGCCAGCTACATCCAGCGCGTCGGCCGCGCGGGCCGGTTGTCCGGCAACAGCCTCGTCGTCGCGCTCATGCAAGGCCGGGGATCGGTGCTGGCGAAGCTGAACGAACCCCTCGACGTCATCGCAGGCGACGTCATGCCGCCGGTGGCGTTCCTCTCCGCCACGGAGATTCTGCGCCGCCAGTTCACGGCCCACCTGCTCGACCGGCTCAACGTCGACGCGGTGGTTCCGGGTTTGCGGAAGGCCAGCCAGGTTTTCGGCGACGGGGACGGCCTCGTCGACGCGCTGGTCACCTACATCGCCGCCAAACCCGCCGAGGTCCGCGATGCCTTCGAAGGCTTCCGGGACTCCGTGGCCGGCCACGTTGACGGGGCAACCCTCGCCGCGCTCGGCGAGTGGGCGACCGGAACCGGCCCGAACACCTTGACCCGGCGCCTGCGCGATGAACAGCGCAAGTGGCGGGCCGAGGAGGCGACCCTGCGGGGCCGGTTCAGGATTCTTTCGGACAAGTTCGAAGACTTGGAAAAGAAGGCGAATACCCGCAAGGACGACGACGATCTCGCGGATGACCTGCGGGCCACCCGCGCGGCGCTGGGCCACACGAGGAAACAGCTCAACGACGTCGTCCGCGACGAGTACTGGGTCGCGTCGATGGAGCGCTACGGGCTGCTGCCGAACTTCACGCTGCTCGACGATTCGGTGACCCTCAAACTCGCCGTGTCCTATCTCGACCCGCAGACGATGGAGTTCGACACCGAACGCCGCGAGTACTCCCGCGGCGTGTCGTCGGCACTGCACGAGTTGGTGCCGGGCGCGACGTTCTACGCCCAGGGCATCGCCGCGACGATCGATTCGGTGGACATCGGCGACGCCGGCGCCGACATCGAGCGGTGGCGGGTCTGCCCCTCCTGTTCCCACTCGCAGGTGCACGTCGAGGGCAGGGCCGGCGCCCCAGCGGGGCCGTGCCCGGTGTGCGGTGACGCGAAGTTCGCCGACGACGGCCAGCTCATCCCCGTCGTGCCGTTGTCCCGGGTGTCCGCGCAGGCGGACCGCACCCGCAACGCCATCGGCGATCGTTTCGAGGACCGCCGCTCCGCCCGCTTCCATATGGCCCTGACCTGCACCATCCCGGAGGGCGGCCGTGGCGGGTCCTGGTACCTGCCCGACGGCTTCGGCGTCGAGCACCTCGAATCGGTCGACCTGCGGTGGCTGAACCTTGGCCGCGGCGCCGGGTCACCCCGGTTCATCGGCGGTCGGGAGCGCGTCGCGCCGTTGTTCCGCGTGTGCCGCCACTGCGGCCACATTGACTCCGAAGCCGGCGCCAACTCGAAGTGGGACCACGCCCCCTGGTGCCCCCACCGCGACGAGCCGGAGGAAGACACGGTCGCGTTCGCCCTCGGCCGCACCCTGCACACCCAGGGCGTGCTCATGTACCTGCCGCCGCTGGTCGCCGTCGGCGGCGAGGCGACGGTGCCGAGCCTCATCGCCGCCATCAAACTCGGTTTCAAGGAGGTCCTCGGCGGCGATCCAGAGCATCTCGCGGTGGTCACCGTCACCGTCGGTTCGGACACCGGGCCGGTCGAGGCGCTGCTGCTCCACGACAAGATCCCCGGCGGCACCGGGTATCTCACGCAGTTCACCTCCCCGGAGAAGGTCCGCGACCTGTTGTTGCGGGCCTGGGTCCGCGTCGCTGAGGAGGTCGACTCCCCCGTCGACGGCCCCAGCTGCCTGACCCCGTACGTCGATTACCGTTCGCTCAACACCGTCACCGCGGCGTCGGCGGAGTCCGCGCTGCGCCGCATCCTCACCGGTGATACCCGCCTGCTTGCCGACGGCGGCAGCGATCCGCGCACCTCGACATGGCACCCGCAGTCGTCGCGTCCCGCCACGGACGACGCTTCGAAGCTGGAGATCCGGTTCCGCAAGGCGTTCCGGGAAGGACTGGCGGCCAGGTCCGTCAACGTCCGCGAACGCACTCGCGATGGCCGGGTGGAACTGGAATTCACGATGCCCGGGGACACCGCGGCCTGGCGGATGCGCGAGCAAGTCGACTGCAAGGGCACGACGCCGGACTTCCTGCTGGAAAACGACCGCATGGGCACCCGCCCGATTGCGGTGTACCTCGACGGCTACGCGTACCACGCCTCGGCCGCGCACATGCGGGTGCCGGGGGACGTCGCCAAGCGGGTCGGCTTGCACCAATCGAGCGACCGCTACATCCCCTGGACCATCACCTACGCCGACCTGGAAAGGTATGACGAGGCGCTGACGGCAGCATCTGAAAAGGATCCTGACTGGTTCAAACCCACGGCCGTTGATCTGGTTGCCGCGAAATTCGTCGTGAGCCGAACGGCGCTGGCCACGCTCACGAGGGACCCGCTGACGCAGCTGTTCGATTACCTCATGCATCCCGACTGGCCATGGGATCGGCTGAGCGCGGCCGCCGGCATGCTGGCCGTGCTTGGCAAAGACGCCGAGAACATCCAGGGAACGATGCGGAGATTCCCGAAGAAGGGCCTGCGGGTTTCGGTGCGGCCGGCCGAAAACACGCGCGCCGAGTTGGCCCTCGACGGCGCGATTTGGGCAGACGGGACCGATGAATCAGTCCGCCGGGACAGCTGGAACCTGTTCTGGAACCTAGCGAACCTGTTGTGGTTGCGTGACATCGGCGTCGAGGTCACGCTCGACAACCCCGAACTATTCGCCGCCGCGGGGGGCAGCGCCGCGGAGGCAGCTGCAGCGATACCGGAGGACGGTGCAGCTGGTCCGACCGCGTCGGCCGATGGAGCCCTGTCCGATTGGGTGGTCATTTCCGACGCGTCGGGAGGCGCGCTCTTCGCGGAAGGCGTTGCGGCACCTGCCGAGCCTGCTGCGTCGGCTATGGCCTCGGCGGTCGACGAAACTCTCAATGCGGGAGACTCGTCAATGGCGCCGAAAAGACCGGCCACGGACGCCTCGGCATCGATTGGCGACGAATGGCGGTCGATTATTGACGAGTTCGATCCGGATGATGCCGATGATGCCGTCATTCACGATTGCTTCACTCGGTTGGCCGAAGCCGGTGTGCCGGCACCAGACAAGTCTGACACTGAAATTGCCGGTGCGGTCGTATTGGCGCTGTGGATGGGACCGTCCATCGCTGTCACCGAGGATGGCGGCGAAATTCTGGATATCCTTTCCGGCAGCGACATAACCGGTTTCACCGTTGACCAAGTCGCGGACATGGGACCCGCCGGATTCATCACGCACATCAACCCCGACGACACTTCGAACCAGGAGACCAACGCCCGATGATTGGCTTGACCATCCGCCGGAACCCGGACGACGACAAGCTCCCCCATAAAACCCTCAAGGAGACGTGGGGATTCTTGCAGAAGCTGCAGAGTGACCCGGAGTCCGTCGTGGACAAGGTCCGCCCCGTGCAGAATGCCGCCGATTCCCGCGCGCGCGTCGCCATCGTCGACGAGAAGCAGCGGTACGGCGCAATCTTCTTCGAATTGAAGGACGGCTCCGACCGGCACTTCGTGTACGCGGGCACGTACGGCAATCCTGAGGCGTACGACCGGGCCGGAAATCTCTCGTTTGCGGTCAATCCGACGAACGGCGTCGTGTCGTTGATTGATCTGTCGGAAAGGCCGGAGAAACCCGCTCGGCCTGCGGAGCCCGCGTCCCCGATGCGCCCCGGGGGCGCCGCGACTGAGCCATCGGCGGCGCCGCCCCAGTCTCCGACACCTGGCGCGGCGCTGACTTCCTCACGAGAATCCGCCGCTGCCCCGGACGCGGCCAAGGGGGCGAAGGATGCTCCGCGACGGGATGCCGCGGCGTCGACAAGCACGGGCTCGTCCGCCGGCCTGCTCGCCGGGCACACTGCCGACGAGCTCGAAATGATGCTCGGCATCGACCGTGCGGCTTTCCACGCGGTCAATGCGCTCACCTCGGAAGACGGGCTCGATGATGCCCTGACTTTCAGCCCCGGTTGGGAACGCGACGCCCTGCTCGGCCTCGTGGCCGGCCTGAGCATCGAGGAAGTGCTCGCCGAACTCAGCTTTGGCTCGCAGCCGACTGACGCGGGCACGGTGGACACCGGCGCCAAGATCGGCGATGTAGGCGCGGCTGAGGCTGCCGAGGTCGAAGAGGCTGCCGAGTTCCAGGCTGTCGGCGTCGAAGAGACAGTTGAAGCCGCCCCCGCCGAGGTGCTGGCCGAGCCCGTCGCGGAGCACGCCCCCGAACCGGCCGCCGAGCCGCGCCACGCGGCCCCCGCCACCGAGGCCCCGGCGCGTCGTGCGGCGGCGCCCGCCACCGACGTCGAAGTCATGGAGGGCATGAAGCATCCGGCGGCGCTCGCTGAGTTCACCTACGTGGGCAAGGACGCCAACGCGCTGCGCCACGTCATCGAGGGCGGCAACTTCAACGCCTGGCGCGTGTTCCTCCACCCCAGCCAGCGCGACATCACCGACAAGCACTACAACGGCGCCGCCCGCGTCACCGGCGGCGCCGGCACCGGCAAAACCGTCGTCGTCATCCACCGCGCCCACACGTTGGCGACGCGCCCGTCGATCATGCCGCGGGTTTTCCTCACCACGTTCACGCGCGGCCTCGCCGATTCCCTCAAATCCCAGATGAACGTCCTCGACGCGAACTACCCGGAGGCCGGCACTCCGGGGGAACAGGGAATCTGGATCAGCGGGATCGACGCGTTCGCCTTCCACGTGCTGAGCAACGCCACGAAGGACGAGCGGGCCGCAGCCATTGAGGCGGTGACCGGCCAGGAAACCACCGCGGCCGAAGTGCCGGACAGGCTCTCGGCGCTCATGGGCCGGGACGAGGAATCCCTGTGGGGCACCGCCCTGCAGTTGGTGGACAACGCCCCCACCGGTGACGCCGGCACCGTAGAGTTCCTCATGCGCGAGTACGAGGGCATCGTGCTGGCGCAGGGCATCACCAGCCTCGCGAAGTACCGCAAGGCTCCACGCCCCGGCCGCGGCGTGTCGCTGGGCCGCGCCGACCGCACCAAGGTGTGGAACGTCATCGACCGTTTCCACCGCCAGTGCCGCATCAAGGGCCAGTTCAGTTATCCGGCGCAGGCCGCGATGGCGGCGGAGGTCCTCGAGGCCCGCGCCGCAGCCGGCGAGGATCGACTTTTCGACCACGTCCTCGTCGACGAAGCCCAGGACTTCCACGCCGGCCACTGGCGCGTCCTACGCGCCGCAGTCGCCGAAGGCCCCAACGACATCTTCCTCGCGGAAGACTCCCATCAGCGAATTTACGGCCAGCGGCTCACGCTCTCCCGATTCGGCATCAAGACCCGTGGACGCTCCCGCCGCCTGACCGTCAACTACCGCACCACCCGCGAGAACCTGGGGTACGCCGCGGCGATGCTCGAAGGCGTCGAGTGGGTCGACTCGGAGGGCCTGGCCGACGAGCTCACCGGCTACCGGTCGATGCGGTCGGGCCCGAAGCCCACCGTGAAGTCCTGCACCACCGAGGCGGAGGAGCAGGACGCGATTGCCGAGTCCATCAAGGAGTGGCTGGACGGCGGGGAAGGCGTCAACGTCGGAGTGCTGGCGCGCACGAACGCCCACGTCAGGCGCTTGAAGTCCGCACTGTCCGAAGCCGGGATCGAGGCGGTGGAAACCCGCAACGCCACCCGTGCCGCGGCGGCCCGGGTGTCGGTCATGACCATGCACGGCGCGAAGGGCCTCGAATTCACCCACGTGGTCCTCGCCGGGGTCGACGCGGATTCCATGCCCGCCCAGTACCGTCTCGCCAAGCTTTCCGACGCCGACCGCGAAGACGAACTTCAGCAGGAGCGCGCGCTGCTCTACGTCGCCGCGTCCCGAGCCCGTGACCAGCTGATGGTCACGTACACGGGCGATAAGTCGGAGTTCCTGCCGGAACAGGACCCCGCGTAGGCGCCCGGCCCGCGCTGCGGATGCGGAACGCGGCAGCTTGGACGAGAGCTGTCGCGCTCGGCGATCAGCTGCGCCACGCGCGACTCCATGAACGCCGACTCGCGGGCGATGACCTCGTCGGTGACCTCCACCCCGGCGTGGTTCGCGCAGATGGTGATGGTGTCCGGCAACGTGTTGCCGATGCACTTCGCCCGCAGCTCCGGCGTCAGGCGCCTGCCCAGCCGCTCGGAGCAGTCGTAGGTGGCCACCTCCCAGAGGGGCTCGGTGTCGATGAGGCTGCCGTCCATGTCCCAAAGAATCGCTCGCACCCCCGCCACGGTAGTTGCCCTGGGCCGAAAGGCCCGGGAAGATGGTTTGCCATGGGGAACCAAAAGACGGCGGGGGCTGCCGCGTCCAGGGTGTGGAACTGGCTAGTTTCGCGTTATCGCCGCCAACCGTACGAATTCTGGATGGCCGTGGGCATCGTGGTGATCAGCATCCCCATCGGGTGGGGCGTGCTGCACGTGGATGACCAGCTCGCGTTCGTCATGCTCATCCTGCAGCTGCTGATGGGGACGCTGAGCTTCCGGCTCGCCGTGCCCGCCGAACCGGGAGCCGCGTTGCGGTTGCCGGTCTTCTTGTTTCTGGCCGTGCCGGTGACCGTGTTGGTCGGCTTTTGGTGGATCGGCCCCGGCCTGGCCGACGAAGAGTCCGGGCCGATCGAATCGCTGTTCCTGTGGGCGCTCATCTCCTACGCCAGCCTGCTCCTGTCTTTCCTGTTGGCGATCTTCGTCGCGATTCCGCTGGAACTGGTTGGCCGGGGCCTCTGGGATTTCGTCGGAGGCCGAGTGGGTAATGGCATCGGGCTCATTTCAGTTGCCATGTTCATCTTCCAGGTGCCGCTGATCGGCGTTGTGGGAGCCATGGCGGTTGACGTGCACACCGTCGCCCGTCCGGCGCAGTACGCGGTGTTGATGGCCCTGTTTGGTTTTCGGGGCGAGTACACGGTGATCAACCCGTCGATGCTGTCGTTGGCGCGCGTGCTGTTCGGGATCTTCATCGCGTCGCTCTTCGTGATCGTCGGCCTGGCGCAGCAGAAGGACGAAGAGGAGAAGGGCATCGTTGAGAAATCCGACACCAAGAAGGTTGTCGAGGGGAAGGGCGCCGAGAAGACGGCCGGCGGGGATAAAGCCGACGAGAAGGAAGCCGGCGAGGAAAAGAAGGGTTAGGCAAACGGTGGCCGTCGCAAAGCAAAAGCGGGGTATGCGGGGCCGGGAGCTGCGCTTTCGATTGCCGCTCCCCCGCAGGTGCCCCCGGGAGTGTGTCGCCGATCACGTTAAGCGTGATTAACGGTTAGGGTTTCGGCATGGGAACTCAGAACACCGCCACCGCCCGCCCGCCGAAGGCCAAGGCCCTCGGCGACCCCACCAAGGCCGACCGCATCACGCAGATGGGCCTCGACCCCGCCACGGAGATCGACGCCTACTTCGAGCACCTCGGCCAGGCCGACCCGGAGGAAATGGGGCTGCCCGCCGGCGAGGTCATCGAACGCTACCGCCCGACCCTGCACACCTGGGGCCCGTGGGGCGCGTTCCAGCACGGCGCTCCCCCGGCGGCGATCCTGACCCACGCCCTCCAGCACTGCCCCGGCCTGCCCGACGGCATGCGCACCACCCGCGTCGCCGTCGACCTGCTCGGCGCCGTGCCCTACACCGAAGTGCGCACCCGCGCGCGGATCTCCCGGCCGGGCAAGCAGATCCTCAAGGTGGAGGCCGAACTGCTCGCCGAGGACCGCAACGGCAACTGGCGCCCCGTCGCCTCCGCCTCCGCATGGCGCATGGCCGTGCTGGAGACCAACGAAGTGGAGAAGTCCTTCGCCCGCGCCATCCCCGGCCCCGACGCCGCCGACGATGGCGGGCCGCTGTACGAGGACTGGGACTGCGGCTACATCGACTCCATCGACATCGTCAGCATGGCCGACCCCGACGAGCCCGAGGGCCACCACCGCATCCACTGGGTGCGCACCGACAAGCCCATCGTCGACGGCGTGGACACCGACGGCGTCGAGTACCTGATGAGCATGGCGGACGTCGCCAACGGCGTGGGCGCCTCCCTCGACCCGCGCGACTGGATGTTCATGAACACCGACCTCGTCGTCCACCTGCACCGCGAGCCCGAGGGCGAATGGATCGGCATCTCCGCCAAGGCGTCCATCGGCCCCGACGGCATCGGCATGACCGCCGCCTACCTCTACGACCAGCGCGGCCCCGTCGGCCGTTCCATGCAGACCCTGCTGGTCAGGCCGCAGACGAAGTAGCGGGGCGGTACCCTCATCCCCATGGCCCTCTCCGACGTCGCGCGCAAGATGGAACGAATGATCAACCGGGTGGGGAGGCAGCGCAAGACCGCCAAGGGATGGAAGCCCGCCATCAAGGGCTTTTCCGGTTACGGCTCGGCGGATCGCGTGCACGTCCTCGGCCGCGTGCTCATGGAGGACCCGTATTCGGAGCCGGAGACGCAGATCCAGCGCGGGTGGCGGCAGTTCATCACCACGCAGGTCGGCGGTCACCCGGTGACCGTGCGCGTCGGCGACAAGGTGGTGCACTCGCGGACCGACGACAACGGCTACATCGACGTCCTCGTCCTCGACCACGGTCTGCGCCCGGGGTGGAACGACGTCGTCATCGAGGCCCGCGACGCCCGCCCCATCACGGCACGGGTTCTCATTGTGGAGCCATCCGCGCGCATTGGGCTGGTCTCCGACATCGACGACACCGTCATGGTCACGTGGCTGCCCCGCGCCGCGCTGGCCGCCTGGAATTCGTGGGTGCGCCACACCAACACCCGCAAACCCGTGCCCGGCATGGCCGAGTTCTACCGTGAGCTGCTGGCCGAGCATCCCGGCGCCCCGGTCGTCTACCTGTCCACGGGTGCCTGGAACACCTTCGAGACGCTGCAGACGTTCCTCGACGTCAACGGGCTTCCCGACGGGCCGATGCTGCTCACCGATTGGGGCCCAACTCCGACCGGCCTGTTCAGGTCCGGCCAGGAGCACAAGAAGGTCCAGTTGAGGAACCTCTTCATCGACTTCCCCGACATCAATTGGATCCTCGTCGGCGACGACGGCCAGCATGATCCGCTGATCTACGGCGAGGCGGTGTTCGAGCATCCCGACCGCGTCGCCGGCGTCGCCATCCGGCAGCTGTCCGCCAGCGAGCACGTGCTGTCGCACGGCACGGCGAACCCGCTGGAGAAGATCGCCACCGACGACGGCCACGGTGCGCCGGTGATCCAGGGCTCCGACGGCCACGAGCTGCTGCGCGAATTCCGCGCCAAGCCGTTCCCGCAGGTGTCGGGCCGGGCCGGCCACGACGAGACCGAGGGGTAAGGCGGCGATAGCGGGGGCTGCCGGAAAGCTCTTTGGGTCCTGGTCGTCGCTCCGCGTTCCGCTGGCTTGGTGCTCTCCCAAAAAGTGACTGCGCGCTTCCGGTTGCCCCAACTCAAAGTCGGAAATCGAGATTAGAACTCGGCGCCTTTACTCAACTGCGGAGCTCGATGTTGCGATTCACCGCGAGAATTCAACACCGGCGATTTCGCACGCCGATTTGCCACGCGAAAGCTGCCTAGTTGAACTTTTCGGGCCCCGATCCTTCAACTTCGGCGGTTTCGTGGTCGCTGCCGTCCGCGCGAAAACGCCGGTCTTGAATAGATGGACGCTTACCCGCGAATCCAAGCCGGCCACTCGCCAAAGAACAGCGACGGCCACGCCCTGACCTGGGGAAACGGGACTCCTCGCTATAAGGCCCTGAGAGTGCTTGAGCGGCTGCCGCGCCCGGTGCAGGTGCCGCGGGCGCTTCTGCGGCCCCTACTGCCGATGCAGTTTCCGCCGGCGTTCCGGCGCCCGCGTGCGGGTGCCCATCACGCGCCACCGGCCGGTTAAGTTGCTGCGGGCGCTTCAAAGCCCCTACTTCCGGTCGAAGTCGCTCAATCCCCCGCGCACCATCGCCACGCGCGCGGCATTTGCGATGGCCACGATGTCGATGATCTCCTGCGCCACCGCGCCCATGATCGGCGTGAGCAGGCCAAACACGGCGAGGATCATGCCCAGGATCGACAGGCCCATGCCGCCGATCACCGACTGCAGCGCGATCCGCCGCATCCTCGCGCCGATGTGGAGCAGATCATCGAGCCGCTCGAGCGAAGAGTCCAGCACCACCGCATCCGCGGCCTCGGCGGTGACGTCCGACGTCGCGCCGAACGCCACGCCGGCCGACGCCGCCGTCATCGCCGGGGCATCGTTGATGCCGTCGCCGAGGAACAGCGTCGGCCCCTGCTTGGTGCGCTCGCGGACGATCTCCAGCTTGCCCTCCGGGCTCACGCCGCCGTGGACTTCCTCGATGCCGACCTGTTCCGCCAGGCGGCGGACCTCGGCCTCTCGGTCGCCGGAGATGATCATCATCTTCCGCACCCCGTGATGGCGCGGCAGGTGCGCCACGAATTCAGAGGCGGACCCCCTCGGCTCATCCCGGAAGGTGACGGTTGCGGCGTAGGCGTCGTCAAGCAGGACGATCGTCTCCATGCCCAGGGCTCGCTCCGGCAGCAGCGGTACCGAACCGGGATCGATGTCCGCGAGTCCCTTGCGGTTGGTCAGGCGCAGCTCACGGCCGCCGACGACGCCGACCAGGCCCTGGCCGGGCTTCTCCGACACCGACTCCACCGGCGGCAACTCCAGTCCGCGCGCGTCGGCGTCGTCGACGATTGCGGTGGCCAGCGGATGCTTCGAGTACTTTTCGACGGCCGCCGCGGCAGCCATCACGTCGTCCCGGTCGAGTTCGGGCGCCGTCGACACCTCCGTCACCACCGGCCGGCCGTAGGTCAAGGTGCCGGTCTTGTCGAACATGACGGTTTCCACGCGGCCGACGTCCTCGAGCATCGCGGGGTTCTTGATGATGATGCCCCGCTTCGCGGACAACGAAATCGCGCCGATGATGGCCACCGGCACGCCGATGAGCAGCGGGCACGGCGTCGCGATGACCACGACGGCCAGGAAACGCGTCGGGTCGCCCGAAATGATCCAGCCGATGGCGCCGAGCACCAGGGCCACCAGCGTGTACCAGCCGCCCAGGCGATCGGCCATGCGGCGCATCGGCGGGCGGTTCTGCTCCGCCTCGCGCAGCACGCCGACGATCTTCGCGTAGCGGGAATCGCCGGCGACCTTATCGGCCCGCACGGTCAGCGCGGTTTCGCCGTTGACCGCGCCGGAAATGACCGCCGAACCCTTCGACTTCTTCACCACGTAGGGCTCGCCCGTCAGGTACGACTCGTCCATGGAGCCGTCGCCGTCGACGACCTCACCGTCGACCGGGCACAGCTCATGCGGCAGGACCATGAGCAGGTCGCCCACTTCGGCGTCGTCGGCGTGGATGTCCTCGACCCCGTCGGCGATGGTCGCGCCGCGCAACCTGTGCGCCACCGACGGGCTGCGCTTGGCCAGCGCGTCGAGGGTGGCCGAGGCGCGCTTGGACGCCGCCTCCTCCAGCGCCTCGCCGCCGGACAGCATGAGCACGATGATCGCCGCGACCAGCCACTCCCCCAGCAACACCGCGGAAATGATGGACACCGCCGCGAGCATGTCCGCGCCGCCGCGGGCCTCGATGGCCCCCTTGATCACGTCGATGGTCAACGGGATGCCGCCGATGACCACCATCACCACCAAAGGCCAGTCCGCCGCCCAGCTCTCCAGCCCGACGGCGAACTTCAGCACCAGATGGATGGCGATGGCCGCCAGCGTGGCGAGCGCCAGCGCCCCGTCCCGCGAGGAAGCGAAACCGCGCAACGCCTGCCCCGCCGTCGGTGATCCGGCCGGGGCGCCGTCGACCGGCGCCAATGTCCCCGATTTTGTGCCCATGTCCCCCATTGTGGACGAAAGAACCGGCCGTGACCAGGAAGTACGGGCTGCCCACCGAGCCGCAACCGTGGCTTACCTCATGGGTCGGCGGGCCGTCGGAAAGCAGGTGCGCGGGCTGCACGGGCCGGCGGGCCGTCGCCAAGTAGGTGCGCAGGCTTCACGGGCCGGCGGGCCGTCACCACGCAGGCGCGCGAAGCACCCGCGCGCGGCCCGCGGGCGCGGCACCTACACGTTGAAGTACTTCGCCTCCGGGTGGTACAGCACGAACGCGTCGGTGGACTGCTCGGGGTGCAGCTGCAGCTCCTCCGACAGCTCCACGCCGATGCGCTCCGGCTGCAGCAGCTCGACCAGGCCGCGGCGCGACTCCAGGTCCGGGCACGAGCCGTAACCGAACGAGTAGCGGGCGCCGCGGTACTTCAGGTCGAAGAAATCGCGGGTGTCGTCCGAATCATCGCGGGCGGCGGTGGTGCCGTCCGAGAACGCCAGCTCCGAACGGATGCGCTGGTGCCAGAACTCCGCCAGCGCCTCGGTCAGCTGCACTCCGATGCCGTGGACCTCCAGGTAATCGCGGTACTCGTTGGCGGCGTAGATCTCGTTGGCGAAGTCCGCGATCGGCTGGCCCATGGTCACCAGCTGGAACGGCATGACGTCGACCTGCCCGGCCTCGATCGCCCGCTCCCGCGAGCGGATGAAGTCCGGGATCGACAGGAAGCGGCCGCGCTGCTGGCGCGGGAACTCGAACGTCACCACCGGCTCGGCGGTCGGGTCCGGCTCCTCGCCGTCGGCCGGCAGGGGCAGGATGTGCACCTTCTCCCCCTCCGACACCGCCGGGAAGTAGCCGTAGACCACGGCCGCGTGCTGGAGGATGTGGTCGGCGCGCAGGCGCTGCAGCCACGCGCGCAGGCGCGGCCGGCCCTCGGACTCGACCAGATCCTCGTACGACGGTCCGTCCTCCCCGCGGGTGCCGCGCAGGCCCCACTGCCCCATGAACAGGGCGCGCTCATCGAGGGTGGTCAGGTAATCGTCGAGGGCCACGCCCTTGACGATGCGCGTGCCCCAGAACGGCGGCGTCGCCACCGGCACGTCCTCCGCGACGTCGGAACGCTCCGGCACCTCGATGGCCTCGGCCGCGGCCTTCGCGGCGCGCTCGGCGGCGATGCGCTTGGACCGCTCGTGGCGCTCCTTGCGCTTCGCCTTGGCCTCCGCCGCCGCGATGGCCTCCGGGGAATCGGGCGCCGGGCCGGTGCCGCGCTTGATGGCCATGATCTCGTCCATCAGACGCAGGCCCTCGAACGCGTCGCGGGCGTAGTGGACGTCGCCCTGGTAGATCTCGTCCAGGTCGTTCTCGACGTACGTGCGCGTCAGCGCCGCGCCACCGAGCAGCACCGGGAAGCGCTCCGCGACGCCGGAGGCGTTGAGCTCCTCCAGGTTGTCCTTCATAACGACGGTCGACTTCACCAGCAGGCCGGACATGCCGATGACGTCGGCCTCCGACTCCTGGGCGGCGGACAGGAAGTTCGCGATCGGCTGCTTGATGCCGATGTTCACCACGTTGTAGCCATTGTTGGACAGGATGATCTCGACCAGGTTCTTGCCGATGTCGTGGACGTCGCCCTTGACCGTGCCGATGACCATCGTGCCCTTCGACCCGGTGGAATCCTCCGCGTCCATGAATCCCTCGAGGTACGCCACGGCGGCCTTCATCGTCTCCGCGGACTGGAGCACGAAGGGCAGCTGCATCTGTCCGGAGCCGAACAGCTCGCCGACGGTCTGCATGCCGCGCAGCAGGTCCTCGTTGACGATCGCCAGCGGGTCCTTCTCCTTCATGCCCTCGTCGAGATCGGTCTCGATCCCGGTGCGCTCGCCGTCGATGATGCGCTGCGCCAGGCGGTCGAACAGGGGCATGGCGGCGAGCTTCTCGGCGCGCGCGTCCTTCGCGTCGGCGGCGGAGACGCCCTCGAACAGCTCCATGAACGTCTGCAGCGGGTCGTAGGAGCCGTCCGGGTGGTCGTCGCCGCGGCGGCGGTCGTAGACCATGTCCAGGGCGACCTCGCGCTGGCGCTCGTCGATGCGGTTCATGGGCAGGATCTTCGAGCTGTGCGCGATCGCCGAGTCCAGGCCGGCCTCGATGCACTCGTTGAGGAACACCGAGTTGAGCACCTGGCGGGCGGCCGGGTTGAGGCCGAAGGAGATGTTCGACAGGCCCAGCGTGGTGTGGACCCGCGGGTGGCGCTTCTTCAGCTCGCGGATCGCCTCGATGGTCTCGATGCCGTCGCGGCGGGTCTCTTCCTGGCCGGTGGAGATGGGGAAGGTCAGGCAGTCGACGATGATGTCCTGTTCGCGCAGCCCCCATGTGCCGGTGATGTCGGCGATGAGGCGCTCGGCGATCTCGACCTTCTTCTCCTTGGTGCGCGCCTGCCCCTCCTCGTCGATGGCCAGGGCGACGACCGTGGCGCCGTGCTCGACGGCGAGTTCCATGATGCGGTGGTAGCGCGACCCGGGGCCGTCGCCGTCCTCGAAGTTCACCGAGTTCAGGGCGCTGCGGCCGCCGAGGTGCTCCAGGCCGACACGCAGCACGTCGGGCTCGGTGGAGTCGAGCATGACCGGCAGGGTCACGGAGGTGGCCACCTGCGACGCCAGGGTGGCCATGTCCTCCCGGCCGTCGCGGCCGACGTAGTCGACGCACAGGTCGATCATGTGGGCGCCGTCGGTGACCTGGCCGCGGGCGATGTTCAGGCACTTCTCCCAGTCGGCGGCGAGCATCGCCTCGCGGAAGGCCTTGGAGCCGTTCGCGTTGGTGCGCTCGCCGACCATGGTGATGCCGGTGTCCTGCGTCAGCGGCATGGTGGAGTACAGCGATGCGACGTCGTCGCCGGGGTTGGGGTCGCGGTCGGCGCGCACGGCGGCGCCCCGGTCGGCCCAGTCGCCGGCGCCGATGACGGCGTCGCGGACCTCGGAGATGTGCTCGGGGGTGGTGCCGCAGCAGCCGCCGACCATGGACAGGCCGTAGTCCTCGACGAATCCGCGCAGCGCGGTGGCCAGTTCGGGGGCGGTCAGCGGGTAGGTCGCGCCGTTCTTGCCCAGCACGGGCAGGCCGGCGTTGGGCATGACGGACACGGGGATCGACGAGTTCTTGGACAGGTAGCGCAGGTGCTCGCTCATCTCGTCCGGGCCGGTGGCGCAGTTCAGGCCGATCATGTCGATGCCCAGCGGCTCCAGCGCGGTCAGCGCCGCGCCGATTTCGGAGCCCATCAGCATGGTGCCGGTGGTTTCGACGGTGACGTGGACGATGATCGGGATGCGCTTGCCCAGCTGCCGCATGGCTTCCTTGACGCCGTTGACGGCGGCGCGGGTCTGCAGCAGGTCCTGGCAGGTCTCGATGAGGAAGACGTCGGCGCCGCCGTCGAGCATGCCCAGGCCGCATTCGACGTAGGCGTCGCGCAGCGTGGCGTAGGGCGCGTGGCCGAGCGACGGCAGTTTGGTGCCGGGGCCGATGGAGCCGGCGACGAAGCGGGGCATGCCGTCGCGGCCGGGGCCCATTTCGTCGGCGACTCGGCGGGCGATGGCGGTGCCCTTCTCGGCGAGTTCGCGGATGCGGTCCTCGATGTCGTAGTCCGCCAGGTTCGGCAGGTTGCAGCCGAAGGTGTTGGTTTCGACGAGGTCGGCGCCGGCTTCGAAGTAGCGGCGGTGGATCGTCTCGAGGATGTCCGGGCGGGTGTCGTTGAGGATCTCGTTGCACCCCTCGAGGCCGAGGAAGTCCTCGTCGACGTCGAGATCGAAGGACTGCAGCTGGGTGCCCATCGCGCCGTCGCCGATGAGGACGCGCTCGCGCAGCGCGGTGAGGAACGGGGAATCCACGTGATCGACCATGAGTAGACACCTTAGTCTGTTGTGCCCGTCAACCAGGTCTCGGGTGGTGCCCATGCTTGACGACGGCCCGCCTCACCGCGGTTCGTCGTCGGGCAAAGAAGGTGCCGCGGGCTAGAACTCGCGGTTCGGGAGGTCGTAGTGCTCCTCGTCGAGACCGGCCGCGTGCGCCGCGTTCATGAGCAACGGGACGAGGGACTCTCGCTCCTCGGTTTCCAGCACCGCGTAGTCGTGCCGTTCGTTGATGGCGTTGAGGTCGGCGGTGACCCGCTCGGTGGCTTCCAGCAGCGCCTCCTGCGACGCCGGCTCGCTCTGGGAGGACAGGGCGTCGAGGGCGTCGAAGTAGCGCTCGGCGGCGTCGCGGACCTCGGTGACCGCGGACGCGTCGTAGGGCTCGATCCAGTCCGCGCGTTCTCCGTCCGTGAGGTAGGAACCGGTGGCGTAGGACTCGAGGTCGCCGATGATCTCGTCGAGCTGCGGCTGGAAGGTGTCGCGAATCATGCGCCAATCATGCCCGCGCGTCGGCGGTTCCGCTCGCCGCGCGATGCCGCGGGGGCACTCGCGGCGATGCGATCAGAGCTTCACGCCGAGCAGGGCGTCGAGGGCCGCGGCCACATCGGCGCCCGCGCCGGAGAACCGGGTGGCGCCGCCTGAGTCGCCGCCCTCGGCCTCGCGATCGTCCGAGTCATCGCGGCCCTCGAGCACGCCATCGGCCCACTCGTCGACCGCGGCCAGCGCGCGCGGGGTGTCGAGGTCGTCGGACAGCGCCTCGCGGATCGCGGCGATGACCCGCGCTGTGGCCCGAGCAGTGGCGGCCTGTGCCGTACCTTCCTGCGCGGTGGCATCCTGCGTGGTGCCGGCCCCGGAATCGACCGACGCCGCAAAAGCCGCCCGGCGCCAGCGCGCCAACCGCTCGTTTGCCTCGGCGAGCACCTCGTCCGACCAATCCCGGTCGGAGCGGTAGTGGCCCGCGAAGACGCCCAGGCGGATCGCCGAAGGATCGGTGCCGGCGGCGACGAGCTTGGACACGAAGACGAGGTTGCCCAGGGACTTGGACATCTTCACGCCGTCCAGCGCGATCATCCCGGAGTGGACGTAATGGCCGGCCATGCGGGCGCAGCCGGTCGCCGCCTCCGCGTGGGCGGCCGAGAACTCATGGTGCGGGAACGCCAGATCGCTGCCGCCGCCCTGGATGTCGAAGCCGGTGCCCAGGCGGTTGACGGCGATGGCCGAGCACTCGATGTGCCAGCCCGGGCGGCCCCGGCCGAACGGCGCGTCCCACGCCGGCTCGCCCTCCCGCTCGGCGCGCCACAGCAGCGCGTCCATGGGGTCGCGCTTGCCCGGGCGATCGGGGTCCCCGCCGCGCTCGGCGAAGAGCTCGGCCATGGTCGCCTCGTCGTAGTTGGACTCGTACCCGAACGTCGCCGTGGCGGTGCGGTCGAAGTAGATGTCGGGGTATTCGTCGTCAAGCTGGTACGCCGCGCCGGCCTCCAGCAGGCGGCCGACCATCTCGACCACCTCGCCGACGCTCTCGATCGCGCCGACGTAGTCGCGCGGCGGGATCACCGACAGGTTCTCCATGTCGGAGCGGAACAGGTCGATCTGCGACTGCCCCAGCTCGCGCCAATCCACGCCGTCGCGCTCGGCGCGCTCGAACAGCGGGTCGTCGACGTCGGTGATGTTCTGGACGTAGTGGACCTCATGGCCGTTGTCCAGCAGCACCCGGTGGATCAGGTCGAACGTCAGGTACGTCGCCGCATGCCCCAGGTGCGTGGCGTCGTACGGCGTGATGCCGCAGACGTACATCGTGGCGACCCGCCCCGGGGTCACCGGCTTCGGCTCGCCATCCGCGGTGTCGTGCAACGCCAACGGAACGGCGTTGCCGGGGACGGTCGGAACGGACGGGATGGGCCACGAGTGCATGCCGGAAACCTTACATCGGCTGCATGACGCCGACGCCCAGGAGGATCATCACCAGGATGCCCACCGGGATGCGGTACGCCGCGAACCAGGCGAAGGAGTGGTTGGCCACGAACTTCAGCAGCCACGCGATGGCGGCGTAGCCGATGACGAACGCGATCGCCGTGCCCACCAGCAGCTGGGCGCCGGACGCGGCCTGCCCGGAGGAGGGGGCGAAGGCGTCGGGAAGCGAGAACAGGCCCGACGCCAGCACCGCCGGGATGGCCAGCAGGAAGCTGAAGCGGGTGGCGACCTCGCGGTCGAGGTTCAGGAACAGGCCCGCGGAAATCGTGCCGCCGGAGCGGGACACGCCGGGGATCAGCGCCAGGCACTGGGCGAAGCCCATGATTATCGCGTCGCGCATGGTCAGCTCGTCGTAGGAGCGGTCGCGCCGCGAGAAGCGCTCCGCCGCGATGAACACGAAGGAGAACAGCACCAGCACGGCGGCGGTGATCCACAGGTTGCGCAGGCCCTCGCGGATGAGGTCCTTGCCCAGGTAGCCGATGATCGCGATCGGCAGCGTGCCGACGATGACCATCCAGCCCATGCGGTAGTCGAACCCGCGGGCCTCCTTGTCGAACAGCCCGCGGAACCAGCCGGTGAGGATGGTCCAGATGTCCCTGGCGAAGAACACCAGCACCGCCGCCTCGGTGCCCAGCTGGATCACGGCGGTGAAGGACGCGCCGGCGTCGGCGCCCCAGAACAGCTGCGAGACGATGCGCAGGTGGCCGGAGGAGCTCACGGGCAGGAACTCGGTGAGCCCCTGGACGATCGCCAGGACGATGGTCTGGGCCCACGTCATGTCGGACGTGCCGGCGGCGTCGGCGGCCGCGAGGAAGAGGGGGGAAGAAGTCACGTCGGACAGGCTACTCCCCCGCCGGGGCGATCGGGCAAGCATGCTTTGCGACGCCCGCGCCCGCCCCGTTCGGGGTGCGGGATCGGGTGCGGCCGGCACGTAGACTGGTGCCGTGCGACGACGACTTTTGGGAGCGAGCGGGCTGAGGGTGTCGACCCTCGGGCTGGGCACCGCCACGTGGGGTGCGGGGACGGGCCGGGATGAGGCGGCGAAGATCCTCGGCGACTTCGTCGACGCCGGGGGCACGCTGGTCGACGCCACGCCCGTCACCGGTTCGGGGTCGCCGGAGGACATGCTCGGCTCGGTGCTGCGGAGACGGGGCTTGCGCGGCGAGGTCGTGCTGTCGGCGGCGTCGGGGGTGGACCCCGGCCGTCCCGTGGGGCGCCGCGTGGACTGCTCGCGGCGGGCGCTGCAGGCCGACCTGGACGCGCTGCTGGAACGCCTCGGCGTCGACCACGTGGACATCTGGTCGGCCGGGTACTGGGACGCGTCGACGCCGCCGGAGGAAGTCGCCGACGCGATGGAGTTCGCCGTGCGCTCCGGCCGCGTCCGCTACGCCGGGGTGCGCGGATACACCGGCTGGCAGTTGGCGGTGACGCATGCGGCCGCCGGGCGCATCCGCCCCGTCGTCGCCCAGCACGAGTTCAGCCTGCTGCAGCGCGGCCCGGAGCACGAGCTGCTGCCCGCCGCCGAGCACCTGGGCGTCGGGTTCATCGCGGGGGCGCCGCTGGCGCAGGGCGTGCTCACCGGCAAGTACCGCGACTCGATCCCGGAGGATTCCCGCGGCGCCTCCGAGCACGCCGACGCCGAGGTGCAGGACTACCTCGACCCCCACGGCGTCACCGTCGTCGGCGCGCTGTGCACCGCGGCCGAGGGCCTGGGCGTGTCTCCCCCGGCGGCGGCCCTGGCCTGGACCCGCGACCGGCCGGGGGTGACGTCGGTGCTCATGGGCGCGCGCACGAGGGCCCAGCTGCGCGAGCTGCTCGCCGCGGACGAGCTGGTGCTGCCCGGCGCCATCTGCGACGCGCTCGACGACGTGTCGTTGTAGCCGAAACCCCGGGTGGTACCGTCGGCAAGCGTGAGCAGCAACTCCCGCATCCGCATGTCCGTTGCCATCGCCGGCATCGCCGCCCTCGCCATCCCGCTGGCGGCGTGCGGTTCCGACACCGAGGGCGAGGTGGTCGAGGGCATGGGCAACGCGACGCCGGCGCCCGCGGCCGGAGCTCCCGCCGCGGATCCGGCCGGCACGGTGGCGAAGCTGGACAAGAACGTCACCGGTGCGCTGGTCCTCGGCGACCGCATCCTGCTGCGCGCCGGGTCGGAGATCCTGTCCGGCACCCCCGACAAGCCCGCCATGAAGGTCAGCGAAGTCGACGCGGCCTGCGGCGACCTCGCCCCCGCCGGCAACGTCGCGGTGCTGCCCTGCCCGGACGGCATCCACGTGCTGGCCGCGGACGGGTCGGCCACCGCGGTCATCGGTCGCGGCACCGCGTACTCCGCGGCGGTCGGGCTTTCCGACGGGCGCATCGTCGGGCACAGGAGCGACTCCGACCGGGTCGACGTCTTCGGCGCCGACGGCGAGCACGCCGACGACTTCCCGGTCTCGCGCCACGGTTCCCAGTTGCTGTCCGTGCCGTCGACCCGCGAATCGGCGGTGCTCCTCGAGGTCAACCGCCCGGAGACCTCGGTCCACGAGATCATCCTCGACGAATCCCGCCGCGGCTCCGGCCTGCGCGCGGGCATCGGCGTCGGCCCCGCCGCAGTGGGCGAAGACGGCACCATCGCGGCCGTCGACGTCAAGGGCGGCCAGCTGCTGATCTACACCGCCGGCGACGTCGTCCGCCTGCACAACTCCACCCCGGTGCCGAAGGGCCCGTGGGCCGTGGCCGTCGATTCCGCGCGGAAGCTCGTGTGGGTGACCTCCACCGCCGACGGCGTGCTGACGGCCTACGACATCTCCTCGGGCACGGCCCTCAAGGCGGCGCAACTGCCGCTCATCGCCGACGCCCAGGCGCTCGCCATCACCCGGGACGGCGGACTCATGGCGTATTCGGCGACCGGCGCGGGCGCCCAGCATCTCACGGCCGGCGACGTCGGCAAGGCCCTCGAAGAGGGCAAGGCGGACCTGGATGCCGAGCGCAAGCTGATGAAGCCGCGCGAGCCGGAGAACCGCTTGCCCGCGGGTGCCGGCGACGGCGAGTAATCTCCCGTTTGTCGCCAGTAGATCGAGGGCCCGAGGAGCACCCGTGTCTCATCCCATCCGCACCGCCGCGTACCAGGCTTCCCTGAAGGCGATGTTCCAGCTCCCGCCGGAGCGCATCCACGTGATGATGAACGACTGGCTGGCATGGCTCCAGCGCGCCCCGAAGGTGCGCCGGGCGATCGCGCGGCTGCTCGTCGTCGATGACCCCGTGCTGCGGCAGACCGTGTTCGGCGTCGACTTCCCCCGCCCGCTGGGGCTCGCGGCCGGTTTCGACAAGGCCGCCACCGCCGCCGATTGCTGGGCGGACCTGGGCTTCGGCTACGCCGAGCTGGGCACCGTGACCGCGCAGCCGCAGCCGGGCAACCCGGAGCCGCGGCTGTTCCGGCTGAAGGAGGATCGGGCGATCCTCAACCGGATGGGCTTCAACAACCCCGGCGCCGACATGGTCGCCGCGAATCTGCGCGATCGCCGGGGTGACGGCGTCATCGGCGTGAACCTGGGCAAGACCAAGGTCGTGCCGCTGGACGGCGCCGTCGACGATTACCGCGATTCCGCCCGCAAGCTCGGCGATCTGGCCGACTACGTGGTGGTGAACGTGTCCTCGCCCAACACCCCGGGCCTGCGCGACCTGCAGGCGGTGGAGACCCTGCGGCCGATCCTCGCCGCCGTGCAGGAGGAGACCACGTCTCCGGTGCTGGTCAAGATCGCGCCGGACCTTTCCGACGACGACGTCCTCGCCGTCGCCGACCTCGCCGTCGAGCTGGGGCTGGCGGGCATCGTGGCCACGAACACGACCATCTCGCGCGAGGGATTGAAGACGCCGGCGTCGATCGTGAAGAAGATGGGCGCCGGCGGGGTGTCCGGCGCGCCCGTCGCCGCCCGCGCGCTGGAGGTGCTGCGCCTGCTGCACGGGCACGTCGGAGGCAAGCTGACGCTGATCAGCGTCGGCGGCATCGAGACGCCGGAGCAGGCGTGGGAGCGCATCACCGCCGGCGCCACCCTCCTGCAGGGCTACACGCCGCTGATCTACGGCGGCCCCGATTGGATCCGGGACATCCACCTGGGCCTGGCGACGCAGATCCGGCGCCATGGGCTTGATTCGATCGCGGATGCCATCGGCTCGGGACTGCCCTGGCGAGAGGTGTCCGGCGCCTGAACCACCTGCCGCCCCTGCGGGCGCGCGACGTCTCCCCCGCCCCGCTCGGCACCAACGCCCCACGCCGACGGGCACCGACGATTCGCCTGTGCCTCACCCACGCCTAAAAGCCCAGCCCTCAAACGCAGATGCGCCCGTTGCAGGCAAATACACCCGTTGCAACGGGCGCATCTGCATGTAACTGGCGCCTCTGTGAGGGGTGGTCGTCGCAGCGGCCGCAGCGGACCGGGCCGGCGGCCTACTCCCCCTTGTTCTCCCACCACGGGGTGATGATCGCCCGCGCAATCGAGTGGAAGTACAGGTTGAAGCCCAGCACGGTCGGCGTGGCGCCCTCGGGCACGTCGAGCTTCTCCACGTCCACCGCGTGCACGGCGTACATGTAGCGGTGCGGCGCGTGGTTGGCCGGCGGGGCGGCGCCGAAGTGGGCGCGCTGGCCGGCGTCGTTGTTGAGCTGGATGGTTCCCTCGGGCAGGTCGGAGCCGTCCTCGGTGCTCGCGCCCTGCTTCAGTCCGGTCACGTCGGCGGGGATGTTGAACGCCGCCCAGTGCCAGAAGCCGGCGGCGGTCGGGGCGTCCGGGTCGTAGCAGGTCACGGCGATGGACTTGGTGCCCTCGGGCAGCCCGGACCAGTTCAACTCGGGCGAAACGCTCTGCGGGGCGCGGAACTTCTCGTCGAGTGCTTCACCGTCGGCGATGTCCGGCGACGTCAGCTCGAACGTCGGCAGATCCTTCAGCGGGGCGTACGGGTCGGGACCGGGGAAATTCGTCGGTGTGCTCATGGCGTCCAGTGTGCCCAATGGCGTGGGCGCGTGCCATGGCGGTGGGCGTCGCAAAGCTTCTTACAACCGTGGGATTCGCCGCCTACCTGCGGATTTGGCGGCCCTCGGGCCGTGGGGTAAATTATCGGGAGTCAGCGCGGGACACCGCGTGAACACCACCTTGTCCGGGTGGCGGAATGGCAGACGCGCTAGCTTGAGGTGCTAGTGTCCTATTAACGGACGTGGGGGTTCAAGTCCCCCTCCGGACACCAGAGCAATACGCGATGCGGGCCCCGACCGAAAAGGTCGGGGCCCGCTTTCGTGTTGGGTCCGCCTTCCATTGGCTGCGGGGCTGCGCTGGGGCTGCGTCGGTTCTGCGTCGGGTCCGCTCCGCGTTTGCTTTGCGACGGCCCATCGCCCCGCCGAGCGGCCCCGTTATTCCGGAACGGCTCCTTCACCGCTGCTTCGGCGGCGGGGACTCGTGGCGGCTGGGCCGCTCCATGTACGTCGGGCCATGGGCGACGAAACCGTGGCGGGCATAGAGCCCGTGGGCGTCCGCCGTATGGAGCATCCACCGGAAATCTGCGGCGTCGGGGTCGTTCACCGCATGGGCGATAAGGCCACCGCCCACACCCCGGCCCCGGTGCCTGGGGAAAACGAAGACGTCGGCGATGTACCCGTAGCTGATGCCGTCCGACGAAATCCTGCCCGCCCCGAGCAATTCCCCGGTATTCGGGTCGTGCGCCGCCAACACCTTCCACGCGGATTCGAACTGCGCCCGGATCTGATCCCGCGAACGCCACCTGCCCCAGTAGACGTCGCTCCGCAGCACATCGAGAACCGAGTCCAGTTCGGCCCCGGACAGCTCGCCGTCGAATCGGATGTCCATCGCTCCCTTTCCGCGCCGCTCTGCAACGGCACCTACACCAGCGCCGACGTCAGGCGGAACACGCTGTCCAGATACCGCTGGCCCCACGGCCGCTTCTCCCACTGCTCCGGGGTGAGCACCGACGACACGGCGCGGTACTCGTCGGCGATCTCCACCAGGCGCGGCACGATCGACCCGTTGGTGGCGATCATGGAGATCTCGTAGTTGAGGCCGAACGACCGCATGTCCATGTTCGACGACCCGAACACGGCGATGTCGTCGTCGACGACCATGAACTTCGAATGCAGGATCTTCGGCGCCGGGTAGCGGTAAATGATCACGCCGGCGTCGAGAAGCGCCTGATAATAGGACTGCTGGGCGTGCCCGACCATGAACTGGTCGGACTTCTCGTTGACGTAGAGTTCCACGCGCACCCCCGAGTACGCGGCGGAGGTGATGGCCACGAGCATCGACTCGTCGGGCACGAAGTACGGGCTGACCACGATCAGCCGCTCGGTGGCGGCGTAGATCATGTCGTTGAACACGCGCAGGTTCGGCATGGTCGTGTAGCCGGGCCCGGACGGGAGGATCTGCACCAGGTTGCCCCGTTCCGACGAGCTGTACGGCGCGCGTTCGAGAACCGGTTGCTCGTCCGGCGGGTCGTATTCCTCGCTGGTCCAGTCGATGGCGAAGACGGCGTCGAGGTGCCGCGCGACGTCGCCGGACACCTCGATCATGGTGTCCACCCACTGCCGCCCGATGCGGTGGTGCTTCTTGCGCTGGTACTCGGGCTCGATCATGTTGAGCGAGCCCATGAACGCGACCTGGCCGTCGATGGTCACGATCTTGCGGTGGTTGCGCAGGTCCAGGCGGCGGAAGGTCAGCTTCACCAGGCTGACGGGCAGCATCGGGTGCCAGGGGATGCCGTTGCGTGCGAGGCGTTTCTTCAGTTTCCGGTAGCCGCGGTACTTGTACGAGCCGATGGGGTCGATGAGCACCTTCACGGCCACTCCCCGCTCGTGGGCGCGCTCGAGCGCCCGCACGAACCGCTCGGTGACCGAGTCGAGGGCGAAGATGTACATCTGCACGTGGACGGTGTTGCGGGCCTGGTCGATGACCTCGATCATCCGGTCGATGGTGGCCTGGTAGTCGGTGTGGATGCCGTGGTCGACGGCGGTGACCGACGGGATGCCGGTGAGCCTGCGCGACAGCCGGATGGTCGTGGCGGAATACCCGTCGAGCCGGACGCCGGCGGGCACGTCGGGCAGGTCCTTGGTTCTTTCGACGATGAGTTCGTTGGCCATCGCCTGGATGCGGTTGCGTCGCCCGGTGATCGTCTGCGAGCCGAGCAGCAGGAACAGCGGCAGCCCGATGACGGGCAGCAGCATGATCACCAGGAGCCAGGCGGTCGAAGACGACGGGCTGCGGTTCTCGGGTATGACGCCGATGGCGATGAACTTGATCACGTAATCGACGATGAGGATTGACGCCTGCCACCACGAGATGTCGGTGAAGAAGTTCGTGAGCCAATCCATGCGGGAAAGTCTACGTGTCCGGCGGGATCCCGCTTTTCCGAACTCGCTTGCCGACGGCTACGATGCCCCGGTTGGGGCAACACTTCGGAGAGGCGTGGAATGGATCAGGGTGCGCAGGATCGCGGGACCGCGGAGGCGGCGGGCGCCGGGGATCGGATCTCCCCGGAGGATCTGGCGACGTGCCTGCGGGTGCTCGACGCCGGCGGGCGGCTCGATCCGGAGCACCCGGATTCGGTGACGCTGCAGCGCGCCGTGGGCCGGCTGTTCAAGGAGGTCAAGCGCAATCGGCGGCGCGCGGCCCGCGATAAGCGGCTGGCCGCCGATCGGGCGGTCATCGAGGCCACGGCCACCGGCAGCGCCGACCGCATCGACGACGAGACCCTGGGGCTGGACCTCAAGCCCGCCCGGGAGCTGCCCGCCGGTTCGCTGCCGGAGACGGTCGACGGCCGCCCGGTGGATCCCTCCCGTTTCGCGGGCCGGCTGATCAAGTCGCAGAACTGCTACATCTGCAAGAAGCCGTTCACCCTGGTCGATCGTTTCCACCATCAGCTGTGCCCGGAGTGCGCCGACGAGAACCGCCGGTGGCGCGACGCCCGCTGCGACCTCACGGGCCGCCGGGCACTGCTGACCGGCGGTCGGGCGAAGATAGGCATGCACATCGCGCTGCGGCTGCTTCGCGACGGCGCCCACCTGACCGTCACCACCCGCTTCCCCAAGGACGCCGTGCGCCGTTTCGCCGCGCAGGAGGACTCGGCGGAGTGGCTCCACCGCCTGCGGGTCATCGGCATCGACTTGCGCGATCCGGCGCAGGTCGTGCGTCTCGCGGATGAAGTGGCGGCCGCCGGTCCGCTGGACATCCTCATCAACAACGCCGCGCAGACGGTGCGGCGCTCGGCGGGCGCGTACTCGGGGCTCGTCGACGGGGAGGCCGCGCCGTTGGACGCGCAGCTGAGCGAGTCCGTCGATTGGGTCAGCCTCGGCTCGACCACGGCCATCCACCCCGGCCAGCTCACCGGGGCCGCCGGCGCCGCGATCTCCGGCGGGCTGCCCGGGGCCGTCTCCCCCGGTTCCACCGGTTCGCCCGATGCCGTGGATGGCGCGCCGTCGCCGGACAAGCCGGCCGGCGCCCTCTCCCCCGACGATGCCGCGCATTCCATCCGCACCGACTCCGCCGCCGCGGACGCGCTCGTGTCCGCCGCGCTGACCGGCGGTTCGGCGTCGCTGGAGCGGGTCGCCGAGGGCACCGCCGTCGACGCCGGCGGCCTCATCCCCGACCTCGTCGCCCACAATTCGTGGGTGGCCACCGTCGGCCAGGTCGACCCCGTAGAGCTGCTCGAGGTGCAGCTGTGCAACTCCGTCGCGCCGTTCATCCTGGTCAACAGGCTCCGCCCGGCCATGGAGGCGTCGACGTTCCCGCGCAAGTACGTGGTCAACGTCTCCGCCATGGAAGGCGTCTTCGGCCGCGGCTACAAGGGCCCCGGACATCCCCACACCAACATGGCGAAGGCCGCTCTGAACATGTTGACCAGGACGTCGTCAAGCGAACTGCGCGAACACGGGATCCTCATGACCGCCGTGGACACCGGCTGGATCACCGACGAGCGCCCGCACGTGACCAAGGAGCGGCTGGCCAAGGAAGGGTTCCACGCTCCGCTGGATCTCATCGACGGAGCCGCGCGGGTCTACCACCCCATCGTCGCCGGCGAGACCGGCGGCCCGGAGTACTCGGGCGTCTTCCTCAAGGATTACGAACCGTCGAACTGGTAGGCCGCGTCCGCGGTCAGCCGGCGCGCGAGCCCGCCGGCCGCGTGGGCGTGGGGTTGTCCCGCCCTCGGCTGCCCCCGCCGTCGACCCCGTGGAAGCCGTTGCCCCACGTGAACACCGCGCCGTCGACGGTCAGGCAGGCCGTGTAGCCGTCGCCGCCGCCCGCATCCGCGACGAGCGCGCCGCCGGGCATGACCACGGGCCGGGGCACCGACGTGAAGCTGCGGTTGGCGCCCGGGAACCCGAGCTGTCCATGGTTGTTGGAGCCCCAGACGAACAGCGCACCGTCGGCGAGCACCGCGCCCGCGTGACCGTGGCCGGCGAAGATGCGCACGGCCGGCCCCGGCAGCCCGACCCGTCCCGCGCCCGACCGCGTCGCCGGACCGCCGAGGCCCAACTGCCCGCGGTCGTTGCGGCCCCAGGACCACACCCCGCCGTCGGCGTCGAGGGCCAGCGTGATGTCCTTGCCGGCGACGATGCCCGTGAACGCCACCGCAGTGGGCAGCCGCATCGGGTGAAGCGAACCGAGGCCCGGCGTGCCGCTGATCTGCCCGCGGTTGTCGTTGCCCCACCCCCACAGATCGCCGTTTTCGTCGAGGGCCAGGGAGTGGTTGCGCCCGGCCGCGACCCCGACGATGTCGCAGACGGTGTGCGTCACCGGTCGGGGCACCTGCGGGGCGAGGTCCAGTGCGTCCATGTAGCCGAGCCGCCCGCCCATGGGCGCGCCCCACGCCAGCACGTGCCCGTCTTCGGTGACGGCCAGCGAATGGGACGTCCCGCAGCTGACGGCGGTGACCGGCGCGGGAATGACCGGCCGCACCGGAGCGTCCTTCGGGATGGGGGACCTCTCCACGCCGATCTGGTTCATGTCGCAGGAGCCCCACGCGATCATCCGCCCCCGGGCGTCGACGACGACGGTGAACGACGCGCCCGACGCCCCCGATTGCACGGGGCCGACGACGCCGTGGACCGGTTGCGGGGCGCGTGGCTTGCCCCCGAAATACAGGCGCGGCAGGTCGCCCCACTGCCACATCGTGCCGTCGGCAGCCTCCGCGGCGATGTGCGTCGTGCCCGGCCAGATCTTCGAGAATCGAGCGGGCATCTCGATGGCCCCATACGGCGACGCCGCCCCCGTGCCCCGCACCGGCGGGCGATGGCCCACCGCACCCGCGAAGGGCGAAGCGGGGCGCGGCCGGTCGATTGCGGCGCCCCGGAACACCGGTGCGGTGGGCGGGGCCGTCGTCCCGGGCGCCTGCGGCGCCTCCTGCGTCATGGGATGCGCCGGCGGCGGCGTGGCCCGTGCATCGCCGGGCGTGGCTTCGGGCTTTGCGACGGGCCGCCGCGGAACCTCGTCCATCGCCGCGATCTCGGCGAGGACCGCGTCATCTGCGAGGAGCGCTCCATCGGCCGCCGCCGTGAGCGGTTCGTGGGCCAGGGTCAGGCGGCCGACCGGTGCGAGGGCGGCGGGCAGCGTCGGCAGCGATGCACCGCCGCCGATGATGAAGCATCCGATCGACCCATCGGCGGGCAGCCCCGCGGCCGTCAGCGTCGCCGACGCCAGGGCGCGGGCCCGTGCCGACCAGTCCGCGAGGATGCGAGTGAGGTCGCCGCGGGTGATGCGCACCGTTCCGTGACCGGTGAGCGTGGTCACCGCGATGTCGGTTTCCGGGAACCGCGACAGCTCCTCCTTGGCCCGGCGCACCTCCTGGTGCAGCGCCGCGAGCAGCGTGCGGTTGGTTTCCGCGCGCAGGGCCGACGCCAAACCGGGATTGTCCCGCTCCAGGGCCGCGCCCAGCCACGCCATGATCCGCGCGTCGACGTCATCGCCGCCGAGCGAGCGGTCGGAGCGGTCGGCCACGATCTCCGGCGCGCCGGATTCCGTGCCCCGCAGGACGGTGACCTCCATCGAACTGCCGCCCGCGTCAATGACGACGCCCGTGCTCCCCGGCGGCAGCCCCTGTCCGCCCGTGGCGTGCAGCACCGCGGCCACCGGCTCCGGGATCAGGAACGGCTCGGGCAGCCCCAGCGACGTCGCCGCCATGGTCATCGGTTTCCGCAGACGCCCGGACGCGCCCAGCGGCACCACGCACGCGATCTGTTCCGGCGGTTCCGGGTCGATGTCCTGCGCGTGCCCCAAAACCAGCGACAGCACCGGCATGATCAGCTCCGCCGGATCCCGGTCGACTCCCCCGTAGCGCAGCCGGCCGTCCAGCACGGCCGTCAGCGGCGAACCGGCGAAGGAGGTCGGATCCCCCGCCCCCGCCGCCACCGCCGCCCGGCCGGCGCAGGCGCCCTTCCCCTCGAAGCACACCGCCGCGGGAACCGACGGCGAGCCGTCGAAAAGCACCGTCGACCTGCCGCCGTGCGCATTGCGGTGGCGCGCGGTCACCGTCGTCGCGCCGATGTCCAGCGCCAGCCGCCGGGTCATGGCGCGCCTACTTCCCCGCGTCGACGTCGCGCGACGTGCCGGGGCGGCCGCCGTCGAAGGCCTCGATGATCCGCTCCGCGCCCAGCGTCGGGGTGATCTGCCCGTCGCGCAGCTGCGATTCGACCAGGTCCTGCGCCTCGCGCACCGCCTCATCGTCGGCGAGGCGCTGCAGCAGCGTCTCGTGGACCATCGACCACATCCACTTGACCTGCTGGTCGGAGCGGTTGCGCGAGAACAGGCCGGCCTCGATCATCGTCTCGCGGTGCTTCTCGATCGCCGCCCAGAACTTCTCGATGCCGTCGTTTTCCAGCGCCGACATGGTCAGCACCGGCGGGGTCCAGATGGCGTCCTTGGCGCGGACCATCTTCATGGCGGTGGACAGGTCCCGGGCGGCGCGCTTGGCCGGCTTCAGATTCGCCCCGTCGGCCTTGTTGATGGAGATGACGTCCGCCATCTCCAGCACGCCCTTCTTGATGCCCTGCAGCTGATCGCCCGCGCCGGCCAGCGCCAGGAACGCGAAGCAGTCGACCATCTGGGCCACCGCGACCTCGGACTGGCCCACGCCGACGGTTTCGACGATGACGACGTCGAAGCCCGCGGCCTCCAGCACCACCATCGACTCGCGGGTCGCCTTGGCCACGCCGCCGAGGGTGCCCGCCGACGGCGACGGGCGGATGAACGCCTCGTCGGCCGCCGACAGCTTGGCCATGCGGGTCTTGTCGCCCAGGATCGACCCGCCCGTCTTCGTCGACGACGGGTCGATGGCCAGCACCGCGACCTTGTGGCCCTTTTCGATGAGGTGCATGCCCAGCGTCTCGATCGTCGTGGACTTGCCCACGCCCGGCACGCCGGTCAGGCCCACGCGCATCGCGTCACCGGAGAACGGCAGGAGCTTGACCAGCAGTTCCTGCGCCAGCACCCGGTGGGCGGGCGCGGTGGATTCGAGCAGGGTGATGGCCCGCGCGAGGGTGGTCCGGTTGCCGGCGCGCACGCCGTCGAAAAGCTCGTCGACGTCGATGCGGCGCCGCGCCCTGCGCACCTTTTCCGGCGCCACCGCGGTGCGGCCCTCCACCACCGTGCCGGCGGTGGTGTTGAGCGTGCCAAGGTTGTCCTCGAGAAAGCCCGTCATGTCCCCTTCTTAGACCGAAATCGATGCGAAGCTCCGGGCCCTGCCGGGCTCGGGTCATCCACCTGCGACAACGGCCACCGGCACCCTTCCCACGAATCGCGGGAGGGTCACCGGTGGCCGGCGTCGCACGCGGACGCGGTACGCGGGACGGGCCGGGGGCCGCGGGTGCCGTGGCGGCACCCCGGGCCCGGCTCGCGCACGCGCTTTGGCCGCGCGCGGGCGGCGGTCGCTTTCCGACGGCCACCGCCCGGGCGAGCGCCGTCTACTCCTCGGCGTCCTCGACGCCGCCGTAGGCGCCCTCGGCATCGCCGGCGTCGACGTCCTCGGCGGAGCCGGACTTCAGCTCCAGGCCGAGATCGGCGGCCAGCTTGCCGATCATGTCGATCGCCGCGTCGGCGATGACGGTGCCCGGCGGGTAGATCGCCGCGGCGCCGGCGTCGTAGAGCTCCTGGAAGTCGCCCGGCGGGATGACGCCGCCGACGACGACCATGATGTCCTCGCGGCCCAGCTTGGCCAGCTCGGCGCGCAGCTCCGGCACCAGGGTCAGGTGGCCGGCGGCCAGCGAGGACACGCCCACGACGTGGACGTCGGCGTCGACCGCGGACTTGGCGGCCTCCTCCGGCGTCTGGAACAGCGGTCCCACGTCGACGTCCATGCCCAGGTCGGCGTACGCGGAGGCCACGACCTTCTGGCCGCGGTCGTGGCCGTCCTGGCCCATCTTCGCCAGGAAGATGCGCGGGCGGCGGCCTTCCTCGGCCTCGAACTCGTCGGCCATCGCGATGGCCTTCGCGACGTTGGACACGGTGCCCTCCTTGCCCACCTCGTCCTTGTACACGCCGGACAGCGTGCGGATCTCGGCCTGGTGGCGGCCGAAGACCTCCTCCATGGCGTCGGAGATCTCGCCGATGGAGGCCATGGCGCGGGCGCAGTCCACGGCCAGCTTCAGCAGGTTCTTGTCCAGGTCGCCCGGCTCGCCGGGGTTGCGGCACGCCTCGGTGAGGGCGCGCAGCGCGGCCTGGGTCTTCTCCTCGTCGCGCTCGGCGCGCAGGCGCTGGAGCTTCTCGTTCTGCTCCTGGCGGACGCGGGAGTTTTCGACCTTGAGGACCTCGATCTCCTCGTCCTCTTCGACCTGGTACTTGTTGACGCCGATGAGCGCCTGCCGGCCGGAGTCGATGCGGGCCTGGGTGCGGGCCGCGGACTCCTCGATGCGCAGCTTCGGGATGCCCTCGACGGTGGCCTCGGCCATGCCTCCGGCCTCCTCGACCTCCTCGATGTGCTGGCGCGCGCGCTTGACCAGCTCGTTGGTCAGCCACTCGATGTAGTACGAGCCGGCCCACGGGTCGACCGGGCGGACCGTGTTCGACTCCTGCTGCAGCAGCAGCTGGGTGTTTCGGGCGATGCGGGCCGAGAAGTCGGTCGGCAGGGCCAGGGCCTCGTCCAGCGCGTTGGTGTGCAGCGACTGGGTGTGGCCCTGGGTCGCCGCCATCGCCTCGATCGCGGTGCGCGCCACGTTGTTGTAGACGTCCTGGGCGGTCAGCGACCAGCCGGAGGTCTGCGAGTGGGTGCGCAGCGACCGGGACTTCGGGCTCTTCGGGTCGAACTTGTTCACCAGTTCGGCCCACAGGATGCGGCCGGCGCGCAGCTTGGCGATCTCCGTGAAGGTGTTCATGGAGATGCCCCAGAAGAACGACAGGCGCGGGGCGAACTTGTCGATGTCCAGGCCAGCGTCCAGGCCGGCGCGGATGTACTCGACGCCGTCGGCCAGCGTGTACGCCAGCTCCAGGTCGGCCGTCGCGCCGGCTTCCTGGATGTGGTAGCCGGAGATGGAGATCGAGTTGAACTTCGGCATCTTCAGCGAGGTGTACTCGAAGATGGAAGAGATGATCCGCATCGACGGCTTCGGCGGGTAGATGTACGTGTTGCGGACCATGAACTCCTTGAGGATGTCGTTCTGCACGGTGCCGCGCAGCTCCTCCGGGGGCACGCCCTGCTCCTCGGCGGCGACGATGTACATCGCCATCACCGGCAGGATCGCGCCGTTCATGGTCATGGACACGGACACGCCGCCGAGGTCGATGCTGTCGAACAGCTGGCGCATGTCGTAGATCGAGTCGATGGCCACGCCGGCCATGCCGACGTCGCCGGTGACGCGCGGGTTGTCCGAGTCGTAGCCGCGGTGCGTGGCCAGGTCGAATGCGACCGACAGGCCCTTCTGGCCGGCCGCGAGGTTGCGGCGGTAGAACGCGTTGGACTCGGCGGCGGTGGAGAAGCCCGCGTACTGGCGGATCGTCCACGGCTGGTTGGTGTACATGGTCGGGTACGGCCCGCGCATGAACGGGGCCAGGCCCGGGAACGAGTCCACGGGGTGGCCCTCGGCGGCCGCGGCCTCGCGATCGGCGCGGTCGTAGACGCGCTTGACGTCGATGCCCTCGGGGATGGTCCAGGTCTCGGTTGCGGCGCCGGACTGCCCGTCGGCGGCCGGGGCGGCGTCCTCGCCGGTCCGCGGCACGTCCGCGAAACTGGGGATGGTGGTCATTGGTCCGTTCACGCTCCCAGGGAGTCCAGCAGCCGCGAGAGCTCCGCGACGGCGTCGATGTTCATGGTCAGGTAGCCGTCCGGGCGGGCATCGCCCTCGGCGTCGGCGAAGATCTTCTCCGGGCCGGCGACGAGCACCTCGGAGGCGCCGGCCGCGCGGGCGGCCTTCACGGCGTCGGCGCCGGAGGCGGCGTATTCGCCGTCGGCGCCGCACAGCACGACGATCGGGGCGGACTTGGCGGCCTCGTCGAAGGACGCCTCGCCCGGCACGACCTGGCCCGGGTTGAGGGCCTCGATGCCGCCGGAGGCGAGCAGGTTGGCGGTGAAGCCGGTGCGGATGTTGTGCTTGGCCAGCGGGCCCAGCGGCAGCATCGCGATCTGCGGGCGGCGGCCCTGCTCGGCGAGGAAGTCGTCGGAGCGGTTGCGCAGCGCCTCGAAGTCGGCGGCCCAGCGGCGGACGCGCTCGTTCACCGGGCGGGCCTCCGCGGGCAGCGGGGCCTCGGCCAGGTTCGGGAACTCGTTGATCGCGGTGATCTTGGTGCGGCGGTGGGCGATGTCGGCGCGGCGCTGCTCGTACGCGGCGTCGATGTTCTCGCGGACGTGGTCGTAGGCGGTTTCGATGCCGCCGTAGGACTCGACGTCGGTGAAGATCTTCCACGCGCGGTCGGCGATCTCGTCGGTCAGCTCCTCCACGAAGTAGGAGCCGCCGGCGGGGTCGGCGACGAAGCCGAGGTGCGACTCCTCCAGGAGCAGCAGGTTGGTGTTGCGCGCGATGCGGGCGGCGAAGGTGCGGGAGACGCCCGGCTGGCCGCCGTGGATGGCGTTGTCGAAGGGCAGCACCTCGACGGTGGTCGCACCGCCGACGCCGGCGGCGAACGCCGCGACGGTGACGCGGAGCATGTTCACCCACGGGTCGCGCTGCGAGAACATCACCGGCGCGGTGACGGCGTGGTTCGGCGCGGAGCCGTGGCCGGGGGCGCCGGCGACCTCCGCGACGCGGGCCCACAGGGTGCGGGCGGCGCGGAACTTGGCGATGGTGTTGAACTGGTCGTCGGTGGCCGAGTACCGGAAGGAGATCTGGTCCAGGGCCTCCTCGGTGCTCAGGCCCGCGCCGGTGAGGGCGCGCAGGTACGCGACGCCGACGGCCAGCGCGTAGCCGATCTCCTGGGCGTCCGTGGCGCCCATGTTCGCGAAGGCGACGCCGTCGACCAGCAGGGTGCGGACGCTGCCGGAACGCTTGGCGTTGGCGACGGCCATCTCCACGGCCTTCTCCAGCGAAACCTCGGCGGCACCGGTGTACTGGCTGGTCAGCGGGGCGGCGGACAGCTCGATGTCGACCGCTTCCGGGTCCTTCAGGTCCGCGGCGTCGACGAGCGAGAGCAGCGCCTCGGCGGCCTCTGCGACGTCGTCCCCGGCCTCGACCGCGATCGGCGCGAGATCCAGGTACACGCCCTTCAGCAGCGCGGGCAGGTCCGCGGCGGACAGCCCGTTGCGCAGATCCAGGCGAACGGCGGACGTGCCGTTGGTCAGGGCGTCGAGAAGCGCCTTGTTGACCTCGGCGGCGGAACCGCTGCCGGTGCGCCCGAAGGTCTCGCGCACACCCCAGCCCGCGTCGTCGGCGCCGCGCAGGCGCGCGCCGCGGGTGAACGGGAACTGGCCGGGGGCCGGGGCCTCCGCCAGATCATCCGCCCGGGTGTACAGCGGGCGGACTTCCACTCCGTCGTACGTGGTGGTGTTGAGCTTCTTCCAGACGTCCAACGGAACGTCGGCGACGTCTTGCTTCCGCACCCGGGCGAATACCCCGGCGACTGCCTTGTGCCACGAGGCTTGCTGTTCCTCGAAGTCGGGCGGAAGCGGGGTCCCTGAGGCATTGGGGGCCGTTCGGTCAGTCACGGCGGACCTTCTCCCTTGCTTGTCATGCGCCCCAAACCCGGCCCCGGCCTCCCCCGGGGCGGCCTCGGAAAAGCCGTGCGGAGTGGTCGGTCGGTCCGGGAATGGACGGCGTTTGCGTGTTCACGTAAACCGGCCGGGACGGATTCCCGGTGCTCTGCAGCACCGTTCACCCGCTCGGAACCGGTCACCGTGTCAATAGTAATTAGGCTCCTGCAACAGCTTCGACCGGGTCTCGGCTCCCACCCCCGGAATGCCGGATGCCGTGCGGCTTTTCTGCCCGGACCCGACACGAACGGGCTTTGCGACGTCCGTTTCGCCCCGTGTCCGGTGTGCCGGGGTGGGGTGCGCCGCGAACGGGGGTAACCTCATCCGGGTGTCAGGAACCGCTCCCCGCCCCCGCGCGGACCGCCCGCGAACGGCCCGGCCGCTGGTGCTGTTGGCGCTCGCGGCGGCCGCCGTGGCGGTGCTCTTCGTCGTCGACGTGCCGACCATCGACGCCATCCGCGGATGGGCCGATGCGACGGGCGCGTGGTTCCCCGCCGTCTTCTTCCTGGCGTACGTGGGGTTCACGCAGCTTCCGATCCCGCGCACCGTCTTCACGCTGTCGTCGGGCATTCTGTTCGGCGCGCTGCCGGGGATCGCGATGGCGCTGGTCGCGACGGGGACGTCGGCGATCGTGTCGCTGGTCGTCGTCAGGCATTTCGCCCGCGACTGGGCGCGCGGCTTCCTGGTGCGGCACCGCCGGCTCATGGACGTCGACCGCCGCCTGGAGCGGCGGGGCTGGCTGGCCGTCGCCTCGCTGCGCATGATCGCCGCGGTGCCGTTCGCGCCGCTGAACTACGCGTGCGCGCTGTCGTCGATCCGGCCGCTGCCGTTCTTCCTGGCGACCATCATCGGCTCCGCCCCCGGCACCATCGCGACGGTCCTGTTCGGCGATGCGCTGACCGGCGGAATGGACTACCGCATCCTCGGCGTGACCGCGCTGCTGCTCTGCGTGGGTCTGGCCGGATTGGTCCTCGACGCGCGGACGCCGGTCGTCGATTCCGTCAAGTCACGGGGATAGACTCGGGGCATGTTCTCCGTACACGCCCGTTACCGGGGCCGCTCCACCCGCCGTGCCGAGCATGTGCGGGCCTCGGGGGCCGCGCTGTCGCGGCTCGATGGCGTGGGCAAGGTGGTCCCGTCTGGCGTCGAGGAGCTCACGGCCCGGCCGCGCGACGCGGTCGCCACGACGACGCTGACGCTCGCGCTGCTCGCCGCCGGCGACTGGTCGGTCGGCATCGGCGTCTCCCCGGCCGGCGACGCCGATGCCGCGGACGTCGCCGCTGCGGGCGTTCTGGGCAAGGGCGGGCGGGCCGGCACGGTGCGCGTCCGCATCCGCACCGGCGATCCGGGTGGCAAGGAGCTTTCCGACGACATCGCCGCCGCCTTCACCCTGCTCCACCACGTCATCTCCCGCAGATCCCCCGAGGGCCGCGAGGCGACGAACCTCGTGCGCGCGGGGTGGACGCAGGTGGAGGCCGCCGCCGAGCTCGGCGTGAGCAAGCAGGCCATCAACCAGCGGCTGCAGGCCGCCGGCTGGCATGCCGAGGAAGCCGGTTGGTCGCTGGCCGTCCACCTTCTGGAACGTGCCGCGCGGGACTGATCGCGGGCACGGGAGTGTGCGGCGGCGGGCCGTCGTCAAGCAGTCTTGCGCAAGCCGTCGTCCGCAAGCAGTCGTCCGGGACCTACTTCAGGGGCCGGTGCGGGTCCGGGGCCGTCCCGTCTCCGAACGGGCGGCCGCCGAGTTCTTCGCGGCCGTGCGGGGTCAGCCAGACGTCCTCCGACGGGCCCTTCGGGATGATCTGAGTCGGATTGATGTCCTCGTGCACCACGTAGTAGTGGGCCTTGATCTGGTCGAAGTCGATGGTCTCGCCGAAGCCCGGCGTCTGGTAGAGGTCGCGGGCGTAGGCCCACAGCACCGGCATCTCCGAGAGCTTTTGCCGATTGCACTTGAAGTGGCCGTGGTAGACGGCGTCGAAACGCGCCAGCGTGGTGAACAGGCGGACGTCGGCCTCGGTGATCGTGTCGCCCATCAGGTAGCGGCGGTCGGCGAGGCGCTCCTCCAACCAGTCCATGGCGGTCCACAGCCGGTCGTAGGCGGCGTCGTAGGACTCCTGCGAGCCGGCGAAACCGCAGCGGTAGACGCCGTTGTTGATCTCGGTGAAGATCCGCTGCATGACCTCCTCCATCTCGTCGCGGTGCTCCTCCGGCCACAGGTCCGGAGCGCCCTCGCGGTGGTACTGCTTCCACTGCGACGCGAAATCCCGGGTGATCTGGTCGAAGTCGTTGGTGACCACCGCGCCGTCGCGCTCGTCGACCATCGCCGGGACCGTGATGCCGCGCGGGTAGCCCGGCTCGCGCGTGAAGTAGGCCTCCTGCAGGCGTTCGATGCCCAGCACGGGATCGACGCCGTCGGGGTCGAGGTCGAAAGTCCACGACCGCGGATCGTGCACCGGGCCCGCCAGCCCCATCGAGATGACGTCCTCCAGGCCGAGGAGGCGGCGGACGATGATCGCCCGGTTCGCCCACGGGCAGGCCTGTGCCGCGATGAGTCGGTAGCGGTTCGGCTCGACCGGGTAGCCGTCCTCTCCGTCGACCGTGATGCGCGTGGTGATGTAGCGCATGTCGCGCTTGAAGCTCTTGCCCTTGTCCACGTAGACGCCCGGGGTGTCGTGGGGGTTCGTGGGGTTGCCGGGGCCGTTCGAGTCCGTGCTGTCCTTGCCGTTCATGCCGTCGCCGTTCGCCAGTGCGCTCATGCCGTCCACCCTAGATGACATGTCAACAAGCGGCAAGGGTTGAGCGGAATTTCGATCGCGTTGATATGGGCTGCCGCAACGGAAAAGGCGGCGACCGATCCGAAGATCGATCGCCGCCCTCACGCATCCCCGGTCCCGGAGCGGAACCGGAGCGCCGGCGTGAAGTCAAAGGTCCCGGCGCGGGAATGGTGCGGAAGAGCGATCAGGGGCGCCAGGATTGCCCGCCCATGCCGGTCGGATCGGAATCATCCGGCCCACCCGGCTGTCCGGGGCGTCCGAGGTCACGGCGACCACTCGGCTTCCCGTAGCCGCCCGCCGGACCTGCCTGGCCCGGGCCCTGCTGACCGGCATGTCCGGGGTGACCGGGCTCCGAACGGTAATCGGTCGGATGCGCGGCGGGCTGGCCCGGCTGCGCCCCGGCCCGGGTTCCCGGGTACTGGCCGAAGCCGGCATCGGCGCCCGCACCGCGCGGGTCTCCGGCGGGCAGACCCCGCTCGGCGGACCCGCCACGGCCCGCATGGGCGCCATTTCCGCCATTCTCACGGGTGATCGGCGACTCCTGGGCCGCCTCCTCCACCGACTTGCGCTTCGACTGCGCCGCCAGCGCGGGATCCTCCACCGGACGGTTGGCGACCTCGTTGGCCGCCGCGACGGCACGGGCGATCTCCGGGTTCGAGGACATGTCGAACCAGTCCTCGTCCTTGTCCCGGTCGGCTTCCTCGCGGGCCTCGGGGGTGACGGCCGGCGGCTCGTAGCGGAACACGCCGTTCTCGTCGGCCTTGCCGAAGGCGCGGGCGAAGCTCTCCAGCGAGTCGCCGAACTGCGACGGCACCATCCAGACGGTGTTGCCCTCGTTGTTGGCCAGCTCCGGCAGCTTCTCCAGGTACTGCCACGCCAGCAGCTCCGGCGTCAGCTGCGACGCCTTCACGGCCGCGTTGACCTTCTGGATGGCGCGCGCCTCGCCCTGGGCCTCCAGGTAACGGGCGGCTCGGTCGCCCTCGGCGCGCAGGATCGTCGCCTGCCGCTCGCCTTCCGCGGCGAGGATGGCCGCGTGCTTGTTGCCCTCCGCGGCGAGGATCTGCGCCTGCTTGCGGCCCTCGGCGGTCTTGATGTCCGCCTCGCGGGTGCCTTCCGCGGTGAGGATCATCGCGCGCTTCTCGCGGTCCGCCTTCATCTGCTTCTCCATCGACTGCTGGATGGACGGCGGCGGCTCGATGGCCTTCAGCTCGACGCGGGCGATGCGCAGGCCCCACTTGGCGGTGGCCTCGTCCAGCTCGCCGCGCAGGCGGCGGTTGATGTAGTCGCGGGACGTCAGCGTCTCTTCCAGCGTCAGGCCGCCGACGACGTCGCGCAGCGTGGCGGTGGTGATCTGCTCGATGCCGAAGATGTAGTCGGCGACGCCGTAGATGGCGCGGGCGGGGTCGTTGACCTGGAACGTCACCACGGTGTCGATGGCGACGGTCAGGTTGTCCTCGGTGATCACCGCCTGCGGCGGGAACGTCACCATCCGCTCGCGGGTGTCCACCTTTTCGCGCACTCGATCGATGAACGGGATGACGAACGCCAGCCCGCCGGACAGGGTCCGGGTGTACCGCCCGAGCCGCTCGATGACGGCCGCCTCGCCCTGCGGCACGAGGATTATCGCCTTGCTCACGAACACCAACACGAGCAAGACGAGTACGACCGAGAAAATGATTGCCGCCATGGGCTTACACCTCCTTATCCACGACGGCCGTGTTGCCGTCGATGCTGACCACCGTGACGCGGTCCCCGGGTGAGAATCTCACGCCGGGCACCAATGCGCGCGCCGACCACAGTTCGCCGGCGACCCTGATCATTCCGGCGTGGTCGTCGACCGCTTCCTCGACGGACCCGGTGCGCCCGGTGAGTTGCCGGGGGTTGGACTCCACCGCGTCCGGATCCGCGCCGGCGAACATCTTCCGGCGCAGCACGGGCCGCACCAGGCCGATGAGGCCGACGCTGGTCACGGCGAAAACGGTGATGTCCACCCACAACGGGGTGTCCGCCAGCGATACGCCGGCGGCGGCCAGCGCGCCTCCCGCGACCATCAGCATCGACAGGTCGCCGACGAGAAGTTCGAGGAAGACGAGCAAGATGCTCAGTCCAAACCAAATGATCGAAGCCACGTGGCCAGCCTACAGAAGACGGCGGACCGGGGAGTCGAAAAAGAATTCGCTTGACGACGCCCACGCGGGCGTCGTCAAGCGAAAGCCCCGGGGCGCCGGGGATGTGGGCCGAAATTCAGCTGAGGTGGGGTTCCGTGACGAAGTCGACGAGCCGTTCGACGGCGCCGATGAGCGCCGGCTCGAGGTCGCGGAACGAGTTCACGGCGCCGTAGACGCGGCGCCAGCCGTCCCGCGGGTCGCCCCAACCGAGGCGGTCGCAGACGCCGGTCTTCCAATCCTCGCCGTAGGGCACTTCGGGCCAGGCGCGGATGCCGACCGCGGAGGGCTTCACCGCCTGCCAGACGTCGATGTAGGGATGGCCGGTGACCAGGACGTGCGGTCCGAGCCGCTGCGTCATCCGGGACTCCTTCGATCCTTCGACGAGGTGGTCGGCCAGCACGCCGACGCGGCGGCCGGGCCCGGGCCCGAACTCGGCGAGGCGCGCCCCGAGGTTGTCCAGGCCCTCGAGATGCTCGACGACGACGCCCTCGACGCGCAGGTCATGGCCCCACACGCGCTCGACGATGGCGGCGTCGTGGATGCCCTCCACCCAGATCCGGCTCGGCAGGGCGACCTTCGCCTCCACGCCGGCCACGCGCCGCGAACCCGACGCCGACCTGTCCAGCCGCGGATCGGCCTTCTTCGGCGCGGGCCGCGTCAGGGTGACCCGCCGCCCGTCGACGAGGAACGCGCTGGGCGACATGCGGAACAGCCGCACCTTCCCGCGGCGGTCCTCCAGCTTCACGCAATCGGCATCCTGCAGCTTCTCGAACCCGACCACCGCGCCGACGTACCCGTCGACCGCCGACTCCACCACGAGCCCCTCCTCGGCCGGCACCTCCGGCGCCACCATCGCCCGGCGGCGGGCATGGCCGCGGGCACCGCCGAAAACGTCCTGCGAAGCGTAGGGATCGTGGAAGCTCATGGCGATTCAGGGTAGCCGACCGCGCTACGGATTCCGGGCAGGCGGCGGCATCGGCTACGGTGTCGTGCCATGGAACGACCTCCGGTGGACCGCGTGCGCGTGGATCAGGTGTGGACCCCCGTCCAGCACACCGCCCTGTGGCTGGGCGCGTGGGTGACGGGGCACGTCTCCTACGATCACCTGCTCGACGCGCTCGACGCCGTCGGCGGCCCGCATACCGCAGAGCTGATCGATGCGACGGTGCCCGACGTCGTCGACGCGGACGGCCCGATCGACCGCGCCGGTCTGCTGCGCCTGGTCCGCGCGGTGACCGAGGGAGGCGCGTGGGCCCGCGATGCCGAGCCCCCGGTGCGGCTGGTGCTGTCGGGGCCCGGCGAGGCGCCGATGCTGCCGGCAGGCACCGAGCTTTACGACGCCGCCTCCCGCGCCGGCGCCGCCATCGTCCTGGCGGACGCCACCCCGGGTTGGCGCCACGTCCTCGTGCCCGACCGGCTGCCCGGCGGCGGTGGCGTGCGCTGGATGTGGTGGACGGTGGAGGGCCACCTGCCGGAGCCCGCGCACCTGTCCCCCGGCGAAGCCGATCTGATGCTGGCCGACGCGACCCGGCGGGCGGCGGCGAACATCGCAGCATCGGGCCCGGCGGCGCGCCTCGGCGTCGACGCCCCCGACCCGCGCCTGATGGTGGGCACGCTGACGGACCACTTCGACCTCGCCGAGCTGCCCGCCGAATTGCCGCGGCGCGCCGGCGGCCTGCTGGCGCGGGCGGACCGGCTGGCGGCGATCCTCACCGTCGGCCGCTCCGACGTCCCCGGCGCCGGCGCGGCGCATGACCCGCACCTGATCCCCCTGTGGCGCGACATCCGCGCGGCCCGCGTCGCCGCCGTCGACCACGCGGTGCGGGAGTGGGCCGCCGATTACGCGGGGGCGTGAGACGGCCGCTTGGCCGGGCTGCAGCAATCGACGGCGCAGGGCTTGCCGTCGCAGGCCGAGCCGAGCAACGGTTCGCGGCCCAGGCGGCGCGGTTCGGCGCCCTCGGTGCGCTCCCGGATGAGCTCGACGATCATCTCGGAGAACGCCTCCGTCGGCCCCGGCGTGGCGGCCCGCTCGATGATGATGTCGTGGGCGTCCATCTCGTCCTGGAGCTCCGAATCCAGGTCCCAGACGACCTCGATGTGGTCGGAGATGAACCCGACGGGGCACACGATCGCCGCGTCGACGCCGTCGTCCCAGATCGCCTCGATGTGGTCGACGACGTCGGGCTCGAGCCACGGGACTTGCGGCGGGCCGGAGCGCGACTGCCAGACGACGTCGTATTCGCCGGCGCCGACCTGCTCTGCGATCAGGCCGGCGGCTTCGTTGACCTGGCGCGAGTAGAGGTTCCCGCCCAGCGACGCCGGCCCCGAGGCGTCGTCGGCGGAGTTCGGGATGGAGTGGGCGGTGAACACCAGGCGGGCACCGTCGCGGCGCTCGGCGGGCAGTTTGGCCCGCGCCTCCTCCACCGCGCGGGCGAACTCGCCGATCATCAGCGGGTGGTCGTGGAAGCCGCGCAGCTTCTCCATCTCGATGGAGCCCAGCTCCGGCTTCGATGCGAGGTGCTCCTGCGCGCGGGCGATGTCCTCGTGGTACTGGCGGCAGCCCGAGTACCCGGCCCACGCCGACGTGGCGAACACCAGCGCGCGCGTGACGCCGTCGCGCGCCATCCGCTCGACGGTGTCCTCCACCATCGGGTGCCAGTTGCGGTTGCCGAAGTAGACGGGCAGGTCGATGCCGTGCTCGGCGAGCTTCTTCTCCAGGTTCGCGATGATCTCGCGGTTGAGGTCGTTGAGCGGCGACCGGCCGCCGAAGTGGTAATAGTGCTCGCCGACCTCGTCGAGCCGCTCCGGGGGGATGCCCCTGCCGCGGGTGACGTTCTCCAGGAAGGGGCGGACGTCCTCCTTCTTCTCCGGTCCGCCGAAGGACAGGACCAGGATCGCGTCGAAGGGGCGGTCAAGCGGGGCATCACTCATGGGGGCCAGCTTAATCGGATGGGTGAACCCGTCGAGCGAGGGGACCCTAAGACGCGCGGCGCCGCTTTGCGACGGCCCGCGTCACCGCGGCCGACCGGGAATCGCGGCGATCGCCGGACGGTTCAGGGGATGCGGCGGCCCAGGAACAGGGAGGCTGCGGCGGATGCGAGGAGCAGGGCGAACGCGCCGATCATCCACGGCCGCGGGTTCTCGGACCGGCGCAGCTCGTAGCCGATTTCGTCGGTGAGTTCGCCGTAGACGCCCCGCAATTCGTCCAGGCTCGACGCCGCGTGGAACTCTCCGCCGGTGCGCCTGGCGATCTCCATGAGGGATTCGTCGTCGTTGGGCACCAACACCGTCTGGCCGCCGGAGGTGATGGCCCCATCGCGGGTGCCGAAGGAAATCGTGTGGATGGGCAGCCCGATCTTCGCGGCCTCGTCGGCGGCGGTGTAGGCGCCGCGCGGATCGTCCAGTTCCGCGGGGATGGTCTGCTTGCCGTCGGAAAGCAGGACGATCGCGGCCGGGGGCGGACCTTCGGGGCCCCGGACCTGCTCGCCGAATTGGACGATGGCCGATTGCGCCGCGGCGATGGCGTCGCCGGTGGCCGTCGCGCTGTCCAGGCGGGCGCCCTCGAGGGCGCGGGCGACGGTGTCGTGGTCGGTCGTGGGCATGACCGGCGTCTGCGCGCGGCCGGCGAAGGTGACCAGGCCGACGTTGAGGTCGTCGGGCAGCGAATCGAGGAACTCCTTGCCGGCCTTCTTCGCCGTCGTCAAGCGGTCCGGCTGGACATCCGTCGCGGACATCGAGAAGGACACGTCGACGACGAGCATGATCGTCGCCCGGTTCCGCGCCACCTTCGTTTCGGCCAACGGCCCCGCCAGCGCGATGGCGAGCACCGCCACCGCGGTGAGCAACGCCACGACCGGCGCATGTCGCAGCCACGGGCGCCCCGGCCCGGAGACGTCGGCGACGACGCTGAAGTTGCCGAATGCGATCGACCGCCGGCGCTTCCGCTTTTCAATGATGACGTATGCCGCCGCCGCGGCCGCGGGCACCAGCAGGCCCAGCAACCACCAGGGATGCGCGAATGCCCCGATCATCGGCCGCCCCCGATCCCGCCCCGCCCCATGGCGGACGTGCGCGGCGGACCCGACGCCGGGGACAACCGGCCGGGCGCCATCTGGCGGGCGAAATCGAGCACCCAATCGCGGTCCGTGCGCAGTTCGACGATCCGCGCCCGGGCCGATCGCAGTGCCGCGGTGACCTTCTCGGAATGCTCGCGGGCCGCGGCCTCGTATCGCCTCCTGATGTCGTCGTCGATGTCGACTTCGAGCATCTCGCCGGAGACCGGATCGGACAGGCGCACGGGACCGTCGCCCGGCAGCGCCTCGTCGGCCGGGTCGATCAGCCGGATCGCCAGGACGTCGGTGCGAGTGCCCGCCACCCGCAGGGCGTCGGCCCAATCGACGGGGCCGAGGAAGTCGGAGATGACCGTGACCAGACCGGCCTGCGGCGCCCGCGAGGGCAGCGTGCCCAGGTCCGCGGCCAGGCCGGAACCGCCGACGTGGCGCGCGGCGTGGGCGATCAGGCGCATGGCGTGCGCCCGACCCTGCCCCGGCGGGATCAACGTCCCGTCGGCGATCAAACCCGTGCGATCGCCCGGGTTGTCCGCCAAAAGGGCGATCGCGGCGGTCGCGGCGGTGAGCAGGTGGCGTTTCGTCGTGGGCCCGAAGCCCGTCGAAAGGCGCGGGGACGCCTCGGCGACGATCCACGACTCCAACTCGCGCTCGGCCTCCGGGTCGCGCACGTGGGCGACTCCGGTGCGCGCGGTGACGGACCAGTCCATGAACCGGACGTCATCGCCGACCACGTATTCGCGCGCCGAATCGGGATCGGTGCCGGGACCGGTCGATGCGGACGCGAAGGCGCCGCGCAGCAGGCCGTCGAGCCGCCGCGTGACCGTCAGCTCCAGGTGCCGCAGCACCCGGCCGAGGTCGCGGTCCATGCCCGTCTCCCCCGTGGCTGGGTCCCCGCCGCTCATGCCCCGGCGCCCACCTCGGGCAGGTGCACCCGCGCCAGGACCCGGTCGATGATGGTCTCGGGGGTCACCTCGTCGGCGAGCCCCTCGTAGGACAGGACGAGACGGTGCCGCAGCACGTCCGGGAGCACCTCGACGACGTCGGCGGGGGTCACGTAGTCGCGGCCCTTGAGCAGCGCCGTCGCCCTCGCGGCGGTGACGGTGCCGAGCGTCGCGCGCGGCGAGGCCCCGTAGGCCAGCCACCGCCCGACGTCGTCCAGGTTCGCCCGTGCGGGATTGCGGGTCAGCTCGATGACGGCGACCACGTAATCGATGAGCGAATGGTGGACGAACACCTCGCGCGTCCGCTTCTGCAGGTCGCGCACGGTTTCGGGGTCCAGGATGCGCCTCGCCGTCGGCGGCGTCGAACCCATGCGGTAGACGATCTCGCGCTCCTCGGAGGGAGTCGGGTAGTCGACGACGACCTTGAACAGGAAACGGTCGCGCTGCGCCTCCGGCAGCGGGTAGACGCCCTGGTTCTCGATGGGGTTCTGCGTCGCCAGCACCAGGAAGGGCTCGGGCACGGGGCGGGAAACGCCGGCGATGGACACCTGGTGCTCCGCCATGACCTCCAGCAGCGCCGACTGGACCTTCGCGGGAGCGCGGTTGATCTCGTCGGCCAGCACGACGTTGGCCATGACCGGCCCGGGCTCGGTGATGAATTCGCCGGTGTCCTGGCGGAACACCCGCGTGCCCACGATGTCGGAGGGCACCAGGTCCGGGGTGAACTGGATGCGCGAGAAGCTGCCGCCGATGACGGTGGCGAACGTGGACACGGCCAGGGTCTTCGCCACGCCCGGCACGCCTTCCAACAGCACGTGGCCCCCGGAGAGCATGGCCACGACCAGCTGCCGGCAGAGGTGGCCCTGGCCGACGACGACCTGGCTCATCTCGGAGAGGACCCTGCGCAGATCCGGGGCGTGGGTCTCCGGGGTGTCGGTCACGTCGTCTTCTCCTGGGGTCGGGTGCGGTCCTCCCCCGCAGATTAGACGAGGCGCACGACGTTGGGGGTCATCCCGTTGTACCGCACGGCGGTGACGCGGACGTTCGAACCGGACTGCGGGGCCTCGATCATCTGGCCGTTGCCGAGGTAGATGGCCACGTGGCCGTGCCCGTTGGGCCCGTAGAAGATCAGGTCGCCGCGCTGCATGTCCGAGGCGGGATGGTGGGTTCCGCGCTGGTACTGGTAGCCGGTGTAGTGCGGCAGGCTGATGCCGATGCCGGCGTAGGCGTACAGCGTCAGGCCGGAGCAGTCGAAGCCGACCTTGTCGTAGTCGCCGTGCGCGTCGGCGTTCCCGCCGTCGCGGATTCCCTTGGTCGGGCCGTTGGCGTCGCCGCCGCCCCAGGCGTAGGGCACGCCGACCTGCGCCATCGCGCGGGAGATGACCGTTTCGATCTTCGCGGAGCGGTCGCCGGCGCTCGGCGTCGGCGATTCCGGGTTGGCGGGCGGCGCGGTCTGGACCGTCGTGGCGTTGCCGCCGGTCCCCTCGGTCGCGTCGCCGTCGCCGGTGGCGCCGGGATTGCTTTGCGACGACCCGCCGTCCCCGAACCAGGAGCCGCCCGTCCGGGCATCGGGCCGCGCCGACCGCGTGGTCGTCGGGTCGGACGGAGTCGACTGCGCGGACGGCGAATCGGCGGAATCCTCCGACGGTGCGTCCTGCGTGGTCGTGGCCGAAGGAGCGTTCGTCCGGTTCCCGCCGCGCGTCTGCGGCGTGCCCGTGGCGGCGGCCCCCGCGTCGCCGGACCCGTTCGATTCCGCGGCATCGGCGGCATCGGAGGCGGCATCGTTTCCGCCGCCCTCGATCACGCCGTCGCGGGCGCCGTCGGCGGCCTCGCGGACCACCTGATCCTCGGTCCGCCCACCGTTCGAATCACCCGAACGGGCGTAGGCGTCGAGTGCGCGGCGGGCGGCATCGAGGGCCGCTCGGGCGGCGTCGCGCTGGATGACGGCGGCGGCGTATGCGACGCGTTCGTCGCCCAGCAGGCGCTCGGCCTCCTTGTACACGCGGTCGGCTTCGCCGTGCAGGCGTTCGGCCTCCACCGCGGACTTCTCGGCCTTCGTCCGGGCCTGCCGCAGGGAGGACTCCGCGTTGGCGGCCTTGGTGCGCGCGCGATCCAGGTCATTGACGACCGCGCCCTGCTTGTCCGCCTCGCGGCGCAGGGTGGAGGAACGGTCGAGCACCTCGGCGGCGTCGCCGGCCCCGTTGAGCGCGGAGGGCAGCGAGTGGCCCTGGCGCATGGCGGCGCGGGCGACCTCGTCGAAGGTGCCCTGCGCCCCGCGGAGATCGTCGCGGGTGTCCCCGAACGTCTTCTTCGCCTTCTCCGCCTCGCCGCCGAGCCGCTTGGCTTCATCCCGCGCGATCTGGAGGTCGGCGAAAGCGCGGTTGGCGTCCTCGCGGAGACCGCCCATCTTCGTCTCGAGGTCGGAGACGCGGCGCTCCCGATCCGCGACCTCGCGGACGAGCTTCTGCAGAAGGACGTCCGTGCCGGACTCGGCATGCGTGCCACCGCCGGCCGGCTGCGCCGAAACGGCGGGCGCGAACACGACCATGAGGCCGACGATCAAGGCTCCGGCAATGGGGCGGATCCACCCGAGGCGGTTCCGGGATGTCCGGCTGACTGCCACCTTCGACTCCTTGCTATGCGAAATGGGCCGGGGCGGGGATTCGGAGGCAACTTCCCCATTGCCCGAATCGGATGCCGGCCGGAACCGACGCCACTCCCGGCGGTGCGCGTCCCGGGAGGCCACAGAGACAACCCAGGTAACAATTTGCACGCTACGACACATCGCTCCCCGAGGACACATGAGTCACAGGTGAAACGCGGAGACCTTGGCTCGTAACCGTTTCGTTACGGGTGATGTGCAGCCAATTCCGCCATGTGTTCGAAGTGTGTGATATTGGTCACAAACAGCGAAAATGGCGTGTGTCGGGTCGCGGGAGCGTCGAAAAGCAAGTATTCAGGCTTGCCCGATGTCAAGGTAAAGGGCTTGATTTCCACGTTTGTGCAGGAAAAGGTATATCGCATTAACTATGCGGTCAGGGGTTTACTCGACCGTTATCCCGTGGCGGCCGCGGGCGGCGAACCGCCGGTGCTCAGCCGCGCTTCGGCCGATGGGAGCGGATCCACCAGAAGATGATGAGGACCGCGAAAACGAGGACGATCCCGCCGCCCACGGCGAGGCTCAGGTTGAAGAACGGCACGGTGAACGAACCCGCGGTGTCGACGAAGGCCTCGAAGCCCTCCGGGTACTTCTTCGGGTACTCCATCATCTCGTGGCCGGCGAGCTCCAGGGCCGCGCGCGGGATCTGGTCCGACGACGCTGCAACGGAGAACGGGGCGCGCACGATGACGGTGCCGCCGTCCGCGGCGACGATCTCGTTGGCGAAGTTGCGCAGGTCCGTCGTCCCCATCGGGTCGCGGTCGACGACGACGATCTTCAGGTCCTCCACTCCCCTGGCCGCCGCCGAATCGACGATGGGGCGCAGCACGGCCTCCAGATCCTCGTTGGCCGTGACGATCGAATCCTCCCGCAGAGCCTGCACGACCGTCTCCGGATCGAGGTTCTCCACGTACATCGGTGTGCCTTCGTTCATGGCCTCGGCGTTTCCTCCCGGTCGTCTGGTCCCCCGCGTACCCCACCATCATGCCGTCCCGAGGGGGTGAATTCGGGCAAGGGCCCCGGCGCGCCGTGTCCGGGTGGGTGCAACAGAACGCCCGTACTGTTATTCTTGGGGGAGGTCGAGCCGGACCGCGGCGCACCGCATGATCCACATGCGCAAACGGTGCCCCACGCGACGCGTTCGCGCCAAGTGCCACCAGGGCCCACTCGTGTGCAGGGTCCGAGGCGCGCACCCCACGAGCAAAGAATTGGAGCAGACTGTGACTGAAAGCAAGAACTCCTTCAACGCCAAGAGCACCCTCGAGGTCGGCGGGAAGTCCTACGACTACTTCCGCCTCGACGCCGTGCCCGGCATGGAGAAGCTTCCTTACGCCCTCAAGGTTCTCGGCGAGAACCTGCTGCGCAACGAGGACGGCGCGAACATCACCGAGGAGCACATCAACGCGGTCGCGAACTGGGATGCGTCGGCTGAGCCGTCCATCGAGATCCAGTTCACCCCGGCCCGCGTGATCATGCAGGACTTCACCGGCGTCGCCTGCGTCGTCGACCTCGCCACCATGCGCGAGGCCGTGAAGACCCTCGGCGGCGACCCGGACAAGGTCAACCCGCTGAACCCGGCCGAGATGGTCATCGACCACTCCGTCATCATCGAGGCCTTCGGCAACGAGGACGCCCTCGAGAAGAACGTCGAGATCGAGTACCAGCGCAACGACGAGCGCTACCGCTTCCTGCGCTGGGGCACCGGCGCCTTCTCGAACTTCCGCGTCGTTCCCCCGGGAACCGGCATCGTCCACCAGGTCAACATCGAGTACCTGGCCCGCACCGTCTTCGACAACGACGGCGTCGCCTACCCGGACACCTGCGTCGGCACCGACTCGCACACCACCATGCAGAACGGCCTGGGCATCCTGGGCTGGGGCGTCGGCGGCATCGAGGCCGAGGCCGCCATGCTGGGCCAGCCGATCTCCATGCTGATCCCGCGCGTCGTCGGCTTCAAGCTGACCGGCGACACCCCGGCCGGCGTCACCGCGACCGACGTCGTCCTGACCATCACGGACATGCTCCGCCAGCACGGCGTCGTCGGCAAGTTCGTCGAGTTCTACGGCGCCGGCGTCTCCAAGCTGCCCCTGGCCAACCGCGCCACCATCGGCAACATGTCGCCGGAGTTCGGCTCCACCGCCGCGATCTTCCCGATCGACGACGAGACCACCAAGTACCTGCGCCTGACCGGCCGCTCCGAGGAGTCCGTCGCGTTGGTCGAGGCCTACGCCAAGGCACAGGGCATGTGGCTGGACGAGAACACCCCGGAGGCCGAGTACTCCGAGTACCTCGAGCTGGACCTGTCGACGGTCGTCCCGTCGATCGCCGGCCCGAAGCGCCCGCAGGACCGCATCGAGCTGTCCTCCTCGAAGGAGCAGTTCCGCAAGGACCTGCACAACTACACCAACGGCTCCGGCGACGGCGACGTCCAGGACTACGTGGCCGAGGGCGGCAACGCCGGCAAGGGCGGCGCCGAGCTGTCCTTCACCGACGACGCCAGCGTCCCCAACCTGGCCCTGGGTTCGGCGGGCCGCCCGTCCAACCCGATCAAGGTCAACTACAACGGCAAGGACATGGTCCTCGATCACGGCATGGTCTCCATCGCCTCGATCACGTCCTGCACCAACACCTCGAACCCGTCCGTCATGGTCGGCGCCGCCCTCCTGGCGCGCAACGCCGCGGACAAGGGCCTGAAGTCGGCTCCGTGGGTCAAGACCTCGATGGCCCCGGGCTCGCAGGTCGTCACCGGCTACTACGAGAAGGCGGGCCTGTGGCCGGCCCTGGAGGCCATGGGCTTCTACCTCGTCGGCTACGGCTGCACCACCTGCATCGGCAACTCCGGCCCGCTGCCGCAGGAGATCTCCGAGGCGATCAACGAGGCCGACCTCGCCGCCACCGCGGTGCTCTCGGGCAACCGCAACTTCGAGGGCCGCATCAACCCGGACGTCAAGATGAACTACCTGGCGTCCCCGATCCTGGTCATCGCCTACGCGATCGCCGGCACCATGGACTTCGACTTCGAGACCGAGTCCCTCGGCAAGGACCAGGACGGCAACGACGTCTTCCTCAAGGACATCTGGCCCTCCACCGAGGAGATCGAGTCCGTCATCGAGGAGTGCATCACCTCCGAACTGTACGACGAGGACTACGCCGACGTCTTCGCGGGCGACGAGCGCTGGCAGAACCTGCCGACCCCCGAGGGCAAGACCTTCGCGTGGGACGACAAGTCCTCCTACATCCGCAAGGCGCCGTACTTCGACGAGATGGAGATGGAGCCGCAGCCGGTCTCCGACGTCAAGGGCGCCCGCGTCCTGGCGGCGCTGGGCGACTCGGTCACCACCGACCACATCTCCCCCGCCTCCTCCATCAAGCCGGGCACCCCGGCCGCGCAGTACCTCGACTCCATGGGCGTCGAGCGCAAGGACTACAACTCGCTGGGCGCCCGCCGCGGCAACCACGAGGTCATGGTCCGCGGCACGTTCGCCAACATCCGCCTGCAGAACCAGCTTCTGGACGGCGTGACCGGCGGCTACACCCGCGACTTCACCCAGGAGGGTGGCCCGCAGTCGTTCATCTACGACGCCGCGCAGAACTACAAGGCCGCCGGCACCCCGCTGGTGGTCATGGGCGGCAAGGAGTACGGCACCGGTTCGTCCCGCGACTGGGCCGCCAAGGGCACCCTGCTGCTGGGCGTCAAGGCCGTCATCGCCGAGTCCTTCGAGCGCATCCACCGCTCGAACCTGATCGGCATGGGCGTCATCCCGCTGCAGTTCCCGGAGGGCGAGTCCTGGAAGTCCCTGGGCCTTGATGGCACGGAGACCTTCGACATCACCGGCATCGAGGAGCTCAACGAGGGCACCACGCCGAAGACGGTCAAGGTCGTCGCCACCAAGGACGGCGGCGAGGCCGTCGAGTTCGACGCGGTCGTCCGCATCGACACCCCCGGTGAGGCCGAGTACTACCGCCACGGCGGCATCCTGCAGTACGTGCTCCGCAACATGATCAACGGCTAGTCGCTTCCCCTCCCTCCGGAGGGGGTGACCCGCCTTTGATCGGGCACCGGGGCCGGGCCGGTCGGTGTTTCCGCCGTCCGTCCCGGCCCCGCGTGCTTGATCGGAGAGGAATGCAGGTGGCCCCAGATGCCGAGAGTCAGTGACGAGGCCCGCGCTTCCCGCAGGAGCGAGATCCTGGTGGGCGCGCGCCGTTGTTTCGCGGAGTTCGGCTATGACGGGGCGACCGTTTCCCGGTTGGAGGCCGCCACGGGCAAGTCCCGGGGCGCGATCTTCCACCATTTCGGTTCCAAGGAAGGCCTTTTCCTCGCTTTGGCCGAGGAGGATGCCGACCGGATGGCCGAGGTGACCGCCACGTCGGGGCTGGTCGAGGTGATGCGCGACGTCGTCGCCCATCCGGACCAGCACGAGTGGTTGGGCACCCGGTTGGAGATCGTCGGGCGCCTGCGCACCGATGCCGAGTTCCGGCGTCGGTGGCTGGAGCATCAGGAGCACCTCGACGGTGCGGTGCAGTCGCGTTTGCGCGACAGCGCGAAGTCGGGTTCGCTCCGCGACGATTACTCCCCCGAGGCCCTGCGGCTGCTGTTGGAGCTCATGCTCGATGGCATCATCACGCGGGTGGCCACGGGCCGGTCGACCGAGGGTATGGACGAGGTCCTCGATCTGATCGAGGAATCCGTCCGCCGGCAGCGGTAGCCCCGGCGTAGGGCGCTTCGCGCTTCGGTTCCACGCACGCAGCCCGTCCCCGCATCGCGCGGGGGCGGGCTCCGTCGTTTCCGGGAACGGGTCGGGCCCGGTTTGCTTTGCGACGACGCCGGTCCCCGGGTTCGGCCGCGGGCTCCCGATTAACCACCGGAAACACCACTGGACTAAGCTGTCTATTCATGAACGGTGGACGAGAGGGCGGGCGGTTCCTGCTGGTGGCGCTGCGCGACGGCGACGACGTCGCGGTGGCGGAGTACGAGGACTTCCTGCGGGGCACCCGCCTGCCGCAGGACCGTCTGGTGCACCACCCGATCACGTCCACCTCCGACGTGCTGCCGGATCTGGCCGGCTACGACGGCGTCTTCGTCGGCGGCAGCCCCTTCAACGTCACCGATCTGGTGCACACGGAGCTGCAGAAGCACGTTCACGATCAGCTCTACGAGTTGCTGGTCTCCCCCATCCCGACGTTGATGCTGTGCTACGGCAACAGCTTCGCGGCCTTCGCCGGCGGCGGCCGCGTGGACCGCTCCCACCCCGAGCGGGTGGGGGTCAGCGAGGTGAACCTGACCGACGCCGCGGCGGACGACCCGATCGTCGGCACGCTCCGGAAGTCCTTCAAGGGGCTGACCGGGCACAAGGAGTCCGTCGCGGAGCTGCCGGAGGGCGCCGTCCTGTTGGCCACCGGCCCGACCTGCCCGGTGCAGGCGTACCGCGCGAACCGGTCGACGTGGGTGACGCAGTTCCACCCCGAGATGGACGCCGAGGGCATCATCCGGCGCATGGGCTTCTACATGGACGCGGGCTACTTCAAGCCCGAGGAGGTCGAGGAGATTTCGGGCATCGTCCGGGCCACGGATCTGGGCCCCGCGGAGCAGATCCTGCACTCGTTCATGGATTACTGTTCGTCAAGGTCAGGGCGATAACCTGTGCTCATGACCCCCTCTCCCGCCGGAGTTGCCCCGGCGGCCCAGCACCCTCCCGCCGCCGCGAAGCCCTTTCTGCTGCTGTCGACGCGCGCGGAGGACGCCGCTGCGCACGCCGAGCAGCTGTCCTTCGCCCGCGCGGCGGGTCTCGCGCCGGCGATGCTGCACCAGGTGCGCCTGGAACGGCGGCGGCCGCGGGACCTGGATCTGTCGCGCTACGGCGGCGTGATCGTGGGCGGCGGTCCGTACAACGCGTCGGACGAAATGAAGTCGGCGGTGCAGCTCGAAGTCGAGGCGTGGTTCCGCGATCATCTGGCCGAGGTGCTGGAGACGGGCTTCCCGTTTTTCGGCGCCTGCTATGGCGTTGGTCTGCTGGGCACGGTCGGCCGGGGCCGGGTGTCGCGCAAGCACGGCGAGGAAGCCGCCGTCGTGGAGGTGTCCGTCACCCCCGAAGGGGCGGCCGACCCCGTGCTCGAGGGGCTGCCGGAGCGCTTCCACGCGATGGTCGGCCACAAGGAGGCCATAGAGGAACTGCCGGCGGGCGCGACGCTGCTGGCCACGGGTGCCGCGTGCCCGGTGCAGATGTTCCGGCTCGGCCGCAACGCCTACGCCTCGCAGTTCCATCCGGAGCTCGACGCAGACGCGTTCGAGCAGCGCCTTCGCATCTACGCGGGCCACGGGTACTACCAACCCGGGGGCAACGACCGCGCCGTCGCCGACGCGCGCCGTTTCGACGTCGCCCGGTCGGCGCAGGTTCTGCGGAACTTCACGCGGCTGCACTCCGGGCACCGGGGCTGACCGGAGCTTCTCGGGGTGGACCGGGGCGGCCGGCCGGCTGACGGGGATCTGACCGGCCCGCGTCAGACGCGCCGCCGCAGATCCCCGAGCAGCGGGAGGATGCGGTGCGGGATGCGCCGCCGCAGCACGATTTCCGAGCGCATCCGCTCCACCCCGTCAATGGCGATGATCGCCGAGAAGATCTCCTCCAGGTGCGCGTGATCGCGGGCGGCCAGGCGGCAGGCCAGGTCCTCGGTGCCGGCGACCGAGTCCGCGCGGAGGATGAACGGGATCTCCGCGATGCGGGCCACGACGGTGTCCAGGTCCGCCTGCCGCAGCGTCAGATGCACGTCGGCGTTGAGAGGATACCCCATGGCCGCCGGATCAAGGGCGGGAGCGAAGTCCGGGATGACGCCCGCGTCGACGAGCTTGTCCAGCCGCGATTGCGCCGTGCCTCTGGCGATGCCCAATCTGCGGGCGTATTCGCGCACTCCCGCCCTCGGCTCCGCGACGACGAGCCGGAGCAGGTCCACGTCGAGTTTGTCCAGCGGTTTCGCGGGCGTCTTCCGGGCGGCGCCCGGCGAACCGCCACCTGCGGGTGAATCTGCCATCGGTCGGATCCTTTCGTCGTCAAGCCCTTATGACCGCATATCTGGTGGATCGCGCGGAAAATGGGCCAGTTGCTCAGGTGCGAGCGGGAGAACATGCGCCGACTGCCCACCTGGTACCGATTTCGTTGAGCACCCGTGACTATGTTCTGCGTCACACTCTAGCGTGATGGGCACCACATACCCAGTGGCACTTCCCGCGGCCCACAAGGTCGGCGGGCACGACGACGACCCCGCGCAACCCCGCGGGCGAAGGACGACAGGTGATCCCCATGACCACGATGCTCCCTCCCACGTCCCGATCCGACGACCCGAATCGGGACCGCGCTGCCGGCGGCACCACCACGACCGCCCCGGCCCGCCCCGCAGACGACACCGCGCGGCCCGGAGCCGCCCGACGCGACATCGTCGCCGAGCGGCTCACCGCGGACAAGGGCACCGTCCACCTGACCGGCATCCAGGCCCTGGTGCGCACCGTGCGCGACCGGGCGCTCGCGGACCGCGCCCGCGGTCTGAAGACCGCGTCCTTCATTTCCGGCTACGAGGGCTCGCCCTTGGGCGGTTACGACCTCGAGCTCGCGCGCCGCAAGGACCTGCTCGACGCCCTGGACGTCGTGCACCTGCCGGCCGTCAACGAGGAGCTGGGCGCCACCTCCGTCTCCGGTTCCCAGCTCGCCGCCGGCGCGGGCACGCTGCGCGAGGGCGTCGACGGCGTGGTCGGCTACTGGTACGGCAAGGCCCCTGGCCTCGATCGTTCGGTCGACGCGCTGCGCCACGCCAACCTGTCGGGCACCTCGCCCACTGGCGGCGCGGTCGCCATCGTGGGCGACGATCCCTTCGCCAAGTCCTCGACGGTCCCGTCGTCGTCCGAGCGGCTGCTCGCCGACATCGGCATGCCGGTGCTCGTCCCCGCCGACGCCGCCGAGGTGGTCAAGCTGGGCATCCACGCCGCGTGGATGTCCCGCGAGTCCGGCCTGTGGACGGCCCTGCGCGTCACCGCCGCGGTGGCCGACGGCTCCGCAACCGTGACCCTCGACGGCCCGCCGGTCGCCCCCGCCCCGCCCGCCGACGGCCATTCCCCCTCGGCGCGCACCCTCGGCCCCACCCTCCACGAGCTGGAGGCGTCGCGCGTCGGAGTTCGCCTGGACCGCGCCCGCGCCTACGCCCGCGACCGCGGCCTCAACCGCTTCCTGCACGTGGGCGAAAACGATCGCCTCGGCATCGTCTGCGCCGGCGCCCCCGCGTTGGCGGTCGAGGAGGCCCTGCGCGCCCTCGGCTCCCCCGAGGGCGTCCGCGTGCTGCGCCTGGGCATGACCTGGCCGCTGGATCCCGAGCAGATCGAGGACTTCGCCATCGGCCTGGACTCGATCATCGTGGTCGAGGACAAGGGCACCTTCCTGCTGGAGTCCGTCCAGGCGGCGCTGTACGAAACCGACCGCCGCCCGCGCCTGGAGCCGGCGCGCGATCCCGCCGCGGCGCTGCCGCCGGTGCTCGACCGCCTGGGCATCTCCTACGACGCCCCCGTCGCCGAGCCGATCCGCCGCCGGTCGCTGCCGCTGTCCGTGCCCGCCCGCACGCCGCACTTCTGCTCCGGCTGCCCGCACAACGCCTCGACGCGCGTCACCGGCGACAGCCTGGTCGGCGCCGGCATCGGCTGCCACGCGATGGTCCTGCTGATGGATGAAAACCGCGTCGGCGACGTCACCGGCACCACCCAGATGGGCGGCGAGGGCGCGCACTGGATCGGCATGAGCCCGTTCGTCCGCGAGCGCCACCTGGTGCAGAACCTCGGCGACGGCACCTTCTTCCACTCCGGTTCGCTGGCCGTGCGCGCGCTGGTGGCCTCCGGCGTCGACGTGACGCTGAAGCTGCTGCACAACGGCACGGTCGCCATGACGGGCGGCCAGGATCCGGTGGGCCAGATGCCGCTGGCGGGGATCCTGGAGCTGCTGCGCGCCGAGGGCGTCGGCCGCATCGTGGTGACCACCGACGACGTCGCCCGCACCCGCAGGGAGCTCGGCGGCGCCGTGCGCACCCGCGTCGGAGCGCGAGCCGTGGAGATCCGCGACCGCGCCGAACTGGCCGACGTCCAGCGAGAGCTGGCGGCGGAATCCGGCGTCACGGTGCTGGTCCACGACCAGTCCTGCGCGACCGAGCTGCGCCGCGCCCGCAAGCGCGGCAAGGCGCCCATGCCGACGAAGCGCATCGTCATCAACGAGCGCATCTGCGAGGGCTGCGGCGACTGCGGCGAGAAGTCCGGCTGCCTGTCCGTCCAGCCGGTCGACACCGAGTTCGGCCGCAAGACGCGCATCGACCAGACCACCTGCAACCTCGATTACTCGTGCATCCAGGGCGATTGTCCGGCCTTCACCGAGGTCACCGTCGACCCGGACGCGAAGACGACCTCGGGCCCGGCGGGTGCCGGGGCCCGGGTGGCCCCGCTCGACGACGCCGACCTGCCCGCGCCCCCGCCCGCCCACATCGGTCCCGGCCGCAGCTGGAACGTCCGAGTCACCGGCGTCGGCGGCACCGGCGTGGTCATGCTGGCCGCCGTCATCGCCGCCGCCGCCCGCGAGGACGGCCGCCACGTGCGCGGCGTCGACATGACCGGCCTGGCCCAGAAGGGCGGCGCGGTGGTCTCCGACGTGCGCATCACCGAAGCTGCCCTGGAGCAGTCGGGGCTCGTCCCCGCCGGCGCGGCCGACCTTCTGCTCGCCTGTGACGGGCTGGCCTCGGCCGACCCGGCCAACCTGGGCGTGATCAATCCCCGCCGCACCACCGCGGTGGTGTCGTCGACGTCGTCGCCGACGGGCGTCATGTGCACCGACGTCAAGGCCGAGCGTCCCGATGGCGTGGCGCTGGCCGGGGCCATCGGGCGCTCCGCCGCCCGCGCCGTGACCACCGACGCCGCCGCCGTCGCCCTGGGCATCTTCGGCGACGCCACCGTCCAGACCACCCTGCTGCTCGGCGCCGCCGTGCAGTCCGGGTCGCTGCCCGTCTCCCCGGAGGCCGTCGAGCGCGCGCTGCGCAGCAACGGCATCGCCGTGGACGCCAACATCCAGGCGTTCCGCCGCGGCCGCCAGCTCGTCGCCGCGCCGGAGGCCATCGCCGCCCTGCTGAAGAAGGGTTCCGCGGCGGTGTCCGGCCGCGCCGAAGCCTCCGGCGCCGCCGCGGCCCCCGCCTGGGCGAAGCGCCTGGTGGACGAGAAGCTGGGCACCGGCATCGAGGGCGGCCTGCCCGTCGAGCTGCCCGCCGACCTGCGCGATTCGATCGCGCTGCGCGTGGCCGAGCTGAAGGAGTGGGGCGACGAGTCCGACGCCCGCGGCTACGTCGACGACCTCGCCGTGCTGGCCGGCGCCGAGCGCTCGGTGGCCCCGCGCAGCACCGCCCTGCTGCGCGCGGCGTCCTTCGGCCTGCACAAGCTCACCGCCTACAAGGACGAGTACGAGGTCGCTCGACTGGCCCTGGACACCGGATTCCTGGAGGACGTCGCCGGGGAATACGGCGCGGATGCGGACGTCAAGATCCTCCTGCACCCGCCGGTGCTGCGTGCCCTGGGGTGGGACAGCAAGATCCGCATGGGCAAGGCCGCCCGTCCGGCGCTGCGGGCCCTGACCAAGGCCAAGCACCTGCGCGGCACCGCGCTCGACCCCTTCGGGCGGATGCGCAGCCGGCGCTTCGAGCGTGAGCTGCGCGACGCCTACCGCGCCCGCCTGCTCGGCTACGCGGCGGAGATGAACGGCGGGGCGGACGACGTCGCAAAGCAGAAGCTGCTGTCCGACGCCACCGCGCTCGCGGCGCTGGCCGACGTGGTGCGCGGGTACGAAGACGTCAAGGAGCGCTCGGCCCGGCCGCTGATCGAGGCGCTGGGCATGACCGTCCCGCGGTGACCCCGGTGATGCCGCGCTGACCCCGCTCGCGAGGTTCCGACGCCGAACCGTTCCGCGGCGATCCCGGGTCCGCCCCACCGCCCCCGCAATTGGGGGCGGTGGGGTGTTTTCACGTGGTCTAACCTCGGAAGCATGAGGTCGCGCAGATCCGACTCCACCCTCGAGACGGGGATGCTCAGGGCGGCGACGCTGGCGATGGCGTGCGCCTGGCCCCTGTGGCAACTGGAGCGGGTCCTGTTCAACTACCCGGGCACGGAGTGGCTGCGCCACTGGTTCCCCACCGTCACCGTGCTGGTGTTCGCGGTCCCGAACCTCCTGATGTTCGTCGCATGGCTGATCGGCCGGCGCGACACGATGATCCTGGCCAACCGCATCGCCGGCCTGTCGGTGCCCATGGCCATGCTCCTGGTCATGATCGGCATCGCCCAGGGCGACGCCGGTTCGCAGTCGGCGATATGGTTCACCGGTTTCGTCGGGGTGCCCGCCGTCGCCTTCGCCCTGACCGTGCCGCTGCAGGTGGGCATCCCGTGGTTCGTCTTCACCGTCGGCGGCGTCACGCTCGCCAACGCCGTGCTCCAGGGGCGTTCGCAGTGGGATGAGCTGGCGGGAGACGTCGGATTCGCGCTGATCAACACGTTCGCGTTCATCGTGTTCGCCGCGGCGGCGATGCGCGTATCCCGCGTCACAGACGCGTTCGAGGCCAGGGCCAGCGGGGACCATGCGCGTGCTGCCCGGATGCGGGCCCGGAACAAGGAAATGACCCGGTTCACCGCCCACGTGCACGACCACGTCCTCTCCGAGTTGGCGGCGATCGCCGCGGGCATGAAGCCGTCGGGGACGGCCGACCTGCGGTTCGGGAGCGGCCTGAAGGGCAACGGCGCCACCGACGTCGACGAGTTCATCGCGATGATCGCGGAGTGCGTCCACCGGGAGACCCCGGACTGCGAGGTGATCGTGGAAAAGCGCGGCCCGACCGGCGCCGTCGACTACCCGGAGCAACTCATCGCGAACCTCCTGCCGTCTCTGGCGGAGGTGGCCCCGAATTCCGGCGAACACGCGGGCCCCGATGCGCTGCGCAGGTGCGAGCTGGAGGTCGGCGGGTCGGAACTGCGGGTGACCTATTCCGACGATGGTCCGGGGTTTTGCCTCGACGACGTCGACGACACCCGCGCCGGGCTGCGCATTTCGGTGTTGGGCCGGATGGCATCGGTGGAAGGCGGCTCGGCGGTGGTCCGCTCGGCGCCGGGCGAAGGCACCGAGGTGACCCTGCACTGGGCCGGCGAGAACCCGTCCGCACCCCAGGCGCCGCTGCCCGCGGGTGCCGACGACGAACCCATCACGTCCATTCTCGGGATGGACATCGTCTACTCGTGGCAATTCGGCGCCGGCATCGTCGCGGTGATGGCGCTGATAAATTTCTCCGGCGGCAATTTCCTGGGTTGGGCGGAGCTTTCGTCCCTGGCCCTGGTGGCGGTGGGCGTGGCGCTCCTCATGCCCGGCAAAGGGCCGCGCTTGCCCCGCGCCCGGACGGCGGGGTTGGTCGTGGTCGCGGCCATCCTGGCGGGAGTCGGCCAATGGCAGGAGGTCGTCCAAACGGTGTGGAACTGGGACCGCTTCATCTTCCTCAACATGGTCGCGCTGCTGGCGTCCCTGGTCGCCATCCGGGGCAGGCCGGGAGGGGCGGGGTTGATGATCCTGTCGGCCGCCACCGTCGTGGAGGTGCTGCGCCGGACGGGTGCGTCGCCGGCGCCCGACCTGACGTTCCTCACGGTTTTCCTCTTCTCCATCCTCGTGGCGGCCGCCGCGCTGGTGAACATCGGCGTGCGCTACTTCCTCCGACGGCTGCCGGAGGCGCGGGCCGACCAGATGGACGCCGCCGCCGCTGCCGCCGCGGCCCGGGAGCAGAAGGAACGCAGGCGCGAGAATCTGGCCTGGCTGGAGCACGAGATACGGCCGGTCATCGACGCCGCCCGCGTCCTCGATCCCGCCACGGACCGGCTGCGCCTGCGGGCGCGCCTGACCGAGCTGGGTCTGCGCGACGTCCTGCGCTCCCCGCTTCTCGACGTCCCGGCCCTGCGCGCGGCCATCTGGGACGCCCGGTCACGGGGCGTGGAAGTCCGCCTGCTCGACGACCGGACCAGCTCGCGCGTCAACGGCGAAGACGGCGCCGTCTCCTTCGGGGAGGCCACGTCGCCCGAAGACTCCGCGTCCGCGGAAGATGCCGCATCCCCGGAGAGCGCGGACGACGTCGACGCCCCGCGGGCCGTGGTGGCGAACCTGGGCGAAATGATCGGCGCACTGGATCGGTCGGAGGCCGGAGAATCCGTGACCATCCGACTGTCCCCGCCGCACCGGGACGTCTTCGCCACCATCTCGGACGCTTCGGGCGTCGTGCGGCTCGCCGCCGACGGCACCCGTCTCTGATCCCGCGCACCCCCGGACGTCGTCGCCGGCTCCGCTTTCGTGGTCGTGCGTCACTTTCGTGGTCACCCATCGGGGCTGGTCTTGTGGCCGAACACCGTTTCCGGGGGTAGTCCTGGAGTCATGGGCCGCATAACCCGGAGAATCGCCGCGATCGACGACCACGAGCTGTCGTTGCGCGGCCTGGCGGCGATCGTGAACGGCGCCGACGACATCGAATTGGTGGGCATCTACCCCACCGTGCCGCAGCTGCTCGAATCGACCGCCGGTTCCGAGCGCCTCGATCTGGTCGTGCTCGACCTGCGCCTGGGCGATGACTCGCGGCCGGAGGACAACGTCCGCGCCCTCGACGCCGTCACGGACAACGTGATCATCCTCTCGTCGCTGGAAAGCCCGTACCTGGTGCGGCGCGCCCTCAAAGCAGGGGTGCTGGGCATGGTGCAGAAGTCCGAGTCCCCCGCGACCATCCTCGACGCGATCCGCGAAGCCGCCTCGGGCCGCGGAGTACCCACCACCGAATGGGCGGCGGTCATCGATTCGGACCCCCATCTCGATGCCGTGGAACTGTCCGATCGCCAGCGGGAGGTGCTGGAGCTCTACGCCTCCGGAGAACCGGCGAAGCGGGTGGCGCGCCTGACGGGACTGGCCCAGGACACGGTCAACGACTACCTGGGCCGCATCCGGCTCAAGTACGCGGCCGCGGGCCGGCCGGCCCCGACGAAGACGGACCTGTTCCGGCGGGCCCAGGAAGACGGTCTGCTGCCGGGCCCGAGCGATCCCGCATAGGCACCGGGCCCGGGAACCGACGCAAAGGCATGCGCCCCATAAATGGTGTCTCGCGCATGCGCCGTTGACGCAGTGCAATGGAGTGGTACCCCTCCATCCTGATTTCAGCCCGATCCAGGAGCGATGCGCAATGACGACCGTCCTCGACGCCGATGACCCGGTGGTTCGCCGCCTGCCTTCCCTCACCGCGCGTGAGACGCAGGTCCTCGATGCGTGGCTCAACTCGACGAGCAAGGCCGAGGCGGCCGAAAAGCTGCTGCTCACCGAGAACACGGTGCGCACGCACATCCGGCGGATCCGCGCCAAGTACGGCAGCCTGGGCTACGACGTCTCCACGAAGGTCCAGCTGCTCGAGCGCGTGATCCTGGACGGGCTGCTGTAGCCGGTCCGGCAGTAGCCGGTCCGGCGCCGGGGAGTCGGGCTCCGGGCGATCCGACCTCGATCGGTCCGCCATCGGTCAGTCCCACATGGGGCAGCCCAATGCCGAGCTGCGCCGGTCCGCCCCTGTCTAAGCCAGTTCGACGATCTCCATGTAGTCGTCGTTCCACAGGTCCTCGGTGCCGTCCGGCAGGACGATGACCCGCTCCGGCTCCAGCGCCTCCACGGCCCCGGGATCGTGGGTGACCAGGACGACTGCGCCGGTGTAGGTACGCAGCGCGTCCAGCACCTGCTCGCGCGACTGGGGGTCGAGGTTGTTGGTCGGCTCGTCGAGAAGCAGGACGTTGGCCCGGGAGGACACCAGCGCCGCCAGCGCCAGGCGCGTCTTCTCGCCGCCCGACAGCGTGCCGGCGGGCTGGTCCAGCTGCTCGCCGGAGAACATGAACGCGCCGAGCAGGCCGCGCAGCTCCTGCTCGTCGACGTCCGGGCAGGCGTCGACGGTGTTCTGCCACACCGACTTCGCCGGGTCGATGGTGTCGTGCTCCTGCGCGAAATAGCCGACCTTCAGGCCGTGGCCGGTGACGATGCCGCCCTCGCCGTCGGTGCGTTCCACGCCCGCGAGCAGCTTGAGCAGCGTCGTCTTGCCGGCGCCGTTGAAGCCGAGCACGACCACGCGGGACCCGCGGTCGATGGCCAGGTCGACGCCCGCGAAGACCTCCAGCGAGCCGTACATCTTGGTCAGGCCCTTGGCGTTCATGGGCGTCTTGCCGCACGCGGCGGGCTCCGGGAAGGAAATGTGGGCGACCTTGTCCGCCACGCGGACCTCGTCCAGGTCCCCCATCATCCGCTCGGCGCGGGCGACCATCTGCTTCGCGGCGCGGGCCTTGGTGGCCTTCGCGCCGAGCTTGTCGGCCTGCTTCCGCAGCTGGGAGGCCTTCTTCTCGGCGTTCGCGCGCTCGCGGCGGCGGCGGGCCTCGTCGGTGGCGCGGGCGTCGAGGTACTTCGACCAGCCCATGTTGTAGACGTCCGCCTCGGCGCGCACGGCGTCGAGGAACCAGACCTTGTTGCACACGTCGCCGAGCAGTTCGACGTCGTGGCTGATCATGATCAGGCCGCCCTCGTGCTTGGACAGGAACCCGCGCAGCCAGGTGATGGAGTCGGCGTCGAGGTGGTTGGTCGGCTCGTCGAGAAGCAGCGTCGTCGCGGACTTGCCGCCGCCGGCGGACGCCGCGAAGAGGATCTGGGCCAGTTCGACGCGGCGGCGCTGACCGCCGGAAAGGGTCTTGAGCTGCTGGTCCAGCACGCGCTCCTCCAGCCCCAGGGCGTCGCAGATGCGGGCGGCCTCGGCGTCGGCCTCGTAGCCGCCGAGGTCGTGGTAGCGCTCCTCCAGCCGCGAGTACTTCCGGATGGCGGCGTCGCGTTTGCCGTCGTTGCCGGTGGTCTCCATGATTTCCTGCTGCCGCTCCATGTTGCGGCGGATGGAGTCCAGGCCGCGGGCGGACAGCACGCGGTCGCGGGCGGTCTGCTCGATGTTGCCCTCGCGGCTGTCCTGCGGCAGGTACCCGATGTCGCCCGAGCGGGTGACGCTGCCGCCGTAGGGCTCGCCCTCGCCGGCGAGGATGCGCATGGTGGTGGTCTTGCCGGCCCCGTTGCGCCCGACGAGGCCGATGCGGTCGCCCGGCTGGACGCGCAGCATCTCGCCCGGGGCATCCAGAAGGGTGCGGGCTCCGACGCGGACTTCGAGGTCATGGGTCACGATCACGTCGCGCCACCCTACCAGCCGCGATGCCGCGGACCGGCATGCACATTCCGGCGCTGGCCCGCAGCCGGGCTTCCCGTTCATTCCACTGCCCCGTCATTTATGGGGGCACCAGTTTGTGCCGCCCAGAAAATCCGGTCTACCCCGAGCCTCATTGCCGTTGGGAGAATTCATGGGTGCGCCCCATTGTCGCCGGCATTGCATGACCGGACGAAACACATATGACGCTAAAGCTCAATCGGCGGCAGCACCTGGAACAGGAGACAACGTTGGCCGTAAAAACCGACTACTACGAATTGCTGGGGATCCCTCGCGACGCGAGTGCCGACGCGGTGGACAAAGCCGTCCGGGAACAGATGTCCGTGTGGCGCAAACGGGTGGAGACATCGGACCTGTCGGCGAAACAGGAAGCCGAGCGCCGCATGGAGCTCCTGGCCGAGGCCCGCACGATTCTCCGCGACGGAGCGAAACGCTCGCAGTACGATCGCGAATTGGCCACCGGTGGCGTGGAGCGCCCGTCCGTGGAAACCTCAGGCGCGGGAGCCGGCGTGGACGACTGGGTGGGCAAAGCCCGGGCACACATTGAACGAAACGACTATCAAAGCGCGGTATACGCCACGAAGATGGCCCTGCAGCTGGGCACCTCCACCCCAGAATTGTGGTACCTGCGCAGCCGGGCCAACGTCGGACTCGGCGAGCTGCAGGACGCCCTATACGAAGCCAGAGAGGCGGTCAACGGCGACTCCGGCAATCTCGTGTTCATCTCCCAGTTGGCCATCGTCCACGAGTTCCGCAAGGAATACCGTGAGTCCCTCGGTGTTCTCGATGCGGGGCTCACCCTGGATCCGGGTAACCGCGGTTTGAACATCCAAAAAGCCAGCCTGTTGCTCGACTTGGAGCAGTGGGACCCGGCGTTGCACATCACGAAATTCCTCCTGGGCATGGACAACAAAGACATGATCGCCTCGCGATTTCATGTCGCCGGCCTCATCGGGAAGGCGGAAGGTTTCAAGACCTCCGGGTTCGGCGGAAAGTTCTTCGAAAACGACGAGGCTTGGGCACAGTACTCCGCCTGCGTGGACGAAATTGCGATGTTCCGGTTCGAGCCGGGGTCGGAGGAGGAACAACTCCGCGCCGAGTATGTCCAAGAACGGGACGAGCAAGCGCAGATGACATTCTGTCTGCCGTGGTACCCCATTGATTTCGTACGGTCGACCCTGAATCCCAAACACAAGAACTCCCGCGTAGCACTGGCGGCCGTGTATACGTGCATTTATTCGGGTGTGGGCCTCATGATCAGTTTCTGGCTCCTGAGCTTCGGCGGGATCGGCGTCATTCTCGGCCTGGGGGTGTGGGTCTTCCTCGGGCTGTCGTGGTGGCAGAGCTACAAACCCGCGTGGAAAGACAGGCGAACGTGGATCCAATCGATCTAGACGGTATCTCCTCACTCCACCTTCTTCCGAGGCTTGCCACAACCCCCAGACTCTTTCAAAAGGAGAACGTCAATGAATTCCATGGCCTACGGCATTGATCTGGGCACCACCTTCAGCTGCGTCAGCAGAGTGGGCGACGACGGCGAAGCGGAAATCATCCGCAATTCGGAGGGCCAGATGGCCACCCCATCGGTGGTTCTCATAAACACGGAGGCCACATTCGTCGGGCAGATGGCGAAGGCCCAGCGGGCGATGTACGCGAACGACACCATCGAATTCGTCAAGCACCAGATGGGCAACCCCGCGTGGCGCTTTCCCACCGCGGATGGCATGGAGCACACGGCGGAGTCGATTTCGTCGATCATCCTGAAGAAGCTCGTGGAGGACGCCAATGATGTCCTGGGGGCGCAGGTCGACGACATCGTGGTCACCGTGCCCGCCTACTTCGACGACACTCGCCGAGCCGCGACGAAGCAGGCGGCTGCGATGGCCGGCTTGAACGTCCTGGAGATCATCAACGAACCGACCGCAGCCGCCTTGAGTTTCGGTCTCAGCAGCGGGTTCGAGGGGTCGCTGCTGGTGTACGACCTCGGGGGCGGCACGTTCGATGCCACGCTCGTCGACGTCCGCGATGGGGTGTTCGACGTGGTCGGCACCGACGGCGACCGGAACTTGGGCGGACGCAACTGGGATGACGCACTCATTCAGCATCTCCGTGCCCAGTTCCGGGAGCGCACTGGCACCGACATCGGCACGGAGGCGGAGGATGAGGCAATGCTGCGCGACCGCGCCGAGTCGGTGAAACTCTCGCTGACCCAGGCTCAGAAGGCATCGGCGTTCATAAGTTACGGCGGGCTGAACGAGCGCATCGTGGTCACCCGCGATGAGTTCGAGCAAATGACCGAGGACCTGCTCATCCGCACCAAGTGGTTGATCGACGAGGTACTGGAGAAGGCGGGTCGTGACATGTCGTCGGTGGACAAGCTCCTCCTCGTCGGCGGATCGACCCGCATGCCGATGGTTCCGGCCATGATCGAAGACAATTGGGGTGTTACGCCGGACAAGTCCGTGCACCCCGACGAGGCCGTGGCCCTCGGTGCCGGCATTCACGCAGCGAACCTCAAGCGAAAGGCCGACGGCGGCGGGGACGGCACTGACGGCCTGGCGAAACTCCCGGAGTTCGTGATCAACGACGTCACTTCGCACGGCATGGGAGTTGTCGCGAGGAACGATGAGGGCATCATGGCCAACAGCGTGCTCATTCCGGCGCAGACGAAGATCCCCGCCCATGCGCATGATCTGTTCGCCACAGTCGCCGACAACCAGACCCAGGTCAATGTCCAGGTCACCGTGGGTGACGACACTCAGTTGGAGTACGTCTCCATCATCGGCGAGTCGCTGATCAATCTGCCGCCGATGCCCAAGGGCTCACCAGTGAAGATCACCTTCCACTATGACGTCGACGGGATTGTCCACGTGGAGGTACACGATGGCACCACGGGGAAGAGCCTCGGCGAATTCCCCGTGGTCCGCGAGGGGGCGCTGACCGACAGCGAGATGACGCAGTTCCAGCAGATCGTGAAGGGAATGGACATCCAGTGACCGAGATGGACGATGTGACAATCCACGGGCCGGACCTGGGCGATCTTCAGGGCTCTCTCGATGAGTTGATGGGCCTGTTCCGGCGGCGCCTGCTATCCGACCGCGCCGCCGCCGAACGGGAGGCGGCACTGCAGGATCTGCTCGAGGGACGTTTCCTGGAGTCGTTCCTGCATCGGGTGCGATTGTTGATGGATCGCCTGGCATCCGCGGACGAATACGACTCCCCCGATGCCGGTGAAGGCACGCAGTCGTATACGTTTGCGCGGTCGGTGTTCGAGGAGCTGTCGGAAGCGCTGGCGGAAGTGGGCGTGGAAGTCATCGATGGCGGCGGGGAATTCGATCCGACCCGCCACAACGCGGTCGGCCGGGAACCCGGCGATGCCGAGGTACCGACGGTCGCCCGGGTGGTTTCGGTCGGCTTCGCCCACCGCGGACGGATTATCGTTCCAGCCGACGTTCTGGTGACCGTCGCGGAGCCGAATCCGCCCAATTGATCGGGATGCACCGCAAGTTGGAAGTGACGACATAGTAAATGCCCGCCGGTTGTCCGGGGATATCCCCGGACAACCGGCGGGCATTTACTCGTGGTGCGCCATGAACGGCGGGAGGCACCGCCTATTTCCAGTAACCTTCGTGCTTGGAGCAGACCAGTCCGGTGTTGTTGCACTTCGAGCAGGTGAGGGACCCAAACATGCCGGATCCTCCACCCGAGCCCTTGCAGCTCGGGCAATCATTGAGGTGATTGCCGCACTTGTGGCAGTTCATCCTATTCTCCTTTTGATCGCGTGTTCAAATAGCTGGCAAACTGACGGGAAACCGACCGGCGCTATTCGTATAGTGCCGTTCCGGCACCATAATCATTGTCTCTCCCCCGCCAAATCGGCAGCCACCAAAAATGGTGTGCGACACCGAATCCGCATGAAATCTCCTCCGCCAAATCGGTTTAGATTCATGCTCAAGTTGAGTGCTTTTCCGGCTGGGTCGTTAAGGTGAGCCCATGAGTTCGCGCATCCGCGCCGTCGTTCTCGGCCTCGGCCCCGCCGGCCGCGTCGCCGCGCACCGTGCCGCCGCCCGCGGCTGGGAGGTCATCGCCCTCGATCCGGCGGGCGGCTCCATGCCGTCGACGGTCGGTGCCTGGGCCCCGCAGCTGCCCGCCTGGTTGCCGGGCAATGCCGTCGCGTCGCGCTTCCGGCCCACGGTGATCACCTCCGACGGTCGGCGGAGGCTGCTTGACGACGACTACGTGGTCCTGGACACGGCCGTGCTCGCGGGGCTCGGCGGTTTCGCCGTCCGGGAGGACCCGGGCATGGGGGCCGTGACGGTCCGGTTTTCGTTCCGGGCAGAGGAAGAAGAAGCCGCGGCAGAAGGAGTCGGCGGAGACGACGAAGCTTCCGCTGGGTTGCTCGGCCGAATGCGCGACCGGTTGGCCGCGGCCCTGGCACGGGGCCGCGGGCTGCTGCGTCCGGATCCGGCGGAGGGGCCGGGCGCGTCGGTGGTCCACGAGTTCTTCGACGTCGACGGTGACGGGTTCCCCGCGGATTTCGTCGATCCCAACGGCCCCGGCGGCGACTTCGAGGCGTGGACGGCCCCCGATGTGGTCGTCGACGCCATCGGAGTGACTCCATGCTCGGCCGTTTTGGACGCCCGGCAGATCGCCCGCGGGCAGATCTTCCGCGAAGAAGACGTCCCGGCGGAGCACCGCGTACCGGTGCTGATGGACTTCCGGGTGCCCGAGGGCGCCGACGCCGAATCGACCACCTTGCCCGCCACGTTTTCGTACCGGCTGCCTCTGGGCGACGGAACGTGGCTCATCGAGGAGACGATCCTCGCCGGTCGCGCATCCTCCGACCCCGACGACCCGCGCCGCGCCGAACTCCACGATCACGTGCGCCGCCGCCAGGCGTCGCGTTTGGCCGATCTGGGCATCGACCCGGCTGCCGCGATCGGCGAGGAAACCGTGGACTTCCCGCTGGGCCCCTGGCGTCTGCCCGACAACCGGCCCCGCGTCGCGCTGGCCAACCGGCTCAAGCTCATCCCCTTGGGCCGCCGCGGCCGGTTCCTCGACCTCAGCTTCGTGACGCGCCCATTCGGGGGCGACGGCATCCCCGGCTACGGGCATTTCGGCGCGATGGGCGGATGGATGCACCCCGCGACCGGCTACTCCGTGGGCTCGGTCCTCGCCGACGTCGACCGTTTCCTCGACCGCCTCGAAACCCGCTCCGACGGCTCCCCGCCCGGCGGGTGGCCCCTCGCGTGGCTGCGCCGGCGCGGCCTCCATGTGCTCCTCGGCTTCGACCCGCACCAGACCCGCGAGTTCTTCGACGCCTTCTTCACCCTGCCGGACTCCGCCATCCGGGAATTCCTCACCGGCACCTCCGCGCCGAAGACCATGGCGGTGATGTTCCGGCTGGCCCTTCCCCTCGCCCGGAAAAACCCCGCCACGCTGGTCAAACTCCTCGCCGTCTTCGTCGACGGGAAACCCGTCGCGCCGCACTGACGGGAGGGAGGAACACGGGGGCACCGACACCGTCGCAAAGCCGCACCGGAAGTGCCGGACTGACGCCGCCCGCGGCTTATGATCGTGGAATGACCGCATCCCTCGACGCCAAGGGCCCGCTGGGCACCGGCGGGCAGCTGCAGCGGAGCCTGCGCGCCAGACACCTGAACATGATCGCCATCGGCGGGGCCATCGGCACCGGCCTCTTCGTCGCCTCCGGCGCGACCATCGCCGACGCCGGGCCCGGCGGGGCGCTCGTCGCCTACGCGCTGATCGGGTTCATGGTGTGGCTGGTCATGCAGTCGCTCGGCGAAATGGCCGCGTACCTCCCCGTCGCCGGATCCTTCCAGGAATACGGCACCCGCTACGTCTCCCCCAGCTTCGGCTTCGCCCTCGGCTGGAACTACTGGTTCAACTGGGCCATCACCGTCGCCGCCGAACTCGTCGCCGCCGCCCTGGTGATGCGCTACTGGTTCCCCGACGTGCCGGCCATCGTCTGGTCCGCCGGCTTCCTGCTGCTGCTGTTCCTGCTCAACGCCCTGTCGGCGCGGGCCTTCGGCGAAGGCGAATTCTGGTTCGCCGCCATCAAGGTCATCACCGTCATCGTCTTCCTGATCATCGGAGTGGCCATGATCTTCGGCATCATGGGCGGCACCGCCCCCGGCCTGAAGAACTGGACCACCGGCGACGCGCCCTTCGTCGGCGGGGGCATGGGCATCCTCGCGGTGTTCATCGTCGCCGGCTACTCCTTCCAGGGCACCGAGCTCGTCGGCGTCGCGGCGGGCGAGGCCGAGAATCCCCAAAAGACCATCCCCCGGGCCATCCGCACCATCTTCTGGCGCATCCTGCTGTTCTACATCGGCGCGATCGCCGTCATCGGCTTCCTGATCCCCTACACCGATCCGAACCTGCTCAACGCCTCCGCGACGAACATCGCCGTGTCGCCGTTCACGCTCGTCTTCGACCGCGCCGGCATCGCCATCGCGGCGGGCCTGATGAACGCGGTCATCCTGACCTCGGTGCTCTCGGCCGGCAACTCGGGCCTCTATGCGTCGACCCGCATGCTCTACTCGCTGTCGCGCATGGGCCAGGCGCCGCGGTTCTTCGGCAAGCTGTCCAACCACGACGTGCCCATGCGGGCGCTCGTGGCCACCGCGTCGATCGGCATGTTCGGCTTCCTCACCTCGATCGTCGGCGACGGCGTGCCTACACCTTCCTGCTGACGCTGTCCGCGCTCGCCGGCTTCCTGACGTGGATCGGCATTTCCTACAGCCACTACCACTTCCGCAAGTGCCTGAAGGCCCAGGGCATCCCGCTGTCGTCGCTGCCGTACCGGGCGCCGTTCTTCCCGGCGGGCGCGGTCGTCGCGCTGATCATGTGCTTCGGCGTCGTGCTCGGCCAGGCGTACGGGCCGATCACCACCGGCGAGGACATCTTCGCCATCCTCGCGCCGTACCTGGGCATCCCGGTGTTCCTGGCGCTGTGGTTCGGGCACAAGCGCATCACGGGATCGAAGGCCGTCGCGCCCGCGGAGGCGGACCTGTCGCGCGAGTGACGGCGGGGCTCGGCCGCCGCGGCCACCCCAAACGCAAACCCACCCCGAATCAGCCAACCCACCTGTTACAGCGGGTGGGTTGGCCGATTCGGGGTGGGTTAAGGCGTCGCGGCCGGGCGCCGGCGGCTACCGACTACACCGAGAAGCCCAGCGCGCGCATCTGCTCGCGGCCGTCCTCTGTGATCATGTGCGGGCCCCACGGCGGCGACCACACCCAGTTGAGCTGCATCTCGGTGATCTGCGGGTGGTCGAGCACCAGCGTCTCCGACTGGTCGTAGAGCATGTCGGTCAGCGGGCACGCGGGCGACGTCAGCGTCATGTTGATGACGGCCGTCGACGCGCCCTCGATCCAGATGTCGTACACGAGGCCCAGATCCACGACGTTGACGCCGAGCTCGGGGTCGACGACGTCGTACATGCGGTCCTCGACCTCGGCGGCGAGCTTCTCCTGCTCGGGCGTCTGCTCGGGGCGCGGCGGCACTTCGTAGGTGCTGCCGTCGAGGCCCGGGTTGGCCTGATCCTCGGGCTGGGGGGCCGCGCCGGTCTCCGGCGCCGCCGTGTCGGGGGTGTTCGGCTCGGTCATCGGTTCACTTCCTTGTCTCCGGTGGTGTCGGGGCCGGCGCCATCGGCTTCGGCTGCGCCCGCGTCGGTTCCGGTCGCCGGCGCGTCTGCCTCGCCCTCGCCGGACAATGCGTCGGCGGTGGCCGCCTGGAACGCCTTCCAGCCCAGCAGGGCGCACTTCACGCGGGCGGGGTACTTGGCCACGCCGGAAAACGCGACGCCGTCCCCGATGAGGTCCTCGTCGCCCTCTTCCTTGCCGCGCGAGGTGATCATGCGCTCGAACTCGGCGAGCTTGGCCATGGCCTCCTCGACGGGCCGGCCGACGATTTCCTCGGCCATGACGGACGTCGACGCCTGCGAGATCGAGCAGCCCACGGCGTCGTAGGACACGTCCTCGACGGTGGTGCCGTCGTCGGAAAGCCGGACGCGCAGGGTCAGTTCGTCGCCGCACGACGGGTTGACGTGGTGGACTTCCGCGTCGAAGGGGTCGCGCAGCCCGCTGTGCTGGGGGTGCTTGTAGTGGTCCAGGATCACTTCCTGGTACATCGACTCCAGCTTCACTCCCGGCTCCTTTCCTTTTCGGCCTTGTCTTGCGGGGCCCCTGCCGGGCCCTTCTTGCTTTGCGACGGCCGGCGTCCCCGACGCATCACGCGCCGAAGAACTCCTTGGCGTCGCGGATGGCGTCGGCGAGGGCGTCGACTTCTTCCATGGTGTTGTACAGGTAGAACGACGCGCGAGCCGTCGACTGCACGCCGAGGGCGCGGTGCACGGGCCACGCGCAGTGGTGGCCGACGCGGATGCACACGCCGCGGTCGTCGAGGACCTGGCCCAGGTCGTGCGGGTGGATGCCCTCGACCTGGAAGGAGATCGCCGCGCCGCGGTTCTCGGCCGTCTCGGGGCCGATGATGGTGACGCCGTCGATCTTCTTCAGCGCATCCAGCGCGGCGACCGTCAGCTCGTGCTCGTGGGCGGCGATGGCGTCCATGCCGATGTCCGACAGGTACTTCACCGCGGCGCCGAGCCCGACGACCTGGCTGGTCATCATGGTGCCGGCCTCGAAGCGCTGCGGCGGCGCCGCGAACGTCGAGCCCTCCATGGTCACGACCTCGATCATCGAGCCGCCCGTGAGGAACGGCGGCAGCGCCTCGAGCAGTTCGGGGCGGCCCCACAGCGCGCCGACCCCGGTGGGGCCGAGCATCTTGTGGCCGGAGAAGGCGAGGAAATCCACGCCGAGCTCCGACACGTCGATGGGCATGTGCGGCACGGACTGGCAGGCGTCGAGCACGGTCAGCGCGCCGACGGCCTTGGCCCGGCGGACGATTTCGGCGACGTCGGCCACCGCGCCGGTCACGTTCGACTGGTGGGTGAAGGCCACGACCTTGACGGACTCGTCGAGCTCGAGGGAATCGAGATCGATCCGGCCGTCGGGCGTGGCGGCGTACCACTTCAGCGTCGCACCGGTGCGGCGGGCCAGCTCCTGCCACGGAACCAGGTTCGCGTGGTGCTCCAGCTCCGTGACGACGATGACGTCGCCCTCGCCGATGCGGTGCTCCCCGGCGCGCTCGTCGCCAAGCGAAAAGGCCACCAGATTCAGGGCCTCCGTCGCATTCTTGGTGAACACCAGCTCGTCGTAGCCGGCGCCGATGAACGACGCGATGGCCTCGCGGGCGTCCTCGTAGGCGTCGGTGGCCTCCTCCGCCAGCTGGTACGCGCCGCGGTGCACGGGCGCGTTGTGCTGGGTGATGAAGTCCACCTCGGCCTCGATCACCTGGCGGGGCCGCTGCGACGTCGCACCGGAATCCAGGTACACCAGACGGCGCCCGTCGCGCACCGAGCGCGACAGGATGGGGAAATCGCCGCGCAGTGACCGATCAAGCATTGACGAACCGCTCGTAGCCGTGCTCCTCGAGCTCGTCGGCCAGCTCCGGGCCGCCGGACTGCACGATGCGGCCGTCGGCGAAGACGTGCACGTGATCCGGGCGCACGTAGTTCAGGATGCGCTTGTAGTGGGTGATGATGAGGATGCCGCCGTCGTTCTCCTCCTGGTACCGGTTGATGCCGTCGGAGACGACGCGCAGGGCGTCGACGTCCAGGCCGGAGTCGGTCTCGTCGAGGATGGCGAAGCGGGGCTTGAGCAGGTCGAGCTGCAGGATCTCGTGGCGCTTCTTCTCGCCGCCGGAGAAGCCCTCGTTGACGGAGCGCTCGGAGAACGACGGGTCGATCTCCAGGTCGGTCATGGCCTCGCGGACCTCCTTGACCCAGTGGCGCAGCTTCGGGGCCTCGCCGCGCACGGCGGTGGCCGCGGTGCGCAGGAAGTTCGACATCGAGACGCCGGTGACCTCGGTCGGGTACTGCATGGCCAGGAACAGGCCGGCGCGGGCGCGCTCGTCGACCTCCATCTCCAGGACGTTCTCGCCGTCGAGGAGGATCTCGCCTTCGGTGACCTCGTAGCGCGGGTGGCCCGCGATGGTGTAGCTCAGGGTCGACTTGCCGGAGCCGTTCGGGCCCATGACGGCGTGGGTCTCGCCCGACTTGATGGTCAGGTTCACGCCCTTCAGGATCTGCTTCGGCTCGCCGGCCTCGTCGGTCGGCAGGACCTGCGCGTGGAGGTTGCGGATTTCCAGGGTGCTCATGGGATGGGCTGTCCTTTTCGTTTCTACTTCGTCGCTGTTCGCGTCTGTGTGGGGCGGGCTCGTGGAGCCGCCGGCGGGATCAGAAGCCGCCGGTTTCGAGTTCGTGGTCGATGAGCGAGGTCAAACGCTCGCGAATGGACTCGACCGGGATCAGGTTGATGACCTCGTTGAAGAATCCGCGGACCACGAGGCGGCGCGCCACGTCCTCCGGGATGCCCCGCGACAGCAGGTAGAACAGCTGGTCATCGTCGAAGCGGCCCACCGTGGCGGCGTGGCCGGCGCCGGCGATCTCGCCGGTCTCGATCTCCAGGTTGGGCACCGCGTCGGCGCGGGCGCCCTCGGTCAGCAGGAGATTGCGGTTGAGCTCGTAGGTGTCGGTGCCCGACGCCTCGGCGCGGATGAGCACGTCGCCCACCCACGCGGTGCGGGCGTCGGTCTTGCCCGAACCCGGCTCGCCCTGCAGGGCGCCCTTGTACATGACGTTGGAGCGGCAGTTCGGCACGGCGTGGTCGACGAGCAGGCGCTGCTCGAAGTACTGGCCGGCGTCGGCGAAGTAGACGCCGAGGAGCTCGGCGTCGCCGCCGGGTGCGGTGAACTTCACGCGCGGGACGACGCGGACGACGTCGCCGCCGAAGGTCGCCACGGAGTGGCGCAGGACCGAATCGCGGCCCAGGGAAGCGTGGTGCGCGGACAGGTGCACGGCACCCTCGTCCCAGTTCGCCAGGCCGACGACGGCCAGGCGGCCCGCGTCGCCGACGACGAACTCGACGTTGTCGGCGTGGACGCCCGTGCCGCGGTAATCGAGGATGACCACGGCCTCGGCCTGCTCGCGCACGTCGATGACGATGTGGCCGTAGGAGACGTTGCCCTCCCCCGCGCCCTCGACGGTGACGGTGACCGGGCCGTCGGCGGCGAAGCCCTTGCCGAACGTGACCACGGTGGCGGCGTCGAAGGAGGAAAAGGCCTGCGCGGCGACGCGGTCGGTGGGCTTGCCGGCCCGGCCGAGGCGCTCGTCGTCGCGCCCGACGATCTCGACGGTGATGCCTTCGGCGTCGGCGCCCTCGACGGTGACCGTCGCGGGGACCGGATCGCCGGCGGTGCCGTCGTGGAGGCCCGCGAGGCGGCGCAGCGGCGTGAAGCGCCACTCCTCGTCGCGGCCCTTCGGGACGGAGAAGTCGTTCACGTCGAAGGAGGCGAACACGTCGCCCTTGTTGGCCAGGACCCGGCGCTTGTGCTCGGACTGGCCCTCGTTGGTGATAACGCTGGTCATTTGATTAACCGACCGAACCTTCCATCTGCAGTTCAATGAGGCGGTTGAGCTCGAGGGCGTACTCCATCGGCAGCTCCTTGGCGATGGGCTCGACGAACCCGCGGACGACCATGGCCATGGCCTCGTCCTCTTCGATGCCGCGGCTCATCAGGTAGAAGAGCTGGTCATCGGAGACCTTGGAGACGGTGGCCTCGTGGCCGAGGGTGACGTCGTCCTCGCGGACGTCCACGTACGGGTACGTGTCGGAGCGGGAAATGGTGTCGACGAGCAGGGCGTCGCACTCGACGTTGGAGTGCGAGTGCTTGGCGCCCTTGTTGACCTGCACCAGACCGCGGTAGGCGGCGCGGCCGCCGCCGCGGGCGACGGACTTGGACACGATGTTCGACGACGTGTGCGGCGCCATGTGCACCATCTTCGCGCCGGTGTCCTGGAACTGGCCCTCGCCGGCCATGGCGACGGACAGGACCTCGCCGCGGGCGTGGGGGCCGGTCATCCACACGGCCGGGTACTTCATGGTGACCTTCGAGCCGATGTTGCCGTCGATCCACTCCATGGTCGCGCCCTCTTCGGCCTTCGCGCGCTTGGTGACCAGGTTGTAGACGTTGTTCGACCAGTTCTGGATGGTGGTGTAGCGGCAGCGGCCGCCCTTCTTCACGATGATCTCGACGACCGCCGAGTGCAGCGAGTCCGACTTGTAGATCGGGGCGGTGCAGCCCTCGACGTAGTGCACGTAGGCGCCCTCGTCGACGATGATCAGGGTGCGCTCGAACTGGCCCATGTTCTCCGTGTTGATGCGGAAGTAGGCCTGCAGCGGGATGTCCACGTGGACGCCCTTGGGCACGTAGATGAAGGAGCCGCCGGACCACACGGCCGTGTTCAGGGCGGAGAACTTGTTGTCGCCGGCCGGGATGACGGTGCCGAAGTACTCGTGGAAGAGCTCCGGGTGCTCCTTCAGCGCGGTGTCGGTGTCCAGGAAGATGACGCCCTGCTCCTCCAGGTCCTCGCGGATCTGGTGGTAGACGACCTCGGACTCGTACTGCGCGGCGACGCCGGCGACGAGGCGCTGCTTCTCGGCCTCGGGGATGCCCAGCTTGTCGTAGGTGTCCTTGATGTCCTGCGGGAGGTCCTCCCACGTCTGCGCCTGCTTCTCGGTGGAGCGGACGAAGTACTTGATGTTGTCGAAATCGATCGACGACAGATCCGCGCCCCACGTGGGCATGGGCTTCTTTTCGAAGATGTCGAGGGCCTTGAGACGCGTGTTGAGCATCCACTCGTCCTCGTTCTTCTTCGCGGAGATGTCGCGGACGACGGCCTCCGACAGTCCGCGCTCTGCGGCGGCGCCGGCGGCATCGGAGTCGTGCCAACCGTACTGGTAGGCGCCGATCGACTCGATGATCTCCTCGTCGGTCTGCGGTGCCTGCACCTTCGCGGAATCGTCCTGGGCGAGGGTCATTGTCCGCTCCTTTCTGCTGGTGCGTGGGTGACTGGTGTCAGGGGAATGTTCGTCGTGCAGATCCCGTTGCCGTCGGCGATGGTGGCCAACGGCTGGGTGTGCTGCCCCAGCAGGTTGCTGACCGCCTCATGTTCGGCGGCGCACAGCTGGGGGAAGTCCTGCGCGACGTGGCTGATCGGGCAATGGTGGTGGCAGATCTGCACGCTGCCGGTGGTTTCGCTCACCGTCGCCGCGTACCCGTGGCGCCGGAAAGCCGTGACCACCGCCTTGACGACGTCGTCGCGGTCGGCCCGATCGCCGACCGGTTCGATGCCGGCGAGGATCTCGGCGACGCGGCGCCGCGCGAAGGCGGAAACCGCGGCGTCTCCCCCGGCCTCGCGCAGCGCGTCGAGCGCCGCGGCGGCCAGGGAGTCGTAGGCGTGCCCGAACTTCGCGCGCCCTTCGTCGGTGAGACGGAAGGACTTTGCCGGCCGTCCGCGGCCGCGGGGGCCGGTCGATGGCGCGGGGGCCGTTTCGGCGAGGCCTTCGTCGACGAGGATGTCGAGGTGGCGGCGCACGCCGGCGGCCGACAGACCGAGTTCGTCGGCGATGGTGCCGGCCGAAACCGGGTTGTGTTCGAGCAATGCGAGCAGGATCCTGCGGCGAGTGTCTCCGTCGCCGCCCTTGATGGGCGCATCGTCGTTGGCCATGCCGCTGGTTCACCTCCCGTGGATTGCGGGGCCGGGCATCGTTTTGCCGGCCCCGGAGAAAGTCCGCACCCGGTGGCTGCCGGGTATTAGACAACACGAGTGTTCCGTAAATCGACCGAGAAGTCCAGCGCTCCGGGGCCGCGTGTCCCGGGCCAGCGGCGATGCGGCCGACAATCGATTGAACGTTGCTCGATTACATCGTTTCATAGCCAGTCGCATAGCTTCGCACCGACCCGCTTTCGCAACCGTTTCGAGCGACGGGCACACGCCGGCCCCGCCTCGGCCCCTCATCGACCCGGCACCGCACCCGTACCGGCCCGGACCACCCGCGGCAGCGGTTAGACTCGTCCCGTGCCAGAGACTCCCCTTCGCGGCGGCGCCGCCCGCTGGATCATCGACGCGTTGCCGCGCATCGGCCGCGCCGGTTCGCGGTCCGCATCGCTGCACCGTGGCGCCGGCACCCCTCTGGCGTTCCGCATCGACCACCGCGAGCTCCGGCGTTTCACGTGGCTGCGGTGGCTCGGCACCGTCGGGGCGATTCTCGTCCTGGTCGGCGGGGTCGGCGCGGGCGCCACGCCGGTCGTGGGCAACGGCTTCTGGGAGACCCCGATCGGCTCGGTGCTGGGCCGCATGCTCATTTCCACGACCATCGTGACCTTCACGGGCATCGGCATGCTCATCGTCGCCTGGCTCGGGGTCGGCGCGTTCGTGGCGGTGGGCGCCCGCACGCGGGTGACCTCGGTGGACACGGGCATGCTCGTGCGCACCTTCGCCGGCTGGGTCGTCCCGCTGATTTTCACGGCGCCGCTGTTCACCCAGGACATCTATTCCTATCTGGCGCAGGGCGCGGTCGTCGATCGCGGGATGGACCCGTATTCCGCGGGCCCGGTGGAGCTCCTCGGCGCGGAGGATCCCCTGGCCCGATCGGTCCCGCTGATCTGGTCGAACTCCCCCAGCCCCTACGGACCGACCGCGATGGTCGGCGCGTGGGCCATTTCCGCCGTCACCGGCGATGCGGTGCTGCCGTCGGTGTTCCTGCACCGGCTCGTCGCGGTCGTGTCGCTGTACGTCGTCGCCTGGGCGCTGGTGCGGCTGGCGTTGCGCTGCGGCGTCAGCCCCCAGTTCGCGCTGTGGCTGGGCGTGCTCAATCCGCTGACGCTTCTCCATCTCGTCGGCGGCGTCCACAACGAGGCGCTGCTGCTCGCGCTCCTGCTTTCCGGCATGGAGCTGTGCATGGTGGCGCTGCACGGCAAACCCGTCCCCGGCGTCCCGGATGACCCCGTCGAGCCGGGCTCGCCCGCGCTGCCCGGGAACGGCTGGCTCCTCTTCGCGGCCGGGGTCGTCCTCATAGCGCTGGCCGGCATGGTGAAGGTGACGGGTTTCGTGGCCCTCGGCTTCGTCGGCATGGCCCTGGCCCGCAGGTTCGGCTTCACGACGATGGCCGTGATCCGTGCGGCGGCCACCACCGCCGCGTTCGGCGCCGCGTCGGTCGTGGCGGTCTCCCTGGGGTCGGGTCTCGGTTTCGGGTGGATCACCAGCCAGGGCGGCGCGGCTACCGTCCGCTCGTGGATGTCCCTGCCGACCCTCCTCGGCATCACCGCCGGTTTCGCCGGCCGGATGCTCGGCATCGGCGACATCTCGGAGGCCGCGTTGGGTCTGACCCGGGGGTTGGGCATTTTGCTCGCCGTCGCGTGGTTGCTGCGCATGCTGTGGGCCACGTTCCGCGGCCGCATCCACCCGCTCGGCGGCTACGGTCTGGCCATGTTCGTGCTGGTCCTGATGTTCCCGGTCGTCCACCCCTGGTACCTCCTGTGGGCCCTCGTGCCGTTGTCCGGGTGGGCGGACCGCACGCAGTTCCGCTGGGCGGTCGTCGCGTACTCGGCGGTGTTCAGTTTGACGGTCCTGCCCCGCGGGCTCGGGCTGCCGCCCGGCACGGTGCTGCAGATCTACCTGGGCTCCATCGGGGCGTTCGTCGCCGTCATGGCCGTCGTGCTGGCGGTGGGCTGGCGCACCAAGGTATTCCGGCTGCGCTGACGCGGTCGCGCCCCCGGGCGGTCGCGTCCCCCGGCGGCTGTCCTAGGATGTCCAGTCGTGACCAGGAACACCGACTCCCCGGCGCTGCAGTTGAGCGGCGTGACCAAGCGCTTCGGCGACGTCACCGCCGTCGACGGGCTGGACCTCTCCCTCGCCCGCGGCCGCGTCCTCGCCCTGCTGGGCCCGAACGGGGCCGGCAAGACCACCACCGTGGAAATGTGCGAGGGCTTCGTGCGCCCCGACGGCGGCGACGTCCGCGTGCTCGGCCTCGACCCCATGCGCGACACCGACGAGCTGCGCACCCGCATCGGCATCATGCTGCAGGGCGGCGGCGCGTACCCCGGCGTGCGCGTCGGGGAGATGCTCGAGCTCGTGGCCTCGTACTCCGACGATCCGTTGGACGTCGATTGGCTCCTCGACGTCGTCGGCCTCTCCCGCCAGCGCCGCACGTCGTACCGCAGGCTGTCGGGCGGCCAGCAGCAGCGTCTTTCCCTCGCCTGCGCGCTCGTGGGCCGCCCGGAATTGGTCTTCCTGGACGAGCCGACGGCCGGCCTCGACGCGCAGTCGCGGCTGGCGGTGTGGGACCTGGTGTCCTCGCTGCGCCGCGACGGCGTGACCGTCGTGCTGACCACCCACCTCATGGACGAGGCCGAGGCCCTCGCCGACGACGTGGTCATCATCGACCGCGGCCGCGCCGTCGCGTCGGGCACGACGGCGGACATCACGTCGGGCACGTCGTCGCAGGCGGCGGTTCTCGAGGTCGACCGCGCCATCGACGCCGGTTCGCTCGCGGAGCACCTCCGGGACGCCCTCGCCCGCGCGGTGCCGGGCGGCACCGGGAATGCGGCGGACGCGGGCGCCGGCGCGCCCGAGGTATCCGTCGACGCGACCGCCCCGAACCGGTACCGCGTCACGGGTGCGGCGACCCCGCGCGGGATCGCGGCGATGACCGCCTGGTGCGCGGACCACGACGTGCTCGTCTCCGAGCTCCGGGTCGCGCGCAGGAGCCTGGAGGACGTCTTCCTGGACATCACCGGCCGAGAGATGAGGAACTGACATGCAGCCGACGACCCGTTTCCCGGAGGGCACCTTCGCCCCGGCCCCGAAGCGCGCGCCGATGGGCCGCGTGCTGGCGTCGCAGACGAAGCTGGAGTCGATGCTCATCTGGCGCCACGGCGAGCAGATGCTGTTGACCATGATCATCCCGCTGGCGATGCTCGTCGGATTCACCCTCGTGCCCGTCCTCGACAACGAGGATCCCATCGTCACCGTGTTCCCGATGGTGCTGGCGGTGGCCACGATGTCCTCCGGCTTCACCGGGCAGGCCATCGCGGTCGGGTTCGATCGCCGGTATGGGGCTCTGAAGCGCATCGGCGCGTCCGCGCTGCCGAAGTGGGGCATCATCGCCGGCAAGGCGGGTGCCGTGGCGCTGATGGTCACGGCGCAGTTCATCATCTTCGCCGGCGTGGCGCTGGCCCTGGGCTATCGCGCGCCCGTCGCGGCGTTCGCGCTGGCCTACGCGATCACCATGGTCGGCACGGTGTCGTTCACGGCCATGGGCCTGCTCATGGGCGGCACGCTCGGCGCCGAGATGATCCTCGGGCTGGCCAACCTGATCTGGTTCATCCTCCTGGGCGCGGCCACGCTCGCCGCGGTCGGTCCGGAACTCGGCGATGGCGCGCATGCGGCGCTGACGCTGCTGCCCTCCGTCGCGCTCACCGACTCCCTCATCGCCGCCTTCGACGGCCGCCTGGCGTGGTTCCCGCTCGTGGTGCTCATCGCGTGGGGCGCCGCGGCCGGCGCGGCGGCGACGCGACTGTTCCGCTTCGAGGCGCAGGGCGACTGACCCAAATCGGCACTGCCCCCCCCGAATCAACACGGGCCCGGATCAGCTTTGCGACGGGGCGCCGTCCCGGTTCGGCTGGAGAAAGTACGTCGTGGAGTGCTCGCGGTACGGCGAGCGGAACTCCCACGCCCAGAGAATCGGCCGCCCCGGGACGGGATCGCTCACCAGCACCAGGTCGGCCTCCGGCGGATCCCCGCGATCGCGCCACATGGTGCTGAAACCGATGATCGCCGCGGCGGCGCCGCCGGCCGCTTCCCTGTCCCGGAATGACGCGTTGACCGCCGACTGCGAGGTGAATTCGTCGATGAGCCTGCAGCCGCAGCCGTAGGCGAAGGCCCCGATTTCGCCGGTGACGCGGACCGTCCGATCCCCGACGACGCCGCGCAGATCCTCGGCCGCGTCGAGCATCTCCGCCGACGACGCCCAGTTCGTGGTCACGGGCGGGAACCCCGGGGCCGCGGCCGCGCACGCGATCAGGCCGAGGGCGCCGAGCACCCCATGCACCGCGGCACCGGCCCGGGCCCGAAGCTCCTCCAGGCCGATCAAGCCCGCGGCGGCGAGCAGACCCAGCGAGGGCACGTAGTACCAGTGGTACGGCGGCACGCCCAACGCCGCGTACGCCGCGAAATGCGCCGCCCCCGTCACCAGGAGCGCGATGCCCACCGCGGACCTCCGCACGAGTGCGACCACGCCCGTGGCCGCGGCGACGACGCCGATCCACGCCACGGGGAAGATCCCCGCCAGGAAGGCCAGGCCGGTGCCGAAGTCGACGCCCTCCCAGTGCTGGCCGGTTTTGATCAGGAAGGTGTCCGGCACCAGCCCGCCGAGGAAGAACCAGCCGATGAGCATCCACAGCAACGACGGGACCGCCGCCGCGGCGGACACCTTCGCCGCGGTGGCGAAGCCCCGGGCACGCCACAGCAGCAGCGCCGCGATGGGCGCGACGATGACGGCGTCCGGTCGAGCCAGCGGCAGCAGCGCCATGGCGACGAGAGCCGCCACCGGGCGGCCGCGCGCGGCCGCCGCGACCATGAGCACCGCCAGCGGCACGGCGAGGATCACGTCCATGCCCGCCGACGACGCCGTGAGCGGGAGGAACGGCAGTGCCGTGGCACCCGCGACGGCGACTGCGGGGCCCGTCCCGCCCAGCCGCAGACCGGCGGCGAGGATGGCGGCGCCGGCGCCGTGGACGATGGCGGCGGACCACGGCAGCGGCACCCGCATGAGCTCGAACGGCAGCAACGCGAGCACGGCGAGCGGCGACGTGGCCGTGTGGGCGGTCTCGTGGACGGTGGGCCCCCATACCCCCGCCGTGGCCATGGATCGGGCGACTGCCGCCGTGATGCAGGCGTCGTCGATCAGGCGCTCTCCGATGAACAGGCGGCACAATGCCGTGACCAGCAGAAACGCCGCAGCGGGACCTGCCCAGGATGAGGTGGTCCGTTTTTGGCTCACGCCGGCCGAATCTAGTCGATTGCCCTGCGCGCACGGGGGGTAATGTAAGGAAACGTGAGCGACGCCGACCGAAACCTCCCCCTGTCCTTCCTCCCGCTTCCGACGATCGCCCAGCAGCGGATCACCGCGCTGCTCGTGCTGATCGCCCAGGCCGGGATCGCGGTCACCGGTTCCGTGGTCCGCGTGACCGGTTCCGGGCTCGGCTGCGACACGTGGCCGCAGTGCCACCCCGGCAGCTTCACGCCCGTGGACGGTGCGGCCCCCGCGCTGCACCAGGCGATCGAGTTCGGCAACCGCCTGCTCACGTTCGTCTTGGTCGCGCTGACGCTGGCCCTCTTCCTCGCGGTGATTCGCGCGGGCCGGCGCAAGGCGATCGTGGTGCTGGCGTTCCTCAACGGTTTCGGCGTCATCGTGCAGGCGGTCATCGGCGGCATCTCGGTGCTCGTCGACCTGAAGTGGTACTCCGTGGCGCTGCACTTCCTGCCGTCGATGCTGCTGGTGTGGCTCGCCGGCATGGTCTACGTCAAGATCCAGGAGCCCGACGACGGCCGGGAGGTCCGCACCTACGTCCAGTCCCTGCGAATGCTCTCCGCCGCGTCCGCCGTCGCCCTTGCGGGCACCCTCGTCACCGGCACCATGGTCACGGGGGCGGGCCCGCACGCGGGCGACGCGTCGGTGCTGCCGGAGGACCGCCTCCAGCTGCCCATCACGGAGCTGACCCACGTCCATGCCGGTTTCATGTACCTGTACCTGGGCCTGGCCATCGGCCTCGTCTTCGGGCTCATCGCGCTCAACGCGGAGCCCGGGCTGCGCAAACTCGGCTGGGTCCTCGTCGGGCTCATCATCGCCCAGGGCTGCGTGGGCATGGTCCAGTACTGGACGGGCGTGCCCGAGGCCCTCGTCCCGGTCCACGTCGCCGGGTCCGGCGCGCTGACCGCGGTCACCGCCATCGTGTGGCAGCTCGGCTGGCGCCGTGCCGGCGGCACCGCGACGGTGACGGGGTCCCCGGCGGGTGACGCGGAGCGCGCTTGGGACACCGCTAAGGCGGCCGTCTAAGCAGTCCGCTCGGCCACCGCGCGCCTGTACCCTGGCCGCATGCGCGGAATCATCATCGAATCCTTCGGCGGACCCGACCACCTGAACTTCCGCGAGGACCTCCCCGACCCCCTCCCCGGCGAAGGGGAGGTCCTCGTTTCGGTGGACGCGGTCGGGGTCAACTTCACGGACGTCTACCAGCGCGAGGGCATCTACCCCCGTCCCCTGCCGTTTACCCCGGGGGCCGAGGGCGCCGGCCGCATCGCCGCGCTGGGCCCCGGTGTTTCGGGATGGGCGGTCGGCGATCGCGTCGCGTGGTGCAACGCCCCGGATTCCTACGCCGGGTCCGTCGCCGTGCCCGCGGACTCGCTCATCGCCGTGCCCGACGCCATCCCCGACGACGTCGCCGCCTCGATCCTCCTGCAGGGGCTGACGGCGCATTTCCTGGTCCACGACGTCGGCCGCCTTTCCCCCGGCGACACGGTGCTGCTCACGGCGGGCGCGGGCGGCGTGGGCCTGCTGCTCACGCAGCTCGCGGTCGCCGCCGGCGCGCGGGTGGCCTCGGTCGTCTCCTCCGACGCGAAGGAGGAACTGGCCCGCGATGCGGGGGCCGAGCTGGTCCTGCGTTACGACGACGACCTCCCCGCCCGCGTCCGCGAATGGACGGGCGACGCCGGGGGCGCGGACGTGGTCTTCGACGGCGTCGGCAGGGACACCTTCGACACGTCGCTGCGCTGCGCCCGGGTTCGCGGCCTGGTGGCCCTCTTCGGCGCCGCCTCCGGGGCGGTGCCGCCGATGGACCCGCAGAAACTCAACGAGCACGGCTCGCTTTTCCTGACCCGCCCCCATCTGCGCCACTTCATCCGCGACCGCGCCGAGCTGACCGCGCGCGCCGATGACGTCCTGGGGCGCGTCGCCGACGGATCGCTGCGGGTCCGCGTCGGGGAACGCTTCCCGCTTTCCGACGCCGCCGCGGCGCATCGTGCGCTCCAGGCGCGGTCCACGACGGGATCGGTGGTCCTGCTGCCGTAGGCGTCGCAAAGCACGCTCCGGCGGCAAAGCGAAACCCTCCCGGACCGCGGAGGTCCGGGAGGGTTCGGGCGGGGGAAGGGCTAGAAGCCGAGCATCTCCGCGACGGTGCGCAGGCCGAGCACCGCGTCGACGGACAGGCCGACGCACACCAGCGCCAGATAGTTGTTGGACAGCAGGAACAGCTTCATGGGCTTGATCTCGCCGCCCGCCTTCACCGAGTTGTGCAGGGCGATGGCGCCCCACATGAACCAGACGCCGGCCAGCACGGACACGGCCAGGTACACCCAGCCGGCGGCCGGGATGAGCAGGAACGTGGTCAGCACGGTCGCCAGCGTGTAGGCGATGATGCGCACCGTGACGTACAGCGGCGGGCGGACGACGGGCATCATGGGCACGCCGGCGGCCTCGTAATCCTCGCGGTACTTCAGGCCCAGCGCCCACGTGTGCGGCGGAGTCCAGAAGAAGATGACCAGGAACAGGACGATCGCCTGCCACCAATGCAGCCACCCCGTCACGTCCGGCGCGTTGTCCGTGATGACGGCCCAGCCGACCAGCACCGGCATGCAGCCGGCCGCTCCGCCCCACACCACGTTCTGGTCCGTGCGGCGCTTCAGCCACATCGTGTACACGAACACGTAGAACATGATGGTCAGCAGGATGAAAATGCCCGCCAACAGCGAATCGCACAGCAGCCACAGCCACAGGAAGCTGGCCACCGTCAGCACGGAGCCGAAGATCATCGCGTTGCGGTTGCTCACCGACTGGCGGGCCAGCGGACGCTTGCGCGTGCGGTTCATCACCTTGTCGATGTCCGAATCGGCCACCATGTTGAACGTGTTCGCGGCCGCGGCGCCCATCCAACCGCCCACCAGGGTGAGGAGGATGAGACCGACGTGCACCTTGCCCCGATCGGCCTGCAGCATCGCCGGAATCGCGGCGACCAGAAGCAGCTCGATCACCCGGGGCTTGGTCAGCGCCACGTAGGCCTTGACGGTGTCCAGCAAAGGGGTTCCTCTCACACGAGTTGAAGCTCCAACCCAATCGGTCGGATGGGACGGGCGGAAAGTTCCCGCCCCTTCGGCGACGTCACGGAAACGACCGGACGATCCGGCGCGGGACGCACCGGTGACCCGGACCCGGCAATGGTAGCGCCTGCGGGATGCCCCGATGGGCACCGGGGGCACGAGCCGCCGGGCGAGTCGCCGCCGGTTGCCGGGCATTCCCGCGCGAGGGGCCCCGGAAACGCGCCCGAATGGGCATACAATGGGCAGGAACTCATTCGCGAGCGAGAACCAGGAGCATTCACCGTGACCCTCTCCCCCGAGCTGCAGGCCCGCGTAGTGCGGAATTACCCCTCGGACTGGACCGACCTGGACACCCGGGCCGTCGACACCGTCCGGGTCCTGGCCGCCGACGCCGTGCAAAAGTGCGGTTCCGGCCACCCCGGCACCGCCATGAGCCTCGCGCCCCTGGCGTACACCCTGTACCAGCGCGTCATGCGCCTCGACCCGAAGGACCCCAAGTGGGCCGGCCGCGACCGTTTCGTCCTGTCCTGCGGCCACTCCTCGCTGACGCAGTACATCCAGCTGTACATGGCCGGCTTCGGCCTCGAGCTCGATGACCTGAAGTCCCTGCGCACCTGGGGCTCGCTGACCCCGGGCCACCCCGAGTACGGGCACACCGACGGCGTCGAGATCACCACCGGGCCGCTGGGCCAGGGCCTCGCCTCCGCCGTGGGCATGGCCATGGCCGCCCGCCGCGAGCGCGGCCTGTTCGACCCGGACGCCCCCGCCGGCGAGTCCCCGTTCGACCACCACATCTACGTCATCGCCTCCGACGGCGACGTCCAGGAGGGCGTGACCGCCGAGGCGAGCTCCATCGCCGGCACCCAGCAGCTGGGCAACCTCATCGTCTTCTGGGACGACAACGGCATCTCCATCGAAGACGACACCACCATCGCCTTCACCGAGAACGTCGCCGACCGCTACCGCGCCTACGGCTGGCAGGTCATCGAGGTCGACGGCGGCGAGGACGTCGCGGCCATCGAGCGCGCCGTCGAAGAGGCCAAGGCCGACGTCAAGCGCCCGACGTTCATCCGCGTCCGCACCGTCATCGCCTACCCCGCCCCCAACGCCATGAACACCGGCGCCTCCCACGGCGCCGCGCTGGGCGAGGAGGAGCTGGCGCTGATCAAGAAGGAGCTCGGCTTCGATCCGGAGCAGACCTTCGAGGTCTCCGACGAAGTCATCGCCCACACCCGCGCCGTCGCCGACCGTTCGGAGGAGGCCCGCGCCGAGTGGCGCAAGGCCTTCGACGAGTGGGCCGCCGCCAACCCGGAGCGCAAGGAGCTGTTCGACCGCCTCGAGGCCGGCGACCTGCCCGACGGCTTCGCCGACGAGGTTCCGTCGTGGGACGCCGATCCCAAGGGCGTCGCCACCCGCAAGGCCTCCGAGGCCGTGCTGCAGGCGCTGGGCAAGACGCTGCCGGAGCTGTGGGGCGGCTCGGCCGACCTGGCCGGCTCCAACAACACCGTGATCAAGGGCGAGCCGTCGTTTGGCCCGCAGGAGATCACCACGGGCACGTGGACCACTCACCCGTACGGCCGCAACCTGCACTTCGGCATCCGCGAGCACGCCATGGGGTCGATCCTCAACGGCATCGCGCTGCACGGCGGCACGCGCCCCTACGGCGGCACGTTCCTCATCTTCTCCGACTACATGCGCCCGGCGGTGCGACTGGCGGCGCTGATGGACATCTCGCCGCTCTACGTGTGGACGCACGACTCCATCGGCCTCGGCGAGGACGGCCCGACCCACCAGCCGATCGAGCAGCTGGCCACCCTGCGCGCCATGCCGGGCATGACCACGCTGCGCCCGGCCGACGCCAACGAGACCGCCGCCGCGTGGGTGGCCGCCCTGGAGGGCCCGTCCGGCCCGAAGGCGCTGGCCCTGACCCGCCAGAACGTGCCGGTGCTCGAGGGCACGAAGGAAAAGGCCGCCGAGGGCGTGCGCCGCGGCGCCTACGTCCTGGTCGAGGCCGAGGGCGGCACCCCGGACATCATCCTCATGGCCACCGGCTCCGAGGTCCAGATGACCGTGGAGGCCGCCGGCGTCCTGGCCGGCGAGGGCATCAAGGCGCGCGTCGTCTCCGCGCCCGCGCTCGACTGGTTCGACCTGCAGGACGAGGAGTACCGCGAGTCTGTCCTGCCGTCGTCGGTCCGCGCGCGCGTCTCGGTCGAGGCCGGCGTGGCCATGCCGTGGCACAAGTACCTGGGCGACGCGGGCCGCGCCGTGTCCCTCGAGCACTTCGGCGCGTCGGCCCCGTACCAGCGCCTGTTCGAGGAGTTCGGTCTGACGGCCGAGGCCGTCGTCGCCGCCGCCCGCGACTCCCTCGCCGCCGCGAAGTAGCGCCGTCGCGCCGCGGGCCCGTCCCCGGCGCATGAGCCTCCGCCGCCCCGCGCCGATTGCCGCGCCGGGGCGGCGGTTGCTTTTCGACGCTAACGTGGAAGCCGCATGGCCGTCGCAAAGCGGAAAGCCGCACCCGTGCGGGCGGCGCACCGATGCAGCGGCGGCGCCGGGCACCCGAACAGCCGGGCACCCGAGCGGACGCGAAGCACCGAACGAAACTCGAAACACCCGACAACAACAGCAAGGGAAGGGCACCGATGACGAACCCGAATCTGGACGCTCTGGCCACCGCCGGCACCTCGGCCTGGCTCGACGATCTGTCCCGCCAGCGGCTCGACGGCGGAGAGCTGAAGTCGCTCGTCGACGAATACGCCGTCGTGGGCGTGACCACCAACCCGGCGATCTTCTCGTCGGCCATGACCACCGGCGACGCCTACGACGAGCAGCTGCGCGAGCTCGCGGCGTCCGGCGCGGACGCGGCGGAGACCGTCTTCACCATGGCCATCGACGACGTCCGCCGCGCGTGCGACGAACTCGCCGACGTTTCCGCCCGCACCGGCGGCGCCGACGGCCGCGTCTCCATCGAGGTCGACCCGCGGTACGCCGACGATTACGACAAGACCATCGAGCAGGCGCGCCTGCTGTGGGAGCGCGTGGGCAAGTCCAACGCGATGATCAAGATCCCCGCCACCGACGCCTCCCTGCCCGCCGTGTCCGACGCGCTGGCCGAGGGCATCTGCGTCAACGTCACGCTCATCTTCTCGCTGGAGCGCTACCGCCAGGTCGTCGACGCCTTCATCACCGGCATAGAGCGTGCCAAGGAGAACGGCCGCGACCTGTCGCAGATCCACTCCGTCGCGTCCTTCTTCGTCTCGCGCGTCGACACCGAGGTGGACAAGCGCCTGGAGGCCCTCGGCGGCGACGCGCTCGAACTGCGCGGCAAGGCCGGCGTGGCCAACGCCCGCCTGGCCTACCGGGAGTTCGAGCGTTCCTTCGGCGCCGGCGCGGAGCGCTGGCAGCCGCTGTCCCAGGCCGGCGCCAACGCGCAGCGCCCGCTGTGGGCGTCGACCGGCGTGAAGAACCCGGACTACCCCGCCACGCTCTACGTCACCGAGCTGGCCGGCCCGCACACCGTCAACACCATGCCCGAGAAGACGCTGCGCGCCACCGCCGACGCCGACCTCGACGGCGTCACCGACACCCTGTCGGGGTACGGCGAGGAAGCCGAGAAGACCATGTCCGACATCTCCGCCGCCGGCGTCGACCTGGACGACGTCTTCGCCGTGCTCGAGCGCGAGGGCGTGGAGAAGTTCGTCGACTCCTGGCAGGAACTGCTCGACTCCATCGACGCCCGGCTGCGCGAGATCCGCGGCTGAGCCGGCGACAGCATCGGCGGCGTCGGCCGGGCCCGCGCCCGGCCGTCGACCGCCGGGCACCCGTGACCGATCACCCTCCCCGAAAGAACCTTCAGTGAGCTCTGACATCTCCGGCGCCATCGCCGACGATTGGACCAATCCCCTGCGCGACCCGCAGGACAAGCGACTCCCCCGCATCGCCGGACCCGGCGGCATGGTCATCTTCGGCGTCACGGGCGACCTGGCCCGCAAGAAGCTGTTGCCGGCCATCTACGACCTGGCCAACCGCGGTCTGCTGCCCGCATCCTTCGCGCTGGTCGGCTACGGCCGCCGCGATTGGTCCAAGGAGTACTTCGAGAACTACGTGCGCGAGGCCGTCGAAGCCGGCGCCCGCACGCCGATCCGCGAGAACGTGTGGCGCCGCCTGGCCGAGGGCATCCACTTCGTCCAGGGCACCTTCGTCGACGACGAGGCCTTCGACCGACTGGCGGACAAGCTCGCCGAGCTCGACGCCTCCCGCGGCACCGCCGGCAACTGGGCGTACTACCTGTCCATCCCGCCGGACAACTTCCCGGACGTCTGCCACCAGCTCGACCGCGCCGGCCTGGCGCAGGCGGGCGAGGAGAACTGGCGGCGCGTGGTCATCGAGAAGCCCTTCGGCCACGACCTCGAGTCCGCGCAGGAGCTCAACCGCATCGTCAACTCGGTCTTCCCGGAGAAGTCGGTGTTCCGCATCGACCACTACCTGGGCAAGGAGACGGTGCAGAACATCCTGGCCATGCGGTTCGCCAACCAGCTGTTCGACCCGCTGTGGAACTCGCATTACGTCGACCACGTGCAGATCACCATGGCCGAGGACATTGGCCTGGGCGGCCGCGCCGGCTACTACGACGGCATCGGCGCCGCCCGCGACGTGATCCAGAACCACCTGCTGCAGCTTTTGGCGCTCGTGGCCATGGAGGAGCCCGTGGCGTTCACGCCGGAGGAGCTGCAGGCGGAGAAGATCAAGGTGCTGCGCGCCACGGAGCCGGTGCGGCCGCTGTCCAAGACGACGGCCCGCGGCCAGTACTCCGCCGGGTGGCAGGGCAGCCATTACGTCAAGGGCCTGCGCGAGGAAGAGGGCTTCGACCCCGAGTCCACCACCGAGACCTACGCCGCGTGCACCCTGCAGATCAATTCCCGCCGGTGGGCGGGCGTGCCGTTCTACCTGCGCACGGGCAAGCGCCTCGGCCGCCGGGTCACCGAGATCGCCCTGGTGTTCAAGTCCGCGCCGCACCTGCCGTTCGCGGACACCATGACCACGGCCCTCGGCCAGAACGCGATGGTCATCCGGGTCCAACCGGACGAGGGCGTGCTCATGCGCTTCGGATCGAAGGTCCCCGGCTCCACCATGGAGGTCCGCGACGTGAACATGGACTTCTCCTACTCGGAGTCCTTCACGGAGCAGTCCCCGGAGGCCTACGAGCGTCTCATCCTGGACGCGCTCCTCGACGAGGCCAGCCTCTTCCCCACCAACGAGGAAGTGGAGCTGTCCTGGAAGATCCTCGACCCGGTCATCGATTACTGGGCCAAGCGCGGCCGCCCGGAGGAATACCCGGCCGGCACGTGGGGGCCGGATTCGGCCGACCGGATGCTGGAGCGCGAAGGCCGCACCTGGCGCCGTCCCTGACGGGCGGGACAGGCGGAACAGGTACTTGGGAAAGGAACAACCGTGCCAACGATCATCAATTTGCCCGACACCGACACGCGGGACATCGCCCGCCAGTTGGTGACTCTGCGCGAAACCGGCGGCATCGTCACCACCGGCCGCGTGCTCACCCTCATCGTCCTCGCGCAGCGCGACGATGACCTGGAGAACATCGTCAAGACGGTCAACAACGTCTCCCGCGAGCATCCGGCGCGCGTGCTGGTGCTCGTCGCCGGCGAGCCGCGCGGGGCGAACCGCCTCGACGCCGAATTGCGCCTGGGCGGCGAAGCAGGTGCCGCGGAGGTCGTCGTCATGCACATGGAGGGCGAGGTCGGGGCGCACCCGGAGGCCATCGTCACTCCCCTGCTGCTGCCCGACACGCCGGTCGTCGCGTGGTGGCCGTCGACGCCGCCGCAGGTGCCCGCGGCCACGCCGATCGGCCAGATCGCGCAGCGCCGCATCACCGATTCGCTGGCGGACCCGGACGGCAACGCCGTCTACACCCGCCGCACCGGGTACACGCCGGGCGATTCGGACCTCGCGTGGTCGCGCCTGACCGCGTGGCGCGGCGTGCTGGCGTCCGCGCTGGATTTCCCGCCGCACGGCAAGATCACCGCGGCTCGGATCGAGGGCCCCGGCGAGGATCCCTCCGTCGACGTCGCCGCGGGATGGCTCGCCGACCGGCTGGCCGCGCCGGTGCAGCGCGTGGTCACCGAGGAGCCGGAGGTCCCGCTGGACGCCGACGGCGACCCGAAGCCGCCGGTGACCAAGGTGACGCTGACCCGCCGCGGCGGCGAAGACGAATGCACCGACGTCACCGTGGAGGTGGAGAACGCCACGACCGCGTGCGTGACCATCACCGGCCGGCCGCCGTTCAAGGTGGCGCTGTCGCGCCGCACCACCGTCGATTGCCTGGCCGAGGAATTGCGCCACCTCGACCCCGACACCGCGTACGCCCGCGCACTGCGCGGGTTGGGACGCATCCGGCGCCTGACCGCCGAGGAGGCCCGCGAGGCCGACGCCGCATCGCCCGACGACGGCCCGTGCGCGGCGAGCTCCGCGACCACCGACTCAACCGCCCGAAACCCCGAGGAGTCTTCCCGATGACCGACAGCGCACCCGCGCCCGAGTTTTCCCGCCACGCAGACCAGGACGCGCTGATCGAAGCCGCCCGCACCCGATTCGTCGACGTCGTGTGCGCCGCGCAGGGCGACGACGGAATGGCGCGCATCGCCGTGACCGGCGGAGGCGCCGGCATCGGCCTGCTCGCCGCGCTGGCGGAGGATTCCGGGGCCATCGATTGGACCCGCGTCATGGTCTTCTTCGGCGACGAGCGCTTCGTCCCGGAGGAGTCGCCCGACCGCAACGTCGGCCAGGCCCGGAAGGCCCTGTTCGACCACGTGGACATCCCCGGGTCGTACATCTTCCCCATCGCGCCCTCCGGCGGCGCGTACCTGGAGGACCCGGTGTGCGCGGCCGACGCCTACGCCGACATCCTGGCCATGCACGCGCCCGACGGGTTCGACCTGCACCTGCTCGGCATGGGGCCGGAAGGCCACGTCAACTCGCTGTTCCCCGGAACCCCCGCGATCGCGGAGACCGAGCGCACCGTCGTGGAGGTCCGCGACTGCCCGAAGCCGCCGCCGACACGCGTGTCGCTGACGCTGCCGGCGATCAACGCCAGCGAGCGCGTCTGGTTGCTCGTGTCCGGCGAGGCCAAGGCGGAGGCCGTCAAGGCCATCGCCGACGGCGCCGATCCCGCCGACTGGCCCGCCGCCGGCGTCCGCGGCACCGCCGAGACCATCGTCTTCGTCGACGAGGCGGCCGCCTCGAAGCTGTAGGGAAGGCATGAAAGAGGGGCCCGGGCGTTGATTCGCCCGGGCCCCTCTTCGCGGTCGTGCCGCCGATCCCCTACCAGTTGAAGGCCTGGAACAGGCCGAGCAGGATGATCGACGCCACCCACAGGATCGCCGTGATGATGGTGACGTAGTCGAGGTTCTTCTCCACCACCGTCGAACCGGACAGGTTCGACTGCATGCCGCCGCCGAAGAGGCTGGACAGGCCGCCGCCCTTGCCCTTGTGGAGCAGGACGAACAGGGACATCAGCACGGAGGTGATGACCAGGACGATCTGGATGGCGAGGTACACGCGCACTTCCCTACGGTTTTCGACGGTTATGACTGGGTACTGCTTCGCGGTTTCCGGTCGTGGCCGGACGCCGCGGCGGGTGCGGCCGGGCCGGGCCCGCGATCAACTGACCAGGGTACCGCACCGGCGCCCCGTCGCGCAGCCGACGGGGACGGCGCGTCGGGGAAACCGGCTAGCCCGAGTTGCGCAGCGCCGTGGCCAGCCCGTTCATGGTCAGCTGGATGCCGCGGCGGACCTTGTCGCGGGCATCGCCGGCGCGGTAGCGGCGCAGCATCTCCAGCTGGATGGCGTTGAGCGGCATCAGGTACGGGAACCGCATGTCGACGGAACGCGCCAGCAGCGGATTGTCCTCCAGCAGCGAGGAGTAGCCCGTGACCTTCATGAACATCTCGAGGGTCAGTTCGTACTCCTCGCGGATGCGGTCGTAGATTCGGTCGGCCACCTCCCGATCGGAGACCAGGTCGGCGTAGAGCCGGGCCAACTCCAGGTCCGTCTTCGACATGACCTGCGCCATGTTCGACAGCACCGAGTCGAAGAAGGGCCAGGACCGGTTCAGTTCGCGCAGCTCCTCCAGGCGCGACCCGTCGGCGTCCTCGCCGATCCATTCCTTCAGCGCAGTGCCCACGCCGAACCAACCCGGAACCATCGAGCGCTGCTGCGACCACGCGAGCACCCACGGGATGGCGCGCAGATCGGAGATCGACGTGGTCTGCTTGCGCGACGACGGCCGCGACCCGATGTTGAGGCTGCCGATTTCGCCGACCGGGGTGGAGGTCTCGAAGAACTCGATGAAGCCGGGATCCTCGTGCATGAGCGCGGCGTAGGCGTCGCGGGAGCGCTCGGAGATCTCCGACATCACCTGGTAGGCGCGGTCCTGGTCATCCAGGTCCTCCAGGTCCAGCAGAGTGGATTCGATGGTCGCCGAGACCAGGGCCTCCAGGTTGCGGCGGGCCGCCACCGGGTGGCCGTACTTGGCCGAGATGATCTCGCCCTGCTCGGTGATGCGCACCGAACCCTGCACCGCGCCCTTGGGCTGCGCCAGGATCGCGTCGTAGGACGGCCCGCCGCCGCGGCCGACGGTACCGCCGCGGCCGTGGAACAGGCGCAGACGCACGCCTTCCTCGCGGGCGACCTTGGCGATGGCGGTTTCGGCGTCGTACAGCGCCCAGTTGGCCGCGAAGTAGCCGCCGTCCTTGTTCGAGTCGGAGTATCCCAGCATGACCTCCTGCAGGTCGCCCCGGGAGGCGACGTAGCGGCGGTACAGCGGGACGTCCCAGGCCTCCCGCAGCACGGACGCGCCGGCCTGGAGATCCTCGATGGTCTCGAACAGCGGGATCACGTCGACCGTGCCGCCCGGCACCCCGTCGACCACGGAGATCAGGCCGACTTCCTTCAGCAGGATCATCGGCCCGAGCAGGTCGGACACCGACGAGCACATGGAAATGATGCAGTGCGGGACGACCTCCGGGCCGAAGGCATTGACCGCGTCGGCCGCGGCGCGCATGATGCCGAGCTCGCGTTCCGTGGCCTCGGACAGCTGCACCCCGCGCGGGATGAGCGGGCGGGCCGACGCCAACTCCGACGTGAGGATCTCCACCCGCCGACGCTCCGGCAGCGACCGGTAATCCTCCGTCACGCCCGACATGCGGAAGAGCTCCGTGAGGATGTCCTCATGGCTCTCCGAGTTCTGGCGCAGGTCCAGGGAGTACAGGTGGAAACCGAAGACATCGGTGGCGGCCTGGATGTCCGCCAGCCGGTGGTCCGCGATGAGGTCGTCGTTGCTGCGCCGCAGCGAGGCCTCGACGATGTCGAGGTCGGCGCGCATCTCGGCGACGTTCGGATAGGGCTCGTGATCCGACCAGTCCCCCTCCACCACCGAGTGGCCGAGGCGCGAGATCGCCGTCGCCGCCACCCGGCCGCGGATCCCGTGGACGGCGCGGCGGTAGGGCTCGTCGACGCGGTTCGGCACGTCGTTCTGTCCGCGGTTGGCCAGCTCGACCAGATCCACCGACACCTGCGTCAGCCGGTCGGAGAAGCTCAGCTCCCGCTCCAGGGCATGCAGCTGCCGCAGGTAATGGCGCAGGATCGTTCCTGCGGCACGGTTGGTGGCGTAGCGGACGACGTCCGCCGACACGTACGGGTTGCCGTCGTGGTCGCCGCCGATCCAGGACCCCATGCGCACCACCGGGGTCTCCGGGATGTCGGCGCCGCCCAATTCCCGCATCGCGCCGAGCACGTCCCGGTTCAGCCTGGGCACGGTTTCCAGCAGCGACAGCTGGTAGTAGCGCAGCCCCACCTCGACCTCGTCGCGGATGTCCGGGCGGTTCATGCGGATCAGCGCCGTCTGCCACAGCGTCATGATGCGCCGGCGGATTTCCAGGTCCAGCGCCTCGATCCGGGCGTCCGTGCGGGCATTGCGGGGCGCGTCGAGCACCTCGTGGCGGGCGCGCATCGCGGCCCCGATGTGCTTCTGCACGTCGAACACCGTGCGGCGGCGGGTTTCCGTCGGATGCGCGGTGAGCACCGGCACCACCTCGGCCGCGTTCATCATCGCCGCCAAATCGGTGCCCGGCACCCGGGCCTCGCGCAGCTTTTCCCACGTCGCCTCGAGCGTCGAATCGCGCGGCGGTTCGCCGGCGTCGAGCCCCTCCTCCAGCAGACGCTCCTCGTGCAGGTCCTCCGCGAGGTTGGCCAGCAGCGCGAAGTGCGTGAACGCACGGATGACGGGGGTCGCCTCCGCCGGGTCGATGTCGCGGAACAAGCCGGTCAGCTCGTCGATCTCCGCCTCGCCGCGGTGCAGGCGGAACGCGGTCCGCCGCGCCTGCTCCACCAGATCGAAGACCTCCGCGCCCTCCTGCTCCCGGATGACCTCACCGAGGATCCGCCCCAGATGGCGGATGTCGTCGCGCAACGTCTCGTCGCTGGTCTTCTTCGCGCCCTGTTCCTGCATTCTCGCTTCTCCTGTCATGTCGGGTTCCTCCGCTGCGTCGTCAAGCACCGTGCCGGGCCCCGGCGGACCCGCGCCCCTTTTCCGGGGCCCGGGGCCGGCGCCGAGCGAAACGCCCCGGATCAACGGGTTACGTTGCCGGGGCGCGCCGTTTTCGGCTCTGGGCCGATCGGGGTTATTCCGCCGCGTCCGCGGCCAGCGCGGACAGCTTGGCGAAGGCCTCGCCGTCCAGCGACGCGCCGCCGACCAGGCCGCCGTCGACGTCCGGCTGGCCGACGATGTCGGCCACGTTCTCCGCCTTCACGGAACCGCCATAGAGGATGCGCATCTCCTTGGCCAGCTTCTCGCCGCCCAGCTCGGCGACGGTCTCGCGGATGGCCTTGCAGACCTCCTGCGCGTCCGCCGAGGACGCGACCTTGCCGGTGCCGATGGCCCAGACCGGCTCGTAGGCGATGACCACCTTGGCCAGGTCGGCCTCGGTCAGGCCCTCGAGGGAGCCCTTGACCTGGGCGACCACGTGCTCGACGTGCTTCTCCGCCTCGCGGACCTCGAGCGGCTCGCCGACGCAGACGATCGGCGCCATCGAAGCCTTCAGCGCGGCCTTGGCCTTCTTGGCGACGAGGGCGTCATCCTCGCCGTGCATCTCGCGGCGCTCCGAATGCCCGACGACGACCCAGCGGCACCCGAGCTTGGACAGCATCGCGGCCGAGATCTCGCCGGTGAAGGCGCCGGACTCGTGGATGGAGACGTCCTGCGCGCCGTAGGTCACGGCCAGCTTGTCGCCCTCCACCAGGGTCTGCACGGAACGGATGTCGGTGAACGGCGGGATGAGCGCGACGTCGACCTTGTCGTAGTACTCCTTCGGCAGGGCGAAGGCCAGCTTCTGCACGACGCCGATGGCCTCCAGATGGTTGAGGTTCATCTTCCAGTTGCCGGCGATGAGGGGCTTGCGAGCCATTGTGGGTGTCACTTCCTGAGGTGGTTGAAGAATGTGGGGTGCGGGCCGGTGCGGCGGCGAACCGCGCACCGCCCGCCGGGGCGGACCGGTGCCGGGACTCGAGGACCGCTAGGACTCGAGCACCTGGACGCCGGGGAGGTCCTTGCCCTCGAGGAACTCGAGGGAGGCGCCGCCGCCGGTGGAGATGTGGCTGAAGCCGTCCTCGTCCAGGCCGAGGGTGCGCACGGCCGCCGCGGAGTCGCCGCCGCCGACGACGGAGAAGCAGCCGTTGTCGCGGGTGGCGTCGATGATCGCCTGCGCGACGAAGCGGGTGCCGTTGGCGAACGCGTCCATCTCGAACACGCCCATCGGGCCATTCCAGAAGACGGTCTTGGTGCCGGCGAGCTTCTCGGCGAAGGCCTTGGCGGACTCGGGGCCGATGTCCAGGCCCATCCAGCCCTCCGGGATCGCGTCGACCGCGACGACCTTGTGGTCGGCGTCGGCGGCGAACTCGGAGGCGACGACGACGTCGGTCGGCAGGACGATCTGGTCGCCGTAGCGGTCCAGCAGATCCTTGCAGGTGTCGATCATCTCCTCCTGCAGCAGCGAGGCGCCGACGGAGTGGCCCTGCGCGGCGAGGAAGGTGAAGCACATGCCGCCGCCGATGACCAGGTAATCGACCTTCGGGGCGAGGGCCTCGATGACGCCCAGCTTGTCGGAGACCTTGGAACCGCCCAGCACCACGGCGTAGGGCTTCTCCGGGGTCTCGGCGACCTTGCGCAGGACCTCGAGCTCGGACTGGACCAGGCCGCCGGCGTAGTGCGGCAGCTTCTTGGCGACGTCGTACACCGACGCCTGGGCGCGGTGGACCACGCCGAAGCCGTCGGAGACGAATGCGCCGTCCGGCACCAGGGCGGCGAGCTCGGCGGCGAAGGCCTCGCGCTCGGCGTCGTCCTTGGAGGTCTCGCGGGCGTCGTAGCGGATGTTCTCCAGCAGCAGGACGTCACCCTCGGTCAGGCCGTTGGCGCGCTCGTGGGCGTCCTCGCCGGAGACGTCGCCGGCGACGGCCACGTAGCGGTCCAGGCGCTCGGACAGGGCCTCGGCGACCGGGGCGAGCGAAAGCTCCGGCTTGGCCTCGCCCTTCGGGCGGCCGAGGTGGGCGGTGACGACGACCTTCGCGCCGGCGTCGGACAGCGCCTTCAGCGTCGGCACGGACGCGTCGATGCGGCCCGGGTCAGTGATGGTGCCGTCCTTCAGCGGGACGTTGAGGTCCGAGCGGACCAGCACGTAACGGCCTTCGACGCCCTCGTCGAGGAGATCCTGCAGAGTCTTCACGGTCATGTGGGGTTATTCCTTCGTTCAATGAAGCCCCAGGGCCGGGGTGCGCCCGCGGGCACACCCCGGCCCTGGGGTCGTGGGTGAAACGGAAAGCTTAGAGGCGCTCGCCGACGTAGACGGAGAGGTCGACGAGGCGGCAGGAGTAGCCCCACTCGTTGTCGTACCAGGACACGACCTTGACCTGGTCGCCGATGACCTTGGTCAGGGGCGCGTCGAAGATGGAGGAGCGCGGGTCGCCCTCGATGTCCTTGGAGACGATCGGGTCCTCGTTGTAGCCGAGGACGCCGGCCAGCTCCTCCGACTCGGAGGCCTTCTTGATCGCGGCGTTGACGGCCTCGACCGAGACCTCCTTCTTCGCGGTGAAGGTGAGGTCGGTGACCGAGCCGGTCGGGGTCGGGACGCGCAGCGCGTAGCCGTCCAGGACGCCCTTCAGCTGCGGGAGGACCAGGGCGACGGCCTTGGCGGCGCCGGTCGAGGTCGGGACGATGTTCAGGGCGGCGGCGCGGGCGCGGCGCAGATCCTTGTGCGGGGCGTCGTGCAGGCGCTGGTCGCCGGTGTAGGCGTGGATGGTGGTCATCAGGCCGCGCTCGATGCCGAACTCCTCGTCCAGCACCTTGGCCATCGGGGCCAGGCAGTTGGTCGTGCAGGACGCGTTGGAGATGATCGTGTGCTTCTCCGGGTCGTAGTCGGTGTGGTTCACGCCGACCACGAACGTGGCATCCTCGTTCTTCGCCGGGGCGGAGATGATGACCTTCTTGGCGCCGCCGTCGATGTGGGCCTTGGCGGCCTCGGCGTCGGTGAAGAAGCCGGTGGACTCGACGACGATGTCGACGTTGTTCTCGCCCCACGGGAGGTTCTTCGGGTCGCGCTCGGCCCACGCGATGATGCGCTTGCCGTCGACGGTGATGGACTCATCGTCGTAGGTGACCTCGGCGTCGAGCTTGCCCATGATCGAGTCGTACTTGAGAAGGTGGGCGAGCGTCTTGTTGTCGGTCAGGTCGTTGACCGCCACGATCTCCAGATCGGCGCCCTGCGCGAGGGCCGCGCGGAAGAAGTTGCGTCCGATGCGACCGAAGCCGTTGATGCCTACACGAACCGTCACGTTGATCTCCTCCAAAGGAATCGGCTTAGATTTGCCCTTTCGGCCCGGGGTCCGGGCCAACTGGTTCATCTTCGGATTGTACGTGCGGAAGAGCCGTCGCGCAGGGGGCGAATGCCCGAATTTCAGTGAGACGCCTCACAAACGGACATTTTATGCTGTACACATGCCCGTTTGTCTGTGGTCCAGGTCATGACCTCGGCTTTTCCATTGCCCGGACCGACGCTGAAACGACGGAAAAATAGGCTGATTACGGGGGTGATTCCCCGTTTTTCACGCTTCTTCGAACAGCTCGTCGGTGACGGCCGACGACGTGTCCGGAACGCCCGTTTCGGCGGCCCGGCGGTCCGCCATGGACAACAGGCGGCGAATGCGGCCGGCCACGGCGTCCTTGGTCATCGGCGGGTTGGCCAGCTGGCCCAGCTCCTCCAGGGAGGCCTGGCGGTGCGCGACGCGCAGCTCGCCGGCGGTGACCAGGTGCTCGGGCACGTCGTCGCCGAGGATCTCCAGCGCGCGCTCGACGCGGGCGGCGGCCACGACGGCGGCGCGGGCGGAGCGGCGCAAATTGGCGTCGTCGAAGTTGGCCAGGCGGTTGGCGGTGGCCCGGACCTCGCGGCGCATGCGCTGCTCTTCCCACTCCAGGCGGGTGGTCTGGGCGCCCATGCGGGTCAGCAGGGCGCCGATGGCCTCGCCGTCGCGGATGACCACGCGGTCTCCCCCGCGGGTCTCCTTGCTCTTGGCGGCGATGCCCAGGCGCCGGGCGCAGCCGACCAAGGCCAGCGCCGCCTCCGGGCAGGGGCAGGTCACCTCCAGGGCCGAGGACCTGCCCGGCTCCGTCAGCGAACCGTGCGCCAGAAACGCCCCGCGCCACGCCGCTTCGGCATCGAGCACCGTGCCGCCGATGACCTTCGGGGGCAGGCCGCGGACCGGGCGGCCGGCGCGATCGACCAGACCCGTGCGGCGGGCGAGGTCCTCCCCGCCCTCCGCCACGCGGACGATGTAGCGGGAAGTCTTGCGCAGGCCTCCGGGGCTCAGCACCTGCAGCTCCGGCTCGTGGCCGAAGAGCGAATCGATCATGCCGCGCAGGCGCCGGGCCACGGCACCGGAATCCAGTTCGGCCTCGATGACGATGCGCCCGGCGACGAGATGGAGCCCGCCGGCGAACCGCAACATGGACGCGACCTCCGCCGACTGCGCGCTTTCCTGGCTGACCGGCACGCGCGCCAGCTCATCCTTCACCTTGGGCGTCAACGCCATGTGGTCATTCTCCTAACATCGGCGACCCATTCGCCGTGCAGCGCAGTTTAGCGGCCCCGATCAGCGGGACAGCACTTCCCCCAGCACGGACGCGACCTTCGCGGGGTCGTGCCGCTCGGTCCATCCGCCGTCCTCTTCGATCTCGCGGACGTCGGCGTAGATCACTTCCGCGGACAGCGTCGCGGCCGCGCGTTCGAGGTACCCGCGCTCGGACTCCCCGCCCATGGTGGAGCGGTCGACGAGGATCGTGTCCAGTTTCAGGTCCGGCGCGTGCTGCGCGAGCATGTGCACGTGGCGTTCGGACGAGAATCCGGCGGTCTCCCCCGGCTCCGACGACAGGTTGAGCACGACGACGCGGTGCGCCGTCGTCGCGCGCAGTGCCTGCACGAGCTCCGGGACCTGCAGGTGCGGCAGCACCGAGGTGAACCACGAGCCGGGGCCCAGGGTGACCATGTCGGCGGTCATGATGGCCTCGACGGCGTCGGGCGTGGCCGGCGGCTGCTCGGGGATCAGGCGGATGCGGCGGACCTGGCCGGGCGTCGTGGCGACGGCGACCTGGCCGCGAACCGGGCGCACCACGCGGGCGTCGTCCTCCAGCCCGACCACCTCCGCCTCGATGTCGAGCGGGCGCGGCGACATGGGCAGAACCCGGCCGCAGATGCCCAGCAGCGACCCGACCTCGTCGAGGGCGGCGACCTCGCTGCCCAGCACGCTGGTCAGGCCGGCGATGATCAGATTGCCAACGGCGTGCCCGGCCAGGGCGCCGGTGCCGCCGAAGCGGTGCTGGAGCACCTCTTCCCACAGCTTGCCGCGCTCGTCTTCGGCGGACAGCGCGGCCAGGGCCATGCGCAGGTCCCCCGGCGGGATCTGCCCCAGTTCCCGGCGCAGGCGGCCGGACGAGCCGCCGTCGTCGGCGACCGTGACGACGGCGGTGACGTCGTCGGCGATCCGGCGGACGGCGCGGAGCGTCGCGAAAAGCCCGTGGCCTCCGCCGAGGCTCGTGATGGCGGTCATGGGAAAAGACTCCTCTGGTGTCGAAGCGGGTGCCGGTGCGCGGGCGGGCGCGGGCCGGTCAGTCCCTTTCGATGTCGCGGTGGATGACGCTGACGTCGATGCCGTTGAACTCCCCGAGCCTGCGGCCCAGGGCCTCGGCCATGGCCACGCTGCGGTGGTGGCCGCCGGTGCAGCCTATGGCGACGGACATGTGGCTCTTCCCCTCGCGCCGGTAGCCCGGGAGGATGACGGAAATCAGCTGTTCGACGGTGTCGAGCCAGCGCGGCGCGTCGTCCTGCTCGAGGACGAATTCGGATACCGCCTTGTCGGTGCCTCGCCCCGAGCGCAGCCCCGGGACCCAATACGGGTTGGGCAGGAACCGGACGTCGAGAAGCAGGTCGGCGTCGCGCGGCGCGCCGTGCTTGAAGCCGAAGGACTGGACGGTCACCCGCTGGCCGTGCGACGACGGGTCGGCGAAGTGGACCTCCAGCGCGCGGCGCAGATCGTGGACCGACATCTTGGTGGTGTCGAGCACGAGGTCGGACATCGCCTTGATCCCGGCGAGCATCTGCCGTTCGCGCTCGATCCCCTGCGTCAGCGTCCCCGAGTCCTGCAGGGGGTGGGTGCGCCGGACCGAGTCGTAGCGGGCGATGAGCGTGTCGTCCTCGGCATCGAGGAAGATCACCATCGGCCGGCGGCCCGATTCGTGCAGCCGGTCGAGGACGTCGCCGAGCGACCCGGCGAAGGCGCGGGACCGGACGTCGGTGACTATGGCCAGGCGCTCCACCGGCGAGTCCGCCTCGAACGACAGCTCGACCATCCGCATGATCAACTCGGGCGGGAGGTTGTCGGCGACGTACCAGCCCATCTCCTCGAGGACGGCTGCGGCGGTATTGCGTCCCGATCCGGACATGCCCGTGATCAGGACCAGTGACGTGTCGGGGTCGGCCGCACCGGCGTTGGCGTTGGTCATGGGTCCCAGCCTACGTGCGATCGGCGTGCAGCGCTTCGTGCACGGACTGCGCCAGCGCGGGCCCGAAACCGGGCACTTCGCGGATTTCGTCGACGGTTGCCCGCTTGAGCTTCGCGACGGATCCGAAGTGCTTCACCAGCTCCGATCTGCGCTGCGGCCCCAGCCCCCTGATCCCGTCGAGGGCCGACGCCCGCATGCGCTTGGACCTCTGCTGCCGGTGGTAGCCGATGGCGAACCGGTGCGCCTCGTCGCGGATGCGCTGCATCAGGTACATGGCCTCGGAATTGCGCGGCAGGATCACCGGTTCGTCGTCGCCGGGGACCCAGATCTCCTCCAGGCGCTTGGCCAGGCCGACGAGCGTGACGTCGTCGACCCCGAGTTCGTCGAGCACCTCCTGCGCCGCCGCGACCTGCGGCGCGCCGCCGTCGACGATGAACAACTGCGGCGGGTAGGCGAACTTCCGCCCGGCGACGGATTCCTCCACGACGCTTTCCGACGTCCCGTCGCCCCCTCCCGCGGCCTCTTCCTCGAACATGACCGATTCGTCGTCCGGCACGGCGAGCTTGTCTTCGGCATGGCGCCGGAACCTCCGGCGGACGACCTCGGCGATGGACGCGACGTCATCCGAATGCCCGTCGCCGGCGGCGTCCTTGATGCGGTACCGGCGGTAGTCGACCTTGCGGGGCAGGCCGTCCTCGAAGACGACCAGCGACGCGACGACGTCGGTGCCCTGGATGTGCGAGATGTCCGTGCACTCGATGCGCAGCGGGGCCTCGTCCATGAACAGTGTGTCGCGGATGCCCTCCAGGGCCTGTGAGCGTGCGGTGAGATCGCCGCTGCGCTTGAGCTTGTGCTGCGCCAGCGCCTCGACGGCATTGCGGTGCACCGTTTCCAGGAGCGCCTTCTTGTCGCCCCGCTGCGGCACGCGGATGTCGACCGCGGTGCCGCGGATGCCCTGGAGGAACCGCGACACCTCTTCGGCGTTCTCCGGATCGGTCTGCACGAGGATCTGGCGCGGGACGGCCTCCGCGGCACCGGTGGAGGCGTCGCCGTCGACCTTCGCGTGTTCCGCGGCGTCGCCGTAGAACTGCGTCAGGAACGTCGACAGGAGCTTCGGCAGCGCGGGATCGGGTTCCCCCTCGGGCAGCGGGCCGGTTTCCGAATCTCCCGACTTTTCCACGACCCAACCCCGCTGGCCGTGGATGCGGCCGCGGCGGACGTGGAAGATCTGCACGGCTGCCTCGAGTTCGTCGGAGGCGAAGGCGATGAAATCGGCGTCCGTGGCGTCGCCGAGCACCACGGCCTGCTTCTCCATCACCTTTTCCACCGCGGCGAGGTCATCGCGGATCTTCGCGGCCTTCTCGAAGTCGAGGTCCTCCGCCGCGGCGTTCATGTCCCGGCGCAGCTGCGCAGTCAGGGGACCGGTGTTGCCGGCCATGAAGGAGACGAAGCCGTCGACGATGTCCCGGTGCTCGGCGGCGGACACCCGGCCGACGCAGGGCGCGGCGCATTTGTCGATGTACCCCAGCAGGCACGGCCGGCCCAGCTGCTGGTGCCGGTTGAGCACGCCCTTCGAGCACGTACGGGCGGGGAAGACCCGCGTGAGCAGGTCGAGGGTTTCGCGAATGGCCCAGGCATGCGAATACGGGCCGAAGTAGCGGACCCCCTTGCGGCGCGGCCCGCGGTAGACGAACAGCCGCGGGTACTGCTCCCCCACGCTGACCGCGAGCATGGGGTAGCTCTTGTCGTCGCGGTACATGACGTTGAACCGCGGGTCATACCGCTTGATCCACGTGTACTCGAGCTGGAGCGCCTCGACCTCGGTGCGCACCACGGTCCAGACGACCTTCGACGCCGATTGCACCATCTGCCGCGTGCGCGGGTGCAGGTTGGCGACGTCCTGGAAGTAATTGGACAGCCGGGCGCGGAGGTTCTTGGCCTTGCCCACGTACAGCACGCGGCCGGCGTCGTCGAGGAAACGGTAAACGCCCGGCTCGACCGGGATGGTCCCGGGCGCCGGGCGGTACGTCGAGGGGTCCGCCATCAGTCTTCCGGCATGTAGCGGTCCTCGAGTTCGCGGAACCGGCGCACGGCCTCGACGACGGCGGAGCCGTCGCGGGACTGCAGCGCCCACATGGGCACGAACTCGAACTCGGGCAGCTCCAGGCGCGCCCAGCGGGCGTCGGCCGGGAAGCTCAGGCCGTGGACCACGTCCCACGGGTAGAACTTGGCGCCCAGGAAGTTGCGGACTTCCACGCCGCGCGAATCCACGCGCACCCGCGGACGGAGCATGAGCAGGCAGGCCGCGGAGATGACCAGGCCCAGGATCGGGAACGCCAGCACGTCGATGGAGGTCACCTGCGCGCCGGTGTCGCCGACGTCGACGACGAAGCCCATGAACAGGTGCACCGCCATCACCACGGCCGCCGAACCCCACGCCCAGAGCTTCATGGTCTTGGACGTGACCGTCAGCTCCCAGCGGGAATCCGTGCGGTCGACCGTCTTGTTGTCGCTCACTTCGTTCACTCCTCGCCCAGGGTTCGCAGCAGCGCGGCGGTGTGCAGCGCCGCGATGGCGGCCTCCCGCCCCTTGTCCTCGACCGATCCCGGCGCACCGGAGCGGGCGACGGCCTGCTCGTGGGTGTCGCACGTGAGCACGCCATTGCCCACCGGGGTCCGCTGATCGAGCGCGATGCGGGTCAGCCCCTCGGTCACCGAATCGCAGACGTAATCGAAGTGGGGGGTGCCGCCGCGGATGACGCAGCCCAGCGCGACGACGGCATCGTGGTCGTCGGCGAGGGCCTGGACCACCACCGGCAGCTCGAGGGCGCCGACGACGGTGTAATCGCGGACCATCGCGCCCGCCTCTTCGGCGGCCGCGATGGCGTTGGCGCGGAGTTGGCCGGTGATGTCGGCGTTCCAGTGCGCGGTGACGATTGCGACGCTCATCCCCTCCGCATCGGGCATCTCGATGTCGGGCAGTCCCGCTCCGCTCACTTCTTCTCCTCCTGATCGCCTTCGCCACCAATGTAGTCCGACAGCCACGGAAGGTCATGCCCCATCCGCTGCTGCTTGGTGGTCAGGTAACGGACGTTGTCGGCGTTGACCTCCACGGGCACCGGGACCCGCCGGCTCATCTCCAGGCCGTAGCCGCCCAGGCCCGCCCTCTTGGTCGGGTTGTTGGTGAGCAGAGCCATCGAACGCACGCCGAGGTCCCGGAGGATCTGCGCGCCGGTGCCGTACTCGCGGGCGTCGGCGGGCAGGCCCAGCTGCAGGTTGGCGTCGACGGTGTCCACGCCCTCGTCCTGCAGGTGATAGGCCTCCAGCTTGTGCATCAGGCCGATGCCCCGGCCCTCGTGACCGCGCATGTACAGCACGACGCCGCGGCCGGCGGCCTGCACGATCTCCATGGAACGGTGCAGCTGCTGGCCGCAGTCGCACCGCCGCGAGCCGAAGACGTCGCCGGTCAGGCACTCGGAGTGCACGCGCACCAGGACATCGGAGCCGCCGTCGGAGGCGGGGTCGCCGACCACGAGCGCAACGTGCTCGACGCCGTCGACGAGGGAGCGGTAGCCCACGGCCCGGAACTCGCCGAAGTCGGTGGGCATGCGGGTTTCGACGACGCGCTCGACCAGGTGCTCATGGCGGCGCCGGTACTCGATGAGCTGCTCGATGGAGATCAGGGCCAGATCATGCTCGTCGCAGAAGCGCCGCAGCTCCGGGGTGCGGGCCATGCCGGTCGGGTCCTCCTCGGACACGACCTCGCACAGCACGCCGGCGGGGCGCAGTCCGGCGAGCCGGGCCAGATCCACCGCGGCTTCGGTGTGGCCGGCCCGGGTGAGCACGCCGCCCTGCACCGCGCGCAGCGGCACCACGTGGCCGGGGCGGGTGAATTCGGAGGCGGTCGAGTTGGCCGCCGCGAGCCGCTGGATCGTGTACGCGCGGTCCGCGGCGGAGATGCCGGTCGAGCCGGTGGCCGCGTCGACGGTCACCGTGTACGCGGTGCCGCGGACGTCTTCGTTGCGGGCGACCATGGGCGGCAGGCCCAGCCGGTCGCAGTCCGCGCCGGTCAGCGGCGCGCAGATGTATCCGGAGGAGTACCGCACCATGAAGGCCACCAGCTCCGGCGTCGCCAGTTCGGCGGCGAAGATGATGTCGCCCTCGTTCTCGCGGTCCTCGTCGTCGACGACCACCACGGCCTTGCCGGCGGCGATGTCGGCGATGGCCCGTTCCACGCTGTCGAGTTCAATCACGGACATGAGCCTATCGGGGCAGCAATTTCTCGATGTACTTGGCCACCACGTCGACTTCCAGATTGACGGTGGCGCCCACGTCGAGCGTGCCCAGCACGGTGTCCGCCAGCGTCGTCGGGATGAGGCTGACCTCGAACCAATGATCGCCCGCCTCGCCTCCCACGGCGGAGACCGTCAGCGACGTGCCGTCCACGGCGATGGAGCCCTTCTCCACCACGTAGCGGTCGAGGTCGTCGGGAAGCGAAATGCGCACGACCTCCCAGTGCTCGCCGGGCGTGCGCGAGACGATGGACCCCGTGCCGTCGACGTGTCCCTGGACGATGTGCCCGCCCAGCCGCGCGCCCGCGGCGACCGCGCGCTCGAGGTTGACCGGCGATCCGGTGCCCAGCCCGCCGAGGCCGGTGCGGTCCAGCGATTCCTGCATGACGTCGGCGGTGAAACTCTCGTCGTCGAACTCGGCGACGGTCAAGCACACGCCATTGACGGCGATGGAGTCGCCGAGTTTCGCCCCCTCTACCGCCGTCTCGCACCCGATGGTGAGGCGAATGGCATCGCCCTGATCCTCGATGCCGGCCACGCGGCCGACTTCCTCGACGATTCCGGTGAACACGTGTGGTGGTTCCTCTCTATGCTCTGCGCACGGATTTGATGAGCACGTCGTCGCCGAGCAACTCGACGCCGACGGTGCGGAAACGGACGATGTCGTCGACGGTCGTGGCCGACCCCGTGTCGACGACGGCGGTGCCGGCGCCCAGCAGACCGGGCGCGACGTAGGACTCGACGGCGTCGACGAGGCCGGCCTCCAGGAACGCCCCCGCCAGCCGGGGGCCGCCCTCGACGAGGACGTCGATGAGCCCGAGATCCGCGAGGACGTCGACGACGACGGACATGTCGCGGGTCTGGATGTGGCGGAACATGTCCGCCGAAGCGATCGCCGGATCGACGCGCTCGCCCGGCAGGAACCCGCCGCGGATGGCGGCGTCCTCGGGGATCTCCTTGCGGCCGATGGCCACGCGCAGCGGCTGGTTCGGGTACGGGGCTCCGCCGGGATCCCGCGCCGTCAACCGGGGGTCGTCGGCGAGCACCGTCCCCGTGCCGACGATGACCGCGTCGCGGCGGGAACGGTCGACGTGGACGCGGGCGCGGGCCGCGTCGCCGGTGATCCATTGCGACGAACCGTCCGTCGCGGCGGCCAGTCCGTCGATGGTGCCGGCGGTCTTGAGCGTGATGTGCGGGCGGCGGGTGGCCTGCCAGTGCAGCCAGGGCCGCAGGACCCCGTCGGCGACCTCGGCGCGCAAGGTGCCCCCGATGACCTCCACTCCCCGCGCATCGAGCCAGTCCGCGCCGCCCGCGGCGACGGGATTGGGGTCCTCGACGGCGTAGACGACCTTCGCCACCCCCGCCGCGAGCAGTTCGCCGGTGCAGGGGCCGGTGCGGCCGTGGTGATGGCAGGGCTCGAGCGTGACCACCGCCGTGCCTCCCCGGGCCCGGTCGCCGGCCATCTCCACGGCCTGCGCCTCGGCATGGGGTCCGCCCACGGGGTCGGTGCCCGCGACCGCCGCCGGCATCCCGGAAGCGTCGAGGATGACGCAACCGACCGGCGGATTGGGCGAGGTGGTGCCGCGCACCCGTTCCGCGGCGGCGATCGCCGTGCGCATCGCCTGGTCCGGTGACAGCGCCGTGGCGGCGACGAGGTCGGTGAAGAGGGGCATGTCAGCCTCGGCTTTCCTCGTCGCGCAGCTGGCCCTCGACGGCCAGCGCGCGGAGTTCGTTGACGGCGTCGTTGGGAACCTCGGCGCCGTAGACCGCCGACCCGGCCACGAAGGCGTCGCAGCCGGCTTCCGCGGCGTCGGCGATGGTGGAACCGCCGATGCCCCCGTCGATTTCGATGATGGTGCCCAGGCCCCGCAGGTCGATCTGATTGCGCAGGATGCGGACCTTCTCCAGCTGGTCGGGCATGAAGGACTGCCCGCCGAACCCCGGCTCGACGCTCATGACCAGCACCAGGTCGAACTCGTGCAGGTGCTCCAGCCACGGTTCGATCGGCGTGCCGGGGCGCAGCGAGATGCCCGCGCGAACCCCGGCTTCGCGCAGCTTGCGCGCCAGGGCGATCGGATCCTCCGTCGCCTCGACGTGGAAGGTGACGCCCGCGGCGCCGGCCTCGACGTAGCCGTCGACCCACTTTTCCGGCTCCTCGATCATGAGGTGCACGTCCAGCGGTTTGTCGGTCACCTTCGCCACCGCGGCCATCACGGGCACGCCGAAGGAGAGGTTGGGCACGAAGTGGCCGTCCATGACGTCGATGTGGATCCAATCCGCATCGGACACCGCCTCGATTTCCCGGTCGAGCCTGGCGAAATCGGCGGACAAGATGGAGGGGGCGATGATCGGGGTGCTCATGCCCCGAGCCTACCGCGCCGTCCCCGGGGCCCGGACCCATCCGGTCAAGCCGGACCGGATCAATGCCTGTGTCCGGCCTCTCAGGCCGTGTCGTCGGACCGGAGGGCGTCGACGAGCCCCCGGAAACTGGCGGCGACCGGGGTGAGTTCCTCGGTTTCGTGATCCCAGAAGGAGACATGGCCGCTCGCGGAGTCGACCAGGTAGAGGTCGCCGCCCGGGCTGCTGGCCACCGGCAGCGTGCCCTCCGGGATTCCGTCGGCGAACAGCTCGAGGTGGCCGACGAGGCCCCAGGTGTCGCGTGCGTCTCCGGCCAGGGGCACGAACTCCCGGATGACGAAGCTGCGATCACCGACCCGGAAGGTGGAATGCTCCGGGACTCCGCCATTCCAGGTGCGCAGGAATTCGGCGTAATCGGCCGGCAGGGCGAGGCCGGTCGAAGCCTCGAAAGCGGCGATCTCGGCTGCGGTGGCCGGAGTGACGGCGGCCCGGCGGCGGAGCTCCTTGACCTGGTGCTTGTTGTAGCGCAGGCCATACTGGCGGGCCTGGGCGAGAGCGGCATCGGCGTCGAAACGGCGGAACATGGGGACCTTTGCGGGTTATGTGGCGGATGGTCGCAGACCAGCGTTCATCGCCGGCGACGTTGGGCGCGTCGGACGATGGGCTAAAGATACCTCCCGGCCATCATTCCGCGGGTTTGCGCAGCACGGCGAAGAACATCGCATCCGACGCCCCGGGGCTAACACGGGTACCCTGCGGCCATGGACCGCAAGATACTCGCCTTCATCGCACTGGCCCTGACCATGCTTTACGGTGTCGGTTTCGCCGTAATCGACGGCACGGGCACCTACGCAGTCGTCGGCGGCATCATCGTCGCCCTGGCCTGGGTCGCCGTCGGCGTCTTCGGCCGCGGCGACGACGGACGCCCCTGACCGACTCCCGGGAATCGGCGCAGACGAGCGCCGGCTCCGCCCCGCCCGCGACGGGCGGGCCTCAGACGTGCCCGGGTTTGCTCGGCCGTTCGCGTGTCCGATCAGCCGTGCGCGGGCTTGCGCAGCACGGCGAAGAACATCGCGTCGGTGCCGTGGCGGTGCGGCCACATCTGCACCGACGGCCCGTCGCCGACGTCGCCCATCGGTTCCACGAGCGGGCGGGCGTCCAACTCCTCCAGCCCCAGCTGACGCACGGCCCGGTCGACCGCCCCGCGCGTTTCGCGCAGATGCGGCGAGCACGTCGAGTAGACGATGACGCCGCCGGGCCGCACGAGTTTCGCGGCCGATTCCAGCAGCTCGCCCTGGAGCTTGGTCAAAGCGGGCAGATCGTCGGTTGATTTCCGCCAGCGCGCCTCGGGGCGGCGCCGCAGCGAGCCCAGGCCGGAGCACGGCGCGTCGACGAGGATGCGGTCGTAGCCGCCCTCGAGCCCGGGATCCCGGCCGTCCGCCACGTGGACCCGCACGGGCAGTCCCCGCACCGAGTTCTCCACGAGTCCGGCGCGCTTCTTCGCCGGCTCCACCGCGTCGACGGTCGCCCCGTCGATCTTGGCGATGCCCCCGAGGAACGCGGCCTTGCCGCCGGGGCCCGCGCACAGGTCCAGCCAGCGGCCCCCGTCTTCCCCGTCGAGCGGCGCGAGGGTGACCGCGCGGGCGATGAGCTGCGAGCCCTCGTCCTGCACGGCCGCCAGGTGCTCCCGCACGGGGCCGAGATCGCCGGGGTCGCCGGATTCGATGCGGACGCAGTACGGGGACCAGGGCCCCTCCTCGCCGCCGGTGATCAGGGCGAGTTCCTCCGCGGACATCTCGCCGGGCTTGGCGACGAGATGGACGATCGGACGGGCGTCGTCAGCCGCGAGCGCTTCGGCGAGTTCGCCGGCCCGGGGGCCCAGGGCCTGCGCGAAGGCATCGGCGATCCAGCGGGGGTGGCCGTGCTTGAGCGCGAGATGCCCGACGGGATCGCGCCCGGCGTCCGGGGCGACTTCCGCGACCCACGCCGCTTCGTCCTTGCCGGACACGGTGCGCAGGATCGCGTTGACGAAGCCCTTCGCCCCCACCTTCCCCGCGCCGATGACGGCGCGCACGGAGGTGTCCACGGCGGCGTGGGCGCCGACGCGCGTGCGCAGGAGCTGGTAGGCGCCGAGCCGCAGGACGTCGAGCACTTCGGGGTCGATCCTGTCCAGCGGGCGGGTGGACGCCTTCGCGAGCACCGCGTCGAGCAGCCCTTCGGCGCGCAGCGTGCCGTAGGTGAGCTCGGTGGCGAAGGCGGCGTCGCGGCCGGTGAGGTTCCGGGCGCGCAGTTCCTTCGGCAGCATCAGGTTCGCGTAGGCGCCGTCGGCGCGCACCGCGCCGAGGACGTCGAGCGCGACCTGGCGGGGCGCGTCGACCGCGCTGGCTTTGCGACGGCCCTGGTTGCCCTGGTTCCCCCTGCTGCCCTGGCCCTCATGGCCGCCGTGACCGCCCTGCCCCCGCTTCTGCCCGGAGGCGTTGCGGCGGCGGGTGTTCCTGGACCGGGCGGGCGGATTGCCCCCATCCCGGTTGCCGGCATCCCGATTCTCGCCGCCCCGGTTGCCGCGGGCCTCCCGGGCCTCTCGGTCGCCGCGGCCCTCGCGTCCGCCGTCGTTCGAGCGCTGCTCGGCCATCTAGACCATCGTCCCCTCGTCCGGCCGGGCGCCGCGCGCCCAGTCCACTGCGTCCATCATGCGCTTGCCCGGGGGCTGCACCCGGCCGAGCTCCACCGCGGTGCCCCCGCCGGCGCCGACGAGCACGCGCTTCTTCTCCACGCGGATGCGCCCCTCGCCCAGTTCGCCGTCGATCTCGGCCGGCGTCACGGGCCCGACCTTGATGCGGTCGTCGCCGAGCATCGTCCACGCCCCGGGCGCGGGGGTGTGGGCGCGGATGCGGCGGTCGATGAGGTGGCCCGGCATCGTCCAGTCGATCCGGGCATCGGCGGAGGTGATCTTCGGCGCGTGGCTCACGCCGTCGGCCGACTGCGGCTCGGGGCGCAGGCGCCCGACCTCCAGGCCGTCCATGGTCGCCGCCAGCAGTTCGGCGCCCGAATGCGCCAACCGGGTGAGCAGGTCGTCGGCGGTGTCCGCGGGCTTGATCGCCTCGGTGACGGTGCCGAACACCGGGCCGGTGTCCAGGCCCTCTTCGATGCGGAACGTCGACGCGCCCGTGATCTCGTCGCCGGCGGCGATGGCCGCCTGCACCGGCGCCGCGCCGCGCCACGCGGGCAGCACCGAGAAGTGCAGGTTCACCCAGCCGTGCACCGGCAGATCCAGCAGATCCTTCGGCACGAGGTTGCCATACGCCACGACCGGTATGCAGTCGGGGGCCAGTTCGGCCAAACGGGCCCGGGCGCCGTCGTCGGCAAGCGTTTCCGGTTCGATGACCTCGATGCCGTGCTCGACCGCCACGGCCTTCACGGGCGAGGGCTTGAGCGACCGCCCGCGGCCGACGCGCGCGTCGGGGCGGGTGAGCACCGCGACGACCTCATGGCCGGGGTGCTCGATCAGCTTCCGCAGCGCGGGGACGGCGGGTTCCGGGGTGCCGGCGAAGATCAGGCGCATGCTCTCCCCTACTTCCCGGCCAGGAACCAGTCGGTGGACCGCAGCTCGCGCATCGCGGCCTTGCGGGTCTCGGGGTCCAGGCGCTTGAGGAAGAGCACGCCGTCGAGGTGGTCGGTCTCGTGCTGGATGCACCGCGCGAGCAGGCCCTCGGCCTCGAGGGTCACCGGGGTGCCCGTGCGGTCCTGGCCGGTGGCGCGCACGCGCAGGTAACGCTCCGTGTCGGCGTTGATGCCGGGGATGGACAGGCAGCCCTCCTCGTCGACCTCGGTCTCCTCGCCGACCGGCTCCCACACGGGGTTGACCAGCTCGCCGCGGCGGCCGTCGCAGTCGTAGACGAACACGCGCTGCAGGACGCCGACCTGGTTCGCGGCCAGGCCCACGCCGCCGGCGGAGTCCATGGTCTCGAGCATGTCGTCGGCGAGGTGGGCCAGCTTCGCGTCGAAGGCCGTGACCTCGTCGGCGCGGGACACCAGGACGGGGTCCCCGAACAGGCGGATCTCTCGGACGGACATGCTTCGCATCAGCTCCTGCGTTTTATGGGGATGGGGTGTGACGGGGGAAGACCGGGGTCGTGCCAACGGTCATGACGGCCCGGGCCGGTGCCCCGGAATCGAAGCCCGATGCTACCCCACCGGCCCGGATGCCCAGGAGCCGCGCCCGCGGCGCCGTCGGCGGAGTCGGCGGAGTCGCTCCCGTGCCGGCGGCCGGGGCGACGTCATCGAGCCGGCGCCGTCAGCCGAAGCGGGCCGGATCCACGATCACCCGCACCGGCGCGGGGTCCCGCCTGGTCGCGCGCACGCCCCGGGCCGCGCGCAGGGCCCGGCCCAGTTCGCGGGCCCGGGTCCGTTCCACCCGCACCAGCAGCCGCCGGATCGGCGTGCCCGGCTCGATCCCGGCCGGCGGCCTGCCACCGGGCGGCAGGTCGACCGGGCCGAGGATCTCCGCGCCTTCGGGGGCCTCGAAATCGGCGATGAACCTCTCCACGCCCTCCGCCGTGCCGTCGATGGCGGCCATCCGCGTCGCGGGCGGCAGTCCCGCCGCGCCGCGGTCGGCGAGTTCCCGCGCCGCCGCCCCGGTGATGTCCCAGCGCAGCAGATCGCCGACCACCGGCACTGCGGCGTCGGCGTCGATGACCACGTGCCCGCCGTCGGCCTCCGGCCGCACCAGGTGCACGGCGCGGGCCCACGTGGCCAGCGCCTCCTCCTGGGCCCGCAGGTCCTGGCGGTTCATGGTCGCCCACGTGTCCAGGATCAGCGCCGCGCCGTAGCCTCCGGGCGCCCGCGGTTCCGCGCCCGGGGTGGCCACCACGATCCTCGCCCCCGGCGCCACCTCGTCGAGGATCCGCTCGCCGGACGACGAGATCACGGGATGCGGCCGGAACGTCCGCCCCAGCTCCTCGGCGGTGCGCTCCGACCCGACTATCACCGGCCGCATCCGCGTCCCGCCGCATTCGTGGCAGCGGTGGCGCACGTCGACGCGCCCGCACCAGCGGCAGGTCGGCGGCGCGGCCTCGCCGGCGCCCTCGCCGCCGTGTCCGGGATGCGCATGGTGGCCGGGATGCGCATGGTGGCCCGAGGGCGCTGCTGCGCCGCTTTGCGACGGCCCGTGCGGGATCTCCAGCGGCCCGTTGCAATGGCGGCATCGGGCTGGGGCGCCGCACCGCGCGCACGACAGCGTGGGCACGTAGCCCTTGCGCGGCACCTGCACCAGCACGGGCATGCCGGCGCGCAGCGACGTGGCGGCGACGCGGTACGCGGCGGCGGGAAGCCGGCCGCGCGAGACGTCCTCCGGGTCGGCTTCCGTGTCGGTGGACGGGATGATGCCCGGCATCCGCGCCGCCAGCGTCTCCGGGGTGGGCACCAGACCATGGGCCCAACCGGATTCGACCAGCAGCTCCACCTCCGCCGTCCTGGTCGCCGACGCGAGGATCAGCGCGCACTTCTCCTGGGCGGAGCGGGTGACCAGCACGTCGCGGGCGTGGATGTACGGGGCGCGGGGGTCGACCAGGTTGTCGTCGCCGTCGTCGAGGATCACCGCCAACCGCAGGTTCCGCACCGGCGCGTACGCCGCCGAGCGCGTGCCCACCACCAGCCGCCCCGAGCCGTGGAGGATGTCCAGGTAGCGGCGGTAGCGCGATTCGGGGCCCAGCCCTGCGACGAGCACCGTGATCTGCCGCGGGCTGATCAGCTCCCGCAGCGCCGCCTCCACGGCATCGACCGCGCGCTGATCGGGGACGACGATCAGCACTCCGCCGCCGTCGCGGGCGACGGTCACCGCCAATTCGGCCAACCGCGCCGGCACGTCCTCCCCCGGCGCCGGATGCCAGGCCGCCCGCGCCGCCGCACCGGAGCGGACGGCGGACACGAACGAGCCCCCGAAAGCGTAGGCGTCCCATGCGGAGACGTCGGCGTCGTCAAGCTCCAGCCGGCCCAGCTCCTCCCAGGACGCGCCCGGGCCCTCGCCCCGCGCCTTCTCGGCGCGCGCGTGCCGCGACGGCACCGCGGAGCGGATGATGTCCGAGCGCACGCCCGCGTACAGCTCCGCCAGCGAGTCGACCAGCGCGGCCAACTGCGGCGGGTACACGACCTCCGGCGACACGACGTCCTTGATCGGCGTCAGCGCACCGTCGTGCTCGGCCGCCGCCGCCCGCTCCAGGATGATGCCGTTGACCAGCTTCCCCGAAAAGCGCACCCGCACCCGCGTCCCCGGCCGCGCCGCCTCCGACATGGAATCCGGCACCGAATAATCGAAGGGCCGGTCCAGCTGCGGCAGCCCCAGCAACGGAAGAACCCGGGCCACCGGCCTGTCGGCCATGGTGTCCCGGGTCGTCGTCATGGCACCCCATCTTAGAGACGGGGCGCCGCACGCGCGCTACAGGCCCGCCGCCGCGCGCAGGTCCGCGACGCGGTTGACGCGCTCCCACGGCAGATCGACGTCCGTGCGGCCGAAGTGGCCGTACGCCGAGGTCTGCGCGTAGATCGGGCGCTTCAGGTCCAGCTCGCGGATGATCGCGGCCGGGCGCAGGTCGAACACCTTGCGGATGGCGTCCTCGATGACCTTGCGGTCGACGGCGCCGGTGCCGAAGGTCTCCACGTACAGGCCAACGGGGTTGGCGCGGCCGATGGCGTAGGCCACCTGCACCTCGACGCGCTCCGCCAGCCCGGCGGCGACGACGTTCTTGGCCACCCAGCGCATGGCGTAGGCCGCGGATCGGTCCACCTTCGACGGGTCCTTGCCCGAGAACGCGCCGCCGCCGTGGCGGGCCATGCCGCCGTAGGTGTCCACGATGATCTTGCGGCCGGTCAGGCCGGCGTCGCCCATCGGGCCGCCGACCACGAACGAACCGGACGGGTTGATCAGCAGCGTCAGGCCGGACACGTCGAGGTCCGGCAGGCCCTCGGCGGCGAGCACCGGATCGAGGACCTCGCGGCGCAGGTCCTCCTCCAGCTGGGCGTGCGTGACGCCGGGGTTGTGCTGGGTGGAGATGACCACGGTGTCCAGCGCGACCGGGACGTCGTTCTCGTCGTAGCCGACGGTGACCTGTGTCTTCCCGTCGGGGCGCAGGTAGTCCAGCGTGCCGTTCTTGCGCACCTCCGTCAGGCGGCGCGCCAGGCGGTGGGCCAGCGCGATCGGCAGCGGCATGAGCTCCGGCGTCTCGCGCACCGCGTATCCGAACATCAGGCCCTGGTCGCCGGCGCCGGCGCGGTCGTCGGCCTCGATGTCGCCGCCGGCGGCGCGGGACTCCAGCGATTCGGTGACGCCCTCGGCGATCTCCGGCGACTGCTCGCCGATGGAGACCGACACGCCGCAGGTGGTGCCGTCGAAGCCCTTCTCGGACGAGTCGAACCCGATGTCCATCAGCCGGCGGCGCACGATGCGCGGGATCTCGACGTAGCCGCGGGTGGACACCTCGCCGACGACGTGGACCAGGCCGGTGGTCACCACGGTTTCGACGGCCACGCGGCTGTCCGGGTCGACCTCCAGCATGGCGTCGAGGATCGCGTCCGAGATGGAGTCGCAGATCTTGTCCGGATGCCCCTCGGTGACGGATTCACTGGAGAACAGGCGCAGGTCGTGAGCCACGGAAAGCCTTCCTTACCGCGCGGGCGAATGCGCCGCGCCGGGGTTCGTTGTGCGGGTACCCGGAGAATCATAGACCAAGCGGTTCAGTTGGCGTGGCCGGGGTCCGGATGCGGGGGCGGGTGTCGAGCTTACGTTTCGCGCTTCCGCGTTGCGCCGTGCGCGTTGCGCCGTGCGCTCAGCGCTTTGCGACGGCCGGCCGTCAGCCTCGGGCGGCCGCGACACGGCGGGCGACCGCGTCGAGGATGTTCGCCGCGACGGCGTGCTTCGATCCGCGGGGGACGTCGTCGATCGTGCCGTCGGCGTCGAGGATCCAGCCGACGTTGTCCTCCGCGCCGAAGGTGGCGCCGCCGGAGACGTCGTTGCACATGAGCAGGTCGCAGCCCTTGCGGGCGAGCTTCGTCTTCGCGTGCTCCAGCGGCGTCGCGGTGGCGTCGCCGGTTTCCGCGGCGAAGCCCACGATGACCGTGGCGGCGTCGAGCTCCCCGTCCGCGCGGCGGCGGACGGCATCGGCGAGGATGTCGGGGTTCTCCACGAGCTCGATGCGGGACAGGGCGTCGTCGGACGCGCCCTTCTTCAGCTTCGAGTCGGATTCGGTGCCCGGGCGGAAATCGGCGACGGCGGCGGCCATGATGACCACGTCCGCGCCCGGGGCCTCTTCCACGACCGCGTCATGGAGGTCGCGGGCCGAAGTGATCGACCGCAGGGTCACGCCCGGCGGGGTGCCCAACGCATCGACCGATCCGGCGATGAGCGTGACGTCGGCGCCGCGCTGGGCGGCGACGTCGGCGAGGGCGAAGCCCTGGCGGCCCGAGGAATGGTTGCCGATGAACCGGACCGGGTCGATAGCCTCGCGGGTCCCGCCGGCGGTGACGACGACCCGCTTGGCCTCCAGGTCCCGGGTGAACGCCCCGGGCTTCTCGGCCGCCAACAGGGCGAGCTTGGCGATCTGCTCGGGCTCCGGCAGCCGGCCGGGCCCCGTGTCGACGCCGGTGAGGCGGCCGTGCGCGGGGTCCAGGACGATGGCGCCGTGTCGGCGCAGGGTGGCGACGTTGTCTCGGGTGGCGGGATGGTTCCACATCTCGGTGTGCATCGCCGGGGCGAAGACGACCGGGCACGTGGCCACCAGCAGCGTCGCGGTGAGCAGATCGTCGGCGCGGCCGTGCGCCGCGCGCGACATCAGGTCGGCGGTGGCGGGGGCGACGACGACCAGGTCGGCCTCCTGGCCGATGCGGACGTGGCGTACCTCGTCCACGGCGTCGAACACGGTGGTCGACACCGGGTTGCCCGACAGCGCCTCGAAGGTTGCGGCCCCGACGAAGTTCAGCGCCGACGGCGTCGGCACCACGTGGACGGAATGCCCCCGCTCGGTGAAGGCGCGGACCAGGTGGCACGCCTTGTAGGCGGCGATCCCCCCGGACACTCCGACGACGACGTTCAAACGGCGGCCATCAACCCCCATGCAGATCGCCCGCCTAGCCCTCGGTGTGCTCGAGCATGCCGGCGTTGATCTCGCGCAGGGCGATCGACAGCGGCTTCTCGGCGACGCCCGGCGTCACCAGGGGGCCGACGTACTCGAGCATGCCCTCGTCGATCTGCTGGTAGTAGTCGTTGATCTGCCGCGCGCGCTTGGCGGCGAAAATGACCAGCGCGTACTTCGACGACGCGGTCTTCAGCAGCTCGTCGATCGGCGGGTTGGTGATGCCGACCGGCGGGTCGAAGACGGCTTCGGGTGCGGCGGTGATGTCCTGGGTCACTGTGACGATCTCCCTGTCCTGGTTGTGAAAGCCTGAATGTGAAAGTGTGCGCGCCCCGGGGTCCCTGCGAAGGTCCCCCGGCGCGTGAAAACCGGCGGCGGCGCGGGGATGGCGAAGCATCCCGGCCCCAACCGCCGGAAAATCATTTGCCGAGCAGCGCCGCGGTGATCTCCGCGACGGCTTCGTCGACGTCCTCGTTGACGACCGTCCGGTCGAACTCGTCCATCGCGTCCATCTCGGTGCGGGCCGTCTCCAGCCTGCGCTTGATGTGCTCCTCGGTTTCCGTGCCGCGGCCGGTGAGCCGCTCCACGAGAATGTCCCAGCTCGGCGGGGCGAGGAAGACCAGGTGCGCGTCGGGGGAAGATTCCCGGATCGCGCGGGCGCCGGCGAGGTCGACCTCGGCCAGCACGGGGCGCCCTGCGGCGAGGGCTTCTTCCACCGGGCGGCGGGGCGTGCCCGAGCGTTGGAGGCCGCCATGGATGTCGGCCCACTCGAGCATTTCCCCGGCGTCGATGCGACGGTCGAACTCCTCGCGGTCGACGAAGAAGTAATCCTTCCCGTCGACCTCTCCCGGGCGCGGGGCCCTGGTGGTCATGGAGACGCTGAAGTAAAGGTCCGGCACCTCGGCGCGGAGCCTGCCGACGACGGTCGATTTGCCGACGCCGGCGGGGCCGGAAAGGACCACCAGTCGAGAAGCGGAGTCCCCGGGCATCGCGATTACTCGGCGGAGAAGCCGAAGCGCTCCAGCAGGGCGCGACGCTGGCGGTCGCCGAGGCCGCGCAGGCGGCGGGTCTGGGCGATCTCCAGGTCGGTCATGATCTCCTGGGCCTTGACCTTGCCGACCTTCGGCAGGGCCTCGAGAAGAGCGGAGACCTTCATCTTGCCGATGATCTCGTCCTCGTCGGCCTGCTTCAGGACCTCGGGCAGGTCGGTAGCGCCACGCTTGAGCTTGTCCTTCAGCTCGGCTCGGACCTTGCGGGCCTGGGCGGCCTTCTCAAGGGCGGCTGCACGCTGCTCAGGGGTCAACTGCGGAAGGGCCACGGGTTCCTCCGTTAAAAACTAGACATTTTGGGGATGGTCCGGTCATTCGGACCGGAGGTGACCGTACCTCACCAACACGATTTCGTGTCAATGCGCCGCGCGTGTCCCCCGAGGGAGACATCACACGGCCCTTCGCCCGAGTCACGCGATTGCTTTGCGACGATGCCCCGGAAACGTCCGCCGGTGAACCGATGGTGCGTCCGGGACCCGTGCAGGCCGCCGACCTGGGCGATGGGCCGATCAACTTCGGCCAGCATAGCACCGGATCGCCGAGTGCAAGAACCGCCGCCCCAATCCGAGCCACCAACTAACAGCAGGTGGCCGGGCTGGAACGGCGGTAGCCGTGCTCCGGAAACGGGCCGTGCGGCGGCCCCCGCGGCCTACGCGGGGTACTCCCCCGCCGCCTCCTCGACCGCCCGCGCGAGCGCGCCCGCGTCGGGCCCGTGGCGCAGGATCTCGCGCGAGATGTTCGGCAGGGCGAGCCTCGAGCAGTCGCCGGCGAGCCTGTCGACGTCGGCCGGGCCGGCGCCCTGGGCGCCGACGCCGGGCATGAGGATCGGCCCGTTCAGCTCGTCCAGTCGAGGCGCCCGCTCGAGCGTGGCGCCCACGACGACGCCCACCGGACCGGCGGGCTCACCTGCGGCGACATGCGGTGCGTTGCGCTGCGCCGCACGGTCGACGATGTCCTGGGCGAGCTCCACGGGGCGGCCCTCGCGCTCGAGCACGGCGCCCTGCACCGAACGGCCCTCCGGGTTGGACGTGGCGGCGAGCACGAACACGCCGCGGCCCGTGGCCTCCGCCAGCGACAGCGCCGGCTCCAGGGACCCGAAGCCCAGGTACGGGGACACCGTCACGGCGTCGACCGCGAGCGGGGAGCCGTCGGACAGCCACGCGTCCGCGTAGGCGGCCATCGTGGACCCGATGTCGCCCCGTTTGGCGTCGGCCAGGGTCAGCGCCCCGCCGTCGGAAAGCTCCGCCAGCGCGCGCTCGAGGATCGCGAAACCCTTCGAGCCGAACGCCTCGTAGAAGGCCACCTGGGGCTTGACCAGCGCCACCGTGCCGGCGAAGGCCTCCACGCAAATGCGGGTGAAGGTCTCCACGCCATCGGCGTCGACGCTCAGGCCCCAATCGCGCAGCAGCGACGGGTGCGGGTCGATGCCCGCGCACAGGCGCCCCCGTTCCCGCGTGGCGGCGACCAGGCGCGAGCCGAAGCCCGCGCGGCCGCCGTCCCGCGGCGGGGTCGCCACGACGTTGTCCGCCACGGCGGCCTACTGCCCGAGGACGTGCAGGTCCTGCAGGGCCCGCACCTCCATCTCGTTGTTGCGCACCGCGGAGATTCCCTGGACGGCCGCGACGGCGCCCTGGACCGTGGTGACGCACGGGATGTTCATGGCCACAGCGGCGGCGCGAATCTCGTAGCCGTCGGAGCGGACCTCGGCGGAACCGACCGGGGTGTTGATGACCAGGTCGACCTCGCCGCCGCGGATGACGTCGACGATCGTCTTCTCGCCGGCGGTCTCCGGGCCGTCCTCGGTGAGCTTGTTGACGACCTCGCACTCGATGCCGTTGCGGCGCAGCATGCCCGCCGTGCCGTGGGTGGCCAGGATGCGGAAGCCCAGGCCCGCGAGGCGCTGCAGCGGGAAGACCAGCGTGCGCTTGTCGCGGTTGGCCAGCGACACGAACACGGTGCCCTCGGTCGGCAGCTCGCCGTAGGCCGCGGCCTGCGACTTCGCGTACGCCGCGCCGAAGTCGCCCGCCAGGCCCATGACCTCGCCGGTGGACTTCATCTCGGGGCTGAGCAGGCTGTCCAGCTCGCGGCCGTCCGGGCTGCGGAAGCGGTTGAACGGCAGCACGGCCTCCTTCACCGCGATCGGCGACTCCGGCGGCAGCGAACCGCCGTCGACGTCGCGCGGCAGCATGCCCTCGTCGCGCAGCTCGGCGATGGTTGCGCCCATCATTATGCGCGACGCCGCCTTGGCCAGCGGCACCGACGTGGCCTTCGACACGAAGGGCACCGTGCGCGACGCGCGCGGGTTCGCCTCGATGACGTAGAGGGTGTCGTCGCGGAGCGCGTACTGGACGTTCATCAGGCCCTTGACGCCGATGCCGTGCGCCAGCTTCCGCGTCGACTCGCGGACCAGGTCGATGATGCCCTGGCCCAGCGACATCGGCGGCAGTGCGCAGGCGGAGTCGCCCGAGTGGATGCCGGCTTCCTCGATGTGCTCCATCACGCCGCCCAGGTAGACCTCGTCGCCGTCGCACAGGGCGTCGACGTCGATCTCGATGGCGTTGTCCAGGAAGCGGTCGACCAGCACCGGGTGCTCGTCGGAAAGCTCCGTGGCGCGGTTGATGTAGTCCTCCAGCGTGGCTTCGTCGTAGACGATCTCCATGCCGCGGCCGCCCAGCACGTAGGACGGGCGGACCAGGACCGGGTAACCGATGGAGTCGGCGACCTGCCGCGCCTCCTCGAAGGAGGTGGCGGTGCCGAACTTCGGCGCGGGCAGGCCGGCCTCGGCGAGCACCTTGCCGAACTCGCCGCGGTCCTCCGCCAGGTCGATGGCGTCGGGGGTCGTGCCGACGATGGGCACGCCCGCGGCCTCCAGGCGCTCGGCCAGGCCCAGCGGCGTCTGGCCGCCGAGCTGGACGATGACGCCGGCGACGGTGCCGGACTGCGACTCCGCGTGGTAGACCTCCATGACGTCCTCGAACGTCAGCGGCTCGAAGTACAGGCGGTCGGCGGTGTCGTAGTCGGTGGAGACGGTCTCGGGGTTGCAGTTGACCATGACGGTCTCGTACCCGACGCGGGACAGCTCCAGCGCGGCGTGGACGCACGAGTAGTCGAACTCGATGCCCTGGCCGATGCGGTTCGGGCCGGAGCCCAGGATGATGACCTTGTCCTTCTCGGTCTGCGGCGCGACCTCCGACTCGGCGGCCGGATCGAGCTCGTAGGCCGAGTAGTGGTACGGCGTCTTCGCCTCGAACTCGGCGGCGCAGGTGTCCACGGTCTTGAAGACCGGGTGCACGCCGAGGCGCCAGCGCAGGGCGCGCACGCCCTCCTCGCCGGCCAGCTCCGGGCGCAGGGCGGCGATCTGGGCGTCCGACAGGCCCCAGTACTTCGCCTCGCGCAGCAGCTGCTCGTCGACGACCGGGGCGTCGAGAAGCGCCTTGCGGATGTCCTGCAGGTTCTCCATCTCGGTGATGAACCACGGATCCAGGCCGGAGGCCTCGTGGATCTGCTCGACGGTGGCGCCCAGGCGCTGGGCCAGCTCGACGTCGTAGATGCGGCCCTCGGTCGGGCGCTTGAGGTCCTCCAGCACCGCCTCGAGGTCGTTCGCGCGATCGCCCGCGATGTACTCGTCGGACTTGGTCCAGAATCCGGCCGGCTTCGACTCCAGCGAGCGCATGACCTTGCCCAGCGCGCCGATGTAGTTGCGGCCGATGGCCATGGCCTCGCCCACGGACTTCATGGTCGTGGTGAGGGTGTCGTCGGCGCCCGGGAACTTCTCGAACGCGAAGCGCGGGGCCTTGACGATGACGTAGTCCTGGACCGGCTCGAACGCGGCCGGGGTCTCGCCGGTGATGTCGTTGGTGATCTCGTCGAGCGTGTAGCCGATGGCCAGCTTCGCGGCGATCTTCGCGATCGGGAAACCGGTGGCCTTCGACGCCAGCGCCGAGGAGCGGGACACGCGCGGGTTCATCTCGATGGTGATCAGGCGGCCGTCGCGCGGGTTGATGGCGAACTGGATGTTGCAGCCGCCGGTGGCCACGCCGACCTCGCGCAGGATGGCGATGCCCTGGTCGCGCATGATCTGGTACTCGCGGTCGGTCAGCGTCAGGCCCGGGGCCACGGTGACCGAGTCGCCGGTGTGGACGCCGAGGGCGTCGACGTTCTCGATCGAGCAGATGACCACGACGTTGTCGTCGCCGTCGCGCATGAGCTCGAGCTCGAACTCCTTCCAGCCGAGGATGGACTCCTCGATGAGGACGTTGGCCTCCGGCGAGGCGGCGAGGCCGCCGCCGGCGATGCGCTCCAAGTCCTCCTGGTTGTACGCCAGGCCGGAGCCCAGGCCGCCCATGGTGAACGACGGGCGGACGACGACCGGCAGGCCGAGTTCCGCGACGGTCTCGTGGACCTCGTCCATGTTGTGGCACACGCGGGAGCGGGCGGACTCGCCGCCGATCTTGGCGACGATGTCCTTGAACTTCTGGCGGTCCTCGCCACGCTGGATGGCGGGGATGTCGGCGCCGATGAGCTCGGCGCCGTACTTCTTCAGGATGCCCTCGCGGTCGAGCGCGATGGCGGCGTTGAGGGCGGTCTGGCCGCCGAGCGTCGCCAGGACGGCGTCGATCGGGTGGCCCTCCGCGGCCTCCTTGGCGAAGATCTTCTCGATGTACGAGGTCTGGATCGGCTCGATGTAGGTGGAGTCCGCGAACTCCGGGTCCGTCATGATCGTGGCCGGGTTGGAGTTGATCAGCGTGACGCGCAGGCCCTCCTCGCGGAGGACGCGGCAGGCCTGGGTGCCCGAGTAGTCGAACTCGCAGGCCTGGCCGATGACGATCGGGCCGGAACCGATGACCAGGACGTGATTGATGTCGTTGCGGCGAGGCATGTTCTAGTTCTGGCCTTCCTGGTTGTTCGAACCGGCGCGGTCCATCAGCGCCATGAAGTCGTCGAAGAGGTTGTGGGCGTCATGCGGGCCGGCCGCCGACTCCGGGTGGTATTGCACGGAGAAGGCCATGCCCGACTCGAGCGCCACGCCCTCGACGGTGTCGTCGTTGAGGCAGGTGTGGGTGATCTTCGCCGGGCCCCACGGGGTGTCGAAGCTCTTGCCCGGCTCCCCCTCCAGGGCGAAGCCGTGGTTCTGGGCCGTGATGTAGATGGTGCCCGTGACGTGGTCCTTGACCGGCACGTTGATGCCTCGGTGGCCGAAGCGCATCTTGTAGGTGCTCAGGCCCAGGGCGCGGCCGAGGATCTGGTTGCCGAAGCAGATGCCGAACAGCGGCATGCCGTCGTCCATCGCGTTCTTGGCCACCTGGACCATGGCGTCGGCGGTGGCCGGGTCGCCGGGGCCGTTGGAGATGAACACGCCGTCCGGGGCGTGCTCCTTCTTGATCTCCGGGTACGGGGTGTTCGCCGGGACGACGACGACCCGGGCGCCGCGCTTGGCCAGCTCGCGCGGGGTATTGGCCTTGATGCCCAGGTCGTAGGCCACGACGGTCGCCTTGGCCTCGCCCTCCGGCTCGATCACGTAGGTCTCCCCCGCCGTGACCTCCTCCGACAGGTTCGCGCCGGCCATCGACGGCTGGGCGCGGACGATCTCGACCAGCTCGTCGACCGGGCGCGTGGCGTCCTCGCCGGAGAAGATGCCGGCGGCGACGGCGCCGTGGTCGCGGATGTGGCGGACGATGGCGCGGGTGTCCACCTGGCGGATGCCGATGAGGCCCTGCTCGACCATTTCGTCGACGAGCGTGCGGCGGCTGCGCCAGTTCGACGGGGCGCGGGACAGGTCGCGGATGACGTAGCCCGCGGCCCAGATGCGGCCGTCGTGGGACTCCGAGTCCTCGTCGTTCCAGCCGGTGTTGCCGATCTGCGGCGGCGTGGCGACGATGATCTGGCGGTGGTACGACGGGTCGGTCAGGGTTTCCTGGTAGCCGGTCATGGCGGTGGTGAAGACCGCCTCGCCGAGGGTCGTTCCGGTCGCGCCGAAGCCTCGGCCGCGGAAGACCTTGCCATCGGCCAGGACCAGGACCGCGGGGGTGTTTTCGTCCGCGGGGGCGTTGCTCACGTGGCTGCCTTTCTCGTTCTCTCCGGCATGGAGGGTGTCCTTGTGGTGCTTGCCCATCAGGCGGTCGCCTTTCCGTCGTGGGCCGTGACGCGGCCGCGCAGAACTGTCGCGGCGACGGAGACGGCCATCTCCATGTCTTCGTAGGGGGTGTTCTCGGCCTTCGACGCCAGATCGGCGCCGTGGACCGTCCAGGCCCGGCCGGGGTCCACGACCGTGAGGTTCGCGGGCTCGCCGACGGCGATCGGGCGGCCGTGGCCGGGCAGGCGGACGATCTCCGCCGGCCGTTCGCTCATGACCTTCGCCAGCCAGCGCCAGTCGCAGGGGCCGTCGAGGACGAACTCCTTCGCGATGATCGGCAGCGAGGTCTCGAGCCCGAGCATGCCGGGCTTGGCGTGCTCGAATTCGCAGCACTTCTCTTCCGAGCCGTGCGGCGCGTGGTCGGTCGCCACGCAGTCGATGACGCCTTCGATGAGCGCCTGCCGCAGCGCCTTCGCGTCGCGGTCCTCGCGCAGCGGCGGGTTGACGCGATTGACGCCGTCGAAGGTCTCCAGGCGGGCGTCGGTGAGGATCAGGTGGTGCGGGGTGACCTCCGCCGTCAGCGGGATGCCGCGCTCCTTCGCCCACTTGACCAGCTCGACGGTGCCCTCGGTGGAGGCGTGGCAGATGTGCATCCGGCCGCCGTAGTCGCGCGCCATGATGGCGTCGCGGGCGACGATGGACTCCTCGGCCACGCGCGGCCAGCCGCCGAGGCCCAGGCGGGCGGCGGTCGGGCCCTCGTGGGCGACGGCGCCCTTGGTCAGGCGCGGGTCCTCGCAGTGCTGCGCCAGCAGGACGTCCTCGCCGCGGGCGTACTCGATGGCGCGGCGCATGATCAGCGGGTCGTCGACGCACTTGCCGTCGTCGGAGAACATGCGCACCTTGGCCTGCGAGTCGGCCATCATGCCGAACTCGGTCAGGCCCTCGCCCTTGAGCCCCTTGGTGATCGAGCCGACCGGGTGCACGTCGCACAGCCCGATGGCCTGCGCCTTCAGCCACACCGACTCGGCGATGGCCGGGTCGTCGGTGACGGGCGCGGTGTTCGCCATGGTGAACACGGCGGTAAAGCCGCCGCGCGCGGCCGCGGCCGAGCCGGTCGCCAGGGTTTCCGTGTCCTCGCGGCCCGGCTCGCGCAGGTGGACGTGGATGTCCACCAGCCCGGGCAGCAGGACCAGCGAATCGAAGTCGAGCACTCGGGCGTCATCGTCCGACGCCTCGACGCCGGCGCCGATCTCGGCGATGACGCCGTCGCGGATGAGGACGTTGACGTCCTCGCCCTCGCCGTACGGGCGCACGCCGGTCAGCAGCAGCTCACCGGAGGCGGCGGCCGCCAGCGGGCCGACGGGCGGGAACGTGGAGTCGTCGTGGTGGGGTCCGTTCTCGGTTCCGGTCACTGTGCCACTCCTTCCGGGGAGAACGACGTTTCCGCCGTCAGCAGCGTGAACAGCACGGCCATGCGGACGTGCACGCCGTTGGACACCTGCTGCAGCACGGCGGTGCGCGGCAGGTCGGCGACGTGGTCGTTGATTTCCATGCCTCGCAGCATCGGGCCGGGGTGCATGACCACGCAGTCGTCGCGAAGCAGCTTCTCCCGGTCCCGGGACAGGCCGTACCGGGTCGCGTACTCGCGGTGCGACGGGAAGAACCCGCCGTCCATGCGCTCGGCCTGGACGCGGAGCATCATCACCGCGTCGGCGTCGGGCAGCTCCGGCTCCATGCGGTGCGCCACGCGCACCGGCCAATTCTCCACGCCGAAGGGCAGGAGCGTCGGCGGGGCGACGAAGACGACCTCGGCGCCCAGGGCCGACAGCAGGTCGGCGTTGGAGCGGGCGACGCGGGAGTGCAGGATGTCGCCGACGATGACGATCTTCCGCCCCTCGATCGCGCCCAGCCGCTGGCGCAGCGTCACCGCGTCCAGCAGCGCCTGCGTCGGGTGCTGGTGCTTGCCGTCGCCGGCGTTGATGATCGCCGGCTGCTGCCCGTGCTTCCCCGTCCACTCGGCGATGAGCTTCGCGGCCCCCGACGCCGGGTGGCGCACCACGATGGCGTCGGCGCCGATGGCGTCGAGCGTCAGCGCGGTGTCCTTGAGGCTCTCGCCCTTCTTCACCGACGACGAGGATGCCGAAATGTTGATCACGTCGGCGCTCATCCACTTGCCCGCGGTCTCGAACGACGCGCGGGTGCGTGTGGAGTTCTCGTAGAAGCAGGTGAAGATGGTGCGGCCGCGCAGCGTCGGCAGCTTCTTGATTTCGCGGCCCGCCAGGGCCTCCCTGAAGCGATCCGCCTCGTCCATGAGGCCGACGATCTCGTCCTTCGACAGATCGGCGATGCTCAGCAGGTGCTTCACGACACCTGCGCCCGGCTCAGGATCACCGCGTCGCGGCCATCGATGTCCTCCACCAGGACGCGGACGTCCTCGTGCCGCGCCGTCGGCAGGTTCTTGCCCACGTAATCGGCGCGGATGGGCAGCTGGCGGTGGCCCCGGTCGACGAGGACCGCCAGCTGGATGATGTCCGGGCGGCCGATGTCGTTCAGCGCGTCCAGCGCCGCCCGGATGGTGCGGCCCGAGAACAGCACGTCGTCGACCAGCACCACGATGGTGCCGTCGATGCCGGCGTCCGGGATCCGCGTCGGCTGCAGTGCGCGATGCGGGCGGTTCCGCAGATCGTCGCGGAACAGCGTGATGTCCAGGGAACCGGTTTCCGGCTTCACCCCGGAGTATTCCTCGATGCGCTCGGCCAGTCGCTCGGCTAGGGGCACGCCGCCCGACGGGATGCCCAGCAGCACCACCCTCGGCGCGCTCGATCCGTCCAAAGCGGTCTTCTCGATGATCTGGTGCGCGATGCGCGCGACGGTCCGGCCGACCTCGTCCGCGTTCAGCAGTTCCGTCGTATCTGCGGAAGTGCCGCCCGCCGGGGTCGCCGGGTTCGTGTTGTCGCTCATCGTGACCTCCTTCCCCGCCTCTCCGTGCGGTCCGTTAAAGGATGTCCCGTGATTGCCCACGGTTACGGCCGCGATCTTACCAGCCCGCTCCCGGCGCCCCGATCACCCCCGGTCGCCGGCCGCGGTGAACTGCGACACGCGGCAACGACCCTCTCCCACTCGCCAACTCACCCCGAAAGGCAGCTGCGGCCACCACCGCCACTACTTCGTCGCCTCGAGCCTGGCCCGCGCGTCCTCCACGTCGAACTCCGCCCGCGGCCATTCCAGCTCCAGCCCGCGCAGCGTATCCAGCAGCAGGCCCTTGACCACCAGTCTCGAGTACCACTTGTGGTTGGCGGGCACGCAATACCAGGGGTTGGCCTCGGTCGACGTGCGGCGCAGCGCGATGTCGTAGGCGTCCTGGTAGTCGTCCCACAGCGCGCGGTCGTCGATGTCGCCGACGTCGAACTTCCAGTGCTTGTCGTCGCGGTCGAGCCGGTCCATCAGACGCTCGTACTGTTCGTCGCGGTCGATGTGCAGCATCACCTTGATCAGGTGGATGCCCTCGGCGGCGAGGCTCTCCTCGTAGGCGACGATCTGGTCGTACCTCCCCTCGATCTCATCGAGCGGGGTCAGTTCCTTGACCTTCTCCACCAGGACGGCCTCGTAGTGCGACCGGTCCCACACGCCGATGCGCCCGGGCTTCGGCAGGCGGATGCGCGCCCGGTACAGGAAGTCGTGCTCGTTCTCCTCCTCGGTCGGCCGCCCGAAGGTGAACACTTCCACGCCCTGCGGGTCGATGCCCTTCAGCACGTGGCGCACCACGCCGCCCTTTCCGGCGGTGTCCATGCCCTGCAGCACGATGACGATCCTCGGCGCGGTCCCGTCCCCGCTGCGCGACGCGGCGTACATCCGCTCCTGCAGGTCGGCGATTTCCTCGTCGTGGTCGTCGAAGAGGTCGGCCGCGATCTCCTTGCCTTCCCCGTTGTTCGGCAGACCCGGGGTGGCGTCGGCGTCGACAAGCGAAAGCCGCCACCCCTCCCCGACTTTCAGCGCTTCGGCGTCGTCCAGGGTGAAGTGGCGGTGCTTTCTTTTCTTGCCCATGGGGCAAGGCTAGCCGCGTTCGGCCGGCCGGGTATCGCTAGTCGGGCTTCGCCTCGCCCGTTTCCGCGCTTGACGACGGCCCCGCGCCGGCATCGTCCGCCGCGTCCGTGGCATCGGCCGGCCCGGCCTCGACGACCTCGACGCCGGGTTCCGGCATCATCGGCGTGCCCGGCACGATGGGCGCGGCATCCGCCGGGGCGGAGGACACCCGCACTGCGGCGGCGGCCATGCGGGCCTGGCCGGCGATGTCGGCCTCCGCGTCGAGCACCGCGTTGATGTACGGCGGCGCGACGTCGGTGGAGTACTCGCTGGCCAGTTCCACGCCCTCGACGACGGCCACGCGCGGCGGCACGTCGGGGTTGTGGAACAGCTCCCACGTGCCCACGCGCAGGATCGCGCGGTCGACGGCCGGCAGGCGGCGCATCGGCCACTCCGGTGAGAGGTAGGAGGCGATCGTCGAGTCGATGCCGTCGATCTCCAGCGCCACGCCGCGGACGATCTCCTCGGTGTACTCGGCGATGGGGGCGACGCCCGACTGCTCGTCGCGGGCGAGCACCAGGCGCTCGTCGATCAGCTTCTCCGGGTCGACGCCGCGCTGCTCGGCCTCGAACAGCAGGTCCACCGCGCGGCGGCGGGCACGGTAGCGCGCGCCGCGGCGCTTGTAGTTGATTTCCTTGCCGGAATCCTTGCCGGAATTCTTTTCGCTCATGGAGCGCGCGACTAGTTGTTCACGCGCGACAGGTAGGAGCCGTCGCGGGTGTCGATCTTCAGGACGTCACCGGTCTCGATGAACAGCGGGACCTGCACCTCGGCGCCGGTCTCCAGGGTGGCGGGCTTGGTGCCGCCGGTGGAGCGGTCGCCCTGCAGGCCCGGGTCGGTCTGCTGGACGGTCAGGTCGACGGAGACGGGCAGCTCGGCGAACAGCGGCTCGCCCTCGTGGAAGGACACCTGCACGGAGGTGTTCTCCAGCAGGAAGCGGGCGGCGTCGCCCATCAGGTGCGGGGCCAGGTTGATCTGGTCGTAGGTCTTCTCGTCCATGAGGACGTAGTCCTCGCCGTCGCGGTACAGGTAGGTCATGTCGCGGCGGTCGACGGTCGCGGTCTCGACCTTGACGCCGGCGTTGAACGTCTTGTCGGTGGTCTTGCCGGAGACGACGTCCTTGAGCTTCGTGCGCACGAACGCGGGGCCCTTGCCGGGCTTGACGTGCTGGAACTCGACGATCTGCTGCAGCTTGTTGTCGATCTTCAGCACGAGGCCGTTCTTGAAGTCGGAGGTGGATGCCACGAAAAGCTCCTGTTTGGTTAGGCGACGGGTCTGACCGGTACACGATACCCCCGCCGCCGCCCCAGCGCTAAAGCGGCGCGCCGCTCCCCCGGATCGGGGCCCGGGAAGGGCGCCTCAGACAGTCTTCGGCAGCGGGGTGATGATCTCCGGCTCGCCGTCGGTGACGATCACCGTGTCCTCGATGCGCACGCCGCCGAACCCGGGGACGTAGATGCCCGGTTCGATGGTCAGCGTCATGCCCGTGGTCAGCGTCTCCTGCGAGCGGCTGGAGGCGAACGGCGCTTCGTGGACGTCGAGGCCGATGCCGTGACCGGTGGAGTGGACGAAGTACTCCCCGTGCCCGGCGGCGACGATGATCTCGCGGCACGCGCGGTCGACGTCGGCCAGCGGCGTGCCGGGCCGCGCGGCCTCGATTCCGGCGAGCTGCGCCCGCAGCACCGTCGAGTAGATTTCGCGGGAAAAATCGTCCGCGGCCTCGGACCCGCCCACGACGAGCGTGCGCGTCTTGTCGGAGTGGTACCCGTTCTTCGATGCCCCGAAATCGATGGTGATCAGGTCGCCGTCGCAAAGCACCCGGTCCTCCGCGCCCGCGTGGGGCTTCGCGGAGTTCGGCCCGGACGCGACGATCGTGTCGAACGCGATGCCGTCCGCCCCGCCGAGCCGCATGCGGTGCTCGAGGTCCGCGGCGATGGCGCGCTCGGTCGTACCGGCGGCGATCGCGCCGGAGGCGACCAGATCCTCGAACGCCTTCACGGCGATGGCGGCGACCTCGCGCAGCGCGTCGAGTTCGGCGTCGTCCTTGACGGCACGGAGCTTTTCGACGAGGTCGGCCGTTTCCACCAGCTCCGTGCGCCCGTCGGAATCCAGCGCCGCGCCGATGCGGCGCATGGCGGCGACGGAGACGTGCGCGGCCTCGAAACCGAGGCGGCCGACGCCCGCCGCACTGGCCCGGCCGGCGAGTTCGACGGCGCAGGTGCGGGAGACGTGCAGCTCCAGTTCCGGCGCCTGCACCCCGATCTGGGTGGTGTAGCGGCCGTCGGTCGAAACCATCGCCGAACCGTCGGCGTTGACCAGCACCGCGCCGTTGGAGCCGGTGAAGCCGGTCAGCCACCGCACGTGCACCGGGTGGTCGATGACGATGGCGTCGCAGCCGACGGCGTCGAGTTGCTCGGCCAGCCGCGCCCGGCGGCCGGCGTAATCGATGGTGTGCGGGCCGGTGGCGTGCTCGGTGGCGCTCATCGGGTGGTCTCCTCGTCGGTGATGGCGGCGCCGGGGGTGGTGGCGTCGGCGGTGGTGGCCCCGAGGTTGGCGGAGCCGTCGGATGCGGTGGCGTTGATGCGGCCCGCGACCCGGCGCAGCGCCAGGCCGTAGCCGTCCGTCCCGCAGCCGACGATGATGCCGGCGGCCAGTGGGGACAGCAGGGACGTGTGGCGGAACTCTTCGCGGGCGTGGACGTTCGAGATGTGGACCTCGTGGAAGCCGGCGCCGTCGGCGACCTCGGCGAGGGCGTCGCGCAGGGCGACCGACGTGTGGGTCAAGCCGCCGGGGTTGATGATCACGGGCCAACCCTCGTCGGCGGCCTCGTGCACCCAGTCGATGAGCTCGCCCTCGTGATTGGACTGGCGGCAGTCGACGGTGACGCCGAGCTCGTCGGCGAGCGATTCCAGCCCGGCGACGACGTCGTCAAGCGTCGTCGCGCCGTAGACGTCGGGCTGGCGCTTGCCCAGCCGGTTGAGGTTGGGGCCGTTGAGCACGAGTACCGTGGTGCCCTTCACCGCGCCGTTCATCGCGCCGACTCCTCGTCCGCGGGGGCGCCGTTCGCGACGAGCGCCGCGTAGGCCTCGCGCAGCTGCTCCTCGGGCGGGCCCTCCAGCCGCGTGGTCTCCCCCGGCGCCGTCAGCGCCACGAAGCGCAGCGTGCCGCGCCGGTTCTTCTTGTCGCGGGTCATGCCGGCGAACAACTCGTCGAAGCGGTCGCCCGCGTACGTGGTGGGCAGGCCGATCGACTCGAGGATCCGGCGGTGGCGCTCCACCAGTTCGGCGTCGATGAGCCCGGCGATGCGCGCCAGCTCGGCGACGTAGACCATGCCCACGGCGACGGCGTGGCCGTGGCGCCAGCGGTAATCCTCGTGACGTTCGACGGCGTGGCCGAAGGTGTGGCCGTAGTTCAGCGTCTCGCGCAGGCCGGCCTCCTTCAGGTCCTCGGAGACCACGTGCGCCTTGACCTTGATCGCGCGCTCGATGAGCTCCGGCAGGGCGCCGTCGACGTCGAGGCAGGCGGCGGGGTCGGACTCGTAGAGGTCCAGGATCACCGTGTCGGAGATGAAGCCGGCCTTGATGATCTCCGCCGAACCCGCGACGACTTCCGCCATCGGCAGCGTGCGCAGGAAATCGAGGTCGACGAACACGCCCGACGGCTCGTGGAACGCACCGACCAGGTTCTTGCCCGCCGCGGTGTTGATGCCGGTCTTGCCGCCCACGGCGGCGTCGACCATGGCCAGCAGCGTGGTGGGCACCTGGTAGACCTTGATGCCGCGCATCCACGCCGCCGCGACGTACCCGCCCAGGTCGGTCGCGGCGCCGCCGCCCACGGCGACGATCGCGTCGGCTCGGCCCAGGCCCCGCTCGCCCAGCACGTCCCAGCAGCGCCCGGCGGACTCCAGGGTCTTGCCCTCTTCGGCGTCGGCGATCTCCAGGGCGAAGGCCGAGACCCCCTTGGCGGCCAGCGCCTCCACGATGCGGTTGGCGGCTGGGGCGACGCTGCCCTGGTGGATCACGCAGACGTTGGCGGCCTCGCCGGCGGCGTCGGCGATCTGCGGCACGAGTCCGGAACCGATCCGCACTTCGTAGGGGGCGGGTCCGTTGACGGGGATGGTGGTCACGGTTCGCGTGGTCCTTTCGGGGGAATGTGGAAACGGCCGCGCTCGAATGCGCGGCCGGGTCGCGGATGGCGCCCGGCTGCCGCCGAGCTTATCCATTCAGTCCCGTTCGTCGTCGCCGTCCGCGGAATCGAGGTAACCGAGGATCTCGGCGACCACGCGCTGCGGCGAACGGGAATCCGAGCGGGCCTTGAAGCTGGCCACTTCCTCGTAGAACGGGCGGCGGTACTCGTACAGCCTGCGGTAGTGCTCGGCGGGGTCGTCGGAGGATAGGACGGGACGGCCGGTTTCGCCGGACGTGCGGCGCACGCCCTCGTCGACGCTGAGCTCCAGGTAGACGACGTCATGGTCGGCCAGCAGGTTGCGCGTGGCCTCCGAGAGCACCGCGCCGCCGCCGAGCGAGACGATGCCCGGGCGCTGCAGCGCCTCGGCGATCACCTCTTCCTCGATCTCGCGGAAGCGCGGCTCGCCCAGGGACGTGAACACGTTGCCGCAGGTGTCGCCCTCCCGCTCCTCGATGAGGTGGTCGGTGTCGGTCAGCGGCGCATGCAGGGCCCGGGACAGGCGGCGGCCGATCGTCGACTTGCCGGCGCCGGGCGGGCCAACCAGAACTACGCGGGGAGTTGCCATCGTCGCCGAAACCTACTCCCAGTCCAGACGGTCCGCGACCTGGGCGAGGTAGCCGTCGACGTTGCGGCGCAGCTCCGTCAGCGAATCGCCGCCGAACTTCTCGGTCACCGCGCGTGCCAGGGTCAGCGCGACCATCGTTTCGGCGACGACGCCGCCGGCGGGCACCGCGCACACGTCGGAGCGCTGGTGGATGGCGGTGGCGGCCTTGCCGGACTCCATGTCCACGGTCTTCAGGGCGCGGGGCACGGTGGAGATCGGCTTCATCGCCGCGCGGACGACGAGCGGCTGGCCGTTGGTCATGCCGCCCTCGAGGCCGCCGGCGCGGTTGGTCAGCCGGTCGACGCCCGCGCCGACCTCGACGCGGACCATCTCGTCGTGGGCCTGCGTGCCGCGGCGCCGGGCTTCCTCGAAACCATCGCCGATCTCGACGCCCTTCACGGACTGGATGCCCATCAGCGCCGACGCCAGCTGCGCGTCCAGGCGCGCCTCGCCGGAAATGTGGGAGCCAAGGCCGATCGGCAGGCCGTGGACGACGACCTCGACGATGCCGCCGAGGGTGTCGCCCTGCTTCTTCGCGGCCTCGATCTCGGCGACCATCGACTCCTCGGCCTCCTCGGAGAATGCGCGCACCGGCGACGCGTCGATGGCGTCCTGGTCGGCGAAGGTCGGCAGCTCGCCGACGTACGGCTCGGACGCGCCGATCGAGATGACGTGGCTGACGATCTCCACGCCCAGCGCCTCGCGCAGGATCGACCGCGCGACGGTGCCGGCGGCGACGCGGGCGGCGGTCTCGCGGGCCGACGAGCGCTCCAGGATGTTGCGGGCGTCGGTGTGGCCGTACTTGAGCATGCCGTTGAAGTCGGCGTGGCCGGGGCGCGGGCGGGTCAGCGTGGCGCCGCGGGCGCCGTCGAGCTCGGACGGGTCGACCGGGTCGGCGCTCATGACGGTGGTCCACTTCGGCCACTCGGTGTTGCCGATCATGATGGCCACCGGCGAGCCCAGGGTGCGGCCGTGGCGCACGCCGCCGAGCAGCGTGACCTCGTCGGCCTCGAACTTCATGCGGGCGCCGCGGCCGTAGCCGAGGCGGCGCCGCGCGAGCTGTCGGGAGATGTCCTCCCGGGTGACGGGGAAATCGGCGGGAACGCCCTCGACCATGGCGACGAGCGCCTGCCCGTGCGATTCTCCTGCGGTGGTCCATCGAAGCATGCGGACATCATCTCATGTTCGTAACGGCGATCACGCCATTGGTCCCCCGAGGGCGACCCCCGCGCAGGCCACGAGCATCGACGGGCCGTGCGGCACGGCCCGTTTCCGGGCGATCGCACCGGCCGCCGCCGTGAGCAGCCCGGCCGCGATCATCGCCGCCAACGTGCCCGGGATACCCGCCGACCACCCCGCGATGCCGCCGAGCGCCAGGGCGAGTTTCACGTCGCCGCCGCCCATGGCCCCCGGCTTTGCGACGCCCACGGCCGCGTACGCGCCCGACCACAGGGCGGCGCCCGCGAGGAAACCGGCGAACGCGGCGTCGTGAAGCGAAAGAAGCGCGGCCACCGGCACGGCCGGCAGAGTCAGGTGATCCGGAAGCCGCCGCGAACCCAGGTCATGCCACGCGAGCCACGCCGCCCACGGTGCGTATGCGCACCAGAAGACGGCCTCCGACAGATCCCCCGGCCCCATGAGGGGAAGTCAACCCGAAAACGCGGCCTCGCGCATGGCGGCCTCGGGGGCCCGCTTGCCCGTGAACTGCTCGAACTGGCCGAGGGCCTGGTGCAGCAGCATGGTCAGCCCGCCCAACGCGGCGTGCCCGTTGCGCTCGGCGGCGCGGACCAGCGGCGTCGGCCAGGGGTCGTAGATGACGTCGAGGATCTTCGGCGCCCGGGCCAGCTGGCCCGCGTAGCTCTCCAGTGCCTCCGACGGCACCGTGGAGACCAGGACGTCCGCCGAACCTGCGACGTCGGCCAGATTCAACGCCGTGAACGGCACCCACGTGAAGCTCACGCCGAGCTGCGCCGCCAGGGGCTCCAGCGCGTACACCCGCTCGGAGCGGGCCACCGCCGAAATGCGCTTGACCCCGGCCTGCGCCAGCGCCCACAACGCCGGTCGCGCGGTGCCGCCCGCGCCGACCAGCACCGCCCGGCCGTCCGGCAGCCGGTGCGCGCCGAGTTCCCGCAGCGCGCCGGCCACGCCGTCGCAATCGGTGTTGTCGGCCCGCCACCCGCCGCCGGTGCGCACCAGCGTGTTGGCCGAACCGATGGCGCGGGCGCGGTCGGTGGCCTCGTCCGCGAAATCCAGGGCCGCGAACTTGCCCGGCATGGTCACCGAGAAACCCGCGTAGGAGTCGTCCGCCTCGCCGACGATGCGCGGCAGCTCCTCCGCCGTGCAGCGGAAACGGCCGTACTCCCAATCGTCGAGGCCCAGCGCCGCGTAGCCCGCGTTGTGGATCAGCGGCGACCGGGAATGCTCCACGGGGTCGCCGAGGACGGCGGCGCGGTGCGCGATAGCGGGGCGGCTCATCGGTTCGAATCCAGCACGCCGTTGGCGATGGACTCCTGGATCGCCGCCTGGTGCTCCTCGAACGTCGTGGTGAAGACGGTCCGGCCATTCTTGTCCACGGTGACGAAGTACAGCCACGTGCCCTCCGCCGGATTCTCCATCGCGGTGATCGCCTCGATGGACGGCGAGGAAATCGGCGTCTCCGGCAGGCCGTCCTTGGCGTAGGTGTTCCACGCGGTGACCCGGGCGCGGGCCTCGTCGGTGGTCGCGATCTCCTGGTCCGGCAGGTCGTAGTTGACCGTCGAGTCGAACTGCATGCGCATGGGCTCCTGCAGGCGGTTGAGGATGACCCGGGCGACCTTGTCGAAGTCCCCGCGCGGCGCCTCCATCTGGACCAGCGACGCTGCGGTGATCATCTCGTACGGCGACAGCCCGACTCGCTGCGCCGAGGCCTCCAGGCCGGTCTGCTCGTAGCGCGCCGCCGACTCCGACACCAGCGAGGACAGGACCTCGGCGGCGGACGACTGCGGGTTGAACTGGTGAACGCCCGGGGTGATCAGGCCCTCGATGCGGCGCGGGTCGTCGCCGCGGGCGGCGACCTCCTTCGCGGCCCACGCGGGCACGCCGAGCGACGCCGGGTCCATGGTGCCCGCGGCGTTCTTCAGGGCGTCGACCGAAATGCAGTTGCCCTCGCCCATGCACGACGCCTCGGAGATGAGCGTGAAGATGCCCTTGCGCACGTCATCGGACGCCACGATGTGGGTGTCCATCAAACGCGTGCCCGTCGGGATGTCGACCGTGCCCGCCTGGTTCGACGGATTGAGCAGGGCCTCCACCGCCGAGTCCGCCGACATCCTCTTCTGCAGCCGGTAAAAGCCCGGCTGCAGCTCGCCCGAGCGGGCGTGGTTGTTGGCCGCGGACATGAAGGCGTCCTCCGTGGCCACGACGTCCTGCTTCTTGAGCTCCGTGGACAGGTCCGACAGCGACGCGCCCTGCGCCACCTCCACGACCACGGTCTCGCCGTTGCCGTCGCCCGTGTAGTCGCCGGACACTCCGCCGCGCAGCCAGAGGAAGCCGACGCCGGCGAGGATGATGACGCTCAGCAGGATCGACACGACGTTGATGGCCATCGACGTCTGGCGGCGGCGGACGCGTCCGCGGCGGGCCTTGCCCGGCTTCGCGGTTCTCTTGGTCCTTGCGGCCGACTTCGGGCCAGTGCTCATCTCGGTCTCCTCGGGGACGGGCACCCGACCGCAGACGGGTGGACGGGACAATCTTGTTGATTCTCCCCCATGTACCGCCCGATTGTCACATTTCAGTCACGGAGTGTCGCGCCCGGGTCACGGTGCGGCGCGCAGGAAGTCGCGGCGCTGATCCAGCCACGACTGCAGGATCTCCACCGCCGCGGCCTGATCGATGACGCTCCGGCCGCTCTTGACGTCGCGCCCCGCCTGATGGAGCCGTGACTGCGCCATGACCGTCGTCATGCGCTCGTCCGCCATGCGGATGCGCACGCCCTCACCCAACCGGCGCCCGAGCCGGAACGCCACGTCGCCCGCCTTGCGCGCGGACGTGCCCGGCGTGCCGTCGAGCATGAGGGGCAGGCCGATGACGATCTCGACGACCTCCAGTTCCTCGGCGAGCTCCACCAGCCGGTCGATGTCGGCGCCGTCGGGGCCCCGCCGCCCGGTTTCCCGGGTGATCGTCTCCACCGGCGTGGCCAGCAGGCCGTCGGGGTCGGACATGGCGACGCCCACGCGGACGTCTCCGACGTCGATGCCCAGCCGCCGGCCGCGGCCCGGGTCATCGGCGCCGGGCCGGTCGATCTCCAGCTTCGCCATGTTCCGCCTCCGCCTCGCGCGGCCTAGGCCAGCGAGTCCGCGATGGCTGCGAGGCCGGCGTCGATGCCGGCGGGCTCGGAACCGGAGCCCTGGGCCAGCTGCGGCTTGCCGCCGCCGCGGCCGCCGATGCGCTCGCCGAGCAGCTTGACCAGGTCACCGGCCTTGTGGCCGGCCTCGACGCCCGCGTCGGTGACGGCCACCGCGAACGGCGCCTTGCCGTCGGCCTCGGCGGCCAGCGCGATGATCGCCGCGCGGTCGTTGAGCCGGCCGCGCAGATCGTTGGCCAGGGACCGGATGTCCTTGGCCTGCGTGCCGGCGGGCAGCTGGAGGCCGAGGTAGGTCACGTCGCCGATGACGCGCGCCTTGTCCAGGTGCGACTGGGCGTCGGCGAGCAGGCGCGCGGCCTTAAGGTCGGCGACCTGCTTCTCCGCGGCCTTCAGCCGCTCGGACAGGGCGGCGATGCGGTCGGGCAGCTGCGCCGACGGGGCCTTGAACTCCGCGGCGAGGCGCTCGGCGAGCAGGCGCTCGGTGGACAGGTACCGGAAGGAATCCAGGCCCGAGTAGGCCTCGATGCGGCGCACGCCGGAGCCGACGGAGGACTCGCCGAGCACGGCCACCGGGCCGATCTGCGAGGTGTGGTCGACGTGGGTGCCGCCGCACAGCTCCATCGAGAACGGGCCGCCCATCTCGACCACGCGCACGCGGTCGCCGTAGTTCTCGCTGAACAGAGCCAGGGCGCCCATCGCGCGGGCCTCCTCCAGGGAGGTCTCGATGGTGTTGACCCGGTAGTCGGCGTCGGCGGCTTCGTTGGCGATGGCCTCGATGCGCGACACCTGCTCCGGGGTCAGCTGCTCGCCGTACTTGAAGTCGAAGCGCAGGTAGCCCGGCTTGTTCATCGAACCGGCCTGCGTGGCCGTGGGGCCCAGCACCTCGCGCAGCGCGGCGTGGATCAGGTGCGTGGCCGAGTGGGCCTGCTCCGCCTTGTGGCGCCACGCGGGGTCGACGGCGACCTCGGCCAGCTCGCCCACGGCGAGCTCGCCGCCGACGACGCGGCCCTTGTGCAGCCACAGCTTCTTGCCCACGCGCTGGACGTCGTCGACCTCCAGCACCGCGCCGGAGGCGGTGGTGATGCGGCCGTGGTCGGCCAGCTGCCCGCCGCCCTCGGCGTACAGCGGGGAACGGTCGAGGATCAGCTCGACGTCCGCGCCCTCCGATGCACGCTCCAGACGGGCGCCGTCGCCGACCAGGCCGATGACGGTGGCCTCGTCGACGAGCGTGTCGAAGCCGGTGAACACGGTCGGGTGCTCGTCGATGAACTCGCGGTAGACGCCGAGGTCGCCGTGGGTGCGCTTCTTCGCCGCGTTGTCGGCCTTCGCGCGGGCGCGCTGCTCGGCCATCTCGCGGTCGAACTCGTCGCGGTCGACGACCAGGCCGGCCTCGGCGGCCATCTCCATGGTCAGGTCGATGGGGAAACCGTGCGTGTCGTGCAGCGCGAAGGCGTCGGCGCCGGACAGCGACGTCGATCCCTCGGCCTTCGCCTTTGCGGCGACGTTCTCGAACAGGTGGGTGCCGGCCTCGAGGGTCTTCAGGAAGGCCTTTTCCTCCGTCAGCGTCACGCGCAGAATGCGGTCCCAGTTTTCGGTGATCTCCGGGTAGGACGGCGTCATGGTGTCGCGGACGGACTCCATCAGCGGCTGCAGGGTCTCTCCGGTCGCGCCGAGCAGACGGGCCGAGCGGATGATGCGGCGCAGCAGGCGGCGCAGGATGTACCCGCGGTCGGAGTTCGACGGGGTAACGCCGTCGAGCATGAGCATCAAGCCGGTGCGGCAGTGGTCGGCGATCACGCGGAAGCGGACGTCGTCGCGCTCGCCGGTCTTGCCGCCGGCGCCGTAGGTGGCGCCGGTCAGCTTCTCGGCGACGTCGATGACGGGGCGCAGCAGGTCGGTCTCGTAGACGTTCTCGACGCCCTGCAGCAGGAACGCGACGCGCTCGATGCCCATGCCGGTGTCGATGTTCTTCTTCGGCAGCGGGCCGAGGATCTCGAAGGAGTCCTTGCCGGTGCCCTCGCCGCGCTCGTTCTGCATGAACACGAGGTTCCAGATCTCGATGTACCGGTCCTCGTCGGCCTCCGGGCCGCCGTCGACGCCGTACTCGGGGCCGCGGTCGTAGAAGATCTCGGAGCACGGGCCGCAGGGGCCGGGCACGCCCATCGACCAGTAGTTGTCCGCCATGCCCCGGCGCTGGATGCGCTCCTCGGGCACGCCGACGCCGTCGCGCCAGATGTCGTGCGCTTCATCGTCGTCGAGGTAGACCGTCACCCACAGCTTCTCGGGGTCGATGCCGTAGCCGCCCTCGTCCACGGGGTTGGTCAGCAGCGCCCAGGCGTGCTTGATCGCGCCTTCCTTGAAGTAGTCGCCGAAGGAGAAGTTGCCGGCCATCTGGAAGAAGGTGTTGTGGCGGGTGGTGATGCCCACCTCCTCGATGTCGAGGGTGCGCACGCACTTCTGGATCGACGTCGCCGTGGCGAACTCCGGGGTCTGGTGGCCCAGGAAGTACGGCTTGAAGGGGACCATGCCGGCGTTGACGAACAGCAGGTTCGGGTCGTCCAGCACCAGCGAAGCGCTGGGGACCTCGGTGTGCCCCGCGTTCACGAAATGGTCGATGAAACGCTTCCGGATCTCATGGGTCTGCACGGAGTCGGGTCCCTCTTTCACGACGGTCGGGTGGTTTGCCGCCCGGCGGCGGCGTCAGCCGTGCCAGCATACCCCCTCGGCCCGGGCTACTTCCCCTTCCCCCGGACGATGCCGCGCAGGGTGGCCATGTGGTCGCGCATCGCCCGTTCCCGGCCGTGGGTGCCGGGGCGGTAGTACTCCGCGTCGGCGAGCTGGTCCGGCGGGTACTGCTGCGTGACGACGCCCTTCGGATCGTCGTGGGGGTAGTCGTAGTCCACGGCGTTGCCCAGGGCCTTCGCGCCGGAGTAGTGCCCGTCGCGCAGGTGCGGGGGCACGGCGCCGTAGTTGCCGGCGCGCACGTCCTTCAAGGCGGCGTCGATGGCGGAGATGACCGAGTTGGATTTCGGGGCGGTGGCCAGGTGGATGACGGCCTGGGCCAGCGGCAGGCGCCCCTCGGGCAGGCCGATGAGCTGCACGGCTTCGGCGGCAGCGACGGCGACCTGCAGCGACGTGGGGTCCGCCATGCCGATGTCCTCGCTGGCCAGGATGATGATGCGGCGTGCGATGAACCGGGGGTCTTCCCCGCCCTCGATCATGCGGGCGAGGTAGTGCAGGGCGGCGTCGACGTCGGAGCCGCGCACCGACTTGATGAATGCGCTGGTGACGTCGTAGTGCTGGTCGCCGTCGCGGTCGTAGCGCACCACGGCGCGGTTGACCGACGCCTGCACGGTCGCCTCGTCGAGCGTGCCGCCGTCGGGGACGGCTTCGGCAGCGGCCTCCAGGTACGTCAGCGAGCGGCGGGCGTCTCCCCCGGCCAGCGCCACGAGCTGGTGCAGGGCATCGTCGGCGACGGTGATCCGGCCGTTCAATCCGCGCTCGTCCTCGACTGCGCGGCGGATGACCTCGGCGACGTCGTCGTCGGAAAGCGGTTCCAGCTGCAGCAGCAGCGAACGGCTGAGCAGCGGCGACACCACGGAGAAGCTGGGGTTCTCCGTCGTCGCCGCGACGAGCAGCACGGTGCGGTTCTCCACCGCGCCGAGCAGCGCGTCCTGCTGCGTCTTGGAGAAGCGGTGGACCTCGTCGATGAAGAGGACCGTCTGCACGCCCTCGCGGACCAGGTGCCCGCGCGCCCGTTCGATGACCGCGCGGACCTCCTTGACGCCGGCGTTGAGGGCCGACAGTGCCTCGAAGCGACGGCCGGTCGACGTCGAAATCAAGCTGGCCAGCGTGGTTTTGCCGGTGCCGGGCGGGCCGAAGAGGATCACCGAGGTGTCTCCCCCGCCGTCGACCAGCCGGCGCAGCGGGGCGCCGTCGCCCAGCAGGTGCTTCTGGCCCACGACCTCGTCGAGGGTGCGCGGGCGCATCTTCACGGCCAACGGCGCGTGGGCGCCCGGGTGGAAGTACGCGCCGGCGTCCGCGCCCCCGTTGGCGGCACCGCCGCCGGACGCCGGACCGCCCGCGCCCGGGTCGTCGAAGAGCCCCGGCTCGCCGGCCATGTCCGCCTCCCGCCTACTCCGCCGCCAGGTCGATGATCGCGCGCGCGAAGTCGCCGACTTCGCCGGACCGCGGGTCCTCGCAGCCGCCCGAGAACTCCACCAGGGCGCGCGCGGTCCACAGCAGATCGCGGCGTTCGAGCACCCCGCCGCCCAGCGACGTCGGGTCCTCCCCCTCGCGGTCCTCGGGGGCGTCGGCACCGGCGGTCAGCGCCTCCTGCGGCGAGCCGTAATGGAGGATGGTCACCGTGATCAGCGTCCAGCCCAGCAGCGCGGTCATCAGGCGCGTGCGCAGGTGCTGATCGCCCACGGCCTCCGGCCACAGCACGCGGACCTCCTCGACCCACGAGCGGATGAACGCCTCCGACTCCTCCGCCGTCGGAGGCTCGGTGAACACGTGCAGCGGGAAGCCCGCGATGACGCTGGCGACGTCGAACGTGGCGTCGCGGAAGCCCGCCCACTCGTAGTCGAGGAAGGCGACGCGGTTGCCCATGAGGATGTTGTCGGGCGCCAGGTCGAACGGCGTGAACGCCCGGTGGTGACCCGAGGAAATGCGTCGCGCGGCCTCGCCGGCCAGGCGCCGCACGCCGTCCGTCACGGGGACGCCCAGGCGCTCCAGCCGGCTCATCCCGGATTCGATCGCCCGGACGATGCCGCGGTCGCGCTCGCCGGAGACGTCTTCGCCCGCGCGGTGGCGGGCCCACATGCGGGACAGCAGCGTGTTGAAGCCGTCCTCGCGCTCCGCCGTGCCAGCGTGCATCCGGCCCAGTGCCGCGCCGATCGCCCGCAGCGCGCGCAGGCGCTCGGCCGAGTCGTTGGATTCCAGCACGTCGAACAGCGTCGGCGCGTCGCCGGCGTCGGAGATGACGATGATCCTCTGCTCGACGTCATGGGCCAACAGCTCCGGCCCGGGCCGCACGTCCTCGGGCAGGGAGGTGGCGAACTGGTACGCCACGATCTCGCGCAGCAGCGCCGGGTCGGCGCCAACCGCCGACGACTCCGGCATCCGCTTGACGACGACGGAGCGCACCGGCAGGAACGGATTCGGCGACACTCGGAGCCGCACGACCATCGCCCGGCTCGAACCGCCGAGGTCTTCGGGGTCCGTCAGCTCCGGGCGCCCGCCGAAACGGGAAGCCAGGAGCTCGCCGGCCGTCGCGATGATGTCCGCGACGTCGTGCTCGTTGCTCTTGTGGTCGAGGGATTCCATGATCTCCTTGGGCCCGGGGCCCGTAAGACCGCCGGTGGCGCCCGCCTGATGCGCGGGCGCCGGCCGTCGGCTAGTTGTTGTCGTCCTTGTTCTGGTCCTGCGGGCTCTTCCGGGCCTGCCCGCCCTGCTGCCCCTGCTTCTTGTCCGCCTTCGGCTTGAAGTCGATGCCGGACTCCTTGCGCTGCTGGGCGGTCACCGGCGCGGGCGCGTCGGTCAGCGGGTCGACGCCGCCGCCGGACTTCGGGAAGGCGATGGTCTCGCGGATGGAGTCGACGCCGGCCAGCAGGGACACGATGCGGTCCCAGCCGAAGGCGATGCCGCCGTGCGGCGGGGCGCCGAACGCGAACGCGTCGAGCAGGAAGCCGAACTTCTCGTGGGCCTCCTCGTCGGAGATGCCCATGACCTCGAACACGCGCTTCTGCACGTCCTGGCGGTGGATTCGGATGGAACCGCCGCCGATTTCGTTGCCGTTGCACACGATGTCGTAGGCGTAGGCCAGCGCCTCGCCCGGCTCCTGGTCGAAGGTGTCCAGGTGCTCCGGCTTGGGCGACGTGAACGCGTGGTGCACGGCGGTCCAGGCGGAGTGGCCGAGGGCGACGTCGCCGGAGGCCTTCGCGTCGGCGGCGGGCTCGAACATCGGGGCGTCGACGACCCAGGTGAAGGCCCAGTCGCCGTCCTTGATCAGGCCCAGCTTCTCGGCGATGGCGCCGCGGGCCGCGCCCAGCAGGGCGCGCGCCGACTTCGCGTCGCCGGCGGCGAAGAAGATGCAGTCGCCCGGCTTCGCGCCGACGTGGGCGGCGATGCCCTCGCGCTCGGCGTCGGTGATGTTCTTGGCCACCGGGCCGGACAGCTCGCCGTCCTCGCCGACCAGGATGTACGCCAGACCCTTGGCTCCGCGCTGCTTGGCCCACTCCTGCCAGGCGTCGAGCTGGCGGCGCGGCTGCGAGGCGCCGCCCTCCATGACCACGGCGCCGACGTAGTCGTTCTTGAACACGCGGAAGGTGGTGTCGGCGAAGAACTCGGTGCAGTCGGTCAGCTGGATGTCGAAGCGCAGGTCCGGCTTGTCGGAGCCGTACTTCTCCATGGCCTCGCGGTAGGTCATGCGCGGGATCGGGGTGGTGATCTCGTAGCCGCCCTCGCGCCAGATGGCCACCAGGATCTCCTCGGCCAGCGCGATGACATCGTCCTGCTCGACGAAGCTCATCTCGACGTCCAGCTGGGTGAACTCCGGCTGGCGGTCGGCGCGGAAATCCTCGTCGCGGTAGCAGCGGGCGATCTGGTAGTAGCGCTCCAGGCCGCCGACCATCAGCAGCTGCTTGAACAGCTGCGGCGACTGCGGGAGGGCGTAGAAGGAACCCGGCTTCAGGCGGGCCGGCACCAGGAAGTCGCGGGCGCCCTCGGGGGTGGAGCGCGTCAGCGTCGGGGTTTCGATCTCGGTGAAGTCATGGGAGTCCAGCACCCGGCGGGCGGCGCGGTTGACCGCGGCGCGCAGGCGCATGATCTTGGCCGGGCCCTCGCGGCGCAGGTCCAGGTAGCGGTACTTCAGGCGGGTTTCCTCGCCGACCTCGTTGGCGCTGGACGCGTCGTCGAGCTGGAACGGCAGGGCCGCGGACTCGTTGAGGATCTCCAGCTCGGAGACGTTGAGCTCGATCTCGCCGGACGCCAGGTTCGGGTTCTCCGAACCCTCCGGGCGCTTCTCGACGACGCCGGTCACCCGCACGCAAAACTCGCTGCGCAGGTGGTGGGCGCGCTCGGCGACCTCGCTTTCGCGGAACACGACCTGGGCCAGGCCCGAACGGTCGCGCAGGTCGATGAAGATGACGCCGCCGTGGTCGCGGCGGCGGGCCACCCAACCCGTGAGGGTGACGGAGTGTCCGGCCTGGTCGGCGCGGAGCTCGCCGGCGAGATGCGTACGCAGCACTATTGGGGTCCTTCCAATGTCTTGCCAGAAATGTTCAACCGAGAATCGACGCCCTCCCGGGCGTGCGTCGATGGCAGTCTACCCGGCGCGGCGGATCGGTTCGGGGGCCGGGCCGTCGTAAAGCACCGCCGGACCAGGCGAGGGCCCGGCGGCGAGGCAGCCGAGGCGCCGGGGACGCGAGCCACCGCGAACGGCAGTCGCGCCGGGAGCGGCGCCGTGTCGGGCTGCCGAAACGGCATTCATGCTGGCATACTCGGTTTATGACGTTCCGTTCCGATTTCCAGAAGAGCGGCGACCGCGCGCGCCGCGGTGGCGGCGGCCGCGGCGGCGGCATCGCGGTGGGCGGCGGCCTCACCGGCCTGCTCGTCGTCGGCCTCATCCTCCTCCTCGGCGGCGACCCGTCCGAGGTCCTGCAGTCCCCGCCGCCCCAGCAGGGCGGCGACCAGCAAAACGCCCAGGGCGGCTTCGACCACTGCCAAACCGGCGACGACGGCAACAAGTACGTCGACTGCCGCATCATGTTCACCGGCGAGTCCGTCGACCGGGTGTGGGCCGAGCAGCTGCCCGCGCAGGCCGGCATCCAGTACACGAAGCCGGGGATGGTCATCTTCGAGGGTTCGACGAACTCCGGCTGCGGCCCCGCGTCGGCGTCGACCGGGCCGTTCTACTGCCCCGCCGACGAGACCTCGTACTTCGACACCTCGTTCTTCGGCCAGCTCGAGCGCATGGGCGGCGGCGACGGCCCGCTCGCGCAGCAGTACGTGGTGGCCCACGAGTTCGGCCACCACATCCAGAAGCTGGAGAACACGCTCGGCCGGTCCAACTACAACGAACCCGGCCCGGAATCGGACGCCGTGAAAATCGAGCTGCAGGCCGACTGCTACGCCGGTTTCTGGGCGCACTACGCCGACAAGGGCCCCGACGCGATCCTCGAGCCGCTGACCCAGAAGCAGGTCGCCGACGCCGTGCGCACCGCCCGCGCCATCGGCGACGACACCATCCAGAGCCACTCCGGCGGCGGCATCCGCCCCGACCTGTGGACGCACGGCTCCTCCGAACAGCGCGCCGACGCCTTCCTGACCGGCTACAACAGCGGCAAGCTGGCGCAGTGCGACACCCTCGGGCGCGGGGTGTACCGCTAGAACGGGAGGGGGCCGGGATGACGCCGGGGGCGGGTGACCGACCGGCCCCGCAAACCCGCCCGGCCCCCGGTTTCCGGACGTACGCCCCGTTTGCCGGACGTAACTAGTATCCCGCCCGGATGAGCGCGATCACGCCCCAGATCGCGCCGATGGTCAGCGCGACGATGAGCACCGCCAGGACCGCCAGCAGCACGCCCGCGCCGATGAGGTAGCGCTTCGAGGACTTCGCCGATCCGGCGGGGTCCTCGAGCGCCTTCACCATGAGGCGTTCGTTGCGGATGTTCGCGCGGAAGAGGAAGTCGAATGCGTCGCCGACGACGGGGATGGCCCCGAGCGTCATGTCGAGCAGCAGATTGAACGCCATGCGCAGCAGCACGATGAACGGAACGCGGTAGCGCACGCCGTCGATGAGCAGCCCGGCGGTGGCCACGGCCCCGGCGGCGTCGCCGACGCCCGGGATGAGCCCGATGATCGGATCGAGCCCGATGCGGCGGTTGGTGCCGGGGATGGCGATGAGGTCGTCCATCACGTGCGCGATGACGCGCGACGTGCGGTTGATCGTCCGGGGCGCGGGCGTGTCCGGGCCGTCGGCTGCGGCGGCGTCGGTCGCGGCTGGATCGGCTGCGGCGGCGTCGGCCGAGTTGCGGGCACCGCGGCCCCGGCCATTGCCGCGTGCGTGCGGGTGATTCGCGTTCATGCCCTCCAGCGTAGGCGCCGGTAGCCTGGCCGACATGAGCGATGCACTTCGCGGCGACGTTTCCGGCGGCAACGCCACCGCCTTCCTCGCGTCCTTCAACGACATCGAGGCGCACCTGCGCCGCGAGCTGCGGGCGAAACAGTCAGATGGATTCAAGTGGATGGTCAACCTGGCGCATCGCAGGCATTTGCTTTCCGACGGCCAGCGTTCCGCCCTCATGGCGTTTTCCGACCTGCGCAACGCGATCAGCCATGGCGAGTACCGAAACGGCCGGCCCATAGCGGACCCGCTGCCCGAAACCGTCGCGGACATCGAGCGGCTGGCCCGCAACCTCATCGATCCGCCGCTGGTGCTCGGGGTGCTGCCGCCGCGCAGGCCGGTGACGGTGACTCCGGAGGATTCCGTGGAGAAGGTGTTCGCGGTGCTCGCCGAGTCCACCTACTCCCAGTTCCCGGTGTACGAGGGCGGCGTCGACGGCGGCACGTGCACCGCGCTGCTGACGACGGATGCCATCGCGATTTGGGTCGCCCACGACTACGGCGACGATGGTCGGCTCGAGGCGAAGACGGTCGCCGACGTGCTCGAATGGGCGGGTTCGCGGGATGAGCCGTACTTCATGCCCCGCGCCGTGACGGTCCAGGATGCCGTGGCCGCCCTGACCATTCCCGGCGAGGACGGGCTGGTGCCGCGAGCGTTGATCATCACCGAGCATGGCCGGCCGGACCAGAAACCGCTGCGAGTGGTCGGCGGCGCGGATCTTCCGGCGCTGTGGGCCGAGGTGCAGGTCGGGTCGTATTAGTCGGTGTTGGTGTGATCCGCATTGGCGCGGCTTCCCGTCGTCGGCACTCGATGCACCCCAGACGCTTGGAATGGGCCTAACGCGCTCCACTCTACCGCCGACACCCCTCGCGACTGAGGCTCGCAGTCACACCAGCCACAACACCTCCCGATCGCGTTGATTTTGAAACACGGTCGGAGCAATACACCTGCTGTTTTGCCGGCCCTTTGTTTCAAATTGAACGCACAGGTCCGCCGTTGGTGCTGATGTGACGAACGAGACCGAACTTGGACTTCACGCAAACACTCCAGACGCCCCCGGCACACGCCACGAGCCCCTCCGGGCCCGGTAACGGTCTTTTCATACCCCCGAATCCCGGCGACGGCCTTCCTGACGCGCACCTCCGGATCCGGTAACGGCCTTTCCGTACCTTCCGGTCCCGGTAATGGCCTGCTAGGCACACCCCGCAGACCCTCTTGCATAAATCCACTCACAGCGCTATTGTTGACACGTCATCATTGGAAGCGTCAGGCGTCAGGCGTCAGGCGTCAGGCGTCAGGCGTCAGGC
>NZ_JVMD01000024.1:240134-334158 GCF_001056295.1 Corynebacterium halotolerans
GCGTCAGGCGTCAGGCGTCAGGCGTCAGGCGTCAGGCGTCAGGCATGACGCATCAGGCATCAAGCATCGAAGGGTCAGAGTGTCGGCGCATCGAAACGCCGGCTCGCCACCCACTACCGGACCACACCCCCACCCCATCAGGAGCCACCTTGCAGTTCGGCATTTTCACGATCGGCGACGTCACCACCGACCCGACGGACGGCACCACGCCCACCGAGCACGAGCGCATCAACGCCATGACCCAAATGGCGCTGAAGGCCGAGGAAGTGGGCCTGGACGTCTTCGCCACGGGCGAGCACCACAACCCGCCGTTCGTGCCCTCCTCCCCGACGACCCACCTCGGCTACATCGCGGCCAAGACCGAGAAGCTGCAGCTGTCCACGGCGACGACGCTGATCACCACCAACGACCCCGTCAAAATCGCCGAAGACTACGCCTTCCTGCAACACCTGTCGGGCGGCCGCGTCGACCTCATGATGGGCCGCGGCAACACCGGCCCGGTGTATCCGTGGTTCGGCAAGGACATCCGCCAGGGCATCCCGCTGGCGGTGGAGAACTACCACCTGCTGCGCCGCCTGTGGCGCGAGCGCCCGGTCAACTGGTCGGGCGAGTTCCGCACGCCGTTGCAGGGGTACGTGTCCACGCCGTGGCCGCTGGACGACACCCCGCCGTTCGTGTGGCACGGCTCCATCCGTTCGGTGCAGATCGCGGAGCAGGCCGCGTTCTACGGCGACGGCTTCTTCCACAACAACATCTTCTGGAACAAGGAGCACACGGCGAAGATGGTCGGCATCTACCGCCGCCGCTTCGAGCAGTACGGCCACGGCCGCGCCGATCAGGCGACCGTCGGCCTCGGCGGGCAGGTGTTCATCGGCGACACGGAGGAGCAGGCGAAGAAGTTCTTCCGCCCCTATTTCGACAACGCCCCGGTGTACGGCCACGGCCCGTCGCTGGAGGAGTTCACGGAGATGACGCCGCTGACCGTCGGCACCGTCGAGCAGGTCATCGAGCGCACCATGCAGTTCGCGGACTGGGTGGGCGATTACCAGCGCCAGCTTTTCCTCATGGACCATGCCGGCCTGCCGCTGGAGGTCGTCCTGGAACAGATCGAGATCCTGGGCAGGGAGGTCGTGCCGGAGGTCCGCCGCCGCATGGAGGCCCGTCGCCCGGAGCACGTCCCCTCGGATCCGCCCACCCACGCCACGCTGAAGCTCGACCGCGACCACCCGCACCACAGGATCCAGCCGGGCCGCGTCGAGGACAAGTAGCGGGCGGCAACCCACGCACGCCCCCGGAAAGGAGCATCCGTTGCGCACCATCGCAGTCATCACGGCCGGACTGTCCACGCCGTCGTCGACGCGCCGGCTGGCCGACATGCTTGCCGACGCCACCGTCGCCGTCATCACCGCACGCGGCGAATCCGCCGAGGTCACGTTCATCGAGGTCCGCGATCTCGCCCGCGATCTGGCGGACGCCTTCACCGTCGGCGGACTGTCGTCGCGGGCCCTCGACGACGCGCGCCGCACCGTCGCTTCCGCAGATGCCGTCATCGCGGTGTCGCCGGTGTTCAAGGCCTCGTATTCGGGACTATTCAAGATGTTCGTCGATTCGCTTGACGACGACGCCCTGCGGTCCGTGCCCGCCCTCCTCGGCGCGACCGCCGGAACGGCACGTCATTCGTTGGCGATCGATCACGCCATGCGCCCGCTGTTTTCCTACATGGGCGCGATGGTCGCGCCGACCGGCGTGTTCGCGGCGACGGATGATTTCGGCGCCGCCACCTTCACCGGCGGCGGATACGGGGCCGGAGAAACAAACCGCGGCCACGCCGAGGGCACCGCTCCCCTGACCGCCCGGGTGTCCCGCGCCGCCGGCGAACTCGCCGATCTGGTCCTGGCGCAGGGCGTCGGAGGTTTGGCGGCGGGCGCCACCCGCCGGTCGGGCGCCGGAATCGAGGAATCCGGCGGCCCCTCCTTCGGCGAGCTGCTCAAGGGCCAACTGGGTTAAGGCCATCTGGGTTAAGGCCATCTGGGTTAGGTCCTTCCGGATAAGACCGTTCCCGGCTCCCGATCCGCCGTCGCCTAGATTGTTTCCCATGCTCCCCGACGAATCCTTCCTCGCCTCGTCCGCGATCATCGACGCGGACCATCCCCGGGTCGCGGCGCTGGCCGAAGAGCTGCGCGCCGAGACCCCGGACGCCACCATCGCCGCGACGTTCGCCCACGTCCGCGACCGAATCTCGCACGCGTCCGATGTCGACGGCGCCGCCCGGCATCCGGACGCCACGACGATCGAGGCCGATACTCCCGTCACCGCCTCCGAAACGCTCGAGGCGGGCGCCGGCTACTGCTACGCTCAGGCGCACCTTCTCGCCGCACTGCTGCGGGCCAACGGCATTCCCGCCGGACTGCGGTACCAGGAGGTAGACGACGGAGTAGGCGGCACCGTGCTCCACGGCATCGTCGCCGCGTGGGCCCCGTACCTGTCCGAGACCGGCGGGTGGCTGCTGCTCGACCCCCGCCACCCCGCGGGCGATCCCCGCAACTCCGGCCACGAGTGGCAAACCCGCGCGCTGCAGCACCCCTTCGAGCGCAACCTTCCGGAGATCCACGCCGAACCCTCGCCCGCCGTCGTGACGGCCCTGCGCGAGGGCGGCCGCTTTCCCGTGCAACCGTGATCGCGCAACCCTGATCGCGCATAGGTGAGCCAGACGGCCCCTCTCACGCAACAGCCGTGATATCCGAGACGGCGTTCGCACCGCGCGGCACTTCGGCGAGGACGCCGACGGGATCGTCGTGCAGCAGCCAAAACACCGGCGACGCCCCGAATTTGTAATGTGGCTCACATGACCATCAGCGTCGTCGATCTGTTCAGCATCGGCATCGGCCCCTCCTCCTCGCACACCGTCGGCCCCATGCGGGCCGCCGCACGATTCATGCGGGGGCTACCCCAGAGGCTTCGCGACGCTGCTGCTCCGGTCGATGAGACTCCCCGGCCCGCCGCGACTGCTCCGGTCGAAAACCCTTCCCAGGGCGATGCTTCTCCTCCGACGGATTCGTTGACCGTCGACGTCGAATTGCGCGGATCGCTGGCGGCCACCGGCCGTGGCCACGGCACCGATCGCGCGGTGCTCCTCGGATTGGCGGGCCACGCGCCGGAGACCGTGCCGCCGGACGCCGAACCACTGCCCGGCACCGACATCCCTGCCACCGGAACGGTTCACGCCGAATCCGGCACCTTCGCCTACCGCATCGCGTTCGATCCACGGGAAATCGACGGCCACCCCAACGGCATGATCTTCACCGCACGAGCCGGGGACGAAGAGTTCACCCAGGAGTGGTTCTCCGTCGGGGGCGGGTTCGTCCTCTCCGGCGAGGACATGGCCGCGAAGAACGCCGCCAAATCCGGCCTGGGCACCGGCGCATCGACCGCCGCACGCCGCGGCGCGGTGCCCCACCCCTTCACCACCGGCGACGAGTTGCTGGCCCGCTGCCGGGATTCCGGCCTCGACGTCGCCGAAGTCATGGCGGCCAACGAAGCGGCCCTGCACGGCGATCCGGAAACCGTCGACCGGCACTTGGACGCGGTGTGGCGGACGATGCGCGAGTGCATCGACGCAGGCATGGCCGCCGAGGGCATCCTCCCCGGCGGCCTCGGCGTCCGGCGCCGCGCCTTCGAGCTGCACCGCAGCTTGTTATCGGCACGCGCCGACGAAAAGGCCGACGCGCTGGCCGCCATGGAATGGGTGAACCTGTGGGCGCTGGCCGTAAACGAGGAAAACGCCGCCGGCGGCCGCGTGGTCACGGCGCCCACCAATGGCGCCGCGGGAATCGTGCCGGCGGTGATGCGCTACGCGCGGGTCTACGTCGCCGGTTTCACGCCCGAGGCGGCGCGCCAGTTCCTGCTAGCGGCCGGGGCGATCGGCATCGTGGTGAAGGAAAACGCCTCGATTTCCGGAGCCGAAGTCGGCTGCCAGGGCGAGGTCGGTTCCGCGGCGGCGATGGCGGCGGCGGGGCTGTGCGAAGTCATGGGCGGCGATCCGCGCCAGGTGGAGAACGCCGCGGAGATCGCCCTCGAGCACAATCTGGGCCTGACCTGCGATCCCGTCGGCGGGCTCGTCCAGATCCCCTGCATCGAGCGCAATGCGGTCGCGGCCGTGCAGGCGATCAACGCCGCGAGGTTGGCCAGGCTCGGCGACGGCGACCATGCGGTGACCCTCGACGAGGCCGTCGCGACGATGGCCGCCACCGGCCGCGACATGATGACCAAGTACAAGGAGACCTCGACCGGCGGCCTCGCGGTCGCCCTGCGCATGCCCGTGAACAGGACGGAGTGCTGACCTCATGCCGGTGCCCATCACCAAAATCGCCGCCACCGGAATCGCGGCCACGAGAATCGCCGCCACGTCCGGTCTGGCCGCCCTCGGACTTTTCCAGGCGGGCCTCGCCGCAGGGATGACCTGGGGCTCGGCGGCATATGGCGGCGGGCACCCCGGCCGGCTCCCGGCCCGGCTCCGGACCATCAGCGCGGTCGCCGCACCGGCTTATCTGGCAACCGCCGCGATGATCGGCGCGGGGGCCGCGCCCCGCGGGATGCTCCGCGTCGTCGCCGGAGTCATGGCCGTGGCCGTGATCCCGAATGCCGCGTCGCCGTCCCCGAAGGAACGGCTCTGGGCGCCGGTGTGCGCCGCGATCGCCCTCGCCTCGGCGATGGAACTAAGGCGCCGCCGCTAACCCAGGCGCGCCTTGAGCTGGGCGACGGCGTCGTCAAGCGAAATCGCGTGCTGCTCGTGCGACGTCAAGTCCTTGAGCTGGACCTCGCCCGCCTCGAGCTCGGACTCGCCGAGCACCAGGGCGAAACGCGCGCCGGCGCGGTCGGCGCCCTTCATCGCACCCTTCAGGCCGCGCCCGCCGTAGGACATGTCGGAGCTGATCCCCGCGTCGCGGAGCTTGCCGACGAGAACCGCCATCGCGCGGGAGGCGTCCTCGCCCAGGGCCACGCCGTAGACGTCCACGCGGCGCTCGCCGCCGAAGGTCTTGCCCTCGGTCTCCAGGGCCAGCAGCGCGCGGTCGACGCCCAGGCCGAAGCCGATGCCCGACAGTTCCTGGCCGCCGAGCTGGGCCATCAGGCCGTCGTAGCGGCCGCCGCCGCCGATGCCCGACTGCGCGCCCAGGCCATCGTGGACGAACTCGAAGCAGGTCTTGGTGTAGTAATCCAGGCCGCGGACCATGCGCGGGTTGATCACGTACTCCACGCCCATGTCGTCGAGGAGGCCGGTGACCGTCTCGAAGTGGGCGCGGCACTCCGGCGACAGGTGGTCGAGCATCACCGGGGCGTCGGCGGTCATCTCCTTGACCTCGGGGCGCTTGTCGTCGAGCACGCGCAGCGGGTTGAGCTCGGCGCGGCGGCGGGTCTCCTCGTCCAGCGGCAGGGCGAAGAGGAAGTCCTGCAGCTTGCGGCGGTACTCCGGGCGGCAGGAATCGTCGCCCAGCGACGTCAGCTCCAGACGGTGGCCGGTCAGGCCGATGCCGCGGAAGGAGGCATCCGCCAGCGCGACGACCTCGGCGTCCAGGGCCGGATCATCGACGCCGATGGCCTCCACGCCGACCTGCTGCAGCTGGCGGTAACGGCCGGCCTGCGGGCGCTCGTAACGGAAGAACGGGCCGGCGTAGGACAGCTTCACCGGCAGCTGGCCGCGGTCGAGGTTGTGCTCGATCACCGCGCGCATGACGCCCGCGGTGCCCTCCGGGCGCAGCGTCACGGAACGGTCGCCGCGGTCGGCGAAGGTGTACATCTCCTTCGACACCACGTCGGTGGACTCGCCCACGCCGCGGGCGAACAGGCCGGTGTCCTCGAAGACGGGCAGCTCGATGTGCTCGTACCCCGCCAGGCGGGCGCGATGCTGCAGGTAACCCCGCACGGCCTCGAAGGCGCGCGACGTCGGCGGCACGTAGTCCGGCACGCCCTTCGGCGCGGTGAAGGGACGGATCTTCTGCTTCTTCTGCTGCTCGGTCACCCGGGCAACCTTACTTCACCTGCGCGAGGAACGGATTATGGGCCTTCTCCCGGCCGATCGTGGACGTCGGGCCGTGGCCCGGCAGGATGGTCAGGTCGTCGTCGAGCGGCAGGACGCGGTTCTTCAGCGAATCCATCATGTCCTGCGGGTCGGCGCCCGGGAGATCGGTGCGGCCGATCGAACCGGCGAACAGCACGTCCCCGGAGAAGACGATCTCGTCGCCGCCGTCGAAGGCGCGCAGCATGATGCAGCCCGGCGAGTGCCCCGGGGCGTGGATGACCTCGAAGGCCAGGCCGGCGAACTTGACCTCGTCGCCGTCGTCGAGGTCGTGGATGTCGGTCGGCGGCACCATCTCCGCGACGTTGAACATCTTGCCCAGGCTGAGCCCCGCGCCGATGAGCGGGTTTTCCAGCATGAAGCGGTCATGCGGGCTGATGTACACCGGGATCCCCCACTCGCGGGACACGTCGCCGACGTCGCGGGTGTGGTCGATGTGCCCGTGGGTCAGCAGCACCGCCTTCGGCTTGAGGTTGCGCTCCTCGCACTCCCGCTTCAGCCGGCCCAGCGCGTCCATTCCCGGGTCGATGATGACCACGGGGACCGGTCCGTCGGCGGCGTCGCCGTCCATCGTGTGGCCGGTGGCGACGTAGCAGTTGGTCTCGAGCGGACCGGAGGGGAAACCGATGATCTCCATGGGACTCCAATCGGGGTGGGAAGCGGGTGACGACGGCGTCGCCGGGCAGTGTTTCGTCGAACATACTACTTCGCCGCCCCCGCCCCGCCGCGACGCCCCCGGCCCGGTTCCCCGACGCGGGGCCGCGGCAGGGCATAATGTCACGGCAGACCGGTCAACGATCGAAAGAGGTAACCGTGCAGGGCAATGAACAGCGACGCCGCGAGGCGATGAAGAACCTCGAGCGCGAGCTCGGCCGCCGCGACCGGGCGGAGAAGGTCAAGCCGTTGGGCGTCGTCGTGGCCACGCTTGCCATCCTGGTCGTGCTGGTCGGCGGCATCTGGTTCCTGACCACCATGGGCGGCGAAAAGGACGACGCGAAGGACGGCGAGGACGTCACCGCCAGCCAGACCCCGACGTCCGCCCCGCAGCTGACCCCGCTGGCCATGGCCCGCGCCGAGAAGCTCCCCGACACCGTCTCCTGCAAGTACCCGGCCGGCGGCGGCGCGGCCGCCAAGGAAGTCTCCGCCCCGTCTGCCGACAACGTCCCCGCCACGGGCAAGGTCACGGTGACGCTGAAGACCAACCAGGGCGACATCCCCATGGAGCTCGACCGTTCCCTGTCCCCCTGCGGCGTCAACGCCATCGAGCACCTGGCCAAGGAGGGCTACTACAACGACACGGTCTGCCACCGCATGACCGCCGGCAGCCTCCAGGTCCTGCAGTGCGGCGATCCCACGGGCACCGGAGCCGGCGGCCCCGGCTTCACCTTCGCCGACGAGTACCCGAAGGACCAGCCGAACGTCCCGCAGGAGACCATCTACCCCGAGGGCTCCATCGCCATGGCCAACTCCGGCCCGGACACCAACGGCTCGCAGTTCTTCCTCAACTACGGCCCCAGCCAGCTTCAGCCGAATTACTCGGTGCTGGGCACCATGACGCCGGAGGGCCTCAAGGTGGCCAAGGGCATCGCCGGCAAGGGCATCGACGGCGGCCAGACCGACGGCAAGCCCAAGGAAGAGGTCCGCATCGAGACGGCCACCGTCTCCTAGTCCGGCCTCCCGGCACCGGCTCCCGGCCCCGTCCCCGGCGATCCGCTTCACGACGGCCACCGGCCCCGCACATCGCGTGCGGGGCCGGTTTTCGTCGTCAAGCAACTACCCGCCGCTGGTGACGCGGAAGACGTCGTAGACGCCCTCGACGCCGCGCAAGACGGAGATGATGTAGCCCAGCTGCTTGATGTCCGAGACCTCGAACGTGAAGCGCATGACGGCCACGCGATCCTCCGCGGTGTGCGAGGACGTCGCGATGATGGAGACCTTCTGCTCGCTGATGGTGCGGGTGATCTCCGACAGCAGGCCGTGGCGGTCGAGGGCCTCGATCTGCACGGTCACGGTGAAGACCGCGCCCGAGGAGTCGCTGGCCCACTCGACCTCGATGAGGCGCTCGGGCTCCTCCTTCAGCTTCGCGGCGTTCGTGCAGTCGGTGCGGTGGACGCTGACGCCGCCGCCGCGGGTGACGAAGCCGAAGATCTCGTCGCCGGGCACCGGGGTACAGCACTTGGCCAGCTTCGCCATCATGTCCGCCGACCCCGCGACGAGCACGCCGACGCCATCGGCGCGGCGGCGCTTCTCCGGGGCCTGCAGCTTCGACAGCGGCGTCCGCGCGGCGAGCTGATCCTCCGCGTCGTCCTTGCTGGAGAACTGCGCCATGAGGCGGTTGGTGACGTGCTTCGCGCTCACCGCGCCCTCGCCGATGGCCGTGTACAGCGCATCGACGTCGGCGAAGTTCAGCTCCGAGGCGATCTGCTTCATCGTCTGCGGCGTGAACAGGCGGTGCATGGGCAGCCCGCCGCGCTGGACCTCCGCCGCCAGGGCGTCGCGGCCGGCGTCGAGGGCCTCCTCGCGGCGCTCCTTGGCGAACCACTGGCGGATCTTCGCCTTGGCGCGCGGCGACTTCACGAACGTCGCCCAGTCCTTCGACGGGCCCGAATGCTGGTCCTTGGAGGTGAACACCTCGACCCGGTCACCGGTCTTCAGGGCCGACTCGAGCGCGACGAGCTTGCCGTTTACCTTCGCGCCGATGCATCGGTGGCCGATCTCGGTGTGCACGGCGTAGGCGAAGTCCACCGGGGTGGCGTCGACGGGCAGCGTCATGACGTCGCCCTTCGGCGTGAACACGAAGATCTCGTTGGACGCGAGGTCGTAGCGCAGCGAGTCGAGGAACTCGTTGGGGTCGGCGGCCTCGCGCTGCCAGTCGAGCATCTGGCGCATCCACGCCATCTGGTCGACCTCGGCGGCGTCGCCCTTGTGCGAGCCCTTGGTCTCCTTGTACCGCCAATGGGCGGCGATGCCGTATTCGGCGTTGTAGTGCATCTCGTGGGTGCGGATCTGCACCTCCAGCGCATTGCCGCCCGGGCCGATCACCGTCGTGTGCAGCGACTGGTAGACGCCGAAGCGCGGGGCCGAGATGTAGTCCTTGAAGCGGCCCGGCATCGGCTGGTACAGCGAATGCACCGCGCCCATCGCCGCGTAGCAGTCCTTGGTGGTGTCCACGAGAACTCGGATGCCCACCAGGTCGAAGATCTCGTCGAAGTCGTGGCCCCGCACGATCATCTTCTGGTAGATCGACCAGTAGTGCTTCGGCCGCCCCATCACCTTCGCCTCGATGTGGGCGGCGCGCAGGTCGGCCGTGACCTCGTCGGAGACCTGCTTCAGGTACCGGTCGCGCTGCGGGGCGCGGTCGGCGACCAGGCGCACGATCTCGTCGTACTTCTTCGGGTAGAGGATGGCGAAGGACAGGTCCTCCAGCTCCCACTTCACGCTGGCCATGCCCAGGCGGTGCGCCAGCGGGGCGATGACCTCCAGGGTCTCGCGGGCCTTCTTCGCCTGCTTCTCCGGCGGCAGGAAGCGCATGGTGCGCATGTTGTGCAGGCGGTCGCAGACCTTGATCACCAGCACGCGCGGATCCTGGCTCATGGCCACGACCATCTTGCGCACCGTCTCGCCTTCGGCGGCCGAGCCGAACGCGACCTTGTCCAGCTTGGTCACGCCGTCGACCAGGCGGGCGACCTCGGGCCCGAAATCGCGCGTGAGGTCGTCCAGCGAATAGTCGGTGTCCTCCACCGTGTCGTGGAGCAGCGCCGCGACCAGCGTGGTGGTGTCCATGCCGATCTCCGCCGCGATGGTCGCCACCGCCAGCGGGTGGGTGATGTACGGCTCCCCCGACTTCCGCTTGACCCCCTCGTGGAGCTTCTCCGCGACGTCGTATGCGCGCTGCAGCTGCGACAGATCGGAGCGGGGATGGACCTCGCGGTGGATGGCCACCAGCGGATCGAGGACCGGGTTGACCTTCGTGCGCGCGCCGGTCAGGCTCCGCGCGAGGCGTGCGCCATAGCGGCGCGGCGAACGATCAGCCATTCTCCGCCCCAACGGCAGGTGCGCCGGCGGACTCGCCGGCCGGTTCACCGCCGGACCCGTTGACACCGCCGGACCCGTTCACCACGTACAGCGGCAGCTCCGACAGCTTGTCGCGGCCGCCGAGTCCGGGCACCTCCAGCACCGCGCACAGGCCGGTCACCGTCGCGCCGCACTTCTCCAGCAGCGAACGTGCCGCGGCCATGGTGCCGCCGGTGGCCAGCACGTCATCGACGAGGACCACGCGCTTGCCGGTCAGGTCGAGGCCGGAAGCGGGGATTTCCAGCGCCGCCGAGCCGTATTCCAGGTCGTAGGACTCCGTGTGCACCGGCGGGGGCAGCTTGCCCTTCTTGCGCACCGCCAGCACGCCGAGCCCCATGCGGTACGCCACCGCCGAGCCGATCAGGAAACCGCGGGCATCCAGGCCGCCGATCACGTCGGCGCCGAATCCCGTGCACGCCTCCGCCACCTCATCGACGATGAGGCGGAATCCCTCGGGATCCGCGAGCACCGGGGTCAGGTCCTCGAAAAGGACGCCTTCGGTCGGAAAATCGGGCACCAGACGAATCAGATCGTCCAATGCGGCCCGCGCGTTCTCATATGCCACGGGGATCCTCGCTTTCGGGGAAACGGGAACATGACGTCACCAAATTGCGTTGTCGCGACAACGTTACCCCCATCTTTCCACGCTCCGCGGAACTCGAACGCATCGGCCCGCGCGCGGCTCTACCTCGTTCCGGTCACCGGGCAGCGAAAAGACCCGCCCGGAAAGCATGGTGCTTTCCGGGCGGGTCCTCCGCTCATGCCGCGGGTGCTGCGGCTGGTCACGGCGGGTCGCGTCAGCGCCCCGGCCGCCACGTCGACGGTCGCGGGTCGTCGCCACCGTCTTCGCCACCGTGGTCGGCGAAGTAGCTGCCCGGCCTCGGGCGATTCGGCGCGGTGGGGGTCACGATCGGGCGGCGCGGTCGGTCGAATCGCGCGGCGTCGTCGTCAAGCGCACCTTCGGCGCCCTCCGCCGAGCCGGGGAACTCCGGAGCGGTGCCAGACTCGCGGGCCTCGGCGACCTTGCGGTCGTGCGCGGCGTATGCCTTCTGTCGGCGCTTCAGCGACACCAGGATCGACGCGGCCAGGAAGATCGACGAGAACGTGCCCTGGATGATGCCGATGAACTGCACCAGCGCCAGGTCCTTCAGCGTGCCCACGCCCAGCAGGCCGACGGCGATGACCATCAGCGCCAGGATCGGCAGCAGCGACGACACCGTGGTGTTGATCGAGCGCATGATGGTCTGGTTCACCGCCAGGTTGACCTGCTCCGCGTAGGTGCGGCGCGTGGACTGGCGGAAGCCGGCGGTGTTCTCGCGGACCTTGTCGAAGACGACGACGGTGTCGTACAGCGAGAAGGACAGCACCGTCAGCAGGCCGATGACCGTCGCCGGCGTCACCTCGAAGCCCACCAGCGAGTAGATGCCGGCGATGACGATGCCGTCGACGATCAGCGCCGCGATCGCCGCGATGGCCATGTCCCGTTCGAAGCGGATGGCGATGTAGGCGAACACCAGCGCCAGGAACGCCGCCATGGCCAGGATCATCCGTTCGGTGACCGAACCGCCCCACGACTCGGAGACCGTCGAATCGCCGATCGCGTCCGGTGAAGGGGTACCCGAGGCGTCGACCGGCTGGAAGGCGTCGAACAGGGCCCGGCGGGCGTCGGCGATCTTCTCCTCGCCGAGGCGCTCGGAGGTGATCTCCAGGACGCGGGCATCGCCGGCGCCGATGACCTGCACCAGCTTCGGCTCGACCCCGGTGGACTTCTCGAAGACGTCCTGCGCCTGCTCCTCGGTCACGTTCGCCGGCGGCATGGTCATGCGGGTGCCGCCCTCGAACTCGATGCCCAGCGCGAAGCCGCGGAAGGCCATCGCGCCGATGCACAACAGCAGCAGCGCCGCGGTGATCCGGTACCACTTGCGCCGCTTGCCGATGACGTCGATGCCGCCCGAACCCGTGTACAGCCGGGTGAAGAATCCCCGGTCGGCGACGGCCTTGTCGCGCTCGTCGACGGCGATGGCGGAATTGGTGCGTGCGCTGTCGCGGATGTCCGACATGGCTACTTCACCTCCTGGTACTCGGTGCGGGCCGACCGGCCCGCTTTACGACGGTTGGCGCCTCGGTCCGAAGCGAGCTCCATCACGGCGCCGAACCCGTTGAGGGACGGCTTCGCCAGCGACGGGAACTTGCGCGTCGCCAGGATCACCAGCGGCGCGGTGACCAGGAAGGCGGTGATGATGTCGAAGACCGTGGACAGGCCGAGGGTGAACGCGAAGCCGCGGACGTCGCCGACGGCCAGCGTGTACAGCACGACGGCGGCGATGACGGACACGAAGTTGCCCGCGAGGATCGTCTGGCGCGCGCTGCGCCACGCATGCGGTACCGCGGAGCGGAACGTCCGGCCGGTGCGCAGCTCGTCCTTGATGCGCTCGAAGAACACGATGAACGAGTCCGCGGTGGTGCCGATGGAGATGATGATGCCCGCGATGCCGGCCAGGTCCAGCGAGTAGCCGATCCACCGGCCCAGGAGGACCAGAACGCCGTAGACCATGGCGCCGGACGCGGCCAGCGAGAGGATCGAAATGGCGCCGAGGCCGCGGTACAGCGCAAGGGCGTAAAGCACGATCAAACCGATGCCGACCAGGCCGGCGAGCACGCCCGCCGACAGCGACGCGGCACCCATGGTCGCGGGGATGGTCGTCGCGGTGCCGCCCGGCTCACCGTCCTCGCCGGCGAAGCTCAGCGGCAGCGCGCCGTAGCGCAGGTTGTTCGCCAGCGCCTGGGCCTCCCCGATGGAGAAGTTGCCCGTGATGCTGGTGGACCGGCCAACCGGCGTCGCCTCGTTGATTCTCGGAGCGGAGAGCACCTGCGAATCGAGCACGATGGCCACCTGGCGCTGCAGGTAGTCGGTGGTCAGTTTCGTCCAGGTGGCGGCGCCGGCGTCACCCTGGCCGGACTTGAACTTGAAGGACACCTCGACTCCGCCGGCCTGCTGGTTGTAGCCGCCGTTGATCGGGGCATCGGTATCGATGTCGTCGCCGGACAGGCGCTTGCCGTGGACCTGGTCTCCCTCGCCGACGAGCAGCGGGGCCGGGTCGAGCAGCATCGCACCGCCCGGGTTGTTCGGGTCGCAGGTGACCAGCGGCTTGGCGGGGTCGTCGGAACCGGCGAGCGGGTCTGGCGCCTTCGGGTCCTCGCAGCGCATCAGCGTCGTCGCAGCGAACAGCTTCGTCGGGTCATCCGACTGGCGGGAGTCCAGGAGGACGTCGCGCACCTTTTCGCGGCGCTCGGCGGCCTCGACGGAGTTCGCGGGCTCGGGCGCGGCCTTCACGCCGACCGTCGGGACCTCGCCCAGATCGCGCTGCAGGTCGGCGGGCACCGGCTGGCCCGGGTTCTGCTTTTCGAAGGCCTCGCGGCGCTGCTTGATGTTGTTGCCCCACTGCTCGTGAAGCTCCTTGAGGTTCGCGTTGGCTTCCTCGGGCGTCAGCAGGCCGACGGAGACCCAGTCCTCCGCCATCTTCTTGGCCACGTCGGCCAGTGCGGCCTCGTCCGGGTTGCCCGGAGAGGCGACGGGGCGGAAGAACAACTGGGACGTCTGGCCGAGGGAGCGGGCCTCCTGCGAATCCTCGCCCGGAACCGTGATGACGAGCGTGTCGCCGTCGGCGACGACCTTCGCGCCGGTGACGCCCATGCCGTTGACGCGGTTTTCGAGGATGCGGCGCGCCTGGTCGAGCTGGTCCTGCGTGGGCTTCTCGCCCTGCGGGACGAGGGTGACGCGGGTGCCGCCCTGCAGATCGATGCCGAGCTTCGGCGTGGCCTCACGGTTGCCGGTGAAGAACACCAGCGCGTAGGTCAGCACGAGCAAGGCCACGAACAGCAGCAGCGACCACTGCGGCCACTTCGCGCGGAAACCGCGGTTGACGCCGCGGGATGAGCTTGCCAAGGGTAACTCCTGGGGGTGTGCGGGGTCGGTGGACTCCGGGTCGGGCCCGCGCCATGCGACGGGCCGGTGCGCCTGGTTTAGGCGGCGTCGTCTCCGGTGGCGTTGCGGTTGGTGGCCTCCGGCTCGGTCGCCGGCTGGTTGGCCTGCGGGGCGGCCTTGGCCTCTTCCTCGTTCACGTTGCGGACGATGGCGGCCCGTTCCCAACGGGTGACGATGCCCTCCGCAATCTCAAGATCAACGGTCTTCTCGTCCACGGCGACCACGATGCCGTGCTGGCCGGAGCCGGTGAGCACCTCGGCGCCCGGGGCGAGACGCGACTGCATCTCGCGGATCTGGCGGAGCTGCTTGTTCTGGCGGAAGGTCGTCCAGATGGGCAGCGCCAGCAGAACGACCATGAGGATCAGGAGAAGAATCGGGTCCATGAGCGGAGAGTCTAACGGTTGGCCCCCGCGCCACGGCGATCCCACCGCCCGTTGAGACGTGCGTCACTCCGCCGGTCGGCTTCAGCGAAGGCCGATGGCGCCTTCCGGCGGTTCGAGGCCGAGGTGCCGCCACGCCGTGGTGGTGGCCACGCGGCCGCGGGAAGTGCGAGCGATCATTCCGGCGCGCACCAGGTACGGTTCGCAGACTTCCTCCACCGTGCCGGGTTCCTCGCCCACCGCCAGAGCCAGGGAGTTGACGCCGACGGGGCCGCCGCCGTGGCCCCGGACCAGGGCGTCGAGCACGGCGCGGTCCAGCCGGTCGAGGCCGAGCTCGTCGACGTCGAAGACCAGCAGCGCCGCCTTCGCTGCCCCGAGGTCGATGACTCCCCCGGCGTGGACGTCGGCGAAGTCCCGGACGCGGCGCAGGAGGCGGTTGGCGATGCGCGGGGTGCCGCGCGAGCGCGACGCGATCTCCACGGCGGCGTCCGAGCTGACTTCGACGCCGAGGATGCCCGCGGCGCGGGTGACCACCTTCGTCAGATCGGGGACGTCGTAGAACTCCATCTGGGCCGTGAAGCCGAAGCGGTCGCGCAGCGGGCCGGTGAGCATGCCCGAACGGGTGGTCGCCGCCACGAGCGTGAACGGGGGGATCTCCAACGGGATGGAGGTCGCGCCCGGCCCCTTGCCCACGATGACGTCGATGCGGAAGTCCTCCATGGCCATGTAGAGCATCTCTTCGGCCGGGCGCGCGATGCGGTGGATTTCGTCGATGAAGAGGACGTCGCCCTCCATGAGGTTCGACAGCATCGCAGCGAGATCGCCGGCCCGCTCCAGTGCGGGGCCCGACGTCATGCGCAGCGAGGTCCCGAGTTCCTGGGCGATGATCATGGCCATCGTCGTCTTGCCCAGGCCGGGCGGACCGGACAGCAGGATGTGGTCGGGCGTCACACCCCGGCCGCGCGCGCCGCCGAGGACGAGCTCGAGCTGGCTGCGCACCTTCGGCTGCCCGATGAACTCGTCGAGCGACTTCGGGCGCAGGCTGACCTCGGCATCGACCTCGGCCGACTGGGCGCGCGCATCGACGTCGCGCGGGCCGGTGAGGTTGAACTCGGTGCGCTCCACATCAGACATGATCAGTCATCCTATTCGCCTTCACTCTCCGCCATCCCGTCCGCCATCGTCGTCAGTACTCGATCACCCGCATCTGCCGCAGTCGCCCGACCACCCGCGTCGGCCGCGGCTGCCCGGTCACCCGCGTCGGCCCCGGTCGCCGAATCACCCGCGTCGGCCCCGGCTCAGGCACCCAGCGCCTTGAGCGACGCGCGGAGCGCCGCCGAGGTATCGAGTGCGGGGTCCGCCGCCAGAACTTCTTCGACGGCGGCCGAGGCCTCCTGCTCGCTGAAACCGAGGCCCGTGAGGGCACCGACCACCTGATCGGCGTCGGCCGCCGGGCCCTTCGCGTTGGCGCCGGGACGGCCGTCCGCGGCGCCCGCTCCCGAACCCGCCGCATCCGCCGATGCCGGTACGGCGAAGGACGCGACCTTGTCCTTGAGCTCCACGAGCATGCGCTCGGCCATCCGCTTGCCCACGCCGTTGGCCGCCTGCAGCCGCTTCGCGTCGCCGCCGGCCACCGCGGCGGCCACGTCGGCCGGGTCGAGGACCTGCAGCACGGCCATCGCCAGCCGCGGCCCGAGCCCGGACACCGTCTGCAGCAACTCGAACATCTCGCGCTCCGGCGCCGCGGCGAAGCCGTACAGCGTCATCGCGTCCTCGCGGACCACCAGCGTGGTCAGCAGAAAACCCTCCTCGCCGCGGGTCAGCGTCGCCGCCGTCCGCGCCGTGACGGTGACCAGATGGCCCACGCCGCCGCATTCGACGACGACGTGGGACGCGCCCATGTCTATGACGGTGCCGCGCACGGATGCGATCATCGCAATGCCTCCTTCGCGCGGGCCAGCAGCGGCGCGCGCCAACAATGGCAGATGGCCAACGCCAGGGCGTCGGCGGCATCCGCCGGCTTAGGGGGTTCGGACAGCCCCAGGATCCTGGTGACCATGGTGGTCATCTGCGCCTTGTCCGCGCGGCCGTTGCCCGTCAGCGCCTTCTTGACTTCCGACGGCGTGTACATGTGCACCGGCAGCCCCCGCCGGGCCGCGGCGAGCATGAGCACGCCGACCCCGTGCGCCGTCTGCATGACGGTGGACACGTTGCCGCGCTCGAAGATCCGCTCGATGGCCACCACGTCCGGCTCATACCGGTCCATCCATTCCTCGGCGGCATTGGACAACCGCAGCAGCCGCTCGGGCAGCTCGACGTCGGCCGGCGTGCGGGCCACGCCCACCGCCACCGGGGTCACGGCCCGGCCCCGGCCGCCATCCGCGACCGACAGACCGCACCGCGTCAAACCCGGATCGATCCCCATGACCCGAATGGCCACCGCTGCCCCGCTTCCCGCTTTCGCGCCGCTATCCGCCCGGCGGGCATCCGCGCCCGCTCTCGTCCGCCCCATTCATACCACATCATCCGAACACGTGTGCGCCCACGTCGCAAAGCACGCGCGGGAACCGCACCCGGCGCAGGGGCAATCGAAAGTATGAGGCCGCCTCCCGTCTTGGTCGCGGCCGCCGCCACCACGTAGTTTCTTGGGTCATGGACACGCCCAAAACCCTGTACCGGAAGCTCGCCCAGGCGGAGATGGTCACCTGGACCATCCTCATCATCGGCATCATCCTGAAGTATGCCGCCGACATGCCGCTGGCCACCACCATCGGCGGCTCGATCCACGGGTTCGTGTTCCTGTCCTACGGCGCCGTGACCATCCTCGTGTGGATCAACCAGGGCTGGTCCGCCGGCCGCGGCATCCTGGGCCTCGCCTCGACGATCATCCCGTACATGACGGTGCCCTTCGAGCGGTCCACCGAGCGCGCCGGCAAGCTCGACGGCCCGTGGCGCTTCCGCGACACCGACGAGACCCCGCGCACGCTCCCGGAGAAGATCCTCGCCCCCGTGGTGCGCAACCCGCTGGCCGCCGCGGTGGCCATCGTCGCCGGCGTCGCCGTCGTGTTCGCGTTGCTGCTCAACGCCGGCCCGCCGACCGAGTGGTTCGCCTGACCGCCGTGAATTCCCCGACCCCCGGCCGCGACGTCCTCGACGCGGCCCGCACCGCCTTCCCCGAATTGGCGTGGGAGCGCGCCGATTTCCCCGAGCAGGGCCTCGACCACCACGTCGCGGTCCTGTCCGGGGTTTCCGGCGTTCCTGGCGCGTCCGACCCCACCGTCGTCGCCCGCCTGGCCATCGCCCCCGGCGTCGTCGGGCGCGCCGACCTGGAGGCCGGGGTGCTCGCCGCGATCGCGGAGCGGGCGCCCGCCCGGGTGCCGCGCGCATTGGCCACCGACGGCGGCAGCCTGACGCTGGCCACGCACGTCGCCGGGTACCCGTTGACGGAGGAGGTCTGGGACTCGCTTGACGACGGCCCACGGGAGACCCTCGCGGCGGATCTCGCGGGGACGCTCGACGTCGTGCACCATCTGGGCGACGGCGCACCCTCCATGCCCGACGTAGGGTCTTCATGGTTCCCGGTCAAGCACGAAAAGTTGACCCGCGCGGTCGACGAGCACGTCCTGCCGATCCTCGGCGCCCGCGATGCGGACGCGGCCCGCGCGATCATGGCGGAGGCCGAGGCCACGTTCATCGATGAGCCCGTGCCGCCGCGGCTGATCCACGGCGACCTGCACGAAACGCACCTGAGGTGGGATGGCGACCGCCGCCGGGGCCGGCTCGGCCTCATCGACTTCTCCGACATGACCCTGGCCGACCCCGCCATCGACGTCGCGCATCTGGCGGGCATCTCCCCCGAGTTGCACGCGCGCGTGATTTCCGACCTCGCCGCCGCCGACCCCGACCTGGAGCGCCGCGCGGCCATCTACTCGCGGTGGGACGCGGTGTTCCTCATGGCCGACCACCTGACCACCGGAAGGACCCCGGAAACGACTGCGCGCGCCCTGTTCGGGCGCGCGCTGGAGTCGGTGCGGGGGCGTCGGGCGCCCTGGGCGCGCTGAACCGCCTAGGCGTCCAGCTCCGCGAGGACTTCGTCGGAAATGTCGGCGTTGGAGTAGACGTTCTGCACGTCGTCGGAATCCTCCAGGGCGTCGACCAGGCGCAGGAACTTCTTCGCGCCGTCGGTGTCCAGGGCGACCTCCGTGGCCGCGCGGTAATCCTGCTCGGCGGAGTCGTATTCGATGCCCGCGTCGACCAGGGCCGTGCGCACGGCCATCAGGTCGGTGAAGGCGCTGACGACCTCGAAGTTCTCGCCCAGGTCGTTGACCTCCTCCGCGCCGGCGTCGAGGACGGCCATGAGCAGGTCATCCTCGGTCAGCCCGGCGTCGCCGCCCTTGGGGACGATCACGACGCCCTTGCGCTCGAACATGTACGCCACCGAACCCGAGTCGCCCATGTTGCCGTTCTGCTTGTTGAACGCCGAACGCACGTCGGACGCCGCGCGGTTGCGGTTGTCCGTCAGGCACTCCACGATGACGGCCACGCCGCCCGGGGCGTAGCCCTCGTAGACGATGGTCTCCCAGTCCGCGCCGCCGGCTTCCTCGCCGGAGCCGCGCTTGCGGGCGCGCTCGATGTTGTCGTTGGGGACCGAGGCCTTCTTGGCCTTGCGGATCATGTCGTCCAGCGTCGGGTTCGCCGAGGGGTCACCACCGCCGGTGCGCGCCGCGACCTCGATGTTCTTGATCAGCTTGGCAAATTCCTTGCCCCGCTTGGCATCGTTGGCCGCCTTCTTGTGCTTGGTGGTCGCCCACTTGGAATGGCCCGCCATCTGCTGGTCCAAACTCCCTTTTGTCTCGAGGATGCCGGTCTCCCCTCGACCGGGGCGACCGGTCCGCCGGACCCTTTCCGGCGGTCGTGCCGATTATACAGGCCCGACCCGGCGAAACCCGCACATCGGATGACGCAGCGCGATCGCACCGCAGCAGGGACGCCGCCCCGACCCGCATCGGGGTCGGCGCCGCGGCCCGCATCGGGCCAGCCCCCTCAGCCCACCTCGAGGCCGGCGCACTCCCGCAGGAACAGGCGGTGGACGCGGACGTCGCCGTCGACCTCCGGGTGAAAGCTGGTGGCCATCACCGAGCCATCGCGCACGGCGACGATCGCGCCAGCCGCCGGGCCCTCCGGCACCGTGGCCAGCACCTCGACGCCGTCGCCGACGGACTCGACCCACGGCGCGCGGATGAACGTCGCGGGCACGGGGCCGTCGATGCCCGCGAAGGCCAGGTCCGTCTCGAAGGAATCCACCTGCCGGCCGAAGGCGTTGCGCCGCACCGTCGCGTCGAGCGCGCCGAGCTGCACCGCGTCTTCCCGGGTATCCAGCACCGTAGACGCCAAAAGAATCATCCCGGCGCACGTGCCGAATGCGGGGAGCCCGTCCCGGAGGGCGTCGGAAAGCGGCCCGAGCAGCCCGTTGAACCGCATGAGCTTGGACATGGTCGTCGACTCCCCGCCCGGCAGGATCACCGCGGACAGGCCGTCGAGATGCTCCGGCAGGCGGACCTTGCGGTGCGCGACGCCGAGTTCGTCGAGGACGCGCTCGTGCTCGACGACGCCGCCCTGCAGCGCCAGCACGCCGACGACCGGACCCGCCCCCGCGACAGTCGCGGCGTCAGTCAATGTTCTCCCCCAGCCTCGACCGCGACGCGGGGGTGAACGGCACCGGCTGCATGCCGGGCGGCAGGTGGCGGGTCAGGCCCTCCTGCGTGACGACGGCGACGAGATCGCCGGCTCTGTTGAAGATTCGCCCATGGGTCAGCGCGCGACCGGCGTGGGCCGAGGGAGACACCTGGTCGTAGAGCAGCCACTCGTCGGCCCGGAACGGCCGCAGGAACCACATCGCGTGGTCGAGGCTCGCCTCCTGGACCTTCACGCCCGGGTGCGGAACCTTCGCCGACGACAGCAGCGTCATGTCCGACATGTACGCCAGCGTGGACACGTGGAACGTGTCGTCGTCGGGCAGCTCCTCCTTGGCCCGGAACCAGACGACCTGCTGCGACGGCGTGTACGGATTCTGCGAGTACAGCTCCGACGGGACCACGCGGATGTCCCAGTCCGACCACTCCTGGAAAAGGAGGCGGCGCCCGCGGGACATCTTGGACACGTCGACCGGCACGTCCTCGGGATCGGGGACGTCGCGCATCCTGTCCGAATGCTCGATGCCGGAATCGCCCCGGCGGTGGAAACTGGCCTGCATCATGAAGATGGTCCGGCCGTCCTGCACGGCGCGCACGTGGCGGTGGACGAAGGACCGCCCATCGCGGATGCGGTCGACCAGATACGTCGTCGGGATGTGCGGGCGCCCGGGGCCGACGAAGTAGGCGTGCAGCGAATGGACGGTGAACTCGGAATCGACCGTCCGCGTCGCCGCCGCCAGGGCCTGCCCGGCGACTTGGCCGCCGAACGTGCGCTGCAGAACCGATTCGATGACGGGGCCGCGGTAGATGTCGCGGTCGATGCGCTCGAGGTCGAGCACTTCGCGGATGTCAGGCATGTTCCCCAGTATCGCCCATGCGCCCGCGCGCCGCGCAGCCGGGCGGCGTGCGGGCGCTTGGGCGGGCGGCGGGCGGGCGGTTCTACCAGCCGCGCTCGGCCAGGCGGTGCGGCTGCGGGATCTCGTCGACGTTGATGCCGACCATCGCCTCGCCCAGGCCGCGGGACACGTCCGCGATGACCTTCGGGTCGTCGTAATGCTGGGTGGCCTGCACGATCGCCTTCGCGCGCTCCGACGGGTTGCCGGACTTGAAGATGCCCGAACCGACGAAGACGCCCTCGGCGCCGAGCTGCATCATCATCGCGGCGTCGGCGGGGGTGGCGATGCCGCCGGCGGTGAACAGCACCACCGGGAGCTTGCCCTTCTCGGCGACCTCGCGGACGAGCTCGTAGGGAGCCTGCAGCTCCTTGGCCGCGACGTACAGCTCGTCGGGGGCCATCGACTTCAGGCGGTTGATCTCCCCGCGGATGGTGCGCATGTGGGTGACGGCGTTGGACACGTCGCCGGTGCCGGCCTCGCCCTTCGAGCGGATCATGGCGGCGCCCTCGTTGATGCGGCGCAGCGCCTCGCCCAAGTTCGTGGCGCCGCAGACGAACGGCACGGTGAAATCGAACTTGTCGATGTGGTTGGCGTAATCGGCGGGAGTGAGGACCTCCGACTCGTCGATGAAGTCGACGCCCAGGGACTCGAGGACCTGCGCCTCGACGAAGTGGCCGATGCGCGCCTTGGCCATCACGGGGATGGACACGGCGTCGATGATGCCCTCGATCATGTCCGGGTCCGACATGCGGGACACGCCGCCCTCGGCGCGGATGTCCGCGGGCACGCGCTCGAGGGCCATGACGGCGGTGGCGCCGGCGTCCTCGGCGATCTTCGCCTGCTCCGGGGTGACGACGTCCATGATGACGCCGCCCTTCAGCATCTCGGCCAGGCCTCGCTTGACGCGGGCGGTGCCGTGGCTGGTGTTGTTGTCGGAGGTGGTCAACGAAACCTGCTTTCTGGAGGTTCAATCCGGTGTTCGTCCCGGGCGCCGAAAGCCCGGTGCCCACCAACTATAGACCCGCCGATAGACCGGCCCGTCTATCGGCCCCGAACTGCGTTCAACGGTTGTGGGGCGCCTCGAGGGAGACGTCGAAGTACTCCGGGATCGGAGCGGTGCCCGCCAGACGGAGGCCGCGGACCAGCGGCCGCATGCGCAGCATCCGCGTGTCGGTGACGGCTTCGTTGTAGAAGCGGCGGGCCAGCTCGACGCGGGTGGTCGCGTCGTGGAGCTCGATGGCCAGCGCCGGCTCCGGCGGGCGCGCCGCGAGGGCCTCGGCGAGCTTGGCGCCGAGGGTGTTTTCCGCGTCCGCGCGGTCATGCGGGTCGGCGGCGGTCAACCGGCGGGCCTCGGCCCGGGCGACGTCGGCGCCCAACTCGGGGTAGGCGGCGCGGGCGACGGCCCCGCGGCGGCCGAGGGCGGCCTCCAGCGACGCGCGGGCGAGGTCCGTGCGCACGTGCATCCGGTTCAGCCGCGTCGCGGTCGCCGACGCGAGCAGTGCGGCGACGAGCAGGAAGACGGCCAGGACGGCGAGCAGGACCGCCCACCACGGCACGAGAATCACGAGACCACCACCTTCTCCCCGTCCATGCGGACGGTGTCGTAGACCTGCAGGACCTTATCGGCGATCGCCGACCAGTCGAACTCCCATGCCCGATCATGCCCCGCCGTCACCAAGGAAGCGCGGCGGTCGTCGTCGGAAAGCAGGGCGATGGCCGTGCGCGCGAGGTCGGCGGAATCTCCGTTGCGGAAGTGATCGCCGAAGCGGCCGTCGTCCAGCACGAGCCGGAAGGCGTCCAGGTCGGACGCGATGACGGCGGCGCCGGCGGCCATGGCCTCCACGAGGACGATGCCGAAGCTCTCGCCGCCGCGCTGCGGGGCGACGTAGGCGTCCGCGGATTTCAGCGCCGCGGCCTTGGCTTCCTCGGAGACTCGGCCCGTGAAGCGCAGGACGTCGGCGTGCTCGCCGGCCCTGCGCACGGCCTGGGCCCGGTCGCCGTCGCCGATGACCAGGATCTCCAAGTCCGGGAACACCCGCCGGATGGCGGGCACGGCGTCGAGGAGCACCGGCAGGCCCTTGCGGGGTTCGTCGAAGCGCCCCAGGAACACCAACCTCTTCGCACCGGGCGCGGGCGCGCCGATCTCGGGCACGTCGGCGGCATCGGGCGCGGCCGCGTATTCGGCGACGCGCACGCCGTTGGGCACCAGCACCGGGTCTCCCCCGAGCTGCTCCACCTGCCAGCGCCGCGCGACCTCCGACACCGCGATCCCGCCGCGGATGCGTTCGAGCATCGGCCGCAGGAACGGGGTGGCCACCTTCAGCGCCAGGGACTGCGTCGCCGCCGAGTGGTACGTGGCCACGATCGGCCCGACCGCCGCGCGCACGGCCAACATGGAGTAGCTCGGCGAGTTCGGCTCGTGGATGTGCAGGACGTCGAAATCGCCCTCCGCGATCCACCGGCGCACCTTCCGCGCCGTCACCGGGCCGAACGCCAGCCGCGCCACCGATCCGTTGTACGGGATGGGGATGGCCCGGCCACCGCGCACCACGAAATCGGGCACGTCGGCCGCGGGGCCGGCGGGCCCGATCAGGCTGACCTCGTGCCCCCGCGCGCGGAATTCCTCGCACAGGTCCACGGCGTGCGCCTGCACGCCGCCGGGCACGTCGAAGGAGTACGGGCAGACCATTCCGATGCGCATGGCTCAGTCCCCCGCCCGGCCGGTCGCCCCGCGGCGCTCCCGCGCCTCCGCTTTACGACGCCGCCGCGCTTCCCGGTCCGCCCGCCACAGGGGCTGCAGCATGTGCCAATCGGCGGGGTGCGCGGCGATGTCGGATTCCATCAGCGTCGCGCATTCCTGCACGATGTCGCCGATCTCGCGGCCCTCGGCGGCGACGGCGGGATGCACCTTCAGGCCCCACTCGTCGCCGTCGAACCACAGGCCCGCCACGTGGAGGGCGGCGCCGGTGTCGCGGGCCAGCTGCGCGGCGCCGATGGGCATGACGGTCTTCTCGCCGAAGAAGTCGACTTCCGCCCCGCGGCCGCCGAAGTCGCGTTCGCCGACCAGCGCGATGATCCCGCCGTCGTCCAACCTCGCCCGCAATCCCGCCATCGGCGGCTCCCCGCCGGTCAGGGGCAGGATCTCGAACCCGAGGCTCTCCCGGTACTCAACGAAGGCGTCGTAAAGCTCCTCCGGCCGCAGGCGCTCGGCGACCGTGGTGAAACCGCCGAAGCGGTGCGCGACCCACATGCCCGCCATGTCCCAATTGCCGGAATGGGTGACCAGCAGGATGACGCCGCGACCGGCGGCGGCGGATTCCTCGAGCAGGTGGCGGCCGCGGATCATCTCTCCGACGCGGTCGGCGAGTTTCGGGCCGGCGATGGTCGGCAGGCGGAAGGCCTCCACCCAATAGCGCATGTAGCTGCGCATCGACTCCCGCACCAGCGCGTCCGGCACCTCGGCGGCGGGCAGCCCGGTCACCCGCGCGAGGTTCGCGCGCAGCTGCGCGGGGCCCTCGCCATCGCCGGAAAAGCGGTCGGCCGCTTTCCTCGCCGCCCACAGCACCGGCCGTTCGGGCAGCTTGCCCGCGATCTTCCAGCCGGCGAGGTAGCCGAGCGCGGCCAGATCCTCCCGGGTGCGGGGGAACCTCATGCGCGCTCCCCGGCCGGCTGGTCGTCGACGCCGGCCGGCGGGGCGATGGTGTCTCCGGCGCCGGGGCCGCGGCCGACCATGACCAGGCGCTGGACCACCGTGAACACCGACCCGGCGGCCAGCGCCCACATGGCGATCTCGATGGCCCACGGCACGCCGAGGCCCTCCAGCCCGATGCCCACGAGCGCGAGGATCAGACGCTCCGGCCGTTCCACCAGGCCGCCGACGACCTTGAAGCCCGACGCCTCCGCGCGGGCCTTGACGTACGACGTGACCTGCCCGGCGACCAGCGAGACGACCACCGCGACGAAGAGGTGGCCCGGTGCCCCGTGCGAATGCATGACCCACCACAGGATCGCGCCGAACAGCGCGCCGTCGGTGATGCGGTCGCAGCTGGCGTCGAGCACCGCGCCGAACCGCGTGCCCCCGCCGCGCAGCCGCGCCATGGTGCCGTCCAGCAGATCGAACGCGGCGAAGAGGCCCGTCAGCACGGCAGCGGCGAACAGGTGCCCCGTGGGGATCAGCGTCACCGAAATCGCGATCGCCGCGACCGTCCCGAACACCGTCATCACATTGGGCGACACGCCCATCGAGTTCAGCGCGCGCGCGATCGGCTCGACGACTGGAGCGATGGGCCTGCGGCCGTGGACGCTGAGCATCGGGGTCCTCTCGGTTGGTCCTCGGGGGGTTCGGGGTCTTACCAGGCTTCCGCCAGGATGGCGCGGGTGTCGCGGAGCATCTGCGGAAGCACCTTCACGCCGTCGATGACGGTCATGAAGTTGGAGTCGCCGGACCACCGGGGCACGACGTGCATGTGCAGATGTTCCCCCACCGACCCGCCGGACGCACGCCCGAGGTTGAAGCCGACGTTGAGCGCGTGCGGCCGCGACACCTTCTTCAGGGTGCGGATCGCCCGCTGGCCGAAGGCCATCAGCTCCGCCATCTCCTCGTCGGTGAGGTCCTCCAGGTTCGCGACCTGGCGGTACGGCACGACCATGAGATGCCCGGCATTGTACGGGTAGAGATTGAGCACGCAGTAGACCAATTCGCCGCGCGCCACGATCAGCGCGTCCTCGTCCGAGCGGTCGGGCAGGTCGACGAACGGGTTGCGGGAACGGGACCCGCTTGACGACGGCCCCGCCTCCCCGTCACCGCCCTCGTCCTTCGCGGCTCCGTTGTCCGTGATGTAGTGCATCCGGTACGGGGCCCACAGGCGCTCCAGGCGGTCGGGTTCGCCGGCGCCCCGGTCGACCATGGCGTCGCCGGGGTTCCCGTCAGCGTCGCGAAGCAATGTTCTCACCGTCTGGCTGATCGTTGATCCGCTCCGCGACCCAGCCGGCGACGAGGTCGGCGGCCTCGGCCACCGGCACGCCGTTGATCTGGGAGCCGTCGAGGAAACGGAACGACACCGCGTCGGCCTCCACGTCGCGCGCGCCCGCGAGGACCATGAACGGCACCTTCGCCTGCGTGTGGTTGCGGATCTTCTTCTGCATGCGGTCGTCGGAGACGTCGACGTTGGCGCGCAGCCCGCGGGACTTCAGTTCCTTGGCGAAGGCCTCCAGGTGCGGGATGCAGTCGTCGGCGACCGGGATGCCCACGACCTGCACCGGGGCCAACCACGCCGGGAACGCGCCCGCGTAATGCTCCAGCAGCACGCCGAAGAAGCGCTCGATCGAGCCGAAGAGCGCGCGGTGGATCATGATCGGGCGCTTCTTCGAGCCGTCCGACGCCGTGTACTCCAGGTTCATGCGCTCGGGCATGTTGAAGTCGAGCTGGACGGTGGACATCTGCCAGGTGCGGCCGATGGCGTCGCGGGCCTGGACGGAGATCTTCGGGCCGTAGAACGCGGCGCCGCCCGGGTCGGGCACCAGGTCGAGGCCGGAGGCGTCGGCGACGCGCTGCAGGATCGCCGTGGAGCGCTCCCAGATCTCGTCGGAGCCGACGAACTTCTTCTCGTCCTTCGTCGACAGCTCCAGGTAGAAGTCGTCGAGGCCGTAGTCCTTCAGCAGCGAGATGATGAAGTCCAGGACGTCGGTGAGCTCGGACTCGAGCTGCTCGTCGGTGCAGTAGATGTGCGCGTCGTCCTGCGTGAAGCCGCGGGCGCGGGTCAGGCCGTGGACGACGCCCGACTTCTCGTAGCGGTACACCGTGCCGAACTCGAACATGCGGATGGGCAGCTCGCGGTAGGAGCGGCCGCGCGACCCGAACACGAGGTTGTGCATCGGGCAGTTCATCGGCTTGACGTAGTAGTCCTGCGGCTGCTTCGTGCAGTTGCCGTCGGCGTCGTACTCGCCGTCGAGCTGCATCGGGGGGAACATGCCCTCCTTGTAGAAGCCCAGGTGGCCGGACTGCTCGAACAGGTCGCCCTTGGTCACGTGCGGGGTGTTGACGAAGTCGTACCCGGCCTCCAGGTGGCGGCGGCGCGAGTGCTGCTCCATCTCGTTGCGGATGATGCCGCCCTTGATGTGGAACACCGGCAGGCCCGAGCCGATCTCGTCGGGGAAGCTGAACAGGTCCAGCTCCGCGCCGAGGCGGCGGTGGTCGCGCTTCTCGGCCTCCAGCAGCATGTCCAGGTACTCGTCCATGGCTTCCCGGGATTCCCAGGCGGTGCCGTAGATGCGCTGCAGCCCGGCATTGGACTGGTCGCCGCGCCAGTAGGCCGCCGACGACCGGGTCAGGGTGAACGCCGGGATGTAGCGGGTGGTGGGCACGTGCGGGCCGCGGCACAGGTCGAACCACTCGGTTTCGCCCGTGCGGGGGTTGACGTTGCGGTACCCGGTCAGCTCGTTGCCGCCGACGTCGACGGTCGCGTCCTCGTTGGCGTCGATGTCGCCGGAGGACTTGTCGGCGATCAGCTCGAGCTTGTACGGCTCGGCCGCCAGCTCCTCGGACGCGCGCTCGGGCGATTCGAAGACGAAGCGCTCGAACTTCTGGCCCGACTTGATGATCTTCTTCATGCGCTTCTCGATGCGCTTGAGATCCTCGGGCGTGAACGGCTCCGCGACGTCGAAGTCGTAGTAGAAGCCGCCCTCGATGGCCGGACCGATGCCCAGCTTGGTGCCGGGGAACTCCGCCTGCACGGCCTGCGCCAGGACGTGGGTGGTCGAGTGGCGGATGACCCCGCGGCCGTCCTCGGTGTTCGCGGCGACGGGCTCGACGGTTTCGTCGGTCTCCGGAACGTAGGACAGGTCTCGAAGGTCACCCTGCGGGTCGCGGACGCAGACGATGGCGTCGGGACCCTTGTTCGGGTAACCCAGATCCCGCATGGCGACGCCGGCGGCGACACCTGCGGGGACGGTGAACGGGGCGGGGACGGTGATGGGTTCGGACACGGCTGGCGTGGCTCCTTTTCCGGAATCGGGCGGGCATCGCATACCTGGCGACTCCCGCGGACCCCACAACCTTAGCGTCCCCGGCCGGGTCAGTCCTCCAGGAGGTCCTGCGCCCAGTACTCGTCGCCGGAGGTGCCGCGCGGGATGGCGAAGACGGCGGAACCGACGTGGAAAATCCACTCGTTGAGGCGGTCCGCCTCGGCGAGCCGCTTCTGGATCGGATCGAACTGCTCCAGCGGGTTCTTCTGGAAGCAGATGAAGACCAGCCCGGTGTTCGAGGTGAAGCGGCCGTCGGGCTCCGGCGGGAGGTCGAAGTTGTAGACCCGGCGCAGGAGCTTCTGGTTCGGGAACTCCTTGGGCGGCATGGAGCGCGCGACGTGGCTGTTGCGGTCGATCATGGGCAGCCCGTACTCGTCGGTCGCGTCGAGGTCGACGGGGTCGAACTCGTTTTCCTTGCCCAGCGGGGCGCCGGTGTCGAGCTTGCGGCCGACGACTTCCTCGCGGCTGGGGCGGTCGAGGATGTCCCAGCCGTCGATGTCCATGTCGATGCGGCGCACGACCATCGCCGAGCCCCCGCGCAGCCAGTCCGGGCCGGAGTCGATCCACACCTGGCGATCGAAGTCCTGCTCCTCCCGGGGATTGACCGTGCCGTCGAGCTGGCCGAAGCGGTTGCGCGGCGTGGCGGTGGGCTTCTTCGCCCCCTTGGCGTTGAGGAAGCCCACCTGCACCCACTTCACGTCGAGGTAGGGCGCGCCGTTCTTGATCATGAACCGCGCCGCGTGCGACAGCATCAGCGGATCATCGCAGCAGACCTGCAGGCACAGGTCGCCGTCGTTCCATTCGTCGCGGAGCTGATCGGTCGGGTACTTCGGCAGCGGGGCGAGCCAGTCGGGCCGCTCGCTCTCCTTGTCGATGGCCTTGAAGAACCCGGGGCCCATGCCGAAGGTGATGGTCAGATTCGCGGGCGCCGAGTACATCTCCGGCTCCAGGTCGGAGCGCGGGGCCGTGCCCTGCGCCATGCGCCGGGCATCCTGAGTCCAGACCCGCATGAGGCCGCGGAGCCGATCGCGCTTGACGTCCTTTTTGACGTCGAAGGCGATCAGCCACAGGTTCGCCTGCGCCGGAGTGGCGATGCCCGCCTGGTGCTCGCCGTCGAACTCGACGGTCTGCGTCTGCAGCGGCGGACGCTCCGGCTCGTCGGACTTGCGCTCGAGACCGATCGCGCCGGCGTTGCCGGCCGCTGCGACGCCCAGCGCGCCGGCTCCGGCGCCCGCTCCGAGTCCGGTGAGGAATCGGCGGCGGGACAGGTTGCTGCTCATTCGGGTGTTACTCCTGGTTCTGGATCTGGCGGAGATGCGCGGAAGGGGCTTTTCGGGGGGACGGGAAAGCCCCGGGAAGAATGAAAAATTCGGCGGCCGACGATCGGCGGCCGGGGAGTCGGTGGGAAGCCGGAAAACCGTCGCGAAACGGCGACGCCGGCGGGAAAAGAAGAAAGCGGCAGGCGGCGGACGCCGGGCAAAGGAAAAGGGGCGGCCGCCCGGCCAAGGGGCCGGACGCCCGCCCCGCAAGCCGGTTTAGTGGCCGGCGTGCTCCTTGTCGTCTTCCTTGTTCATGTTCTTCATGGCGCCGTCGTCGCTCATGCCCGGGTTGGACAGGGAGCCGTCGCCGGCGTAGTCCTCTTCGCCCGCGGGCTGAACGCGGACCTCGACGTCCTGCTTCAGGGTGGAGCCGTCGGACAGCTCCAGCACGACGGTGAACTGCTGGCCGGACTCCAGGGCCTCATCGTTCTTCATGATCATGAAGTGGTCATCGCCCGGGGCCAGGACGTGCTCGCCCTTGGCCGGGATCTTGTGGCCGCCCTCGATCTTGAACATCTTGCCGTCCTTCGTGGCGTGCTGCTCGAAGACGGTGCCTTCCTTGAGACCCTCGACGCGGAAGTCGACGACCTCGATCTCCTTGTCGGTGCTGTTCTTGAGCACGCCGAAGACGCCGGTCATGCCCTTGTCGGCCGGCTTCTCCTTGATGTAGGCGTCCTCGAAGGTGATGGGCGCCGCGGCCTCGGACTTGGTGCCCTCGGAGGCGGTGGTGGTGGCGCTGGCGTCGGTGGTGGCCGCGTCCTTGGAACCGTCGGTCGAGCAGCCCGCGAGGACGAGGGCGATCGCGGCGGAGCCGGCGACGAGGGCCTTGGTGGTGCGATGGAGCTTCATGGTGATCAATCTGCCTTTCGGTTAATGACGGCCACTCCGGCGACGACGGCGAGGATGATGGCGAGCAGGCCGCCGCCGGCGGCCCACGCCCAGGTGGGCACGCCCTCTTCCTCTTCGAGGTCCGACCCTCCCCCTGCGTCGACCTGGTGGTCGCCGACGGAGAAGGACAGTTTGCCGCGGGTGGAGTGCCCGTCGGACGAGGTGATCTGGAACCCGACGATGTACGCGCCGGGCCCCGGATCCAACGTTTCTGGGATGTCGAAGGAGATGACCTGGTCTCGGAGCTCCGGCTGCTCGGTGAGCAGAACTTCCTTCGTGTTCGCGTTGCTGATGGCGACCGTGTTGAAGGACTCGCGTGGGATGCCGGAAAACGTCATCTCGATGCGACGGGGAAACTCGTCCAGGTTCTGGCCGTCGGCAGGCGTGGAGGCAATGACGGAGTCATGCGCGTGGGCGACCGGAGCGTGCTCGGTCCCCTGCAGGGCGGGCGCGAAAGCCAGCCCCGTTGCGAGCACGGCGGCGACGGCCGCCCGCCCGATGAAACCCTTGCACATGCTCACCTGCATTGTCCTCCATGGCCGGCCTCGGCCGTATCTGTCTCGGGAACCCAGCGGACCGCACGGTTTTTCATGCGGCCCACACGAGTAGTCGGACCAGTGGGTCGATTGGTTCCCGCAATGATCGTTGACAACCCGACGAATACCCCCGAGTGTACCCGGACCATGCGTTTACTTCGATAACCCCGAGGGTGATCCCGGCTACTTCCGGGACGGCCCCGGGGATGCGAAAACCGCCGGAGGCATGGCCTCCGGCGGTTGCGGTAGTCCCAACTGGGTTCGAACCAGCGACCTTTCCGGTGTGAACGGAACGCTCTTCCGCTGAGCTATGGGACTGCACGTAGTCGGGAGTCGGTCCCGCTTACGGGTGATTAAGTTAGCACGCCTTCCAACGGTGGCCTAATCGCAAGTTCACCGGGCGTTTGCAAGGCATTCGCGTGACGACGGCCCGGCCCATCCGACGTCCATCCGCACCCCGCGAGAGGCGGGCCCGCTTCACAGCCGGCACTGGCTCCCCACTCGCCGGACCCATCGGACGGCGCCCGCGGCCGGCGCCCGCCCTCCCCTTCGGACGACGAGCACCGCCGGCATCCACTCTTGACCCGTCCACCATTGGCCCCTCTTGGACGGCGCCCGCTGCCGGACATGACCGGGCATGGCCGGGCGCCCCACTCGCCGGGACGACCCGAAATGGCTCACGTCCAGGGGATTTGTGGATTTTCCGCGAATCCCGCTAATGTTCTTCTCGCACCGCAAGCGGGGCACGGGAAACCGGGCAAGCGCAACGGAACGCAGTGCGGATGTAGCGCAGCTGGTAGCGCATCACCTTGCCAAGGTGAGGGTCGCGGGTTCGAGTCCCGTCATCCGCTCGGATTTTCTCCGGAGAGACGCCATCTGGTATAACTTCGGAGTGAATCACGAGAGGCGGCGACGCCACGGTGGAATGGCCGAGTGGTGAGGCAACGGCCTGCAAAGCCGTGCACACGGGTTCGATTCCCGTTTCCACCTCGCATCAAATTGCATAAGCAGTTCTTGCACAAGCGCGTTTAGCTCAGCGGGAGAGCGCTTCCCTGACACGGAAGAGGTCACTGGTTCGATCCCAGTATCGCGCACCAAGGCACTTGGTGCCTCACGCGGATGTAGCGCAGCTGGTAGCGCATCACCTTGCCAAGGTGAGGGTCGCGGGTTCGAGTCCCGTCATCCGCTCCACTTCCCCGCCGGATCTTCGGATCCGGCGGGGTTTTGCGTTGCGCGGAAAACCCGCCGCGGCGTCGAACGGCGCCCATCAAACGGCACCGCGTCGAACGGCACCTCGTCAAACGGCACCTCATCAAACGCCAATGCCTCGCACCGCGAAACGCCCGCCACCGCATCGAACATGCGGTGGCGGGCGTCGTGAAGCAAACGTTCGCCGGAACGCCGGCCCGGGCCCCTAGGCCTGGCCGTTGAGCTCCTCCTGGCGCGCGCCGAGCTCCTCGTCGATGCGCAGCAGGCCGTGGCCGTCGGCGCCGATCAGCTCGATGCGGCCGATGATGTTGCGGACGGTGTCCTCCTCCTCGATCTGCTCGTTGACGAAGAAGTCGAGCAGCGGGCGGGAATCGACGTCGCGCTCGTCGGCGGCGAGGTTCCACAGGTCGCGGATGGAGGCCGAGACGCGCTCCTCGTGCTCGAGGGCGATGCGGAAGGCGTCGATGGCCTTCTCCACCTTCACCTCCGGCGCGGCGATGGCGCCGATGCGGGCGTGGTTGTCGCGGGCCGCGAGGTGGTCGATGAACTTCTCCGCGTGGACGATCTCCTCCTCGGACTGGGCGCGCATCCACTGCGCCATGCCCCCGAGATCCAGGCGGTCCAGCTCGATGGCCAGCTGGCGGTACACGTTGGAGGCCTGCATCTCCAGGGTCACCTGGTCGTTGAAGGCCGCTTCAAGCTTGTCGTTGAGTCGCATGCCGCAAGGATAGGCGCAGGCGGATAAATCAAACAAGGATTATTCGGCTTAACTGAGAAGGCTGGCCTTGCCTCGGGAGGTTGGCAGGGTCGCCGCGCCGTGCATAGGCTCGGCGTCCATGGACTGGCTGGGAGACATCGACGACCACACCGAGTTCGTGGCCCCGCGCGACGGGGTGACGCTGATCGCCGTGACCTCGCTGGACGGGCGCGCGGCGATCGACGGGGCATCCGGCGGCCTGGGCAACCCGGCCGACGCCGAGATCCTGCGGTCGCTGCGCGCGGCCTCCGACGTCGTGCTCGTCGGCGCGGGCACCGTGCGCGCCGAGGGCTACGGGCCCGCCGCTCCCCCGACCCGCCTGGCGGTGCTCAGCCGCACGCTGGACATCGACCCCGAATCCGCGCTATTCGACGATCCCGCCAACCCGCCGATCATCATCGGCGGCGCGGACGCCGAGCCGGGCCGGCGCGAAGCGCTCGCCCGGGCCGGCGCGGAACTCATCGACCTGCCCGGAACCGAACCCGACCGGGTGCTCGCGGCTTTGCGACGGCTCGGGTTCCGCCGCATCGCCCTGGAAGGCGGGCCCGGCGTCTACCGGGATTTCCTGCGGGCAGACGCCGTCGACCGGGTGTTCCTGACGCTGTCGCCGGTGTTCGTCGGCGACGGGCCCGCCACGTTCGGGTCGCGGGAAGAAGCGGGGCAAGAAGCAGAAGCGGATGCCGCGCACGGCGGCGAAACGTCGTCCCTGCCGGCGACCTTCCGCGCCGAAGCGGCCGCGTTCTCCGACTCGCACCTGTTTGTTCGCTATTCCCGGGGCGCCGCCGGGTAGCTTCATACCCGTGAATAGTTCCCCGACGACGATCTACGGCGCCCGTGCGCGGCGGATGGTGGCCCCGATGCTGTGGCCGCTGGCGATCCTCCTGATCATCCACCGCGCCTGGGCGCTGCCCCACCAAAGCGGCGGCACCGACGACTTCACCACCGTCTGGCGTGCCCTGGTCCGGTTCAGCGACGGCAACCTCGTCTACACCGCGAACTACGCCCACGTGGACCCGCATTACCTGTACTCCCCCGGCGGCACGCTGGCGCTGCAGCCGGTGACGTGGCTGGGCGATTACGACCTCGCCCGGGCCCTGTTCATCTTCACCCAGGCGGCGGGCATCATCATCGCCATCGTGCTGCTGCTGCGGTGGTGCCGCGTTCCGCTGACCAGCTGGATCGTGCCGCTGACCATTTCGCTGGCGTTCCTCACCGAGTCGGTGACCAGCACGCTGCGCTTCGCCAACGTCAACGGCACGCTGCTGCTGGCGCAGACGCTGTTCATGATCCTGCTGCTGAGGGACCGCAGGATCCTCGCGGGCCTGGTCATCGGCCTGGCCATCACGGTCAAACCGATCGTCGCGCCGCTGCTGTTCCTCGCGTTCGTGCGCAAGGACTGGTCGACCATCGTCATCGCGTTCGCCATGCCGGTGATCTTCAACGTCATCGCGTGGCCCATGGCCGCGGACCCCATGGCCTACTTCAACCGCACTCTGCCGTACATGAGCGAGGTCCGCCTCCACGCCAACGCGTCCATCGCCGCCGAGCTGCTCTACTTCGGCGCCCCGGATCTGCTGGTCAAGCTGTGGCTCATCGCCTTCGCCGCGCCGGTGATCTTCGCGCTCATCCTGCTGCTGCGGTGGCAGTGGCGCGACGAGATCTTCTGGGCGCTGTCCACCTCGGGCGTGCTCATGACCGGCGTCCTGCTGCTCGGTTCCCTTGGCCAGCAGTACTACGCGCTGCTGATCCTGCCGACGGTCATCGGCGTCTTCCACGGCATCTTCGGCGCCCCGGACGCGCAGGGCGACGCCCCTCGCTCGGTGGTGCTCAACGTCCCGGCGGGCCTGGCGGTGACCATGTTCTACTTCAGCCTGAACTGGTACATGGACGACTACGCCGTCGGTTCCCAGCTGTGGATCCAGGTCATGGCCTGGATCGGCTGGATGCTGCTGTGCCTGACCATGTTCGGGGTGCTGATCAAGTGGACCATCGAGGAGCACGCCGAGGGCTACGACTGGCTGGGCCGCAAGAACGCGTCCTCGTTCTTCCGGGGTTTCCCCGGCGGGGGCCGGGCGTCCGGCGCGGCGGAGGGAACATCCGCGGCGGCCGGCGGCGTTGCACGGGGTGGACGACCGACGGAAAGGACGCACGCATGACGCACGACGGCTCTTCCTCCGCCCACGCCGGCCCGGCGGATTCCTCCGACTGGAACCTCACCGACGACGAGTGGCGCGCCCGCCTGAACCCCGAGGAATTCCGGGTGCTGCGGCGAGCGGGCACCGAGGCCCCGTTCGTCGGCGAGTACACCGACACCGAAACCGAGGGCGTGTACTCCTGCCGCGCCTGCGGCGCCGAACTGTTCCGCTCTACCGAGAAGTTCCATTCGCACTGCGGCTGGCCGTCGTTCTTCTCGCCCCTGGCCGGCGACGCCGTCATCGAACGCGTCGACGACAGCCTGGGCATGCGCCGCACGGAGGTCCTCTGCGCCCGGTGCACGTCGCACCTGGGCCACGTCTTCACCGGCGAGGGCTACCCCACGCCGACCGACCAGCGTTACTGCATCAACTCGATCTGCCTGACCCTGGAGGAAAAGCCCGTCTCCCCGTAGGGCCTTCGGCTTTGCGACGGCAACGCCCCCGCCACCCGATGACCGGGTGCGGGGGCGTCGGCGTCGTGAAGCTGCGGTTACGGCAGCGCGTTGATGATCTCCGCGACGTCGTCGACGCGGCGGCCCGTGTGGAACGGGATTTCCTCGCGCACGTGCAGGCGGGCCTCGGTGTAGCGCATCTTCCACATCAGATCGACGATGCGGTCGAGCTCGGGGCCCTCGAAGGCGAGGATCCACTCGTAGTCGCCCAGCGCGAACGCCGGCACGGTGTTGGCGCGCACGTCCGGGTAATCGCGGCCGGCCTGGCCATGCTCGGACAGGATGCGGCGGCGGTCAGCCGGCTCGAGCAGGTACCAGTCGTAGGAACGCACGAACGGGTAGACGGCGATCCAGCGGCCCGGCTCCTCGCCCATGATGAACGACGGCAGGTGCGACTTGTTGAACTCCGCCGGACGGTGCAGCGCGGCGTTCGACCAGTGCGGCGTCGACGCGCGGCCCAGCGGGGTCTCGCGCAGGAAGGCGTTGTAGAACGCCTGGATGTCCTCCATCTTCTCGGCGTGGACCCAGAACATGAAGTCGGCCTCGGCGCGCATGCCCGAGACGTCGTAGAAGCCCCGGACGATCAGGTCGACGTCATCGGCTTCGTAGCGGGAGAGGAACTCGCGGGTCTCGGCGACCGCCGCGTCGCGGTCGTCGCCCAGCGCCCCCGGGGTCACCTTGAACGTGGACCACATGGTGTAGCGGATGGTGTCGTTGAGCTTCTTGTAGTCGAGCTTCGCCATGGAACGGCCGTCTCCTTGAATCGGTCCAACTGGGTTGGATCTGGGTGGATCTGGTTGGAACTGAATGTGTTTGGCCCGAACCGGGTGGGACCGGTCCGAACCGGGTGAAACTTCGGTGGATCGGGGCGGAACCGGCCTGGGCCGGTTCCTCCGGGGCTGCGGCGGCACCGCGATACAGGCTACCCGCGCACGCGGACCGGGCGTTTTCCGGCTCAGGCCAGATCGCGGATGACCTTCGCCGCCGCGGCCTTCGCGTCGGCCAGGCACGCCGGGATGCCGGGGCCGCGGTGCCACGCTCCGGCGGCGGCGACGCGCGGCACGTCGTCGAGGGCCGCATCCGCGAACCGCATGAGATCCCCGTGGCCGACGCCGTATCGCGGGATGCCGCCCCACCAGCGCTGCACGATGACCTCCGCCGGTTCGGCGGCGAAACCCGTCAGGGTCTCCAGGTCGGCCAGCGCCTTGGCCGTGAGCTCCCCGTCGGACAGCTTCACCAGCGAGTCGTCGCCGAATCGGCCGAAGGACCCGCGGACGATCGCGCCACCGCGCTCGCCGAGGTGCGGCCACTTGCGCGACGAGAACGTGAACGCCTTGGCGTCCATGCCCGCGTCCGCTGCGACGAGGATGCCCGAGTACTCCGGCAGCCCCTCGTCGGTGGCGAAGCGCATGGCCACGACCGCCGACGACGCCAGGTCGATCCCGCCGATGATGTCGGCGGCGTCCGGGGCGATGTCCGAGAGCAGCGCACCGGTGACCGGCGCCGGGGCCGCCAGCACGACGGCGTCGGCGTGCAGCACGCGCCCGTCGGACAGGGTCACCTGCCTCCCGCCGTCGGCGTCGGAGAGCTTTTCGACGCCCGCGCCCAGCACCAGCTCCGGCGCCGCCTGCTCCACGAGCGCGTCGTAGACCTTCCGGTACCCGTTGCGGAACGTGCGGAAGATCGGCGCGGACACGGCGCCCGACGCCAGCCGCGCCTCGTTGACCTCCGCGCGCTGGTCGAGCACGCGCTGCGCCGCCGCCGTCAGGCTCACCGGCTCGCCCACCGCCGTCATGGCGTCGAGCGCGCCCGCCAGCTGGGGCACGGTGGCGCGCAGGCCGAGGTCGTCGGCGAGGCACGAGTACACGCCGCCGAGCAGCGGCGACACCAGATGGTCGACGACCTCGCGGCCCAGTCGGGATTCCACGAGCTGCCCCAGGTTCACGTCATCGCCGTGGACCCAGTGCAGCGGCGCGGTGGCCGCGGGATCGCCTTCCGCGTCGATGCGGGCGCAGGTGTCGTCGGAAAGCAGGCCCTCCAGGCCCCGCGACGACGCCGGCACGCCCATGACCGTGGTGCGCGGCATGGCCCGCAACTCGCCGGCGGCGAAGATGGTCGACGGCATGCCCGACGGCTCGACGAGCTGGTCGCCCAGGCCGAGCGCCTCGAAGAAGTCGGTGGCGTCGGCGCGGAAGCCAAGGTACGCCTCGGCGCCCACCTCGATCGGGCCCTCGTCCGTGTCGACGGTGCGCAGCTTGCCGCCCACACGGTCATCCGGATCGGCGACGATGATGCGGGCGGCCGGGCCGAGGCCCCGGCGCAGCTGGTGGGCGGCGACGAGGCCGGTGAGGCCGGCACCCGCGACGACGACGGTCGGCGGTTGCGCGATCACAGCTCGTGCACCATCTTCACGGTGCGCGTGATGGCGTCGGCATCGGTGTTCGGCGGCACGCCGTGGCCCAGGTTGAAGATGTGCCCGCGGGCGGTGCCGCGCTCGATGGCGCGGTCGGCCTCGCCGCAGATGCGCCGCACCTCCGCCTCGATGGCCGCGTCGCCGGCGAAGAACATCGCCGGGTCCAGGTTGCCCTGCAGCACGCAGGCATGGTTCGCGCGGTCGCCCGCGGGATCGGCGTCGGCGAGGGCGCCGGAGATGCGCTGCGCGGCCGCGTCGAGCGGAACGCGCCAATCGACGCCCACGACCTCGGACCCGGCCTCGGCCATGGCGCCCAGCAGCTCGCCGGTGCCCACGCCGAAGTGGATGCGCGGGATGCCGGCGTCGGCGACCTCGTCGAAGATCGCCCGCGAGTGCGGCAGCACGTGGCGACGGTAATCGCGCTCGGTGAGGAACCCGGCCCACGAGTCGAACAGCTGCAGCGCGTCGATGCCCGCGTCGATCTGGGCGCGCAGGAAACCGGTGACGATCGGCGTGATGCGGCGCATCAGCTTGTCCCACAGCTCCGGCTCGGAATGCATGAGCGCCTTGGTGCGCTCGTGGTTGCGCGACGGGCCGCCCTCCACGAGGTAGGACGCGAGCGTGAACGGCGCGCCGGCGAAGCCGATGAGCGCCTGGCGATCGGTGAGCTCGTCGAGGATGAGCCCGATGCCCTCCGTCACCGGCCGCAGCGTGTCGGGGTCCAGCTCCGGCAGGCGGTCGATGTCCGAGGCGGTGCGGATCGGCTCGGCGACGACCGGGCCGCGCCCGGCGACGATGTCCAGGTCCACGCCCGCGGCCTTCACGGGAACGACGATGTCGGAGAACAGGATCGCCGCGTCGACGTCGTGGCGGCGCACCGGTTGCATGGTGATCTCCGCCAGCAGCTCCGGATTGAAGCAGGACTCCAGCATCCCGACGTCCTTGCGGATCTCGCGGTACTCGGGCAGGGAACGTCCGGCCTGGCGCATGAACCACACCGGCCGACGGGACGGGGTGCGCCCGGCGGCGGCCTCCAGCAACGGGGCGTCGGACAACATACGGCGATTAGACATGCCACCATCATGCCCCATCCGGCATCGGCGACACCGCCGCCCCCTTCGCGGCGCGCCTCCACTGCGCGCGCGTTGGACCGCATTAGATTCAAGCACCGTGACCGCCACCGAATCCGCACCGCAGCCTTTCCGCGACGCCGTCGAGTCGATGCATGCGGCGCACGTGCGCGCCGAGATTTCGCTGGGCGACATCAGGCCCCCGAAGAAGCTGGCGCCGTTCAGCCACGCGGTCGGCCTGGAGGTGCTCCACCCGGAAACCGAGCTCGTCCCCGAGACGTCGGAAGGCGACGCCTTCGGCCGCCTGATCCTCCTCCACGACCCCCGCGCGGAAGAATCGTGGTCCGGGTCGATGCGATTGGTCGCCTACATCCAGGCCGACATGGACGCCGACGTCGCCTCCGACCCGCTGCTGCCCCAGGTGGCGTGGCAGTGGCTGACGGAGGGATTCGAGGACTGCGGCGCCGGCTTCAGCAACCTGGGCGGCACCGTCACCACCACGAATTCTGTTCGGTACGGCGAAATCGGCGGCCCGCCCGAGGCTTTCCAGCTGGAGATGCGCGCCTCGTGGACCGCCTCCGACCTCGATCTGTCGCCGCACGTCGAGGCGTTCTCCCGCGTGCTGGCCAACGTCGCCGGCCTCCCGCCGGAGGGCGTGTCCGAGCTTTCCCGCCAGTAGCTTCATCTCCGGCGGCGGGACGCGCGATGGCCCCGACCGCGAGCGGCGCCGTCCCGGCTCAGTAGTAGACGGCCAGGCGCCCGCGCGGGCCGTCGACGACCTCGACCGGGGTGTCGAAGACCTCGGTGAGTATGTCGTCGCGCATGATCTCCTCCGGCGTGCCGAAGTGGACGATGCCGCCGTCCTTCGCCGCGCAGATCCGGTCGGCGTAGTGGCCGGCGAAGTTGATGTCGTGGAGCACGATGACCACCGTGCGGCCGAGTTCCATCGCGGCCCGGCGCAGGTGCTGCATCATCTGCACCGAGTGACGCATGTCCAGGTTGTTCAGCGGCTCGTCGAGGAGGATGTAGTCGGTGTCCTGGGCGAGCACCATCGCCACGTAGGCGCGCTGGCGCTGCCCGCCGGACAGTTCGTCCAGGTAGCGGCCCTCTAGGTCGGTGAGGCCCAGGAAGTCGATGGACCGGGTGATGATCTCCTCGTCCTCCCGCGTGATCCGCCCCTTCGAGTACGGGAAGCGGCCGAACCCCACGAGCTGCCGGACGGTCAGCCGCGTGACGAAGTGGTTCTCCTGCCGCAGGATGGACACGATCTTCGCCAGGTCCGCCGACTTCGTCGACGTGACGTCGTAGCCGGCGACCTCGATGCTGCCCTCGTCCATGCCCACGAGGCGGCCGATCATGGTCAGCAGCGTCGACTTGCCGGCGCCGTTGGGGCCGACGAGGGCCGTGACTCCCCCGGCGGGGATAGTCAGATCCACCGGGCCGATGGAAACCTCGTCGTCGTAATGCTTGGCGACGTTGGTCAGCGTGATCACAGGCGCCCCTTTCGCAGAATGTGGATGAGGAAGAACGTGCCGCCGACGATCTCGATGATGATGCCGACCGACCCTTCCGCGTAGAAGAAGTTCTTGAGCACGAAATACGAGCCGCACAGCACCGTGAAACCGGTCAGCCAGGCGATCGGGAACACGTGCCGGTGGTCGTACGTGTCGGCGAGCTGGTAGGCGATCATGGCCACCAGGAAGCCGAGGAACGTCATCGGGCCGACCATGGCGGTGGACACGGCCATGAGCATCGAGACCATGACCAGGACGACGATGGTGTCCTTCTTGTGGTCGAGGCCCAGGTTCGCGGCGGTCTCGCGGCCGAGCCCGAGGACGTTGAGCTTCGTCGAGCACAGCCACAGCACTCCCCCGGCGAAGGCGACAATCGGCAGGCTCACCAGCAGGTAGTCGGTGTCGGCGTTGGCGATCGACCCGATCAGCCGCGCGGTGAGCACGTCGAAGTCGCTGGGCGTCATCATGCGCTGCATCACCGTGGACAGCGCGCCCAGGCCGCCGCCGAGGATGATGCCGACCAGCAGCATGATCTGCAGATTGCCGAATCGCCCGCCGAACAGCCAGCCGTAGAGGATCGCCGAGAACGCCACCATGATCGCGACCTGCCCCAGGAACTGCGGGGTTCCGGTGACCGCGACGACTCCGGCGGCGCCCAGGAAGAACACCGCCGCGGTCTGGATGACCGTGTAGAGGGACTCGAAGCCCATGATCGACGGGGTCAGGATCCGGTTGTGCGTCACCGTCTGGAACGCGATCGTGGCCGTGGCCTGGCAGAACGCGACGACGGCCATCACCGCCAGATTGCTGGCGCGCATCTCGGCGATGAGCAGGAAGCCCCGGGAGCCGAAGGGCATGGGGTTGTCCCACGCCAGGGTGGCCGTCGCAAAGCCCGCCGCGAGGACGAGCAGCACGGCGAAGATGACCCGGTACCGCCTGCGGGCGCGTGCGGTCGGCAACGGCGCGGTGCCCGGACGCTGCCCCGTCGGGTCCCCGGTGCGGCCGACGCCCGTCGCCCCGGACAGCTCGGCCAGTGCCCCGTCCGGAAGTCGGGGGGTGGTTCGGTCGATGGCGGTGCTCATGGTTCGCTCCTCTCGTCGCCGGCGACTCAGGCGCGCCGGCGCCCGCGCAGCAGCAGGGTGATGAAGACGACGGCGCCGACGACCGCGAGGATGGTCGACACCGGGATCTCGAACGGGCGGATGATGATGCGGCTGATGATGTCGCAGACCGTCACCACGGAAATGCCGACCAGGCACACCCACGGCAGATTCGACCGGAGGTCGTCGCCGCGGAACATGGAGACGATGTTGGGCACGATCAACCCCAGGAAGGGAAGGTTGCCGACGACCACGGTGACGATGCCCGTGGCGATGGCGATCAGCCCCGTGCCGATGAAGACGATGCGGCGGTAATTCAGCCCCACGTTGGTGGCGATCTCCTCGCCGAGGCCGGCCACCGTGAAGCGGTCGGCGACGAGGAAGACCAGGACGACGACCACCGCGACGAACCACAGGGGCTCGTACTGGCCCTTGAGCACCGACGTGAACGAGCCCGCGAACCAAATGCCCAGGCTCTGCAGCATGTTCGTGGACAGCGCGATGTAGCTGGAGATTGCGCCGACGACCGCGGCGAGCATCATGCCGACGATGGGCACGATGACCGACGAACGCAGGGTCACCCGGCGCAGGAAGGCGAAGAAGACCATCGTGCCCAGGAAGGCGGCGACGACGGCGGCGGTCATCTTCACCAGGATCGACGACTCGGGGGCGACGATCATGACCAGCAGCAGGCCCAGCCCCGCCCACTCCGTGGTGCCGGTGGTGGTCGGCTCCACGAAGCGGTTCTGCGTGAGCAGCTGCATGACCAGCCCGCACATCGACATCGCCGCCCCGGCGAGGACCAGCGCGATGGTGCGCGGGACGCGGGTGATGCCGAACATCTCGGCGCCGTCGTCGGCGCCGAAGATGTCGTAGACGCCGATGAACAGCGACGACGCGACGAGCGCCGCCGTGATGGCCGCGCCGATGAGGAGCGGCCACGTGAACAGGCGGCCCTTCGCGGCGGCGGGTGCGGCCGCGGGGTCGGCCCGGTCTTCTGCCGCGGGGTCGGCCGCCGGGGCGGCGTCGGTGCGTGTGCTGGGGGCTGTCATGCGCTCACGGTCTCTCGTGTTGCGGGTGCTGCGGGTGATCCTGGTGCTGCGGATGATCCGCGTGCTTCGGGTGCTCCGCGTGCCGCGGGGCTACTTCTTCTCCAGGGCGTCGGCCAGGGAGTTGAAGAACTCGGTGTAGGTCTGGATGCCCTCGTCCAGGTAGGTGAACTGGGGCATGTAGACGATGCGGTCGTTCTTGACGGCGTTGACGTTCTTCAGCGCGGCGGAACCTGCGATCAGCTCGTTGGCCGGGGTGTACGACTCGCCCTTGTTCGCGGCCACCGAGGCGTCGCGGTCCATGACCAGCATCAGATCCGGGTTGGAGTCGGCGATGGCCTCGACGGAGATGTCGTCGCCCTCGTGGTCGGTGGAGGCGTTGTCGACCTTCAGCGCCGGGGTCAGGCCCAGGATGCTGAAGGCCGGGCCGACGGAACGGCCGGAGCCGGGGGCGGCGTAGTTGATGTTGCCGCCGGAGGTGATGACGCCCATCACCTTGTCCTTCTTGTCGTAGGCGGCCTTCGCCCGCTCGATGGACTTGTCGAACTCGCCGATGAGCTTCTCGGCCTCGTCCTGCTTGCCGAACATCTCGCCGAGGGCGGTGGTCTGGCGGCGCAGCTCCTCGTCGAAGGGCTTGTCCTCGCGCGGGGTGAGGTCGACGATGGCGGCCTCCGGGGCCAGCTTCTTGAAGTCCTCGCCGTACTTGGCGAAGCGCTGGCCGTTGATGATGAGGTCCGGCTGGGCCGCGACGACCGCCTCGAGGTCCGGCTCGCGATGGGAACCCAGGTTCACGATGGAGTCGTCGGTCTTGTACCCGAGGGTCTTCGGCATGAGGTTGACCGGCGCGGCCGCCAGCTCGATGCCCCAGTCCTCCAGGGTGCGGAAAACGCGGTTGTCCGTGGCGACGACCTTTTCGGCGGGGACCTTCACGGTCTGCGTGCCGAAATTGTCCTCGATCTTCACGGTTGCGGTCGCGCCGTTGTCGCCGGCGGCATCGGTCTTGTCGGAGTCGCCGGAGCAGGCGACGAGGCCGAGGGTCAGGGCCGCGGCGGCGGCCACGGCCACAGTGCGGCGGCGGAGCGTGGTGATCAAGAGGGTTTCTCCTCGTCGTCTCGGGCGGATGCGGCACCGGCCGCACGCGCCCCATCTCATCTGGGACATGCATTGCAGTGGCCCCGAGGGATGCATTGCTTCCCTCCGGGCCTTAGGCCACGCTAACACATGTTAGGTTTGGCCCACATAAACGGGTATCACCGTTCGACTGCGACCAGCACCGACGTCCTTCCGCCCGCAAAAGCTCCGGCCCCGCGACCACGGGGATAAGCTCGATCCCATGTGCGCAGCTTTGCTATCCCCCCGCGACGGAACGCCGGACGTTCTCGTGACGGCCGATGAAATCGCGGATGCGGGGCGGCTTCTGGCCTCCGGCACCGGTCCGCTCGCCGTGGACACCGAACGTGCGTCGGCCTACCGGTACGACGACCGAGCCTTCCTGATCCAGCTGCGCCGCGAAGGCGCCGGCACCATCCTCATCGACCCCGAGACCGTCCCCGGTTCCATCGCCGAGTCCAGGTTGGCGGAGTTCCTCAACCCGCTGGACTGGGTCGTCCACGCCGCCGTGTCGGACCTGCCCTGCCTGTCGGATCTCGGGCTGCACCCGCACACCCTCGTGGACACGGAAATCGCCGGCCGTCTGCTGGGCCTGCCGAAAGTCAACCTCGCCGCCATGACCGAGGAGCTGCTCGGCGTCACGCTGGCCAAGGGCCACGGCCGCGAGGACTGGTCGCTGCGCCCCCTGCCCGCGGAATGGCTCGACTACGCGGCATTGGACGTGGAACTGCTCGTGGAGCTTTCCGACGCATTGTCCGCCGCCCTCGCCGAACTCGACCGAATCGAATGGCTGCGCCAGGAGTCGGAGGCCGTCCGTGCCGCGCACGCTCCCGGAAAGAACGCCGTGCCCGACGGGGAGAAGTGGCGCTCGATGAAAGGCGTCGGCAAGCTGAAGCGGCCCGAACAGCTCGTGGCCGGCCGCGAACTGTGGCTGGCCCGGGACCGGATGGCGCGGGAGCGCGACGTCTCCCCCGTCACCGTGCTTCCGCATGACGTGTTGGCGTCGATCGCCGAGAAGCTGCCGCGCACCGAAGCCGACCTGGCGGCGCTCAAGGGGTTCCCCCGCAGGCGCCGGGGCGCGTCGAAACTGTGGATGCGCGAGCTCCGCTCCGCGCTGGAACTGCCCCGCGACTCGTGGCCCGCGCGCGAACGGAATTCGGGCTCCTCCCGTCCCCACCACCGCACCTGGGAAGACCGCGCCCCCGAGGCCGCGGCCGTGCTCGAGCGGCTCAAGGACGGTCACGAACTGCTCGCGGAGGACCTGGCCATCGCGCCGGAAACCCTCTTCCGCCCTTCGGACCTCCGCGACGTCGCGTGGACCATGTCCGGCGCGGGCGGCGGCGACGTACCCGCCACCGACGGCGAGGTCCGCGGCATGCTCGCCGGGATGGGCGCGCGGCCGTGGCAGGTCGATCTGATGGCGGGCCTGGTCTCCGAGGCGGTGCTCCTGCCCCGCAGGCAGCCGCTCGGCTGAGGTCCCGCCGGAACGAGGCCCGGTCGGGGTCGACCGCGCCCGCCCGTGCCCGCCCCTGCCCGACAGAGGTCCCGCCGGAACGAGGCCCGGCCGGGGCCGCGAGAACTAGTCGCGGTTGATGTCCGCCCACCACTCCGACACGTCGCCGGCGATGGCGTCGGCGGTCAGGCCGAGCTCCTCCAGTATCTGGCCGCGCGAGGCGTGGTCCAGGAACTTCTGGGGCACCGCGCACTGGCGCATGGGCACGTCGATGGCGGAGGCGCGGAGCACATCGCCGAGCAGCGAGCCGACGCCGCCGTGGACGACGCCGTCCTCGACGACGACGACCAGATCGTGGCGCTCGACCATGGCCACGACGTCGCCCGGAATCGGCGCGACCCAGCGGGGGTCCACCACGGTGACGTCGATGCCCTCGTCCTCCAGCGCGCGGGCGGCGCCGAGTGCCGCGCCGGCGAAGGCGCCGACGGACACGATGAGGACGTCCCCGCCGTCCTCGCGGGTGCGGTGCAGCACGTCGACGCCGTCGGCGGTGCGCTCGACAGCCTCGACGTCATCGACGACCTTGCCCTTGGGGAAGCGGACGACGGTCGGGCCGTCCTTGACGTCCAGAGCCTCCCGCAGTTCCTCCACCAGGCGGGCGCCGTCGCGCGGGGCGGCGACGCGGATGCCCGGGACGATCGACGTCAGCGCCATGTCCCACACGCCGTTGTGGCTGGCGCCATCGGAGCCCGTGATGCCGGCGCGGTCGAGCACGAGCGTGACCGGCAGCTTGAGCAGCGCGACGTCCATGAGCAGCTGGTCGAAGGCGCGGTTGAGGAACGTCGAGTAGACGGCCACGACGGGGTGCATGCCCGCCAGCGCCAGGCCCGAGGCCGACGCCACGGCGTGCTGCTCGGCGATGCCGACGTCGAAGAAGCGGTCGGGGTGCGCCTTGCCGAACTTCACCAGCCCGGTCGGGCCGGCCATCGCGGCGGTGATGGCGGCGACGTCCTCGCGCTCGCCGCCGATGGTGACCAGCTCGTCCGCGAAAACCGAGGTCCAGTCGCGCACCGGGCTCGACTTGGGCTCGCCGGTGATCGGGTCGATGACGCCGGTGGCGTGCATCTGGTCGGCCTCGTTCTCCTCGGCGGGCGCGAAGCCGCGGCCCTTGTTCGTCTTGGCGTGGACGATGACGGGGCCGCCGAAGTCGCGGGCGTGGCGCAGGGCGTTCTCCAGCGAGCGGATGTTGTGGCCGTCGACGGGGCCCATGTACTTGATGCCGAGGTCGGAGAACATCTCGTGCGGCATGACCGTCGACTTCAGGCCCTCCTTCGCCCCGTAGACGATGCGGGCGACGAAATCCCCGGCCGGGCCCATCCGCTGCAGGCCGGACTTGCCCTGGCGCATGACCATGTCGTACGCGGGCTGCAGCGCGAGCGCCGCGAGGTTCTCGGCGAGGCCGCCGATGGTCGGCGAGTAGCTGCGGCCGTTGTCGTTGACCACGATGACCACGGACCGGTCCTTGCCGGCCGCGATGTTGTTCAGCGCCTCCCAGCACATGCCGCCGGTCAGCGCGCCATCGCCGACGACGGCGACGACGTGGCGGTGGTGCTCGCCGCGGATGGAGAAGCCCTTGGCCAGGCCGTCGGCCGTGGACAGCGCGGCGGAGGCGTGCGACGACTCGGTCCAGTCGTGCGGGCTCTCGGCCCGGCACGGGTACCCGGACAGGCCGTCCTTCTGGCGCAGCGTGTCGAAGTCGCCGGTGCGGCCGGTGAGCATCTTGTGCACGTAGGCCTGGTGTCCGGTGTCGAAGATGATGGGGTCCGTCGGCGAATCGAAGACGCGGTGCAGCGCCATGGTCAGTTCCACGACGCCGAGGTTGGGGCCCAGGTGCCCGCCGGTCGCGGACACCTTCTCCACGAGGAAGTCGCGGATCTCCCCGGCCAGGTCATCGAGCTGCTCCGGGCGCAGCGCGCGCACGTCGGCGGGTGAGTTGATCGATTCGAGGAGAGCCATGAACCGGTACCCGTTCCTTTCACGTCTCGGCGGCCCGGCGGAATGACCGGGTTGGTCTTTCAATGATACGGCCCGCGGGTAGGCCGGGTCACAATCGCACTGTTGGCGCGTCGTCCCGCGGCGGTCAGCGCGCCGGTGCGAGCACCGCCAGCGTCTCCAGGTGGTGCGTGCCCGGGAAGGCGTCGACGACTTCGAGTGATTCGATGCGATAGCCGTTGTCCGACCAGGTCAGGGCGTCGCGGGCGAAGGTCGCGGGGTCGCAGCCGATGTGCAGGACGCGCTTCGGGTGCGCCGCGGCGATGGCCCGGACGGTCTGGGCGCCGGCGCCGGTCCGCGGCGGGTCGAGCACCACCAGGTCCACCGAATGCCCGAGCTTGCCGACGGCCGTTTCCACCAGGGAGGTGCGGAATTCGACCGGCAGATCGGACAGCGCGGCGCGGCCGACCTTCGCGGCCATGGCGAAGGACTCGACCGACGAGACCTTTCCGTCGTCGCCGACGAGCTCGGCCAGGGCGGCGGCGAAGACGCCGACGCCGCCGTAGAGGTCCCACGCGCGACCGCCCGGGACGGCGGGGAGCAGCTCGCTGATACGGGAGACGTAATGGTCCGCGGCCGCCGAATGCGCCTGCCAGAAACCGTCGACCGGCACGGCGAATTCGCGCCCGGCGGCGCGCTCGACGGCGGTCGGCTCCCCCTCCACCTGCGTGACCCGGCGTTTGCGCCCCTTGCCGATCACGTGCAGCACGTGGCGCGCCCCATCGGCGTCGCGCACGACGTGGAGCTCGCCTCCGGCGGGCACGGCGCCGGCCTCTCCCAGGCCCGTCGTCAGGCCCGCGACGTTCTGCGCGCATTCCGCGCCCGTGACCAACTCGCGGGACTTGCGCTTGCGCAGCCCCGCCCGGCCTTCCCCGTCGACGCCGAGGCGCACGCGCGTGCGCCACCCGGTGGCCGGGCCGAGGGCGGTGACGGCGGGCTCGGGCAGCGATCCGGCATCGAAGCGGCCGATGCGGCGCAGCGCGTCGAGCAGGACGTCCTTCTTCAGCACGGCGGCGTGGGCGGGATCGACGAACCCGAGGTCGCAGCATCCGGCGCCGGCCTCCGCGGCGTCGCAGACGGGCTCGATGCGGTGCGGCGAGGGATCGAGGATCTCCACCGCCTCGCCGCGCCAGAGCTTCGCCTCGGCGTCGTCCAGGGCGATGCGGACGCGCTCCCCGGGGATGGCGCCGCGGACGAGGATCACCCGGCCGTCGAGGAGGGCGATGGACTCGCCGCCGTGGGCGGGCCGGTCGACGACCGCCTCGATGATCGTGGGGCCGTTGGCCGGGGTGCTCATGGCGATCCTCCTGGATCTGCGGGAACTGCGGGGGTGGATGGGTTTCCGGCCGGACGCGGCCGGAAGCCGGGGCCTACTGGCCCTGGTTGCCCTGCTGCTGATCCTGGCCGCCCTGCTGCGCGGCCTGCTGCTGCGCCGCGTAGGCCTGGCGGATCTGCTCCGCCATGGCGACGGGCAGGGTGACCGGCAGCGGCTGACCGGCCGGCATCGGGTTGTCGCCGCGGTTGACGAAGCAGCGGGCCATCATCCCGCGGCCGATCTCGGCGAGCTCGTCGGCGGAGGAGGCGGGGCCGGACAGCGTCAGGCGCATCATCCAGCGCGGGCCATCGGCGCCGATGATGCGCATCTGCATGTCGTCGCGCGAGCCCACGACCTCGTCGCCCCACGGGCCATCCTCCAGGTGGACCGCCAGGCCGTCCTTCGACAGCCCCTCGGCGATCTCGCGGCCGGAGGTCTCCCACAGCCCGCCCGACGTCGGCGCGGCGAAGGCGACCGGGGTGATGCGCCCGGCGGTGGTGACGACGTGCAGCATCGTCGGGCCCTGCGGGCCCATCTCGACCTGGATGTCGCCGACGTGCGGCACGGCCAGCAGCACGGAGCCGAGGTTCACGCTGGCCTTGGCGAAGTCCGAGAAGTCGAAATCCTCCGGCTTGGCGTCGGCGACGTCGAACGGCCCGGCCTCCGCCGGCTGCGCATCCGCCTGGCGCGGCGCTTCGCGGCGCGGCTCGGCGGCGGCGGGCCCGGCGTCCGGGGCGGCATCGTCGCGGTCGACGGCGGCCTCGGGTGCCCCGGCGGTCGCGGCGCCGTCATCCTTGGCGCGGTCGTCTTTCTTCTTGTTGCCAAAGGGCCACATGGCCATCGTCTCCCTAAATGTGTTTGCGCGTTTGATGTTCAGCGTAACGGCTACCGCGGCGCGGGGCCGTCGGGCCCGCCCCCTGCTCAGCCGCGGGCAGGCGGGGCGCCGGCGACGCCGGTGGAGCCGTGGCCCCGTTCCCCGCGATCGGTGGCGTCGAGTTCGTCGACGACGACGAACGGGCTGAGCTCGACTTTCTGCACCAAAAGCTGTGCGATGCGGTCGCCCTTGGCGATGGTGATGGGCTCGCGCGGGTCGAGGTTGATCAGGCTGATCTTGAGTTCGCCGCGGTACCCCGCGTCGACGGTGCCGGGGGCGTTGACGATGGACAGGCCCGCGCGGGCGGCCAGCCCCGACCGCGGGTGGACCAGGCCGACGGTGCCCGGGGGCAGCGCGATGGCGATGCCGGTGCCGACCAGGGCACGCTCGCCGGGCTCGAGCACGAGGTCCTCGGCCGAGGACAGGTCCACGCCGGCGTCGTCGTGGTGCGCGCGCACGGGCGCGACGGCGTCGGGTTGGAGCAGCCGCACCCGGACGGGGGCCGCGGACGCTGCGCCGGACTCTGCGCCGGACGCTGCGCCGGGCGCGGTGCCGTGGGAATCGTTTCGGATGTCGTCGTTCACGTCATCCGACGATACGCACCGCGGTCGACCCCGGAGATCGCATGGGTAGGATGAATGCCCGTGAGCACTACTGACGACAGCACCGTGACGGCCGCCGACGGCGACATCATCTACCGGGAGCGTTTGTGGGTGCCCTGGTGGTACTGGGCGCTGGCGGTTCCCGCGGTCGTCGTGTGCACCGCGCAGGTCGCGTTCAACCGCAGCATCCTCTGGCTCATCATCGGCGGGACGATCATCACCCTCATCGGGCTGTGGATCCTGGTCACCCTGTCGAAGACGAAGGTCCAGGTCGAGCTCGACCCCACCGGCGAGAAGTGGCTCCACGCGGGCACCGCGGTGCTGCCGGCGTCGGTGGTGTCGAAGTCCCTCGTCGTCCCCGCGTCCGCGCACCGCAATGCACTGGGCCGCCAGCTGGACCCCGCGGCGTTCCTGGTCACCCACAGTTGGGTCCGCACCATGGTGCTGCTGGTCCTCGACGACCCGGATGATCCGACCCCGTACTGGCTGGTGTCGACGCGCAAGCCCGAAGAGCTTCTCGACGCCTTCCTGGGCGCCGACCGCCCCACGGTCTGACGGCGCTCCGGCGCGAAAACGCCCCGGGCGACGGCCGATCCATGGGATCGGGCATCGCCCGGGGCGTCCTCCGTGCACGGCCCCGGTTCAGGGGGCCGCCGCCGTCACGCGCAATCGCGGCAGATCGGGAAACCGTCGCCGGGGTCGTACGCCATCATCGAGCGGTGCTGCACGAGGAAGCACGACCCGCACGTGAATTCGTCGTCCTGGCGGGGAACGACGGAAATCTCCAGCTCCTCACCGGAAAGGTCGGCGCCGGGGAGCTCGTACGGCTCCACGATCTCGCCGTCGTCATCGTCGGCGATGCGGTTGTCTTCGCCGGCGGCCTGCAGGCCCTCGAGCGAATCGGTGGCGATGTCCTCGTCCTCGCGGGTGCGCGGCGAATCGTAATCGACAGCCATTTGTTCGGCCCTCCTCCAGTGGGGTCGCGGCACTTCGTATGTAGCGCCGTATTCTTCGCGGATACTAGGGCAATTCTAAGAATCTGTCATGTCCCCAGGTCAATGGCGCTTTTTGGGCCACTTTTGCACGTCATGTGAATGGCGCGCACCCGCACCCGGCTAACATTGTGCGCATGACGCACCGCCAGCCGGGCGATTCCCCGCCCCGCAATTACCGACCCTACGGCATCATCGTCGGCGTTTTCGCCGTCTTCGCCGTGGCCGCCTGGTCCTTCGCGTTCGCCCGGACCGCCGAGGAAACGAGCGTCGCCTGCGAGCATCCCGACGCCGGCGCGGTCGTGTCCGCGACGGACCTGCTCGGCGAGGCCCCCGCCGCGCCCGGCGACATCCCGGTGCGGGTCTTCAACGCCAACGGCGAATCCGGGCAGGCCACCGAGGTGTCCGAGGGGCTGGTCGGGCTCGGCTTCGCCACGGTCCCGGAGGGCGCGGTGGGCAACGATCCCCTGACCCCGGACCTCGATCTGGGCTGCTACGGCCAACTGCGCTTCGGCGCGGGATTCGCCACCCACGGAGCGACCCTCCACGCGGTGTTCCCCTGCCTCGAACTGATCCACGACGCCCGCGAAGACGGTTCGGTGGACGTGGCCCTGGGCAAGGGTTTCCGCGGCCTCGATGATTCGGGGCCGGTCCGGGCGGCGATGGAGACGCTCCAGTCGGGCCGCGACGTCGACGCCGCCACGCTGCAGTCGCTCAGCCGCCGTTCCTGCTGATCGGCCCCAGCGCACCCCGGGACTCCAGCGCGCCGAAGAACTCGTCGGCCACCGTCGGCGCTGCTGCGGCGACCAGCTCCCCCTCGGCGGTCCCCGCGCCCGGATCCGGCAGCTTCACCACGGCGCCGGCCTCCTGCGCAATGAGGGCGCCGGCCGCCCAATCCCACAGATTCAGGCCGTGCTCGAAGTAGCAGTCCACGCCGCCCGCGGCCAGCAGGCAAAGGTCCAGCGCAGCCGAGCCGATGCGGCGGATGTCGCGGACGTCGGCAAGCAAATCCGCCACCAGCGCGCCCTGCACCGCCCGGCGCTCCGCGGAGTACGAGAAACCCGTGGCGACCAGCGACACCCCCAGATCCTCGGGCGCGGAGCACCGGAGCTCCACCTCACGCCCGGACGAGTCGCGCAGCGCCGCCCCTCCCCCGACCGCCGCGTGGAAGATGCGCCCGCCCGCCACGTCCGCGACGGCGCCGGCGACGATGCGGCCGTCCTTCTCGCACGCGACGCTGACGCCGAAGGCCGGGATGCCGTAGAGGAAGTTGACCGTCCCGTCGATGGGGTCGACGACCCAGCGGATGCCCTCCGCCCGGGCGCCCGCGCCGCCCTCCTCCTCGCCGAAGACTGCGTCGCCGGGCCGCAGCGACGCGACGAGCCCGCGGATCAGCTCCTCCGACTCGCGGTCGACGACCGTGACGGGGTCGACGCGGCTGGATTTGACGTCCGTGCCCTCGGCCCGGCCGCCGCCGACGCCGACTTCGCGGCGCCGCACCCGGATGTGCTCGGCCGCCGCGGACGCCAAAAACACGGCCATCCGCCGCAAATCGGCGGGCGAGTCGGAGCGGGCGGGGGTGTGCGCGGGTTCGGCTTCTGCGAAGGTCATGGGGCCATTGTCCCCGTTTTCGTACAATCGGCCACATGGCAGAGAACATCGGTTTTGGCGTGGACGTGGGCGGTTCCGGCATCAAGGGGGGTGTCGTGGACCTCGACACCGGGGAGCTGGTGGGCGAGCGGATCAAGATCCTCACGCCGCAGCCCGCGACCCCGGACGCGGTGGCGGAGACCATCGCGGAAATCGTGCGCATCGCCGGGTGGGAGGGGCCGGTGGGCGTCACGCTGCCGTCCGTCATCCGCGACCAGACCGCCCTGCTCGCGGCGAACATCGATGAGTCGTGGGTGGACATGGACTGCCGTGAGCTGTTCTCGCGCCACCTGCCCGACCACCGCACCCACGTGCTCAACGACGCCGACGCGGCGGGGCTGGCGGAGGCGCGCTTCGGCGACGCCCACGCGCGCCAGGGGTCGGTGGTCCTGCTGACCTTCGGCACCGGCATCGGTTCGGCCCTGCTTCACGACGGCCTGCTGTACCCGAACTCCGAGCTCGGCCACCTGCACATCGGGGACGACGAAGCCGAGCACATCGCGTCGGCCGCGGCGAAGGAGCGCGAGGACCTCAGCTACAAGAAGTGGGCCAAGCGCGTGTCGAAGGTCCTGCGGACGTACGAGGCGCTGTTCTGGCCGACGCTGTTCGTGGTCGGCGGCGGCATCAGCCGCAAGCACGAGAAGTGGGTGCCGCTGCTCGAGTGCCGGACCCCGGTGGTCCCCGCGAAGCTGCACAACAACGCGGGCATCGCCGGCGCCGCCCTGGCGGCATCCGAGGGGCTCCTGCCCTGACCGCGGCGCTCCCGGCGCAAACCCCCGCACGGGGGCGCACCGGGGCGATCATCCCCATTGGGTTACACTGGGGAGTTGATTCACGGACGGTTGAACATGACGAAGGCGGGGCAGCGCGACCGAACCCCGCAATACGGCAGCCGAGATCCGTGGCACGAATCATCGACATTGCAGGCATTCGGCCGGCGGTGGCGCACACGCGGCGTCCCGTCCCCCGTCGACCCGATTACGGTCGGCGGGGCCGCGCACCGGTTCTTCCCGGCACGCCGGCGGCAATCGACATCATCGTGAAAGGGCTTTCGTGACAGCCAAAGAATCCGAGCAGCCGAACGGCCGGGAAACTGCGGGCGGCGCCGCCGAGTCGCCGGCCCCGGCCAAGAAGGCCGTGAAGAAGGCGATCAAGAAGGCCGTGAAGAAGACGGCGGCCAAGAAGACCGCCGCCAAGAAGGCCGCGCCGGCGGCCGCCGCCCCGGCGGCGACCGAGTCCGCCGCAGCCGAGCAGGAGCCGGCCGCCGAGGCGAAGGCCCCCGCGAAGAAGGCCGTGAAGAAGGCGCCCGCCAAGAAGACCGCGGCGAAGAAGACGGCCAAGAAGGCCGCGAAGAAAACCGCCGCCAAGAAGACGGCGAAGAAGGCCACCGCGAAGAAGACGGCGGCGAAGAAGACCGCCGCCAAGGCCACGAGCGCCAAGGCGAAGGATGCGCAGGCCGCCGAGAGCGCCGACGAAGACGAGCTCGAGGACGACGATTCGGACCTGGCCATCGACGGCGACTTCGATCCGGAGCTCGACGAGGGCGCGGAGACCGCCGACGACGACGCCGAGGACGAGACCGACACCGTCGACGAGGTCTGGAACGAGGACGAATCCGCGGCGCTGCGCCAGGCTCGCAAGGACGCCGAGCTGACGGCGTCGGCTGACTCCGTTCGCGCGTACCTGAAGCAGATCGGCAAGGTCGCCCTGCTGACCGCCGAGGAAGAGGTCTCGCTGGCCAAGCGCATCGAGGCCGGCCTGTACGCCCAGTACAAGATCGACCAGGCCAAGGAAGCCGGCGAGCGGCTCGCCCACGCCCAGCGCCGCGATCTGCGGGAGATCGCGCGCGACGGCCAGCGCGCCAAGAATCACCTGCTCGAAGCCAACCTGCGTCTCGTCGTTTCGCTGGCCAAGCGCTACACGGGCCGCGGCATGGCGTTCCTGGACCTCATCCAGGAGGGCAACCTCGGCCTGATCCGCGCGGTGGAGAAGTTCGACTACTCCAAGGGCTACAAGTTCTCCACGTACGCGACGTGGTGGATCCGCCAGGCGATCACCCGCGCGATGGCGGACCAGGCGCGCACGATCCGCATCCCGGTGCACATGGTGGAGGTCATCAACAAGCTGGGCCGCATCCAGCGCGAGCTGCTCCAGGATCTCGGCCGCGAGCCGACCCCGGAGGAGCTGGCCCGCGAGATGGACATCACCGAGGAGAAGGTGCTGGAGATCCAGCAGTACGCCCGCGAGCCGATTTCGCTGGACCAGACCATCGGCGACGAGGGCGACAGCCAGCTCGGCGATTTCATCGAGGACTCCGAGGCCGTCATCGCGGTCGACGCGGTGAGCTTCACGCTGCTGCAGGATCAGCTGGGCGATGTGCTGGAGACCCTGTCCGAGCGCGAGGCGGGCGTCGTGCGCCTGCGCTTCGGCCTGACCGACGGCATGCCGCGCACCTTGGACGAGATCGGCCAGGTCTACGGCGTGACGCGCGAGCGCATCCGCCAGATCGAGTCGAAGACGATGTCGAAGCTGCGCCACCCCTCGCGGTCGCAGGTGCTGCGCGACTACCTGGAGTAGGCCGCTTCTCCCCCGCCCGCCGTCGCTTTGCGACGGCCCGCGCGGGATGATCCGACGCGAAACGCCCGCCCCACCGCGAAGGTGGAGGCGGGCGGTTCGCTTTTCGGGGCGTGGGTGCCCGGTGTCGCGGGGCCGCTCCGGTAAACCCCACCGACGGGGCGCCCCGTCGTCCCGGGGCTAGTAGACGACGCCGAAAACCCAGCCGAGCAGCGTCATGGCGGCGGCGGAGACGACGACCAGGGCGATGATGTTCAGCCAGATGCCGGCGCGGACCATGTTGCCCATCGAGACGTAGCCGGAGCCGTAGGCGATGGCGTTCGGCGGGGTGGCCACGGGCATCATGAAGGCCGAGGTCGCGGCCAGGGCGACCGGCACGGCCAGCAGCATCTGGTCGACGCCGAGGCCGATCGCCATCGCGCCGACGAGGGGCAGGAACGTGGCGGCGGTGGCGGTGTTCGAGGTGAACTCGGTGAGCACCAGCACCACCAGCGCGACGGCGACGACCAGCAGGGCGATGGGCAGGAAGCCGAGCCCGGACATCTGCTCGCCGATCCAGTCCGACAGGCCGGAGTCGGTGAACTGCTTCGACAGGGCCAGGCCGCCGCCGAAGAGCAGCAGCACGCCCCACGGCAGCTCGAGGGCGTCCTCCCAGCGCAGGAGCTTCACGCCGTCGGGGCCGCCGGGAATGATGAACAGGGCGATGCCCACGGCCATGGCGATCACGGCGTCGACGATGATCGTGTCGGGCCAGATGACGGGCACGAACACCCACGCCAGGGCGGCGGCGACGAACACCAGCAGCACACGCAGCTCGCCCCTGGACATCCCGCCGAGCTTGGCCAGCTCCTCCTTCATCAGGGCGCGGCCACCCGGGATGTGGTCGATTTCCGGCTTGAAGATCACCCCGGTGAGCAGGAACCACGCGGCGGCCATGAGCACGATGGCGACGGGCACGCCGACCAGCATCCACTGCCCGAAGCCGATGTGGACGCCCTGTTTGGCCATGTACCCCGCGAGCAACGCATTCGGCGGCGTGCCGATGATGGTGCCCAGCGAACCGATCGATGCGGCGTAGGCGATGCCGAGCATCAGCGCGATGCCGAAGTTCGACTTCGGTTCGGGATCGGTCGATTGCTCCGCCTTCTCTTCCCCATCGGCGACGTCGGCGTCGGCGTCGAGGAGCTCGGAGGCTCCTTCGGAGAGTCCTTCGTCGCCGTCGCCGCGCGCCGGCGCCGCCTTCTCCGCCTTCGCCTCGTCGCGGACGATCTTCACGATGAGCGAGAGCACGGACACGCCGATGGGGAGCATCATCACGGCGGTGGCGGTGTTGGACACCCACATGGACAGGAAGCCGGTGGCGACCATGAAGCCGAGGATCAGCAACTTCGGCGACGACCCCATGGCCACGAGCACCCACAGCGCGATGCGCTTGTGCAGGTTCCACCGCTGCATGGCCAGGGCGAGCAGGAAGCCGCCCATGAACAGGAAGATCGTGGGCGCGGTGTACTCGCCCGAGAAGTCCCCGATCTTCGCGATGCCCAGCGCGGGGAATAGCACCAGCGGGAGCAGGGCGGTGACGGTGATGGGGATCGCCTCGGACATCCACCACGCGGCCATCAGAACGGCGATGGCGGCGGTGCCGCGCAGCATGTGGTCGAGGTCGGAGGGCATGAAGAAGTACACCGCGACCGAAAGGACGAGGCCCGTGATCAGGCCGAATCGCCTTCGGAAAAGCTCGCGGGGGCCGTCGCCCCGATCTTTCTGCCCCGGGGACAATTCCGCGGCGGTGGTCGCCGTCCGTCGGGTGGCGTCCGTGGTCGACATCGTGGCGTCGCTCCCTTGTGGCGGGCGCCGGAGTTGCCCTGGTGCGGCGGATCACGGCGCGGGTCGAATGTGATTCGCCGCCCACGATATCGCACCGACAACAATGTCCTATTCCGACCCCGCCGTTCCATCGCCCGCTGCGGCCGGCGGCGCCTCAGCCCCTCGGGCCGTAGGTCAGGCGCCGGTGCATGGCCTCGAGCGGGCCCGCTTTTCCGGCCTTGGCCAGCAGCCATGCGCCGATGAGCGTGACCAGCCACACGGCGGCGCCCCACAGGCTGACGACGGTCACCGATTCACCGGAGAACCGGTCGAGCAGCCAGCCGCCCGCGAGCGGCAGGAACAGCACGGACTGGGCGACGTAGCCGGACATCGACCGCTGCCCCAGCGCCTGCATCATCGCCAGGGGCGCCGGCGGGGCGAGGGTCGTCCCCTGGGCCGCGGCCTCGCGGATCCGCCGCTGCACCGGCCGGCACAGCAGGGCGATGACGGCGATGAGGCCCGGGCCGGCGAGGATTCCGGCCGACTGGCTCACCGCCTGCGCCCACGTGCCGCCGATGATGCCGAGCTTTGACAGGCCCGACAGGACACCCGTGGACACCGCGGCGGTCGCCCCGATCGCTGCGACGATGGCCAGCAGTTTCCCGTGCGCCTCCGAATCCTCCAGGATGCGCATGCGGGCGGCGACGACGCCGACGAGCATGAGCGCGATCAGCTGCGGCCCGGCCAGCACGAGGACGACGGGCACGGAGACCACGGTGAACGCGCCGAGGATGAGCTGGCGTCCCAGGTAGCCATCGCCGCCGAAGGGGATGCCCCCGAAGTCCCCCGGTTGGGCGTTGGCCGCGCCCATGCCGGACATCGGGCCCTGCATGAGGAACGCGACTCCGATCGACAGCACGCCCAGCACGGCGGCGATCCACAGGAGCGTTTTGTTCCGCAGCGGCACGAGGAACGTGACCATCAACCCCATCAGGGCGTACGTCAGCAGGATGTCGCCGAAGAACAGGAAGATCCCGTGCAGGACGCCGAACGCCGCGAGCCAGCCGTAGCGTTTGAGCAGCAGCCCGCGGGCGTCGGCCCACGGCACTCCCCTGCCGTATTCCCGCATGACCAGCATGCCGATGCCGTAGCCGAACAGCATGGCGAACATCGGCAGGCCGCGGACGTGGAACAGGACGTCGTTGGCCACGGTCACGATGCCGTCGGTGGGCAGGCTCCGCCGCTGCCCGAGCGGGGCCGAACCGAAGACCATCCACGCCGTCACCGCATTGGCCACCGCGATGCCCAGCAGCATGAAGCCGCGGGCCACGTCGGGGGCGAGGATGCGTTCCTTGACGGCCGTCCGGCGGAAGGTCGGCTTCGGCTTGGCGACGGGCCACTGCGGAGCCGCGTGGCCCGGAGGGGGCGGAAACGGCGGGGGCGGATTGCCGGGGGCGTCGTGAAGCTCTTCCGGGTTGCGATGGCTCAAGGGTTCCTCCGGCGTTCGTCGGCTCGGCGTTCGCGGCGTCACTGCTCGCTGAGCTTGCGGAGGCATTCCGCGTATTCGGGGGACGTCCTGTCCAGGTGTCCGCACTTCTCCTCGGCGTCCTCGAAAAAGTTGAACGCGGCGACGATCAGCGCCAGCGAAATGGCGATCGCCAGGCCGCCGGTGATGACGCCGATCAGCCCCATGCCGAACGCACCGCCGGTGCGGGGCTCGCGGCCGGCCTGCTCGATGCGCTTGTGCGCGCCGATCGACTGCACGATCGCGATGAGGCCCAGGACGACGGCGACCATGCCCAGCGCCGCTCCGATGACGAAGGCCGACGTGATGAGTGCGCCGATTCCGATGACGAGGGAGACGAGCCCGATCTTGCGGCCGACGGCGGAGCCGTCGATGCCGTCGGGGCCGTAACCGTCGGTGGCGGGGTTGCTCATGGTGGTGCTGCTCCTGGTTTTCATGCGCCGGCGGTGGCGGCGGGTGTCGTGGGAGGGGTGGGAGGGAAGGTGTCGCGCGAACGGGTCAGTTCAGGCCGAAGCGATGCATGACCGAGTCCTGGATGCATGCGTCGAAGGCCGCCTGGTCGCCGATCAGGTGGTTGCACTCCGCGGCGACGGCGGCGCCCATGGCGATCGCCCACAGGACGAGCGCGGAAATGACGAGCCCGAGGATCGCCGCCAGAATGCCGATGACGGACATCGCGGTGGTCCCCCCCGGTCTGCGTCGCCCCGAGCCGGCGCGCCTTGGCGGCGGTCCGCAGGGCCACTGCGGCGAGGATGATCGCCAGAATCGCCAGCAGGCCCCCGAACACGGCGAACGCGAAGGGAACCGACAGCACGCCGAGGATGAGGGCCGCGATGGCCGGGCCCGTCCCCGTCGGCACCGCCGGGGCGCCGCCGGCCCGAACCTGATGCGGGTTGCGGGACGGGTCGGAGTAGTACCCCTCGTATCCCGGCCCGCCCCCGAAACCCGGGGTGCCCGAGCCGGCGGCCGGACCCGGGTGCGCGGGGCCGGCGGCGGGGGTCGGGTCGTCGAACGGGTCGTATCCGGCGTGGTCGGGGCGCGACATCGATGGTCCTTCCGGCGGGTCCTGCTGCATGCCGCGCCAACGCTACCGCACGGGGGCGCAACCAACCGCCCCGGCGACCCCGACGGCCCGGGAGCGCGCACCCGCGCCTGACCACTGCGTCACCAGTTGCGCAGGTACCCGATGCGGTCCCGCAACTGTTGCTCGGTGCACAGCGCGGTCGGCGGGCCGCCGCAGTTGCGGCGGACCTCGTTGTGGATTTCGCCGTGCTTGCGGCCGGTGCGCGCCGCCGTCATGGCGACGAGCGTGTTAAGTTCCTTGCGCAATTTCGGGATGGCCTCGCTGGCCACGCCGCCGGGCCGGGGCGCCGGCACCGCGGGGGCGCCCCCGGGGCCCCCGGCCGCTCCCGCATCGCGGCCCATTGCCTCGCCGAGGTCGAGCTCCCCCATCTTGCGCATGTGCTCGGCCTTCGCCTCGGACGCCTTCAGCTGCTCCTCCTGGCGCTTCTGCAGCAGAGTGCGCATCTGCTCGGCGTCGAGAAGCCCGGGCAGGCCCAGGTAGTCGGCCTCCTCCTCGGACCCCGCCACCGTCGCGGTGCCGTAGGAGGAACCGTCGTAGATGAGGTAGTCCAGCTCGGCGTCTGCGCCGAGGGACTCGTAGGCGGGCAGGTCGTCGGGCTCGTCCTTGGTGCGGTTTGCCTCCGCGACGAGGTCGTCGTCCCAGCCTTCGCTGGGGCGGTGCGGCTTGCCCAGGATGTGGTTGCGCTGCACCTCCATCTGCGAGGCCAGGTCCAGCAGCACCGGCACCGAAGGCAGGAACACCGACGCGGTCTCGCCGGGCCGCCGCGAACGCACGAATCGGCCGATGGCCTGGGCGAAGAACAGCGGCGTCGACGAGCTCGTCGCGTAGACGCCGACCGCCAGGCGGGGAACGTCGACGCCCTCCGACACCATCCGCACCGCGACCATCCACTCGTCGGTCGAATCGGAGAAGGTCTTGATGCGCTCCGACGACCCCGGCTCGTCGGAAAGCACGAGCGCGACCGGGGTCGAGCTGAGCTGTTCCAGGATGCGCTTGTACGCCCGCGCGGTCGTCGCGTCCGTGGCGATGACCAGGCCGCCGGCGTCCGGGATGTGCTTGCGCATCTGCACCAGCCGCGTGTGCGCGGCGCGCAGGACCGACGGGATCCAGTCGCCGCCCGGGTCCAGCGCGGTGCGCCACGCGCGGGTGGTCTCCTCCGGGCTCATGATCGTGCCCAGGCGCGCGGCGAATTCCTCGCCGGCCGAATCCCTCCAGCGGGCCTCGCCCGAATACGCCAGGAAGACGACGGGGCGGACCACCCCGTCGCGCAGCGCGTCCGCGTAGCCGTAGACGTGGTCCGCGACCGACTTCTGGTGCCCCTCGCCGTCGTCGGCGTAGCGGACGAACGGGATGGCCGCGTCGTCGGAGCGGAAGGGCGTGCCGGTCAGGCACAGGCGCCTCGCCGCGCCGCCGTAGGCCTCCGCGATGCCGTCGCCCCAGCTCTTCGCGTCGCCGCCGTGGTGGACCTCGTCGAGGATCACCAGCGTCGGGCGCGCGTCGGCCACCGCGCGGTGCTTGAACGGGTGCACGGCCACCTGGGCGTAGGTCACCACGATGCCGTGGTAGGCGGGGTTGACCACGCCCTTGGCGTTGGTGAACGCCGGGTCGAGCGCGATCCCGGACCTCGCCGCCGATTCGGACCACTGCACCTTCAGGTGCTCGGTCGGCACGACGACGACCACCCGCTCGACGATGCGGCGGGTCAGCAGCTCGGCGGCGATGCGCAGCGCGAACGTCGTCTTGCCCGCGCCCGGCGTCGCCACCGCGAGGAAGTCACGCGGATTCGTGGCCAGGTACTTGTCCAGCGCCTCCTGCTGCCATTTGCGCAGGCCGCTCACTTGCGGCGGAGGGTCTTGTAGATCCGCTCGCAGTCCGGGCACACCGGCGAGCCCGGCTTGGCGGACTTGGTCACCGGGAAGGTCTCGCCGCACAGCGCGACGACGTAGCTGCCCGACACGGCGGAGTCGACGATCCGGTCCTTCTTGACGTAGTGGAAGAACTTCGGCGTGTCGTCGCGCGTCGTCTCGTCGACGCGGGTGTCGGTCCGTTCGATGGTCTTCGTTGTCTTCAGGGGCGTGCTCACGATCCCGATTGTGCACCATCGGCCGGATCGGCACGTGTGCGGCCCCGTAATGCGGGACTTTGCCCGGGGAGTACCGTTGTGCCCATGGCGAGTCGGCGGACGAACCATCGGGGCAGGCGCGGTTCCGATGCGGTGCTGATCACGGACGCGCGGCAGTCGCGCATCCGCAATTACAACTACCGCCGCCACACCTACGCGGTCCTGCAGTGGTCCCGCATCCCGCTTCTGCTGCTCGCGGCGGCGGCGTTCATGTGGTGGGACCTGCCGTGGCTGGCGGCGATCGTCACCGTCGTGTCGGTGCCCATGCCGTGGATCGCGGTGGTCATCGCGAACGGCGTCGGCGAGCCCGCCGACAAGCGGTCCCCGCGCGTCTACAAGCCGGGGGTCATCCGCGAGCAGAACCGCCGGTGGGAGGAGGCGCAGCGCGAACGGCTGGCCCGGCTTGCCGACGGCCCGTCGGCCGCGCTGGAGGGGCCGGCGGAGGGCGGATCCGCCGCCAACCTGCCCGCCGTCCCCGGCGACGTCGACGCGCCCGGCCCCTGGGCCGGTTTCGACCCGTCGATGGTCATCGACATGGACGACGACGGGACCGGCGATTCCGCGGCCGACGACGCCGCGGCCGAGGAAACCGCGGCCGGCGATGCCGACGACGCCGCACCAGACTCAGCCGGGGCCACCGATCCCGGCACCGACCGACGGGAGAACCCCAGAACGTGAGCACGGACCCGATCACCGCCCCGCCCACCGACGAGGAGCTGACCGGGCTGCCGGCGCTTGCCCCGCACTTGGCCGATGCACTCCGCGACCTCGGTTACGGGGTCGGCGGCCTGCGCCGCCTGCTCGGCGACGACGGCCTCGCCGCCCTCGATCGCGGAGAGCCGGAGGCCGTCGCCCGCAGGCTGCATCTCGCCCTCGACCAGCCGGGCCTCGCCGCCGCCGTCGCGGCGTTCGTCGTCGGCGATCCCGTGGACCTCTCCCCCTGGTTGGGCGGCGACCTGGTCGCGCGGTGCGTCGAATGCGGGGTGCTGCGCGTAATCGACGGGCGCCACGTCGCGGCGATCGACGTGCGCCCCGTCGAGGTCGCTGGCGTGGAGCGGCTGGTCTTCTCCGACCGCGATGCCTCGATGACCGACCACGTGCCCGGGCCGGATCACGTGCTGGGCGTCGGCCGCGCCTCGCGGTCGCTGCTGGACATCACGCCGATGGATCCGGTGGGCTCCGTCCTCGACCTCGGCGCCGGCTGCGGAGTTCAGGCGCTCGGCCAGCATGGCGCGGACTCAATCACGGCCACCGACGTCCACCCGCGCGCATGCCTCTATGCCCGGGCGACGCTCGCCGCCGCGGGATTGGGCGCCCGGGCCGAGGTCCTGGACGGCTCCTGGTTCCACCCGGTGGCGGGGCGCCGTTTCGACCGGATCGTGGCCAATCCCCCGTTCGTCGTCGGCGTCCCCGAAGTCGGGCACGTCTACCGCGACTCGGGGCTGGATCTCGACGGCGCGACCGAACTGATGCTGCGCGAGGCCCCGGATCACCTGGCACCCGGCGGCACCGCCCACCTGCTCGGCGCCTGGGCCCACCTCGACGGCGTCGACTGGGCGTCACGCGTGGCCTCGTGGCTGCCGAGGGAGGGCGTGGAGGCGTGGATCATCCAGCGGGACGTGGTGGATCCCGCCGCCTACGTGGGCACGTGGCTGCGCGACGAGTCCATCGATCCGCGGGGCCGCGAGGGCCGCGAGAAGACGCGGCGGTGGCTGGACCACTTCGCCGCCAACGACGTCGTCGGCGTCGGTTTCGGGTACGTGACCCTGCAAAGCATCGACGGGCCGTCGTCGATCACGTGCGAGGACATGCCGCAGCCCCTCGGCGGGCCCTTCCGCGACGAGGCCGCCGAATGGCTGCTGCGCACCGCATGGCTGCGGGACCGCGACGCCGATGGCATCCTCGGCGCCCGGTACCGGGTCCGCCCGGGGGTCGCCGTCGAACGCGTCGAGCTCGCCGGCGCCGGCGAGGCTCCGGAACAGGGCTTCTCCCCCGCCGCCCTGCGCCTGACGCGCACCGACGGCCCCCGATGGAGCCACGACACGGACGACGCCATCGTGCGGATCCTCTCCGCCTTGACGCCGGACGCGCCGTTGTCGGCGGTCCTCGACATCATGGCCATGCTCGGTGCCCTGCCGGAGGACGGCTTGGACGACGTCAAGGACGCCCTCGTCCCGGTGATCGTGGACCTCGTACGGCATGGGCTGGTGCTGCCGGCGGAGTTGATCGGCGACGGTGCGGACGACGGACCGGACGACGGTTCCGATCGGAACGACGGGCATGGGAACGACGGGTAAGGACGAGCGGAAGATCTCGGAGAAGAAAAAGAAGAAGGAGGAGCGGAAGCGATGAAGGCGGTTCTGACGCGGGTGACCCGCGCCGCGGTGCGGGTCGACGGCGAGGTCGTCGGGGAAATCGACGGCGGCGACACGGGCGGGATTCTCGCGCTCGTCGGCGTCGGGCGCGAAGACGACGGGGACGCGTGGGAGACCATGGCGCGCAAAATCGCCGAACTCCGCATTCTCGACGGGGAAAAGTCCGCGTCGGATGTCGGCGCGCCAATTCTCGTGGTCAGCCAATTCACTCTCATGGGCGCAACCAGGAAGGGCCGCCGCCCTTCGTGGACCGACGCCGCGCCCGGGGACGTCGCCGAACCCGTCATCGCGAAGATCGTCGACCGCCTCCGGGAACGCGGGCTGGAAGTCGCCGAGGGACGCTTCGGCGCGATGATGGACGTCGAGTCGGTCAACTCTGGCCCCTTTACGGTGCTCGTGGAATGCTGACGCCGCCACAAAAGGGCGCCGCGGAGGGCGTTCCACGCGGGTCCGTCGCAAAGCGGCTCACCTCCCCCGAAATGGGGCATATTTTCACGGGCCGGAACGCTTCCCGGTAAAGGCATTTTTTCTCTGTGACGCAGCCCACCAGCACTTTTCTCGATGAAATCGATAAATGTATTCGGAATGGGCGCGACCACCGTTCGCCGGGGAACTCGGCCCCGGGAACATTCCGCGCCGGACGTCCGTTGAACCCTGTGAGATCGTCGACTTCGCAATGAAAGGCCGGATCACATGACTAGTGCCGATGTCCGAACTGACGAGCAGAACGCCCGGGAGCGAGATCGCGGGCGCCGCAGCGGGAACAACAACAATCCTTCAGCGGACCTCGTTCGCGTGTATCTGAACGGAATCGGCAAGACGGCCTTGCTCAGCGCCGAGGAAGAGGTCGAACTCTCCAAGCGCATCGAAGCCGGCGTGTACGCCGAGCACCTGCTCAAGACCGGCGCGAAGATGACCCGCGCGATGAAGCGCGACGTCAAAATCATCGCCAAGGAGGGCAAGGCGGCCCGCGCCCACCTGCTGGAGGCGAACCTGCGCCTCGTGGTGTCGCTGGCCAAGCGCTACACCGGGCGCGGCATGCCGCTGCTGGACCTCATCCAGGAGGGCAACCTCGGGCTGATCCGCGCGATGGAGAAGTTCGACTACACCAAGGGCTTCAAGTTCTCCACGTACGCGACCTGGTGGATCCGCCAGGCCATCACCCGCGGCATGGCCGACCAGTCCCGCACCATCCGCCTGCCCGTCCACCTGGTGGAGCAGGTCAACAAGATCTCGCGCATCAAGCGCGAGCTCTACCAGCAGCTCGGCCGCGAGGCCACGAACGAGGAGCTGGCGGAGGAGTCCGGGATCGCCGAGGCGAAGATCGAGATGCTGCTCCGCCAGTCCCGCGACCCGGTGAGCCTGGACATGCCGGTGGGCACCGACGAGGAGGCGCCGCTGGGCGACTTCATCGAGGACTCGGAGGCCACCGACGCCGAGGAAGCCGTCGTCGCGTCGCTGCGCCACCACGACGTGCGCCGCGTCCTGTCGACGCTCGAGGTCCGCGAGCAGGAGGTCATCAAGCTGCGCTACGGCCTGGACGACGGCCTGCCGCGCACCCTGGACCAGATCGGCCGGCACTTCGGCCTGTCCCGCGAGCGCGTCCGCCAGATCGAGCGCGAGGTCATGGCCAAGCTCCGCGAGGGCGAGCGCGCCGACCGCCTGCGCGCCTACGCCAAGTAAGGGCCCGTTCCCACCCGCCGCCCCGTCACCGCATATGCGCGGTGACGGGGCGCGCCGCGTCTTCGGGAACAATCCGACCCCGAATGCGGTTATTGTTGAAGTATTCGCGCCACCCGTCCGCTTATCGATGAGGCGGCGCATCGCCGCGTTTCCGCGCGGCCGGACGTTTCGAGCACCCGGAGGACAGCAGTGAGGGATCTGGTAGACACCACGGAGATGTATTTGCGCACCGTCTTCGAGCTCGAGGAAGAGGGCATCATCCCCCTGCGCGCCCGCATCGCGGAGCGTTTGGAGCAGTCCGGCCCGACCGTGAGCCAGACCGTCGCCCGCATGGAGCGCGACGGCCTGCTCACCGTCGCCCCGGACCGAAGCCTCAAGCTTTCCGAGGAGGGCCGCGCCCGCGCGACCTCCGTCATGCGCAAGCACCGCCTCGCCGAGCGCCTGCTCACCGACATCATCGGCCTGGAGTGGGACAAGGTCCACGACGAAGCGTGCCGCTGGGAGCACGTGATGAGCGACGAGGTGGAGCGTAAACTCCTGCATGTGCTCGACGAGCACACGCTGTCGCCGTTCGGCAACCCGATCCCGGGCCTGTCGGAGCTGGATTCGACCGCCACCGCCGAAATGCCGGCGGATGCGGTCCGCCTGTCCGACCTTCAGCCCGGCGGGCCGTACGAGGTGACGGTGCTGCAGATCAACGAGATTCTTCAGGTCGAGCCGACCTACATGAAGCGGCTCCACACGGCCGGCATCATGCCGGGCGCGGAGGCCGAGGTCGAGCTCAATCCGGGGCGGGTGACCTTGGCGCGTGGCGATCATTCGCTGGACATCCCGGACACGCTGTCCCACGCGGTCATGGTGGTGCGAAACAAGTGAAACTTCTGGTGACCGGCGGTGCCGGCTACGTCGGCGGAGTGACCGCCGCAGTACTGCTCTCCGAGGGCCACGACGTCACGGTGCTCGACGATCTGTCGACGGGCAACCGTGACGGGGTGCCCCAGGGCGCCGAGTTCATCGAGGCGAACGTCGCCGACGTCATCGGCGACGTCCTGACGGACGGGAAGTTCGACGGGGTGCTGCATTTCGCGGCGCGCTCGCTGGTCGGCGAATCGGTCGAAGTCCCCTCGGAGTACTGGCACGGCAACGTCGGCACCACGCTGACGCTGCTCGACGCCATGCGGGACACCGGCACTGACAACCTGGTCTTCTCGTCGACCGCGGCGACCTACGGCGAGCCGGAGCAGGTCCCGATCACCGAGGACATGCCCACCGCACCGACCAACGCGTACGGCGCGACGAAGCTGTCCATCGACTACGCGATCACCTCCTACGCCCGCGCCTACGGACTGGGAGCGACGAGCCTGCGCTACTTCAACGTCGCCGGCGCCTGGAACGGGTACGGCGAGAACCGGGTCGTGGAAACGCACCTGATCCCGCTGGTGCTGCAGGTGGCGCTGGGCCACCGCGACAAGATCATGGTCTTCGGCGACGATTGGCCGACGGCGGACGGCACCGCGGTCCGCGACTACATCCACGTCAAGGACCTGGCCGACGCCCACCTGCTCGCCCTGAAGTCCAACGAGCCGGGCACGCACCGCATCTTCAACCTCGGTTCCGGCGACGGCTACTCCGTCCGCCAGGTCATCGAGGCCTGCCGCGAGGTCACCGGCCACCCGATCCCCGCGGAGGACGCCCCGCGCCGCGGCGGCGACCCGGCCACCCTCATCGCCTCCTCCGCCCGCGCGATGTCGGATCTCGGTTGGGAGCCGAAGCTGACGGACCTGAAGACCATCGTCTCCGACGCCTGGGAATTCACCGCGGCCCTCGGCGACCGCGCCCACTCGGCTCATCGCTGATCGCCCCTCTGCTTCACGACGGCCCCGTCCCCCGCATCCGCCGGGAGACGGGGCCGTCGTCGTCGCCGGGGTCCGCCGGGTGCACCTCGTCGAGGATCGCGGACGTGGCGCGGAGCATCGACCGCAGTGCTTCTTCGCCGCGGCCGGAGGCCATGGCGGCGAAGAGCAGCTGGGACAGAGAGTGCTCGGGATCGGTCTCCAGCGCCGCGTCGAGCGCGGCCCGGGCGATGCCCGGATTCCCGTGGACCTGCCTGTCGATGGCGTAGCACGCGAGGGCGTTGGCGCGCGCCGTGCCCCGGAACAACCGGGCGCAGCCGAGCCACATGGCGCGCGCGGTTTCCCCGGCGGGCCCGAGGATCTCGCACATGGTCAGATCCCGCAGCAGGAGGCTGGCCAGCGGGCGCGCGAGGGTCCGCAGGTGACCGGGGTCGGTCAGCGCCTCTTCCACGCAGATGTCGCCGCGGTCGACGGCGTCGATCAGTTCCAGCCATTCCAGATGGAACTGCCGGACCCGCGTCATCGCCTTCGCCCCGGGCAGCCCGCCGGCGCGGCGCGCCCCGCGCACGTCCTCGTGCGCCGCGCGCAGAGCCTCGCCCGCGCCGATGCGGAAGCCGGCGGGCTCGGGGCGGAACCTCTCTCGCATGGCGTCGGCGTTCGCGGCGATGGCCTCCCCCGTGCCGTGGAGCTTGCGCGACGCCCACGATGCCGCGGGTTCGCCCAGCGGCCCCAGCGACCGGCCATCCGAATCGACGACCTCGGCGCCGGCGCGCAGCCTGGCGACGCCCGCGAACACTCCGACGTCGATGCCCGCGCGGGCCAGTTCCGGTGCGATGCCCGCGAACCGCGTGCCGCCGTCCCGGAGCTCGGCGGGCCACCGTTCGGAAATGACGTACGCGTCCGCCCAACCGTGGCCTTCGAGGGCCATCTCCTCGGCGGCCATGGCCACCGCGTCTTCCTCGTTTCCGTCGAGTTCCCTGACCAGCAGGGGGCCCGGCTCGACGAATTCGCGGTCGCCGAACACCAGCACCAGGCTTTCGTCCGGGTAGTAGCCGAGCAGACCGGGGAGGTTGGTCAGGAAGTCGACGGGATCGCCGACGTCCATGGGTTCCTCCCCCAATCGGATGCCGGGCAGCGGGCGGGGGCTTCGGGGGTCGGGGGCGTCGGCGTCATGGCTTCCACGTGTCATGGCCGCAGCATGCGGGACGCGCCGGGAAGGGGCCCGCGATGATGCGCTCCGGCGACCGCCTAATGTGGAGCAAACGCGCCCTGTGGAATATTCGCCGGGCGGCGCGGGTTGCACGGATCAGTTGCCGAAGACGGCAAGGAAGTTTCACCCGATACGGTGAGTGAGGAGGCGCAAACCATGGACGAGGACCACGAGATGTACGAGATGCAGTTCCCCGCCCCGGATGTGGGGCCCAAGAACGGCGGTCTGACCATGGTCGTCGCGCTGCAGGGTTACGCTGACGCGGGCCTGGCGGTGGCCGGTTCGGCCGGCCATCTCATCGATGCGCTGGACCACCGGCCGCTGGTCAATTTCAACAACGACGAGCTGGTCGATTACCGGTCGCGCCGCCCCGCCGTCACGATGGTCGGCGACGCGGTCGCGGAAAGCGCCCAGTTGGATCTGTCGCTGCAGGTCGTCCGGGACAACTCCGGAAAGCCGTTCCTGCTGCTGTCGGGGCCGGAACCGGACCTGCGCTGGGATGCGTTCTCCGAGGCGGTCGCCGATCTCGCCGAGCGTTTCGGCGTCCAGCGCACCGTGTCGCTGTACTCCGCGCCGATGACGGTTCCGCATACCCGCCCGCTGGGCATCATCGCCCACGGCAACGACCGCGATCTGCTGTCGGGCCACCGCACGTGGGGACAGCGGGTGACGGTGCCCGGCGCCGCGAGCCTGCGCATCGAGCTGGAGCTCAACCGCCGCGGCCGCAAGACCTGCGGCTTCACCGCCCAGGTGCCGCATTACGTGGCGGCGTCGGACTACCCGCTCGCGGCGCTGCGGCTGCTGGAGGCCGTCGCCGATGCGGGCGACCTCGACTTCCCGCTCGGAGCGCTGGAGCGCGAGGCGGAGAAGGTCGCCGAGATCCTCTCCGAGCAGGCGACGGACTCGGAGGAAGTAGCCGGCATCGTCCGCATGCTCGAGCATCAGCACGATGAGGAGGAGCGCCGCCGTTCCACCCTCGAGTCGAACCCGCTGGTCCGGGCGGACGGCACGATGCCGTCGGCGGACGAGTTGGGCGCGGAGTTCGAGCGCTTCCTGGCCACGCAGATCGACGCGTCTTCGCGTGACGACGAGCCGGCGCGGGACCCCGGAGCCGGCGACGGGGCCGCGGGCTCCGAGCCCGACGAGGAACCGGGCAACGCCCGCGGTGATGCGGGCGACGACCCCGAGGCCGCCGGCCCTGACGCCGACGATCGCGAGACCGGAGACGGCAACCGTGAGTCCGGCGAAGACGACGATGCCGGCCATGATGAGCCCGGCGAAGACGACGGCGGCGATGAGCGCGGCGGCCGCCGCCCCCGCCGCCCCTGGTTCCGCTTCTAGCGGCGCCCGCCCGAACAGTTGGCCCCCGGAGTCGAAGGGCTCCGGGGCCTCGGCGTCAGAATTGGCAGGTCGCCGGCAGTTCGATGCCTCCCGGGGTGCTGGTCCAGGCTTCCTTGAGGGCGACGCCGAATGCCGCCGCCAGGTAGTGCGTGGCCAACTCCGACCCCGACATCATCGGCGCCGCGTGGCCGATGCCCAGCCCGGGCGCGAAGCGCGGGATTTCGGCGGCCACGAACGTGACGTCGGCGCCCTGCGCGCACCAGTCGCGGGCCAGCTGCTCCGCCTGGCCGAAGGGGATGACGTCATCGTGGCGGCCGTTCAACACCAGCACCGGGGCATTCGGCTTGAGCCGTCCGATGCGGTGGTGGTCCAGGACCCGCATGATCTCGGGGTGCTCCGCGAAGTGGTCCGACAGGGAACGCCCGTCGACGGTCCACGAGTTCGTGCGGTGCAGGCCGACGCGTTCCATGGAGTCGCCGATGCAGTCGCCGGACAGTTCCGAAATGACACGCTTGCCGTACGGCGAGGCGATCTCGTCCATGAGCGGGCGCAGGTCGGGGTTCGACTCCAGGAACCCGTTGACGGCGTACCCGATGGCGCCCATGATCGAGCTGCCGTCGATGCGGGGCAGCACCTGCGACAGATCCGCGGGCGGCGCACCGGCGAAGGTGACCACCACGTTGAGTTCCGGCGCGTAGGTCGACGCCAGTTCCGCCGCCGATGCCGTCGCTCCCCCGCCCTGCGAGTATCCCCAGAAGGCGATGGGCGAGTCCGCCGGAAGCCCGTCGATGGCCAAACCCGCCCGGGCGGCGTCGAGAAGCGTCTGCCCCTGGTCGAGTCGGTTGGCGTACGTGTGCACGCCCGGCGCCCCCAACCCGATGTAATCGCTGACCACGACGCGGAAACCCTGCTCCAGCAGCGGTTCGACCTGACCGATCTGCCCGCCCCCGGGTTCGCCGAACGTGGCCGACGGCGCGCACTTGTCGGCCTGGCCGACCGTGCCCGGGGCGACGACGACCGTCGGCCGCGGGCCTTCGTGCCGCCACGGGACGTCCGGGACGACGACCACCCCGCCGACTTCGCGGCCCCGGCCGGCGCCGTCGGCGGTGGCGAAGCGCATGATCCGCGCCGTGAAGTCCACGGGCTCCCGCCCCGATGAACCACTGCCCGAGGATCCGCGCGACGACCCGCCTCCGGAACCTCCGTCCGACGTCTCCGGCGCGGGCTCGGAGGCCAGCACGGTTCCGGGCGCCGCATCGACGACGGGGAGTTCTTCGACGGGGACGCCGCCCTCGTCAGTCAGCGCCTCGGAGGCGCTTTCTCCCCGCTCGGAGGAACTTTCCGCGGAACCCGTCCCGAAGCGGTCCAACGGCGACGCGGTGGCGGGGACGGCCGCCCCCGCGGCATTGATCATGAGCCCGGCCACGATCACCGCGGCCGCGCGCTTCAGCATTTTCGTTTCACGCACCGAATCATCCAATCATGTGCAGCCTCCGACTTCGGGCGATTGGATAGTCTGGACGGCGTGTCTCTCTCCGCCATGCTCCCCGACCTCGCCGACGTCCCCGAATCGCTGATCGACGACGCGATCGTCGACTCCTTCGTCGCCTGGACCAGGGACACCGGCATCACGCTGTACCCGGCGCAGGAGGAAGCGACGCTGGCGCTGGCCGGCGGCGATCACGTCATCCTGGCCACGCCGACGGGCTCCGGTAAGTCGATGGTGGCCATCGCCGCGCATTTCGCCGCGCTGGCGCGGGGGCAGCGCAGCTTCTACACCGCCCCGATCAAGGCGCTGGTCAGCGAAAAGTTCTTCGCCCTGTGCGATGTCTTCGGCGCGGAGAACGTGGGCATGATGACGGGCGACGCCACCGTCAACGGCGGCGCGCCCATCATCTGCGCCACCGCGGAGATCGTGGCCAACATCGCGCTGCGCGAGGGCCCGGACGCCCGCATCGACCAGGTGGTCATGGACGAGTTCCACTTCTACGCCGAGCCTGACCGCGGCTGGGCGTGGCAGGTGCCGCTGCTGCTGCTCAATCGCGCGCAGTTCCTGCTCATGTCCGCCACGCTCGGCGACGTGTCCATGTTCCGGCGGGACCTGAAGGAGCGCACGGGCCGCGACGTCGAGCTCGTCGCCGGCACGACGCGCCCGGTGCCGCTGGACTTCCACTACGTGCACACGCCCGTCCACGACACGCTCGCGGAGCTGCTCGACGACGGCAAGGCGCCCATCTACGTGGTCCATTTCTCGCAGCGCGAGGCCGCCGAGCGGGCGCAGGCACTGACCGGCCTGAAGCTGCTCGACGCCGAAGAAAAGGAGCGCATCCGCGCCGAGATCGGGGATTTCCGCTTCACGACGTCCTTCGGCCGCGTGCTGTCCAAGCTCGTCCGCCAGGGCATCGGCGTCCACCACGCGGGGATGCTGCCCAAATACCGGCGACTGGTGGAGCGTTTGTCCCAGACGGGCCTGTTGAAGGTCATCTGCGGCACCGACACCCTCGGCGTGGGCATCAACGTGCCCATCCGCACGGTGCTGATGACCGGGCTGGTGAAGTACGACGGAACGCGCCAGCGCATCCTCAAGTCCCGCGAGTTCCACCAGATCGCCGGCCGCGCGGGCCGCGCCGGATACGACACCGAGGGCACCGTCGTCGTGCAGGCCCCCGACCACGAGATCGAGAATTCCAAGCTGCGCCGCCGGGCCGGGAAGGACGAGGCGAAGCTGAAGAAACTGCGACTCAAGGCCGCGCCGAAAGGCGAGGTGACGTGGTCGCAGAACGCGTACGACAAGCTCGTCGACCAGCCTCCGGAGGCGCTGACCAGCCGTTTCCGCGTGAGCAACGGCATGCTGCTCAACGTCATCGCCCGCGGCGGCGACACCTACGCCAACATGCGCGATCTGCTGCGCGGCAACCATGACACGCGCCACCAGCAGAACCAGGCGATCCTGACCTCCATCGAGCTCTACCGCGGCCTGGTCGCCGCCGGCATCGTGAAAGAGCTCCCCGGCCCCGGCGGCGAGGACGATGTCCGGCCCCGGCTCACGGTCGAGCTGCAGCGGGACTTCGCGCTCAACCAGCCCCTGGCGCCGTTCGCCCTGGCCGCGCTGGAGCTGTTGGATCCGGAGGCCGAGGATTACGCGCTCGACGTCATCTCGGTGTTCGAGTCCATCCTCGATGACCCGCGCCCGCTGCTCGCCGCCCAGCAGAAGGCGGCGCGCGGCGCGGAAATCGCGGCGCTGAAGGCGGAGGGCGTCGACTACACCGAGCGCATGAACATCGTGGAGGACATCACCTGGCCGAAGCCCCTCGAGGAGGAGCTGGAGCAGGCGTACCGGACGTACGCGCAGGGCCATCCGTGGGTGCGCGAGTTCGAGCTGTCGCCGAAATCGGTGGTCCGCGAGATGGTGGAGAAGGCCATGACGTTTTCCGACGTCGTCTCCGAGTACGGCATCGCCCGCGCCGAGGGCGTGTTGCTGCGCTACCTCACCGACGCGTGGCGCACGCTCCGGCACACGTTGCCGCGAGAGGCGTCGAACGACGAGCTCGCCGACATCGTCGAGTGGCTGGGCGAGTTGATCCAGCAGGTGGATTCCTCGCTGGTCGACGAATGGGCGCGCATGGCGGACCCGGACAAGCCGGTGGACGAGGAGACGCTGCGCGAGGCGGCGTTCGGCGGCGACGAGTCCCGTCCGCTCACCGGGAACACGCGCGCGTTCACGCGCATGGTCCGCAACCTCATGTTCCGCCACGTCCAGCTGTTCGCCATGGAAAAGGAGCGCGAGCTCGCCGAGCTCGATTCGCATCTCGACGACGCCCCGGATTGGCCGGCACTGATGGACGACTACTTCGACGAGTACGACGACGTCGATCTCGGCCCGGCCGCGCGCGGCCCCGAACTGTTCCGCGTCGACGACTCACACGCGGCGGGCGAGGCTCCGGACGGGGGCTTCTGGCGCGTCGAGCAGACGATCCTCGACCCCGAGGGCGACCGCGGATGGCGGCTGGTCGCCGACGTCGATCTGGCCGAGTCGGATGCGGCCGGCGAGGTCCGCCTGCGGTCGCTGGAGGTCAAGGCCGGCTGACGGACCGCGGCTTCCCCGGCTGACGGGCCGCGCCTTTTCCTGCTGACGGGGTACAGTCCCCCCCTCCCTGCGGGCGCCTCTCTCCCCCCGGCGCGCGCCCGCTCCCCCGCGGGCCCGCGGATCAGAGGTCCGCGATGGCCTTCTCGTAGGACTGCTTGACCAGATCGCCGATGCGGGAGAACTCGTCGCCGCGCACGGAGGAGGCGCGGTGGACCAGGCCGATGGTGCGGCCGGGGCGCGACGGCCCCTCGAAGCGGGCGGTGGCCAGGCCGGGCCGCTGCGCCTCGACCTTCAGGGCGGAGGCCGGGACCAGAGTCTCGCCGAGGCCTCCGGCGACGCACTGCACGACGGTCGACAGGGACGCCGCGCGGGTCTCCAGGCCGAGGGTGTCGTCCCGCTGCGCGTCCACGCGGCGGCACAGGTCAAGGACCTGATCACGGAGGCAGTGGCCGTCGTCAAGCAGAAGCAGGTCCAAGTCGCCGAGGACGTCCAGGGGAACGTCGTCGCGCCCGGCGAGCTTATGCCCCTCGGGCAGGACCAGATGGAACTCTTCCTCGTACAGCGGGGTCTCGGCGAAGGACGACACGCCCGACGGCAGCGCCAGCACGGCGGCGTCGATGGCGCCGGAGCGCAGGGCCTCGATGAGGTGCGCGGTCGGCTCCTCGACTATTCGGGGTTCGAGCTCCGGCAGTTCCTCGCGGACGTTCACCAGGAAATTCGGGAGGATGTACGGCGCGATGGTGGGAATGAAGCCGATGGCCAGCGGGCCGGCCAGCTCATCGGTGCGGCCGGAGGCGCGGGCGACGATGTCGTCGACGATCTCCGACACCTGGCGGGCGTACGGCAGGATGCCCCGGCCGAGCGGGGTCACCAGCACCCGCCGGGTCGAGCGCTCGACGAGCTGGACGCCGAGGCCCCCTTCGAGGGTGGACAGTGCCTGTGAAAGGGAGGGCTGGGAGATGCCGAGCCGCTGGGCGGCCTGGCCGAAATGGCCGGTGTCGGCGATCGCGACGAATGCGCGGAGCTGCGGCAGGGTGGGGCGGTATTCGCGATTACGCATGCCTATAAGCGTACACGACACTGTTTCGGATTTCCTCTTGACGTACCGGGGTTTCATAGGCATAATGGCTTTCGCACCGGTTGGAGCGATTGTTTGGCCAGGTGGCACCCGCCCCAGGGGGACACGTCATCTACCCCCATCGGGTACGCATTTGGGACCGATCGCCTTGCACGCCGTCTGCAAAGTACGAATCACATTCGACACCGAAGCCGATCCCCTAGGAGGATTCACATGGCTCTGCTCACCGTTGGCGACCAGTTCCCCGAGTTCGATCTCACCGCCCTGAAGGGCGGCAACCTCCGCGAGGCCAACGCCGCCTCGCCCGACGACTACTTCGAGCAGGTCACCAACAACTCGTACGAGGGCAAGTGGAAGATCGTCTTCTTCTACCCGAAGGACTTCACCTTCGTCTGCCCGACCGAGATCGCCGCGTTCGGCAAGCTGAACGAGGAGTTCGAGGACCGCGACACCATCGTCCTCGGCGGTTCCGGCGACAACGAGTTCTCCCACTTCAACTGGCGCGCCACCCACGAGGAGCTCCTCGACGTGCCGTTCCCGATGTTCGCCGACGTGCGCCACGACCTGATGCGCGCCCTGGGCGTCGAGAACGCCGATGGCGTCGCCGACCGCGCCACCTTCATCATCGACCCGGATGGCGTCATCCAGTTCGTGTCCGTCACCCCGGACGCCGTCGGCCGCAACGTCGACGAGGTCCTCCGCGTTCTGGACGCCCTGCAGTCGGAGGAGGTCTGCGCCTGCAACTGGCAGAAGAACGACCCGACCAAGAACATCGACAAGATGGACGTCCTCAAGCAGGAGCTGAAGTAATACATGAGCATCGATAATCTGCGCTCCGGTCTGCCGGAGTACGCCAAGGATCAGAAGCTGAACCTGGGCTCGCTGACCCGCTCGACGGAGCTCAACGAGCAGCAGCTGTGGGGCACCCTCCTGGCGTGCGCCGCCGCCACCCGCAACGACACCGTGTTCTCCGAGATTGCCGAGGAGGCCCGCGAGCACCTGTCGGACGAGGCGTTCGACGCCGCCGCCGGCGCCGCCACGGTGATGGCCATGAACAACGTGGCCTACCGCGCCAAGCACTGGCTGGGCGACGACTTCGCGAACGTCAAGATGGGTCTGCGGATGAACATCATCTCCAAGCCGGGCGTCGAGAAGGCCGACTTCGAGCTGTGGGCCCTGGCCGTGTCCACCATCAACGGCTGCGAGTTCTGCGCCGTGGCGCACGACAAGACCGTCCGCGAGGAGGGTCTGACCAAGGAGCAGGTGTGGGAGGCCGTGAAGGTCGCGTCGGTCGTGCAGGCCGTCGCCCAGGCCGTCCAGATCGAGGGCGCGCGCTAAACGCACCGTCGTTTCGCGGCACCGCAAAAGGCCGCCGCACTCCCCCGGTTTTCCGGGAGGGTGCGGCGGCTTTTCGCTTTGCGACGCCCACGGGCCCGTGGAGAGGCGCGGAACGTCGGGGAGACTACGACACGATGGGCACCGGGCGGCGCCCGCCGATCAGCTGGCGGTAGATCTCCACGTAGGCGACGGTCTGGATCGGGATGGTGTAGATGAGGCCGATGAAGCAGGCGAAGATGCCGACGAATCCGACCAGGGCGGCGAGGATCAACGAACCGAGCACGGGCCAGTACCGGTCCTTGACCAGGTTCCAGGCCACGCCGGGCGCCTCGAGCACCTTCGACCGTCCGTCCATCACCAGCAACGGAACCAGGCTCACGATCGGGAGGATCGCCAGACCGAAGACGAGGCTGAGAAGGTACGCGAAGAAGGTGAACAGGGCCGAGCCGCCGCCGGTGCCGTCGGCCGTGGAGCCGACGAGGAAACTCAGCAAGAAACTGGGAAGCTGCGCGACCAACGCGATGACGACGGTGAGGGCCGCCGCGCCCACCAGCGAACCCCATCGGTTGACCCGGAAGAAGGTGGCGAAGCCGGGCATGCGTCCGTCGATTTCCTCGAATGCGCCCCGGTTCGCGAACATCGAGATCACGAAACCGAGGGCCCCGAGCAACGCGTAACCCACGAGAATTCCGACCACCAGCACGCCGACACCGGTGCCCCAACGGGAGACTATGGAAGAGGGATCGGACGAGGCGCCATCGATGATGTTGAAGGTCGTCATGGCGGTTCCGATGAAGAAAAAAGCGAACACCATGTAGGCGACGAGGAACACGGCGCCCGCAGCCGCCGAGAACCCGAGCCACGGGCCGATGTTCGCGTTGACGCGCCTGAAGGCGGTCGAGATCGGCTGGGTGACGTTGAATTGGGACGGGCCGGACATCACCGGCGACGTCGGCGGCAATTCACCGCCGGGCTGCGCCACACCGGGGCCGGGATCGCCGAAGGACTGCTGGCCCCACTGCCCCTCGCCCTGGTAAGCGCCGTAGGCCTGGTAGCCGGACTGGTCGTGGCCCTGGTACCCGGCGTGGCCGTAGCCCTGCTGGCCGTAGGCATCCTGGCCATATCCCTGCTGGGCGTAGCCCTGCTGGCCCTGCTGACCGTATGCGTTCTGGTCGTATCCTTGCTGGCCGTACCCCTGCTGGCCCTGCTGACCGTATGCGTTCTGGTCGTATCCCTGCTGGCCATACGCATCCTGACCGTAGCCCTGGTGCCCGTAACCGGTCTGGCCGTGCCCCTGGGATCCGTAGGGATCCTGCCCCTGATTCCCGTTCTGGCCGTATCCGTGGCTTTGACCGTAGGGGTCCCGCCCATTGCCGTCGGCGGCGCCTTCGCCGCCGTTTGCGTTGCCGCCGTCGGGGCGGCCCTTGTCATCGGTCATGTGGACTCCATTCGTAGGTCAAACAGGTATCCCAGTGTAAATCTTCGGGGTATCGCCCGCAGGGCGGACCCTCCGGCGAGTCGTCCGCCGGTCATCCCACGGTGACCGGGGCTTCGCCCTCGAAGGGGCTCAGGTCGCCGCCGATGCCCCGGGCCGACCCCCGGTACCGGATGACGTAGTCGCCCGGCTCGGCCCCGGCGGTGTCCCATGTGATCGTCGTGGTGGTCGACGCTCCCTCGACGGCGAATTCGATCACGGTCGCCTCGTGCGAATCGTCGGCGATCCGGGTCCCGTCCTGCTTTTCGACGGACAGGAACCCCGATTCATGCCGAAGATCCGAATTCGGGTTGGCGCCGGCGAACGCGACGGCCACCGCCGTTCCCGCGGCGACCGGGCCGTCCGGGGCGGTCAGGACCTCGCCGAACCGCTTGCCGGCGGGGGCGACGTCGACCAGCGGGCTGCCCACGGGCGACGGCGGGATCTTCCCGGTCAGGTCACCTTCGGCGGCGCCCGCGTCGACGGGCACCCCGGAGGCCATCGCCGCGGCCAGGCCATCGAAGATCTGGGTGGCGGCGGGCAGCGTCAGGCGCCCGAAGATCGTGGCCCCGCCCTCGTAGTCCTGCTGGTCGTACTCTTCCGGGGTGGTCATGTAGTGGCCGTAGCCGGACACGTAACCCTGGACGATGACGACCTCCATGGGAACGTCGAGCGCTTCGGCGATGGCGCGGCGCATGCGCAGCCCGGCGACGACGGTCGGCTCGAACGCCAGCGATGCGATGACGATGCCGCCGATGCGGTGCAGGTGGAACAGGTGGGTCTGCTGCACCATGCCGGGGATGTAGCCGACGGGCAGCAGGTTCTCCTTGGCGCCGTGGATCGCCGATGCGGACGCGGGCACGGCGACCTTGTTGACCTGCTGCACCCAGGGCGTGCCGCCGCGGGAGCCCTCATTGAAGCCGAGCGCGGGCTCGCCTCCGCCGTCCTCCTGCGAGGATGCCGCGAAGGCGGCGCCCAGGATCGCCGGGCCCGTCGTCCCCGGCTGGCCGTCCGGGGTGAACCGCCCCTCGATCTTGACGTCGCGCATGTCCACCCACCGGTGGCGGGAGTCGATGCCGTCGCCGGCCAACGCGATCGCGCGGCCCGCGACGCCGTCCAGCTGCCGCCGGCCGAGGATCCGCGCCGATTCGTATTCGTTGCCCGCGGCCGGGCCGGTGTTGGGCTCCAGGCCGTGGTTGGGGCTGACGTCGCCGGGCGTCGACATGGCGAAAGCCGCGACGTACGGCGCGTCGGCCGGGTTGGAATGGTCGACGCCGGCCTTGTGCTCGGCGAGCCAGGCGGCGTAGCCCTTGTTGTCGCCCGAGACGATCTTGTGCTCGGGCCCGAACGTCGTCGGGTGGATGCCGTACCAGTTGATCAGGCCGACCGCCCCGCCGTCGCGAAGCACGTGCAGGGTCACGGACTCGCGGTCGACCCCGTCGGGGAACACCGACTTGTCGGAGTCGGGGTTCCGGTCGAACGCGGCCTTGGAGCGGTTGACGCCGGCGTCGGCGACGGTCCCGCGGGTCAGGGCGATGCGGGAGGGCGCCATGTCGGCGTCGGCGCGCTCGATGGCCAGGACGATGCCGGCGACGGTCGCCTCGAAGGTGATGGGCCGGAAGCCGACCGTGGTCAGGTCGACCATGAGGTGGCCGGAGGTGCCGCCCGGCGCGACGTGGGTGTGCGAGGCGCCGATGAGCACGTTGCCCTCGTGGTAGACGTCGCCGAAGCGGGCCCGCAGCCTGCGCAGCACCTCCAGCTGGATCGACTGGAACATGAGTCCCATGTCGGCGGTGACGTGCGCGACGCGGCCGCCCTTTCCGTCGTCGAAGACGAAGGCGCGCGCGAACTGCCGCTGCCGCAGGCCCGCCGCCTGCTGGGACGGCACCGCGTAGCCGTTCATGCCGGCGCCGAGCGGCTCGCCGGTCATGTCCGCCATGCCGCGGCCGACGGTCATGGGCACGCTCGACGTCGCACCCGATCCCCCGTCGGCGGCCGGACGGGCATTGGCGGTCGCGGGCCCGCCCAGGTTCGCGGCGAGCGCCGCGCCCATCGCGGTCGCGGCGGCGGTGGCTCCGAGAAATGCCCGGCGCGGCATGGTCGGGATTCGGCGGATGGCGTCGTTCATGCGTGGTGTCCCCTTGAAGTTCGTTCGGCCGCAAATTCTCAGGCGAACCTTAATGTGACACCCCTCACCTGTGTGTAATTTCGCCGAAAATTCAGCGAATGGACCATATCGGGGTGGAGACTATTGCAAATATGAAATATTTTAGCCGGGTCAACGACGTTCGAACGTCCGGAAGCGTCTCACGGCGCCATGCGGTCCCGACGTCCCCGACCGCGCGCAGCCCGCACATCCGCCCTTCTCGACCAGGAGCAATCGTGTCTTCTTCCCCCCACCGCACCCGCCGCGCCGCCGTTGCGGCGGCACTGGCCGCCGCCATCGCCGGCGCTTCGCTCACGGCGGCGCCCGCGGCCCATGCTCAGCCGATGGCCGTCCCCCAGAGCCTGTCGCTTTCGGAGAGCGCCGCCGATTTCTCCGGCGCGAACGCGTTTTACATGCCGCCGGAGCAGATCCCGTCGACGCCGGGGTCGGTGATCCGATCCGAGCCCATGCAGCTGGCCATCACGCTTCCCAACACCGGCGCCCCGTGGCCCGGCAAAGCGAAGCGGTTCATGTACACGTCGACCACGCAGCACGGCGATCCCGTGGCCGTGACCGGCATGGAGTTCGAACCCATCGCCGAGTGGAAGGGCGAAGGGCCCCGCCCGACGGTGGTCATGGGTTCGGGCACCATCGGCCAGGGCGACCAGTGCGCCCCGTCGCGCCTCGCCCCCACCATGCTCGGCCTGGATCCGGCGCAACCGTCGATCGGCCTGAACTACGAGCTGTTGTTCGCCAACACCCTGTTGGCCGACGGCGTCCGCGTGGTCATGTCCGACTACATCGGTTTGGGCACCCCGGGCATGCACACGTACATGAATCGCCTGGATCAGGGGCATGCGCTTCTCGACGCCGCCCGCGCCATCCCCGAGCTCACCGGCGAGGCGAAGGCGCCCGTGGCGTTCTGGGGCTACTCCCAGGGCGGAGGTGCCGCGGCCTCCGCCGCCGAGTTGGCCGGCACGTACGCACCCGACGTCGACGTCCGCGGCACGTTCGCCGGTGCGCCGCCGGCGAATCTGGCGAAGGTCGCCGGCGCCGTGGAGAACACTCTCATCGTCGGCGTGCTGGGTTACACCATCAACGGCCTGCTCGAGCGGTACCCGGAGCACCGCGGGGAAGTCGATGAGCTGATGAACCCGATCGGCGACGCGGTACTGACGACCACGGCGCGGCAGTGCCTGGCCGACAGCGCCATCTCGCTGGGCCCCATCGGCCCGACCGTCCCGAACCCCACGTCCCTGCTGACCACCGACGGATCAAGCCTCACGCAGGTCATCGAGACGAACCCGCGCCTGCGCGCGATGGTCGACGACCAGTACATCGGCACGATGGCGCCGAACGCGCCGGTGTTCGTGGCCAACAACGTCACCGACGACGTCATTCCCCACGACCAGGCCGAGGAGCTCGCCCGGCATTGGTCGGACCTCGGCGCGGACGTCGAGTTCCGCTCCATTCCGCTGCCGCCGGCGCTTCCGGGCAGCGTCCTCGGCCACGCCATCCCGATGTTCGAGGGCTTCGAAACCGCCAAGGACTGGATCATGGAGCGCTTCGGGGTGACCTCGCCGACCGGCTCGGCGGGCAGCTCGGGTTCGGGGTCCGGCTCCGCGTCGTCGCCGTCGAACGTGTCCGCCGATGAGGTCGGCGGCACGGGCGGAGACGAGGTGGGAGCGGACGACGCGGGCGAAACTCCGTCGAACCCCGCCGATGGGGTGGCCGACCGGCCGAGGCGCTAGACGAACGCAGCCGAGGCTTCACGACGGGGCCGGACAGCCGGGCCAAAGGCCCATGGCCCGGCACCCGAGCGCCGTCAGCGGCCGGGCACCGCCCGGATCGCGGCCTCGACCATGTCCCAGAACTTCCCGTGGTCGAGCTTCACCGCCACCTGGGTTGTGCAATCCTCCGGGATCGGCGGCCGGAAGTCGGCCACGGTCATGCCCGTGGTCAGTGCGCCGCAGAGCTCGACGTCCAGCGGCACCTTTTGCGTGGACACCACCGCGGGGTCGATGAGGTACGCCACGGCGCACGGATCATGCACAGGCGGGTCGTCGAACCCCTGGTTCTCGCGGTACGCCTCGCGGAAGAACCCGATCAGGCCGACCACGAAGTCAGCGGTGTCGGAGCCGATGGACTTGATCCTCTCCTCCACCTCGGGCGTCGCCAGCGCCTGGTGCGTGAGGTCCAGGCCGACCATGGTCAGCGGCCAACGCTCGTTGAAGACGATGTGCGCGGCTTCGGGGTCGACGCAGATGTTGAATTCGGCGACGGCGGTCTTGTTGCCCTCGTGGTAGCCGCCGCCCATGAGCACCACTTCGGCGACGCGGTCGACGATGGCGGGTTCCTTGCGTGCGGCCATGGCGATGTTCGTCAGCGGCCCCGTGGGCACCAGCGTCACCGTCCCGGGCGGCTCGGACATGATCGTGTCGATGATGAAGTCGACCGCATGGACGTCGTCAAGCGGCACCGTCGGCTCGGGCAGGGCGTAACCGTGCACGTCCATGCCGGAGTCCCCGTGGACCTCCGCGGCGACGACGCCCTCGCGGACGAGGGGGCGCGTGCAGCCGGCGTAGACGGGAACGTCGGCGATTCCGGCGATGGTCAGGACGGTGCGGGCGTTGCGGGTGACCTTTTCGAGCGTCTGGTTGCCGCCGATGGTCGTGATCCCCTTCAGGTCGATCGCCGGGTCGCCGGCGGCCAGGAGGATGGCCACGGCATCGTCGTGGCCGGGATCGCAGTCGAGGATGATCGTTCGGGGTCGGCGGTCGGGCGCGTTGCTGGCGGACATGGCGGCTCCTTCGGGGCGTTCGGACCTTCCCCCACAAGCATCGCCCCGCCCGCCCGGCGCGTCAACGGCTCGGCTGACTCGACGGCGGCGAAAAGCGCCGCGAACTGGCCTTCCGTACCCCCGGAGAACACCTCCGACAGCTCCACCAAACAGTATTAATTGGTATGGTATTGCCATGTTGGCCACGCAAATTATCAGTCACTCCGATGCCCTGCGGCACGCCGATTTGAAGGACCTCGCGGGCTGGTCCGGGCCGTGCGTCACCATCCACATGCCCACCCACCGCGCCACGGACCGGACGCTGGACGACTCGAAGCGGTTCGCGCGCCTCGTCGACGACGCCCGAGCCCGGCTCGGGCGGGACTTCCCCGAAGCCGACGCCGAGACGATCCTCGCCCCCGTCGAGTCGCTGGCGAAATCGCGCCGCTTCTGGCAGTTCCAGAACGACGGCCTGGTCGTATTCGCATCCCCCGACGGCATGCGCCGCTTCCGCACCGACGCGGCCTTCCCGGAGAACGCCACGGTCGGCGAAGCCTTCAACTTCCGCCATGTGCTGCCACTGGTCACGGCGGACGTGCCGTTCCTCGTCCTGGCCATCAGCCGCGCGAAGGTGCGCCTGTTCGAGGCCGACCGCGGGCACATCACGGAGCTGCCCCTCGGCGACATCCCGAAGAGCGAGGACGCCGTCGAGGGCGCGTACACGCGCGAGCCGGAGCTGCAGTCCCAGGGTTCGACCGGGCGCCACGCCTACTACCACGGCCACGGCACCGGGGAGGACGACGTTCTGGCGGCGTTCCTGCGGGTTACCGGCCGTGCCGTCGAAAGGCGGTTCGCCGCGGACCGCCGCCCGCTGGTCCTGGCATGCGTCGCCGAGTACCTGGGGCCACTGTCGACGCACGTCGACAACGTGCGCATCCTCGGCGTCGCGGCCGGCAATCCCGATGACCTCGACGCAAAGCGGATCCACGAGCGCGCCTGGCCCCTGGCCGCAGCCGAAGCCGACCGGCGCACCCTTGCGCTGCGCGACGACTACGCCGCGGCGATCGGCACGGGCCTGGCCACCGCGAACCCGGAGTACATCGTGGCGGATTCGCGGGTCGGCCGCATCGGGACGCTCATGGTCGCCGACCGCGGGCGCACGGATGCCGCCATGGCCGGCCACGTCGACGAGGCGGTCCGCGACGTCCTGCGGACCTCGGGCGAGGTTTGGGCCGTCGACGAGCTTTCCGACGGCTCGGCGTTCGGGGCGCTCCGCCGTTACTAGCCTGCGCCGCAATCGGGGTGCACCGACTGCGTCGACGATGCACTACGGCCCCGCCCCGATGGAGCGGAGCGATCGGATGGGCTACGGGCGCCAGTCCGGGTTCCCGATGGCCACGTGATGGCCGTCGTCGGTCGAGCAGCTGACCAAGTACCGGGGCGTGCCCCCGCGAAGCTCGCGGGGGTTCTTGCACGTCCAATCACCGTAGAAGCGCCAGTTCTCCATCCCGTGCTCCGCATCGGCGGAGGTTTCGATGTACCGCTTCACGATTGGCATCACCTCATCGCAATCCACGCGGCCGTCGCGAACCTGCACATCACCGCTCAGCTTCGGCCGTTTGGCGCTCGTCACGCTTCCACAGAACCCGGACGTGCGGATCCCGCCGACGTCGCCCCGTGAACCGCGGGAATTGGCCTCGGCGGGCGAACCACCGCCCATCCCGTCCACGACCGGGATGTCCGGCGTCTTTCCGTCCTTGATCTCGACGGTCGTTCCCCCTGCTTCGCAAACGAAGTCCGAACCGCCATGCGCGGTGCACGTCACTCCCCTCAGCGACACTCGCTCGTTGGCTCCCAACGTTTGGTAGTCGAAGGGCGTGTACCCGGAAATGTCAGGGCTCAGCGCCGCTTCGCCGGTGCCCGACAAAACGAGCTTCGTTGCCGGGGTGCCGAAGGTCGGGTCCTTCGGCGGATTCTTCAACTGGACGGTGCAGCTGACGCCCGAAGAATATGAGCCTTCCTCCATCACCCAGCAGATCGATTTGCCGTCCTCGAGCACCCACGCATTCTTGCCGGTGTCATTGACGCCGAACTTCTCCGGACTCACATCCTTCACCTTGCGGGGTCCCGTCTTCGCGGAAGCATCCCCCTCCCCCGAGGCGGACCCGGCGGTCTTCCCGGCATCTCCGGTCTCGATCGTGCGGTCCGCGCCGGTGACGCTGAACCACGCACCCTCGTCCCGGCACTTCAAGGTCGAGTCATCGACCATGCCGCAAGTGACGGATCCGAATGAGACCTTCTGGCCGGCAACCAGTTCCTTTTCCGGCGGGATGCCGCCGGTGAAGTCGTAGTTGACGAATTCGACCGCACCCCCGGTCAACTCGATGCCATTCGGTCGCCCCGGCAGAGACTTCGTCGCATCCGGAGCCGACGCATCGGGCTTGCCCAAGCACGAGACCTTGCCGTCCTCCGCCAGGCAGAGGCCGACGACGTTGCCGCCGGTCCGGAAGTCAAAGGCGTGGAGGTCCGAACGCGGCCGCAAGTCGAATTCGCCGGCATCGACCTCGGTCAACCCATCGAACTCGTCGACCTGGCCCGCCGGCTGCCCCGAACCGGGCGCCGCCGCATCGTCGCCGTCGTCGCACGCGGCGACCATCAGCGACAGGCCGAGGACGGTCGGTACGACGAGAAGGCGCCGCCCGACCGACGCGGTGCCTTTAAGGTTTTCCAAGGAAATGTTCATGGAATGTTGATATACCACGGGCAAAACCTTTTGGCCGGACGGAGCCCGGGCCCAAGCGCCGTCGCAAAGCAGGCGGTGACGCCGGGGACGGAACCTACAGAACCATCGCAGCGATCCAGCCGGCCGCGAGCAGCGGCAGGTTGAAGTGCAGGAACGTCGGGATCACGGAATCGCGGATGTGATCGTGCTGGCCGTCGGCGTTGAGGCCCGACGTCGGACCCAGCGTGGAGTCCGACGCCGGCGAACCGGCGTCGCCCAGCGCGCCGGCCGTGCCGATGATGGCCACCGTAGCCAGCGGCGAGAAGCCCATCGCCGTGCACAGCGGCACGTAGATGGCGGTGATGATCGGCAGCGTGGAGAACGACGAGCCGATGCCCATGGTGACGATGAGCCCGACGATGAGCATCGCGATCGCGGCCGCTGCCTTCGATCCCGCGAACATGTCGGCCGACGCCTCGACCAGCGGCTGCACGTCGCCGGTCTTGGTCATCACGGCCGCGAAGCCCTGCGCGGAGATCATGATGAAGCCGATCAGCGCCATCATCTTCATGCCCGCGGTGAAGACGTCGTCGGCCTGGCGCCACTTCACGCCGCCGGTGACCATGAACACCGCCAGACCCGCCACCGCGCCCATCAGCAGGGACTCGGCCTCGAAGTCGGTGGACTGCATCCACACCTGGATGGCGAACGTGACGAAGATGGCCGCCAGGGCGATGTAGATCTTGCGCTTCTCGATGCTCCCCGACGCCACCGCCGCGATGCTGCCGACCGCCGCGGAATCGCCGGCCGCATCCGGGTCGCCCGCGCCCGACTTGCGCGGCGCCCCCGTCCCGGTCGCCTCGGCCATCTCGACGTCCGCGTACTCGCGCGGCTTGCGGTAGGTGACGAACACCGCCACCAGCAGGCCCGCGAACATGCCGGCCGCCGGGATGCCCATCGCCTGCAGGATGTTGATGCCGCGGGTGTCCAGGCCCGCGTTGCCGATGTTCGCCAGCAGGATGTCGTTGAGGAAGATCGAGCCGAAGCCCAGCGGGATGAACATGTACGTGGTCACCAGGCCGAACGTCAGCGCGCACGCGGCGGCGCGGCGGTCGATGCGCAGCTTGTTCATCACGTACAGCAGCGGCGGCACGATCAGCGGGATGAACGCGATGTGCACCGGGATGAGGTTCTGCGACAGCACCGCCATCAGCGTGAAGCCGGCGAGCAGCGACCATTTGACCACGCCCACCGCCCGGCTGTTTTCCGACGGATCCTTGCCCGTGACCGCGCCGATGATCTTGTTGGCCAGCAACTGCGGCAGCCCCGACTGGGCGACGGCCATGGCGAAGGCGCCGAGCAGCGCGTAGCTCAGCGCGATGCGCGCGCCGCCGGAGAGCCCTTCCTGGAACGCCACGAGCGTCCCGTCGAAGCCGAGGCCGCCGAGCAGACCGCCGACGAGTGCGCCGATGAACAGCGCGAGGACGACATGGACCCGCGATACCGCGAGGACGAGCATCACCAAAACGGCGATCAAGACGGAATTCATGAGAAAAACCTTAGTGAACGCCCACGCCATTGCCGCATCGAACGGCGCAGCGTGCCAGTGATATCCCCGACACCGCCGGCGGCTACCCTGGTCGTCAACCATGTCTGAGCAGAAATCCCATCCCGGCCGCCCCGATCGCGGCGGTCAGCGACGCGGGCGCCGCGACGCCGGCGTCTCCCGCGGCGACCGCCCGCACGTCGACAAGCGGCCCGTCTACGCCCGCCTGGACGGCGTCACCTTCGCCGAGGCGCGCAGCTTCCGCCGCCGCCTCAAGCGCGCGTCGGCCCCCGCGGCGATCCACGCGATCTCGGAGGACATCGAGCTGGCGCGGCTGCGGGTCGAGGAGCGGCGCGCGTCGATCCCGGAAATCACCTACCCTGCGTCGCTGCCGGTGTCGGCCCGCCGCGACGACATCGCGGAGGCCATCGAGAACCACCAGGTCACGGTCATCGCGGGCGAGACCGGCTCGGGCAAGACCACGCAGATCCCCAAGATCCTGCTCGACCTCGGCCGCGGCGTGCAGGGAAAAATCGGACACACGCAGCCGCGCCGCCTGGCCGCCCGCACCGTCGCCGAGCGCATCGCCGAGGAGTTGGGCGAGAAGATCGGCGGCCACGTCGGCTACGCCATCCGCTTCGACGACCGGGTCGGCCGCGACACGTGCGTCAAGCTCATGACCGACGGCATCCTGCTCGCCGAAATCCAGCGCGACCGGCTGCTGCTCGACTACGACACGATCATCATCGACGAGGCCCACGAACGCAGCCTCAACATCGACTTCCTGCTCGGCTACCTCAAGCGCCTCCTGCCCAAGCGCCCGGACCTGAAGGTCATCATCACCTCGGCGACGATCGACCCGGAGCGCTTCGCGGAGCATTTCGCCGACGCCGACGGCAATCCCGCACCGATCATCGAGGTGTCGGGCCGCACGTACCCCGTCGAGGTCCGCTACCGGCCGCTGGTCGTCGAGGAGACCGTCACGCGCAAGAACGGGCAGGTGGAAACGCGCGTCACGGACATCGACCCGGTCGACGGCGTGGTCGACGCCTGCCGCGAGCTGATGCGCGAGGGCGACGGGGACATCCTGGTGTTCTTCTCCGGCGAGCGCGAGATCCGAGAGGCCGCCGAGGCCATCGACGGCCAGAAGTGGCGCGGCGTCGAGGTCCTCCCCCTCTTCGGCCGCCTGTCGAACGCGGAGCAGCACCGGGTCTTCGGCCCGCATTCTTCGCGCCGCATCGTGCTGGCCACCAACATCGCCGAAACGTCGCTGACCGTGCCGGGCATCCACTACGTCGTGGACACGGGCACCGCCCGCATTTCCCGCTATTCCACCCGCACGAAGGTCCAGCGCCTGCCCGTCGAGCCGGTCAGCCAGGCCAGCGCCAACCAGCGCTCGGGCCGGTGCGGCCGCGTCGCCGACGGCATCGCCATCCGCCTGTATTCCGAAGAGGACTTCCTGTCGCGGCCGGAGTTCACCGACCCGGAGATCCAGCGCACCAATCTGGCTTCGGTCATCCTCCAGATGGCGAATTTGGGGCTTGGCGACGTCGCGGCCTTCCCGTTCGTCGACGCACCCGACCACAAGGCCATCCGCGACGGCGTCCAGCTCCTCGACGAACTCGGCGCGCTGGCCAAGCCCGAGGCGGGCGCCGGGGCGTCGTCAAGCGAAAAGCGGGGGCGGGAACCGGAGCTGGCGCTGACGCCCACCGGCCGCGAACTGGCGCGCATCCCGGTCGACCCGCGACTCGCGCGAATGCTCGTGGAGGCGCACGTCAACGGCGCGCTGAAGCCGGTCACCGTGGTCGTCGCGGCGCTCAGCCTGCAGGACGTCCGCGAACGACCGCTGGAGAAGCAGGCGCAGGCCGACCAGGCGCACGCCCGGTTCAAGGACACGACCAGCGACTTCCTCTCCTACCTGAAGCTGTGGGACCACCTGCAGGAAAAGCGCCGCGAACTATCCGGCAACCAGTTCCGCAAGATGTGCCAGCGCGAGTTCCTGCACTACATGCGCGTGCGCGAATGGCAGGACCTGATCCGCCAGCTCAACCAGGTCGTCGCCGATCTCGGCTGGAACTGGTCCGCCGAGGGCAACGAGCCCTCCCCCGACGCCATCCACCAGTCGCTGCTGGCCGGCCTGCTGTCGCAGATCGGCGTGCGCGAAGGCGAGGGCAAGGAGTTCACCGGCACCCGCAACACCAGGTTCCTGGTGCATCCGGCGTCGGCGCTGTCGAAGAAACCGCCGCGCTGGGTGATGGCCGCGGAGATCGTGGAGACCTCCCGCACCTTCGCCCGCGACGCCGCCCGCATCGAGCCCGCGTGGGTGGAGAAGCTGGCCTCGCACCTGCTCAAGCACCAGTACTCCGAACCGCACTGGTCCACCAAGCGGGGCGCGGCGATGGCGTACCAGAAGTCGACGCTCTACGGCGTCCCCGTCGTCGTCGACCGCGCGGTGCCCTACCACCGCGTCGACCCGGCGGCGGCGCGCGAGATGTTCATCCGCCACGCGCTCGTCGACGGGGAATGGACCACCCACCACAGGTTCTTCGCCGACAACCGCGCGAAGCTCGAAGAGGCCGCGCGCATCGAGGACAAGGCCCGCCGCCGCGGCATCGTCGTCGACGACGACACCCTCTACGCCTTCTACGACGCCAAAATCCCGCAGTCCGCGACGACGGCCGCGAACTTCGACCGGTGGTGGAAGAAGACCTCGCAGTCGGACCCGCACCTGCTCGACTTCGACCCCAATGCGCTGGTCAATCCGGATTCCCACGACGTGTCCGCGGTGGCGTTCCCGGATCTGTGGCAGCAGGGCACGCTGGATTTCCGGCTGTCCTACCGTTTCGAGCCCGGCGCCGACGACGACGGCGTCACCCTCCACGTCCCCGTGCCCCTGCTGGCCGGCCTGCGCGACGAGGGCTTCGATTGGCTGGTCCCCGGCCTGCGGCAGGAGCTGGCGGAGTCGCTGATCCGCACGCTGCCGAAGGCTTCGCGACGCTCCGTCGTCCCCGCCCCCGATTTCGCCGCCCGTGCGCTGGCGTCCATGACGCCCTACGCCCGGCCGCTGCGGGAGTCGCTGGCCGATGCCCTGCGGCAGTTGGGCGGCTCCGGCATCAACGCCGACGACTTCGACGTGACCAAGCTGCCGCCGCACCTGCGGTTCAACTTCGCCACCGTCGACCGCCGCGGCAAGGTCACCGACCAGGACCGGGACCTGAAGGCCCTGCAGAAGCGGCGCGCCGGCCAGGTGACCACCGCCGTGTCCAAGGCCGCGGGCGCGTCCGAGCACGCCGCGGTGAAGCAGTGGACGGCCGACAACATCGGCGCGGTGCCGGAAACCGTGGAAAACACGGTCGACGGCCAGAAGGTCACCGCGTATCCGACGCTGGTGGCCACGAAGGACGGCGTCGCCGTGAAGGTCGTGCCCACGGAGGCGCAGGCCAAGGCGTCGCTGGTGACCGCGACCCTGACCATGCTGCTGCGCGATTGCCCGGTGCAGGCGAAGTCCATGGTCAAGGGGCTTCCGCTGCAACAGCGCGTGGCCGTCGACGCCTGGCCGCACGGAGGCGCCGAAGGCCTGGTCGAGGATTGCCGCGTCACCGTCGTCCGCGACCGCATGATGGACGCCGGCGGCCCGGTGCGCGACCCCGCCGAGTACGCGAAGCTGCGCGATTCGGTGAAGCCGCAGGTGCCGGGCCAGGTCCGGCAGCTCGTCGTCGGCATGGCCAAGGCCCTGCCCGCGTATCACCGGGTGGTGTCGCAGTTGAACGAGTGGGACGGCCCGGCGATCGACGACATGCGCGGGCAGTTGGAGTTCATGCTGCCCAAGGGCGCCGTCGCGCGACACGGGTGGGCACATCTGCGTCACCTGCCCCGTTACCTGGAGGCGATGGAGATCAGGCTGGCCGACATGGCAACGGATCCCGACCGCGATGCGGAGCTGGAGGACGAGGTCGCGGAGGTCGCGGAGCATCTGGAGAAGCGCCTGGCCCGTCTTCCCGAGGGCCGGCGCAAGTCCGCCGCCGTGCGCGACATCGGCTGGATGATCCAGGAGCTGCGGGTGAGTTTGTTCGCGCAGCGCCTGGGCACGGCTCGGACGGTGTCGCCGCAGCGCGTGAAGAAGGCGATCGACAAGCTGCGGTAGAACCGGGCGGGGCCGGGCCATCGCGCCCGTGCTTCCCGGGCGGGGCGGCTGGCCTCGCTTGCCCGGTGCCGGATTCGTGCCGCGTTATGACCGGCGCTGTCTACTTGCCGTGCCCCAATCGCCGCGGCTTACTTTTCGCGGTTGCGCAGCGCCAGGATCTCGTTTTCGAAGTCCTGCGCGGAGGTGAAGGACTTGTACACCGACGCGAAGCGCAGGTAGCCGACTTCGTCGAGGTCGCGCAGCGGTTCGAGGATCGCCAGCCCGATGTCGTTGGAGTTGACGCGCGGAGTGCCCTTGGAACGAAGGGTCTCCTCCACCTGCTGCGCCAGCAGCTTCAGCGACGCCTCGGGCAGATCTCGGCCCTGGCACGCGCGTCGCACGCCGCGGATCACCTTGTCGCGGCTGAAATCCTCCACGACGCCGTCCCGCTTGACGACGATGAGCTGCGACCGTTCGAGGGTGCTGAAACGTTTCCCGCACGCCAGGCACTCCCGCCGGCGGCGGATGGTCATCCCGTCGTCGATGAGACGCGAATCGATGACCTTCGTCTGGTCATGGTGGCAAAACTGGCAATGCACGCATACGAGCATACGGGGCCGGGCGGCCACCTCTTAATCGCCCGTTAGGCCACTCGACGGTGCGCCGGCTGCCCTACTTGAGCGCGGCGTCCACTGTGTCCGACGCACCATTCGCGCCGGTGGAGGAGACGCCGACGTAGGTCGGGGCCGGAGGGGCATCGGGGGTCGGCGCCCCCAACCCGGAGAAGTGGAGCATGAGCCCGAACACGGCGCCCACGCCGGCGACGATGGCGAGGGAGACGGCATTGCGCCGCACCCCCTGGACGGGGCCCCGCACGATCGAACGCCCGTCGCGCACGTGCGCGATGTTCGAAACACCGTGGGTGGGGGCCGAATTGAGCTTCATTCCCCGTGTGTTCGGACGCCGCGAGGGCCCGGAAACACCGCCCGGGCGACGACTGGAGGGCCGACGGGAAGTGCGGACCCGCGTTCGATCCGCGGGCGCACCGATTCGAACACCGGAGGCCTTACCACGGTCGCGCTCCGGCCGCGATTCGGAGCGCGATTGCTCCCCGACCCACGACGGGACGTCGAGCCCCAAGTCGTCGTTGCACCAGTTCACGGTGGACGTGCGGTAGTCTTCGATAAAGGCGGTCATCGGTTGGTTCCTTCCATCCGGTCATCCGCGGGCAGGATACGAAACGGATTCGAAAATGCCGCCCGAATTCACTGCACGGATGTTCGACTGCGTTCCTGTGTTCGATTTATAGCACCGCGTTCGGATCCCGTCCAGACACGGGGGCGAAAACTTCGAACAGTTGTGCCACCCCGTGGTCGTTTGGTGTAGTGTCGTGTTCGAACGGCAGGCACGGGTTCGCAGACCCGATCGTCCCGATGGCCGATCGACCAGAGCACGACGCAATCGAGCACGACCTAACCCAGTGGGAGTGGAAACATGGCCGACAAGAAGCAGCCGAGCAAGCAAGCGTTGACCGATCGCCAGCGGCGGATCCTCGAGGTCATCCAGGACGCGGTGTCGCTGCGCGGGTACCCGCCGAGCATCCGGGAGATCGGCGACGCCGTCGGGCTCAACTCGACATCTTCCGTGGCGTACCAGCTCAAGGAACTGGAAAAGAAGGGCGCGCTGCGCCGTGACCCCCACAAGCCCCGCGCCGTGGACGTGCGCGATCTGAAGCAGAAGCTCGACACCCACGCGGGCAAGCCCGGTCCGAAGCCGAAGACGGCCACCGTCCCCGACGTTCCGGAAGGCGCCGCCGCCCCCACCTACGTCCCCATCGTCGGCCAGATCGCGGCCGGCAACCCGATCCTCGCGGAGCAGAGCATCGACGAGCACATGGCGCTGCCCGCCGAGCTCGTCGAGTCCGGCGAGCTGTACATGCTCCGCGTCGTCGGCGAATCGATGGTCGACGCGGGCATCTTCGACGGCGACTGGGTCGTGGTGAAGTCGCAGCACACCGCCGAGAACGGCGATTACGTCGCCGCGATGATCGACGGCGGGGCCGACAGCGAGGCCACCGTGAAGGAATGGCACGAAGACCGCTCGGGCAAGTGGCTGCTCCCCCACAACGAGGCCTTCGAGCCGATTCCGGTCGACGCGGGCGTGACCATCCTCGGCCGCGTCGTCAGCGTCCTGCGACGGCTTTAACCGTCATATCGCGTGAGGCTGCGGACGCCGGCTACTGGGGCACCTCCCGCCGGGGCAGCGCACCGCACGTCCATCAGGTCGGTGCACCGCCCCCTGACGTAAACCCACCCCGAATGCGCAACCCCACCCGTTACAGCGGGTGGGGTTGCGCATTCGGGGTGGGTTAACCGGTGCGTCCCGGCGGGTTGCGCAGGCCTGGCCCAATTTGGGGTGGGCCACCCGGTGCGTCCCAGCGGGTTGCGGTGGCGGGACGGCTCAACCGCCGCAGAAGCCAATCGC
>NZ_JVMD01000025.1 GCF_001056295.1 Corynebacterium halotolerans
TGTGCCAGCACCACCACAACCTCAAGACCAGCAGGCATTGGCATGCGGTGATGCATGAGGATGGGTCGGTGACGTGGTCCGATCACACCGGTGAGGTGCAGGCGACGACGGTGCCGCATGGGCCGATCGCCCACATCAAACGCCAGACCTTCGATCAGCGGGCCACCAGGTTGGCGAAGACCATCCGCGCCGACAATGAAAAGAAGATGCGCGCGGCGGCGGAAGCGCGGGAGGCGATGGACCGGGCCGAGGTTGATGCGGCGTTGCGGGAACACGCCCGACAAACCGCGAAGTATGAGCGTGACATGGCGGAGTTCGTTGCCGGGCCGTTGAATTCACCGGATCCGGTGGTGGCCGGGGATGCGCGGGCGGTGGTCGATGCGGCCGATGATGGGTGGCCGGGCCTGGGCGACACGGAGCCGGCGTCGGTGCCCGAGGCGCCGCGGCCGTTGGGGCCGGACCCCACGGTGCCGTTTTGATGGGGCGCCTGCTGGTGCCGTGCTGGTGGAGCCACTTGAAGGGGCCGTTCGAATGGCTCCCTTATGGCGGTGGCGCTTTGATGGTGCCGTTTTGAAGGAGGTGTTTTGACCTGGCCATTCCAGGGCGAAAAGAAGGCGGACTACCCGTGCAGTCGGTCCAGGCGAGCGTTGATGTCGCCGGCCAGGGCCTCGGCGGTTCCGTCGGGGACGACGAACGTCCAACTCGTGCCGGTGGTGTCGATGTCGAGCGCTTCGCCCGACCGCGACGCTACGGCGACTCGCTTGCCACGCGTGCCGGGGAACGACACCGTCCGAATGCCGACGCCTCCCGAATCGCCCCAGTCGTACGTCGCGGGGCGCGCGGCGGTGATCGTGTCCAGGGGAATGGTCTCACCGAGCAACGCGCGGAACCGCACCGCATCATCATCGACCCGCAGGCGCACGACATACGTCTGTGCGAGATAAAAGGTGCTGAGCAAGAGAATCAGGAACAACGCCGTGGACAACAGCAACGACGTCACCGCTCCGACCAGCCACACGACCACGAAGATCTTCATCCCCGTCGACGTCACCGTCCGCACCGGTTCGCCGCGGGGACCGCGGGGGAGCGACGGATCGGGGGCCGAATCGGCGGTGGAGGCCGGCGCCGGCGGAATCAACCGGGCGGTCACCGCGCCGACGACCAGTCCGGCGAACGTGCCGATGATCATCCACGCGGAACCGATCACCGTGCCTTCCGCCGACGCGAGCCCCAACTGCGGCGCCAACGTGTCCGGAACGATTCCCGCCATGAACCCGGCGAACACCGGCGCCCCGGGGCCAAGGCTGCGGCGCATGATCCGCGGATGCCGCCGCCACGACCCGAACAAACCGAAAAACAGCACCATCGGCAGCGGCACCACGACCAGGACGGCAAGTATCCCCGCCAATCCGCCGAAACCATCGGCCTCGCCGCCGGCGCCGAAATGCACTGCGATCCGATCCGGCAGCTCACCCCGCACGGACAGCGCCCAACCGACGGCGGCGGCCACGGCGAGCACGGGCGCGGCCACGAAACCCGCCAACCCGATCGGTTCCCATCGGCCGGTCGGGGCACCACGTCGGGGCGTCGTAAAGCGATCCATGTCCCACACGATGCCCGAACCTCCGCCAACCGGGCGGGATTTGGCCCCGACCTGCGGTTCGTGGCATACTGTGCCGGTTGATCGCGGGTTCACCGCCCCCGCCACGGGGAAACGGCGTCCGTCGCGACGGCTGATCATGTTTCGGGCACGAACCGGCCGAGCGCCCCGAGGGGAAGAGCCGCCAGGGTCCTCTGTCCAGCACAGTAGATAGGAAACCAATTCCATGAACATTCTCGACAAGGTTGATGCCGCGTCGCTCCGCGACGACATTCCCGACTTCCGCGCCGGTGACACGGTCGAGGTCAACGTGAAGATCGTCGAGGGCAAGACCGAGCGCATCCAGATGTTCAAGGGCGTCGTGATCCGCCGCCAGGGCGGCGGCATCCGCGAGACCTTCACCGTCCGCAAGATCTCGTTCGGCATCGGCGTCGAGCGCACCTTCCCGGTCCACTCCCCGAACATCGACTCCATCAACGTCGTGTTCCGCGGTGACGTCCGTCGCGCCAAGCTGTACTACCTGCGCAACCTGCGCGGCAAGGCCGCCCGCATCAAGGAGAAGCGCTAAGCGCCCGGAGCCTTTTCGCTCCTGCTCCGTTTCGCTTTGCGACGGCGCCGGTCCCACCCCGACGGTGGGCCCGGCGCCGTCGGCGTTTCGCGCGCGGCAACGCGGCCCCCTCCGGTCCGGCGCGTATAGTTCGTGGGCATGAGCGAGGACGAAGCCACCACCGGGCGGACCTGGAGGCCTTCGGGGCGCCGCGAGGACGAGCCCCGGCCCCGCGAACGCGAACCCGAGGCCGTGACCGAGGCCGACGAAGGGGAAGAGAAGCGGCAGACGCCGTGGTTCATCGAGATCCCGATCATCATCGTCATCGCGCTGCTGATTTCCGTGGGCGTGCAGACGTTCGTGGGCCGCGTGTACCTGATCCCCTCGGAGTCGATGGAGCCGACGCTGCACGGCTGCCAGGGCTGCACTGGCGACCGGATCTGGGTGGACAAGCTGAGCTACCGGTTCTCCGACCCGGAGCCGGGCGACGTCCTGGTGTTCAACGGCCCGCCGTCGTGGGACGACTCGTTCGTCAACCACCGCTCCCCGAACCCGGTGGTCAATTCGCTGCAGACGCTGGGCAGTTGGATCGGCGTCGTCGCGCCGAATGAAAACGCGCTGGTCAAGCGCGTCATCGCGACCGGCGGGCAGACGGTGCAGTGCCGTGAGGGTGACCCCGGGATCATGGTCGACGGCAAGCTCGTCGACGAATCCTTCACCCTGGCCCCGCCGCAGAACCCGATCGACCCGACCACGGGCTCGGAGGCGTGCGGCGGCCCCTTCTTCGGCCCCGTCACCATCCCGGCCGATCACCTGTGGATGATGGGCGACAACCGCACCAACTCCCTCGACTCCCGCTACCACCTCGGCGACGAGTTCCAGGGCTCCGTGCCGGTGGCCAACGTGGTGGGCAAGGTCCAGGCGATCATCCTGCCGTTCAGCCGCATCGGCGGCGTCGATGACCCGGACATCCAGGGCAAGTAGCGCCGACCGTCCCGCGCTGCTCGACGACCTGCCGCGACCGGCGCTGCGCAGGCTCGCGCAGGACCGGATGTTCGAGGTCGCGCTGGACTCCCGCGGGTTCGGGCCGGTCGCCGGCGTCGACGAGGCGGGCCGCGGCGCGTGCGCGGGGCCGATCGTCATCGCGGCGTGCATCCTGCCGCGCCGCACGATCCCGGAACTCGCCGCCCTGACCGATTCGAAGGCGCTGTCGCCGGCGGCCCGCGATCGCCTGTTCCCGCTGATCCATCGCTTTGCGACGGCCGTGTCCACCGTCGTCATCCCCGCCGCCGAGATCGACGCGCTGGGCATCCAGCACGCGAACGTTTCGGGGATGCGGAGGGCCGTCGAAAAGCTCGACGCCCCGGCCGGGTACGTGCTCACCGACGCGATGAAGGTGCCCGGCCTGCCGGCGCCCCACCTGCCGATGATCGGGGGCGACGCGGCGGCCCGATGCATCGCCGCCGCGAGTGTCGTCGCCAAAGTGACCAGGGACCGCATTATGTTTGACCTCGACGAGCAATTGCCGGGCTACGGCCTGGCGGCCCACAAGGGCTACGGCACCGCCGCGCACATGGCCGCGGTGGAGCTGCTCGGCGCGAGCCGGGAACACCGGAGAAGCTACGCCAACGTGGCGGCGGCGCACCGTCGCCACCGCAGGACAGACGCAATGGAAGACCGAACCGCAACCGAGGGGAGACGCTGACGTGAGCGCCGAAGATCTGGACAACTACGAGGCCGAAGTCGAGCTGTCCCTCTACAAGGAATACCGCGACGTGGTCAGCCAGTTCGCCTACGTCGTGGAGACGGAGCGCCGCTTCTACCTGGCCAACGCCGTGGAGCTGATCCCGCACAACTCCGGCGGCGAGGTGTACTTCGAGCTGCGGATGTCCGACGCATGGGTGTGGGACATGTACCGTCCCGCGCGGTTCGTGAGGTACGTCCGCGTGATCACCTTCAAGGACGTCAACATCGAGGAGCTGGACAAACCCGACCTGCGGCTTCCCGAGTAGGAACCGTTCATCCACAGGCCCCGATCCATCCACGGATCCCGCCCGCCGGCGCCCCCGCCGGCGGGCTTTTCCGTGCCCGCCGCCGCATGGTCGGGGCGTGAACGAAAAGACGAATCGGGACCTCGGCCACGAAGGCGAGGTCGCAGCGATGGCATATCTGGCGGGGCGGGGGATGGAGCTCATCGGGGCGAACATCCGGGTGGGCAGGGATGAACTCGACGCCGTTTTCGCCGACGGCGACGCGGTGGTCGTGGTGGAGGTCAAGACCCGCTCGACGCCGATGATGGGCGGGGGACTGGAGGCGGTGACGCCGGCGAAGATGCGCTCGCTGCGCAGGGGCGTCGCCCGGTGGTTGCGCGAGACCGGCAGAACCTGCGACCACGTGCGTTTCGACGTCGTCGACGTCGTCCCGGTTCCCGGGGACCTGGCGATCCAGTGGTTCCGGGATGTGGCGTAGATGAGCGTCGGGCGTGCGCTGTCGGTGGCGCTGCAGGGGTTGGACGGGGTCGTCGTCGAGGTGGAGGCCGACGTGGGGCGGGGATTGCCGGGCATGCACATCGGCGGGCTGGGCGATGCGGCGGTGGCCGAGGCAAGGGACCGGGTGCGCACCGCGGCGGTGAACTCGGGGCTGACGTGGCCGCGGACGAAGGTGGTGGTCTCTATGTCGCCGGCGAGCCTGCGCAAGCACGGGTCCGCGTTCGACCTGGCCATCGTGTGCGCGGTGCTGTCCGCCGGGCTCGACGCGGAAGACGAGGCGCGCGGCAGGCTCGAGCGGACCGCGCTGCTCGGCGAGGTCGGGCTCGACGGTGCGGTGCGGCCGGTCCAGGGGATCCTGCCGGCGGTCATGGCCGCGCGGGATGCGGGGCTGCGGTGGGTGGTGGTGCCGACGGGCAACCTCGGGGAAGCCGCGTTGGTCGGGGGAATCGCCGTGGGCGGGGTGTCCACTCTGGCTCAGCTGTGGCGATGGGCGCTGACGGGGGAAGGCGTGGATGCGGCGGACGGGGAGCCGCGGGGCGTCGTCAAGCGGGACCAGCCGGACATGCGGGACATCCACGGCCAGGAGGATGCGCGGCGGGCGCTCGAGGTCGTCGCCGCCGGCGGGCACCATCTGTTCCTGTCGGGCCCGCCGGGGACGGGCAAGTCGATGCTCGCCGCGCGGCTGCCGGGGATACTCCCGCCGCTGGCGGAGGCCGAGGCGCTGGAGGTCACGGCGGTGCATTCGGTGTCGGGGCGGATGGGCGCGCACGACGGCGGGCTGATCGCGCACCCGCCGTTCGTGGCGCCGCACCACACGGTGAGCGCGGCGTCGCTGCTGGGCGGGGGATCCGGCATGCCGCGCCCGGGGGCGATGAGCATGGCCCACGGAGGGGTGCTGTTCCTCGACGAGGTCACGCTCATGCCGGCGCGGGTGCTCGACGCGCTGCGCACGCCGCTGGAACGCGGCGAGGTGACGCTGCTGAGGTCGCGGCACCAGGTGCGCTACCCGTGCCGCGTGCAGCTGGTGATGGCCGCCAACCCGTGCCCGTGCGGGGCCGCCGAACCCGAGGAATGCATCTGCGCGCCGGGCGTGCGGCGCAGGCACATGGCGGCGGTGTCGGGTCCATTGCGCGACCGCATCGACGTGCAGCTGTCCATCCACCCGCGGCACTCGGTGGTGCGGCCGGAACCGGGGGAGGAATCGGCGGCGATCCGCGAACGCGTCATCGCCGCGAGGCAGCGGGGGCGGGCCCGTTGGGAGGCGATGGGCGTCGAGGGGGCCGTGGCCAACTCGGCCGTGCCGGGGCCGGTGCTGCGCAGGCGGGCCCCGGCCGACGACGCGGGGATGGCGTACCTGGAATGCCGGCTGGCGGAGCGCACGGTCACCCAACGCGGCGTCGACAGGGCGCTGCGGGTGGCGTGGACGTTGGCGGACCTGGGCGAGCGCGACCGGCCGACCCTGGAGGACGTGGCCGCCGCCTGCGACCTGCATGCGCCCGTGGACGGGGAGGCGGCGGCATGACGCGCCGGGCGTGGGCGTATCTGGCGCGGACGGTGGAGGGGCCGCACCCGGCGTTGAATGAGCTGCTGGGGAAAGTCGGCCCAGAGGAGGCCGCCGAGCGGATCAAACGGCGCGCGGGATTGCCGCGGGAACTGGCGGGGGCGACGGAATCCCGCCATCACGTCGATCGGTCCGCCGAGGACCTGGACATCGCCGCCCGCCACGGGTTCCGGCTGGTCGCCCCGGATGACGACGAATGGCCCGTCGACGCCATCCAGCATTTCCTGGGGTCGACCGCGCCCGGGCCCGAAGCCGCGCCGCCGCATGCGCTGTGGGTGCGCGGGAGCGGGCTGGCCGGGCTTGTCGACGACTCGGTCGCGATGGTCGGCACCAGGGCCGCGACCTCCTACGGCGTGCGCATGACCGAGCGCCTGGCCGCCGGCGTGGCGCGGGCGGGGGCGACGGTGGTCAGCGGCGGGGCGCTGGGCATCGACGCGGTGGCGCACCGGACGGCGCTGGAAGTCGGCGGGCGGACCGTCGTCGTGGCGGCCTGCGGGCCCGGCGTGGACTACCCGGCGGCGCACGTCGATCTGTTCCGGAGGGTCGGGGACGGGGGAGGGGCCATCGTCACGGAGTACCCGCCGGGCGTCAGGCCGGCGCGCCACCGGTTCCTGACCCGCAACCGGCTCGTGGCGGGGCTTACGGGGGCGACGGTGCTCGTGGAGGCGGGGTGGCGGTCGGGGGCCCGCAACACGGCGGCGTGGGCACGGCACATGAACCGGCCCGTGGGGGCAGTGCCGGGGCCGGCGGCGTCGGCGTCGTCGACGGGCTGCCACGATGCGATCCGGGAAGGCGACGCGGTGCTGGTCACCGGGCCCGACCACGTGCTCGCGCTGTATCGCGGGGTGGGGTCCGTCGACGAAGACGCGCAGCTGGAGCTCGACTGGGCGGCGGATCCGGTGCAGTCGCTCGGGCGCAACGAGCTGCGGGTCTACGACGCCACGCCGACGCCGGGCGCCGGAGGCTCGGACACCGCCGCCATCGCGGGTGAGGCGGGGCTGACGCTGCCGTTGACCATGCACCTGTTGCTCGCCCTCGAGGGAAAGGGTTTGGTGGTGCGCGACGGCAGCGCGTGGCGGCGGGCGGGCCGCTAAAACGGCAGGGGATAGGCCATTGGAAAATGGGGGGTTGCTTTTTCCGTTCCCCTACGTAAGATAGGTCAGGCAAGCCTAAGGGATTGGCCGATACGGGCTGGTAACGGCCAATCTTCCCGCCAACGGCGGGCCGGAAACTGGCGCCGTGTCTTCAGGGGTCGCGGCGACCATCCGGCTCACCGGGGTATGGTTTTGCATCATGGGTGAGGCACCGACGACGGCTTCCGGAGGGCCCGCGGATAACGCGGACTGCCGGGGGTCGTCGTCGCCTCTTTCGCCCAACCTCGACGCCGCACTGGGCGACTTTCTCGACCACCTCGAGCACATCCGCGGCCTCGCGCCGCGCACCATCCGCGCCTACCGCGCCGACCTCGCGCCGCTGCTTGCGGGCATCGGCGACATTTCCGAACTCGACGTCCGCGTCATCCGCGCCCACCTCGGCGCCCGGCACCGGGCGGGGGCGGCGCGCACCTCGCTGGCCAGGGCGGTCACCTCCATCCGCCGCTTCGGCGCGTGGGCGGTGTCCGCGGGGCTTCTCGACGCCGACCCCGCCGCCCGCGTCACCGGCCCCCGGCCGCACCGGCACCTTCCGGAGATCCTCACCGTCGAGCAGGCCGACGCGATGCTGGAGGGTTTCGACGGCGACGGGGGAGAGCCCGCGCTGGCGGAGATCCGCGACCGCGCCATGATCGAACTCCTCTACGCCGCGGGCATCCGCGTCGGCGAACTGTGCGCCATGGACGTCGGCGACGTCGATCTCGGCCGCGCCACGCTCACCGTCACGGGCAAGGGCGACAAGCAGCGCACCGTGCCCTTCGGCGAACCCGCCGCCCGCGCGCTGGAGGAATGGATCGGCGCCCGCGGGCAGCTGCTCGGAGAGGGGAAGGCGAACCCGGCCCTGTTCCTCGGCGTCCGTGGCGGCCGGCTGGACCCCCGCCAGGCCCGCCGCATCGTGCACGCGCGGACCAAGGCCGCCGGCGTGGACATGTCGCCGCACGGGCTGCGCCACTCCGCCGCCACGCACATGGTCGAGGGAGGCGCCGATCTGCGCGTGGTCCAGGAGATGCTCGGCCACAGTTCGCTGGGCACCACGCAGATCTACACGCACGTCTCCACGGACCGGCTCCGCGAGGCGCACCGCAAGGCGCACCCGCGGGCCTAAACCACCGGCGGTTTCAGCACGATCGGCCGCCGCGCCAGCAGGTCCAGGGGGTTGAGGTAGTCCCGCCCCCGCAGCGCGCCCCAATGCAGGCCGGGGTCGGGGCCTGCCTCCAGCGTCCCGATCACGGTGCCGCGCGACACCCGGTCGCCGCGCCGGACCGACCATCGCACGGGCTGGTACGTCGTGCGGATCCCGTCGGCGTGCATCACGGACACCGTCGGCGTCCCCGCGACCATGTCGGCGAAATGCACCACCCCATCGCCCGAGGCCCGCACCGGCGCCCCGACCGGCGCCGCCAGGTCGACGCCCCGGTGGCCCGGCAGCCAGCGCTCCGCGGGCGGGTCATAAGGCTTGACGACGCCGCCGTCGACCGGTTTGGCGTGCGCCACCGGGGAAATGCCGGAGGCCTCCGCCGCCCATGGCACGGCGAGCAGGATCGCGCACAGGGCGGCGAGCAGCACGCCGAGTTCGCGGTGGGGTGCGGTCATGGGGCCAGATGACCCGGGCGGCGGGCCGTCGTCAAGCAAAAGGGCCCGTGCCGGACGGCCGATTGTGGATCGATCCGGCCCCGTGGAAAAGCGGCCCGAAACGCCCCGTGCCGGCATTGGCGCGACCAGCGGCGTTGCGCTAAGCTACTTCCCGCAGTGTGCCCGGACGACCCGGGACGCTGACTACGCGCGCCGCACATCGCAGCCGACGTCGCCAGGTGCCCGGTGGAAACCGGGAGGTGGCCGAGGTTCCCGCGGCGCCAGGGTGCGGGGAAAACCCGCACGCGACTTCAACCGAACATCAATCAGAAAGCGAGGAAGGGAAGCAGCCGCGGTCCCAGTCAGACCGGACGAGAGGCCTTCCCTGAATTCACATGGCTGTCGTTTCCATGCGCGAACTCCTCGACGCCGGCGTCCACTTCGGACACCAGACGCGTCGCTGGAACCCCAAGATGAAGCGTTTCATCTTCACCGACCGCAACGGCATCTACATCATCGACCTGCAGCAGACGCTGACCTACATCGATGAGGCGTACGAGTTCGTCAAGGAGACCGTCGCCCACGGCGGCAACATCCTTTTCGTCGGCACCAAGAAGCAGGCCCAGGAGGCCGTGCAGAACGAGGCCGAGCGCGTCGACATGCCCTACGTCAACCACCGTTGGCTCGGCGGCATGCTGACCAACTTCCAGACCGTCGCGAAGCGCCTGTCCCGCCTGAAGGAGCTTCAGGCCATGGACGCCGCCGAGAACGGCTACGAGGGCCGCACCAAGAAGGAAATCCTCATGCTGACCCGCGAGCGCACCAAGCTGGAGCGCACCCTGGGCGGCATCCGCGACATGGCCAAGGTCCCCTCGGCCCTGTGGATCGTGGACACCAACAAGGAGCACATCGCGGTCTCCGAGGCGAAGAAGCTGGGCATCCCGGTCGTCGCCATCCTGGACACCAACTGCGACCCGGACGACGTCGACTTCCCGATCCCGGGCAACGACGACGCCATCCGCTCCGCCACCGTCCTGACCCGCATCATCTCCTCCGCCGTGGAGGAGGGCCGCCGCGTCCGCGCCGAGCGCGAGGTCGCCGCCTCCCGCGAGGCCGCCGGCGACGCCCCGGCCGAGAAGCCGGAGCAGGCGGAGCAGGCCGAGGCGCCGGCCGCCGAGCAGACCGAGGCCCCCGCCGCCGAGCAGGCCGAGGCCCCGGCCGCCGAGTAATTTCGCGGAGACGGGAAACCGTCGATGTGGGAGACTGGCCGCACGGACAGTCTCACGGGCCGCACCAGACGGCCCATCCGACAAACGACACCAAGGAGGATCGCCGCACATGGCGAATTTCACCGCCGCCGACGTCAAGAAGCTCCGCGAGCTCACCGGCTCCGGCATGAAGGCCTGCAAGGATGCCCTGGTCGAGACCGAGGGCGACTTCGACAAGGCCGTCGAGATCCTGCGCGTCAAGGGCGCCAAGGACGTGGGCAAGCGCGCCGAGCGCACCGCCGCCGAGGGCCTGGTCGCCGTCTCCGGCAACACCATGGTCGAGGTCAACTCCGAGACCGACTTCGTGGCCAAGAACTCCGAGTTCATCGAGTTCGCCAACAAGGTCGCGGAGGCCGCCGCCAAGGTCAAGGCCAACTCCCCTGAGGAGCTCGCCGCCGCCGACCTCGACGGCCAGTCCGCCGCCGACGCCACCCACGAGCTGTCCGCCAAGATCGGCGAGAAGCTCGAGCTGCGCCGCGCCGTGACGCTGGAGGGCGACAACGTCGCCGTCTACCTGCACCGCCGTGCCGCCGACCTGCCCGCCGGCGTCGGCGTGCTGGTCGCCTACGAGGGCTCCGGCGAGGAGGCCGAGCAGGCCGCCCACGTCGCCGCCATGCAGGTCGCCGCCCTCAAGGCGCAGTACCTCTCCCGCGATGACGTCCCGGCGGACCGCGTCGAGTCCGAGCGCGCCGTCCTGGAGAACATCACCCGCGAGGAGGGCAAGCCCGAGGCCGCCCTCCCGAAGATCGTCGAGGGCCGCCTCAACGGCTTCTTCAAGGACATCGTCCTCCTGGAGCAGGCGTCCGTCGCCGACTCCAAGAAGACCGTCAAGCAGCTCATGGACGAGGCCGGCGTCACGCTGACCGGTTTCGCCCGCTTCGAGGTCGGCCAGCACTAGGGCCGACGCGCGAGCGCGAGGGGCGGGCCCCGGACCTTCAACGGTTCGGGGCCCGCCCCTTCGCGCGTGTACCATTTCCGATAGCCGATCCACCCCGCACAGAAAGAAGGGCCATGACCGACACCACCTCCGACAAGGACACCCGAACCGGTTTCCGGCGAGTGATGCTGAAGTTGGGCGGTGAGATGTTCGGCGGCGGTTCGGTGGGCGTGGATCCCAACGTCGTCGAGAACGTCGCCCGCCAGATCGCGGAGGTCGCCCGGGCAGGGACCGAGGTGTGCGTGGTCATCGGCGGCGGCAATTTCTTCCGCGGCGCGCAGCTGCAGCAGCGCGGCATGGACCGTGCCCGCTCGGACTACATGGGCATGCTCGGCACCGTCATGAACTGCCTGGCGCTGCAGGACTTCCTCGAGCAGCAGGGCGTCGAGACGCGCGTGCAGACGGCCATCCAGATGACCCAGGTCGCCGAGCCGTACCTGCCGCTGCGCGCCAAGCGCCACCTGGAGAAGGGCCGCGTGGTCATCTTCGGCGCGGGCATGGGCATGCCGTACTTCTCCACCGACACCACCGCCGCCCAGCGCGCGCTGGAGATCGGCTGCGAGGTGCTGCTCATGGCCAAGGGCGTCGACGGGGTCTACTCGGACGATCCGCGCGAGAACCCCGACGCCGAGCTGTTCGACCACATCAGCCACCGAGAGGTCATCGAGCGGGAGCTGCGCGTCGCCGACGCCACGGCGTTCTCGCTGTGCATGGACAACGACATGCCGATCCTCGTGTTCAATCTGCTCACGGACGGCAACATCGCCCGCGCCGTGGCGGGCGAGCACATCGGCACGCTGGTCCGCAGCTGATAGATTAAAGACCCGTAACATCCGCGAGGGACGAGTCCGACAGGTCCCAGACAGAAGAGGCGACGATGATCGACGAGACGCTGCTCGATGCAGAAGAGAAGATGGCCAACTCCGTGGAGCACTGCCGCGAGGAGCTGACCCACATCCGCACGGGACGCGCGAACCCCGCGATGTTCAACGGCGTCATGGCCGAGTACTACGGCGCGCCGACCCCGATCACCCAGATGGCCACCATCTCGGTGCCGGAGCCGCGGATGCTCATCATCAAGCCGTACGAGGCGTCGGTCATGCAGGACATCGAAAACGCCATCCGCAACTCGGATCTGGGCGTCAACCCGACCAACGACGGCCACGTCCTGCGCGTCACCGTGCCGCAGCTGACCGAGGAGCGTCGCCGCGAGATGGCCAAGATGGCCAAGGGCAAGGGCGAGGACGCCAAGATCGCCATCCGCAACGTGCGCCGCAAGGGCATGGAGTCGCTGAAGAAGATCCAGAAGGACGGCGACGCGGGCGAGGACGAGGTCCAGACCGCGGAGAAGGAGCTCGACTCCGTCACCAAGAAGTACGTCGAGCAGGTCGACTTGCTCGTCGAGCGCAAGGAAAGCGAGCTGATGGAGGTCTAGGACCCCGTTGGCCCCGCCGTCCCAGACCCTGCCACCGACCGGAGCTGACGTGCCCTCGCCGAATCCAGAGCGCCTCATGGAGGAGCTCCGCCTTCCCAAGCCCCGCAATTCCGCGGGGCGCAACGTGCCCGTGGCCATCGCCATGGGCGTGTTTTTGGGCTCGCTGGTCATCGGTTCGCTGTTCCTGGGCCCGTGGGCCTGGTACGTGCTCGTCGCCGGCGCCGCGGCGCTGGGGACGTGGGAGGTCGCGCAGCGCCTGCGGGAGTCGGATTGGATGCTGCCGCGCCCGGTGCTGATCCTCGGCGGCCAGTCGATGATCTGGCTGTCCTGGCCGATGGGCGTCCGGGGCATCGCGGTGGGGCTGGTGGCGACCCTCATATCCCTGCTGGTCAGCAGGTTGTTCCTGTACGGGGCGAACGAGGCCCCGCGCAATTGGCTCCGCGACGTCGGCGTCGGGTGCTTCGTCATCCTCTGGATCCCGCTGTGCCTCGCGTTCGCCGCGAGCCTCGCGCGGATGCCCACGCCGGGCGACGTGAACCCCGTGTGGGTCATCGTCGCCTTCATGCTGTGCGTGGTGGCCAACGACGTCGGCGGCTACATCGCCGGCGTGTTCTTCGGCAAGCACCCGATGGCGCCGGCGGTGAGCCCGAAGAAGTCCTGGGAGGGCTTCGCCGGCTCGGTCGCCTTCGGTGCCGCGGTGGGCGTCGCCTGCGCGGTGCTGCTTCTCGACGCCCCGTGGTGGTTCGGTTTGGCCCTGGGCATTCTGCTCGTGGTCTCCGCGACGCTCGGAGACCTGGTGGAATCCCAGTTCAAGCGGGACCTGGGCATCAAGGACATGTCCACGATGATCCCGGGCCACGGCGGCCTGATGGACCGCCTCGACGGCATGCTCCCCGCCGCCGCCATGACGTGGATGCTGCTGTCCGTCATCGGCCTGTGACGGTCAGCGGTTCTTCAGCTGGCGCCTCATCTCGAACATCTTCCAGATGCCGGCGCAGGCCATGATCAGGCCGCCGATGATCGACGCCAGCAGCAGGCCGACGCCCAGCGGGAAGTTCCACGTCCACGCGAACAGGTGGAGCTCGACGGACTGCTGGTTCTGCAGGATGAAGACCAGCAGCAGGATCAGCAGCAGCGCGCCGATGATGAGCGCGACCCACGTGCTGGAGGCGGCGCCGCCGCGCTTGGCGGGTTTCGTCTCGCGCGGGGGAGCGGTTTCGGGAGCCGTTTCGGTTACGGGCGCGGGCTCTACCGCCGTGTCGTCGTAACGCTCCATCGGCGTCTGCTCGGAGGGAAGGGGGCGCCCGTCGCGGGGGCGTCCGGAAGTGGCGGGGTAATCGTGTTCATTCATGTACACCATTCAACCGTGCCGCGCGGTTCGCCGCCATGGGGAGCCGCGTGCGATGATGGGGCCATCATGACCAAGCAACTCCCGCTCGTCTTCAAAGCGCCCCGGCGCGGCATGCCCGGCACCCACCTCGCGGACCTCGACGGTCCGGCCCTCAAGGAGGCCGTGAAGGAACTCGGCCTGCCCGCGTTCCGCGCCAACCAGATCGCCCGGCACTACTACGGCCGCCTCGAAGCGGACCCGGAGACCATGACGGACCTGCCCGCCGCCGCCCGCGGCAAGGTCCGGGACGCGCTGTTCCCGCCGCTTCTGGAACCGGTGCGCCACATCTCCTGCGACGACGGCGAAACCCGGAAGACCCTGTGGAAGGCCGGCGACGGCACGCTGCTGGAATCGGTGCTGATGAAGTACCCGGACCGGGCGACGCTGTGCATCTCGTCGCAGGCCGGCTGCGGCATGGCCTGCCCGTTCTGCGCCACCGGCCAGGGCGGCCTGCAGCGCAACCTGTCGACGGCCGAGATCATCGACCAGGTGCGCGAAGCCGCCGCCACGATGCGCGACGAGGGCGGCCGCCTGACCAACATCGTGTTCATGGGCATGGGCGAGCCGCTGGCCAACTACAAGCGCGTCATCGCCGCCGTGCGCCGCATCACGGACCCCGTGCCGGACGGATTCGGCATCTCGCAGCGCAACGTCACGGTGTCGACCGTCGGCCTGGCGCCGGCGATCCGCAAGCTCGCCGATGAGGACATGTCGGTCACGCTCGCGGTGAGCCTGCACACGCCGGACGACGAGCTCCGCGACGAGCTCGTGCCCATCAACAACCGCTTCAGCGTCGCCGAGGTCCTCGACGCCGCGCGCTACTACGCCGACAAGTCCGGCCGCCGCGTGTCCATCGAGTACGCGCTCATCCGCGACATCAACGACCAGGGCTGGCGCGCGGACATGCTGGGCAAGAAGCTGCACAAGGCGCTCGGCTCGCGCGTGCACGTCAACCTCATCCCGCTCAACCCGACGCCGGGGTCCAAGTGGGACGCCTCCCCGAAGGACCGGCAGGACGAGTTCGTCCGCCGCGTCCGGGAGCAGGGCGTTCCGTGCACGGTCCGCGACACCCGCGGCAACGAGATCGCCGCCGCCTGCGGGCAGCTCGCCGCCGAGGGAGCGTAGAAACGAGAGAACGCCCGCACCGTGGGAACACGGTGCGGGCGTCGTCGTCCCGGGGCCTGCGGCGGGATCAGGACCGGAGGGACTTGCCCTTGTCCTCGTCGATGGACGGCATGCCGCCGGTCACCGGGGTCTGGGCCCGGTTCGGGCCGTAGGTGTCGGGGGTGTGGTTCCAGGCGCGCATCTGGGACTCGCTCAGCTCGGCGTAGGCGCCGGTGCCGTTGACCTGGTCGTGGGACCACAGCGGCTCGACGTGGCCGACCGGCTTGTTGTGCGCGGTGACGGTGCGGACCTGCTTGCCCTTCGGCGAGAACATGCGCCACAGGAGTCCGATGGCGAAAATGACGGCGATGCCGATCAGCCAGAGGTTCTCGACCTTGCCGGGGTGGTTGCCCCAGAGCATCGCGATCAGGAAGGCCACGGAAACCCAGCCGGCGATCTGGAGGGAGCGCTCGCTGAGGGCGCTCCAACCCCACTTCGCGGCGGGGACGTCGAGGTTGCTGACGCCGTTGTAGATCTCTTCCTTCTTGTGTCCTTGGGCCACGGTAATCCTCCTGTTTGCGCCTACGTTCGCCGCCGCGGTGCCTGATCGTGCACCGTGGTCTCACGGTGTTTCCGGGCTCGTGTCCGGGGCGTTCCCGTCGGCGATCCCGTTTACGTGCATTTTGGCACACTCTCAGCGAATGTTGAGTATCGGGTGTAACAATACCCCAGTGAAGACCAGGATTCTCGTTCTCGGAAGCACCGGTTCCATAGGCACCCAGGCCCTGGAGGTGATCGCCGACAATCCGGAACGGTTTGCCGTGGTCGGGCTGGCCGCCGGCGGGGGGAACCCGGAATTGCTGGCGGCGCAGGCGAAGTCGCATGGCGTGTCGTTCGATCGGGTCGCGTGCGCCGATCCGCGGGCGGCGGCGTCGATCGACCCGGCCGTGATCCACGGCCCCGATGCCGCGGAGCGCCTGGTCCGCGAGACCGGGGCGGACGTGGTGCTCAACGCGCTGGTGGGCTCGATGGGCCTCGGCGCGACGCTGGCGGCCCTGGAGTCGGGTGCGCGACTGGCGCTGGCCAACAAGGAGTCGCTCGTGGCCGGCGGTTCGCTGGTGCTGCGGGCGGCGGAGCCGGGGCAGCTGGTCCCCGTCGATTCCGAGCATTCCGCGATGGCGCAGTGCCTGCGGTCGGGGACGATGGACGAGGTCGATCGCCTGGTGCTCACGGCGTCCGGCGGCCCCTTCCGAGGGTGGACCCGCGAGCGGCTGATGTCGGCGACCCCCGAGCAGGCGGGCGCCCACCCTACGTGGTCGATGGGCCCGATGAACACCCTGAACTCGGCGTCGATGGTCAACAAGGGACTGGAGCTCATCGAGGCGTCCCTGCTGTTCGGCATCCCCGCCGACCGCATCGACGTCACGGTCCACCCGCAGTCGATCATCCACTCCATGGTCACGTTCGCCGATGGCGCGACCATCGCGCAGGCGTCGCCGCCGTCGATGAAGCTGCCCATCGCCCTGGCGTTGGGATGGCCGGACCGCGTAGCCGGCGCGCAGCCCGCGCTCGACTTCCGCGATGCGATGGACTGGCGCTTCGAACCGCTTGACGACGACGTGTTCCCCGCCGTCCGGCTCGCCCGCGAGTCCGTGACCGCCGGGGGCTGCACCCCGGCGGTGTACAACGCCGCCAACGAGGAGGCGGCGGAGGCGTTCCTGGCCGGGCGCATCGCCTTCCCGCACATCGTCGACGTCGTGGGGGAGACCCTGGCCGCGGTCGACGCGGCCGCCGAGCCGCGCGACATCGCCGACGTCCTCGAAGTCGAGGGGCGGGCGAGGGCGCTGTCCACCGAGTTGGCGGATAAGCTGGCGCGGTGACTTTTCTACTGGGCGTCCTTCTCTTCGCGCTCGGCATCGCGGTGACCATCGCGCTGCACGAGTGGGGCCACATGCGGGCCGCCCGCATGTGCGGCATGCGGGTGCGCCGCTACTTCATCGGTTTCGGCCCGACCGTGTGGTCGACGAGCCGGAAGCACGAGGGGGCCGGCGGCCACATGACCGAGTACGGCCTCAAGGCCGTGCCGCTGGGCGGGTTCTGCGACATCGCGGGCATGACCGCCCAGGATCCCGTGGAGCCGGATGAAGAGGAGCACGCCATGTGGCGCCGCCCGTGGTGGCAGCGCATCGCGGTGCTCTCCGGCGGCGTGGTCATGAACCTCATCGTCGGCGTGCTGCTCATCTACATCGTGGCCGTGGCGTGGGGCCTGCCGAACATGAACGCCGACTTCTCGCCGCGCGTCAAGGCGACGCAGTGCGTCCCGGCCACCCAGAACGCCGACGGCACGCTGCCCGAGTGCTCCGGCACCGGGCCGGCCGGCGACGCCGGACTGCGGGCCGGCGACGTGATCACGTCGGTCAACGGGACGGCCGTGAAGACCTACCCGGAGGTCATCGAGGCGGTCGGCTCGTCGTCAAGCGAGACCATCGAGTTCACGGTCGAGCGGGCGGGGAAGGCCGAAACGATCTCCGTGGTGCCGGAAGTCGTCGAACGCCGGTCCTCCGATGGCACCGTCAGAAAGGTGCCCGCCGTCGGCGTACTGTTCGAGCGGCCGCAGAACACCCTCAACGAATTCACGCCCCTGACCGCCGTGCCCGGTGCGCTCGCCTTCACCGGCGACATGTTCGGCGCCGTGTGGGACGGCCTGCTGTCCATCCCGTCGAAGGTGCCGGGCGTCGTCGCGTCGATCTTCGGTGCCGAACGCGACCAGGAAAGCCCCATGAGCGTCGTCGGCGCCAGCCGCGTCGGCGGCGAAATGGTGGAGAACGACATGTGGAGCGGGTTCCTGATGATGCTCGCGAACCTCAACTTCTTCCTGGCGCTGTTCAACCTCGTGCCGCTGCCTCCGCTGGACGGCGGGCACATCGCCGTGGTCGTCTACGAGAAGCTCCGCGACCTCGTCCGCCGCCTCGCCGGCAAGCCCGCGCTCGGCCCGGCCGATTACACGAAGCTCATGCCGATCACCGTCGCATTCACCGCGGTGCTGCTGACCTTCGGCGTGATAGTCATCGCAGCCGACGTGGTAAACCCCATCCGGCTTTTCGGCTAACGTCCTTCAATAGACCCCAACATCCAGGTACACCCAGGAATGAGGAAGCACTCCCCGTGAACGTCTCGCTCGGAATCCCCGAAACCCCCGCCGTCCTCGCGCCGCGTCGCAAGACCCGCCAGCTGATGGTCGGCGGCGTGGGGGTCGGGTCGGACCACCCGATCTCCGTGCAGTCGATGACCAACACCAAGACGCACGACATCAACGCGACGCTGCAGCAGATCGCGCAGCTCACCGCGTCGGGCTGCGACATCGTCCGCGTGGCCTGCCCGAAGACGATCGACGCCGAGGCGCTGCCGATCATCGCGAAGAAGTCCCCGATCCCGGTCATCGCGGACATCCACTTCCAGCCCAAGTACATCTTCGCCGCCATCGACGCCGGCTGCGCCGCCGTGCGCGTCAACCCGGGCAACATCAAGGAATTCGACGGCCGCGTCAAGGAGGTGGCCAAGGCCGCCGGCGATGCGGGCATCCCCATCCGCATCGGCGTCAACGCCGGTTCGCTGGACAAGCGGATCATGGAGAAATACGGCAAGGCGACGCCGGAGGCTCTCGTCGAGTCCGCGATGTGGGAGGCGAGCCTGTTCGAGGAGCACGGCTTCGGCGACATCAAGATCTCGGTCAAGCACAACGACCCCGTCGTCATGGTGGAGGCCTACCGCCAGCTGGCCGCGCAGTGCGATTACCCGCTGCACCTCGGCGTGACCGAGGCCGGCCCCGCGTTCCAGGGCACCATCAAGTCCGCCGTGGCCTTCGGCGCGCTGCTGTCGGAGGGCATCGGCGACACCATCCGCGTGTCGCTGTCGGCCCCGCCGGAGGAGGAGATCAAGGTCGGCGACCAGATCCTGCAGTCGCTGAACCTGCGCCCCCGCAAGCTCGACATCGTGTCCTGCCCCTCCTGCGGCCGCGCCCAGGTCGACGTCTACGAGCTCGCGGAGAAGGTGACCGCCGGGCTGGAGGGCATGGAGGTGCCGCTGCGCGTCGCGGTCATGGGCTGCGTGGTCAACGGGCCGGGCGAGGCGCGCGACGCCGACCTCGGCGTGGCGTCCGGCAACGGCAAGGGCCAGATCTTCGTCAAGGGCGAGGTCATCAAGACCGTGCCGGAGGATCAGATCGTCGAGACCCTCATCGAGGAGGCCATGCGCATCGCCTCGGAGATGGGCGAGGACGAGGCCACCGTCACCGGCGCCCCGGAGGTCAAGGTGACCGGGGCCTGATCCGGGCCCCTCGGCGTGCCACCCGCCGGGCGCCCGCGGCCGGTGATACCGTCCGCGGCATGAAGCCCAGCTCCCCGCGCCGGCGCATCGCCGCATTGTTCACGGCCGCAGCGATGACCGCGTCCGCCGTGGCGTGCACGCCGCGCCCGGACACGGGGGAAGACGTGCTCGAGAGCTTCTTCGAGGCGCTCGAGGGCGGCGACATCGTCGGGGCGGCGGAGCTGACCGATCACGCGGCCACCGCCCGCGAGGATCTCGGCGCCGCATGGAAGGGACTGTCCGCGGAGGCCCTGCAGGCGGAAATCGGCGACGTCCGCGGTGACGGGGGACGCACGACCGCGCAGGTCACCATGGACTGGGACCTGGCGGGGGACCGGGAGTGGAGCTACGACACCACGTTCCACCTGACCAAGTCCGACAGCCGGTGGGCCGTGCGCTGGAGCCCGTCGGCGCTGCATCCCCGCCTGGGCAGCAACCAGCACCCGGAGCTGCGCAAGATTCCGGCGCCCCGGGCGTCGGTGGTCGGCTCCGACGGCGCGTCGCTGCTGGAGCCGGGCACGGTGCACCGCGTGATCCTCGACCGGTCGGCCGTGCAGGACGTGCAGGGCGCGGTGAACCGGATCGCCACGGTGGTCAACAACGGCATGCCCAAGGACGACGAGGGGCGCCAGGCCGCGTCCGTCGACGCCCGGGCCGTGGGACCGCAGGCCGCCGGCGGCTCGGGGCCGTATTCGGTCGTCGTCCTGCCGGCGGATGCGCCGCCGGAGGTGCGGGACGAACTGGCGCGCCTGCCCGGCGTGACGGTCAACGACGAGGCGGCCATGGTTCGTCCCGACCCGGCGTTCGCGCCCGAATTGATGAGCCGCGTGCAGCGCATCGTTTCCGATGACGTCTCCGGCGGCGACGGGTGGAACATCGTCGCGGCGAACCGCGACGGCGGCGTCCTCGCGTCGCTGCACTCCGTCGACCCGGAGGTCCGCCCGGCCATCCGCGCCTCGGTGAGCAAGACGGTGCAGGACGCGGCGCAGCGCGCGGTGGACATGCGGCCCGAGGCCGAGGTCATGCTCGTCGCCATCCGGCCGTCGTCGGGCGAGGTGCTGGCCGTCGCGCAGACCCGCAAGGCCGACGAGAAGGGCGACCTGGCCCTCATGGGCCAATTCCCGCCGGGGTCGACGTTCAAGATCGTCACCGCCGCGGCGGGCATGGACAATCTGGGCCTCGACCCGGGATCCACGGTGCCGTGCCCGGGCACCATGACCCTCGGCCCGCGCGTGGTGACCAACTACAACGGATCGGGCGTGGGCGACACGTCGCTGAACGAGGCCTTCGCGAGGTCGTGCAACACCACCTTCGCGGACATCTCGCACCGCATGGATCCCGGGCAGCTGCAGGCGGAGGCCAAGCGCTTCGGCATCGGCGTCGACTACCGGATCGCCGGCCTGGACACGATCACCGGGTCGGTGTCCGACGGCACCGACGAGGCCGAGCGGATCGACGCCGGCTACGGCCAGGGCTTCGACCTCGCCAGCCCCTTCGGCATGGCGCTTGTCTCGGCGACGGTGGCGGCCGGCCACGTGCCCGTCCCGACCCTGGTGCCGCAGGCCGGCACCTGGGCGTCGGCGAGCCCGGAACCGCTGAACCCCGAAACCCTCGGCCACCTGCGGTCGGTCATGCGGTCGGTGGTCACGTCCGGCACCGCGACGGCGATCGCCGGCCGCGGCGAGGTGTACGGCAAGACCGGCGAGGCCGAGGTCACGGGCGGTTCGCACGCGTGGTTCACCGGGTGGCGCGACGACATCGCCTTCGCCACCCTCATCGTCCACGGCGGCGGGTCGGAGCACGCGGTGAAGATCACCGATGCGTTCCTGGCGAATCTCGACGGCCAGGGCGACCCCGCGCCCGGCGGCTGACGGCCCCCGGCCCGGGGGTATCGTGTTCGCCATGACCGATCGCGCACCGTTGACCATGCAGGAGCCCACCCCCATCCGCACCGTGCCCGCCCACATCGAGCGGCCCGAATACGCGTGGAAGGACGAGGTCGCCGAGGGAGTCGGCGAGCCGCTGGTCCAGACGCCGGAGGACATCGAGGCCATGCGCGAGGTCTCCCGCATCGCCGCGAATGCCCTGGTCGAGGCCGGCAAGGCCTGCGTGCCGGGCAACACCACCGATGACGTCGACCGCGTGGTGCACGAGTACCTGATGGACCACGACACCTACCCGTCGCCGCTGGGCTACCGCGGTTTCACCAAGAGCTGCTGCACGTCGCTCAACGAGATCGTGTGCCATGGCATCCCGAGCAAGCAGGTCATCGAGGACGGCGACATCGTCAACGTCGACGTCACCGGCTACAAGAACGGCGTCCACGGCGACACCAACTCGACCTTCTTCGCGGGTGACGTCTCCGAGGAGCACCGTCTGCTGGTGGAGCGCACCTACAACGCGACGATGCGCGGGATCAAGGCCATCAAGCCGGGCCGCGAGATCAACGTCATCGGCCGCGTCATCGAGTCCTACGCCCGCCGCTTCGGCTACAACACGGTCCGCGATTTCACGGGCCACGGCGTCGGCACGACCTTCCACAACGGCCTGGTGGTGCTGCATTACGACGAGCCGTCGCAGACCACCGTCCTGGAGCCGGGCATGACGCTGACCGTCGAGCCGATGATCAACCTCGGCGGCCTCGACTACGAGATCTGGGACGACGGCTGGACGGTCCAGAACATCGACCGGAAGTGGACCGCCCAGTTCGAGCACACGGTGCTGGTCACCGAGTCGGGCCACGAGATCCTGACCAAGCCCGACGAGGTCGTCGAGGGGCAGTTCCTCACCGGTTGGACGCCGGGCGCCTGATCCCATGGCGCGGGGCAGGTCGTTCCTCGTCGCGGGGTGCACCTCGGACGCCGGCAAGTCGGTGCTCGTCGCCGGTCTGTGCCGCCTCCTGGTGCGCCGGGGCGTCTCGGTCGCGCCGTTCAAGGCGCAGAACATGTCCAACAACTGCGCCGTGACCCCCGACGGCGGCGAGATCGGCCGCGCCCAGGCCCTGCAGGCGCTGGCGTGCGGGCTGGAACCCAGCGTGGACTTCAACCCCGTGCTGCTCAAGCCCGGTTCCGACCAGACGAGCCAGGTGGTCGTGCGGGGCCGGGCGGAGGGCACGGTGTCGGCGCTGACGTACCGGGAGCGTCGCAAAGCACTGCGGTCGGTGACCGCCGACTGCCTGGCCGACCTGCGCTCGCGGTACGACGTCGTGGTGTGCGAGGGCGCGGGATCGCCCGCGGAGGTGAACCTGCGCGAGTCGGACATCGCGAACATGGGGCTGGCGGAGGCCGCGGACCTGCCGGTGATCGTCGCCGGCGACATCGACCGGGGCGGCGTGCTGGCGCATTTCGTGGGCACGCACGCGATCCTCGGGGAAGAGGATCGGAGCCGGATCACGGGATTCGTGGTCAACAAGTTCCGCGGGGCGGTCGAGCTGCTGGAACCGGGGCTCGACGTCGTGGAGCGGCGCACGGGCGTGCCGGTGCTCGGCGTCGTCCCCTTCATCCCGGGGCTGTGGATCGACGCCGAGGATTCGCTCGGCACGGTCGCCGCGAGCGCCGTCGGCCCCGCGACGCGGCCGCTGGGGGAGGACGCGCTCACCGTCGCGGCGATCCGCCTGCCCCGCGTGTCCAACGCCACCGACGTCGAGGCGCTGGCCGCCGAGCCGGGAGTGCGCGTCGAATGGACCGTCGACCCCAGCACGGTCGCGCGCGCCGACCTGGTGGTGCTGCCCGGCACGAAGGCCACCGTCCACGACCTGGGCTGGCTGCGGGAGCACGGGCTCGCCGACGCGCTGATCCGCCGCGCCGCGGCGGGGGCCCCGACGCTGGGCATCTGCGGCGGATTCCAGATGATGTGCGCCTCCATCGTCGATCGCGTCGAAAGCGGCGCCGGCGCCGTCGAGGGACTGGGGATCTTCGACGCCGACATCGAATTCGCCGAACCGAAGGTGCTGGCCCGCCACGCCGACGGCTCCTACGAGGTGCACAACGGGCGGGTCGTGCGAAGCACCGGGGAACGATGGCCCCACGGCGAGGGGGCGGTGCGCGGCGCGGTCGCCGGAACGCACCGGCACGGGCTGCTGGAAAACGACGCGTTGCGCCGCGGGTACCTGCGGTCGGTGGCGGAGGCCGCGGGCCTGCGCGGTTTCGAGGTCGCGCCGGACACCGATTTCCGCGCCGAGCGGCTGCGGCAGCTCGACCTCATCGCCGACGCCATCGAGGAGCACCTGGCCGGACCGGCCCTCGCCGAAGCGACGGGGGTGGCCCAACTCGGGTGACCCCGGCGCCCCCGACGCCGCGGGACCGCTACATTCGGGACGAGACGGTGATGCGGGAGCAGGGGAGCGTCGGATGATGTCGAAATCGGCCGCGGCGATCGCCGCGGCATTGGTGGCCGGGGTGCTCGGAACGGGTGCGGCCGTGGCCGGGGCGGCGGAACCCGTCGGCGGCTCCGTCCCGGGATCGTCGGCCGCGCACGAGCCCTTCCCGCGGCTGGACTGGGCGAACGACCCCGAGTGTGTGCCCGCCCCCGAACACCCGCAGCCCGTCCTGATCATCCACGGAACGTGGGGCGAGGTGGCGGACCTCGAACCGCTCGGCCGGACCCTGGCCGGGGAGGGCTACTGCGTCCACGCGCTCGAATACGGGTGGCACCGCGAATCCGTGGCGGGGAACATCCCCGGCACCAACGGCATCGCGGACGTCGGCGCGGGGGCGGAAGCCGTCGACAGGGCCATCCGGCACGTCGCGGGGGAGACCACCGCGGGGCGGGCGGCCGGCGCCGTCGACGTCGTCGGCCATTCCCAGGCCGCCGCGCTCATTCGCCTGGCCATGAACGACCACGGTGCGGCGGAGTTCGTCGACGACGCCATCTACCTGGCGGGCACCCACCGGGGCACGTCCATGCGGGGCCTCGACTCCCTGAACATCCACTCCAGCCCGGAGGCGGTCGCCGTCGGCGACGCCCTGCTCGGGCCCGCGGCGCTGCAGCAGCTGCGCGGTTCGGACGTGGTGGCGCACCTGGATTCGCTGCCCGACACCCAGCCGGGCGTCGACTACACCGTGCTGGTCTCGGGCGACGACACGACGGCCACCACCGCGCCGGACGCGTTCCTCGAGGCCGGCCCCGGCGCGACGGTCACCAACGTCCTGGTGCAGGACGTGTGCCCCGATGCGCCGGAGCCGCTGACCCACGACGGAATGCGGGACGATCCGCTCGTGCACGGCCTCGTGGTCGCCGCACTGGACGGCCGCCCCGTCGTCTGCGGGTAGGCGGGCGAGTCGAAACTAGTCGAACTCGAGGCCCAGCAGCGCGTTCTCGATGAGCTCGGGCAGCGCCGGGTGGATCCAGTGCTGCGCGTCGGCGACCTCGCGGGCGTCGAGCCCGAAGGTCATCATCTGGATGCACTGCTGCACCAGCGTGGCGGCCTGCTCGCCGATGAAGTGCGCGCCGACCAGCCGACCGGTCTTCTTGTCGGCGATGAGCTTGGCGAACCCGTCGCGGTCCTCCAGCGCCCAGCCGTAGGCGACGTCGCCGTAGTCCTGCACCTTCACCGTGATCTCGGTGCCGTTGGCGGCGGCCCACTCGCGGGCCTCGTCCTCGGTCATGCCGACCTGGCCGATCTGCGGGTGCGAGAAGATCGCCGACGGGATGTACCGGTGGTCGAAGGACCGCAGGTCATCCGGGTTGAGCACGTTGTGGAAGACGACCTTGGCCTCGTGGTTGGCGATGTGCTTGAGCTGGTGCGGGCTGGAGACGTCGCCCAGCGCCCACACGCCCTCGGCGGAGGTGCGGCCGTGCTCGTCGACGGCGATGCGGCCGTCGTCGCGCATGTCCACGCCGCCGGCGGCCAGTTCCATGAGGTCGCCGTTGGGGGCGCGGCCGGTGGCGACGAGGAACTCGCCGCCCCGGACCTCCGTGCCGTCGGACAGCGCGGCGACGACGACGGTCGAACCGTCGGCGGCCTTCTCTTCGCGCAGCGACTCGATGGTGGTGTTCAGGCGCACGTCCCAATCGCGTGACGCGACCTCGGTGAAGCGCCTGGACACGTCGGCGTCGGACTGGCGGTTCAGGGCGCCGGACCGGACGATGACGTGCACCTTCACGCCCAGCGACGAGAAGACGTGCGCGAACTCCGTGGCGATGAAGCCGCCGCCGAGGATGATCATCTCCTCCGGCAGCCGGTCGATGCGCATGATGTCCTTGTTCGTGCGGTAGGCCACGCCCGAATCGGCGACGAAGCCCGGCACCTTCGTGCGGGAGCCCGCCGCGATGATGATCTGGTCGGCGGTGATCTCCATCTCCTCGTCGCCCTGCCCGGTGCGGATGCGGCGGGGGCCGACGAAGACCGCGTGGCGGTCGTACACGTCGATGTTCGGGGTCTCCCCGCCGCGGCGGTACGACTCGCCGCCGGCCGCGATCGGGTCGATGCGGTCGCCGAAGACGCGCTGCTTGATCGAATCCCAGTCGATCGAGTCGACGTGGGCGTGCACGCCCAGCCGGGCGGCCTCGGAGACGTTGCGGGCGGCGTCCGCGGCGAGCACGAACATCTTGGTGGGGATGCACCCGACGTTGAGGCAGGTGCCGCCGAAGCGGCCCTCCTCGACCAGCGCGATGCGCACGTCATCGAACGCGGGGGACGGGATCGAGTTGCCCGATCCGGTGCCGATGATGATCAGGTCGTAGTGCCGGGCGGTGTCGCTGGACAATGCATCTCCTCGGATTTGGGGACGTTGGCGTTCGCGTGGGGTCAGCGGCCGTTGACCGAATCCAGGAACAGCACCGTCTCCGACAGGGCATGCGCGCGAGCGTGGTCCTTGGACAGGAAGACGTCGTGCCGGGCACCCGGGATGGCCCTGTGCCGGGCCCCACGACCCAGACAACGCGTCCGCCGCGCGATCTGTTCCACGTCGAGGACGGCGTCGGCGGTGTCCAGCGCGGGCGACCAATTTTCGTTGACGGCGGAGCGGTCCGAATGCAGCACCAGGCAGGGCACGCCGACTTCGATGCCGCGGTGCAGGCGCCGCTGCGCGACCAGCACGGCGTTGAGCCACGACCAGGACTTCACGTGGCCGGACACGGGCTTGAGGGTGACGTCGAAATCCCAGTCGCCCTTCTCGCCCCGGTAAATCGACTGGCCGTACCCGCCGAGCCCCTTGTCCGGGGTGAGCCGGTCGGGCGCGCGGCGCGCCATGACCTTCGTCGCCAGCTTGACGACGGCCCGCTGCATCCGCGGATACTGCAGATCCAGCCATGGGCTGTTGAGCACGGCTCCGCGGATGCTGGCGTGCATCCCGGGATCGCGGTCGCGGAGACCGTCGAGCCACAACGCGGCGACGAGACCGCCCGTCGAGTGCGCGAGGGGGCTGAGCCCGGGGTGGCCCTCGCCGAGGATCAGCGCCGCCGCGGCGTCCAGGTCGGCGTCGTAAAGCGACAGGTCGGTGATGTGGTGCCACCGCTGGCCCTCGCGGCGCGACCGGCCGCACTTGCGCAGGTCGACCGCGTAGAACGCGTACCCGGCGTCGTGGATGGCGCGGGCCACGTGCTCCTGGAAGAAATAATCGCTCATTCCGTGGATCCACAGCACCGCCGGCCGCCGCGTGAAGTCGGACGAGTCGGAGCCGGGGGGCGAATACCTGATGACGGTGGCGACGACGTCGCCCTCTCCATCGGGGTCTTCGCCCAGGTCGATGACTGTTTCGGGGAACTCTTCCCCCAGCAGCCCCGGTTGCCAGCCGGGGGTGGGGATCGTCGGGTCATTGAAGGTCACGGACCACAGCCTAGCGGGACATTATGGGGGTGTCGCAGGGGTTGTGACACAATGGATCGGAACAGTGTGTCAGTCCGGGGGACGTGCGTGCGCCGCCCGATTATCAAGTCACGAAGGATGTTGACCGCAGTGTCTGAAAAGAATCTTCCCGCCACCGTCGGTGACGAAGTCGACGTTGCCCTGATCGGTGCGGGCGTCATGAGCGCCACCCTCGGCGTGCTCCTCACGGAGCTCGAGCCCGGCTGGTCCCAGGTCATCTTCGAGCGCCTGGACCAGCCCGCCGAGGAGTCCTCCTCGCCGTGGAACAACGCGGGCACCGGTCACGCGGCGCTGTGCGAGCTCAACTACACGCCCGAGAAGAACGGCGTGGTCAACGTCGACAAGGCGCTGAAGATCAACGAGCAGTTCCAGGTGTCCCGCCAGCTGTGGACCAGCCTGGTCGAAGACGGCGTCATCACCGACCCGCGCGCGTTCATCAACCCGGTCGACCACACGACCTTCGCCCAGGGCCCGGAGCAGATGGCGTTCATGCGCCGCCGCTTCGAGGCGCTCAACGACGAGCCCCTGTTCCACGACCAGGAGCTCATCGAGGACCACGACCGCTTCGCCGAGTACCTGCCGCTGATGGCCGAGGGCCGCGACTTCTCCACCCCGGTGTCCGCCATCCGCAACCCCAACGGCACCGACGTCAACTTCGGCGCCCTGACCAAGCAGTACCTGGCGGCGCTGTCGGACCGCGGCACCGAGATCCGCTACGGCCACGAGGTCAAGAACATCACCCGCGAGGGCGCCAAGTGGGTGATCACGGTGAAGAACATCCACACCGGCGACACCCGCACCGTCCGCGCCAACTTCGTGTTCGTCGGCGCCGGCGGCAACGCCCTGCCGCTGCTGCAGAAGTCCGGCATCCCGGAGATCAAGGGCTACGGCGGCTTCCCCGTGTCCGGCCAGTGGCTGCGCTGCACCAACGAGGAGCTCATCGAGAAGCACGGCGCGAAGGTCTACGGCAAGGCGTCCGTCGGCACTCCGCCGATGTCCGTGCCGCACCTGGACACCCGCGTCATCGACGGCAAGAAGGGCCTGCTGTTCGGCCCCTACGCCGGCTGGACCCCGAAGTTCATGAAGCAGGGCAAGCTGACCGACCTGCCGAAGTCGCTGCGCCTCCACAACCTGACCACCCTGGTCGGCGTCGGCCTGCACGAGCTGGGCCTGACCAAGTACCTGATCACCGAAGTGATCAAGAACCACGCCGCCCGCGTCGAGGCCCTGCGCGAGTACGTGCCCAACGCCCGCGACGAGGACTGGGAGACGGTCACCGCCGGCCAGCGCGTGCAGGTGATCAAGCCCGCCAAGGCGCCGCAGTTCGGCACCCTGGAGTTCGGCACCGCCGTCATCAACTCCGCCGACGGCTCCATCGCCGGCCTGATGGGCGCCTCCCCGGGCGCCTCCATCGCCCCGGCCGTGATGATCGAGCTGCTGGAGCGCTGCTTCGGCGACAAGATGAGCGCCTGGACCCCGAAGCTCAAGGAGCTCGTGCCCTCCTACGGCACCGTCCTGGCCGAGGACCGCGAGCTGTACAAGAAGGTCTGGGACGCCTCGCAGAAGACGCTCAAGCTGGAGCGCTGACCCCGGCCGCCGCCGATTTTTCGGTCCGGGGTATAAGTGACTGCATGTCTGCCTTCCCCGGATTCCCGTTCTCCGCGATCGTCGGCCAGGACCGGCTGCGCCTGGCGCTGCTGCTGACGGCGGTCTCGCCGGGCATCGGCGGCGTGGTGGTCCGTGGCGAGAAGGGCACGGCGAAGACCACCGCCGTGCGCGCCCTGGGCCCGCTGCTGCCGAAGGGCGCGGTCGTCGATCTGCCGCTCGGCGCGACGGAGGATCGCGTGGTCGGTTCCATCGACGTCGAGTCGGTGCTGACCACCGGCCGCGCGGAGTTCCGGCCCGGCCTGCTGACGCAGGCCGACGGCGGCGTTCTCTACGTCGACGAGGTCAACCTGCTGGCCGACCATCTCGTCGACGTCCTCCTCGACGCCGCCGCCACGGGCCGCGTCACCGTCGAGCGCGACGGCGTCTCGCACGTGGAGGAAACCTCCTTCGTGCTGGTCGGCACCATGAACCCGGAGGAGGGGGAGCTGCGACCGCAGCTCCTCGACCGCTTCGGGCTGGCGGTCGACGTCACCGCCTCCCGCGACCCCGAGGTGCGCGTGGAGATCATGCGCCGCCGCCTCGCCTACGAATCCGACCCCCGCGCCTTCGCCGCGCGGTGGGCGGAGGCCGACGGCGATCTGCGCGACCGCCTGGCCCGCGCCCGCGCCCTGGTCGGTCAGATCCCCCTCGACGACGTCCATCTGGCGCGCATCGCGTCGCTGTGCGCAGATTTCGACGTCGACGGCATGCGCGCGGACCTGGTCATCGCCCGCACCGCCCGCGCCCACGCGGCCTGGCGGGGCGCGGCGGAAATCGACTCGGAGGACATCCGCGTCGCCGCCGAACTCGCGCTGCCGCACCGTCGCCGCCGCGATCCCTTCGATGAGCCGGGCGTCGACCAGCGCGACCTCGACGACGCACTCGACCGCGCTGAGGACCGCTACCCGGACACGGACGACCACGCCGAAGAACCCCCGCAGCCCGATGAATCCGAAACGCCGGACGAGGGGGACGCCGAGGCGTCGTCAAGCGAGGAACTGGACCAGGAGAGGCCGGAGGGCCCCGCGCCGACGGGAGGTACTGCCCGACTGGGCGATCCCTTTCGCGGCTAGGACGCTGCTTCTCGACGGCCTCGGCACCGGATCCGACGGCCGCCGCGGACGCGCCAAGGGGCCCCGCGGGCGGGACATCCGGGCGACGCGGGGCGGTAGGGGGCTGCACGTGCCCGGGACCGTTTTGGCCGCCGCCGAGCGGGGCGCCCGCGTCGACGACGGCATGGTGCCCCTGATCGCCCCCGACGTGCGCGGGGCGGAACGGGAGGGCCGCGAGTCCAACCTGATCGTGTTCCTCGTCGACGCCTCCGGTTCCATGGCCGCCCGCGACCGTCTGGAGGCGGTGACGGGAGCGGTGCAATCTCTGCTGCGCGACGCCTACCAGCGCCGCGACCGCGTGGCGGTGGTGACCTTCCGCGGCGATGGGGCGACGGTGGAGCTGCCGCCGACGCGGTCGACGGTGGCTGCCAGCAGGCGCCTCGACGACGTGCGGACCGGCGGCAGGACCCCGTTGGCGGCGGGTCTGGAGACGGCTCGCGCCCTGATCGAGCGGGAGCACCGCCGCGATCCGTCGCGCCGCGCGATGCTCGTGGTCCTGTCCGACGGCCGGGCGACGTCCGCCGGCGGGCGCGACACCGCGAGCCTGGCGGCCGACGCGATCCGGCGCCGCGGCGTGGCCGGATCCATCGTCGTCGACTGCGAATCCGGACGCGTGCGGTTGGGGCTGGCCAAGGAACTGGCCGACCGGCTCGGCGCCCCCTGCCTGCGCATCGAGGACCTCGACGCCGACGCCGTCGCGGGCGTGGTCAAGGCCGCGGTCACGGCCTGAGCCCGGTACCGTCGCGACCATGAACCCAACCGATGCGGCGGAGACCATCGACGTCAACGTCATCGAAATCAGCATCTTCGCCGAACGCTGGCGCGCCGACCTGCTGCTGGGCAGGCTCGCGCTGGCCATCGGGGCCCGGCTCGGGGCGGTCGACGCGGGATTCGACGTCGCCGCCGTCGAACCGGGCGGAGACGAAGACGAGTGGGATCTGGCCGACCAGTGGCGCCAGCTCAACGCCGATGCGGCGCCGCCCGCGGACAAGTCGCCGTTCAAGGTCACCGCGTGGTCCACGGGCGAATTGAAGGGCGCCGACGACGACGGCGCCGACACCGCCGACGAGGACGAGTCGCTGGCGATCATCCTCGACGCCCTCGACGGGCTGGCCCTGGCCGGCGTCGGCGAAGCGGACCTCGATTACGACGGCCCCAACCCCGACCACGTCCCCTTCGGCGATGCCCGGTACGCCATCGACTTGCCACGTGAGACGGTGCGGAAGGGCGCCGACGTCGGACCGGAGGTCGCGGCCGCCGTGGCGCGGCTGCGGGGGCTCGTCGCCGCAGGCCGCGGACCGGCGCCCCAGGTGACCAGCGTGCAGGTCCGCACGCGCGAGGCGTTCGAGGAGGCCCTGGCGGGCGAACGCCGTCCATGACCCCGGCTATTGTGTAACCCATGGCACAGGGACAGGTTGATCCGAAGAACATTCCCGACGACGGGCTCACGACGCGCCAGCGCCGCCAGCTGCCCATCACCGCGGTCCACACGGGCCACGGCAAGGGCAAGTCGACCGCGGCGTTCGGCATGGCGCTGCGCGCGTGGAACCAGGGGCTGGACATCGGCGTGTTCCAGTTCGTAAAGTCCGCCAAGTGGCGGGTCGGCGAAGAGTCCGTGTTCAAGCGCCTCGGCGAGCTCCACGACGAAACGGGCGAGGGCGGCGCCGTGCAGTGGCACAAGATGGGGGAGGGCTGGTCCTGGTCCCGCAAGAAGGGCACCGAGGAGGATCACGCCCGCGACGCCGCCGAGGGCTGGGAGGAGATCAAGCGCCGCCTGGCGGAGGAGGAGCACGACTTCTACGTGCTCGACGAGTTCACCTACCCGATCAAGTGGGGCTGGGTCGACGTCGACGACGTCGCCGAGACCCTCGCCAACCGGCCGGGCCGCCAGCACGTGGTCATCACCGGCCGCGACGCCGATCCGAAGCTCATCGAGGTCGCCGATCTGGTCACCGAGATGGTCAAGCACAAGCACCCGATGGACGAGGGCCGGAAGGGACAGAAGGGCATCGAGTGGTAGCTCCGGCCGCCCCGGGCGTCGTCATCGCGGCGCCGGCGTCGGGCACCGGCAAGACCACCATCGCCACCGGCCTCATCGCCGCGCTGGCGCGCCGGATGTCCGTCGCGCCGTTCAAGGTCGGCCCCGACTACATCGATCCCGGTTACCACGCCATCGCGGCGGGCCGGCCGGGCCGCAACCTGGATTCCGTCATGTGCGGGCCGGACCTCATCGGCCCGCTGTACGCGCACGGGTCGGCCGGACTGGACGTCGGCATCGTCGAGGGCGTCATGGGGCTTTTCGACGGCCGGATCGGCGGCGATCCCCTCGACGCGAGCGCGTCGACCGCCGAGATCGCCCGCCTGCTGGGCATGCCGGTGATCCTCGTCGTCGACGCCCGGCACATGAGCCAGTCGGCGTCGGCCCTCGTCCACGGTTTCGCGACGATGGACGATCGCGTCCGCGTCGCCGGGGCGATCATCAACCGGGTCGGCTCCGACCGCCACGAGTCCGTCGTCCGCGAGGCCATCGAGGCGGTGGGGGTGCCGGTGCTCGGCGCCATCCCGCGCGTCGACGGCATCGAGGTGCCGTCGCGCCACCTGGGGCTGGTCACCGCCGCCGAAGGGGGAGAGGAGGCCCACGCCGCCGTGGCGATGATGGCCGACCTCGTCGAGGAGCACGTCGACCTCGGCGCGGTCGTCGGCCTGGCCGCGGTGCGCCCCGGTTTCGAACCGTGGGATCCGGCGAAGGCGATCGGCGCCGGGCCGTCGGAAAGCAATCCCCGCATCGCGCTGGCGGGCGGGCCCGCGTTCACCTTCGCCTACGCCGAGCACGCGGAGCTGCTGGCCGCCGCGGGGGCCCGGGTCGAGGTCTTCGACCCGCTGGTCGACGAGCTGCCCGACGCCGACGGCCTGGTCGTGCCCGGCGGGTTCCCGGAGGAGCATGCCGCGGATCTGGCGGCGCGCGACGACCTCGCCGCTTCCGTGCGCGCGATGGTCGCCGACGGCGCCGCGGTCCACGCCGAATGCGCGGGCCTGCTGTGGCTGCTCGAGTCCCTGGGCGGGCACCGCATGTGCGGCGTCATCCCGGGATCGGCGTCGATGGGGCGCCTGAGCCTGGGGTACCGCACCGCCACGATGCTGTCGGAGTCGGTGCTCGGCCCCGTCGGCGGCCGCGTGACCGGGCACGAGTTCCACAGGACCCGCCTCGACGAGGGGACCGCGGCCGCCGCGCACGCCGCCGGCTGGACCCCCGCGTGGGGCTGGAGGGGCTGGGGAGGGGACGCCGTCACCGAGGGGTTCGTGTCCCCCGGCGGGCGGGTGCACGCTTCCTACCTGCACGTTCATCCCGCCGGGGCGCCCGCGGTGCTGCGCGGTTTCGTGGAATCCTGCGGCTGAGGGCCGGTGCGCGCGGATTCGTCGCCAAGCGATAAGATCCCCTCATGACTTTGATGTTGAAGGGGAGCCGCGTTCTGGTCGTCGGCGCGTCCACCACGGCCGAGCGGGTCATTCCCGGGCTGGTCGACGCGGGCGCCGAAGTCATCGTCTGCGAGGGCGGCGAGATTTCGCCCGGCATCGAGGGCTGGGCCGAACGCGGCCGCATCCAGCTGTGGCGCACCCCCTTCACCCCGGCGATGCTGTGGGGCAAGCGGATGGTCGTGGTCACCGATCCCGACCTGCTGCGCGAGGTCATGGTGCAGTCCAACCTGCACGGCGTCCTCGTCGATGACGCGACGGACGGCGCCGCGCAGCACGCCCAGGAATTCAAGGGGCGCCGCGCCTCCCGCGCCGGCCACCTGGCGGGCACCGTCGCCCTCGTCGGCGGCGGCCCGGGCAACCCGGACCTGATCACCGTCGAGGGGCGCCGCCTGCTGCGGCTCGCCGACGTCGTGCTCGCCGACCACCTCGGGCCGCTGTCGCTGCTCGGCGAGCTGGACCCGGACGTGGAGATCATCGACGCCGCGAAGCTGCCCTACGGCCGCGCGATGGCCCAGGAGCGCATCAACGAGCTGCTCGTGGACCGCGCGCGGCAGGGACTGTTCGTCGTCCGTCTCAAGGGCGGCGACCCGTACCTGTTCGGCCGCGGCTTCGAGGAGCTCGTCGCCCTGCGCGAAGCCGGCGTCACCGTCACCGAGGTGCCCGGCATCTCCTCCGCGATTTCCGTGCCCGCCGCCGCCGGCATCCCGGTCACGCAGCGCGGCGTGAACCACGACTTCACCATCGTCTCCGGCCACGTGCCGCCGGGGCACCCGACGTCGCTGGTCAACTGGGACGCGCTGGGGCAGATGACCGGCACCATCGTCGTCATCATGGGCGTGAAGAACGGCCCGGCCATCGCGGAGAAGCTCATCTCCGCCGGGCGCGACGCGTCGACCCCGGCCGCGGTGATCCAGGAGGGCACGACCGAGAACCAGCGCGTGTTCCGCTGCACCCTGGGCACCCTCGGCGACACCATCCGCGGCGAAGGCGTGCGGCCGCCGGCGGTGTTCGTCATCGGCGAGGTCGCCGACGAGTCGCTCTGACCGCGACTGCCGTCACGGTGCGACCGTGATGACGATGCCCCCGTCGCGGGCCTCGGCGTCCAATCCCGCCGCGCGGGCGGCGTCGACGGCGGCGTCGAGGGAATCGACGTCCGCGCCGGCCTCCGCGAGCGCCCGCGCGAGCAGGCCCTTGTGGTGCTTGTTGAAGTGCGAGACGACCTTGCCCTCGGCGGTCAGCACCGTCGCGGTGACCGAGCCCGGCACCTTGCCCAGGTTCATGTAGGTGCCCGACCGCAGGTCGACGACGAGACCGTGGTCGCCGCCGGTGAGCGCCTCGGTGATCGCCTTGCCCCACCGCGCCCGCATCGTCGGGGCGGCGCCGCCTCCCGCGTTCGCCCGCGGCAGCTTCGACCCGCCCGACAGCCGGTACTTGGGGATCATGTCCTCGCCTCCCACGACGCCGAACAGCGCCGAACCGACGGCCAGGCGGCTCCGCGCGGCGGGGGAGAGGGCGCCCGCGTCGAGGGCGTCGAAAAGCACGCCCGTGTAGCGGTCCAGGGCGGGCATCGTCGGGGACGCGAACAGCTCCGCGTTGGCGTCGACCTCGGCGGCGAGTTTCGGCCCGAGCTTCAGCGCCGCCATCGCGGCATCGCGGTCGGCGGACAGGGCCACGAGGTCATCGGCGATCCCGCGGCGCACGTCGTCGAGCTCCGGCCACGACAGCCCCGGCAGGTCCAGGGGAGCCCCCGAACCCCCGGTCGACTTGGTCTCGGACGGCGGCAGAAGAATCAGCATGGGCACCGACTTTATCGGCCCGGAATACCCGCCCCACGACGGCCGACGCTTAAGCCGCCCGGTGACCGCCAAGGGCCCCGACGGGCGGTAGAGTGGCCGCCATGATCACGCGTATGTCCCGTCTGTTCCTGCGCACCCTGCGGGACGACCCGGCCGATGCCGAACTGCCCAGCCACAAGCTCCTCGTCCGCGCCGGCTACATCCGGCGCCACGCCCCCGGCATCTACTCCTGGCTGCCGCTGGGCCTGAAGGTGCTGCACAACGTGGAGAACATCGTGCGCGAGGAGATGGACGGCATCGGCGCCCAGGAGATCGCCTTCCCGGCGCTGCTGCCGCGCGAGCCGTACGAGAAGTCCAATCGCTGGACCGAATACGGCGACGACCTCTTCCGGCTCAAGGACCGCAAGGAGGGCGACTACCTGCTCGGCCCGACGCACGAGGAAATGTTCGCGCTGGCCGTCAAGGACCTGTACAACTCCTACAAGGACTTCCCGGTCACCCTGTACCAGGTGCAGACCAAGTACCGCGATGAGGCCCGCCCCCGCGCCGGCATCCTGCGCGGCCGCGAGTTCGTGATGAAGGACTCGTACTCCTTCGACATGGACGACGAGGGCCTCGACGAGTCCTACCGGCGCCATCGCGACGCCTACCGCCGCATCTTCGATCGCCTGGGCGTGGAGTACGTCATCTGCGCCGCGACGTCCGGCGCGATGGGCGGCTCGGCGTCGGAGGAGTTCCTGGCCGTGTCGCCGTCGGGCGAGGACACCTTCGTCCGCTCCACGGCCTCCGACTACGCCGCCAACGTCGAGGCCGTCACCACCCCGGTCCCGCCGGCGCAGCCGATCGAGGGGAAGCCCGAGGCAGCGGTGCACCGCACGCCCGGCGCCACCACCATCGACGCGCTCGTCGAATGGGCCAACTCGCCCGAGTCCGGCCTCGGCCGCGAGATCACGGCCGCCGACACCCTCAAGTGCGTCATGGTCGCCATCCGCCGGCCCGGCGAGGAATGGGAGCCGGCGGGCATCGCCGTGCCCGGCGACCGCGAGGTGGACATGAAGCGCGTCGAGGCGGGCCTGGCGCCCGCCGAGGTGCGCCTGTTCGAGGACAAGGACTTCGCCGCCCACCCGTTCCTGGTCAAGGGCTATCTCGGCCCGCGCGCGCTGGCGGACAACGACGTCCCGCTGTACGTCGACCCCCGCGTCGTCGAGGGCACGGCGTGGATCGCCGGAGCCGACGAGGCCGACCACCACGTGGCCGATCTCGTCTGCGGCCGCGATTTCCACCCGGCCGGCACCATCGAGGCCGCCGAGGTCCGCGAGGGCGACGCCGCCCCCGACGGCGAGGGCACGCTGACGCTGCGGCGCGGCATCGAGATCGGCCACATCTTCCAGCTGGGCCGCAAGTACACCGACGCTTTCGAGGTGGACATCCTCGACGTCAACGGCAAGCGCTCCCGACCGACCATGGGTTCCTACGGCATCGGCGTGTCCCGCCTGGTGGCGGTGCTGGCGGAGCAGCTTCACGACGACCGCGGACTCCGCTGGCCGGCGTCGGTCGCCCCGTTCCAGGCCCACGTGGTCATCGCGAACAAGGACGCCGCCGCGGCCGAGGCCGCGGAGAAGCTCGCCGAGGAGCTCGACGCCGCCGGCGTCACCGTGCTCTTCGACGACCGTGCGAAGGTCAGCCCCGGCGTGAAGTTCAAGGACTCCGAGCTGCTGGGCATGCCCGTCGTCATCGTCGTCGGCCGCGGTTTCGCCGACGGCAAGGTGGAGCTGCGCGACCGCCTGGCCGACGAGACCACCGAGTTGGACTACGGCGACGCCGTCGACGCGGTCCTGGGCCTGATCAACGACTAGGCGGTGCCGCGAATTCTTTTCGGGGACTGGCGGACCACCCCCCACTCTTTGGCCGCCAAAACGTCATCGTCTAGGCTAATCTTCGCAACCCTGCAGTATTGGCCGTTGCGATTCCTTGGCGTATGGAATTCAGATGCGAGAAGGCGCGTCGAGTTAGGTGGCACACGTGGTGAATGAGTATCCGTTCGAACCTGAAAACCCGTTCAGGCCGGCGGCAGATCAAACTCCCCGGAAGTCGTCCGGAAAGAAGAACAAGAAGACGATCCTGTTCGGAGTGCTGGGTGTGCTTCTCGTCGCCCTGGTCATCGGGATCATCTTCATGGCCAAACCTTCCGTCGAAGAACCCGAAAAACCCGATGTGAACGGTCTGACGGTCTCCGCGGCCTGCGAGAAGGTTCGAGAAGCCGGCTGGCGGGTCGACGAAGTCAAGGGTTCGGAGAACTGGAAGGAAAAGTCGGATTGCTCGGACGGCGAACGCAAGGTGGTCAGAGCGTCGTACAACACTTACGACGAAAAAGACTTCAAGGTAGTCCTCTACTTCCCGAATGAGCCCGAAGAAACCTCCGAGGAGACTTCCGTCGAGGAGTCGACGACCGAGAACCCGCCGGTCGAAGAAACATCGGCTGAAGGAGGTGCCAGCGGATACGAAGCGATCTACGACGAGTATTCCGCCCGGCTCGAAAAGGAATGCCCCAATCTCACCATGGAAGAATGCGCGGAGATTTCGAATGAGGGCGTCGGAAAAATGGCCGAGTACATGTACGGAGCCAGCGGCACGGACGGCCAGTACACGACCTACGACTCCTGGGCGAGGAAACTGATGGGCGTCTACATCGCTTCGGCCCAGTACCGCTGAGAGGGCACGCGGTTCTTGCCCCACCGGGCGTCACGTCCCGGTGGGCCGTGAACGCCGCCGACCGGGATATGACGCCTAGAGCCCCGGCAGCGCGGCGGCGCCGTCGCCGCGGAAAACCGAGCCCCCGGCGTGGCACAGACCCGCCGCCTGCAGCGCGAACGCGCGGGCGGCGGGTTTTTTCGCGGCAGTCAGCGCCGTGCGCCACGCCTCGGCGCAGGAGTCCTCGAGCGCGGCGGCGAACCCGGCGGCATCGTTTTCCGGGTCGGGGGCTCCGTCGACCACGGAATAGCCCGGTTCGGCGACGGGCACGGGCACGCCCGCGCCCTCCAGGATGCCGATGACGCGGTCGCGCAGGGAGCGGTGCCGGTCGGCGCTCGTGGCCGTCGACCGGCGGTACTCGGCGGCGATGCGCGGAGCCGCCACGCCCATGCCGTAGATCAGCGCGTACTCGGCGATGAGGGCGTCGGCGAACGGCGCGGCATCGTCATCGTCGAGGGGCTCGCCCCCGCCGAGCTCCGGGACGAGCTCGCCCCAGTCGACGCGCATGCCGCGCAGCGCCAGCACCAGGCCGCCGTCCACCGCGGCGAGCAGCGCCGCCTCGTACGGATCCTGCAGCGAACGGTTCTGGCCGAGGGCGTCGTGAAGCGCCGACGCAGCACGGGAATCCCGCAGCACCGTTTCCGCATCCGCCGGGGACGGCGCGGCCGGCAGAGGGGAGGGGGCGGCCACGCATTCCTCCGGCGACGTGCCGTCCTCGCGGACGCCGCACGCCCGGACGACCTCGGCGGCCAGCGATTCCGCCTGGGTGCGGCGGACGGCGGCGACCTCCGCCGAAGAAGGGGCCAGGACATCGGCGTCGCGCAGGGCCAGCGCCCACGCGGCCTCCACCACGGGGTCCGCGGACGGGCCGGTGATGGGTGTGCACCCCGCGGCGGCCAGCGTCGCTGCGCCGCCCAGGCCGGCGGCGCCGATGAGGAACGCGCGGCGGGGCAGGGGAGAAGTCGGCTGAATCACGCGTCCATCGTGCCACGACACGCGGCGGCTAGACTGCACCGCATGGCCTTTCCCCCCGCTGAATCCATCGCCGGCGTCATCCGCCCCGCAGCCGCCGCCCGCGGCCTCGACATCGAGGACGTCAAGGTCGCCGGGGCCGGGCGCAAGACCCAGGTCACCGTCCTCGTCGACGGAGATGAGGCACCCGATCTCGACGCCATCGAGGCCGTCACCCGCGACATTTCCGCGGCGCTCGACGAAGCCGAGGCCGCCGGCGAGATCCGGTTCGGCGAACTGGAGTACACCCTCGAGGTGAGCACGCCCGGCGTCGCCGCGCCGCTCGTCGCCCCGCGCCACTGGCGCCGCAACCGCAACCGGCTCGTCCGCATCCGTCTCGACGACGGCGGACAGCTGGTCGGCCGCATCGGCGCATACGACGAAGACGGGGACCGGGTGATCATCGTCGCGTCCACGGGGCCGAAGGGCCGCCCGAAGGCGACCGGCGCCGTGCTCGAGTTGGCTTCGGTGGAGCACGCGGTGGTAGAAATTGAGTTCTCTAAGGCCCCGGCGGTCGAACTCGACCTGGCCGGACTGGATTTCGACGATGCCGTGACCCGGCTGGAGGAACTGGACAAGTGAAGATCGAACTCGCCGCCCTGCGCACCCTGGAAAAGGAGCGGGGCATCCCCTTCGGCGAAATGATCGGCCTGCTCGGCCGTGCGCTGCGGGAAGCCTACCGGGGCACCGACTCGCCGGCGCAGTACGCCCGGGTCGACATCGACTACGACACCGGCGAGGTCACGGTCTTCGCCCAGGAACGCGACGAAGAAGGCAACCTCGTCGCCGAATGGGACGACACCCCCGAGGATTTCGGACGCATCGCCGCCTACCCCGTGCGGCAGACCATCCTGCAGCGTTTGCGCGACGCCGAAAGCGACAAGGTCTTCGGCGAATACGCGGACCTGGAGAACCAGGTCATCTCCGGCGTCGTCCAGCGCGACGTCCGCGCCAACGACAAGGGCATCATCGTCGTCCACATCGGCTCCGAGGCCAACGGCCGCGACGGCATCCTGCTGCCGGCCGAGCAGCTGCCGGGCGAGACCCTGGAGCACGGCGACCGCACCAAGTGCTACGTCGTCGGCGTGAACAAGACCCCGCGCGGCGTAGCCATCAACCTCTCGCGCACCCACCCCGAGCTCGTGCGCAAGCTCTTCGAACTCGAGGTCCCCGAAGTCGCCGACGGCGCCGTCGAACTGGTCTCCATCGCCCGCGAAGCCGGCCACCGCTCCAAGGTCGCCGTCCGGCCGACCGTCAAGGGGCTCAACGCCAAGGGCGCCTGCATCGGCCCGCGCGGCCAGCGCGTCAGCGCGATCATGAACGAGCTCGGCGGCGAGAAGATCGACATCATCGACTACGACGAGGATCCAGCGAAGTTCGTCGGCAACGCCCTCGCGCCCGCGAAGGTGGTCAAGGTCGAGGTGCTCGACGAAGAGGAGCGCCAGGCCCGCGTCGTCGTGCCCGACTACCAGCTGTCGCTCGCCATCGGCCGCGAGGGCCAGAACGCACGCCTCGCCGCGCGGCTGACCGGCTGGCGCATCGACATCCACTCCGACGCCGAATAAAAGCGGCGCCGGACCGTCGCCAAGCCCGTGCCCCCGCCCCGCCGAAACCACGGGGTTGGGATTCGGGGACCCGTTCGGGTTAGGCTGTAAGACGGCCAACGAGGAAACGACGGTGGAAGGACAGGTGCGTCCGCGAATGACGATGACCCGGGACGAGCAAGCCCCGCACTTCGTCGAACGCGAACGAACCTGCATCGCCACCCGCGCGAAGCTGCCCGAAGGGCGGCTGCTGCGGATGGTGGCGCGCCGTGACGGCGACGCCACCCGCGTCGTCCCCGACCCCCGGCGCAGAATGCCGGGACGAGGCGCATGGATCACCCCCACGCTCGAAGCATGGGCGGTGGCCGACAAGCGCCGCGCGTTCGGCCGCGCATTGAAGGTGTCCGCCAACGCGGACGCGAACCCGGTCCGCGAGTACCTCGAAACGCTCGGGGCACATGCCGATGCCGCACCCCGCGGCCCCGGCGGCCGGGAACCGACCAACGGAAAGACCTGAACACTGATGAGCGCACGATGAAGCATCAGCGATGAACGGCAACCGATAACGGGAGTCGACAGCAGACCAATGCGCGGGAAACGAACCCGCCCGGCACTGTTCGACTCCGCAAGTGAGGAGAAAAGTGTCCGGAAAGCTCCGTGTCCATGAGCTCGCAAAGCAGCTCGGGGTCACCAGCAAGGAACTTCTCGCCCAGCTCAAGGAGCAGGGCGAATTCGTCAAGACCGCGTCGTCGACGGTGGAACCCCCCGTCGTCAAGCGGATGAAGCAGTTGTACGCGTCGAAGGAGGGCCAGCAGGCCCCGTCCGGCGACGCCAAGCCGGGCCCGAAGCCGGGCGCCGGCGCCAAGCCGGGCCCCAAGGCCCCGGCCGCCAAGCCGGGCCGCCCCGCGCCGAAGACCCCGGCCCAGCCGGGTCCCGCGGCGGCCAAGCCGGGCCAGCCGGCCCCGAAGGCCCCGGCCGCCAAGCCGGGCCGCCCCGCGCCGAAGACCCC
>NZ_JVMD01000026.1 GCF_001056295.1 Corynebacterium halotolerans
AAACCCACCCCGAATGCGCAGGCCCACCCGTTACAGCGGGTGGGCCTGCGCATTCGGGGTGGGTTTGCCACGGAGGTTGCCTAGGCCGGGCACCATTCGGGGTGGGCCTGCGCATTCGGGGTGGGTTTGCCAGGGAGGTTGCGGTTGAGAGCCGGCACCGCCCCGCGCCGCCCGGTGCCGCCGAGCCCGGTGCCGCCCCGCCTCCCGCCCCCGCAGGCCGTGATTCGGGGCGTTTTTCTCGGGGCGCCCGGACAGGATCCGGCGCCGCCCGTATCCTTTGCTGCACGGAAGCTCCTCGCCCGCATCGGGCGCCGGGGCGCAGATAATAACCGGATCGGACGAAAGGGCGGGACATGAACCTGATCATCGTGGTGGGGGTGGTCATCGTCATCCTGGGAGTGGTGTTGGTCGTCATGGCCCAGAAGAAGGAGACCGACGATGGGCCCCGGTACAACGATCCGCTGCTGACCGGCGAGTTCCGCAAGTTCGGGCCGACGTCCATCGCCCCGGGCGCGATCATCGGGCGCGAGGGTCACGATCACGTCGTCCGCGGCACCCTCGCGCTCAGCGAGGGCCCGTTCCGCTGGTGGGAGCATCTGCTCGACGGCGGCCGCGACGGTGCCTGGTTCGGCGTCGAGGAGGACGAAGGCGAGGTCGAGCTGACCTGGTGGCAGCGTTACCCGGGCGCCCACCAGCCGACGAATCCGCTGGTCATCGAGGGTATCGAGTACCGTGAGCAGGATCGCGGCACGGCCCATTACCGGTCCGTCGGCACCACCGGCCTGCCGCCGGAGGGGACGATGGAGTACATCGATTACGAGGCCGACGGCGGCCGTCTGCTCGGTCTCGAGCGCTGGTCCCCGAACGGCCCGTGGGAGGCGTCGTTCGGCCACCGGGTCTCGCCGGGCGAGTTGACCGTGTACTCGGCGCCGACCGACCCCAACGGCCAGTTCCCCGCCTCCGGCAACGACGGCCAGTGACCATGGGCAGCGCAATCGGCACCATGGCTCCGGCCGCCGCGGGCGCCATCGCCCTGGACGTGCCCTTCGCCGACGTCCGCGCCGCGGATCTGCGCCTCTCCATCGGCGGCGCGGTGCCCGCGATGCTCGCGAGCGTGCTCATCGATCCCCGCTCTTCCGCGGCCGGGTTCGCGCCCGCGCAACCGCTGCTGACGCTCGGCATCCTCGGTTCCTCGCACGTGGCGTTCGTCGGCGATGCCGAGGCGCCCGAGCACGTCGAGGAGCTGTCCTGCACGGCCCCCGGCGGAGTCCCGCTCCACGCCGCCGGGCGGACCCCCCACGCCCCGGCCATCCGCGTCGAAAAGCTGGGCGAGGAGGGCTTCGGCTCCGTCGTCACGCGCATGCGGGGGCTTTGCGACGACCCGTCGGCCCTCGTCGCGGAGTTCCCCGGGGCCGACGGCGCCATCACCGCCGTCCGCGGGGACGCCGTCCCCGGCGGATACCGCTGGTGGACCTGGCACCTGTACCCCGATGACGCGGGCGGCGGCGAAGTCGTGGCCACCGAGTCCATCTGGCGGAAGGGGGCGGAGCGATGAAACGCGGCGGCATCGTCCTGATCATCATCGGCACCCTGCTGATCATCGTCGGCGCTTTCTCGGGGGCCAGGTCCGTCGAGGGCACCATCGACGACCGGTACGAACGCACCGGCAGTCCCGCCGGCGTGACCACGTGGAGCTGCGGCAACGACGATCCCATCAAGGTCGGCCGCGAGCTCCGCGAACGGCTGCGCCCCCAGGCGTACCAGGAGCACGAGGGCGCGGCGTACCTGCGCACCAAGAGGCGCATCGTCATCGTCGAAGGCGGCGCCGACGGCTGCCGCATCACCGCGGAAACCCACGACCGCAGGTACTCCCACGGCGGATTCATCTTCCTCGGGCCCGGCTTCGGGCCGTCCTCGCCCGCCGGCGGATCCGGGGGCAACTCCGGATCCTGGGGCGGCGCGAAATGACCGCGAACCGCTTTCCCGACATCCACCCCGCATGAGCCAAGGAGCCCCGAGATGACCAACGCCCTCAACGACAACGGCACCTACGACTTCTTCCTCGCCGCCCGCGGCGCGGTCGAGCCCGCCGCGGAGTCGCTCGGCGAACAGCTCGCCGTCGGCGTGCCCGCCACCATCGCGTACTTCGCCACGGGCATCGTCGTGCTCGCCGTCGGGTTCGTGGTGCTCGACCTGCTCACCCCGGGCAACCTGCGCGAGCTGGTCTTCGTGGAGAACCGCGCCGGCGCCGCGGCGCTGGCCTCCGCGCAGCAGATCGCGCTGGGCATGATCATCGTGTCGGTGATCAGGGCCTCCGACGACCGGCTGTGGATCGGCATCGCGGAAACGCTCATCTACGGCGCCATCGGCATCGTCGCGCAGGGCCTGGCGCTGCTGGTGCTCGAGGCGCTGGTGCCGGGCCGCTTCCGCGACGTGGTCATGGATGCCAAGCTGCGGCCGCGCGCCGTGATGGCGGGGGTGACGCTCGTCGTGATCGGCCTGATCAACGCCGTCGCGCTGTCGTGACGCGGCAGTCGGTGAGCGAAGGGGACGCGGCCCCCGGCCGGCTCTGGCGCGCGCTGCTGCTGGCCTCCGTCGCGGCCTGCGCGGCGTGCGGCCTGATCTACGAACTCGCGCTGCTGGCGCTGTCCGCGTCGCTGGGGCGCGGCGACGTCGTGGCCACCTCGGTCATCGTCGCCGGCTACGTCGCGTCGCTGGGCCTCGGCGCCCTGCTGGCCAAGCCGCTGGTGCGGTGGGCGGCGGCGTCCTTCCTCGGCGTCGAGGCGGCGCTCGGGCTGGTCGGCGGGTTCTCCGCGACGCTGCTGTACCTGGCGTTCGCGGTGACCGGGGATTCCCTGTCGGCGCTGACCATCGCGACCATCGCCATCGGCGTGCTCGTCGGCGCCGAGGTCCCGCTGCTGATGACGCTGCTCCAGCACGGCCGCCGGGCCACCGCCGCCGAATCCGGCGCGGTCGTGGCCAACCTCAACGCCGCCGACTACCTCGGGGCGCTCATCGGCGGCCTGTCCTGGCCGTTCATCGTCCTGCCCGTATTCGGCATGCTCCGGGGCACGGCGGTGGCCGGCCTGATCAACGTCGCCGCGGCCCTGCTCATCGCGTCGCTGCTGCTGCGCCGGATGCTCACGCGCCGCGCGCTCGCCGTCGCAGTCGCGGTGCTGCTCGCCGCGGCCGTCGCCCTGGTGACGCTGCTGTTCACCGTCCGCCAGGTCGAGGTCACCGCACGGCAGGCGCTGTTCGCCGCGCCGATAGTCCACGCGGAGCACAGCGACTACCAGGAGATCGTGATCACACGCTCCGGCAAGGACACCCGCCTCTACCTCGACGGCGGCCTGCAGTACTCCAGCCGCGACGAGTACCGCTACACCGAATCCCTGGTCTACCCGGCACTCGGCGCCAACCCCCGGACGGCGCTGATCCTCGGCGGCGGCGACGGGCTGGTAGCCCGCGAGCTGCTGCGCATGCCGGGCATCGAGCGCATTGTCCAGGTGGAGCTGGATCCCCGCGTGGTCGAGCTCGCCCGCACCGAACTGGCCGCCGACAACGGCGGCTCGCTCGACGACCCCCGCGTCGACGTCGTCATCGACGACGCCTTCGCGTGGCTGCGCGGCCATTCGGCAAAGCCCCGCGACATCCCCGCCGGCGGCTTCGACGTCGTCTACGCGGACCTGCCCGACCCCGACACCCCGGTGCTGGGGCGGCTGTACTCGCAGGAGTTCTACGGGCTCATCCGCGGCGTCGCCGCCCCGGGCGCCCGGCTGGCCGTGCAGGCCGGTTCGCCGTTCTCCACTCCCGACGCCTTCTGGCGCACCATCTCCACCATGCGCTCGGCGGGCTGGGCGACGACCCCCTACCACGTGCACGTGCCCACCTTCGGCGACTGGGGATTCGGGCTGGCCACGCTCGGCGACGGCCCCGGCCCCGAGGTCACGCTGCCGCCGGGGGCGCCGCCGCTGCGCTTCCTCACCTCCGACGTCGCCGCGGCTGCCACGGTCTTCGGCGCCGACAACGCCCCCCGCGTCCTCGAGCCGAGCACGCTGGCCGCACCGGCCATCGTCGATGACCTGCGGCGCGGTTGGCGGCGCGCCGGCGAATAGGCCGAGCACGGTCCGGCCACGCACGCGCGGGCGGGCCGGAACGCGTCCGGATATGCCGTCGTAAAGCGGTGGGCTACCCTGTGAAACCGTGACTGACGCGAAGAACCCCGCCCCGAACCAGGCCCAGAAGCCCGCCACCGACCTGCCCGAGCAGCTGCGCATCCGCCGCGACAAGCGCGCCAAGCTGCTGGCCGACGGCGGCGAGGCCTACCCGGTCGAGGTCCCGCGCACCCACACCCTGGCGCAGGTCCGCGAGCAGTGGGGCCACCTGGAGGCGGGGGAGGAGACGCAGGACGTCGTCACCGTCGTCGGCCGCGTCATCTTCGTGCGCAACACCGGCAAGCTGTGCTTCGCCACCCTGCAGGAGGGCGACGGCACGCAGCTGCAGGCCATGCTCAGCCTGAAGGAGGTCGGCGAGGACGCGCTGGCCGCCTGGAAGTCCGACGTGGACATGGGCGACTTCGTCATCATCACCGGCCGCGTCATCGCGTCGCGCCGCGGCGAGCTGTCCGTCATGGCCACCGAGTGGACCATGGCGTCGAAGTCGCTGCGCCCGCTGCCGTTCGCGCACTCCGACATGAGCGAGGACCAGCGCGTACGCCACCGCTACACCGACCTGATCATGCGCCCGGAGGCCCGCGACAACGCGGTCACCCGCATCAAGGTCATCCGCGAGCTGCGCCACGCGCTGGAGCGCCGCGGCTTCCTCGAGGTCGAGACCCCGATGCTGCAGACCCTCCACGGCGGCGCGGCCGCCCGCCCGTTCGTCACCCACTCCAACGCGCTGGACCTCGACCTGTACCTGCGCATCGCGCCGGAGCTGTACCTCAAGCGCTGCGTCGTCGGCGGCATGGAGAAGGTCTTCGAGATCAACCGCAACTTCCGCAACGAGGGCATCGACTCGTCGCACTCGCCGGAGTTCGCCATGCTCGAGTACTACGAGGCCTACGGCACCTACGACGACTCCGCCCGCACCGTGCGCGAGGTCATCCAGGAAATCGCCGAGGCCGTGTTCGGCTCCACGAAGGTGACGCTGGCCGACGGCACCGAGTACGACTTCGGCGGCGAGTGGAAGCAGCTGGAGATGTACCCCTCGCTCAACGAGGCCCTGGCCCGCAAGTTCCCCGGCCAGCCCGAGGTCACCGTCGACTCGACGGTCGAGGAGCTGAAGGCCATCGCCGACGCCATCGGCCTGGAAGTGCCCGAGAAGGGCGGCTGGGGCCACGGGAAGCTCGTGGAGGAGATCTGGGAGCTGCTGTGCGAGGACCAGCTCGACGGCCCCGTCTTCGTCCGCGACTTCCCCGTGGAGACCTCGCCGCTGACCCGCCAGCACCGCTCCAAGCCGGGCGTCACCGAGAAGTGGGACCTGTACGTCCGCGGCTTCGAGCTGGCCACGGGCTACTCCGAGCTGGTCGACCCGGTCATCCAGCGCGAGCGTTTCGAGGACCAGGCCCGCCTGGCCGCCGGCGGCGACGACGAGGCGATGGTCCTCGACGAGGACTTCCTCCACGCCATGGAGCAGGGCATGCCCCCGACGACCGGCGTGGGCATGGGCGTCGACCGCCTGCTCATGGCCTTCACCGGCCTGGGCATCCGCGAGACGGTGCTGTTCCCGATCGTGAAGCCCGAGCAGAACTAGGCCTGCGGTTTCCGGGCCACGGGCCCGGCTGCTTGACGACGGGCCGGCGTGGTGATGCGCCCCGACACCTCGGGCGAGTCCGGCCGGTTCTCCGTCATGGGCCCCGGCGTCGCCGGGATGCCGTCGCAGCGGCACTCGAAGACGTACTCGCGGCCGGGTTCGAGGCCGTCGACGGTGATGACGTGGACGCCCGTGCCGGAGTCGCCGGCCGCGACGACGGGCAGCTCCGGCATGCCGGGCCGGGCCCAGGTGCCGCCGGGTCCGGGGATGGCCGCCGGGCCGACCGGGTCGGCCATCACGGCGGGGTCGTCCGCCGGGGCCATGGCCACTTCGCCGAGCGTCGGCACGGTCGGGCGCACGGGGCCGAAGGCGGGGTGCGGGGCGGTGCGCGAGGCGAACGCCAGCGTCACGGAAGTCGGGGTGAGGGCGACGACCGCGAGGTCCGTCGCGTCGATGCCGCCCGTCCGCACGGCCCGCGCCTTGGGCACCACCGACGCCGCGAGCAGCGCCCCGATGCCCGCCGCCACCGATGCCCCGGTTCCCGATCTTCCCGACGCGCCGCCGACCATGTCCATGGGCGGGACGCTAACGACCGAAGGGAAACGAAAGGTTGCGGGCGCGTGACGAGGAGGTGACGCGGGGGATCCCGGGTTGCTCCGGGGCGCGCATGCCGAACGATCCCCCGGGGCGTTCCCGCGGCGCCGGGATGCGGGCGGCGCCCGGCGGACGGTGCGGCGGTGCCGCCACGATGCCGGCTGCGCCGCGGGGCTCGCGGACGAAGCGAATTCGGCGCCGTCGGAAGGGCTTGACGACGCGTGTACGGCGCATACCTGCGATAACGCCGTTTCCACGTTCGTCTTCAAGCGAAATATGACGCTGACCTCGTGTTTCGCGCGGGGGTGCGTTACGGGGGCGGCGATAGTGCCAATTTAGGGGTAGTTCTGCCAAAAGATGTGACAACGATCACGAGATGGCTTTATCGTTATCCCAGTAACAGTTCTGACTCGAAAGGCCATGAACCCATGAGCGAGAAGAAGAACCGCGAGGATTCGACCGTCGGCCGCAATAACCCCGGTCGAGACGCGATCGGCGCGGCAATGCGGTTCATCACGTCCATCACCGGCTCCGACTTCGCCCAGAAGTACGACCTGCAGCCGAAGCTCGATCGCGTGATCTACCAGTCGACCAAGTCCGGGTTCAAGACCCTGGGCGCCGCCAACCGCCAGTTCAAGAAGGTCGCCGGCTCCGGCAAGCCGCAGCGCCCCGCCCGCGACGCGCAGGCCGCGGCGCCGGACGACGCCGCCTCCGCCGAGCCCGCGAAGACCCCGTCCAAGAAGCTCTTCGACCTCACCCCGACCGAGGATCAGCAGATGATCGTCGAGACGGTGAAGGAGTTCGCGGAGTCCCGCCTGCGCGACGCCGCCGCCAAGTGCGACCACGAGGCGACCCCGCCGGAGACCCTCCTGTCCGAGGCCGCCGAGCTCGGCGTATCGCTGATCAACGTCCCCGAGTCCTTCGAGGGCATCGCCACCGGCGAGGACGTCACCACCAACGCGCTCGTCGCCGAGGCCCTCGCCTACGGCGACATGGGCCTCGCCCTGGCCGTGCTCGCCCCGGCCGGCGTCGCCGCGACGCTGACCGCCCACGGCTCCGACGCCCAGCAGAAGACCTACCTCCCGGCCTTCGCCGGCGAGGACGTCCCCGCCGCCGCCGTCGTGCTCTCCGAGCCGCGCCCCCTCTTCGACCCGCTGAAGCCGGAGACCACCGCCCGCCGCGAGGGCAACGAGCTCGTGCTCAACGGCGTCAAGTCGCTGGTCCCCAACGCCGGCGCCGCCGAGCTGTTCATCGTCGGCGTCGAGCTGAACGGCAGCCCCGCCCTGGTCATCGTCGAGTCCTCCGCCGAGGGCCTCCACGTCGAGGCCGACCCGTCCATGGGCCTCCGCGGCGCCGCACTCGGCCGCCTCGTGCTCAAGGACGTCCGCGTCCCCGCCGACGCCATCCTCGGCGGCGAGCAGATCTCCGCCGAGCAGGCCGCCGAAGAGTACCGCGACATCCTGCGCCGCTCCCGCCTCGGCTGGGCCGCGCTGGCCGCCGGCACCTCCCAGGCCGTCCTCGACTACGTCGTGCCCTACGTCAACGAGCGCGAGGCCTTCGGCGAGCCTGTCTCGCACCGCCAGGCCGTGGCCTTCATGGTCGCCGACATCAAGATCGAGCTCGACGGCCTGCGCATGATCCTCCTGCGCGGCACCTCCCGCGCCGACCAGGGCCGCCGCTTCGACCGCGAGGCCGCCCTGGCGAAGCACTACGCCACCGAGAAGGGCATGAAGATCGGCTCCGACGGAGTCCAGCTGCTCGGCGGCCACGGCTTCATCAAGGAGCACCCGGTCGAGCGCTGGTACCGAGACCTCCGCGCCATCGGCATCGCCGAGGGCATCGTCGTCCTGTAAACCACCAGACACTTCAGAATTGAAAGAGGATCCGAAATGATCAACCTCGAACTGCCGAAGTTCCTCCGGGCGGGCGCCGGTCAGGCGCACCAGGTCGCGGCGGAAATCTTCCGGCCCGTATCCCGAAAGTACGACCTCGCCGAGCACGAGTACCCGCGTGAGCTGGACACCCTCGCGTCGCTGATGGACGGCATGGCCGATGGCGGCACGTCCTTCTCCGGCGCGGCCGGCGGCCGCGGCGACGAGAAGAAGAAGCGCGTCGGCGTCAAGAACGGCGGCAACATGGCGTCGCTGCTCAACGTCATCGAGACCTGCTGGGGCGACGTCGGCCTGACGCTGTCCCTGCCCTTCCAGGGCCTGGGCAACTCCGCCCTCGCCGCCGTCGCCACCGACGAGCAGCTCGAGAGCTTCGGCAAGACGTGGGCCGCCATGGCCATCACCGAGCCGTCGTTCGGCTCCGACTCGTCGGCCGTCACCACCACCGCCCGCAAGGACGGCGACGAGTACGTGCTCAACGGCACGAAGATCTTCGTCACCTCCGGCGAGCGCGCCGACTCCGTCGTCGTGTGGGCGACCCTGGACAAGTCCCTCGGCCGCGCGGCCATCAAGTCCTTCCTGGTGAAGAAGGGCACCCCGGGCTTCACCGTCGAGCGCCTCGAGGAGAAGCTGGGCATCCGCGCCTCCGACACCGCGGTGCTGCGCCTGGAGGACGTCCGCGTCCCCGCCGAGAACCTGCTCGGTTCCCCGGAGATCGACGTCAAGAAGTCCTTCGCCGGCGCCATGGCGACCTTCGACAACACCCGTCCGCTGGTCGCGGGCATGGCCATCGGCGTCGCCCGCGCCGCGCTCGAGGAGCTGCGCCGCATCCTGGAGGAAGCCGGCGTCGAGATCGACTACGACGCCCCCGCCTTCTCGCAGTCCGCGGCCGTGGCCGAGTACATCCGCCTCGAGTCCGACTGGGAGGCCGCGTACCTCATGGCCCTGCGCGCCGCGTGGATGGCCGACAACAAGCAGCCGAACACCCTCGAGGCCTCGGCGTCGAAGGCCAAGGCCGGCCGCATGGGCACCGACGTGACCCTCCGCGCGGTCCAGCTGGCCGGCGCCTACGGCTACTCGGAGCGCAACCTGCTGGAGAAGTGGGCCCGCGACTCCAAGATCCTGGACATCTTCGAGGGCACCCAGCAGATCCAGCAGCTCGTCGTGGCCCGCCGCGTGCTGGGCCTGAGCTCGAAGGAACTGAAGTAGCCCGGTAGGGGAGGGGGCCCGGGGACCGCCCCTGATGCGGCCCGGCCCACCCGCTTGCCGAAAACTCCCGCCCGTCCCCGGCGGGAGCGGAGCAAACCCCGGACGCTTCCGCGATGCGATGCAAGGACATCGCCGTGAGCGTCCGGGGTTTCTCGCGTTCGCGGGTCTTGACGGAGCGGTGGTTCGCCGACGCGGCGCCGGGCCGCGGCGGCTACCGGCCGATGACCGCCACCGAGGTGCCGCGCAGCCGCTCGCGGGCGCCGGCGACGAGCTCATCGAACTCATCGGCCCATCCCGGGCGGTCGGCGCGGAATCCGGCGGCGGCCTCGGCGTCCGGCGACACCCCGTCGGGCCGTGCCTTCTGGATGGCCCAGGTGAATGCGGCCTTTCCGTCCAACTCCGCGCCCGGCTCCGCCCCCACCTCGGCGGCCACCCCGGCAAGCACGTCGGCGATGCCGGGCACGCCCGCGACCGCCGGCGAATCCGGCCACACGGTGGTGCGGACCTCGAGCGCCGGCCGTCGGGCGCCTGCCCCATCCGGCACCGGCTCGGCCCCCGCCATGGCTCCCGGCGCCGCGCCCATCATCGCTCCCGCGACGATCTCCAGGCTGCGCAGCACCTTCGCGCCGGCGGCGAGCTGGGCGGGCGCGAAGCCGCGGCCGGCCTCCCCGCCGCCGTATGCGACCCGCGCATAGGCTTGCGCGTCGCGGGGATCGGCCTTCACGTCCAGGCCGATCCACTCGGGGCGGTGGTCCCGCACGATGCGCCCGAGCGCCTCCGGGTAGCAGCCCGACGTGTGCAGTCCCACGGCGAAGCCCATGTCGTGCACCGCGTCGATTGCGGTGCCGAGCCCGCGGTGCATGGTCGGCTCCCCGCCGGTGAACACCACGGCGTCGAGCAGCCCCCGCCGCTCGCCCAGCAGGTCCAGCACCCCGCGCCACTCCAGGTCATGCGCCGCCGCCCCGACGTCACCGCACTTGGCCGCATCCCGAAGAACCGGGTTGTGGCAATACGGGCAGCGCCACGGGCACCCCTGCAGGAACAGCGTCGCCGCCAGCGCCCCGGGCCAATCGACGGAGGAAAAGGGCACCACGCCCGCGACGGGCACGGGAGCCGGGGCGACGTCGCAAAGCGAATCAGGCGACATGGCCCTGCGAGGCGAGATGGCCCTGCGCGAAGGCCAGCCGCTCGTGGTGCTCGCCCTTCTTGCCCACGTTGAACGACGACACCGGGCGGAAGTAGCCCATGACGCGCGTCCACACCTCGACCTCGCCGCCGCAGGTCGGGCACGCGTCGACCTCGCCGGACCGGTACCCGTGCACCGGGCACACCGAGAACGTCGGCGTCACCGTGACGTATGGCAAGTGGAAATTCTCCAGCGACCGGCGGACCAGCGCCGCGCAGGCCTCGCCGGAATTCAGCGCCTCGCCCATGTACAGGTGCAGCACCGTGCCGCCGGTGTACTTCGACTGCAGATCCTCCTGCTCCGCCAGCGCGCGGAACGGGTCATCCGTGTAGCCGACGGGCAGCTGGGAGGAATTGGTGTAGTACGGCTCGTCGTCCGTGCCGGCCTGCAGGATCCCGGGGTGGCGGCGCCGGTCCTCGCGCGCGAAACGGTACGTCGCGCCCTCCGCCGGCGTGGCCTCCAGGTTGAACATGTGGCCGGTCTCCTCCTGGAACTCGACCAGGCGGGCGCGGATGTGGTCGAGCAGGTCCGCGGCCATCCGGTGCCCGCGCGCCGTGGTGATGTCGTCGGCGTCGCCCGTGAAATTGCGGACCATCTCGTTGATCCCGTTGACGCCGAGGGTCGAAAAGTGATTGTCCAGGCCCGGCAGCCACCGCCGGGTGTACGGGTACAGCCCGTCGTCGATGAGCTTTGCGACGGTCCGGCGCCTGGCCTCGAGCACCCCCACCCCGAGTGCGAGCAGATCGTCGAGCTCCGCCAGCAGGGCCGGCATGTCGCCGGCGTGGAGGAACCCGAGGCGCGCGCAGTTGACCGTGACCACGCCGATGGACCCGGTCAGTTCGGCCGAGCCGAACAGGCCGTTGCCGCGGGCGAGGAGTTCGCGCAGGTCCAGCTGCAGGCGGCAGCACATCGACCGGATCTGGCCGGGGTCGAGGTCGGAGTTGATGAAGTTCTGGAAGTACGGCAGCCCGTAGCGCGCCGTCATGTCGAACAGGCGGCGGGCGTTCGGGTGGTCCCAGTCGAAGTCCGGGGTGATGTTGTACGTGGGAATGGGGAAGGTGAAGGCCCGGCCGGAGGCGTCGCCGCGGCCCATGACCTCGATGAACGCGCGGTTGAGCATGTCCATCTCCGCCTGCAGCTCGCCGTAGGTGAAATCCGCGGGCTCGTCGCCGACGAAGGGGATCTGATCCCGCAACTCCGGCGGGCAGACCCAGTCGAAGGTGAGGTTCGTGAACGGCGTCTGCGTGCCCCACCGCGACGGGACGTTGAGGTTGAACACGAACTCCTGGATGGCCTGCTCGACCTGGTCGTAGTCCAGCCCGTCGAGGCGCACGAAGGGCGCGAGGTAGGTGTCGAAGCTGGAGAACGACTGCGCGCCGGCCCACTCGTTCTGCAGCGTGCCCAGGAAGTTGACCATCTGGCCCAGCGCCGACGTCAGGTGCTTCGGCGGAGCGGAGGACACGGCCCCGGCGACGCCGCCGAAGCCCTCCTCCAGCAGCGCGCGCAGCGACCAGCCCGCGCAGTAGCCGGCGAGCATGTCGAGGTCGTGGATGTGGATCGCGCCTTCGCGGTGCGCGGCGCCGGCCTCCGGGGCGAAGACGTGGTCCAGCCAGTAGTTGGCCACCACCTTGCCGGAGGTGTTGAGCATCATCCCGCCCAGGCTGAAGTCCTGGTTGGCGTTGGCGTTGATCCGCCAGTCCGCGCGGTCGAGGTACTCGTCGATGGTGGAGCAGGGGTCGATGAGGTGCGGGGAAGAGGGCGTCATGGCCCTCACCCTAAAACCCGAATCACATAAATGGGATTCGGTGAATCGTGATATTACTTACACGTATCGACGGGAACCGCCACAAGATGTGGGGCTGCACCATTGTCGAGCGGCCATAAGTTGTGTAGCCGCTATTGCCGCCGACTGTTTGTCCCTCCGTTCGGGGGAGGGAGGGGCGGCGGCCGCCGCGGTTTCGCGCGGCAGCCGCCGGGGATCGTCCGGCGGGGTTACTCGCAGGCGATGCCATCCCTGTCGCGGTCCAGTGCGGCGCGGTAGCCGGGCTCTCCCGCCAGGATCGGCGCGGCACCCGCGGCGCGGGCGGCCTTGCAATTGGGGTAGTACACGTCACCGCCGCCACCGGTGACCGGAGCCGGAGCCGGAGCGGGCGTGGGTGCGGGCTCGGGCTGGGGTTCGGGTGCCGGAGCGGGAGCCGGTTCCGGCTCGGGCTCGGGTGCCGGAGCAGGAGCAGGCTCGGGAGCTGGCTCGGGTTCCGGTTCAGGTGCCGGCTCGGGAGCGGGATCCGGTTCGGGAGCGGGCTCGGGCGCAGGCGCTGCCTCGGGTGCGGGCTCGGGCGCGGGTTCTGGCTCGGGCTCCGGTTCGGGAGCGGGGTCTCCCATGATCCCCGCGGGGGCGACCGCGGCCTCTGCGGCATCCGCGGCGCCGGTCTCGTCGGCGATGGGGCAGGCGACACCGTCTCCGTCGGGGTCGAGTTCCGGGCCGTAGCCGGGGTCCCCGGCGTACAGCGGCGCGGCGCCGGCGTCGAAAGCCTGCTCGCAGTTCGCGTACGTCGGCGGGGTCGCAACGGGGACCACCGCAGGGGCGACGATCGGGGCCGGAGCCATCGTCGACGGCGTCGTGGCGGACGTCGGGGTGGCCGATGATGAAGTGGTGGACGTCGGGCTGGTGGATGACGCGGTCGTGGGCGTCGAGGAAGGCGTCCGGGAAGACGGAGCGGAGCTCGACGTCGACGAAGTGCTCGACGGTGCTTCCGCGTCCACGGTGCCGCCGGGCGAGCCGCAGGCGGCCAATGCCAGCGAGGTGGCGGAGAACGCGGTCAGCGCGACGCGCCGCAGCGGGCGACGCGTGCGACCGGTGTCGTGGGGGAGGGTGGTGCGGGGAGAACGGAATTGCGGGTTCACGGGATTTTCTTCGGCAGGGGCCCGCGATCACGGCGGGCCGGGGACGAATGGCCCCGTCATAATGGCCCGCCCCACCGCGCGGGCGGAAATCCGGTTAACCCCGTTAGGGTGGCCCGGGCGGTGCGCCCGCAGCCACCGGATCCCTATCCCGCCGGGCGCAGCTGATCCTGCCCGACCAGCTGGGCGCCGTCGCCCTCCCACGGCTTGGGCAGCATGCGCGGGACGACCTTGCCCACGGCGTTGCGGGGCAGCTCGTCCATGAACACGGTCTCGCGCGGCACCGAGTGGCGGGCCAGGCGCTGCCGGACGAAGGTGCGGATCGACTCGTCGGTGAGCGCCTCGCCCTCCGGCGAATCCTCGCGCACGACCCACGCGACCAGGGCCTGGCCGAAGCGGTCGTCGGGCACGCCGGCGACGGCGCATTCGCGGATGCCGGGCAGGTTGGACAGGGCGTCCTCGGTCTCGCGGGGGAAGACGTTCTCGCCGCCGGAGACGATCATGTCGTCCTCGCGGCCGGAGATGTACAGCATGCCGTTCTCCAGGCGCCCGAGGTCGCCGGTGCAGACCATGCCGTCGATGATCTCCTTGTCGGCGCCCGGGCGGGTGTAGCCCTCGTAGAGCATGCCGTTGCCCACGAAGATGCGGCCGGTCTCGCCCTCGCCGAGCTCGTTGCCGTCGGCGTCGCGGATGGAGACGCGGGTGCCCAGCGGCGCGCGGCCGGCGGTGGTCGGGTTCTGGGCGAGCTCCGCCGGGGTGGCGATGGTCGCCCAGCTGACCTCGGTGGAGCCGTACTGGTTGTACAGGACGGGGCCGAAGCGGTCGAGGGTCGTCTTCACGATGTGCTCGGGGATCGCCGAACCGCACGACGCGATGACCTTCAGCGGCGACGTGCTCACGTCGTAGTCGTCGGGCATGACCTCGACCATGCGCTGCAGCATCGTCGGCACGACGAAGATCGTGTGGGGGTTGTGCGCCTCGACGATGTTCAGGGCGTCGGTGGGGTTGAAGTGGCGGCGCAGGATCATGGTGGACCGCAGCGCGATGCACAGCTGGGCCGTCGCGAAGCCCCACGTGTGGAACAGCGGCGCGGCCAGGTAGGCGGGCCGGTTGTGGCGCAGGGGGATGCGGCTCATGATCGACGACGCCGGCATCCACGACTTCGGCTCCGGGCGGCGGGCGCCCTTCGGGGTGCCGGTGGTGCCGGAGGTCAGGATGATGACGCGGCCGCGGCGGGGGCGCGTGGGCAGGTCCGCGGTGGGCCAGGCCTCCGGCGGGGCGGTGCGCAGCATCTCGCGCATCGACGTCCAGCCCTCGCGGACGCAGGAGGTGTCGGTGTGGTCCTCGAGCCACGACACGGCGACGGGGCACTGGTCGAAGTCCTCGGGGAGCATGTGGGTGAATTCCTCGTCGATGAAGAGGAAGTCGATCTTCTGCTCGCGGATGACGGAGCGGGTCTGCTCGGCGGACGCGCCGGTGTTGAGCAGCACCAGGTCGGTGCCCAGGCGGCCGTGGGCGCACAGGGCGAGCAGGAAGCCGCGGTGGTTGCGGGACAGCACGCCGATGCGGTCGCGGGGCCGGATGTCGCCGTGGCGCAGGGCGCGGGCGAGGCGGTTGGCGTTGTCGTGGAACTCGGAGTACGTCATCGACCCGCCGTCGTCGATGATGGCGGTGTGGTGGGGGTCGCGCGCGGCGGCGATGCCGAGCAGCCCGGAGGGCAGGAAGTCCCAACGGTAGATCGAGTGGGCGGCCTTGCCCATCGCGCCGGGGCCCATGGCGCCGAGCACGCCGGCCTTGGTCACCGGGGCGAGGCCCCGGATGAGGTCGCCGGTGCCGCGCAGCGATTTCCGGGCTCGCGCGCGGAACTTCTCCGCGGCGCCGATTTCCGCGGTGTCGGCGTTGGTCGTCGCGTGGACGTCGATCTTCTCGGACATCTGGCTCGCGCCTCCTCTATGGGTTCCTTGTGAAAAAGAACCATATACGTGGCGTAAGTCACCGCGAGGGCTTTTTCCGGGAAAACCCCGGGCCCCGTGCGGGGCCCGCATTTTCGCTTGTCGACGGCCCGCGCGGGCACCGGTTCAGCGCGTCACCGGGCGGGGACGTGGTCCAGATCGAGGGCTTCGGCGACGTACCCGTTGCGCAGCGTCCCTTCATGCGTCATCAGCCCGTCGGCAAGCCCGGGCAGGACCTCCGCCGCGCCGGGCCAGCCGTGCTCGGCCAGGGCCATCGCATAGGGGAGGGTGGAGTTCGCCAGCGCCTGCGTCGACGTGTTGGCCACCGCGCCGGGCATGTTGGTCACGCAGTAGAAGAGGGTGTCGTGGACCCGGTACACCGGGTCGTCGTGGGTGGTTGGGCGCGAGGACTCGAAGCAGCCGCCCTGGTCGATGGCCACGTCGACCAGCACCGCGCCCGGCTTCATGCGGGCGACGAGGTCGTCCGGCACCAGGGTCGGGGCCTTCGCGCCCGGGACGAGCACGGCGCCGATGACCAGGTCCGCCTGGAGCAGCTCCTGCTCGATCTCGTGGGCGGTGGAGAAGACGGTGTCCACCGTGCCGCGGTAGATGTCGTCGATGCGCTTGAGCGCCCGCGGATCCAGGTCCAGGACCGTGACGTCCGCGCGCAGCCCGTGCGCCATCGCCACCGCCGACGCGCCCACCTGGCCCGCGCCGATGATGGTCACCCGCGCCGGGCGGGTGCCGGGGACGCCGGGCAGCAGGATGCCGCGGCCGCCGAAGTGGCTCATCAGGTGGTACGCGCCCACCTGCACGGCCAGGCGGCCGGCGACCTGGCTCATCGGCGTCAGCAGCGGCAGCTCTCCGCGGTCGTCGGTGACGGTCTCGTAGGCGATGGACGTCGTGCCGGCATCGAGCAGCGCCCGCGCGCACTCCGGGGCCGCCGCCAAATGCAGGTAGGTGAACAGGATCTGGTCCCGGCGCATCAGGTCGAACTCCGGGCCGATGGGCTCCTTGACCTTCAGCAGCAGATCGCCCTTCGCCCACACCTCCTCCGCGGAATCGACGATCGTCGCGCCCGCGTCGGCGTACGCCCGGTCCGGCATCGAGGACCCCTCGCCGGCCCCGGCCTCCACGAGAACCTCGTGCCCGGCTCGCGTCAGCGACGCCACTCCGGACGGGCTGGCCGCGACGCGATGCTCGCCGCTCTTGATCTCGCGGGGGATTCCGATGCGCATGGGGTGCTCCTGGTCGGGGAAACGGGGTTTCCCACAATCATGGCCCCGACGGGGAGGGCCGCACCAGTCCCGGTGGGCGCGGGCGCCTAGAGCCCCAGCACCGCCTTCGCGATGAGGAAGTACACGATCAGGCCCGACGCGTCGCAGAACGTCGAGATGAACGGCGTGGAGAACACCGCCGGGTCGGCCTTGATGGCCCGGGCGATCATCGGCATGATGCCGCCGACGGTGGCGGCGATGGTGCAGATGGACACCAGCGTCAGCCCGATGATCAGCCCGAAGTCGAGCCCGTAGACGACCCCCGCGACCACCGCGCCAATCAGCCCCAGCAGCACGCCCATGGTCACGCCGACTCGGACCTCGCGCCACGCCACCTTCCACGTGTCGCGCAGCCGTACCTCGCCGACGGCCAGGGCGCGGGTGACCGTCGTCGCCGCCTGCGAGCCGGTGTTGCCCGCGGTGCCGGTGAGCAGCGGGATGAACAGCGACAGCGTCACCACCTTGGCCAGCGCGTCCTCGAACATCTCCAGCACCTGCACCGTCAGGATCGCCGACAGCGCGAGCACCAGCAGCCACACGATGCGCGACCGCACCAGCGTGGCCACCGACGTGACCAGGTACGGGCGGTCCAGCGGCTCGGACGCGCCGGCGCGGGCGGCGTCCTCCTCGTCGGCGCGGTCGATGATGCGGTTGGCGTCGTCGATGGTCAGGATGCCGATCAGCCGCCCCTCCTCGTCGACCACTGGCGTGACCAGGTGGGTGGTGCGCACCGCCCGGCGCGCCGCGGTCTCGGCGTCCTCCGACGCCGTCACCGACTCCGGGGCCTTCATCAGGTCGCGGACGGTCACGGGCTCGCCGGCTGCCCCGCCCTCGCCCTCGCCGCCCTCGTTTTCAGCCTCGTCATCGAGCGCGAAAATCAGGTCCCTCAGCCCCACCACGCCCTCGAGGCGGCGGTGGTCGTCGGTGACCATGAGCAGGTACACGGTTTCGGCGCCCTCGCCGGTGGCTCGGACGTGCGCGATGGCCTCCCGCGCCGTCATCCCCGGGCGCACCCGCACGTATTCCGTGGACATGTGGCGGCCGATCGCCCCCGACGGGTAGCCGAGCATCGGGGCGGTGAGCTTGCGCTCCTTCTCCGACAGCCCGGAAAACAGCTTCGCCGACACCGACGCGGGCAGCTCGTCGACGAGCGCCGCGCGGTCGTCGGGGTCGAGGTGCTCGAAAACGCCGACCACGTGCTCGTCGCGAAGCCCCGTCAGCAGCTCCGCGCGCATGCTCCCGTTGAAGCGGTCGAACACCTCCAGCGCCAGCTCGCGCGGCAGCAGCCGGTAGATGATCGCCCGGTCATCCGGGTCCTCCCGCTCCAGCACGTTGACCAGATCCGACGGCGGCATGTCCCGGATCAGCTTCTCTATCGACGCCAGATCCTCCTGCGCCAGCATCAGCGCCAGATGGTCGGCCAGGACGTCGAACTGGAGTCGGTCGCGGGAGGTGGTCATGCCCCCGACCCTATCCGCAAGTCCGGGCGGGCCCGGGCCGGCCGGTCGCCGCCGGCGCACGCACGCGCGCCGCTTGCTTTGCGACGGATGCCGCCGGAAATTTCGGCCGCCGTCAATCCCCAGTTCAGGCGCTGTTCGCTATGGGCGTACGCCCGAAGGGACGAAACGCGGGCGGGCGTCGTTAAGCTTCAGTGAAACCGTTATATGGATTCCGGACGACACCGAGGAGAATGATGTTCGAGAGGTTCACCGACCGCGCCCGGCGCGTCGTCGTCCTGGCGCAGGACGAGGCACGCGAGCTCAACCACAATTACATCGGCACCGAGCACATTCTGCTGGGCCTCATCAGCGAGGGCGACGGCGTCGCCGCGAAGGCCCTGGAGTCCATGGGCATCTCCCTCGAGGCCGTGCGCTCCGAGGTCGTCGACATCATCGGCCGCGGCGCCCAGCCGCCCAGCGGCCACATCCCCTTCACCCCGCGGGCCAAGAAGGTCCTGGAGTACTCGCTGCGCGAGGCCCTGCAGCTGGGCCACAAGTACATCGGCACCGAGCACATCCTGCTCGGCCTGATCCGCGAGGGCGAGGGCGTCGCCGCCCAGGTGCTGGTCAAGCTCGGCGCCGACCTGCCGCGCGTGCGCCAGCAGGTCATCCAGCTGCTGTCCGGCTTCCAGGGCGACGACTCCGACGGCCCCGCCGGCGGCCCCGAGCAGCGCCCCGTGGGCGCCACCTCCGGCCAGCGCGTCGCCGACGGCAACCACCAGGCCGGTTCGCTCGTGCTCGACCAGTTCGGCCGCAACCTCACCGTCGCCGCCCGCGAGGGCAAGCTCGACCCGGTGGTCGGCCGCGAGAAGGAAATCGAGCGGATCATGCAGGTGCTGTCGCGCCGCACCAAGAACAACCCGGTGCTCATCGGCGAGCCCGGCGTGGGCAAGACCGCCGTCGTCGAGGGCCTGGCCCTGGACATCGTCAACAACCGCGTGCCGGAGACCCTGAAGGACAAGCAGCTCTACTCGCTCGACCTGGGCTCCCTGGTCGCCGGTTCCCGCTACCGCGGCGACTTCGAGGAGCGCCTGAAGAAGGTGCTCAAGGAGATCAACCAGCGCGGCGACATCATCCTGTTCATCGACGAGATCCACACCCTCGTCGGCGCCGGCGCCGCCGAAGGCGCGATCGACGCCGCGTCGATCCTCAAGCCGAAGCTGGCCCGCGGCGAGCTGCAGACCATCGGCGCCACCACCCTCGACGAGTACCGCAAGCACATCGAGAAGGACGCCGCCCTGGAACGCCGCTTCCAGCCGGTCAACGTGCCGGAGCCGAGCGTCGACCTGTCCATCGAGATCCTCAAGGGCCTCCGCGACAAGTACGAGCAGCACCACCGCGTGTCCATCACCGACCAGGCGCTGGTCGCCGCCGCGACGCTGTCCGACCGCTACATCAACGACCGCTTCCTGCCGGACAAGGCCGTCGACCTTATCGACGAGGCCGGCGCCCGCATGCGCATCAAGCGCATGACCGCCCCGGCGGACCTGCAGGAGATCGACGGCCGGATCGCGGACGTGCGCCGCGAGAAGGAAGCCGCCATCGACGCGCAGGACTTCGAGAAGGCCGCCGGCCTGCGCGACACCGAGCGCAAGCTGGGCGAGGAACGCCGCGAGAAGGAAAAGAAGTGGCGCTCCGGCGAGTCCGACACCATCACCGAGGTCGGCGAGGAGCAGATCGCCGAGGTGCTGGCCAACTGGACCGGCATCCCCGTGTTCAAGCTCACCGAGGAAGAGTCCTCGCGCCTGCTGCGCATGGAGGAGGAGCTGCACAAGCGGATCATCGGCCAGGACGAGGCCGTGCAGGCCGTGTCCCGCGCCATCCGCCGCACCCGCGCCGGCCTGAAGGACCCGAAGCGCCCGTCCGGGTCGTTCATCTTCGCCGGGCCGTCGGGCGTCGGCAAGACCGAGCTGTCGAAGGCGCTGGCCGAGTTCCTGTTCGGCGACGAGGATTCGCTGATCCAGATCGACATGGGCGAGTTCCACGACCGCTTCACCGCCTCGCGCCTCTTCGGCGCCCCTCCGGGCTACGTCGGCTACGAGGAGGGCGGCCAGCTCACCGAGAAGGTGCGCCGCAAGCCGTTCTCCGTCGTGCTGTTCGACGAGATCGAGAAGGCCCACAAGGAGATCTACAACACCCTCCTGCAGGTCCTCGAGGACGGCCGTCTCACCGACGCGCAGGGCCGCGTCGTGGACTTCAAGAACACGGTGCTCATCTTCACCTCGAACCTGGGCACGCAGGACATCTCGAAGGCCGTGGGCATGGGCTTCTCCGGCGTCGGCGAGCAGGATGCCGACGGCCAGTACGAGCGCATGAAGGGCAAGGTCAACGACGAGCTGAAGAAGCACTTCCGCCCCGAGTTCCTCAACCGCATCGACGAGATCGTCGTGTTCAAGCAGCTGTCCCGCGAGGAGATCGTGGAGATGGTCGACCTGATGCTGGCCCGCGTCTCGGAGCAGCTGAAGGAAAAGCGCATCACCATGGACGTCACCGATCAGGCGAAGAACCTGCTGGCCAAGCGGGGCTTCGACCCGGTGCTGGGCGCCCGCCCGCTGCGCCGCACCATCCAGCGCGAGATCGAGGACCAGCTGTCCGAGAAGATCCTGTACGGCCAGATCGGCATGGGCGAGACCGTGCTGGTCGACGTCGACGGCTGGGACGGCGAGTCCGAGGGCTCCGACGCCACGTTCACCTTCGTCACGAAGGCGACCGACGGCGCCGAGGTCCCCGATGAGCTCGACGGCCTGGAGGCCATGGGCGCCGCCGACGGCACCATCGGCACCGGCGCCGGCGACGTCATCGACGCGGCCGAGGCCGCCGTGGAGGAGGCCGCCCGCGAGAACGAGGCCGCCGAGTCCGGCTCCAAGTCCGGGTCCGATGCCGACGCCGAAGACGGCGGCCGGAACACCGACGGCGACCGGTAAAACCGGGCCGACGGAAACGCGGGGAGCCGTCGGCACGCGGCCCTGACCGGCCGCTCCACGGCAGCCGGGACCGGGGCCGCCACGCTAGAATCGGGCGTGTCGGCCCCGGTTTTCTTGCGGCGCACCCCGCCCGCGCCCGGGCCGCGGCAACCGGTCACCGAGTATCGAGGAGCACCGACATGGGGATCTTCTTCCGCAAGCGCACGAAGTTGGGCAAGGATTCTTGGCTCAACTGGTCGAAGTCCGGGGTCTCCGGCTCCAAGCGGGTCGGCCCGGTGACCATCAACAGCCGCGGCGGGTTCTCCGTCCGCCTGGGCAAGGGGCTGAACTACCGGGGCCGCTGGAAGTAGTGGCCGCCGGAAGCGGTGGCCCCGCCCGGTGATGGCGCGGTACGGTTCGTGACATGACAACAATCGCCGTGCTCCAGCCCCGCGAGGTGCCCCTCGGCGGGTACCGCGCCATCACGGTGCGCCGCACGCTGCCGCACGTCGAGCGGACCAGCGTCGGCCCCTTCATCTTCGCCGACCACTTCGGCCCGGCCACGCCGTCGATGGACGTCGCCCCGCACCCGCACACCCACCTGGCCACCTGCACGTGGCTGTTCTCCGGCCGCGTGCGCCACGACGATTCCGCCGGCCACCACCTCGACGTCGTCCCCGGCGACACCGTGCTCATGGTCGCCGGCAACGGCATCGCCCACTCCGAGTACTCCTGGCCCGACGGCCCCGAGCTCCACGGCGTCCAGCTGTGGCTCGGGTACCCCACCGACGAGCGCCACGCCGAACGGGGCCTGCACCACTTCACCACCGACGCCGTCACCCACGGCGGCGTGACCGCGCGGGTCTTCCTCGGCGAGCTGGTCGGGGAAGTGCGCACCGCAGCCGGGGGAGCGGTGCCCGAGGACGCTCACTTCGGTACCTCCCCGATCCCCGCCCCGCGACGCGCCCTCGCCGCCGAACTGCGCATGCGCCCCGGTGCGACGCTGACGCTGCCGCTCGGCCGGGAGGTCGGCATCCTCGTCGACTCCGGCTCTGCGGAGCTGGGTGACGGCTCTACCTCCGCCACCTCCAAAAACTGCGCCACCGCCAGCCCCGCCGCCCTGGCGTACTCGCGCGGCCCCGTCGCCGAGGCCACCATCACCGCGGGCGCAGACGGCGCGACGCTGGTGCTCCTGGCCGGCGACCCCTACGGCGAGGACCTGCTGATGTTCTGGAACTTCGTCGGCGAATCCGAAGCCGCCGTCCGCGCCGCCCGCGATGACTGGGAAGACGAGCGCACCCGCGCCCGCCGCTACGGCGTCGTGGAGGGCTACCCCGGCCACGAGGGCGAACCCACCCGCGCCCAGGTCGACCGCATTCCCGCCCCGCCGATGCCCTCGGTGCGGCTGCGGCCCCGGCGGAACAGGTGACCGCGCCCGTTCAACACGTCCCCGCAGCCCCCGGCGCGTCCGGCCCACCCATCACGCTGACCAGCCACCCGAACGCCTCATCCTGCGTCAACTGCCACGCCAGCCCATGCGAGGCGTCGCCCAGGTCCTCGTCGACCTCCGCGTAGGTCACGTTCGCACCCGCGTCGCACCAATCCCGCACCAGGCGCCGCGCGCCGGCGACGGGAATGACGTCGTCCTTGACGTTGTGCGTCACGAACACCGGCATCCGCGGCGCCGTCGTCCCCAGCTTCTGCTCGTCGACGGCCTCCTGCAGCCGCGGCCCGGCGCCCGAGCCCAGGTGCGCGGCGAACGACCGCCCGTCGACGGTGAGATCCGCCGACTTCTTCCGCCCCCACAGCGCCAGCGTCGCGCCGACGCACTGCGTGGCCGTCTCGCGCAGGAAGCGGCGGCCGTCGGCGTCGAGCATGGCGTCGACGTCGCCGCGGATCTCCGGGTACGCCGCCACCAACCCGTTGATGGCGTAGCCCATCGCCCCCGACAGCGGCGACCCGTCGATTTCCGCCGCCGTCGACGGCAGATCCGCCGGCACCCCGCCCGCGTAGACGGCGCGGATGTTCAGCTCCGGCGCGTGCTCCGCCGCCAACTCCGCCGCGGCCGCCGACGCCGCGCCGCCCTGCGAGAACCCGAACACGGCGATGGGCGTCTCCTCCGTCGGCTCCGCGCCACCCCCGCCGCCCAGCAGCCGCTCCGCCGCCCGCGCGACGTCGAGTACGGCGTGGCCCTGCGCCTCGCGCACCAGATACGTGTGCGGGCCCGGCGTGCCCAGGCCCTCGTAGTCGGTGATGGCCACCGCCCACCCCAGGTCCAGGAAATGGCGCGCCGGCGGCGGGGGAGAGGTGCCGAAGTGCATGGTCATCGACGGCGCGCAGTTGTCCGCCGCCCCCTGCGTCCCGGGCGCGATGATCAGCAGCGGCCGCGGCCCGTCCCCCGTCCACTTCGCGGTCGGCTCCAGCACCGACCCGCTGACGACGTTCGGTCGCCCGTGCACGCCCCGCGAGGCGTAGACGATCCGCCGCGCCGTCTTCAGGCTCGGCGACTCCACCGCCAGGTCCATCTGCGTGATGATCGTCCCCGGCGCCCTCTCCACCGGCGGCGGCGTCCCCCGCCCGGCGTCGGCGCCCTCGAATCCCGACGAGCACCCCGCCAACGCCACGAACGCCGCCACCATCGCCACGGCGACGAACGGCACGAAACGACCCCGCACCGGGCCGTCTCCCACCGATGAAGCGCTCATGCCGCCAGATTAACCCCGCCCCTACCTGGGCAGGCGGAACCGCCCGTCGGCGTCCTGGACGGCCAAGCCGTCGTCGAGAAGCGAAAACAGCGCCCGCGACCGCTGCGCCGCATCGGGCCACACCGCGTCGAGCAGCTCCCGCTCCACCGGCGACTCCGCGCCGCGCAGCACGTCGAGCAGCTTGCCGCGCACCTGCCGGTCCGTGCCCTCGAACTTCTGCACCCGCTTCTTCGCCGCCGCCAGCTCCTCCTCCGACGGCTCGGGCGACCCCGCCGCCACCCACGCGCACGACTCCCGCACGGGGCACGCCCCGCACTCCGGCCGCGTGCGGCACACCGTCGCCCCCAGCTCCATCCATGCGGCGGACAACTCGGCGGCGGCGGGCGGGTCGTCGTAAAGCACCTCCTCAACGGCGGCCAGGTCCGCCCGCCTGTGCGCGCCCGGCAGGAACGTCGCCTGCGCGTGGCGGCGCAGCACCCTGCGGACGTTGACGTCCACCACCGGCGTCCGCGCCCCGAACGCGAACGCGGCCACGGCCCGCGCCGTGTAGTCCCCGATCCCCGGCAGCGCCAGCAGCGCGTCGACGTCGGCGGGTACCCGGCCATCGTGCTTGTCGACGATCGCCGCCGCACATTCGCGCAACCTCAGCGCACGCCGCGGATACCCCAGCTTGCCCCACTCGCGCAGCACCTCATCCGCCGGCGCGGCCGCCAGATCCGCCGGCTCCGGCCACAGCCCCATCCACCGCCGCCAGGGCGGCGCGACGCGGGCGACCGGCGTCTGCTGGCTCATGACCTCGCTGACCAGGATCCCCCACGCCGACGTCCCCGGGGCGCGCCACGGCAGCTCGCGCGCGTTGCCCCGGAACCACTCGACCAGGTCCCCGCGCCAGTCGCCGGAAACGCCCCCGCCGCCGCCATCGCGACCCCCGTTTTGCGCCGAAACCAAAACCCGATTCACTCCATTCAACCGAAACCTTGCAGAATGGATGCTATGACACGCACCCCTGAATCAGTTTGGAAGCACCTGCTCGAGGGAAACCACCGTTTCATGGAGGGGCAGTCCGCCCACCCGAACCAGGACCCCTCCCGCCGCGAGAAGCTCACGGCCGGCCAGCACCCCGGTGCCGTCGTCCTCGCGTGCTCGGACTCCCGCGTGCCCGTCGAGATCATCTTCGACCAGGGACTCGGTGACATCTTCGTCATCCGCACCGCCGGCCAGATCACCGACCTGTCGGTCCTGGCGTCCCTGGAGTTCGCCGTCGACGGCCTGGGCGTCCCGCTCGTCGTCGTGCTGGGCCACGAGTCCTGCGGCGCCGTCAAGGCCGCGCACACCGCCCTCGAGGGCGGCGACCTGCCCGGCGGTTTCCAGCGGGTGCTCATCGAAAAGGTGACCCCCTCCCTGCTCGCCGCCCGCAAGGACGGCCGCACCGAGGTCTCCGAGTTCGAGCAGCGCCACGTCGCCGAAATCGTCGAGCACATCGTCGACCGCTCGCCCGAAATCAAGGCCCGACTCGCCGACGGGCGCGTCGGCGTCGTCGGCCTGCGGTACCGGCTTTCCGACGGACTCGCCGAGACCGTCGTGACCAAGGGAGTCAGCGAGAACCCGCTAATCTGAGTCCGTGACCAACCGACCGCTGCCCCCGGAGATCTACCGGCGCCGACGCATCGCCGCGCTGGTGCTGGCCATCGCGTTGATCCTCGTGATCGCGGGCGTCGTCAGATGGGTCGCCGGCGGCATGGGGTCGGACGAGGGCACCGACCAGGCCGCGGAAACCAGCGAGTCGGTCACCGTCAGCCGCGACGACGGCGTGGAAAACACCTCCGCGCCCGCCGGCGACTCCTCCGAGCCCTACACCACCTCCGACTCCGTCGCCCCGTCCGAACCGGCGGACAAGGACAAGGACACCTGCGAGCTCGCCGACCTCAACCTCAAGGTCACCGCCGACAGCCCCAACTACGGCGCCACCAACCCCCGCTTCGCCCTGACGCTGTCCAACCCCACCAAGGCCGACTGCAAAATCGACCTCGACCGCGACACCCTCCGCTTCGAGGTCTTCGACATGACCAGCTACGAGCGCATCTGGTCCGACCTCGACTGCCACGACTCCGAGGGCAGCGGCACCGAGACCATCAAGGCCGGCGGTGAAGTGGTCTACGACGTCAACTGGTCCCGCAAGACCTCCGCGCCCGGCAAGTGCACCGAATCCGACCGCCGCGACGTCGGCGCCGGCAGCTACCTCGTCTACGGCCTCGTCGGCGACCGCAACTCCGACCCGTACACGTTCAACATCCGGTAGCCCCGCGCCCTACTGCAACCGGTCCAGCCCCTGCCGCACGTGGCGCGCCCACAACGGGCCGACGCCCTCCAGCGCGGCGAGATCCTCCGTCTTCGCCCTCAGCAGCGACGGCAGCATCACGAACCGGGCCACCAGCTTGTCCATCAGCGAATACTGCATCCTGGGCACCCGCGCCAACGCCCGGTAACCGCGGGGATCCACCCGCTCGCCCAGCGCCTCCGCGTCCGTCGGATACCCCAGCACCTGCGCCACCGCCCGCGGACCCAGCAGATCCGGGTCCGGCAACTCCGCCAGACCGGCCAACGCGGCATCCACGTCGGCCTCGTCGGGAAGCCCCGATGCCGTGACCAGGTAATCGTGCAGCAACAGCCGCGCGTTCGGCTCGGTGTCCGCGATCAGCTCGCGCAGCTGCACGTCCAGCTGGTGCCCATCCGACCCCAGCGCCACCACATCCAGCGACACCGACTGCGCCGCCCGCCGCAGCAGCTCCGACAACCGCAGCACGCCCACGACCTCCGACGCCGACGCGTACCCCGCGATCTCCGCCGTGAACAGCGCCTCCGACTCCGCGTCGAGCCGCGACCGGTACCGCTCGATGGTCCCCAGCGCCTGATTCGCGCGCGACAGGATCTCCGCCGAATCCTTCAGCACATGCCGCGCCCCATCCGCGTACACCGTGATGATGTCCATCGACTGCGACACCGCGATCACCGGCACCCCCGTCTGCAGCGCCGTCCGCTCCGCCGACCGGTGCCGCGTGCCCGACTCATCCGTCGGCAGCGACGGATCCGGCACCAGCTGCACGTTCGCCCGCCGGATGCGCGTGCCATCCGTCGACAGCACCACCGCCCCGTCCATCTTGCACAGCTCCCGCAGGCGCGTCGGCGCGAAGGCGACGTCGATCTCGAACCCCCCGTCGCACAGGCCCTCGATCTCGTCGTCGAAGCCCAGGACGATCAGCGCCCCCGTGCGGCCGCGGCGGATCCTCTCCAGCCCGTCGCGGATGCCCGTCCCCGGGGCGAGGGATTTCAGCAGTTCATGGCTCGGTTCCGACACGCGCCCATTTTAGCGCCGCCGAATACTCGAATATGCATCGCCGCAGGCTAATCCAGCGCGGCGTCAATCGCCTCCGCGATCGTGCCCACCCGCACGAGCCGCAGCCCCTTCGGCGCCTGCCCGGAATCGGTCTCCCGCGGCACCGCGGCGTGCGTGAACCCCATCCGGGCGGCCTCCTTCAGGCGCCGCCCGACATCCGGTACGCGCCGGACCTCGCCCGCCAGCCCCAGCTCGCCGATGACCACCATGTTCTCCCGCACCGGCCGCTGCCTCACCGCCGACGCCAACGCGATGCCCACCGCCAGATCCGACGACGGCTCCAGCAGCGTCATCCCGCCCACCGTGGCCACGTACAACTCGCGCGACGCCAGACCCCGCATCCCGTCCGGGCCATGCTGCGCCACGATCGCCGCGACCATGGGCACCCGCCGCTGATCCAGGCCCGACACGTTCCGGCGGTTGCCCTTCGCGTCCTGCATGTCGACGACCAGCCCCTGCACCTCCGCCAACATCGGTCGGCGCCCCTCCATCGCCACCGTGACGGCCGTGCCGGGCGTGGGGGAGCGGTGATGCAGGAACAGCCCCGACGGATCCTCGACCTCGCGGATGCCGTCCGCCGTCTGCTCGAAGCACCCCACCTCGTCGGTGGCACCGAACCGGTTCTTCAGGCCACGCAGGAACCGCAGCCCCGAGTGGCGGTCTCCCTCGAAATTCAGCACCACGTCCACCAGGTGCTCCATCGTCCGCGGGCCGGCGACCGTGCCGTCCTTGGTCACGTGGCCGACCAGCAGAATCGCCGTGCCCGACTCCTTCGCCAGCGCCGTCAGCGCCGCCGTCACCGCCCTTGCCTGCGCGACCCCGCCCCGGGTGCCCTCCACCCCGGCGGCCTGCATCGTCTGCACCGAATCGACCACCAACAGCCCCGGCTTCACAGCCAACGACTGCTCGATCACTTCCCCCACGTCCGACTCCGCCGCGAGATACAGCTCGTCGTGAAGCGCCCCCGTCCGCTCCGCCCGGAGCCGGACCTGCCCCACCGACTCCTCGCCCGTCACGTACAGGGCCGGGCCGAGCTCACCCGACGCACAGCGGAACGCGACCTCCAGCAGCAGCGTCGACTTGCCCACCCCCGGCTCGCCCGCCAACAACACCACCGACCCCGGCACGACGCCGCGGCCCAGCACCCGGTCGAGCTCCCCGATGCCCGTCGGCACCGCCTTCGCCAGCCCCGGGTCGACCCCCGTGATGGGCGTCGCCGCGACCGCCGGCAGCCCCGACGCAGACGAGACCGCGGACCCGGCCGAACGCGCACGTCCGACCGGTTCCGCGGTCTCGACCAAAGAACCCCATTCCCCGCACGAAGGGCACTGGCCCACCCATTTGGATGCCCGCCAACCACAGGCGGAGCAACGGTAGGACGGGCGGCCCTTCGCCACGGAGCCTGCTACTGGTAGATCTGGCCGGTGTACGGATCCGTCGCCGAGGAGGTCTCAGCGTCGCCGTTGCCGTCTGCGGTCTTGCCGGCGGTCGACTCGGCCGCCTTGGCGCCCTCGGCCATGCCGTCCTTGCCGCGGTTGACCGCGCCGGCCTCCGGGACGTACGGCGAGATGGTCACGAACATCTCGATCTTCTCGGTGCCCTTCGGGCCCTCGAACGTGAAGGTCACGTTGCGGTTCTCGCCGGCGGCGGAGGTCTTCTCGCCGGTCAGGGTCTTCGAGTCGAGGGACGTCGACATGTAGGTGATGCAGGCCTGGTTCGCGGCCGCGGCCTTCGAGTACTTCTCCACGGCGCCCGCGTAGTCGGCCACCAGCTGGCAGTCGCGCGGGATGGAGCGGTCGCCCTTCTTGGCGGCCTCGTAGGACTTCGTGGAAGCGACCGGGGTCAGCTTCACGTCGCCGACGCCCTCGACGTCGATGGACTTGAGGGTGTACACGACGTCGTTGGCGCGCTCCTGGTTGGTGACGGAGAACTTCAGCGCCGCGTCGCCCGACTCCGGATCGACGACGATGTGGGCGTCGCGGATGGCGACGCCACCCGGGATCGCGTCCTGCTCGTTCTGCGCGCCGTCGACGGCGGCGACCTGGTTGGCGGTCTGGGAAACCTGGCCGGCGCCGCAGGCGGCGAGCGCGACGGCGGAAGCGGCGGCGACGGTGGCGAGGGCACCGCGGCGGACAACCGACTTGAGGGTCATGGGTTCGTGTCCTCCATCATCTAGGGCAAGTTGAGGATTGGGGTAAAACGGTTCTGCAGTTGAGAACCCACCTTAGTGTCCTCAAAGGCTCTTCTCATACTAGCGGTAATTTTCAGGGGGGTCATGATAGGGTGGAGGGCCGTTGAAAGGGGCGTGGACACCACATGGAATTCAGCGTCGGCGATACCGTCGTCTACCCGCATCACGGGGCCGCGAAGATCGAGCAGATCATCGAGCGCGAGCTGAACGGCGAGACCGTTCAGTACCTGGTCCTCCAGATTCTGCAGAGTGACCTGAACATTCAGGTTCCGGCGAAGAACGCCGAACTGGTCGGAGTGCGCGACGTCGTCGGCGAAGAGGGCCTGCGCAAGGTCTTCTCCGTCCTCCGCGAAACCGACGTCGAGGAAGCCGGCAACTGGTCCCGCCGCTACAAGGCCAACCAGGAGCGCCTCGGCTCGGGCGACATCAACAAGGTCGCCGAGGTCGTCCGCGACCTGTGGCGCCGCGACCAGGACCGCGGCCTGTCCGCCGGCGAGAAGCGCATGCTCAGCAAGGCCCGCCAGGTGCTGGTCGGCGAGCTGTCGCTGGCCGAGGGCGTCGACGACGAGAAGACCACCGAGCTGTTCTCCCGCATCGAGGCCACCATCGAGCGCCACAAGGCGCTCGCCGACGAGGCCGCGAACTCCGCGGAACCGAAGTCCGCCAACGGCGATTCCGACGCGGACGCCGTCGACCTCGACGCCGAGGACTAGGCCCGCGGTGGGAATGCGGGTCACCGCGCTCGTCGCGGCCGCGGGCCGCGGCACGAGGCTCGGCGAACCCATCCCCAAGGCGTACGTCCAGCTGCGCGGCCGTTCCCTGGTGGAACGCTCCGTAGCGGCCATCGAACGATCGGAGGCCGTCGACGACATCGCCGTCATCGTCTCCGGCGACATGATGGAGTACGCCCGCGAACTGTTCCGCCGTGCCAGGGCCGCCGGCCGCATCCGCTCCGACGTCGACTTCATCGTCGGCGGCGGCGAACGCATCGATTCCGTCTGGGAAGGCATGCGCGCCATGCCCGAAGACGGCGTCGTGCTGGTCCACGACGCGGCCCGCGCGCTGACCCCGCCCGGCATGATCGCCCGCGTCGTGCGGTCCGTCATCCGCGGCAACGATGCGGTCATTCCCGTGGTGTCCGTCGCGGACACCATCAAGGAGGTGGCCGGCGACGTGGTCGTCGGCACCCCCGACCGTTCGACCCTGCGCGCCGTCCAAACGCCGCAGGGTTTCCGGCTGCCTCTGCTGCGCCGCGCGTACGAAGAGCATTTCGGCCGTCCCGCCGGCGAGGCCGTGCACGCCACCGACGACGCCTCCCTCGTGGAGCGCCTCGGCGTCCCCGTCCACGTGGTCCAGGGCGATCCGATGGCCTTCAAGGTGACCACCCCCCTCGACTTGGCCCTGGCGACGCAGATCGCCGGCGAGGCCGAGTCGACCGAGTTCGAGATTTCCGGAGAATGACATGACCGACGCACCCATCCTCATCCCGCGCGTGGGCATCGCCACCGACGCCCACCAGGTCCAGGAGGGCAAGCCCTGCTGGATGGCGGGGCTCCTCTTCGAAGGCGAGGACGGGTGCGAGGGGCACTCCGACGGCGACGTCGTCGCCCACGTCATCGTCGACGCGCTGCTGTCCGCGTCGGGCCTCGGCGACCTCGGCAGCTTCGTTGGGGTGGGGCGCCCGGAATACGACGACGTCTCCGGTGAGCGCCTGCTTCGGGAATGCCGGCAGCTGCTCGAGGACAACGGGTTCGTCATCGGCAATGCCGCGGCCCAGATGATCGGCAACCGGCCCAAGATGGGGCCGCGCCGCGAAGAGGCCGAGCGGGTCCTGTCCGGTTACATCGGAGCCCCCGTCAGCGTCTCTGCGACGACCACGGACCACATGGGTTTCACCGGTCGCGGCGAAGGTGTCGCGGCGGTCGGCACCGCCGTGGTGTGGAAGAAGCCCGACTCGCAGTAGCTTCGCCGCACCCCGCCGCCGAGGGTGTTTCGCCGGCGCATGGCGGGGCCTCACGCCGCCGCCCCGCGCTCGGCGTTGAAACGCACCCGCCGCTTCCCGTATGACGCGACCGGATGGGCCCATCCCGTGCGGCCCCGCGGATGATCGGTTCTCGGGGTCATGTGCCCGCGCCGTGGATCGGCGCGGGTGTCGTCGTTGTCGGAGTGGTGCCGCCGGCACAGCAGCGTCAGGTTTTCCAGGTCCGTGTTCCCGCCCAGGGCCCATGCGACGAGATGGTGCGCGTCGCATGCGTCCGGCGGTCGATTGCATCCCGGGTGCCTGCACGTCCCGTCGAGAAGCTGAAGTGCTATCCGCTGGTCGAGACTCGCCGACCGCCGGGTTCGCCCGAGCTTCAGCTGCGATTCCACGACCGGGGCATCCGGGTCGATGATGGCGGCGTACATGTCGTCGGAAAGCCCGAGCCGGAGCAAGTCGATCAAACCCAGCTCGACGCCGGAACCGGCCTTGACCGTCGTCCGCGTGGGATGAATGGGACGCACTTTCGGTGAGTGCCCGGTCGCGGGATCGACGCCGGTCGCCGCCGCGAGATCCTTGAGGTTCAACGCCGCGACGACCGTGCACATCGGTTTCCCCTTCACCCTCGGGTGCGCCTCATGCGCCGTCCGCAACGCGAGGTCCAGCGCATCCGCGTTGCGCTGCATCGGGGTTCGGCCGTCCTCGTGGCTGCCCTTCTTGATCCCGTGCGCGAGCAGCCACGCCTCGAGCAGCGCCACCGTCGCCGCATCCAGGTATCCGCTGACCTTCGCGCCGCCGTCGTCGTCCTGCTTGCCGACGGTCAGCCTCCTCTTGCGGTGCGCCGCATTCGGGTCCCGCGGGAATCGTCTGTTCTGCTCCTTGACGAGCTGCCTGCACAATGCGCCGGCACCGTGTGGTCCGTGGGCGGGGGAGCGGGCGATCACTTCATCCGCCAGATCCGACGCGGAACGCTCCGCCCGCTCGTCGAGCGATTCCAGCTCCTTCGCCACATCGGCGATTCCCCGCAAAGTCACGTCGCCGGCGCGCAGCGCGGCGTGGGCGGGGCCCTTCAGTTCGGGATGGCCCCTCAAGAACGCGCATGCCCGGACCCGCGACATCGCCTCGCGGCGCGGCAACTGCAGTTCTTCCACCAGATAGTCATCGGGGTGCGTGGTCCCCGTCATCCGGGACAACTGCTCCGCCGCCACGGTCGCGGTGACCTGCGCGTCCACGACGGCGAGCCCCCTGCGCGCGGTTTCCAGCCGTTTCAGTGCCGGCATCAGCTGCATCAGCTCCGCCGCCGACAGGGGGCGGTATTCGCATGTGCGGGCGATCATGACCAGTGCATCCGTCACGGCGCGCGTCAATGCGATGAGCTCCCCGATACTCGTGGTTGGCCTGGTGGCCGGCCCGGTCCTGTCCCTCTGTACTGCACTGAAGCGTTCATTCATGGCCGCCCGTTCCCCCTCATGTCATGGCGCGTGCCGGAATCTCCGGCTTCGATCATAGGGGCCATGCGAGTCGAAAACAAGAGCGAACCGAAAGTTAATCGAACGTTCATTCGTGGTCGAATCGCGTGTTGTTGGCGCGGCCCCTGAGGCAAGTGGGACGGATGTTCGTCGTAAAGCGAATCACTTGCCCCGCGCCGATAGCTGAATCATGCGAAGTGAACGACCCTCATCGAACGCCCCGTGAACCGCCGGTGAACAAACGGTGTGTCCGGCGGGGAGGGCCCAGGTCATGTGCCGCGCAAGCGTTCGGGAGGCACGGACGCGACCGCTACACTCGGGGGCGTGAACTTCCGAATCTTCGATACCGCCACCCGTGAGCTGCGAGACTTCGAGCCCATCCGTGCTGGGCACGCGTCCGTCTACCTGTGTGGGGCCACCCCGCAGGCGATGCCGCACATCGGCCACGTGCGTTCCGGTGTCGCGTTCGACATTCTGCGCCGGTGGCTGCTGGCGCAGGGGCTCGACGTCGCGTTCGTGCGCAACGTGACGGACATCGACGACAAGATCCTGACCAAGGCCGCCGAGCATGGCCGGCCCTGGTGGGAGTGGGTGTCCACCTACGAGCGCGAGTTCACCTGGGCGTACGACCAGCTGGGCGTGCTGCCGCCGAGCGTCGAGCCGCGCGCGACCGGCCACGTGACGCAGATGGTCGAGTACATGCAGCGGCTGATGGACAACGGCTACGCGTACGACGTCGACGGCAACGTGTACTTCGACGTCGGTGCGTGGGCGGCGTCGGAGGGCGGCGACTACGGTTCGCTGTCCGGCAACCGCGTCGAGGAAATGGAGCAGGGCGAGCCCGATTCGCCCGGCAAGCGCGGACCCAACGATTTCGCGCTGTGGAAGTCGGCGAAGCCCGGCGAGCCGTCCTGGCCGACCCCGTGGGGCGATGGCCGGCCCGGCTGGCACCTGGAGTGCTCCGCGATGGCGACGTACTACCTCGGCGGCGAGTTCGACATCCATTGCGGCGGGCTGGATCTGCAGTTCCCGCACCACGAGAACGAGATCGCGCAGTCGCACGCCGCCGGCGACGGGTTCGCGCGGTACTGGATGCACAACCATTGGGTGACCATGTCCGGCGAGAAGATGTCGAAATCGCTGGGCAACGTGTTGTCGGTGCCCCACATCCTGGAGAAGGTGCGGCCGGTCGAGCTGAGGTACTACCTGGGCAGCGCCCACTACCGCTCGGTGCTCGAGTACTCCGAGGAAGCGCTGCAGGAGGCGGCGGCGGGGTACCGGCGGATCGAGGCCTTCCTCAAGCGCGCCGCGGACAAGTTCGGGGAGATCGAGATCGGGGAACGCCCCGAGGCCTTCGATGCCGCGATGAACGAGGACCTCGCGGTGCCGCGGGCCCTGGCCGAGCTGCACAATGCGGTCCGAGCGGGTAACCAGCAGCTTGCCGACGGAGATGGTGCGGGAGCCGAGAAGACGGCCGGGGCAGTCCGCGCGATGGCGTCCGTTCTGGGATTCGATCCGTTGTCCGAGAAGTGGGCGGCCGCGGGCGGCGACGACGACAAGGCGATGCACGCGCTCGGAGTCCTGGTCGGCCATGAGCTGGAGACCCGCCGGATCGCCCGCGAGGCCAAGGATTGGGCCACCGCGGATGGCGTGCGGGACCGGCTGACCGAGGCCGGCGTGACCGTGACCGACACCGCCGACGGGCCGAAGTGGTCGCTGGGAGACTGACGGCAACGGTGGAATCCCCGGTGGAATGACGGCCGGCGACGCGAGCGTCGCAGGCACAACGAGAACAACCGGAAAAAGAGCCGGGTGGTCCGCGGGACCGCACGGCGACGAACGCGACGAAGGCGAGAGACGAGAAGATGGCGGGCAATTCCCAGCGACGGGGCGCGGTGCGCAAGACCAACAAGAAGGAAACGGCCGGATCCGGTGGCCAGAAGAGGGGGCTGCGCGGCAAGGGCCCGACCCCCAAGGCCGAGGACCGGGTGTATCACAAGGCCCACAAGCAGGCGCAGCAGAAACGGCGCCGGGACCAAGGCCGGCATGAAAAGGCGTCCGACGGAACCGAGCTGGTCGTCGGCCGCAATCCGGTCGTGGAGTGCCTGCACGCCAAGGTGCCGGGCAGCGCTTTGTTCGTGGCGTTGGGCACGGACAATGACGATCGGCTGCAGGAGGCCGTGCGCATCTCCAACGATCGCGCCATCCCGATCCGCGAGGTGCCCCGCCATGAGCTCGACCGGATGACGGGCAATTCGCTGCACCAGGGCATCGGACTGCAGATCCCGCCGTACAAGTATGCGACGGTGGAAGACCTGATGGAGAAGGTCGTGGACTCCGGCGAGCCCGGGTTGATCGTGTGCCTGGACAACATCACCGACCCCCGGAACCTGGGTGCGGTGATCCGCTCGACGGCCGCGTTCGGCGGGCACGGCGTGGTCATCCCGGAGCGGCGTTCGGCGGCGGTCACGGGCGTCACGTGGCGCACCTCGGCCGGCACCGCCGCGCGTCTGCCGGTGGCGCGGGCGACGAACATGGTGAGGTCGTTGAAGCAGTTCCAGAAGGCCGGCTACCAGGTCGTCGGCCTCGATGCGGGCGGCGAGCACACCCTGGACACGTACGACGGCACGACGCCCACGGTGGTCGTCGTCGGATCCGAGGGCAAGGGGCTGTCGCGTCTGGTCCGGGAAACCTGCGACTCGATCATGTCGATCCCGATGGCGGGATGGGTGGAGTCCCTCAACGCCTCGGTCGCGGCGGGCGTGACGCTGAGCGAGTTCGCCCGCCAGCGCCGCGCCGCGTCCAAATAGGGGCGGCGCAGCGTAGCAGGGGTGGCGCAGCGAAGCAGGGGCACCTCGGCAGGGAGGGGCCCGCGCGCCGGTTAGGGGGCAGGGTGCCGGCCGGTGCAGTCGGAGGCGTCGTCGAGGGGATAGCCGCCGGGGCCGGACGGGCTGGCGGCCGCCGAGCCCGTACCTGAGCCAGCGCCCGAAGCCGAGCCCGAACCCGCGAGAGCGGCCGCCGCGGCGGCGGGGATGACGCCCTCGCGGGGCGTCGCCCAGCGGCCGGCGGAGACGTCATCGCGGGTGGCGTTGCGGCCCCGGTACCAGCCGATGAAACGGCAGACGAGGTAGATGCCGAAGGAAATGGCGGTGACGAAAACACTCACCGGCACGCCCGGCGCCAGCGACAGGACGACGCCGCCGACTGCGGCGACCTCGGCGAAGATCACCGACAGGACCACCGACATCACCGGCGACGCGGTGACGTGCGCCGCGGAGGCGCCGGGGGTGATCACCAGGGAGATGATCAGCAGCGCCCCGACGATCTGGACGCCCTGGGCGGCGGTGAGGCCGATCAGCACCGCGAACAGCACCGACATCGCGCGGACGTTGATCCCCGACGCCGCCGCCAGCACCGGGTCCGCCGACGCGAACAGCAGCGGCCGCCAGAACACCGCCACCACGGCGATCACCAGCGCCGCCACGCCGGCCAGCAACCACACCGACGCGCTGGACAATCCCACGATCTGGCCGGTCAGCAGGGCGAACGCCGTCGTCGTCCGGCCGGGGTACAGGTGGATGAACAGCACGGACAGGCCCATGCCGAAGCTCAGCACCACGCCTACGATCGTGTCCTGACCGCCGCGCATGCCCAGCAGCGCCAGCACCACCGCCGCCAGCACCGACCCGACGATCGCGCCGCCGCCGACGCTGAACCCCGTCAGCAGCGCCGCAGCCGCGCCCATCAGGGCCAGCTCGGACGTGCCGTGGACGGTGAAGCTCATCCGGCGCATCACCACCAAAGGCGTGACCACGCCGGACACCAGCCCCAGCAGCGCCGCCGCGATCAGCGCGGATTGCACGAACCCCACGTTCAGCAGCGTCTGGGTGTCCGCGACGAAGGAGTTGAGCCACTCCATCAGACCACCACCAGCTTTCCGCCGACCGTCGCCACGGTGATGTCGGTGCGGTACAGGTCGGACAGTGTCTCGGACGTCATGATCTCCTCGACGGGCCCGACCCTGTGCCCGTGCGGCGTGATGTAGAGGACGCGGTCGCAGTGGCCGAGGATCGGGTTGATGCCGTGGGTCACGAACACCACGGCGGTACCGTGATCGCGGCGGCGCCGGTCGAGCCTGTCCACGGCCGCTCGCTGGGCGGCGGGGTCGAGGCTGAGCAGCGGCTCGTCGCAAAGCAGAAGCTCCGGATCCCCCACCAGCGCCTGCGCCTGCCGGACCAGCTGCTGCTGGCCGCCGGACAGGGTGCCGACGCGCCGGTCGGCGATGCCCTCCGCGCCGACGTCGGCAAGCGCCGCGTCGATGCGCGCGCGCGAGGGGCGGCGCCGGATGATGCCGTGCGCCGCGGCGAGACCCACCAGGTCCCGCACCCGCATGGGCAGTTCGGGGTCGAACATGCGCTGCTGCGGGATGTAGCCGACCTTGGGCGTCGCCCGGACGGTCCCGGCGGTGAGCCGCCGGGTGCCCAGGGCCGCGCCGATCAGCGTCGACTTACCCACGCCGTTGGGGCCGAGCACCGCCATGAATTCCCCCGGCCGGACCTCCAGATCGAGATCCGACCACAACGGTGCGACGGCCGCTCCGGCGAAGGTGAGGGGGTTCAACTACTTTTGCTCCAGGTCGTCGAGGATGCGGTCGTACAGGTCGAAGAAGTTCTCGTTCGCGCCCGGCGACTCGTAGACGTTGACGATGCGCAGGCCCTTCGCCTGGGCGGCCTTCACCAGCCGCTCGGAGACCTGGTTGCGGGTCTGGGGTGCGTCGATCAGGAAATCGAGGTTACCGGACTCGACCAGCTTGAGCATCGCCGCGACGTCGGCGGCGGAGGGCTCGGATTCGGCGAGCGTCGAATTGCGGTAGCCCTCGGGGGTCTCGTCGGTGATCTTGGTGCCGATCAGGATGTCGTCGGCGAGCGGGTGGGTCTGCGCGGTGGCCGCCTTGGGCAGCTTGGCCTTGCGTTCCTCGATCTTGTCGATCCGCTTGACGACGTCTTCGTCCGACGCCCCCAGCTTCCAGTGGGCGTTGACCTCGGATGCGAGGGTGTGCGCCAGCGACTTCACGGCTTCGGTGTTGTACCAGATGTGCTCGTTGACCTCGTGGTCGTGGCCCTCGTGGTCATGGTCGTGATCGTGGCCTTCGTGGCCGTGGTCGTGACCCTCGTGATCGTGGTCGTCGTGGTCGTCGGTGGCCTTTTCCTCCGACTTCGCGGCGGCCTTGTCATCCGACTTCTCCGCGGCCTTGGCCTCGGACTTCTCGGCGGACTTCGCCTCCGACTTCTCCTCGGATTTCTCGGCCGCGCCCTCGGCGCCGTGGTCGTGGCCCTCATGGTCGTGGTCGTCGTGACCCTCCTCGCCGTGGCCGTGGCCGTCGAAGCCGTCGCCTTCCATGGCGGTGAGGATGAGCTTCTTCGAATCGCCGGACGCGGCCTGGGTGAGCCAGGCGTCGTAATGGCCGCCGCCGGCGACGAGGACGTCGGCCTGCTCGACGGTGGCCATGTCCGCGGCGGTCGGCTGGTAGGAGTGCGGGTCGATGTCGTTGGAGGCGATGATCGGCTGGATCTCGACGTTCTTCGCGTCGCCGACGACGGCCTGGGCCACGTCGGCCCACACCTTGGTGGACGTCACGATCTTGACTTTGTCGCCGTCGGTTCCGTTGCCCCCGGAGGCCTCGGTGCCGTTGTCGTCAGAGCAGGCGGCGAGGCCCATGGTCAGGCCCACGGCGGCCATTGCGGCCAGGGCTGTGCGCAGGAAGGGAGTTTTCATGGTTTCATCGTATCCCGGAAATGAAAACGGTTGCCAAGTGGGGTTCGAACGTATTACCGGCGATCCGCGGCATCGGGTAGATTCGGGCGCGTGCACACCGATTACCCCGCCGATCCCGCCGAGCCCGATTCGGCGTCGGCGACATCGCGGAACGGTTCGCGGGGCGGCCGCCGGTCCAGGGGGACTTTGGCGTCGATCGCCGCGGAGTTGGGGGTGTCCCGGACGACCGTGTCCAACGCCTACAACCGCCCCGATCAGCTGTCGCCGGAGCTGCGCGAACGCATTCTCGCGCAGGCGGAGGCCCAGGGCTACCCCGGCCCGGATCCCATGGCGCGCAGCCTGCGCATGCGGCGGGTCGGCGCGGTGGGCGTGCTCTTCACCGAGCAGCTGTCCTTCGCCTTCGACGATCCCGCCTCGGTGGACTTCCTCGCGGGTCTGGCGGAGGAATGCGGCCGGCGCGGCGACTCGCTCCTGGTCATCCCGGCGTCGTCGGCGGAGTGCGGGGAAGGGGAAACCGAACGGCTTGACGACGGGCCCGCGCGCACCTCTTCGCCGGAGCCCGCCTCACCCGACCCCAGGATGCTCATCCGCCAGGCCGTCGTGGATTCCTTCGTCGTCTATTCCGTGGCGGAGGACGATCCCTTCCTCAAGGCGGTGCTCGAACGCGGTCTGCCCACGGTGATCTGCGATCAGCCGACGTGCGAGGATGGCGTGCCCTTCGTCGGCATCGACGACCGCGAGGCGATCAAGCCGGCGGTGCGCCACCTGACGGAGCTCGGGCACCGTGACATCGGCGTGCTGTCGGTGCGCCTGTCCCGGCTGCGCAACGACGGCCCCGTCACCGCCGAACGGTTGGCGGGCGCACGCCATCACGTGCAGCGCTCCCGCGTCGAGGGCGCGCTGGAGGCGCTGGGCGAGGCCGGCATCGACGCCGCCGGCGTGCCCATCGTCGAGCGCCACCTCAACGATCCCGAGAACAATTACGACGCCGCCCGAGAGCTGCTGACGTCGCACCCGCACTTGACCGCCGTCGCGTGCACGACGGACACGCAGGCGCTCGGGGTGCTGCGCTACGCGAACGACCACGGCATCCGGATCCCGGAGGACCTCTCCGTCACCGGTTTCGACGGCATCGAGGCCGCCCGCCACAGCGGCATCACCACGGTCATCCAGCCCAACCGCGACAAGGGCCGGGCGGCCGGCGCGGCGCTGGCCGGCGGGGAGGCCAGGGTCATCCTGCCCACGGAGTTCTTGCCGGGGCGGACGACGGCGCCGCCGCGCGGCTAGGCCGTTCCCCCGGACGCGGCGGCTTCGCGGGCGTCGGCGAAATCCCGGAGGAACGCGGTCACGGCCGCGGTGTCGGGGAGGAAGGCGGTCGCCGCGCTGGGGCCGTCGTCGGGGGAGCCGACCTTGATGCCCAGGTCGCCGTTGCCCAGCGTGCGCAGGACCGTTTCGTCGGTGACGTCGTCGCCGATGAACAGCACCGCGTCGGCGCCGTATTCGCTGCGGGCGGCCTCCAGGTAGCTGCCCTTGGTCACGTCGAGGACGGCGAGCTCGACGATGTCCTTGCCCTCGGTGATGTGGACGCCCTGGAGCGGCCGGAAGATGGACAGCGCGTGGTCGAGCACGCGGCGCTTGCGCACCTCGTCCTCCAGCAGGCGCACGTGGAGGACGCGGGCGGCGGGTTTGCGTTCGACCCAGACCAGGTCTCCCGCGCCGGCCTCGGCGACGACGTCGCGAAGCCGCAGGTCCAGGGCCTCCAAGAGGGAGGATTCCGCCTCCGACAGGGCCAGACCGTCCTGGGGTTCGGCACCGTGGCTGCCGACCAGCCGGGCGGCGTGCTCCATGCCGGACAGGTAGCGCAGGTCGCGCAGCTGCCGGCCGGACAGGATGACCACCTCGGTGCGGGGCAGCGCGGACAGCCGCGACACCAGCTCCACGTTGCCCTCGCGGGGGCGCACGGCCATCGGGTCGTCGCACAGGTCCGCCAGGGTGCCGTCGAAATCGAGGGCGACCACGAGCGTCCCGGCCTCGGCGACGGCGGCGACGGCGGATGGGGTCGGTGACGTGTTGCTCACGTCACCACCCTACGCAACGGCCCCTCCCCGGCGGCGCGGCCACCGGTGACCATGGGTAAAGTGCGGCCCATGACGAATGCCGACACCCGCCCCGCGCCCCTGGAGACGATGGACGAAATGTCCATCCGCAAGGCGTTCGGCGAGTTCGCGACGGGAGTCACCATCGTCGCCTCCGACGACGGCGAACCGGTCGGCTTCGCGTGCCAGTCCTTTTCTTCCCTGAGCCTGAACCCGCCGCTGGTTCTGTTCACCGTGATGAACACATCGCGGTCGTGGCCGCGCATCCGCGCCACCGGCCGGTTCTCGGTCAGCGTGCTCACGGAGGCCCAGCGCGACATTTCCGCGGTGTTCGGCCGCCGCGGCCGCGACAAGTTCGAGCACGGCGAATGGACGCGGTCGGCGCTGGGCAATCCGCTGCTGCGCGACTGCGCCGTGTGGATCGACTGCACCATCGAGGACGTCCACGAGGCCGGCGACCACTTCATCGTCGTCGGCCGAGTCGCGGAGATCGGCCACCGCGCGGATTCCCGCCCGTTGCTGTACCACCGCGGCTCCTACGCCAACGTCGTCGCCGCCGGCGAGGACGCGCCGGCCGACGAGAGCTGGCGCCAGCGCCCCTCGGTGTAGGCGCGCCCGCTCAGACGCCCCGTTCGAACGCCCCGCGCCCCGCTAGTTCCGCGACACCGCCGCCCACCCCGGCGCGGCCTCGCCCGGCGCATGGTCGCCGACGGCGGTCATGCGCAGGCCGGGTGCGCCGGCGGAGACGATGAAGTCGCCGGTCAGCTGCGCGCGCAGGCGGTCGTGGAAGGTGCGGGCGACGGCGTCGCAGTCGGCCTCGCGGACGGTGCGCGGCTCGCCGACGGACACGATGTCGCCGTCGCGCCACGTCAGCGTCCCCTGGAAGGAACCGCAGGCGCCGTCGCCGGTGTAGGACTCGCGGCCGAACGCGATGACCGGCGGCACCATGCCGTCGGGTGCTCCGTGGGGCAGCGCCGGGTCGTCGTAGACCGCGGTGACCTGCCAGCGCTTGCCGACGACCCGATCGTCCCCGTCCCCGCCGTCATCCCCGCCGCAGGCGGCGAGCGACGCCGAAAGGAGCGTCGTCAAGCACAATGCCGCGGCCCGGCGGCCGCGCGCGCTCACCGCCCGCCCTCCGACGCCTCGTGGGCGCGGGTGAGCTCCTCGAGGAAGCTGCGCGCCCACAGGTCGACGTCGTGGTCGCGGACCTGGGCGTGCAGGCGCTCCATGCGGGCGCGGGCGTCGTCGGGGTAGTGCTCCAGCGACGTCACCGCGGACATGATCGCCCGCTTCACCGACTCCAGGTCGTGGGGGTTGCAGAAATGCGCGCCGTCGAGCTCCGTCGCCGCGCCGGTGAACTCCGACAGCACCAGCGACCCGGTGCCGTCGGGGTGGCAGGCGACGTACTCCTTGGCCACCAGGTTCATGCCGTCGCGCAGGGCGGTGACCAGCATGACGTCGGCCGCCGAGTACATGCCCAGCAGGTCGTCGAAGGGCACGGGCCGGTGGATGTAGTGGATCACCGGGCGGCCCAGCGACCCGAACCGGCCGTTGATGCGGCCGACCGCGTGCTCCACGCGGGCGCGGGTGCGGCGGTAGTCGTCGACGCGCTCGCGCGACGGGGTCGCCACCTGCACCAGCACGCTTTCCGACGGGTCCAGCGCCCCCGATTCGAGCAGCGCCTCGAACGCCTCGAGGCGGACGAGGATGCCCTTGGTGTAGTCCAGCCGGTCGACGCCCAGCAGCAGCGTGCGCGGATTGCCGGCCAGCGCCCGCACGCCATCGCGGTCGGCGCCGGCGGCCCTGGCGATGACGTCGCCGGAGTCGATGGAGATGGGGAAGGACCCCACCCGCACCGTGCGGCCGTCGGGCGCGGTGATCGCCCCGGAGGCCTCGCGCACCGACGAGCGCCCGCTGACCTCGAGGGTGTCGGGCAGCCCGGTGTGCGAGCCGGCCTCGCCGGACACGCGGCGGCACAGGTCGAGGAAATTGTCGGCGCAGGTGTCCAGGTGGAAGCCGATGACGTCGGCGCCGAGCAGCCCGCGGACGATTTCCTCGCGCCACGGCAGCTGGCGGAAGATCTCCGACGGCGGGAAGGGGATGTGCAGGAAGAACCCGATGGTCAGGTCGGGCCGCACCTGCCGGAGGATGCCGGGCACGAGCTGCAGCTGGTAGTCCTGCACCCACACCGTGGCGCCCTCGGCGGCGCGGCGGGAGACGGCCTCGGCGTAGCGCAGGTTGACCTCGCGGTAGGACTCCCACCAGTCGCCGTCGTACGTCGGCGCGACGATCAGCGAGTGGTACAGCGGCCACAGGGTGGCGTTGGAGAAGCCCTCGTAGAACTTCTCGTGCTCGTCGGACGTCAGCTCGACGGGGAAGAGGTGCAGGCCCTCGTCGGTGTCGATGGCCTCGGGGACGTCGGGGGCCTCCGGTTCGTCGGAGACGCTGCCGGCCCACCCGACCCACGCGCCGTTGTTGCGCAGCAGCACCGGGGTGAGCGCGGTGACCAGGCCACCGGGGCTGGCTTCCCAGCGCACGCCGCCCGGGGCCGCCGGATCATCGACGGGGGCGACGGGCAGCCGGTTGGCCACGACGACGAAATCCGAGCGTTCGCGGCCCATTCGCGTCACGCCTTCTTCGTGGTCTTCTTGGCGGCCTTCTTGGCCGTCTTCTTGGTGGCCTTCTTCGCCGTGGTCTTCTTGGAGGTGGCCTTCTTGGCCGCCTTCTTCGTGGACTTGCGGGTGCGCTTGGCGGTCTTCGGCGCCGTGGCCTCGAGGTGCTCCTCGTGGACCTTCTTGTAGCTCAGGCCCTCGGGTTCGACTCCGAGCATGCACATGAGGGTGACGCAGTCGTGGAAGTCATCGGAGAACGTCGCGACGATTCGCCGCGCGCCCGCCGCCGTCTCGGCCTCGACCTGGTGCAGTGCCTCGTTCTGGGCGGTGCGGGTGTCGGTGACCTTGGGTGGCACGGATCCTCCTGGCTCGTGGCGGGCGATTGTCGGGTGGCGCGCACGGGCGTGCGCCGCGTGCGGATGGGGGCCGGGCGGCCGCCTCGCCGGTCTCCCCATACAGGCCGTCCATTGTACCAAGGAGGGTCATTTCGGGTGAGGTGGGCCGGTGGGTGCTTTGCGACGCCCGTGTGCCCTCACCAGTCCACGGTGCGGTCGCCCGGTGCGCGCCCGTAGCGGCGGCCGAATTTGGCGCGGGCGCTGCGGCTGAGGCGCGTGCGGCCGTCGATGGGGTTGGCCGTGCCGCCGGTGGAGTCGGTGCCCGCGGCCTGGCGCCGGCGCCGGCGCTGGATCTTCGGGCGCCGGACGTCGCCGTGGCGGATCAGGCGCGGCGGGCGGCGCATCTGGCGGGCGAGCCATTCGCCGAGGGCGATGCCGGCGGCCAGGGCGGTGGCGGTGCCCAGTGCGGCGGCGAGCGCCGTGAAGCCGTTGAGGGGCTGGCCGTTGAGCAGGGCGTGGAGGCCCCGGTAGATGGACATGCCGGGCAGGAAGGGCGTGACGCCGGCGATGGCGGTGACCAGCGGCGGGATCGACGTGCGGCGGGAGAGCAGGCCGCCGGCCAGGCCGACGGCGGTGGCGGCGGCGCCGGCCGCGGCGACGGGGTTGACGCCGGCGGGCAGGAGCAGCCAGTAGTAGAGCATCGAGCCCAGCAGCGCCGTCGCGCCCGACACCCCGAGCGCCTTCCACCCGGCGTTGGAGGCCACGGCGAAGGCGACGCTGGCCGCGGTGCCCGCGAGCACCCGGACGGTGGATTCCGCGAAGTTGGGGTCGGAGGCGACGCTGGTCGGCGGCAGCGCGATGCCGATCAGCGAGGTGATCTCGAAGCCGATGGCGATGCCCGCGACGATGCCGCCGGTGAGCAGCATCGTGTCGAAGAATCTGGCGGAGCCGGTGACGGGGGCGCCGGTGATGCCGTCCTGGAGGGACTGGACGAGCGTGAGGCCGGCGAGCATGACGATGATGCCCGATGCGACGACCCGCGACGGCTGCACTTCGATGCCCGCCCAGTTCGATGCCGCGTAGGCGAGGGCGGCCATGATGGTGGCGATGAAGCCGCCCGTGGCGTTCTGGAAGAACGGGGGCAGCGCCCGGACGTTGAGCTCGCCGATCGTCGCCACGATAACGGCGGTGACCACCGCCGCGATCGCGCCGACGGCGGGGCCGCCGCCGAGCAGGATCGACACCGCGGCGGCCATGGCGGCCCAGCCGAGGTAGATCACGCGCAGGCGGTACAGGGGAGGGGCGGTCTCGATGGCCTCGGCGCGTTCCACGGCGTCGTCGAGCGAAACCTGGCCGCCGCGGATGGCCCGCAGCAGGGAGTCGACGCGGCGCAGGCGGTGGAAGTCCACGGCCGGGGCGTCGACCACGCGCATGGCGGTCACCGGCGTCCGGCGCGCGCCGATGAGGTGGTAGACCGTCACCGACGTCAGCGTGATGTCGACCTGCACCCGGGTCAGGCCGTAGGCCGAGGTGACCGCCTTGATCTGCAGGACGGTGTCCGAGTTGCCCGTGCCGCAGGACAGCAGCAGGCCGCCGAGCTGGGCGGCGAGGTCCAGCACCGACGTGACCTGGTCGGGGTCGGTGTAGTCGATGGGCGCCAGGGGCAGCGGCGTCCGCGTCGACTGCACGAGGTCGACCGTCGATTGGGGCCCGAACAGGGCGCCGCGCACCTTGGCGCGGAACTTGCCGGCGAATCCGGGGATCGCCGCGGCGGTGGTCGCCTGGTGGTCCTCGGCCATGGTCCTCCGTCCCCGGGATCCGTCGGTGGTGGATCGCCGCGTATCGTCGTGTCGTCGTGGCGCGGGGTTCCCGCGCCGCGGGGATTCTACATGCGGATTCACCGAAAAACACGGCCGCATCCGACGCCGTGGGCAGCGGCCGTGCGGCGGCGCTCGGGTGCCTGTCCGGGCGGCCGCCGGAGCCGGGTAGAATCCCGGGCAATGCCGGAGTGGCGCAATTGGCAGCGCGCCCGCCTTGTAAGCGGATGGTTGCGGGTTCGAGTCCCGTCTCCGGCTCCGACGGTGCAGGTCAGGCTAGCAATCGCCTGGCCTGCACTCGTTTCCGCGCCACCGAATGGCACTCCATCGGCACGGCAATGACCGGACATGACGTTGAACCGGACTCCCGCGCCCGCCGGGTTCGGCCAATCCGCACACGCGTCAGGCGACCGAGCCAAGCGCCGACACTGCTGCGCCGGGATAATGGACGGATCACCGCAACGTCGCAGAATGCACTCCAGAAGAGGTGGGCGCCAATGGAACTCCTTGACCGAAGCGAGGTCTTCGCATCACTTGCTCCGCTTGACCGGCACATCAAGGACAAGGGCAAGATCCCGGCCATCGACACCGCCTATACGGCCTTCATCCACCAGTTCGAGCCGATTGCCCTGACTCCGGACATCGACCTGTGCGGGTATCAGGAAGCGCTCCAAGTCAACGGGTATGCCCGTGATTCGGGGCTGCCGGAGGACTTTTGGCTCATCGGGCGCTCGGGCCAGGGCGACGAATGGCTTTTGAGCCAGCGGCATCGAACGGTCTTCTTCTTCGACCACGACAAGGGCGGCCACGAAGATGCGGGTGCCTTCACGGATTTTCGCGTTGATTTCACCGACTTCGTCCGAGCCGGTCTCGTACTTGCCCAGCTCGAGAAACACCTCGACGCCGGTGACGACATTGCGCCGCTCAAGAACGAAACCGCCGCATTGCTGGGGCGCATCCATCCGGGCTTGTTCGACGCATACCCATACGGCTACTTCGATTCGGACTGCTGAGCACGTTCCCGTACCTCTCCTTCGGACGTCTCAGGCCCGGCGTCGCCCCATCGCGGGCGGCGCCGGGCCTTTGGCGTGGTCGGGGCTCCGGTCGCCACCGGGTTGCCGGCCACCCCCGCGGCCACGTGGGCGTCGCAAAGCCAAATGCTTGTGACCTGGGCCACTTTGTCTGCGTTCGATGAATGACGATTCACCCCCGGAAGCATTTCGTCGGGGAAACCTTGCGAGTTAATGGAGATTCACGAAATACTGTGACCCACGCAACACCGGTGATCCCCGCCACGACCGCGGGCCACGACGACCCCGACGTCTCCAACGCACAAGGACCCGACATGAACGCTCCCGTCACCCCCGCCCCCGGCCTCGACCGCACCGTCCATCCCGGCGCCCCGCACCACCCGCCGCACCCCAAGCGGGTGCAGACGCTGCAGCAGGACGACGCGCGCCTGAGCACCCCGGGCCACACCCGCGACAGCGAGGCGTTCCGCGCGGCCCGCGACACCCTCCTGGCCACCCGCACCGACTACGAGGGCGCCCGCGAGGCGTTCGAATGGCCGGAGCTGAAAGACTTCAACTGGGCGCTCAACTGGTTCGACGTCATCGCGTACCACAACCCCGAGCCGGCCCTGTGGATCGTCGAGCCCGACGGCTCCGAGGCCATCTACTCCTTCGACCTCATGCGCCGGCGCTCCAACCGGGTGGCCAACCACCTGCGCTCCATGGGCATCGGGCGCGGCGACCGCATCATGCTCATGCTCGACAATCAGGTGGAGCTGTGGGAGACGCTGCTGGCCGCCATGAAGCTCGGCGCCGTGGTCAGCCCCGCCTCCATCCAGCTGCCCGCCGCCGAAACCCCGGAGCGCCTGGAGCGCGCGCGGATCAAGATGGTGGTCACCTCCCGCCGCTACCTGGACCGTTTCGCCGACGTCGCCGAGGACGACGACGTCATCCTCCTGGCCGCCGACGAAGACGAGGAGCCCGTCACCGGCGACGGCCGCATGCCCGCCATCCCGGTGCACAACTTCCACGACGCCTACCTGTCGTCCGACGAGTTCGAGGCCGACGGCCCGACCCGCCCCGACGACCTGCTGCTGCTGTACTTCACCTCCGGCACCACCTCGAAGCCGAAGCTGGTCGCCCACACCCACGCCAGCTACCCGGTGGGCACGCTGACCACCATGTACTGGCTGGGCGTGCAGCCCGGCGACGTGCACATGTCCATCTCGCAGCCGGGCTGGGCCAAGCACTCGTGGTCGCAGGTGTTCGCGCCGTGGTCCGCGGAGGCGTGCATCTTCATCTACAACACCGACCGCTTCGACGCCGGCGCGCTGATGGGGCAGCTCGACCGCTGCGGCGTGGACACGTTCTGCGCCCCGCCGACGGTGTGGCGCATGCTCATCCAGGCGGACATGACCGGCATGTCGCGGGTGCCGCGCGAGGCGCTCGGCGCCGGTGAGCCGCTGAACCCCGAGGTCATCTCGCGCGTGGAGGAGGACTGGGGCGTCACCATCCGCGACGGCTACGGCCAGACGGAGACCACCGCCCTGGTGTGCAACTCGCCGGGCCAGACCGTGCGCCCCGGTTCGATGGGCCGGCCCTGCCCGGGCGTCGACATCGTGCTGGTGGACCCGGAGACCGGCGAGCTCGTCGACGACGGCGAGATCTGCGTGGTCATGGACGGGCATCCGCTGTTCCTGACGCCGGGCTACCACGAGGACGCGGATAAGACGGGCGCCGTCATGTTCGACGGGCACTACCACACGGGCGACCGCGGCATCCGCGACGAGGATGGCTACATCACCTTCGAGGGGCGCATCGACGACGTGTTCAAGGCGTCCGACTACCGCATCTCGCCGTTCGAGCTGGAGTCCGTGCTGCTGGAGCACCCGGCGGTGGCGGAGGCCGCGGTCATTCCGTCGCCGGATCCGCTGCGCCTGGCGGTGCCGAAGGGCGTCGTCCGACTCGCCGCCGGTGCGGAGGAGTCGCTCGAGACCGCGAAGTCGATCATGGCGCACACCGCCGACCGCCTCGCCGGCTTCAAGCGCGTCCGCCGCCTCGAGTTCGCGGACGATCTGCCGAAGACCGCGTCGGGCAAGATCCGCCGCGTGGAGCTGCGCAACAGCGAGCTCGCGCGCCCGGAGACCGAGACCGACCCCTCGGCGCCGGTGGAGATGCGCCGCGAGCGCGAGTACTGGGAAAAGGACTAGTCCCCGGCTTCCGTTCCGGGCGCTCGCGGGGCCCGGGACGCGGGGTCCCGGGCTTTGCGACGCCCACCGCCCCCGGTGCAGGGTCTTCGGATCCGGCACCGGGGGCATTCCCATTGGTCACATACGTCACTCGAGTCTCTTCCGTTGCAGTTTTGGAGTAATATGGTGCGTGCTCGATTGGGCGCCCCACCCCGGCGCCCGCTCAAGACGCAACACCGGGAGCGCGCATGTCGGACCACACGATCGCCAGGCAGTCCACGGTCATCCCCGCAGCGGCGGGGCATGATGGCGGGCGGCGCCGCAGAGTGCGCGCGGCCGTCGGGGCCGTGGCCGGCGTGATGGTGCTCGTCGGCGGCGGCTTCTTCGCGGGGGTGGCGGCCGGGCAGCATTCCGCCGGCGGCGATGATCGCGCCGCCGAGGTCGAGTACCAATCGGCGCTGTTCGGGTCTTCCCTGCCCGGCTCCCTGCCGGGATCGTCGTCGGGGCCGTCGTCCGCCGGCGGCGACGAAAGTGCCCGCGCGGAGGATCCCGCTGCGCCGGGAGAGATCGGCCGGCGAGAAGCCGGCCCGGGCGAGTCCGGCCAGGCTGCCGGCGCGCCGGGCGACACTGCGGGCGACGCCGCGGGCGAAACGACGGCCGCACCGGATCCCGGCGCGGCCCGGGGCAGCGGCGGCCGCACCGGATTCGCCCTGCGCGGCGACGTCATCGAGATCGAGGGCGAGGACGTCCTGGTGTGCGCCACCGGCAACGGCTTCGGCATGAGCCACATCGGCGTGACGCTCGCCGAGGGCGCCGACGCGGACGCCACGCGCGCCGAATCCGACCGCCTGTGCGCCGACGTGCTCCGGGTGATGGGCGCGCTGGTGCTGTCCAACCGCGGGGAGGATCTGCTGGGCACCGAACGCGACGTCGAGGCGGCGGGCCGCACCTACCGCTGCCGCCCGGTGGCCGAAAAGGTGCTGCGCTGCACCGGCGACGACGGGTCCGTCGTCACGCTCTGGTCCGCGGCCCCCTGACCGCCCCCGTTCGCCGGGTGCTCCCCACGGCAAAACCACCTATGCTGGGGGTGATGTTGGAGGGGGCGTTCACGAGCTGCCCGGAGGTTCCGTCCCCGCCGTCGCCATCGCGGTGAAACCCGCGCACACGGGGAAGCGGAAGGAAGGGTGCGGAAATGTCGGTGATCCTGTATGTCAGCGGGTCGAACATGGGGATGTCGCGCATGGCCGAAGGGCTGACGCGCCACGTCGCCCCCGCCGTCACGGTGATCTCGGCCGGCATCGACGTCGATCCGGATGACCGAGGCGTCGACGAGGACGCGCGCCGGGCGTGCGCCGAACTCGGGGCGCGCTGCGACGGCGACCCGCTGCAGATGACCCCCTCGCTGGCGGACCGCGCCGACATCGTGGTGGTCCTCGGCGACATCGACGTGACCGATCACGTCGCCCCCGACGTCGACACGCAGCGCTGGGAGCTGCGCGATCCGGCAACCGACGGCGTCCGCGGCGTCGAGCGCTACCGCCGTCTCCGCGACGATCTGCGCGAGCGGATCCTCGTGGTGCTCACGGACCTCGGCGAAGCGCCGCGCGTCCACTGATTTTATTTCCAGATTTTATTTCCAGCCCTTTTTCGCCCCGCCGCCACGGCCGGATGCCCCGCCGCCTAGGGTGAATACTCATGAAAAAGGGACCATCCTTCCGCCGCATCATCGTCAACGCCGCGGGGAAGTCGCTGACCCCCAACCGACTGCGGCACGTGCTCAACGCATGGCCGCCGCTGGTCGCCATGGGCATCCGCATCACGCGCATCGCAGACGACTGGTCGCTCGGCCGGCTGGAGCTGCGCCTTACCCGCCTCAACGCGAACATGCACGGCGCCGCGTTCGGCGGCACGCTGTTTTCCATGACCGACGTGCTGTTCGGCACGCTGGTCATGCAGCGACTGGGCGTCGACCGCTATGAGGCCTGGACCCGCACCGGTTCCTTCGAGTTCATCCAGCCGGGCCGCAAGGGCGCGTACCTGGAGGTCGAGGCCTCCGATGAGCTGATCGAGCGCATCCTCGCCGAGACCGAGGGCGGCTATTCCACGGTCGTGCCGTACACCTCCGTCATCCGCGACCGGCACGGTTCGATCGTCGGCATCGGGCAGCAGGACCTGTACGTCCGCCCGCGCGGCATCGGCAAGCCGCCGGCGAATCCGGCGCAGCTGGAGCACGTCGAGGGCGAGAACCTCATCGCCGCGGGGCGCACGCTGGCCCGATTGGGGCTGCGGGGCGCGGAGCACCGCGAGCGCCTCACCGAGCATGAGCGCGTCGCCCGCCGCTGCGTGCGGCCGGAGGCCCGCGCCGTCGCCTGGCTGGAGGGCGTCCTGGAATACGGCTCCGTGAGCCTGGAGGATTACCGCGCGGCGGGTCTGCCGGAGGTGGTCATCGAGGCGCTGACGTCCGACTCCCCGAGTGGCGCGGCGATGTCGCTGCGCGCCGAGGTCGTCGACGCCCGGGAGTCGCTGAACAGGTACTGACCGGCGCACGCGCCGCCCGGCGCCGCCGCCGGACCCGCATCTGCATCTGCCGCCCGCCGGGAGTACCGTGGCGGGCAACGATGAACCCCGGTCACCACCCATGACCGGGTTCATGCGGCATCACCACGACCTGATGAGCGAAAGGCGGATCGTCATGAGCGGCAAGAGCGGCAATTACGCGCGGCAGTTGGTGGAGGCCCTGGCGGCCCAGGGGGTGCGGCGCATTTACGGGCTGGTCGGGGACAGCCTGAACCCGGTTGTCGACGCCGTGCGGCGCAGCGACGACATCGAGTGGGTGCACGTCCACAACGAGGAGTCCGCCGCCTTCGCCGCGGGCGCCGAATCGCTGATCACGGGCGGGCTCGCCGTCTGCGCGGCGTCGTGCGGCCCGGGCAACACGCACCTGATCCAGGGGCTTTACGACGCCCATCGAAACGGCGCCAAGGTACTGGCCATCGCCTCGCACATCCCGTCGCAGGCGATCGGCACCTCCTTCTTCCAGGAGACCCACCCCGAGCAGCTGTTCAACGAGTGCTCGGGCTACTGCGAGATGGTCAACTCCGCGGAGCAGGGCGCGAAGATCCTGCACAACGCCATCCAGTCGACCATGGCCGGCAACGGCGTGTCCGTGCTGGTCATGCCGGGCGATCTGGCGTCGGAGGACGCCGTGGCCGCGCCGGCGCTGGCGTCGCGGGTCGTGCCAGGCTCGGGCGCGGTGACCCCGGACCCGGCGCAGCTCGCCGATCTCGCCGCCGCCATCGACGAGGCGAAGACGGTCACGTTCATGGTCGGCGCGGGTGCCGCCGGCGCCCGCGACGAGGTGCTGGAGCTGGCCCGCAAGCTCAAGGCCCCGGTGGGCCACGCGCTGGGCGGCAAGGAGATCATCCAGTACGACAACCCGCATGACGTGGGCATGTCCGGCCTGCTCGGCTACGGCGGGCTGCAGAAGGCGATGGACGACGCCGATCTGTTCATCATGATCGGCACCGATTTCCCGTACTCCGATTTCCTGCCGACGGGCAACGTCGCGCAGATCGACGCCAACGCCGCGCACCTGGGCCGCCGCACCACCGTCGCCCACCCCGTGCACGGCGACGTCGGCGAGACCATCCGCGCCCTGCTGCCGCTGGTCGGGGAGAAGACGGACGACTCCTTCTTGGTGAAGATGCTCCGCCACCACGAGCGCGAGCTGAACCACGTCGTCGAGGCGTACACCAGCGGCGTGGAGGATCGGACGCCGATCCATCCCGAGTACGTCGCCCGGGTGCTCGACGAGCTGGCGGCCGACGACGCCGTGTTCACCGTCGACACCGGCATGTGCAACGTGTGGGCCGCCCGCTACATCACGCCGAACGGCCGTCGCCGCGTGCTCGGCTCCTGGCGCCACGGCACCATGGCCAACGCGCTGCCGCACGCCATCGGCGCGCAGTCGACTGACCGGAACCGCCAGGTCATCTCCATGTCCGGCGACGGCGGTCTGTCCATGCTGCTCGGCGAGCTGCTCACCGTCCGCCGCAACGGTCTGCCCGTGAAGACGGTCGTGTTCAACAACTCCTCGCTCGGCATGGTCAAGCTGGAGATGCTCGTCGAGGGCATGCCGGACTTCGGCACCGACCATGACGACGTCGACTACGCCGCCGTCGCGTCCGCGCTGGGCATGCGGTCGGTGCGGATCACCGACCCGAAGCGCCTGCGCGAGCAGCTCGCCGACGCACTCGCCACCGATGGCCCGGTGCTCATCGACGTGGTCACCGACCCCGATGCCCTGTCGATCCCGCCGGAGATTTCGCTGGAGCAGGTCGCCGGGTTCACCAAGGCGTCCGTGCGCACGGTCCTCGACGGCGGCGTGGGCAAGATGATCGACCTCGCGCGCGCCAACCTGCGCAACATCCCGAGGCCGTAGCCACGCCCCGCAGCCCGGCGGCGGTCAGCCCGTCCCCAGCAGCTCCGCGACCAGTTCGGCGACGCCGCGGTCGTGGGGCTGCAGGTGGTGGGGCACCCCGCGGCCCAGGCGGTCCTCCAGCCGGATCGTGGTCGCGCCCGGGTATTCCTCCGGCGTCAGCGCGCACTCCGCCGGCACGATGAGGTCCGCGCCGGTGACCAGATCGAACCACTCGGGGAGGGCAACGGCGTCGCCGCCGGTCGCCCGCGCCTCGTGCACGGCCTTCGCCACCTCGGGAAACCCGGCGGCGACCCCGTCTGCCCCGCCCATTCCGCCCACTCCGACCGCGCCGTCGCGTTCGGCGAGGAGTCGTTCGCGCAACCGGATCTGATCCGCCAGCGCCGGTCCGACCGTCGCCCGAAGCGCGGGCATCGGCAGCCCGCGCGGCCGTCGCACCCCACGGTGGCTCGCAGATATGCAGATGACCCGGCGCACGGAGGCGTCGTCAAGCACGCCGGCACCATCGAAAACCGGGCGCCCGCGCACCATGCCCGCCACCAGCAGACCGGCGAGCAGCCCGCCCTGCGAATGCCCGACCAGATCCACCCGGTCGGCGCCGGTGATCTCGAGCGTCCGGCGGACGACGTCGGTGACCTCGGCGAGATTGCGGGCCAGCGGCGCCGTGCCGCGTTCCCCGTAGGTCGGGGCGACGATGATGCGGCCGCGGGCGAGCAGCAGCTCCGCCAGCGCACCCCAATTCCCGCCGTTGGCCACGGTGCCGTGCAGGCACACGACGGGCGGAGCATCGGGACGATTCGCGCCCCGGGTTCCGGCGGAGCTCACGTCGAGCACCCCGTCCGGCAGCCAGCCGGTCGGCGGGAACCTCAGCGACAGCGGTTTCACCGGTCGGTCACGTCACCCTTGTTCCCGGAGGCGCTAACGCCGTGCGAGGCTGTCACGTCGTTGGCTTCGGCGCCCGTTTCTTCGCCGCTATCGGCCAGGACCTCGTCGTCGGCCCCGTCGTCCCCGGCATCCCCCACGGCATCGTCTCGGGCCTCACCGTTCTCGGCCCGAGCATCCCCGACGTCGCCGTCTCCGGCTCCGTTCTCGACCTCCCCGGCTGCATCGTCCCCAGCTTCATCCTCCCCAGTTTCATCCGACCCAGCCTCATCGTCCCCGTTCCGGCCCCACTTGAACATGGTGCCCGGGCCCATCGACTCGGCGAGCTGCTGGAGCCCCGTGATCCCGGTGCGCTCGGCCCAATCCGCGAACCCCGCGCGCTCCGCCCAGTCCGAGAAGCCCTCGCGATACATCACCGCGGACAGCAGCGACGCGAAAGTGGTCACGTTGGCGCCTTCGTTGGGCGCGTCGCCGAGCTCCTCGCGCATCGCATCCGCCCGGGCATCCGAGCTCGACCCGTCGCCGTTGCCGTCGTCGTCGCCCTCCGCGAGGAACGCCGCCCCGGAGAAGGACTCGTTGACCAGCCGCAGCAGCTGCTCACGCACCAGCGCCCGCACCCGCCGGTCGGTGGCCACGTGCTCGTGCAGAACCACCGCCTGCGGGAACCGGTCCTGGATCCAGATGTTGTCCACGGTGCCCTGCCCGCCGTCGTCGAGGAAGCACGACGACGGCGGATTGATCAGCTGGTCCGTGCGGCTGGCGAGGCACGTGTACGTCACGCCCGGCGCCGTCACGTCGCGCCGCGCGATGTCCTCCAGCAGCGGCGACCCCGTCAGCTGCTCGATGCCCGACTGCCCCCAGTAGCTCTGCACGAAGTTGTTCACCAGCGACTTCGTGCCCGGGATTTTCAGCAGCCCCGACGCCACGCCGCCCAGCGACGTCCCGTGGTTCGGCGCCGCCAGGCACACCACGTGCCGGGTGAACTGGGGGTCGCGGAAGGACAGCAGCGTCGCCAGCAACCCGCCCTGCGAATGGCCGACGATGATCGCCCGCCGCCCGCCGGTGGCCACCAGCACCTGCCGGATGTATGCGGCCAGCTGGTCCATCGACTCCGTCAGCGGCCCCGTCGCGCGGTACCCGTAGTCCGGGGCGAACACGGCCCAGCCGTCCTTGCGCAGCTCCGCGCCGAGATCCTCCCACACCCCCTTGGCGTGGCCGGTGCCGTGGATGAGCACGATCGGCCACGGGCGTTTCGGCGATACGCTCGCCCGCCAGTCGTCCTCGAAAATCCCGCGCCGCGTGCGGTACGTGGCATACGGGACCTGGGGAGTCTGCTCGGCCATTACGCCAGGTCCGTGGTTCCCAGTGCGTTGCGGAGCTTGTCGGCGGCCTCGTCCATCTTCGCGGGATCGGGGTCGCGGTTGACGGAGGCCAGGTTGAAGCCGCTCATGTCCTTCGCCGGGAACACGTGGATGTGGGCGTGCGGCACCTCGAATCCGGCGATGAGGTAACCGGCGCGCGGGGCGTCGAACGCCTCGACGACCGCCTGCCCGATCTTCTGCGCGACCTCGTTCATGTGCGCCCACAGCGCCGGGTCGGCGTCCGTCCACTTGTCCACCTCCTCGACGGGAATGACCAGCGTGTGGCCGTAGGCGACCGGCTCGATGGTCAGGAACGCCACCACCCGGTCGTCGCGGTAGACGAAACGGCCGGGCAGCTCGCCGTTGATGATCTTCGTGAAGACGGTGCTCATGCCGCCCACAGTAGCGGCCAACCCGGATCGGCCGCAGGGCAAAGGTTCCGGCCGCGGTTCCCGTTCGCGGCCGTGCCCCGCACCGCTTGACGACGCCCGCGCCCACCCGCCGCGCCCTGCCCGTCACCTTCGGCGACACTGGTCCAGGGGCGGGAACGAAACGGGGAGGGTTCTGCGATGGGGAACGCACGGATGGGCGGGAATGGGGATGCTTGGCCGCCGGCGCCCGAGGCGGTGCCGCGCACCCGCGCGGAGCTGATCGCCGGACACGGAATCGGCGCCGAACGCACGTGGCGGCGCGTGCGGCGCGGGATGTACGTGCCTCCTGGTGCGGACGTGACGCCGCAGGTCAGGGTGCTCGCCGAAGTGCGGGCGCGGCGCGGGGCGGTGCTGTCGGGGGCTTCGGCCGCCCGCGCGTGCGGCCATCCGTGGGTCGCCGACCGGGTGCCGGAGGTGGTGCTCGTGCGTGAGTCGTCCAGTTCGGGCGGGGTGGTCCTGAGCGGCCGCCGCCCGTGCCGACCTGCGCGCGCGTGCCCGCTGCAGGTCGACCGCGGTGAAGTGGCCGTGCTCGTCGCAGATCCGCTCGACGTCACCATCGACTGCGTCGCCGCGCTGCCCGACGATGAAGCGATCGCGTTCCTCGACGGCGCCATCCGCGTGTGGGGCATCGACCGAGCGCTGCGCGAGTGGGCCCGCGGCGGTCGGCCCGGGGCGCAGCGCATGCGTGAACTGCTGGAATGGTCGGTTTGGCGCGCCGAATCGCGTCCCGAGAGCCTGCTGCGCACGAAACTCCGGCGCGCCGGGGCGGGGCGCTGGGTGCCGCAGTTCATGGTGGCCGTCGCCGGCGGAAAGAGGTGGGTGGACCTGGGCGATCCCGACTACCGCATCGCCGTCGAATTCCACGGCGAAGGGCATTGGCGGGATGCGGAGGCCCGGCGGCGCGATGCCCTCCGCGTCAACGAGCTGCGCGAAGTGGGGTGGTGCGTCATCGAAGTGACCATCCTCGACGTGTTCCGCGACTTCGATGCGTTGCTGCGGCGGATCGGGGAGCACCGCCGCCGCATCGATGCCGAGCGTGACGGGGATCTGGCGTGGCGGCGCGGGAAGTCGATCGACGCCATGCGCATGCGCGTGAACCGCTGGCTGCGGTAGGAGTTCCGGGGCGCGTATGGCCGGCGTGCGTGGGCGGGGTGTGCATGGCCGGCGAGGAGTGGCGGTCGGCCCTGCCCCAAAGGACGTGAACAGAACTCGACTCTGCGGGGCCGGTCTGGGGTGGCGATGGCCCGAAATCGCGATACGCGCCGTGTGGCCCGCTGCGACGTCCGCAGGATTTCTTCGATCATTTGTGCGCATGAGGGGGTTAATCGCATTGCGGGGCGTTGTGGCGCGCTTTCGGGCCTGATCAGCGATTCGTGATGTGCGCATCACGATTGGAATTGTCAACCAATTCAACTTCGCGCATTTGGTGTGCGATTCGACGTGTGCGAAAACGCTGAAGTTGAAGGATTGGGGCCCGAATTCTTCAACGCCAGCGTTCTCGCGGTCGTAAATCTCCCGCGAAACCGTCGAAGTTGAATGAGGTCGGCGCCGCCGGCGATTGGGCACCGTGGGAGGCGCCGGCGGTCGGGCGTGGGCGGAGTCGCCGGCGGGCATGGCGGTGATTGGCGGGGTTCGGGAGTCGAGGAAGGTGAATCCGCAGTTGCGGGTGGTGCCGTTCTTGGTGTTGATGCCGGCGGGTTTGTTGGGGTGCGCGGGGTCTCGCTGGTGAGCCGAAGCCGACCCGCGAAGGGGTGAATCACATACCTGTGGCGGGGTCGGCCGGGGGTAGTTTTCCGCCCGATTTTTCCGGCGATTTGTCCCGCTTTGCGACGCCCCGCTCGACGCATTTCGTAGCGCTCGAGAAGCCCCCCGGCGGGGCGCGCAGCCCAACGCGGGCGCCAGCATTTAACCGTTTTCGGGGGTATCGGCACGGTGGGCCGCTCGGGAAATGCAACTAAAGCTCCCCGCCGAATCCACTTGACGAGCGCGTATGTGAGATATCCGTTAAAGCGTCGCCAGCAATCGACGGGGGTGGTGGCACCCTCCGGTCGGCACGGGGGTAGCGGCCTGCGGCAATCGGATGCGGCGATGAATCGTCCCGGTCAAAATCAATCGCGGGGTGAGCCTGTGGGGCGGCCGAGGTAAGAGGGCCGCAAGCGGGTGCTCACCGCCCCGGCGGAACACCACCGTGCCACGCCGGGGCACCGAGGAGGCACCCGCGCTTCGGGGAGGGAACCGCGGCATGACGCACGGCCGGCCGCCGGAAACGGAGGGCACCGGCGCCGGAGCCGACGCACTGCCGCGGCCAATCGCCCGCTCCGCATCCGGGAACGATGGGGGTCATTTCGCCGGATGCCGGTGAGCCGGGCATCGCTCACCCCGCACGGCCGGCCGCCCGCGCCGCGAAGGGGGGAATGTCGCGCGGGCGGCCGGAGGGGAACGGCACCGCGATGGCGGGGCCGGATGGGGACGCCGCGATGGGCCCGCAATCAGATGGCGGGGAACGGCGCCGCGATGGCGGGGCCGGATGGCGTTCCGGTGGGCGTCGCAAAGCAATGGGGTGGCCCGGAATGTGGGCCGCGACCTGGTAAGTAGAATCACGGGCATGCGCATCCTCGTTATCGGTTCCGGTGCCCGCGAGCACGCCCTCCTCCATTCCATGAGCAAGGACCCGCAGGTCGGCGAGTCCGATCTGCACGTCGCGCCGGGCAACGCCGGCATGTCCCGGTTGGCCACGCTGCACCCGGTGAAGGTCGACGATCCCGCCGCGTGCGCCGCGCTGGCCGACGAGATCGAGCCGGACCTGGTGGTCATCGGCCCGGAGGTGCCGCTGGTCGCGGGCGTGGCCGATGCGCTGCGCGCGAAGGGTTACGCGGTGTTCGGCCCGAACGCCGACGCCGCCCGCATCGAGGGGTCGAAGGCGTTCGCGAAGGACGTCATGGCCGCCGCCGGCGTCAAGACCGCCCACGCGGAGGCTCTCCAGCCGGGCGCCTCCGACGCAGACATCGACGCCGCCATCGACCGTTTCGGCCCGACCTGGGTGGTCAAGGACGACGGCCTGGCGGCGGGCAAGGGCGTGGTGGTCACGCCGGATCGCGCCGCGGCCCGCGCGCACGCCGTCGACGTCCTCGCCGCCGGCAACCCGGTGCTGCTGGAGTCCTTCCTCGACGGCCCGGAGGTCAGCCTTTTCTGCCTGGTCGACGGCGAGACCGTGGTGCCGCTGCAGCCGGCGCAGGACCACAAGCGCGTGGGCGACAACGACGAGGGCCCGAACACCGGCGGCATGGGCGCCTACGCCCCGCTGGACTGGCTGCCGGAGGACGGCGTGCGGCGCATCGTCGACGAGGTCTGCGTGCCCGTGGCCAAGGAAATGGTGAAGCGCGGCTGCCCGTTCCAGGGCCTCCTCTATGCGGGCCTGGCGTGGGGTGCCGACGGCCCGTCGGTGGTCGAGTTCAACTGCCGTTTCGGCGACCCGGAGACGCAGGCCGTGCTGGCGCTGCTGGAATCGCCGCTGGCCCAGGTGCTGCACGCCGCGGCGACGGGCACGCTGGCGGAGCAGCCGGAGCTGGAGTGGCGCGACGGTTACGCGCTGACGGTGGTGCTGGCGGCGAAGGGCTACCCGCAGGACACCCGCACGGGCGACGTCATCGGCGGCGCGCAGCCGGGCCGCGAGGACGAGGGCGTGCTCCACGCGGGCACGGCGGTCGACGCGGACGGCAACATCGTGTCGTCGGGCGGCCGCGTGCTCAACGTCGTCGGCGTCGGCGCCACGCTGGAGGAGGCCCGCGAACGCGCGTATGCCGTCCTGCCGACCCTGGAGCTCGACGGTTCGCATTACCGCACCGACATCGCGCTGCCGGCGGTGGAGGGCCGCATTTCCATCCCGCAGTAGTTTCTCCCATTGCTTTGCGACGCCCCCGCGCCCGGGCCACATGGTCCGGGCGCGGGGGCTCTGCTCTGCGCCGATAAGGTGGTGCCATGATGCCTTCGAAGCGATCCGACGTTGCCCCGTTCCACGTGATGGATGTGTTGGCGGCGGCGCAGGAGCGGCAGCGGACGCATGGGGACGCGCTGTTCCTGTGCGCGGGGCAGCCGTCGACGCCGGCGCCGCGCCGCGCGTTGGAGGCGGTGCGGGCGGCGGTGGGGGAGCGGGTGCTCGGCTACACCGAGGCGACGGGCATCCCGGAGCTCAAGCGCGCGATCGCGGAGGACCACAATCGGCGGATGGCTGCGCGCGGGGGTGCGGGGCACGAGGTCGCGGTCGAGGACGTGGTGATCACGACGGGCTCGTCGGGAGGCTTCGTCACCCTGTTCCTGGCGGCGCTGGACCCCGGCGACGACATCGTGCTGGCCCGGCCCGGTTACCCGGCGTACCGCAATACGCTGCAGGCGCTCGGCGCGAACGTGGTGGAGATCGATTGCGGGCCGGAGACGCGCTTCCAGCTCACCGTCGAGTTGCTGGAGGGGCTGGCGCGGGTGCCGCGGGCGGTGATCGTCACCAGCCCGGACAACCCGACGGGCACGATCATCGACGCCGACGAGCTCGGCCGGATCGCCCGCTGGTGCGAGGCCAATGACGTCCTGCTGGTCAGCGACGAGATCTACCACGGCATTTCCTTCGGCCGCGAGTGCGTCAGCGCCCGGGAGTTCGGCGACGCGGCGGTGGTGGTGGGCTCGGTGAGCAAGTACCACTCGATGACGGGGTGGCGCGTCGGCTGGTTGATCATCCCCGAGTGGCTTCGTGGCCCGTGCGACCGGTTGGCGGCGAATCTGACGGTGTGCCCGCCGGCGGCGTCGCAGGTCGCGGCGATCGAAGCGTTCCACCCGGAGTCCATCGCGGAGCTCGACGGCCACGTGCGCCGCTACGCCGCCAACCGCGAACTGCTCATCGAGCGTCTGCCGGGGGCGGGCCTGGGCACCTTCGCCCCGCCGGACGGGGGCTTCTACATCTACGCCGACGTCTCGCACCTGACGGACGATTCGCTGGCGTGGGCGCGCGAGCTTCTCCGCGCCACCGGCGTCGCCGTCGCGCCGGGCGTCGACTTCGACACCGTGTCGGGCCACCGCTGGGTGCGACTGTGTTTCGCCGGGTCGACGGAGGACATGGCGGAGGCGTGCCGGCGCATCGGGGAATTCACCGCGCGCTAGCCCTTCCCCCGGGCGCGCCGCGGGTCTAGCATTTTCGCGGTGAGCATCACGTTGAGCGTGGGGCGGCGCCGCAGGCACCTCCGCCCCACCATGGCGGTGGCCCTCGGTTTCCTGGGCGTCATCGCGGCGGGCACGGCTTTGTTGTCCGCGCCCTGGTCGTCGGTGGACGGGTCGGTGACGCCGCTTTCCGACGCCTTGTTCACCGCGACTTCGGCCACCTGTCTGACGGGGCTGATCACGGTGGACACGGCGACGCATTGGTCGGCGGCGGGGCAGGTCACGGTGATGGCGCTGATCCAGCTGGGCGGCCTGGGCTTCATGACCATGGCGTCGCTGCTGGGGCTCATCGTCGCCGGGCGCCTGGGGCTGCGCCAACGGCTGGGCGCGACGGCGGAAGGGCGCGGCATCGAGTTGGGCGAGGTCGCGTGGGTCGTGCGGGCGACGGTGTTGTTCACCCTCGTGGTGGAGGTGCTGGTGGCGACCGTCCTGACGCTGCGCTTCCGCTCCGGCTACGGCTACGGGTGGGGCCGGGCGACGTGGGAGGGCGTCTTCCACGCGATCTCCGGCTTCAACAATGCGGGATTCGCGCTGTACTCCGACAACGTCGTCGGTTTCGCCGCCGATGCCTGGGTGCTGCTGCCGTTGGCGTTCGCGCTGATGATCGGCGGCCTCGGCTTTCCGGTCCTGTTGGAGGGCGCCCGCCGCGTGCGGGCGCGCCTGGAGAACCGGCCGCAGCGCCGCTGGAGCCTGACTTCCCGGTACACCTTGCTGGGCACGGCGTTTCTCGTGCCCGCGGGCATGGCGATGGTGGCGTTCGGCGAGTGGAACGGCGCCCTCGCCCGCGCCGGCGGCGTCGACGGAGCGGAACCCACCACGCCGGTGCGGCTGCTCAACGCGTTCTTCGCCGGGGTCAGCCCCCGCACCGCGGGCTTCAACGCCGTCGATTACGCCCATTTCCACCCGTCGACGCTGATGGGCACGGACATCCTCATGTTCATCGGCGGCGGTTCGGGCGGCACCGCCGGCGGCGTGAAGATCACCACCGCCGCCGTGCTCATCGCCGCGATCCTCGCCGAAGTGCGGGGCGACGACTCCGTCATTTCGCACGGCAGGGTCGTGGGCAGGCGCGTCGTCAGGCAGTCGCTCGCCGTGCTGGCCGCCGGCCTGGCCCTGGTGGTCGGCTCGACGATGGCGCTGCTGTTCATCGCGCCCCAGTTCTCCACGGACCAGCTGCTGTTCGAGGTGATCAGCGCGTTCGCGACCGTCGGCCTGTCCACGGGCATCACCGGCGATCTGCCGGTCGCCGCCCAGATGATCCTGATCCCCCTGATGTTCGCGGGGCGCGTCGGCCCGTTGGCGCTGGCCACCGCGCTGGCCGCCCGCAGCCGCGGGCGCCTGTACGACTACCCGGAAGAAAGGCCCTTCATTGGTTAACGCATTCCGCCGCGGCTCGCGCGCGGCAGACGAGGCCGAGGCCGCCACCGGCCCGGTGATCATCCTGGGCCTGGGCAGGTTCGGCCAGGCGCTCGGCGAGGAGCTGGTCGCCGGCGGGGTCGAGGTGCTGTGCGTCGACGCCGACCCCCGCGTCGTGCAGGAATGCTCGACGAGCTTCGACCACGTCGTCACCGCCGACACAACGAACCCGGAGGCGCTGCGCCAGCTCGGCGTCGCCGAGGCCGGGCGGGTGGTCATCGCCATCGGCTCGAACATCGAGGCGTCGGTGCTCACCGCGTCGGCCGTGGTGGACATGGGCGCGCCGAGCATCTGGGCGAAGGCCGACAATCAGGCGCACGCGAAGATCCTCGGGCAGATCGGCGTGCACCACGTCATCCGGCCCGAGTCGGACATGGGCCGCCGAGTGGCGCACCTGATCGGCGGCGGCGTGCAGGAGTACGTCGAGTTCGACCGGGGTTTCGCGGTGGCGAAGATCGCCCCGCCGGTGTCCGTGCTGGACCACCGCGTGGGCGAGATCAACGCGCGCGGCGATTCCCCGGTGCAGATCCTCGCCCTGCGGCCGCGGGACGGGGCTTTCCGACGGGCCCTGGCCGACGACGTCCTCCATGCCGGCGACCTCGTGATCGCCGCGGGCCCCGTCCAGGAACTGGAGAAGTTCGCCGCCCGGAAGTGAGCGGGGGAAGGGCGCGGGACGTGAGCGGGGGAGGGGCGGTCCGGGCCACATGGAATACTTGGGGCGTGGCCAACAACAAGAAGAAGATCGCAAACGTCCTGGCGAACCGCTACGCGTCCGCGGAACTCGCGGAGCTGTGGAGCCCCGAGCACAAGATCATCCTGGAGCGGCGGCTGTGGCTCGCCGTGCTGAAGGCGCAGGCGGCGCGCGGCATCGAGGTGCCGGAGGGGACCGTCGAGAAGTACGAGGCCGTCATCGAGCAGGTGGACCTCGACTCCATCGCCGAGCGTGAACGCGTCACGCGCCATGACGTCAAGGCGCGCATTGAGGAGTTCTGCGCCCTGGCGGGCACGGAGCACATCCACAAGGGCATGACCAGCCGCGATCTGACGGAAAACGTCGAGCAGCTGCAGATCCTGCAGTCGCTGCGGGCGGTGCGCGACAAGGCCGTCGCCGTCGTCGCCCGCACCGCCGAGAAGGCCGCCGCGTACCAGTCCCTGGTCATGGCGGGCCGCTCCCACAACGTCGCCGCGCAGGCGACCACGCTGGGCAAGCGCTTCGCGTCGGCCGCCGATGAAATGCTGCTGGGCATCGAGCGCATTGAGGATCTGATCTCCCGCTACCCGCTGCGCGGCATCAAGGGCCCGATGGGCACGGCCCAGGACATGCTCGATCTGCTCGACGGCGACGAGGCCGACCTGGCCTCGCTGGAAACGGAGATCGCCGAGGGCCTGGGCTTCACCCGCGTCTTCGACTCGGTCGGCCAGGTCTACCCGCGCACCCTCGACTTCGATGCGCTTTCGGCCCTCGTCGAGCTCGGAGCCGGCCCGTCGTCCCTGGCCACCACCATCCGCCTGATGGCGGGCAACGAGATCGTCACCGAGGGCTTCAAGGAAGGCCAGGTCGGCTCGTCCGCCATGCCCCACAAGATGAACGCCCGCTCCTGCGAGCGCGTCACCGGCTTCCAGGTCATCCTGCGCGGCTACATGACCATGCTCTCCGAACTGGCCGGCAACCAGTGGAACGAGGGCGACGTGTCCTGCTCCGTGGTCCGCCGCGTCGCCCTGCCGGACGCGTTCTTCGCCATGGACGGCATGTTCGAGACGTTCCTCACCGTCCTCGACGAGTTCGGCGCCTTCCCCGCCATGATCGACCGCGAGCTGGAGCGCTACCTGCCGTTCCTGGCCTCGACCAAGGTGCTCATGGCGTGCGTGCGGGCGGGCGTCGGCCGCGAGGAGGCGCACGAGGTCATCAAGGAGCACGCCGTCGGCTCGGCGCTGGACATGCGCGAGAAGGGCGCGGAACAGTCGCTGGTCGAGCGCCTGGCCGCCGACTCCCGCATCCCGCTCGACGAGGAGGGCCTGCGCGCGGCGCTGGCCGACCGCCACGCCTTCATCGGCGCCGCGGAATCCCAGGTCGATCGCGTGGTGGCGCGGGTGAACGAGCTCGTCGCAAAGCACCCCGAAGCCGCCGCCTACCAGCCGGGCGACATTCTCTGAGCGCGCGCTGAAACGAAACCCGGTCTTTTCGCACCCCCGACCTCCGCCGCGGAGGCGGGGGTGCACCCGTTGGCGCAGCGGAACGGCGTGAGCCCGCGGCGTTTCCACAGGTCAGGGTTTCCTGGGCGGGATCGTTCGCAAAGGGTTTCCAAAGCTGAACGGCAACCCTTGGCAAAAGCATTGAGAGCAGGTTAGCCTTACGCGGGCTCGTTGATCGATGTTCGGTTTTCGCGGCCCGCAGTCCCCGCGGACTGCCCCAGAGCTTCCCCATCGACACCACAAAAGAGGTTCACTGATGCGCTTCACCACGCGCCTGGCCGCCGCCGCAGTCGCGGTCTGCGGTCTCGCCGCCGGCCTCGTCGCCTGCGGCACGGACGAAGGCACCGGCACCGACGGCAAGGGCGCCGCGCCCGCCGACGGCCCCCTGGTCATCTACTCCGGACGCAGCGAAGACCTGGTCGCCCCGCTGATCGAGGACTTCAAGAAGGAGACGGGCATCGAGACGGAGGTCCGCTACGGCAAGACCGCCGAGCAGGCCCAGCTGCTGCTCACCGAGGGCGACAACACCCGCGCCCACGTCTTCTTCTCGCAGGAGGCCGGCGCGCTCGGCCTGCTGCAGGACAAGGGCATGCTCGCCGACGCCCCCGCGGACCTGATGAAGAAGGTTCCCTCCGGCTTCTCCTCCGAGGAGGGCAAGTGGGTCGGCGTCACCGGCCGCGCCCGCGTGGTGGCGTACGACAAGGAGTCGGTCGACGAGGCCGACGCCCCCGACACCGCCGCCGGCATGGTCGACCCTAAGTGGAAGGGCAAGATCGCCATCGCCCCGGGCAACGCCTCCTTCCTGTCCTTCGTCACCGCCATGCGCGTGACCGAGGGCGAGGACGCCGCCCGCGACTGGCTGAAGAAGCTCGCCGCGAACGAGCCGAAGACCTACGAGAAGAACGGCGACGTTCTCGAAGCCGTTAACAAGGGCGAGGCGCAGATCGGCCTGATCAACCACTACTACTGGTACTCGGCGGCCTCCGAGCAGGGCGCCGACAAGATGCGCGCCCAGCTGAAGTTCGGCGCCGACGGCGACCTGGCCGGCCTGGTCAACGCCACCGGCGCGGGCATCCTCACCGGTGCCGCGGAGCGCGAGGACGCGAAGAAGTTCGTCGAGTTCCTGCTGTCCGAGAAGGCGCAGAAGTACTTCGCCGAGAAGACCTACGAGTACCCGCTGGTCGAGGGCATCAAGGGCCCGGAGGGCGTGCCCGCGCTCGATTCCCTGAAGGTCCCGGACGTCGACCTGTCGAAGCTCGGCACCGTCGAGGAGACCGCCGCCCTCATCGATGAGGCCGGTCTGACCGTCAATTGATCGCCGTCTCCGACACCGTCGGCCGTCGCGCTTCGGCGCGCCGGCCGTTTCGGCGTTTCCGGGTGGGCGCGGGACTGCCCGGCCGCGCCAATCCCGTCCTGGTGACGCTGGCCATCCTCACCGTCGCGGTGGTGGCGACGCCCCTGATGTTCCTGTTGGGCGAGGCGCTGGCGGCGCCGGGTGAGCGGATCGCCGATGCGCTGCTGCGGCCGCGGACCCTGCGGCTGACGGCCAACACTCTCGCGCTGACGGGCGGCGCGGTCGCGGGCACCCTGCTGTTGGGAGTGCCCACGGCGTTCGCGCTGGTGCGCACGAATCTGGTGGGCCGCCGCTGGTGGTGGGTGGCGGCCTCCCTGCCGTTGGCCATCCCGTCGTACGTGGCGGGCCTGGCGTGGGTGAGCGCGACGCCGCTGCGCGGGTACTGGGGTTCGCTGCTGGTGCTGGTGCTGGTGACCACGCCGTACGTCACGCTTCCGGTCGCCGCCGCCCTGCGCCGCGCCGACACGGCGGTGGAGGACGTCGCGCGGACGCTGGGCCTCGGGCCGCTGCGCGCCTTCCTGACCATGACCCTGCCGCAGATCGCCCCGGCCGCCGGCGCGGGGGCGCTGCTGGTGGCGCTGTACGCGATCTCGGAGTTCGGCGTCGTGGCCATCATGCGCTTCCCGACGCTGACCCCCGCCGTGCAGACGGCCTTCGCCGGCACCTTCAACCGCGAGCTGGCCATGGTGCTGTCGCTGCTGCTGGTGCTCATGGCGCTGGTCGTCGTCGCGTTCGAGCGCGCGCTGCGCCGCCCGGCCGCGGCCATCCGCGTGCGGGGCGATCAGGCGCCGCCGGTCCGGCTGTCGGGGGCCGGGCAGGCCGGGGTCTGCCTGGGCTTGGCGACGGTCTTCGTCGCCTCCGTCGGCGTACCCGTGTACGTGCTCCTGGATCGTCTGGCGCGCAGCGTCGCCGGGCACGAGATCGAGGTGGAGCGCATGTTCGCGGCGGCGCGGACGACGGTGTTCCTGGGTTTCGCGGGGGCGGTGGTGGCCACGGTGCTGGCGCTGCCGATCGGCATCCTCGCCGCCCGCCGCCGGTCGCGACTGGTGTCCGGCCTGGAGACCGCGACGTTTTTGGGCCATGGCCTGCCGGGCATCGTGCTCGGCCTGTCGATGGTCTACCTGGCACTGGCCGCGGTGCCCGCGCTGTACCAGACCCTCGGGCTGCTGGTGATCGCCTACGGCATCTTGTTCGTGCCCAAGGCCATGGGGTCGGTGCGCACGTCGATCGCGCAGGTGCCGGAGTCGCTGGAGGACGCCGCGCGCACGCTCGGCCGGTCGCCGGCGCGCACGTGGGCGGAGGTGACCGGGGCGCTGTCGTGGCCCGGGATCGCCGCCGGCGCGATGCTGGTGGCGCTGACGGTGATGAAGGAACTGCCCGCCACCTTGATGATGCGCCCCACCGGTGTCGATACTCTGGCGACCCGACTGTGGCAGTTGTCCGACATCGCCGCCTACGGGGCCGCCGCCCCGTATGCGCTGATGCTCATCGCGGCCGCCGCGGTGCCCGCCCTGGTGCTCGCCCGAAACCCCGGAGGATCGCGATGACCGACGCCCGCCCCCAGACCCCCGCCCCGCCCGCGCTGTCCATCTCCGGGCTCTGCGCCCGATACGACGGCGCCCCGGTGCTCCGCGACATCGATCTCGAGGTCGCGGAGGGGGAGCTGCTGGCGGTGCTGGGCCCGAGCGGCTGCGGCAAGACGACGCTGCTGCGCGTGCTCGCCGGGCTCATGCCCGCCACCGCGGGCACGGTGCACCTGGCCGGCCGCCGCGTCGTCGACGGACCCTCGGGCGTCCCGCCGGAGCGCCGGCGGGTCGGGCTGGTGCCGCAGGATGCGTCGCTGTTCCCGCACCTCGACGTCGCCGACAACGTCGGTTTCGGTCTCGGCCGCCGGCTGCCCCGCCTGCCGTTCACGCGCCGCGGCCGCCGCGTGCCGGACCGCGTGATGGAGCTGCTGGAGATCGTCGGCATCCCCGAATTGGCGCACCGCATGCCGTCCGAGCTGTCCGGCGGCCAGGCCCAGCGGGTGTCGCTGGCGCGGGCGCTGGCGCCGAACCCGGATCTGGTGCTCCTCGACGAGCCGTTCTCCGCCCTCGACGCCGCCCTGCGCACCCGGCTGCGCGGCGAGGTCCGCGACATTCTCGCCGCCCACGGTGCGACCGGCCTGCTGGTCACGCATGACCAGGACGAAGCGCTGTCCACCGCGGACCGCGTGGCCATCGTCGAATCGGGGCGCATCATCCAGTGCGATGCCCCGGAGGAGGTCTACTCACAGCCGGCGACGGCGTGGGTCGCCGGGTTCGTGGGCACGTGCTCGCTGCTGCGCGGACGCGTCGACGGTCCGATCGCCCGCAGCGCCCTGGGCACCGCGGACGTCCCGGCGGGCACGTCGGCGGACGAGGTCGCGGTGATGGTCCGGCCCGAGCAGGTCGCCCTGACCCGCGGTGACGGCGCCGGCACTGAGGGCGGGGCCGGCACGGGGGACGGGGCCGGGGTCGCCGGGACCGTCGAAACGGTGGAGTACTCCGGGCATTCGACCAAGTACGCGCTGAGCATCGGCGAGGCCGGGGACGTCGAAAAGCTCATCGCCCGCGAGCACGGCCCCGCCCGCTTCGCCGTCGGCGACCGCGTCACGGCGGCGGCGACGTCGCCCCTGCACGCCGTGCGCGACCGCTAGGGGGTCAGTTCGCCGACTTCTCCACCACGCCGCACAGCGCGCGGTCGCCGGCGTCGCCCGTCTTCTTGGTGTCCTCGTCGGGCCCGTCGGGGGCGTAGCGCTCGGGGATGTGGGCGAAGTTGTCCGGGCCGGCGTGGACCATGACGGCCGAACCGTCGCCGTCGAAAAGCAGGTCCTTGGTCAGGCGGTCGGTGGTGAAGGTCATGCGGGCCGTGCCGTCGGAGGCGACCAGCAGCGACGGCATGTCGCCCGCGTGGCCCGGGGCGGCGTCGGGGTTGCCGTGGCCGACGTTCTCGGAGTCGCCCATCAGGTGCCCGCCGGCGGAGAGGAAGTCGCCGGTCTTCTCGCCGTCGGGGGCCTTGCTGTTCGGCTCGCACTTGCCGATCGAGTGGACGTGGAACGCGCGGAACCCGGGCTCGAGGCCGCGGGCCTCGACGGTGACGGTGACGCGGTCGCCGTCCTCGGCGAAGGTGACGGTGCCGGCGTCGGAGCCGTCCGGGGTTTTCAGGGCCGCGGTGGCGAAACCTTCGCCGGCGGGGGCGGCGGAGGTGGTCTCGGCCGCGGTCGAGGCGGCGTCGGTGACCGTGGTCGAGCCCGAGCCCGAGCCGGTGCCGGCGCCGTCGTCGGCGCAGGCCGCCAGGCCGAGGGTCAGGGCCGCGGCGCCGAGTGCGGCGGCGGTGATCCGGGTGGTGCGGTGCGTCATGGTCGCTCCTGTCTCGTCTCTCCGTCTGGAGGGTTCGTATCTGTGACCGGTGACACACGATGTTACGCGGGTTCACCATCGGCGCGCGGCCCCTTCGCGGCGCCGCGGGCGATCCGGCGGAAGTTGTATGGTCGGACTGGAAACCCGGATGCGGCTCAGCCGGCCGGTCCGGGAGCGTCACCCGAAGAACGTGGAGAACGTCATGTGCCTCGGCATCCCAGCCCAGATCGTCGACATCCCCGACCCCGCCCGCGCGAAAGTGGCCATCAGTGGCGTCGAGCGGATGATCGCCACGGACCTGCTCCTCGACGAGTCGCTGGCGGTGGGGGACTGGGTCCTGGTCCACGTCGGTTTCGCGTTGAGCAAGATCGACGAGGAGGAGGCGGCGCAGACCCTGACGCAAATCGAGCGGCTGGGCGGCGACGTGCTTTCCGACGAAGTCGATTCATTCACCACCAGCCGGATCGAATGAGCGGGGAGCACCGTGAAGTACGTCGATGAATTCCGGGATCCGGAGGGCGCGAAGAAGCTGCTCCGGTCCATCGAGTCCAACGCCGCCAAGCTGGACGGGCCCATCTCGCTGATGGAGGTCTGCGGCGGCCACACCCACACGATCTACCGCTACGGGCTGGAGAACCTGCTGCCGGAGGCCATCGAGCTGGTCCACGGCCCGGGTTGCCCGGTGTGCGTCATCCCGATGGGCCGCGTCGACGATGCGCTGTGGCTCGCCGCCCAACCCGACGTCATCCTGGCCACGTTCGGGGACATGATGCGCGTGCCCGGCTCGGACGGTTCTCTTCTCGACGCCCGCGCGAAGGGCGCCGACGTGCGCTTCGTGTATTCGCCGCTGGATGCGCTGAAGCTGGCGGAGGAGAACTCGGACAAGCACGTCGTCTTCTTCGCGGTGGGGTTCGAGACCACGGCGCCGTCGACGGCGGTGACCCTGGAGGCGGCCCGCCGGAAGGACGTGCCGAACTTCTCCGTGTTCTCCAACCACGTCACCATCGAGCCGCCGCTGCGGGCGATCGTCGACGGCGGGGAAACGCAGGTCGAGGGGTTCATCGGCCCCGGCCACGTGGCCACGGTGGTGGGCACGAAGGCGTTCGACTTCTTGCCGGAGGAGTTCGGCCTGCCGTGCGTGGTGGCCGGCTTCGAGCCGCTGGACATCCTGCAGGCGGTGGACATGCTGCTGAAGCAGTTCGTCTCCGGTGACGTCGCCGCTGGCCGGGCGACGGTGGGCAACCAGTACGCCCGCGTGGTCCGGCCGGAGGGCAACCCCGCCGCAGAGGCCCTGCTGGACCGCGTGTTCACGGTGCGGGACCGTTTCGAGTGGCGTGGCCTGGGCTGGCTCGACGACTCCGGCCTGGGCATCGCGGACGAGTACGCGAAGTGGGACGCGGAGAAGCGCTTCACCGTCCCCGGCGCCCTGATCCCCGATCCCGTGGCGTGCGAGTGCGGGTCGGTGCTCACCGGCCGCATCAAGCCGTGGGAGTGCCGCGTGTTCGGCACCGCGTGCACGCCGGATACGCCGATCGGCACGTGCATGGTCTCGCCGGAGGGCGCCTGCGCCGCGTACTACAACTTCGGCCGCATCGACCGGAAGGTCACCGTCGAGCTGGGCTCCCGCCCGAGCTGACCCGGACAACAGGAGAACGAGTGGATCCCAAGAACCGCCTCAACGTCGACGAGGACCGGGTCAACGCCAACATCGGGCGCGTGCGGGGGCGCGGGCACAGGCTGCTCGACGACCACGTGACGCTGGCCCACGGCGCCGGCGGGAAGGCGTCGGCGGCGCTGGTGGAGAACGTCTTCTGGGAGATCTTCGGCGGCGACGTCCTGCCCGACGGCGGTGACTCCGCCGTGCTGCCGTTGGACGGGATGCTGGGGGCGGAGCCCGGGAGCCTGGCCATGTCCACGGACTCCTACGTGGTCAACCCGATCGAGTTCCCCGGCGGCGACATCGGCGACCTGGCGGTCAACGGCACGGTCAACGACCTGGCGGTGGCCGGCGCGGTGCCGAAGGCCATCACCGCCGCGTTCGTGCTGGAGGAGGGCCTGCCCATCGACGTGCTGCGCCGCATCGTCGGGTCGATGGCCCGCGCCGCGGAGGCCGCGGGGGTGGACATCGTCGCCGGCGACACGAAGGTCGTGCCGCGCGGCGCGTGCGACAAGATGTACATCACCACGGCGGGGGTGGGCGTGGTGCCAGCCGGCCGCCGCACCGGCTACGGCGAGATCGCCGAGGGAGACCGCATCATCGTCTCCGGCCCGATCGCCGACCACGGCATGGCGGTGATGATGGCCCGCGGCGACCTGGCCATCGACGCCCCCATCCAGTCCGACACCCGCGCGGTCAACGGGCTGGTCGAGGCGCTGTTCGCTGCCGTGCCCGACGTCCGTTTCCTGCGCGACGCAACGCGCGGCGGGGTGGCGACGGTCATGAACGAGCTCGCCCGCGGCTCCGGCAAGGGCATCGCGCTGGACGACGCCTCGATCGAGGTCCGGGACATGACCCGCGCCGCCTGCGACATGCTCGGCATCGACCCGCTGTACGTGGCCAACGAGGGCACGTTCACCGCCGTCGTGCCGGAGGCCGCCGCGGACGAGGCCGTCGCCGCGCTGCATGTCGCCGGCGCGCCCGGTGCCCGCGTGATCGGCCGCGTCGTCGCCGAGCCCGCCGCGTCGGTCGTGCTGGTCACCGGCTTCGGCGGCACCCGCATGGTGGACATGCTGGTCGGCGATCCGCTGCCGCGCATCTGCTGAGCGGACGCTTTACGACGGTCCCCGCGTCGCCAGCAGCCCGGCCATCGCCTGGCCCACGCTGAGCCCGCCGTCGTTGGCGGGGACGACGCGGTGCTCGAGGAGGTCGAACCCGCGGGCGGCGAGGTTGTCGCGAAGCTCGGCCATGAGGATCCGGTTCAGGGCGCAGCCGCCCGTCGCGCCGACGATTCCCGTGCCTGCGGCGTCGGCGGCCGCCGCTATGTGCTCGCCGATGATGCGCGCCAGGCCGCGGTGGAAGCGGAGGGCGCGGGCGGCCGGTGGTGCATCGGGTTCGGCGAGCTCCAGGAACAGCTCGGGGAGCGTCGTCGCGGAGCCGGTTGCGATGGATGCAGGGGCGTCAGGGCCGTCGTTCAGGGCGGTGCGTGCCAGGTGCTCGAATTCCATGGCGGCCTGGGCTTCGTAGGTCACGGCGCCGTCCGGCCAGTCCGCGCCGCACCCGGCGAGCACGGCGGCGGCGTCGAAGATGCGGCCGAGCGACGTCGACGCCACGACGCCGACGCCCGCGGCCAGCTGCGATTCGAGCAGCGCGAGTTCGGCCCCGGCCGCGGCGCCCGCCAATTCGGCCACCGGAAGATCCAGCCCCCACGACGCGGCGATGCACGCCAACGTCCGCCACGGACGCGCCACCGACCGGTCGCCGCCGGCGAAATCGAATGGGGGCACGTGCCAGGTGCGCTCCCATTGGCGCAGGTCACCAAGGCCCTCGCCGTCAGCACCGCCGAGCGTGAGAATCTCGCCGCCCCAAATCGTCCCGTCGGTGCCGTAGCCGGTGCCGTCGAGCGCCGCGACGATCGCCGGCCCCTCCGCGATGCCGTGCTCGGCCAGCAGCGCCAGTGCGTGGGCGTAGTGGTGCTGCACCCCCAGCATGTCGATGCCCCGCTCGCCGGCCCACCGCTCCGCCCACGCCGTGGTCGCGTAATCGGGGTGCAGATCGTGGACGACCAGCCCCGGCTCGGCGCGGCGCATGCCCAGCATCCGCTCCACCGCCTCGCCGTACGCCGCCTGCGTCACCGCCGACCGCATGTCCCCGATGTGCGGCGACACATGCGCGAGACCTTCGCCCTCGCCACCGCCGGCCCCGCCACCGCCGCCGTCGACCACGGCGAACGTGTTCTTCAGCTCACCGCCGACGGCGAGGATGGGAGGTGGCGGCGGGCCGTCGTCAAGCGAAGAAGCCGGAGGCAAAGGCAACGGCAGCGGCAGCGGTGCGAAGCCGCGCGACCGGCGGATGGGGCGGTCGCCGAGGCAGACGGAATCCTCGACGGGCACGTGAATGCCGCGATCGTGCAGCAGAAACGCATCCGCGATATGCCCCAACCGCGCCCGCGCCGACGCATTGCCGTGGCAGAGCGCCTCGCCCGGCGGATTGCCCGACGTGGCCACGAGCGGCTTGGCGACGAGCAACTCGTGCAGCGGCGAATACGGCAACATCACGCCGACGTCGCCGAGGCCGGGCGCGACCGACGGGGCCAGCGGGGCGCCGTCGCGCATCGGGGCGATGACGATGGGATGCGCCGGCGACGTGAGCAGCGCGGTGTCCGGGAAGTCGGCGAGCCGGTGTGCGGCGTCGGCGTCCGGGGCCATGACCGCGAAGGGCTTCGCCGGGCGGTGCTTGCGGCGGCGCAGCTCGGCGACGGCGTCCTCGTTGGCCGCGTCGCACATGAGGTGGAAGCCGCCGATGCCCTTGACGGCCAGGATCTTCCCCGCGTCGAGGAGCTCGCGGGCGCGGGCGATGGTCGTGCCCATGAACTCCGGTGAGCGGTCGGGGGGTGGGGTTTGGGTGGTGGGGGCGGCGCCGGAGCCGGTCCCGGGTTCTTCCAGCCACAGCCGCGGCCCGCAATCGAAGCAGCTGATGGGCTGCGCGTGATGGCGGCGATTGCCGGGATCGGAGTACTCGGCGGCGCAGGCCGGGCACATGGGGAACTCCCGCATGGTGGTGTTCGGCCGGTCGTAGGGGACGTCCTCGATGATGGTCAGCCGCGGGCCGCAGTTGACGCACGTGATGAACGGGTACCCGAAGCGGCGGTCGCCCGGATCGCGCAGCTCGGCCAGGCAATCGGGGCAGGTGGCGACGTCCGGCGGGAGGAGCGTGGGGGCGCCGGGCGCGCGGCGGGATTCGAGGATGGCGAACGGCGGGCCGTCGGGTGCGGCGGGGGAGTCGAGGGGCGGGAGGTCGCGGACCTCGTGGCCGATGATGCGCGACAGGGGTGGGGCGTCGGCGAGCACGTCGCGGATGAAGGTGTCGACCTCCGCGGGTTCGCCCTGGACCTCGATGAAGACCTCGCGGTCGTCGTTGCCGCAGAATCCCGTGACGCGGTGGCGGGCGGCGACGGCGGCGACGTGCGGGCGGAAGCCCACGCCCTGGATCACCCCGCGCAGCAGGTGTTCGCGCCGGATTTCGGTCATGGGGCCAGCTTAACGCGGTCGTGCGGCGCGCATCGGTGCAGGTCAGGCGGGTGGGGCGTGCATGCGTGCAGCTCAGGTGGGTGGGGCGCGGATATGTGCGGGGTGGGAGCGGCGCGGATGCGTGCAGCTCAGGTGGGTGGGGCGCGGATATGTGCGGGGCGGGAGGGGCGTCGCTCACCCGCCGGCCGCCCGAACCTCGCACGGCCGCCCGAACCTCGCACGTCCGCCCGGAACCCTGTCGATCCGCCCCGAAACCCCCGCACCATTCGCCACATGGGTCACGCTGGTGCACTTGGCGCATTCATACACACCTTTCGTTGCTCGATTTCGGTCAAAACCCCGGTTTTGGGCGCCGGAGAGCAACGAAAGGTGTGTATGAATTTCTCAGGTTCCTGGGACGGTGGGGCGCCGTGTTCCGGGCGTCCGATTACGGCGCGGTTCTCCGACGGGTGGGGTTCAACATCGATGTCCGATGCGTGGTGGCCGATGCCCGATCTCCGATTTCCGTCAACGGCGGCTGGTTTCCGTCGCCGGCACGAAACCCATCCTGACGTCCGGCGGTGGATGTCGGGTTTGCGGTGCCCGTCCCTTCGCCCGTCCCTTCGCCGGCCCCAACGCCCACCCCTTCGCAGGCCCCAACGCCCGCCCCGCCGCCGGCCCCAACGCGCGGGCCGAAAACCACGCCCGAATCGCCCCGCGTAACACTTGTTCGCGACGGATTTCGCGGATGTGCCCAACATAACCCCCCCGGTTGGGAGCGTCGTCAGTGCAGGTCAGGGGCTTTTCGCTACTTGTGCTACCGCATCTCGTTTCAAGTATTTCAAATACCGGTCTAAGGTTGGGCACATGCATGAGGTAGCCTTGAGCATGCAACTGGCCCGTATCGTGGCCAAGGCTGCCGATAACCGAAAAGTCCTGGTCGTCCGGCTGGAAGTCGGCGCACTCCGTCAGGTGGTGCCCGAAACTCTGGCCCATGCCTGGAGGTTCGTGGTCAAGGACACCAACCTCGGCGCTTCCCGTCTCGACGTGGATTGGAAGCCGGTGGTGCTGGAATGCCCCGCCGGACACGTCGCGGAGATGCCCGAGTCGTGGGGGTTCGACTGCCGGATCTGCGGGCAGCCGGCGAAAGTCGTGGGCGGCGAAGAGTTTCGGGTTCTGGACATCGAACTGGAGCCAACGCGGGAAAGAGCGTGAGATGGGTCGCTTCCACAGGCACGACGACGGCACGGTGCATGCGCACGACCATGGAGATCATCCGCACGAGCACCATCACCACCACGACCACCACGACCATGACCATGACCATGGCCGCGAACACCACCATGACCACGGCCATGCGCACGAGCACGACCACGGCGATCACTCCGGGTACGACACCGGCCGCGAGCGCGTGCAGATCCTCGAGGACATCTTCACGGAGAACGACGTCCGCGCCGCGGAGAACCGCGCGCTTTTCGACGCCCACGGCGTCACCGCGATCAACGTCATGAGCTCCCCGGGCTCGGGGAAGACCGCCCTGCTCCGCCATGCGCTGGAGGACCTGAAGGGCAAGGTCCGGGTCGGGGTGATCGAGGGCGACATCGAGACCCCGCTGGACGCGGAGCGGCTGGAGGGTTTCGGGGCGCAGATTTCCCTGCTCAACACGGGCAACGGTTTCGGCGGCGAGTGCCATTTGGATGCGCCGATGATTTCTTCGGCGCTGAAGGGCCTGGATCTGGCGGAGCTGGATCTGGTTTTCATCGAGAACGTGGGCAACCTGGTGTGCCCGGCGGAGTTCGAGGTCGGCGAGCACCGGAAGATGATGGTGTATTCCGTCACGGAGGGCGAGGACAAGCCCCTTAAGTACCCGGTGATGTTCCGGTCGGTGGAGGCGGTGGCGGTCAACAAGATCGATCTGTTGCCGTACCTCGATTTCGACATGGACCTGTTCCTCGCGAACCTGCGCAAGGTCAATCCGGGCGCGAAGGTGTTCGAGGTTTCCGCCAAGACGGGCGAGGGCCTGGGCCCGTGGCTGGAGTGGTTGTCGGAGGGGGACGGGCAATGATTGCCGCGCGCCCCACGTCCTTTGCCTGCTTTACGACGACGCGCTCCGCGAAGACTTGCTTTACGACGAACCGGCGGGCCGCGAATTCGCCCGCGCTTTTCGACTACGACGGGGGTGCGCACCGCCGGTTGCGGTGCCGGTCCTCGGAAACATCCTGGACTGGGAGGACACTGAAGTGAATATCGGGGATGGTTGGCGGGGTGAGACGCTCGCCGAGAATCTGGAGAGGTCGGGCGTTTCGCGCCGCGACTTCATGAAATTCTGCGGTGGGCTCGCCGCGATCTTCGCCGCGGGGTCGCCCGCGATGGCCGGTGCGCAGGAGCTGACGCCGGCGGCGCAGGAGATCGCGGACAAGCTCGGCGCGGTGGAGAAGCCCAACGTGGTGTGGCTGCAGCTGCAGGAATGCACGGGTTGCATGGAATCGACGCTGCGCTCCGGCGGTTCGACGGTGGAGGATCTGGTGCTCAACCGCCTGTCCATGCCGTACAACGAGCTGCTGATGGCGCCGTCGGGCCACGCCGCCGAGAAGGCGCTGGACGACGCGAACGCGGAGCCGCACATTCTCGTGGTCAACGGCTCGGTGCCGATGAAGGGCGACGGAATCTTCTGCACCATCGGCGGCAAGTCCGCCGAGCAGGTGCTCAGGGAGGCCGCGGAGAACGCCACGGCGATCCTGGCCGTCGGCGCGTGCGCGGTGTGGGGTTCGGTGCAGGCGGCGAAGCCGAACCCGACCGGCGCGGTCGGCGTCGACGAGCTGATCAAGGACAAGCCGGTCATCAACGTGGCCGGCTGCCCGCCGATCGGCGAGGTCATCACCGCCACGATCACGTACATCCTGACGCACGGCGAGGCGCCGAAGGTCGACGCCGAGGGCCGTCCGCTGTTCGCCTACGACCAGCGGATCCACGACTCGTGCCCGCGCCGCCCGCACTTCGACGCGGGCCAGTTCGTGCGCACCTTCGACGATGAAGGCGCCCGCAACGGCTGGTGCCTGTACGAGGTCGGCTGCAAGGGCCCGTCGACGTTCAGCCCGTGCCCGATCATCCAGTGGAACCTCAAGTCGGGCTGGCCCATCGGCCAGGGCCACCCGTGCATCGGCTGCACGGAGAAGGACTTCTTCGACAAGTTCTCGCCGTTCTACGAGGAGTTGCCGAACATCACCGGTTTCGGGGTGGAGTCCACCGCCGCGAAGGTCGGCCTGGGCGCCGTCGGCGTCGCGGCCGCGGGCGTGGCGGCGCATGCGGGCATCACCACCATCAAGCAGATCGGCATCCGGCAGAAGTCGGGCGATGAGCGGGTGATCGCCAAGTTCGGCGACGGTCCCGACGCCGGTTCTGCGGGCCGTGCGGTCGACGCGCACGACAACACCCCGGGGAAGGACAGTTAAATGGCCACCGAGAAACTCGTCATCGATCCGCTGACCCGCATCGAGGGGCACCTGCGCATCGAGCTGGAGCACGAGAACGGGAAGATCTCCGAGGCGTGGAGCGAGACGACCATGTTCCGCGGCATCGAGGAGATCTGCCAGGGGCGCGACCCCCGCGACGTCTGGGCGTTCGTCGGCCGCATCTGCGGCGTGTGCACGGGCGTCCACTCGATCGCCTCGGTGGTGGCGGTGGAGGACGCGATCGGCTCGAACCCGCCGCCGCAGGCCCGCCGGATCCGCGATCTGGTGCTCGGGTCGCAGGAGATCCACGACCACGCGGTGCACTTCTACCACCTGCACGCCCTCGACTGGGTCAACGTGGTGTCGGCCGCGGAGGCCGACGTGGACAAGGCCCTGGAGTTCGCCCGCTCGATCGGGTCGAAGTGGCGGGGCAACACGCACGACAAGTTCGCCAAGGTCAAGGAGACCCTGAACCAGGTCATCGAGTCCGGGCAGCTGTCCATCTTCACCGGCGGCTACTGGGATCACCCCGACTACCGCCTGCCCCCCGAGGCGAACCTGATGGCGGTGTCGCATTACCTGGACGCGCTGGAGTTCCAGCGGTCGATCATCCGCATCAACACCGTGTTCGGCGGCAAGAACCCGCACCCGAACTTCCTGGTCGGCGGCATGGCCTGTTCCATCGACCCCGACAAGTCCGAGACCGTCAACCAGGTCCAGCTCGACCAGGTCGAGACGTGGGTCGCGGAGATGGTCGAGTTCGTGCGCGACTGCTACTACCCGGACGCCGTGGCGATCATGGGCGCGTACAAGGACTACTTCGACATCGGCGCCTCCGCCCCGAATTTCCTGGCGGTCGGCATGGCCGGCGCGACGTACGGCGGCGACCCGGCGAAGTCGCGCGTCGAAACGGCGCACCCGGAGGTCAAGCCGGGCGTCATCCTCGACGGCGACTACTCCAAGGTGGCGCCGTTCGATCCGGCGAAGATCGAGGAGTTCGTCTCCTCGGCGTGGTTCAGCTACGCGGACGGCGACGACAAGGGCCTGCACCCCCTCGTCGGCGAGACCACCGTCGACTACACCGGCCCGAAGCCGCCGTACGAGTGGTTGGGCGACAACGACAAGTACACCTGGTCGAAGGCGCCGCGCTACGACGGCCGCGTGATCCAGGTCGGGCCCGTCGCCCGCGTGCTCAACGCGTACATCCAGGGCGAGAAGCGGACGAAGAAGCTCGTCGACGACGCCGTGCGGAAGCTCGGCATCCGGATCGAGCAGATGAACTCCACGGCGGGCCGCACCTACGCCCGCGCGGTGGAGGCGGTGACCACCGCCGAGTACATGGCGGAGGTGGTCATGCCGAAGTTCGTCGAGGGCATCCGCAACGGCGACATCGACGTCTTCGACGCGAGCAAGTGGGAGCCGTCGAGCTGGCCGGACGAGTGTTCGGGCATGGCCTTCACCGAGGTCGCGCGCGGCATGCTCAGCCACTTCACGTCCATCAAGGACGGGAAGGTGAGCAACTACCAGGCGGTGGTGCCCACCACGTGGCTGGCCGGCGGCCGCGATCCGGAGGGCAAGCGCGGCCCCTACGAGGAGTCGCTGGCCGGCGGGCACCCGCTGGTCGACCCGGAGCAGCCCCTGGAGCCGATCCGCACCATCCATTCCTTCGACCCCTGCATGTCCTGTGCGGTCCACGTGCTGGACGTCGGCGGATCGGAGCTGTTCAGGACGGTGACATCATGACCGCCCCGGAAAAGCACCCGGAAAAGCATCCCGAGAAGAACCCGGACGCGCACCCCGATCTCGGCCGCGAGGCGGAGGCGATGTCCGCCGATTCGATGCGGGCCCCCGGGGAGCCGCGCCGGATCGTCGACGGCGACGAGTACGTGCGCGTCGATCTGTGGTCGGCGGGCCTGCGGTTCCAGCATTGGGCGTCGGTGTTCCTCATCGTGGTGATGTCGGCGACCGGCTGGTACATCATGGACCCGTTCTTCGGCCCCGACGCGGCGACGTCCGCGGCGTCGGGCGACACGGGCTACCTGATGGGCATCATCCGGTTCATCCACATCACGGCCGGTTTCCTGTGGTGCGGCGTCGCCCTGGCCCGCCTGTTCATGCTGTTCTTCGCCCGCGGCGAGCAGTCGCGGTGGCGGTCGCTGCTGCCGTTCCACTCGAAGTCCGACGTCAAGGGCATGTGGGACACGATCCTGTACTACTCGTTCATCAAGCGGCACGCGCCGCTGTACATCGCGCACAATCCGCTGCAGCAGCTGTCGTACACGGGCATTTACGTCATGTGCCTGCTGCAGTTGATGACGGGCCTGGCGCTGTTCGGGCTGTACGACCAGTCGAACTGGTTCTTCGTGATCCTGTCGTACCCGGTGCACTGGTTCGGCATCCCGATCATCCGTCTGGTGCACGCGGTGCTGATGTTCCTGATCTGGGTGTTCGTGGTCATCCACGTGTACCTGGCGGTGCGTTCCGACGTCGTGGAGAAGCACGGCGGCATCTCGTCGATGATCAACGGCGGCATGTGGTTGCACCGCGACGCCAAGCCGGTCGACGGCGATCGGGGCGGCCCGCCGAAGAAGGACGAGGAGAGGCGCCGCCGCTTCCGGTGGGCCCGCGCCAACCGGTGGACGGCGAAGTGAGCGGCCCGGCGATCACGGTCCTCGGCGTCGGCAATGCCGTGATGGGCGACGACGCCGCGGGGCTGGAGATCCTCCGGCTGCTCAAGGCGCGGTATGCGGGATCGGCCACGGACTCAGCCCCCGCCCCCGCCCCCTCCGCCGTCGACGTCGATTCCCTCGTCCCCCTGACCAGCGCCTCGGCGACGCCGGGCGTCCCGTCCCACGTCACCGTCGCCACGGCCACCGCGACCGACATCGCGGCGGGCCCGGACGGCCGGATCGGCGACGTCGCGTTCGTCGAGGGCGGCACCTCCGGCCTGGAGCTGGTGGGCGTCGTCGGCGAGGCCCACAAGCTGCTCGTCCTCGATGGCCTGACCGGCCCGGGGGAGCCCGGCGACGTCGTGGTGCTCGAGGGCGACCAGGTGCCGCGGCTGCTCAGCTCGAAGCTGTCGCCGCATCAGGTGGGCCTGCTCGATCTGCTGGCCACCGCGCGCCTGCTGGGCCACGAACCCGAGCACGTCGGCGTCGTGGGGGTGGTGTGCGCCAGCGCGGAGCTGGAGGTGCGCCTCACCCCGGAGGTCGCGGCCGGGCTGCCCGCCGCGGTCGATGCGGCGGCGGAGGTCCTGGAGCGATGGGCGTCCGGCTAGGCCCCCGAGTCGACGTCGACTTCCCGGATGGCGAATTCCCGCCCGCGCCGCAGGTCGGCGGTGGGCGCGCCGCATTCGGGGCAGGCGAGGGCGAAGAACTCGTCGATTTCCCGTTCGGCCTCGCAGGCCGGGCACCATACGGTGGCGGGGATGACCACGACCTCCAGGTCGGCGCCCTCGCACACGGTCCCTCCGGCGGCGAGCGGCCACGCGGCATAGAGGGCGTGTTCGATGACGCCGGCGCGGGTGCCCACGTCGAGGGCCACGCGTCGCACGCGCCGGCCGTCGGCCGCCCCGGCGATGACCTCGACCACTCCCGACAGGAGCCCCAATTCATGCATGACCCAAGTGTGGCACGGAGTCCGTCTGTGGTAGCGGTGAACCCATGAGCGAGACCATCCACCTGGACCAGCTGGTCGACCCGTTCGAGGCGAAGGTCGTGGTCGTCCGCGACGCCGCCGGGGCGGTCGTCGACGCGCGTTTCGACCTCGCGGGCCTGCCGCGCCTGGACCCGATGCTGGTGGGCAAGGACGTCGCGGGCGTGCCGGATTTGGTGAAGATGCTATGCGGCATCTGCCCCGTCGCCCACCACCTGGCGGGCGTGGCGGCGCTGGAGTCGCTGGCGGGCATCGCGCCGGGCGATCTGCCGCGGCCGGTGCGGGATCAGCGGCTGCTGCTGCATCACGGCAGCGTGCTCGATTCCCTGGCGTCGCGGTTCATCGGCCGCGACCGGGAGTTGGCGGTGCGCCTGCGCCGGTTGGGCAAGCTGGCCATGTCGGCGGCGGGCGCGCCGGGCCATTTTCCGGACGTCGCGGTCCCCGGCGGGGTGCGGGTGCCCGTCGATGCGGGGGCGTTGGGCGAGCTCGCGGGGCAGCTGCCCGCGCTTGACGACGACCTGGCGTCCCTCATCGCCGCCGTGCCATCCGCGGAGAGCTCTGCGGCGGAGCGGTTCGACGGGCTCGACGTCGCGGTCGTGGATGCCCGGGGAGAACTCGATCCGCTGGGCGGCCACGTGGGGCTCATGGGCCCGGGCATCCGCGAGACGGTTCCCGCCGCCGAGTGGGCGGCCCGCGTGACCGAGAGCCGACCCGGCGCGCCGGACCCGCGGCCGGTCATCGACGTGGCGGGGGAGAAGTGGCCCTACCGCGTCGGCCCGATGTCGCGGATGCGGTTCCGCGGCGGCGCGGGCGATCCCTTCCGCGCGCAGCTGGACACCCTCGCCGATTCGGTGCGCGCGCTGATCGGCCTGTGCGGGTCGCTGTCGGGTTCTGCGGCGGATCCGGTGACGGAGGCGTCGCAAAGCATGGGGCCGGGCAGGGGCATCGGCGTGGTCGACGGCCCGCGCGGCCTGCTCGCCCACGAGTACGAGGTCGATGCCGGCGGCACGGTGACGGGCTGCCGCATTCTCACGCCCACCGCCCAGAACGAGGGCTGGCTGGCCGGGATGCTGCGCGCGTCGCTGGCCGCCGCGGGCGACGGCGAGGCCTGGGCCGAGGGCGCGATCCGCGCGGCAGACCCGTGCCTGCCGTGCACGTCGGCGCCGGAGGGCGCGATGGGCGTTACGGTGGAGGAAGAGACGGAAGGAAACCGCTGACATGTGCATTGGCGTTCCGGGCAAGATCCTGGCCATCCGCGAGGGGTTCATGCCCATGGCGGACCTCGACTTCGGCGGCACCGCCCGCGAATGCTGCCTGGCCTACGTGCCGGAGGCGCAGGTGGGGGACTACGTGCTCATCCAGAACGGGTTCGCCATGGACGTCATCGACGAGGCCTCCGCACGGGCGTCGCTGGAGGCGATCGCGGAACTGGGGCTTGCACCTGACGCAACGTCAGGTGATTGAGTCCGGTTCATGCGAGGCAACGGATACGGCGACGGACCCGAGTACGACATAGACGACGGCGACGGCACCGAGCTGACCATCGGCGACACCGCCGAGCTGCTCGGCGTCACCGTGCGCACGCTGCGGCACTGGGAATCGATCGAACTCCTGGTGCCGTCGTGGCGGACGCTCGGCGGCCATCGGCTCTACGTCGACGCCGACGTCCGGCGCGCGCAGCAGATCCTGGTGTACCGGGAAGTCGGGCTGCCGCTGTCGGAGGTCCGCGAGCTGGTCGACGGCGGCGGCGACGTCCGGGATCACCTGGAGCGCCAGCGGCGTCTGCTGTCCGAACGCGCCTCGCATCTGCGCCGGATGATCGGCGTGGTCGACGAGATGCTGGAGGAGATCGACATGAACGACGGAAAGACGATGGACGCCCGCGCCGCGGCCGAGAAGTTCGGCGGCGGGTGGCGGCAGGACTTCGCCGACGAGGCCGAGGCCCGCTGGGGCGGCACCGACGCCTGGGCGCAGTCCGCGGCGGCGAACGCGAACCGCTCCGAGGAGGAGTGGGCGCGGATGTACGCCGACCAGGATGCGCTGGTGGCGAAGCTGGCGGACGCGGTCCGCGACGGTGCCGCCCCCGATTCGGAGCTCGGCCGCGAGGTGTCGGCCATGCACCGCGCGGGCGTGGAGAAGCACTACGAGTGCGGCCACGGCCGCCAGGTGATCCTGGCCCGCATGTACCTGGCGGATGACCGTTTCCAGGAGACCTACGGCGGCGAGGCGCCGACGAAGTGGCTGGTCGCCGCCATCGAGGCCGACGCCCGCGCCCACGGCGTCGACCCGGACGAAGCCGCCTGGGATTGAGTACCCTCGCGGGCATGAACGACATGCGACACGACCCCGTCACGGACCTCCCGGACGGGGTCCCCGCCTTTTCCGGCGGCCCCCGCGCCGTCATCGTCCACGGCTTCAACGGCTACCCCGCCAAGCACTGGTTCCCGTGGCTGGCCGGCGAGCTGGTCGGCGCGGGCTTCCCCGTCACCCGCGTCGCTCTGCCGGAGCCGTCGCGGCCCGATGCGCGGGCCTGGGCCGCCTCCCTCGCGGAGCAGGCGGGGTCCCTGGACGGCGCCGTGGTCGTCGCCCATTCGCTCGGTTGCTTCACGACGCTGCAACATCTGGCCGACAACCCCGATCAAGCCCTCGCCGGGCTCGTGCTCGTCGCCGGCTTCGATCTGAAGGGCGATGAGCTGGAGCGGGGGACGGTCGAAGAGCGCGGCGCGCTGAGCCAGCTCGACCCGTTCCTCGGCGACGGCGTGGACACCCCGGCGCTGGTGCCGCGCCTGGGCACGGTGACCGTGATCATGTCGGATGACGACCACATCGTGCCGCAGGTCTTCTCCGAGGCTCTGGCGGAGCGGTTGGGCGTCGACCCCGTCGTGGTGCCGGGCGCGAAGCACTTCCTGTACTCCGACGGCGTGACCGAGGTGCCCGCCGCACGGGACGCGGCGCTGGAGGCGCTGGAGGCGTGATGGTCTCGCTCACCCCCGTCGCCGCGCGCGCCGCCCGGTGCCGCGCGCAGTTGCTCACCGCGAAGGACCGCGCCGCCGATCCCGTCGCGGTGGCGCGGCACATGCTGGCGCTGCAGGGGCAGAACGCGAAGGCGGCTCGGTGGGCGGTGGGCATGCGCACCAGGTCGTCGAAGTACTCGGACGTGGAGGCCGCGCTGGAATCCGGGGCTCTCATCCGCACGTGGCCGATGCGCGGGACGCACCACATCATGGCGGCCGAGGACGTCGATTGGCTGACTCGGCTCTGCGCGCCCCGCGCGTGGTCCGGCATCGGAAAACGCCGCGAGGCGCTGGGCCTGACGGCATCCGACGTCGCCCGCTCCGGCGACCTCGTCGCCGAGGCCGCGCTCGATCCCGGGCGGTTGCCCGAGGAGGCGGCCGAAGAAGCGGTGCGGTTGCCGTCGCCAAGCGGTGCGGTGGCGCTGACCCGCGCCGGGGTGCATGCCCTGCTGGCGACGATCGGCATCGACGCGGGCGAGAACCGCGGCTCGCACATGCTCCGGTACCTGTGCGAGGCGAGGGTGCTGGTGCAGGGGCCGCCGGTGAACGGCAAGGAGACGTTCACCGCGTTCGGGGCGTGGGTGCCCGCCGGTGCCGGATTCGAGGGCGATGCTGCCGTGCGCGAGGTGGTCGTGCGGCACGCCACCGCCCGCGGACCGGTGACCGACGCGGACGTCGCCTGGTGGACCGGGCTGCCCGTCACCCTGGTGCGCCGGGGCATCGCGGACGCCGGGGATGAATTGGCGGCGGTCGAGGTGGAGGGGCGGGAACACGTCATGGCCGCGGCCGCGGCGGAGGAGGCCGCGTCGGGGTCGGCCCGGCCACCGCGCAACGCCCGCCTGCTGCCGGCCTTCGATGAGTACCTGCTGGGCTACGGCGACCGGTCGCTGGTGCTCGACCCCGCCGACGCCGAGGAGGTCGGCCCCGGCCCGGCCGTGCTCGCGGGCGGGCGCATCGCGGGCATGTGGTCGGCCAAGCCACGCGCCGCCGGGCCGGCCGTGGAGGTCCGGGAATGGGTCGACGGCCTTCCCGGAATCGGAAAGGCCGTCGAGGAATACCGCGCGTTCGCGATCGGCTAGATGTCGCGCACGCTGCCCGTGAAGTGCGGGCGCCGCTTCTTGCGGTCCCACGCCACGATGTCGGTGCCGCCGCGGCCCTCGCCGTCGACGACCTCGCCCGCGCGGGTGATGGCGACCATCACCGTCGCCGGGACGATGACCGGCGCCGCGAACTCGATGTGGAACTCGAACGGGGCGCCGCCCGGCACGTTCGACTCCGCCAGCGCACGCGAGGCGGTGTACATGCCGTGGGCCACGACGCCGGGCATGCCCAGCGCCTTCGCCGTCAGGCCCGTGACGTGGATCGGGTTCCAGTCGCCGGAGACCTTCGCCCACGTGCGGCCGATGGAGCCCGGGACGCGCCACTGCGCGGTCGGGGTCGGCACCTTGAATTGCGGGCGCTTCGACGCGCCGGCCGACTCGGCGAGGGGTTCGACGTCGTCAAGCCGCTTGCCCTTGGCCAGGTAGACCGAGGTCTCCTCGACCAGGACCTCGCCGCCCCGGGAAACGGTCGCCTCGTGCACGACCTCCGTGCCCGAACGGTGCGCGCGGAACCCGGCGACGCGGACCTCCACGTCGACCTCCGAGCCCACCGGCACCGGCTTCAGCTGGCGGTAGGTGTTCGAGGTGTGGATCAGCCCCATCATCGGCAGCGGGAAATCATCCGCGGCCATGAGCTCCATCTGCAGCGGCATGATCAGCGAGTGGACGTGGCCGAAGAAGGCGCCGTTCGCCAGATGGTCCACGGCCGGCGCACCGGCGACGCGGCGGAACTCCTCGTCGCGCGCCGCCTCGACCGTGACTCCCTTGACGGCCAGAGCCGGGGCCTTCAGGTTCGACGTGCGGTTGGTGCGCTTGCCGCCCTTCGCGGCCTTCGCGTACAGCGGGGCCAGCGACGGCACCGCCGGCAGGGTCTTGGCGGGGATGGATGCGTTCGGATCGGTCACTGCCAACCCCCTACTGGCCCACGATGTTCTGGCCGCAGACGCGGAGAACCTCGCCGTTGACGCCCAGGGCGCGGTCGGAAACCAGGAACGCGATCGCCTGCGCGACGTCGCCCGGCTGGCCGCCCTGCTGCAGGGAGTTCAGGCGGCGTGCGACCTGGCGGGTGGCGAACGGGATCATCGCGGTCATGTCGGTCTCGATGAAGCCCGGGGCGACGGCGTTGATGTTTCCGCCCATCTTGGCGATGCGGTCGGCGGTGGCCTCGACCATGCCGATCACGCCGGCCTTGGAGGTGGCGTAGTTGGTCTGGCCGCGGTTGCCCGCGATGCCCGACGTCGACGACATGGTGGCGATGCGCGGGGAGCCCTGGAACGCCTCGTGCGCCAGCAGCTGCTCGTTCATGGTCAGCTGCGCCTCGATGTTGACGGCGATGACGGAGCCCCACTTGGCCTCGTCCATGTTCGACAGCAGCTTGTCGCGGGTGATGCCCGCGTTGTGGACCACGATGTCCAGCTTGCCGTAGCGCTGCTGGGCGGCGTCGGCGATGCGGTTGCCGGCGTCCTCGGCGGTGATGTCCAGCTGCAGGGCCAGGCCGCCGAGCTCGTTGGCGACCTTCGACAGGGCGTCGCCGGCCGGGGGCACGTCGATGACGATGACGTCGGCCCCGTCGTCCTTCATGCGGCGGGCGATGGCCGCGCCGATGCCGCGGGCGGCGCCGGTGATCGCGGCGACCTTGCCGGCCAGCGGCTTGTCCCAGTCGGCGGGGATCTCGCCGGCGGAGGAGGAGACGGTGAGGAACTGGCCGTCGATGAACGCCGAGCGGGGGGAGAGGAAGAAGTGCAGCGAGGCGACCGCCGACGGGGCGGTGACGTCGACGCCGTCGTGGATGAGGATGCCGTTGGCGGTGGAGCCGCCGCGGACCTCGTGGCCCATCGAGCGGACCAGGCCCTCGACGCCGCCGCGGGCGGCGTTGAGCGCGACGTCGACGTCGGCGCCCGCCTCGGCCTTGGCGCGCGAGATGAAGACGATGCGGCCGTTCTTGTCCAGCTTGCGCAGGTGCTTCGCGGCGGCGAGGACCGGCTCCTGCAGATCCTTCGGGCGGGTGGCCTCGGTGACGACGACCACGATTGCACCGACCTTGTCGTCGGCGGCCGAGTCGCGGCGGACGCCGAGGCCCCACTCGCCCAGCTGCTCGGCGACGGCATCGGCGTCCGCGCCGGTGCCGGTCACGAGGACCTTGTCGTTCTTCAGCAGCGGCTCGCCGGCCTTGTGGCGGCGCAGGTGCGGCGGCTGAGGAAGGCCGAGGGACTTGGCGACGCCCGTGAGCGGACCGCCGGTGACGAGTTCCTGGTACTTGTCTGCCATGTCAGATGCTCCTATGTGGTGTGTGTCGGCGGGGGTTACGGACGGGCCTCGAGGATGGCGACGACGCCCTGGCCGCCTGCGGCGCAGACGGAGATGAGGCCGCGGGCGACCTCGCCGGTCTCGTCGGCCTTGGCGCGCAGCATCTTCGCCAGGGTGGCGGCGATGCGGCCGCCGGTCGCGGCGAACGGGTGGCCGCAGGCCAGCGAGGAGCCGTTGACGTTGAGCTTCTCGCGCGGGACCGAGCCCAGCGCGCCGTCCAGGCCCAGCTTCTCGCGGCAGTACTCCTCGTCCTCCCACGCCTTGAGCGTGGAGCACACGGTGGCCGCGAAGGCCTCGTGGATCTCGAAAAAGTCGATGTCGTCGAAGGTCAGGCCCTGGCGGGCGAGCAGGCGCGGGGTGGCGTAGGCCGGGGCCATGAGCAGGCCCTCGTCGCCGTGGACGAAGTCGACGGCGGCGGACTCGACGTCGACGACGTCGGCCAGCACCGGCAGGCCACGCTCGGCCGCCCACTCCTCGGAGGAGATGAGCACGGCGGAGGCGCCGTCGGTCAGCGGGGTGGAGTTGCCGGCGGTCATGGTCGGCTCGGCCTCGAGGCCGCGGCCGAAGACCGGCTTCAGCTTGCCCAGCTTCTCCACGGTGGTGTCGGCGCGCAGGTTGGTGTCGCGGGTGACGCCCTTGAACGGGGTGATCAGGTCGTCGAAGAAGCCCTCCTCGTACGCGCGGGCGAGGTTGCGGTGCGACGCGGCGGCCAGCTCGTCCTGCTCGGCGCGGGTGACGCCCCACTCGGCGGTGGTGATCGCCTGGTGCTCGCCCATCGACAGGCCGGTGCGCGGCTCGCCGGTGTTCGGCAGATCCGGGACGGCATCGCCCGGGCGGACGGCGGCCAGGGCCTTGACGCGGTCGAGGTTGGACTTCTGGCGGTTGGCGTCGAGAAGCGCCTTGCGCAGGCCCTCGGACACGGCGATCGGGGCGTCGGAGGTGGTGTCCACGCCGCCGGCGATGCCGGCCTCGATCTGGCCCAGCTTGATCTTGTTGGAGATGGTGGACAGCGCCTCCATGCCGGTGGCGCAGGCCTGCTGCACGTCGAACGCCGGGGTGGCCGGGTCGAGCGCGGAGCTGAGCACGCACTCGCGCACGAGGTTGAAGTCGCGGGAGTGCTTGAGCACGGCGCCCGCGGAGACGGAGCCGAGGCGCTCGCCGGCCAGGCCGTAGCGGGCGACGAGGCCGTCGATGGCGGCGGTGAGCATGTCCTGGTTCGACGCGTGGCTGTATTCCTTGTTGGAGCGCGCGAACGGGATGCGGTTGCCGCCGACGATGACGGCGCGGCGCGGGGCGTTCTGAGTGGGCTGAGTCGTCATGTGACTGGTGCCTTCCTTGATCCCTATGTGTGATCTGAGTAACTAAATGTAGACATTATCGCGGATTGCGATCCGTGTCACGCCGATGCGAAAAACGGCACCGCCCCCGCCCCCGGGGGTGACGGCTTCGAGTATCAAGGGACGGGTGGACACCTCATTGACGGGCCCGATCGCCCAGGCCGGGACGATCGCGCTGCTGGCGGCCCCGCTCGCCGTGATGCTCATCCCGCCGAAGAACGCGCGCGGGCGCCGCAATCCCCGCCGCTGGCTCCTGGGCCCCGTCGCGGTGACGGGCGCCGTGGCGTGGGCGATCGTGGGCGGCATCTGGTTCGCGCTCGGCGTCGCCTGGCGGCCGTTTCCCGAGGCGGTGCCCGCGGCGATCTACGTCGCGTCGGCGGTGGCGCTGCACGCGGCCATGTTGGCCGTCGTCAAGCCCCTGGCCACCCGCCGCCGCACCGTGGCCTGGACACTGCCCGTCGCGTTGGTCGCGGTCGTCGCCGCGCTGCTGCAGGCCAACATCTGCTACCAGCTGTATCCCACCGTCGCCTCGCTCGACCCGACGACGATCCCCGACGAGGTGGCCTACGAGGACCTCAAGTCCGTCGGCCAGCGCGACACCGGCGTGGTCACGACCGTCCGCCTGAACAACTCCGCCAGCGGTTTCGCCGCCCGGGAGGCCCACGTCTACCTGCCGCCGGCGTACTTCGACCGGGATCGGCCGAAGCTGCCGGTCATCGTGGTCGTCGCGGGCGTGCCCGGGGCGCCCGCGCAGTGGTTCGACGAGGGCCTGGCGGGGCAGGCCCTCGACTCCTTCGCCTCCGAGCACCGCGGCCGCGCGCCCGTCGTCGTGGCGGTCGACGCCAACGGCGAGACCTTCAAGGACACCCTCTGCGTCGATTCGCCCGCCACGGGCGACAAGGTGGCCACGTACCTTTCGCGGGACGTGCCCGCGGCGGTCGCGGGGCTTTTCGACGTCGACCGGGACCCCGCCAAATGGGCGATCGCCGGACTCAGCCGCGGCGGGTCCTGCGCGCTGCAGACCGCCGTGGCCAATCCCGGCGTGTACCCGACGTTCCTGTCCATGTCCCCGCAGAAGAACCTCATCGACGAAAACCTCGACGAAACCGTGCGCAAGTACTTCAAGGGCGACCGCGCGGCCTACGACGCCGCCGACCCGCTGACCGTCCTGGAGAAGGTCGGAAAGCCCGGCGGGCCCGAGCGCGGCCCCGACATCCACGGCCGCTTCATCGCCGGATTGGACGACGCCGAGGACCGCGACGCCGGGCGCGCGCTGTCCACCGCCGCCCACGCCGCGGGCATCCCCGTGAGCTACTCGGAGCTGCCCGGCGGCCACACGTGGAAGGTCTGGTCGGCGGGCTTCCGGGACTCCCTGCCGTGGCTTTCCGCCCGATTGGGGTTGACCGGGGAAGGCTGATCCGCCGGGGTCTATGCTCTATGCCCATGCGACCCGAACTTTCCGCGTACAGCCACCTGACGGCGGGCAAGGTCCGCGAGATCTACGAAATCGACGACGACACCCTCCTCATGGTCGTCTCCGATCGGATCTCCGCGTTCGACCACATCCTGGACACCCCCATCCCGGACAAGGGCCGGGTGCTCACCGCGATGAGCGTGTTCTTCTTCGACGAGCTCGACTTCCCCAACCACCTCGCCGGCGCCGCCGACGACGAGCGCATCCCGGCCGAGTCGCTGGGCCGCGCCCTGGTGTGCCGGAAGCTGGACATGCTGCCGTTCGAGTGCGTCGCCCGCGGCTACCTCACCGGGTCCGGACTGGCCGAGTACCGCGAGTCGGGCACCGTGTGCGGCATCGAGCTGCCGGACGGCCTGACCGAGGGGTCGAAGCTGCCGGAGCCGATCTTCACCCCGGCCACGAAGGCCGAGATCGGCGACCACGACGAGAACGTGCCGTTCTCCCGCGTCGTCGAGTCCCTGGGCGAGGAGCGCGCCAACGAGATGCGCGACGCCACCCTGTCCATCTACTCCCGCGCCGCCGAGCTGGCGCTGGAGCGCGGCATCATCCTGGCCGACACGAAGTTCGAGTTCGGCCTCGACGAAGAGGGCCGCCTGGTGCTCGCCGACGAGGTGCTCACCCCCGATTCCTCCCGCTACTGGCCGGCCGACTCCTACGTGGAGGGCCAGGTCAACCCGTCGTTCGACAAGCAGTACGTGCGCAACTGGCTGACGTCGTCGAAGTCCGGGTGGGACAAGAACGCCGGCACGCCCCCGCCGCCGCTGCCCGGCGGCGTGGTCGAGGCGACCCGCGAGCGCTACATCGAGGCGTACGAGCGCATCTCCGGCCGCCGCTTCTCCGACTGGATCGGCGACCCCGCGTGACGGGGGCGCAACCGCCCGTCGCCGCCCGCCGCCCGCACGTCCGGGTCCGCCACGGACGCGAGTTCGCCGACGACTACGAGTGGCTGCGCGACAAGGCGGACCCGGAGGTCATCGCGCACCTGAACGCGGAGAACGCGTACAACGACGCGATGACCGCGGATCTGGGCGACCTGTCCGAGGCGATCTTCGGCGAGATCAAGTCCCGCGTGCAGGAGACCGACATGTCGGTGCCGGTGCGCTCGGGCGACTGGTGGTACTACTCGCGCACCCTGGAGGGGAAGTCCTACGGGCTGTCGTGCCGCATGCGCGCCGACGGCGACGACTGGACCCCGCCGGCCATCCCGGACGCCGCGCCGGGCGAGACGGTGCCGGGCGAGGAGATCCTGCTGGACCTCAACGAGTTGGCCGAGGGCCACGAGTTCTTCTCGCTGGGCGCCGCGTCGGTGACCGTCGACGGCAACCTGCTGGCCTACTCCACCGACGTGGTCGGCGATGAGCGGTACACGCTGCGCATCAAGGATCTGCGCACGGGCGAGCTGTACGACGACGTCATCTCCGACATCGCCGCCGGAGCGACGTGGGTGGGCTCCGACTACCTCTTCTACCAGCGCCTCGACGAGGCCTGGCGGCCGGATTCGGTGTGGCGCCATGCCGTCGGCGCGCCGACGTCGGAGGACGTGCGCGTCTTCCACGAACCGGACGAGTCCTACTGGGTCGGCGTGGGCACCACCCGCAGCGAGAAGTACCTGATCTTCGAGGCCGGCTCGAAGATCACGTCGGAGACCTGGTTCCTCGACTGCTCCGACCCGACCGGCGAGCCGACGTGCGTGCGCCCCCGCGAGCGCGGCGTGGAGTACGACGTCGACCACGCCGTCATCGGCGGCGAGGATCTCTGGCTGGTCACGCACAACATGACGGGCCCGAATTTCGCGCTCGGCGCGGTGCCCGCGGGCACCTTCGATTCGGTGTCCGACCTGCGCGAGCTCGTCGCCCACCGCGACGACGTCCGCATCGAGGGCGTCGACTGCTTCGCCGGGCACCTGGTGCTGGCGTACCGGTCGGGCGGCATCGGCAGGCTGGCTTTGGCGGTGCTTGGCGACGATGGCGCCGCCGCCGTGGATTTCTCCGAGCTCGAATTCCCGGAGGAGCTCTACACCGCCGCGTCGGCGGGTAATCCCGAGTGGGAGGCGCCGGTGCTGCGGTTCTCCTACTGCTCCTTCACCACGCCCTCGGAGGTGTGGCAGATCGACGTCGCCACCGGCGAGCGCGAGATGCTCAAGCGCCAGCCCGTCCGCGGCGGGTACGAGCCCGGCGATTACGCGGCCACGCGCCGCTGGGTCACGGCCCGCGACGGCGCGAAGGTGCCGGTGTCGCTGGTGCACCGCGCGGACCTGGATCTCTCGTCGCCGAATCCGCTGCTGCTGTACGGCTACGGCTCCTACGAGGCCCCGATCGACCCGGGCTTCTCCGTCGCCAGGCTGTCGCTGATGGACCGCGGCATGATCTTCGCCATCGCCCACGTGCGCGGCGGCGGCGAGATGGGCCGCGCCTGGTGGGAGCAGGGCCGGGGGCTGGCGAAGAAGAACACGTTCACCGACTTCATCGACGTCGCCGACGACCTGCTCGACGCCGGGATCACCGCCCGCGACCGCATGGTCGCCGACGGCGGCTCGGCGGGCGGCATGCTCATGGGAGCGGTGGCGAACATGGCGGGCGACCGGTTCGCGGGCATCGAGGCCGTCGTGCCCTTCGTCGACCCGCTGACGTCGATGCTCATGCCCGAGCTGCCGCTGACCGTGGTGGAGTGGGACGAGTGGGGCGACCCGTTCCACGAGGAGGAGGTCTACGACTACATGGCCTCCTACGCCCCGTACGAGAACGTCGAGCCGAAGAAGTACCCGCCCATCCTCGCGGTGACCAGCCTCAACGACACTCGCGTGCTGTACGTGGAGCCGGCGAAGTGGATCGCGAAGCTGCGCGAGGTCGCCGGCGGCGTCGAGGGCGCCGGCCCGTTCCTGCTCAAGACGGAGATGAGCGCCGGCCACGGCGGCGTCTCGGGCCGCTACGCGAAGTGGCGCGAGACCGCGTTCCAGTACGCCTGGCTGCTCCGGGCCGCCGGCGCCGCCTGATGGACGTCTACGAGGCCATCGGCCGCCGCCGCGACGTGCGCCGCGAGTTCAGCGGCGGGGTCATCGCCGATGATGCGCTCATGCGCATTCTCGGCGCCGGCCACGCCGCGCCGTCGGTGGGGCTGTCGCAGCCGTGGGACTTCCACGTGGTGCGGCGGCCGGAGCGCCTGCGCGAGTTCGCGGACCACGTGGCGGGGTGCCGCGCCGCCTTCGCCGATTCGCTTCCCGACGACCGCCGCGGCACGTTCGACCCGATCCGCATCGAGGGGATCGTGGAATCGGGCACCGGCATCGTGGTGACGTACGACCCCGAGCGGGGCGGCCCGAACATCCTGGGCCGGCACACCATCGACGACACCGGCCTGATGTCGGTGGCCCTGGCCGTCCAGAACATGTGGCTCGCCGCCACGGCCGAAGGCGCCGGGATCGGGTGGGTCAGCTTCTACGAGGAAGACTTCCTGGCGGAGTTCATCGGCGTCGCAAAGCCGGTCCGTCCCGTGGCGTGGCTGTGCCTGGGGCCCGTGACGCACCTGGCGGAGGTCCGTGACCTCGAGGCCTTCGGCTGGCGGAAGGGCCTGGCCCTGGACGAGGTCGTGCACTGGGATTAGCCCGGCGTTAGGGCGGGCGTCCCCTGTCCTTCACCGGGAATTCACCCCGCGATGCTTTGCTTGGCCCATGACCGCCGTCTCGCCCGCCCTCGTGGTGTCGGTGTCGGGCATCCGGGATGACCGGCTGCTCGACGCCGCACGTTTCATCGCCGCCCTGGAGTACCGGGGCATCTCGCCGTCTCTGCTGGTCGCGCCGTATCTGGGCGGGGATTGGTCGCTGCGGGATTCGCCGGCGGTGCTCGACTGGATCCGGCGCCGGCGCGACGAGGGCGCCGAGATCCTGCTGGCCGGCTACGACCAGTCGGACCGCGGCCGGCGCGGCGAATTCGCCTCGCTCGACGCCCACGAGGCCCGGCTGCGCCTGACCGCCGCCACTCGCCAGATGCGGGCGCTGAGCCTGGAAACCGACATGTTCGCCCCGCCGCGCTGGCTGATGTCGCCCGGCACGCTGGAGGTTCTGCCGGACCTGGGCTTCCGCATCGCCGCCGACCTGCACGGCGTCCACGACCTGGTCACCGGCGCCACCGACCCCACCCGCGTGCTGGCGGTGGGCGAGGGCTTCGGCGCCGCGCGCTGGTGGCGCCGGGCGATGCGCAACTCGGTCAACCGCGCCCTCGCCGACGGCCGGCCGATCCGCATCTCGGTGTCCGCCGCCCGCCTGCGCGACGAGAAGGTGCGCCGCGACATCCTCCGCCTGCTGGACATGGCCATGGCCGCGGGCGTCGCCCCGGCGGGCTACGGCGCGGTGCCCCTACGATGGGCGGCATGAGCGAAGGCAACGGCACCCTCCACGACATTCCCGTCACCACCATCGACGGCCGCGAGACCACGCTGGCGGATTGGGCGGGCCATGTCCTGCTCATCGTCAACGTCGCCAGCGAATGCGGCCTGACCGACCAGTACCGCGCGCTGCAGGAACTGCACGACGAGTTCCACATGCGCGGCTTCTTCGTCCTCGGCTTCCCCTGCAACCAGTTCGGCGGCCAGGAGCCCGGCGACGAGGATCAGATCGCCGAGTTCTGCGAGACCAACTACGGCGTCGAATTCCCCATGTTCGCCAAGGTCGAGGTCAACGGCGACGGCGCGCACCCGCTGTTCAAGCGTTTGACCGCCTTCGCCGACGCCGACGGCGAGGCGGGCGATGTGGCCTGGAACTTCGAGAAGTTCGTCGTCGACGATTCCGGCGAGATCGTCGGCCGCTTCCGGCCCCGCACCGAGCCCGACGACGACGCGATCATCGAGCTCATCGAGGAGCATCTTCCGGCATAGGCGCCGGCCGCGGGCCGAACTCGGGATCCGGGTCGGCGTCGTCGGGAAGCGGGATCACGTCGATTTCCGGAGCCGGCAGCGGGTCCGCCGCCAGCGGGCCCTCCAGCATGCCGGTGGCGCCCCAGCCCATGATGCCGCTGCGGTTGCGCAGGTTCATGCTGGCCAGGCCGACCTTGCCGAATTCGTCGCCGCCGACGGTGACCACCTCGCCGTGCACCGCCACGACCATGTTGACGTGGTGGCCGAACGGCCCCGGATAGTCGTAGAACACCAGGTCGCCGATCTGCGGCGAGAACTCCGGCTCCGCCGCGGCGTCGATGTAGGCGCCCCGGTCGGCCATCGCCCCGGCGAGCTCGAGGACGTCCGCCACCAACCACGAATTGGGCCGCCCCGGCTGCTCCGCCCGCACCGGCAGCCCCACCTCGTTGAGCACCCACGACACGAATGCGGCGTCCCAGCGGCCCTCCGGATAGCGGCGGTCCGGTCCGGTCTTGGGGGCCACGGTGCTTTCCGACGGGCCGGCCTCCCCGTCGCCGCGCGTGAAGTAGCGGGCGCCGCCGGGCTGTTCCTCGTACTGGGCGCGCGCGATTTCCACGATGCCCTGCTGGTAGAGGGGCCGCTCGGGGTCGGTCTCGGGGAAGGGGCCCCCGCGCCAGGCCAGGAGGTTGACCGGCCCCCACAGCGTCACCGCCGCACCGAAGGCGAACACGAACACGAGCAGCAGGATGGGCCAGGGGGCGAGGCCGAAACGTCGGGGAGGGCGGGCGTCGGTCATGGGCTCAGGATAGCGGCGGCGTGTGCGGTCCCCGCCGCCTAGTAGAGTTGTCCCCGGATATGCGTCCCGCGACCAGGCGGGGCTTCCCACCGAAAAACAGGAGCACTTACGTGGCGCGTGTAGTTGTCAATGTGATGCCCAAGGCGGAGATCCTCGACCCGCAGGGCCAGGCCGTCCACCGGGCTCTGGGGCGCATCGGCGTCTCCGGGGTGTCGGACGTTCGCCAGGGCAAGCGATTCGAGCTCGAGGTCGACGATTCCGTTTCCGACGAGGACCTGAACCGCCTGGCGGAGACGCTGCTGGCCAACACGGTCATCGAGGACTTCGAGGTCGTGCGCGGGGAGGGCAAGTGACCGCCAGGATCGGCGTCATCACCTTCCCCGGCACCCTGGATGACGTCGACGCCGCCCGCGCCGTGCGGCTGGCCGGGGCGGAGGCGGTCGATCTCTGGCACGCCGACGCCGACCTGAAGGGCGTCGACGCGGTCGTCGTGCCTGGCGGCTTCTCCTACGGCGACTACCTGCGCAGCGGCGCGATCTCCGCGCTGGCCCCGGTCATGCGGTCGGTCATCGACGCCGCGGGCAAGGGCATGCCGGTGCTGGGCATCTGCAACGGCTTCCAGATCCTCACCGAGTCCGGCCTCCTGCCGGGCGCCCTGACCCGCAACGAGGGCCTGCACTTCGTGTGCCGCGACCTGCACCTGAAGGTGGAGAACGCCGACACCGCGTGGACGTCGTCGCTGACGGCGGGCCAGGAGATCCTCATCCCGTCGAAGCACGGCGAGGGCCGTTTCCAGGCCGCCCCGGACACCATCCGCGAGCTGGAGGAGGAGGGCCGCGTGGTGTTCCGCTACGTGGAGAACCCCAACGGCTCGATCAACGACATCGCCGGCGTGTGCAGCGCCGACGGCCGCGTCGTGGGCCTCATGCCGCACCCGGAGCACGCCGTCGAGGCGCTGACCGGCCCGTCGCTCGACGGTCTCGAGCTGTTCCTGTCCGCCGTCTCCGCCATCGGCGCGTAAAGGGAGGATCGACATGACCGACAACACCCCGCACGTCAACGTCCACGACGACACCGTCGACAACGCCGCCGCCACCCCGGACGTGGCGCAGCCCTGGGCCGAGCTGGGCCTGAAGGAGGACGAGTACGCCCGCATCCGCGAGATCCTCGGCCGCCGCCCCACCGACGCCGAGCTGGCCATGTACTCCGTCATGTGGTCGGAGCATTGCTCGTACAAGTCGTCCAAGGTGCACCTGCGCTACTTCGGCGAGACCACCACGGACGCCATGAAGGAGAAGATGCTGGCGGGCATCGGCGAGAACGCCGGCGTCGTCGACATCGGCGACGGCTGGGCCGTCACCTTCAAGGTCGAGTCCCACAACCACCCGTCCTACGTCGAGCCCTACCAGGGCGCGGCCACCGGCGTCGGCGGCATCGTCCGCGACATCATGGCGATGGGCGCCCGCCCGGTCGCGGTGATGGACCAGCTGCGCTTCGGCGCGGCCGACGCCCCGGACACGCAGCGCGTGCTGCCGGGCGTCGTCTCCGGCGTCGGCGGCTACGGCAACTGCCTGGGCCTGCCGAACATCGGCGGCGAGACCGTCTTCGACGAGTCTTACGCCGGCAACCCCCTGGTCAACGCCCTGTGCGTCGGCGTGCTGCCGGTGGATGACCTCCACCTGGCGTTCGCGTCGGGCACGGGCAACCGCGTGGTGCTCTTCGGTTCGCGCACGGGCCTCGACGGCATCGGCGGCGTGTCGGTGCTGGCCTCGGATACCTTCGAGGAGGGCGCGGAGCGCAAGCTCCCCGCCGTCCAGGTCGGCGACCCGTTCGCCGAGAAGGTGCTCATCGAGTGCTGCCTGGACCTGTACAAGGCCGGCGTCGTCGTCGGCATCCAGGACCTCGGCGGCGCGGGCCTGTCCTGCGCGGTGTCCGAGCTGGCGGCCGCCGGCGACGGCGGCATGAACGTCAACCTGGACAACGTCCACCTGCGCGCGGAGAACATGACCGCCGCGGAGATCCTGTCGTCGGAGTCCCAGGAGCGCATGTGCGCCGTGGTGAAGCCGGAGGACATGGACGAGTTCATGGCCATCTGCGCCAAGTGGGACGTCATCGCCTCCGACATCGGCGAGGTCACCGACGGCACGAACCTGGTGATCACCCACGGCGGCAAGACCGTCGTCGACGCCCCGCCGAAGACCATCGCCGACGAGGGCCCGACGTACCACCGCCCGTACGCCCGCCCCGAGTGGCAGGACGAGCTGCAGCGCGAGCCGGACCTGGCCCGCCCGTCGACGTCGGAGGAGCTGCGCAAGACCGTCCTCGACCTCGCGGCGTCGCCGGCGCTGTGCTCCCGCGCGCACATCACCGAGCAGTACGACCGTTACGTGCGCGGCAACACCGTCGCCGCGAAGCATTCCGACGCCGGCGTGCTTCGCGTCAACGAGGAGACCGGCCGCGGCGTGGCGCTGTCCACCGACGCCTCGGGCCGCTACACCAAGCTCGACCCGCGCACCGGCGTCCGCCTGGCGCTGGCCGAGGCGCACCGCAACGTCTCCGTCACCGGCGCGAAGCCCTACGCGGTGTCGAACTGCCTGAACTTCGGCTCGCCGGAGAACCCGGACGCCATGTGGCAGTTCGCCGAGGCCGTCCGCGGCCTGGCCGACGGAGCCGCCGAGCTGGGCGTCCCGGTCACCGGCGGCAACGTGTCGTTCTACAACCAGACCGGCGACGAGCCGATCCTGCCGACCCCGGTCATCGCGGTGCTGGGCATCGTCGAGGACGTGGAGAAGGTCATCGGCAACCGCCTCGGCGAGGACGGCGCCGGCGACGAGGTCCTGTACCTCCTCGGCGACACCGCCGACGAGCTGGGCGGTTCGATCTGGCAGCAGGTCGCCCACGATGCGCTGGGCGGCATGCCGCCGGCCATCGACCTGGCCGACGAGGAGAAGCTGACCGAGTTCTTCCACGGCACCATCGAGGCCCGCGGCGAGCACTTCGTCACCGCGGCCCGCGACCTGTCCGAGGGCGGCCTGTCGCAGGCGGTCGTCGAGGCCGCGGTCCAGTCCGGCGTCGGCGTCGAGATTTCGCTTGACGACGTCTCGGCCGACCCGTTCGTGGCCCTGTTCTCGGAGACGGCGTCCCGCGCCCTCGTGGCCGTCCGCGCCGGCGACGCCGCCGAGCTCGAGGCCCGCGCCGCCGAGGTGGGCGTGCCGTTCGCGAAGATCGGCCGCGTGCTGGCCGGCGACGAGAAGGTCATCAGCGTCTCCGGCGGCGAGATCTCCTTCGAGATCCCGCTGGCCGAGGCGGAGTCGGCGTGGCGCGATACGCTGCCGAAGCTGTTCGCCCACGCCGCCGGCGCGAACTCGGTGGTGGAGGCGGAGTAGTTTCCGTCGCCGTCGTCGTGGACCGGCTCTCCCGCGGGTGCGGGAGGGCCGGTTTTTTCGCGATGGGTTACGGTGGGGCGCCCCTGGTTCCGCGGCGTGCCGAGGGGGTCGTGGGCGTCGCAAAGCAAGGGCATGCACAATCGATGGACCGCGACATTCGACCCGAACAGGAAACGGAGATCACATGAGCGACACCGCCAACCGCAGTAAGAAGGCCGCCCCCGGGATGGTGCCGGCGTTGATTGCGCTGGTGGTGGTCGTGCTCGCGATCGCCGGCGTCGGCGGGTACATGGTGTGGGGCGGGTCCTCCGATTCCGAGCCGGCCAAGGGCGCCGCCTCCGGGGAAGGCGGCACCCCGCACGCGGATCCCGGGTCGGGCGGCGAGGGGCTGAGCTTCCTCGCCCGCCGCGACGAGAACGACCGCATGGCGGTGGGCCCCGTCGACGCGCCCGTGGTGCTGGTGAACTACTCGGACTGGCGCTGCCCGTTCTGCGCGAAGTTCGCCCGCGACATGGAGCCGCAGCTGATCTCCGATTACGTGGAGACCGGGAAGCTGCGCATCGAGTGGCGCGACATGCCGCTCTTCGGCGGCGACTCGAAGTTCGCCGCCCGCGCCGGCCGCGCCGCCGCCGAGCAGGACAAGTTCCACGATTTCCACCGCGTGGTCATGGCCGCCGCCCCCGAGCGCGGCCACGCGAACCTGGACGAGCAGGCGCTGATGGCCTTCGCCGAGGAGGCGGGCATCCCGGATCTGGAGAAGTTCCGCGCGGACATGCTGTCGGATCGTTTCGATGAGGCGATCGACAAGGATGCCGAGGAGGGGTCGCTGTACGGTGTGAATTCGACGCCGACGTTCATCGTGGGCAAGGGGGCGATCGTGGGGGCGCAGCCGCTGCAGACGTTCATCGACGCCATTGAGTCCCAGCTGCCGGCCGGGGCGGGGGAGTAGCGCGTGGGGGTCGGTTCGATCGGTTTCGCCGGGGCGTTCCTGGGCGGGTTGCTGTCGCTGCTGAGCCCCTGTTCGGCTCTGCTGCTGCCGTCGTTTTTCGCGTACGCCTTCGACGGCGTGGGCAAGCTGGTGCAGCGCACGGTGGTGTTTTACCTGGGCATGATCGCGGTGCTCGTGCCGATGGGCGCGGGCATCGGCGCCGTCGGGTCGCTGCTGACCATTCATCGCGCGACGGTGACGTTGGTCGCGGGCCTGGTGGTCATCGCGCTCGGCGTGTTCACGGCGCTGGGGGGCGGGTTCCGGTTCGGCGGGAGTTTGGGGCCCGATGCCGGGGCGGCGGCGAAGGGCACGGGCGTGTTCAACGTCGCGGTGCTCGGTGCGGTGTACGGCTTGGCGGGGTTCTGCTCGGGGCCGCTGCTCGGCGCGATTTTGACCGTCGCGTTGGCGGGCGGTTCGACGGTGCAGGGGGGCGTGCTGATGGCGGTGTACGCGTTGGGCATGGCCGCGCCCCTTCTGTTGATGGCGTTGCTGTGGGAGAAGTTCGACCTCGGTTCGCGGTCGTGGCTGCGGCCGCGGACGGTGAAGGTCGGGCCGGTGCGCACGAATTCGCTGTCGCTGATCGCCGGCGTCGTGTTGGTCGCGTTGGGCGTGCTGTTCATCGTGACCGGCGGGACGGCGGGCCTCGGTGGCGCGACGACCGTGGACCAGCAGTTCGCCATGCAGGAATGGTTGGCCAAGGCGTCGGGTGCCGTGTCCGATTTGTGGGTCTTGCTCGGAGTGCTCGTGCTGGTCGCGATCGGCCTCGTCGTGTACCTGCTGCGTGCTCGGCGTGCGGGAGCGGGTGCCGGCGCCGATGAAGGCGGAGCCGACGATGCCTCTGACGCCGACGCCGGCACCGGTTCCTCGGCTTCCCGGGCACGCGGCACGTCCGCGGAATAGAGGCCTCGGGGCCAGCGGTCCTTGGGGCGGGGCCGCCGGGTGTTGCCGGTCGCCCCGGCTTCCGGGGTCGCCAAAGTTCGCCAGGCCCGCGTCCAGTTCGCGGCTCGTCTTCGCCGGCCTTGGTTTTGGGTTGCCAGGATTCGCCTCCCCCAAGGATTGGCCTGCGCCGAGCCGGGCGGTGCCTCTCCGGTTCCGTGCATCAGGCCTCTCCATGGGAACGAATGCATCGGTAGCCTCCATCGGACCGCCACCGGAATCACCGCCGCCACCGGAACGGCCACATCGGGTGCCACATCAGAAGGGCACCGTGGGGTCCGGCCCCAACGGCCGCGGCGCCTCGGGCACCGACGCCGGCTCCGTGTCGCCCATGCACGGCCACCCATCATCGACGGCATCGACCACCGCCCGCGCATCCCCGGCCACCACCGGATCGTTCGAATTCAACGGCCCGGCAACGAACTCCTCCATCTCCCGCTCATACTTCGCGGTTTGTCGGGCGTGTTCCCGCAAGGCCGCATCAACCTCGGCTTGATCCATCGCCTCCCGTGCCTCCGCAGCCGCGCGCATCTTCTTTTCATTGTCGGCGCGGATGGTCCTGGCCAACCTGGTGGCCCGCTGGTCGAAGGTCTGTCGTTTGATGTGGGCGATCGGCCCATGCGGCACCGTCGTCGCCTGCACCTCACCGGTGTGRTCGSWCCACGTCACCGACSCRTCSTCRTGCATCACCGCATGCCARTGSCKGSWGGTCTTSAGGTTGTGGTGGTGCTGGCACAAACACTGCAGGTTCCACGTCGCCGTCACACCCAACCCATTGGCGGCGTTGCCGGCGACGAACCCATCGGCACGCTCATGGTCGTGGTCACCGTGGTCATGGCCGTGGTTGCAGTCGGCGTGGTCGAGGTTGGGGTCGTAGTTGACGACATGATCGATCTGGCATTTGTCCGCCGGCACCGAACACCCCGGAAACCGGCACCCACCATCCCGGCCCCGCACCCTGGCCTTCTGCGCCTCGGTGGGCACATACCCACCCGTGACCGAATCACCCGACAACCGCACCGCGGTGGCGCGCTCCAACCACTGCTTCGTGACGTACCGCGGCAACCACCCGGCACCGTCCAACCACAGCCGAAGCTCCCCCTCATCGGCGGCAGCACCATCGGCGTAGACGTTGAGGGTCACGTTCGCCCCACCGTG
>NZ_JVMD01000027.1 GCF_001056295.1 Corynebacterium halotolerans
GTGATGCACGACGACGCGTCGGTGACGTGGAGCGACCACACCGGCGAAACCCAGGCGACGACGGTGCCGCATGGCCCGATCGCCCACATCAAACGCCAGACCTTCGACCAGCGGGCCACCAGGTTGGCGAAGACCATCCGCGCCGACAACGAGAAGAAGATGCGCGCGGCGGCGGAAGCGCGGGAGGCGATGGACCAAGCCGAACTCGATGCGGCGTTGCGGGAACACGCCAGGAAAACCGCGAAGTATGGGCGTGACATGGCGGAGTTCGTTGCCGGACCGTTGAATTCACCGGACCCGGTGGTGGCCGGGGACGCGCGGGCGGTGGTCGATGCGACCGATGATGGGTGGCCGTGCACGGAGGATGACACGGATCCGGCGTCTGTTCCTCAGGCGCCGCGGCCGTTGGGGCCGGACCCGACGGTGCCGTTTTGATGGAGCCACTTGATGGGACCGTTCGAATGGCTCCCTTGTGGCGGTGGCGCTTTGATGGCGCCGTTTTGATGTGGCACCTGATGTGGCGCTTCTGATGTCGCGCCTGATGTGGCCGTTTCGATGGAGGCGGTGTTGAAGGTGCGCTTTGGATGGCGGCACTTTAAGGGGCCCGCTCTAATGAGACGCCTGCTGGGAAGAACCGCGGCAGATGTAAAACGGCCGCCCAAGGAGGACCCCACGAGGAGGTCAGAAGAACCCCACGGCCCCCAGCCGCCGGCCTACCCTTCGTCGCCGATGCGGGAACTGGCGGACCAGGCGGCCTCAACGTGCCCGATGGCCAGGTCCAGGGCGTCGGCGCAGGCGCGGAGCTCCTCGGCGACGGCGTCGGCGGCCTCGGAAGGGGTGATCACCGCAGAGTCGTCGACCGTCAGCTTCCGCCGGTCCCACACCTCGGCCGACGCCGCCAACTGGCGGACCTGGTCGACGATGCCGGACAACCCCTCATGGGTCATGCCCACCTGCGCGTACAACTCCTGCGGCCGCATGCCCGCGACGCTACCGCGCGGGACCCAACCCCACCATCTCGGGATAATGCTCCGCAATGACCTGCCGATACGGCGCCGGCGCCGCCAACTGCGACAACACCGCCACGGCACCCGCGAGGATGCGGTGGATCATGATGTACCGCTTCGGCATCCCGAACTTCCGGCCCAACTTCGACTGCGGCGACATCGGATCCATGAACGGGCCCATCACCTGCTTCAGCCACTCGACGGTGAACACGAAATCGTCCTGCGACAACGGCTCCGCGAAAGGCAGCAGAAACGCCTCGACCTCCGCCGGCGTCAACTCCTTCTCCCGGCCGCCGGTGACGTACCCGTGCTCCACGGCGAGATCCAGCAGATCCTCCCGCCGGCCATCCACGACGGCCGCGACCAGCTCGATCAACGGCCGCGGCAACCCCTCGGGCACGTGGATGCACGCGCCGAAATCGATGACGGTCAGAACGCCGTCGTCGGAAAGCAGGAAATTCCCCGGGTGCGGGTCCGTGTGCATGCGATGCACCAGGTCGGGCGACGCGAACTCGAACACCGTCAGCGCCTCCGCCGCCCGCGACCGCTGCTCGGCGGTGCCGTGCTCGATGATCTCGCCCAGACGCACGCCCTCCACCCACTCGCTGACCAGCACCTTCGGGGCGGACGCGTACACCTTCGGCACATGCAGCCGCGGTTCGCGCCCACTGCCGAACGCCGCATGGAAGGCGCGCTGGTGGTCGGCCTCGATGCGGTAGTCCAACTCGTCGAGGACGTTGTCCGCGATCTCGTCGACCAGGTCCGACATGTTCATGCCGGCTTCGAGCTGCTGCAGGATGGGCGTGACCATCTTCAGCTGGCGCAGGTCGGCCTTGATGGCCTTGTCGGCGCCCGGGTACTGCACCTTCACCGCCACCGGCGAACCATCGGCCCACACCGCCTTGTGCACCTGGCCGATGGACGCGGCGGCGACGGGGGCGTCGTCGAATTCCAGGAAACGCGTCCGCCACGCGGTGCCCAGCTGCCGGTCCAGCACCCGGTGCACCGACGACGCCGGCAGGGGAGGGGCCTCCGCCTGCAGCGACCGCAGGGTGCCGGACAGCGGCTCGGCCAACTCGTCGGGCAGGATCGGCGCGAAAATACTCAGCGCCTGCCCGACCTTCATCGCGCCGCCCTTGAGCTCCCCGAGGACCGCCGCCAACTGCTCCGCCGTCTTCCGGGGGTTCGACGCCCGGCTGCGGGGATTCAGCGCCCGGGCGCCCGCCGCCAACGGCACCGACGCCAATCTTGCGGCGCGGCGGATGGAGGACCCGGAGACGGACTCATCGTTCATGGGGGCCATTGTGCCGTCATCGGGCCACGGCCGCCGCCCCCGCGCACACCGGGCAGCGCGGATGCGGCAGCAGGGGGCGCACCCCGCCGCGCAGGCCATGCGGATCGACGACCACCTCCGCGCCGCGCAGCGCCCCGGGATCGCGAAGTTGGGCCATGGCCGTCGCGACCGTCGCCGTCATCGTCTCCGGCGGCGCCGTCCCGACCCTCCCCGCCAGCTGCAGCGCCAGGACGCGGCGGGCGGGGTCGTCGTCGGCGCGGTGCGCTTCGGCGCAGGCAGGGCACGGCGCCGAGGGATCCGGCACCCACGGCCCGACGATTCCGGCGCCGTCGCGGAGCACCACGGACAGATGCGGGATCCCGCGGCCACGCAGGGTCCGCAACAGGGGGACGTCGGGCACCTCGAAACCGGTGAGCACGACCGCACCGATGTCCGCGACCGGCGCCCGCTCCACCCACCGGCGGGCGCCGGCATCGGGAATGCGCGAGGTCGGCGACCAGCCCCGCAGCCGCAGCGCCTCGGCCAACCGCGGGCGCAGGCCGTCGCGGCCGATGAGCGACACGGGGCCGGGTTCGCGGTGCTTTTCGACGAGCCCCGCCCTCCGCAGTTCGCCCACCAGCCCCGACGCCATCGGCGCCGGCAATTCGGTGCCGGCCAAACCCTCGGCCACGCAGGCGCCGCGGGTGCCCGCGAGGAGGGCGGAGAAGACGGGGCCGGGGGACACGTCGTCGGGAAGCGGGAAAACCAGGCACGTGCGCGGATCCGACCCGAACTGGATGCGCCCGCCCGGCCGCAGCAGCACCGCCACGTGGCGGTGCAGGTGCACCGGCGCCGATCCCCCGATCCCGACCCCCATGGCGCCACTGAAGCACGGGCGCCGCACACGCGCACCCCCGGAAACGGCGCGTTTCACCCCCGCACCCGTCTACGCTGGGGCCATGGACCGAAAGCGCCCGAATCGCGATCGACCCGACTACGGGCCGGACGTCGACGTGCGGCGCTCGAAGAGACGCCGCCGGACGGTCTCCGCCCGCGCGGAGGGCAGCCGCATCGTGGTCATGGTCCCCGACGACCTGCCCGACGCGGAGGAGCGCCGCCAGGTCGCGGAGATCGTCGAGCGGGTGCGGCACAAGGTCGGCAACAACCTCGACGACGCCGCGCTGGACAAGCGCGCCCGCCGCCTCGCCCGCACCGTGCTGGAGGGCAGGCCGCGGATGGAGTCGATCAAATGGGTCCGCAACATGTCGCGGCGCTGGGCGTCGGTGACGGGTGACCCGGGGCGGATCCGGGTCTCGCACAGGCTTGCCGACGTGCCGGAGTACGTCCTCGACGACGTCATCGTCCATGAGCTCGTGCACACGTTCATCGACGACGGCCACTCGGACGAATTCTGGGCCTGGGCGTCGAAGGCCCCGCACCACGAGCGGGCGCGGGGCTATCTGGAGGCGTACCAGCGGTGGGGGGTGCGGTCCTAGCTCTTGGCGTCGCCGTCGTCGCGCTTTTCCCGCTCGTCGCCTTCCTCGGCCTCGCGGCGCAGCTGGTCCTCGAGCTCCGCGATGGGGTCGAAGTCGTCGGAGGCGTCGCCGCCGAGGACGCCGTCGATGAACTCGGCGGAGTTGTCCAGGTCCTCGGCCACGGGCAGGAAATCGGGGTGGTCCCAGACGCCGTCGCGGCGTTCGACGCCCACGGCGGTGGTCAGGCGGCGCCACAGGTCGGCGGCCTCGCGGACCTTCGGGGCGCCCAGGTCGATGCCGGTCGCCTTCTCCAGGGCCTGCTCCGCGCCGGTGGATGCGCGGCGGCGGCGCCAGGCCTCGTCGAGCTGCACCGCACCGGGCAGGCGCTCGCCGAGGGCGTCGGCCACCACGACGTCGACCCAGCCCTCCACCAGCGCCAGCAGCGTCTCCAGGCGGGTGCGGGCGTGCTGGTTGGCGGAGGTGATCTTCGGCGACAGGTCCATGTTCTGCATCGCGGACATGGCCTCCTGCAGCTTCGACGGGTCCTGCAGCGACTCCAGGTCCAGGCCGCGGGCGGCTTCCTCGACGCCGGAGTAGTCCATGACCAGGCCCGACGCGTATTCCTCGACGGAGGAGATCATGCGCTCGACCAGCCACGGCACCCGGTCGTAGAGGCGCTGGTGGGCGGCCTCGCGGGCGGCGGCGTATACGTACAGCTCGCGGGCGGGCAGCTCCAGCTCCTCGGCCAGGGCGGTCAGGTGCGTCGGCAGCATCGCCGCCGCGCCGGTCGTGTGCAGCGGCAGGCCCAGGTCGGAGCCGGTCAGGGCGTCCTTGGCCAGGTCCGCCAGCGCGCCGCCGAGCTGGACGCCGAAATTCATGGCGTTCATCCGGGACATCATCCCGAGCATCGGGCCCATCATCTCGCGGGCCTGCTCCGGCATGCCGGCGACGGACGCCTCCGCCATCTGCTCGGCGACCGGGTCGACGATGCGCTTCCACGTGGGCAGCGTGTGCTCGAGCCACTGCAGCGAGTTCCAGCCCTCGGCACGGTTCGCGCCGGCGGGCAGCGTCGTGGATTCGTCGAGCCACAGTTCGGCGAGGCGGAGGGCGTCGGAAAGCGCCTCCCGCTCCGAGTCGCGCACCGGCGCGACCTGCCCGATCCGCTGGCGCGCGATGCGCTCGGCGACGGAATGGTCGACGCCCCCGCCGCCCTGGCCGTCCATCTGCTGGCCCATGCCGGACATCATCTGGCCCAGCTGGTTGAGGAAGTCGCCCAGGCCCGCGCCGCCCTGGCCCCCCTGGCCGCCCATGGGGAACCCGAAAATGCCGAAGTCGCCGAACGGGTTCTGGCCGCCCCGGTCCTTGCCTTCGTCCTTGCCCTTGTCACGGCCCTTGTCGCGGTCGTCATCGTCGTCGGGCGTGAATCCGAATCCCTGTCCACTCATGCTCCCAACCGTACCGGCGCGGGGGTGCCCGGTCACTGTTCGTCCGCGGGTTCCCGGCGATGCTCGCGCAGGGCGAACACGAAGCACCGGTAGGGTTGGCGTTCGTGAATCGCCGCACCAGAACCCTGCTCGTCGGCGCCGCGCCGATCCTGGCGCTGGCGGCCGTGCTGTCCTCGCCGCAGATCGCCGTGCCCTTCGCCGCCGAAGGGCCGGGGCCGCTTTTCGACGTCCTCGGCGACATAGACGGGAAGGAGGCGGTCGTCGTCGCGGGCGGGGACCCCGACCCGTCCGCGGGGGAGCTCAACATGACCACCGTCGCCGTGGCGCACAAGCTGTCGCTGGCGCAGGTGATGGGCATGTGGGCGGACCCGGACCAGAAGGTCGTGCCCATCGAGGCCGTGTTCCCGCCCGGGCTGAGCCAGGACGACGTCAAGGAACGCAACGCCCTGATGTTCACCGAATCGGAGGCCAACGCCACCGCGTCGGCGCTGCGTCAGCTCGGGCTGCCCATCGAGGTCACCGTGGCGCTGGTGACCAAGGGCTCGGCCGCCGAGGGGAAGCTGGAGAAGGGCGACGTGCTGGCCGCCATCGACGGCGACGACATCGACCGGCCGGAGACCCTCCAGCGCACCGTCGCGGGGCACGCGCCCGGCGACCGCGTCACCCTCGACGTCGTCCGCGGCGGCGAGAAGAAGAAGATCGAGGTCGAGCTCGGCGCGAACCCCGACGACGACAAGAGGGCGTTCCTGGGCGTCGGCATGGCCGCGCAGCCCAAGGGCGACGTGAAGGTGCAGTACAACGTCTCCGGAGTCGGCGGCCCCTCCGCGGGCCTGATGCTGTCGCTGGCCGTGGTGGACAAGCTCAGCCCGGGCGACCTGACCGAGGGCCGCACCATCGCCGGCACCGGCACCATCGACGGCGTCGGCGTGGTCGGGCCGATCGGCGGCATCACGCACAAGATCTCCGCGGCCCGCGAGGGCGGGGCGGAGTTCTTCCTGGTCCCCGACGCCAACTGCGCCGAGGCGCGCACCGCCGAGGCCGGCGACATGAAGCTGATCAAGGTCGGGTCGCTGGGCGACGCGGTGAAGGCGCTCGACGACCCGGGCGCCGCCCCGACCTGCGGATGACCCGGCCGAGGGCCTTCTCGCCCTCGATGACCACGAACACGGCCGCGCCGAGCGCCACGATCAGGCCCCACTGCGCGGCGCCCAGCGGCGCCGACCCGAAGGCCGCGTGCATGAACGGCGCGTAGGTGAACAGCAGCTGCAGGGCGGCCAGCGCCGCCACCGCGATCCACGACGCGGGGTTGGTGGTGAACAGGTCCGCCCGGAAACTGTGCTCCCGCAGGTGTCGGGCGTTGAACAGGTACCAGATCTGGCCGACGACCAGCGCGTTGACGGCGAGCGTCCGGGCGGTCCCCACCGCGGTGCCGCCGTCGAGCGACCAATAGAACACCGCCATGGTCATCCCGCCCAGCAGCAGGGACACGACGGCGATGCGGATGCCGGCCATGGCGTCGAGAAGCGGCTCGCCGGGGTCGCGCGGCGGCCGGTCCATGACGTCCGGCTCGGGATCCTCGAAGGCCAGCGCCACGCCGAGCGTCACCGCGCAGACCATGTTCACCCACAGGATCTGCAGGGGCGTCAGCGGCAGCGTCAGGTTCGCCATCACCGCGGCGAACATGACCAGCGCCTCGCTGCCGTTGGTCGGCAGCATGTAGACGATGGTCTTGCGCAGGTTGTCGTGGATGGCGCGGCCCTCGCGGACGGCGCGGGCGATGGACGAGAAGTTGTCGTCGGCCAGTACGACGTCGGCGGCTTCCTTCGTCGCCTCGGTGCCTTTGACGCCCATGGCCACGCCCACGTCGGCGCGCTTGAGGGCCGGGGCGTCGTTGACGCCGTCGCCGGTCATGGACACGACCTCGCCGAGCGATTGCAGGCCGCCGACGAGCCGCAGCTTGTGCTCGGGGGAGGTGCGGGCGAAGACGTCGTGGGCGGCGGCGGCGCGGGCGAGTTCCGCGCCGTCCATCGCCTCGAGTTCTCGGCCGGTGATGGCGGGGATCTCGCCGGTGGCGGGGTCGGGGTCGCCGATGCCCATTTCGCGGGCGATGGCGGAGGCGGTGCCGGCGTGGTCGCCGGTGATCATCTTCACGCGGATGCCGGCGGCCCGGCAGCGCGCCACGGCCTCGATGGCCTCGGGCCGCGGCGGGTCGATGATGCCGTAGAGCCCCGCGAAGGTGAACCCGCCCAGGGCGACGTCGTTTTCGTCGAGGTCCCCGTCGCTTTCCGACGCCCCGCCGCGCCGGAACGCGCCCGCCAGGACCCGCAGGCCGCGCCCGGAGAGGCGGTCGATTTCCGCCTCCCAGAATCCCCGGTCGAGCCCGCGGACCCCGCCGCCGGGAGCGATTTCGTGGGTGCACAGGTCCAGCAGCCGGTCGGGCGCGCCCTTGAGGAAGACGCTGCCGTCGTCGCCGCCGGCGGGTGCGGGCGGGAGGTCGCGGGGCGCGGGCGCGTCGTCGTGGACGGCCATCCACTTGTTGTCGGAGTTGAAGGGGACGTCGCTGACGCGGTCGTTGGCGCCGCGGGAGTGGCCCGCCTTCAGGGCGAAGACGCGCAGCGCGCCGTCGGTGGGTTCGCCGACGAGGAGCCACCGGCCGTCCTTGCGCCGTACCTCGGCCTCGTTGGCGCGGTCGGCGATGGCGGCCAGCGCGCGGATGGCCGGGTCGCCGGCGGCCGGGCCGGACAGTTCGCCGTCGGGGGAGTAGCCGGTGCCGGAGATCTCCACCGGCCCCGCGGCGACGACGGCCTCGCGCACCGTCATCTCGTTCTTGGTCAGCGTGCCGGTCTTGTCGGTGCAGATCACAGACACGGAGCCGAGGGTCTCCACCGCGCCGAGTTTGCGGGTGATGGCGTTGCGCCGGGCCATGACCTGCACGCCGCGGGCCAGGGCGATGGCCATCACCGCGGGCAGCCCCTCGGGAATGGCGGCGACGGCGAAGCTGATCGCCTGGAGCCCGACGTCCAGGAGGGCGGAGCCGTGGACCAGGCGCGAGACGGCCATGAGCAGGACCGCCAGGCCCACGACGATGAAGGTCAGCTGCTTCCCGAACTTCGCCATCGACCGGGTCAGCGGCGTCTCCAGCGTCTGCACGTCGCCGAGCATGCGGTCGATGCGGCCGATTTCGGTGTCGCGCCCGATGGCGGTGACCACGCCCGCGCCGGTGCCCGCCACCGCGAGCGTGCCGGAGAAGGCCATGGAGGTGCGGTCGCCGACGCCGGCATCGGCGGGGACCGGTTCGACGCCCTTGGTGACGGGCTCGGATTCGCCGGTCAGCGGCGATTCGTCGACGCGCAGGTCGGAGGTGCGCAGCAGCCGCAGGTCCGCGGGCACGCGGTCGCCGGGGCCGAGGAGGACGACGTCGCCGGCGACGAGTTCATCGGCGGGGACGGTGACGGGCGAGCCGTCGCGAAGCACCCGCGCCGACGCCGTCAGCATGGTCCGCAGGCCCTCCAGCGCCTTCTCGGCCTGCCCCTCCTGGATGAAGCCGATGAGGGCGTTGACCACCACCACCAGCAGGATCACCGCGGTGTCGATCCAGTGCCGCATCAGGGCCGTGATCGCGGCCGCGGCCAGGAGCACGTGGATCAGCGGGTCGTTGAGATGGCCCAGAAAACGCGTGACGACGCCGTCGCGGTCCGGTTCGGGCAGAGCGTTGGGCCCGTCGGACGCGAGGCGTCGCGAAGCTTCGGCGGAGGCGAGTCCCCCGTCGCCGGAATCCACCAGCGACAGGGCATCGGAGGTGCTCAGGGCGTGGGGTTCATGGTCGGCCATCGCCCCCAGCGTATCCGCGTCAGCGGCCGGAGAGCACCCGGTTGCGCTCCCACTCGGCGACCTCGTTGGCCGACGCCCGCAGTTGCGGGTCGAAGTCCAGGTAGGCCTTCGTTTCCCGGGCGATGAGGCCGGACAGGACGATCAGGCCGATGAGGTTCGGCAGGGCCATCAGGCCGTTGAGGGCGGAGGCGAAGGCCCACACCGTCTCCAGCTCGGTGACGGCGCCGACGTAGACGACGCACGTGAAGATGAAGCGGTAGGGGATCGTCCCGTGGCGGCCGACGATGGACTCCAGGGCGCGCTCGCCGTAGTAGGACCAGCCGAGCATCGTGGAGAACGCGAAGAACACGATGGACAGGGCCACCAGCTGGCCGCCGAAGGTGCCCGGCAGGCCCGCGGAGAAGGCGTGGGCGGTCATGGCGCCGGCGTCCTCGGCGCCCTCCTCCCAGGCGCCGGTGGTGATGATGACCAGGCCGGTGAAGGACACGACGATGATGGTGTCGATGAACGTCTGGGTCATGGAGACCAGGCCCTGGCGGACCGGGTGGGTGGTGGTCGCCGCGGCGGCGGCGATGGCGCCCGAGCCCATGCCGGACTCGTTGGAGAACAGGCCGCGGGCGACGCCCATCTGGATGGCCAGGATGATGCCCGCGCCCGCGAAGCCGCCGACGGCGGAGGTGCCGGTGAACGCGTCGGTGAAGATCAGCCCGATGGCGTCGGGGATGGCGGAGATGTTGGCCACGAGGACCCAGATGGCGGCGGCGATGTAGAGGATGATCATCATCGGCACGAATGCTGCGGTGAAGCGGCCGATGGACTTGATGCCGCCGATGAGCACCGCGCCGACGAGGATGAACATGATGGCGCCGGTGGCCGAGGCCGGCAGGCCGAACACGTTCTCCAGGTTGGTGGCCACGGCGTTGCCCTGCGTCAGGTTGCCGATGCCGAACGCGGCGATGGCCGCGAACACCGCGAAGAGGTAGGCGAGGACCTTGCCGAAGGAATTCGGGATGGCCTTCTTCAGGTAGTACTGCGGGCCGCCGGACTGTTCGCCGGCGGCGTCGGTGGTGCGGTACTTGACGCCGAGGAACGCCTCGGCGTACTTCGACGCCATGCCGACGAGGCCGGTGACCCACATCCAGAACAGGGCGCCCGGGCCGCCGAGGCCGATGGCGGTGGCGACGCCGACGATGTTGCCGACGCCGACCGTCGCGGCCAGCGCGGTGGACAGGGCCTGGTACTGGGAAATGTCGCCTTCGCCGCCGTCGTCCTCGCGTTCGATGAGGCCCAGGCGCAGCGACGGGCCGAGCATGCGCAGCTGCACCGCGCCGAGGCGGATGGTCAGCCACAGGCCCGTGCCCAGCAGCAGGGGGATGAGGAGGAAGGGGCTCCAGACGAAGGAGTCGAGCCCGCTGAAGAATTCGTTCATGGGGGAGAAGTTACCGCCCGACCACCCCATTCCGGGCGTGGTAGGGCCGCGAAACGTGGGATTCGCCCGGGAATCTCACCCCGGGGCCGGATTCAGCCCAGGAACAGGGAGGCCGCCGACGCCCCGGTCACGGCGGTCAGCACGGGGTATCCCACCGCCCACCACGATCGGGTGCGCCACAGTTCCACGGCCTCGCGCGCCAGGGTCGACCACGTGGACAGCGCCCCGGCGTAACCCGCGCCGACGAAAGCCCAGAGCGGACCCGCGCCGCCCCACAGCGACCACGCGAGCCCCGCGACCGCGCAGGCGACGACGTTGGCGAGGAACGTCCCGGGCAGGGCGCTGCACGCGATTCGCGCGGAGATCTCGCCGAACCAGTGCCGCGTAATTCCGCCGAGCGCCGCCCCCGCCGCGACGAGGACGAGGGCGAGCAGCGCCCCCGCGGGGGAGTCAACGGGCACGGGTCACCGTCCTCTCCCCGAGCCGGGCGGCCACGGGGCAGGCGACGAGCGTGACGACGACCAGGATCGCCGCTTCCCGCAGGGAGGCGCCGTCGAGAAGCACGATGAACGCCGAGAAAGTGGTGAAACCTCCCAGCAGCCCCGGCCCAACCAGGGGCCACCACCGCGCCACGGCGGGCATGGCGGCGGCCGCGCCGATGGCGAAGCAGCCGAGGACGTTGACCACGACCGTCGACCAGGCGTCGCCGAGCAAAGGCGACGCCGCCCAACCGGCCAGCACCCGCAGCACCGCACCGGCCGCCGACCCCGCGGCGACCAGCGCATGGGCGCGGGCGCGGGAAACGGAAGGGACGGTCACGGCACGGATCGTACCCTCCCCCGGATGGGCAGTGGCCGCGCTGCGGCGCCCGGTGAAAACGGGGACACTGGAAAGGAAAACGGTTACGGCACGACAGCAGGAGGACACCCCATGGCCCACGAGCGCGCCGGGCAGATTGCCCAGCACCAGGATCTGATCGACGTCGCCGAGCTGGTGACCGCGTACTACACGCGCCACCCGGAGCCGGGCAACGCCGACCAGGCCGTGTCCTTCGGCACCTCCGGCCACCGCGGCTCCTCGCTGGACACCGCGTTCAACGAGGATCACATCCACGCCACCACGCAGGCGATCGTCGACTACCGCGCGGGGCAGGGCATCGAGGGCCCGCTGTACATCGGCCGCGACACCCACGGGCTGTCCGAGCCCGCCATGATCTCCGCGATCGAGGTGCTCACCGCCAACGGCGTCACCGTCATGGTCGACTCCCGCGGCCGCTACACCCCGACGCCCGCCGTGTCCCACGCCATCCTGCGGGACAACCGCGACCTGGGCGCCTCCGACCGCCGCCGCGCCGACGGCATCGTGGTCACCCCTTCGCACAACCCGCCGCGCGACGGCGGCTTCAAGTACAACCCGCCCACCGGCGGCCCCGCCGACTCCGACGCCACCGACTGGATCGCCGCGCGCGCCAACGAATACCTGGCCGAGGGCCTCGACGGCGTCAAGCGCCGGTCGGCCGACAAGGCCGGCGATCTGGTGGTCAAGCACGACTACATGAACGAGTACGTCGCCGACCTGCCCAACGTCGTCGACCTCGACGCCATCCGCGGCGCCGGCGTGAAGATCGGCGCCGACCCCATGGGCGGCGCCTCCGTCGACTACTGGGGCGCCATCGCCGACGCCCACGGCCTCGACCTCACCGTGGTCAACCCGCTGGTCGACGCCACGTGGCGGTTCATGACGCTCGACACCGACGGCAAGATCCGCATGGACTGCTCCAGCCCGAACGCCATGGCGTCGCTGATCGGCAACCGCGACAAGTTCGACCTGTCCACCGGCAACGACGCCGACGCCGACCGCCACGGCATCGTCACCCCCGACGCGGGGCTGATGAACCCGAACCACTACCTGGCCGTGGCCATCGACTACCTCTTCGCCAACCGCCCGAACTGGGCCGCGGACACCGCCGTGGGCAAGACCCTCGTGTCCTCCTCGATGGTCGACCGCGTCGTCGCCGACCTGGGCCGCAAGCTCGTGGAGGTGCCCGTCGGCTTCAAGTGGTTCGTGCCCGGCCTGATGGACGGCTCCGTCGGCTTCGGCGGCGAGGAATCCGCCGGCGCGTCCTTCCTGCGCCACGACGGCACCGTCTGGTCCACCGACAAGGACGGCCTGATCATGGACCTGCTCGCCGCCGAGATCATCGCCGTGACCGGCAAGACGCCGTCGCAGCGCTACGCGGAGCTGGCCGACAAGTTCGGGGCGCCCGCCTACGCGCGCACCGACGCCGACGCCACCCGCGAGCAGAAGGCGATCCTCAAGAAGCTCTCGCCGGAGCAGGTCACGGCGGACACGCTGGCGGGCGAACCGATCGTCGCCAAGCTCACCGAGGCCCCCGGCAACGGCGCCGCCATCGGCGGCCTGAAGGTGGCCACCGAGAACGCCTGGTTCGCGGCCCGCCCGTCCGGCACCGAGGACAAGTACAAGATCTACGCCGAGTCCTTCAAGGGCGCCGACCACCTCGAGCAGGTGCAGGCGGAGGCGCAGGACGTCGTGTCGCAGGTGCTGGGCGCGTGATGCGGGAGGCCATCGCATTCATCGCCCGCTTCGGGCTCGCCGCGGTGTGGTTGTGGTCCGGCGGCGTGAAGCTCGCGAACCCCCTGGACAGCAGGCAGGCCATCGCCGCCTACGAGCTGCTGCCCGAGGGATGGATCGATTTTCTGGCCACCGCCCTGCCGGCGGGGGAGCTCGTGCTGGGGCTGATGCTGCTGCTCGGCGTGTTCCTCCGCTGGGCGGGCGCGGCGTCGGCGATCATCCTGGTCGGGTTCATCCTCGGCATCGCGTCCGCGTGGGCGCGGGGCCTGAGCATCGACTGCGGGTGCTTCGGCGGCGGCGGGTACGACGCCGGCGCGGGCCCGGCCACGTACCTGAAATCCATGGGCCGCGACGCGCTGTTCCTGGCCATGGCGGCGTGGACCATGTGGCGGCCATTCGGGCGTTTCGCGTTGCGCCCGTGATTCCGCTCGCGTGACCGGCGGGCGGCGGGCCGCTATCGTGTGATCCGTGAGCCAGAAAATCAAGAATCCGAACGAGAAGGGCTCCGGCTTCGTCGTCGGCATCGTCGCCCTCATCGCCATCGTCGCCGCGGTCATCGGCGTCGTCCTGTACATGGGGCGCAACCAGCCGATCGAGGGGCTCCCGAACGAGGACGTGTCGTTCTCCGTCCAGGCCAAGGACAACGTCTTCCGGCTGGCCTCCGACAAGGCCGGCGACGACGCCGTCGTCGCCCAGGTCTACGAGGACTTCTCCTGCCCCCACTGCGCGGAGATGTCCAAGGGCGGCCACGCGGATGAGCTGCAGGCGCTCAACGACGGCAAGCTCGTGGTCGAGTACCACCCGCTGAACTTCCTGGACCGCCAGGGCGAGGGGCACTCGACCAAGGCACTGGCCGTCATGCAGCGCATCGCCGAAACCGGCGACGCCCGCCTGTTCTGGAACTTCCACTCCCTGCTGATGGGCGACATGCAGCAGGCGTACACGTGGGACTTCGAGCAGTACGCCGATCGCCTGAAGATGATGGACGCGCCCTCCGAGGTCGTCGACGACGTCCGCGACGGCCTGGACCTGTCCGCGGCACGCGAGGCGGCCAAGGCCAACGGCGAGAAGCTCAACGGCGCCATCGGCACCATTTCCTCGCCGCACGTCATCGTCGACGGCAAGGACATTCTGAAGGACGCCAAGCAGGGCACTCTTGGAGAGTGGGTCAAGAACGCCCTGGAAGCCGGCACGGCCAAGTAGCCGAATTATCCGGCCACCTGGGGATTTGGGTAATCCCCGGGTGGCCGTGTAATTTACAGGGAGTCCGAGGCGCGTGCCGGAAGGTGCGGGCGCGGGAATGATCAGGGGCTATGGCGCAGCTGGTAGCGCACCACACTGGCAGTGTGGGGGTCAGGGGTTCGAGTCCCCTTAGCTCCACAGGAAAACGGTTCGCCGTTTTCCCGTGGCCGCGGGAAACCGCGGAAACACAACTTCATGCGGGGCTATGGCGCAGCTGGTAGCGCACCACACTGGCAGTGTGGG
>NZ_JVMD01000028.1 GCF_001056295.1 Corynebacterium halotolerans
GCCCGTTCTTCTCGAGGGCGACGCCGAGAAGCCCCGCGAACGCGCCGTCGTTGTCGTCGGCCGCCACAAGCAGACGTTGCTGGGCGCGCTGATTTCCACGCATCAGCGGCACGCCGATTCGCCGACGTGGCTGTTCATCGGCTCCGGTGCGTGGGACCCGGAGGGGCGGCCGTCGTGGGTGCGCCTGGATAAGATCCTCGAGGTCCCCGAGTCCGGCATTCGGCGGTCCGGCGCGATGATGCCGAGGCGCCGCTTCGATCGCATCGCGGCGCGCCTCCGGTCGGATTACCACTGGAGCTGAGTGCGGCTCTCGCGCCGCGCTAATCCCGTCCGTCACACCTTCCCCCTGCGCCCACCTGGCCCTTGCGCACCGCCATCCCCGCTTCCCCCATTCGCCCCGACCGCCCCTCATCCCCGGACGCACCCCGGGCGCTGTGTACTCCCCCCCTTCCGGCCACGAGTCGACAGCCGAAACCGGCCTAGCAACTCAAGAAAACATCACAAAAGGTGCGAAATCTAGACCTTTCCCTTTAGAATCAGGCCATGCTCCTCACTTGGACACTATGCAACTACCGCTCGTTCGCTAACGAGACGACGCTGGACCTCCAACGGCGCAGCTTCTATCGAAACGTGCCCAAGGACGGCGACTGGTCACGGCAGACCGAACGCGCGGTCGGCATCTACGGTGCGAACGCCTCGGGCAAGTCGACGGTGCTTCGACCGCTGGCGTTCATCCAGCACGCAGTCGCATATTCCCTTCAAACCGAGGAACCAGTTCGAGAACTGCGAAGTCCCCACAAGCTCTCGGAGAAGTCGGACACGGTGTTCGAGATAGAATACACAATTGGAGGCCCTCGCTATCATTGGAAACTAACACTGGATGATGAGGGTATTGTCGCAGAGACCCTTCGTGTGACCCACACTGGGCATTGGCGTTTAGTCTACTCTCGAACCAGGGAAGACGTTTCATTCGGACCAACGTCAGGCATCCCGCGGGCAGCCCAGGAGAACATTCGAGAATTTACGCTTCCGTGGACGTTGACCCTTTCAGCTTGGTCTAGAACTCGGACGAGAGGAAAGTACTACGCTGCGGCAACTTGGTGGCTCGACGAATTGCGCACCATCGACGTGCTTAGTTCTCGCGACGACCAACACGACGCTTTTCTGCAACTCCTCAAGCACCCGAGTTGGCTTTCGGCTAGCACCGCTGTCGTTCGCGCCGCCGATACTGGAGTAGAAATGGTTCACGTAGACGAGCAATCTGCTCCGCCTGAAGTTGCTGAAAAGTTTCGGAAAATTAACGAAGCAATCCGAGGGGCACTCTCGGAAGAAAACATCGAGGTCGCCGGCAATTTCAATTTTACGGACGAAGAAAAGGCTCTCGTCAACAGAAATCTAATCTTTACCCATACCGCCATAGAGGAGCGCTTCACACTTCCCGAGACATCGGAGTCAACTGGCACTCGAGCTTGGTTTGACCTCGCAATGCAAGCCGTCATGACAATCGCGACAGGCGGCGTCCTTGTGATTGACGAGCTAGATTCAAGCCTCCATCCTCATCTCGTTGCCTACTTCATTCGACTATTTTCCGATCTAGACACTAACGAGTCTGGAGCACAACTTCTCTTCACTACCCACGACGTTACACTGCTCGACGCGCAGGCCGACTCAGGACTTCACAAATCTAGTATTTGGTTTACCGAAAAGCGAAATAGTCGATCCGAACTAATTTCGCTCGACGAGTTTAACATTCGAACCAAACACAACGTTGCCAAACGCTACCTCCAGGGAGTCTACGGCGCAGTTCCCCATATCCCCCAGGATCTTAGAAAATCGATCTCTAAGCTACGTCGAGAATATCTTGAATTCTCGGCCCAGGAGGATTAGGAATGGCAAGAAAAAGGCGGCCGCAACGCAGCCGAAATCAGGCCCCAGCCGTACTCATACTTTGCCAAGGAACGGTAACCGAGCGAGAGTACTTCAGCGCAATAAAGCAATCTGTTCGGGCGCGCGGAGTGACGGTACGGTCAGATTCAAAAGACCCCATTAAACTTGTTCGGTCAGCAAAATCACTAGCCAAGAATGAGGGATTTGACCGAATCTTCATCGTCGTAGATGAGGACGACACTCCCGCAGAGGACCTGCGCACTGCCGCTCGGCTTGCCTCAACTCAGTCCAACAAGAAACATTTGCTCGAATTGATTATTTCGCACGTTTGCTTTGAAACCTGGCTCGTCGCCCATGCCCGAAGAGTACCCGAATCCGGGATGGATAGGCGCCAATTGTTAACTACACTTAAAGAGAAGGGCCTTGTCATCGGGAAATCAGGCAAGCACCTTTCTGACGACTTTCCTTTCTCCAAGTGGGACGTCGCCGCTAAAGAAGTAAGAATTATTGACCCCAACATGGTGGGATCCAATCCCTCCACTGCAGTGCCGCATGTCGTCCGTCAAATCTTGGAACAGGCCAGCTAGTAATTACCAGAATTCTTTGTCGGCGTCGACGACGAAACGCATTACTCTCCATACATTTTAAGTTGAGGAACGCAATACTCACTTATTGATTTCGGCGAGGTCGTGTGGGTGCCCGTTCTTCTCGAGGGCGACGCCGAGAAGCCCCGCGAACGCGCCGTCGTTGTCGTCGGCCGCCACAAGCAGACGTTGCTGGGCGCGCTGATTTCCACGCATCAGCGGCACGCCGATTCGCCGACGTGGCTGTTCATCGGCTCCGGTGCGTGGGACCCGGAGGGGCGGCCGTCGTGGGTGCGCCTGGATAAGATCCTCGAGGTCCCCGAGTCCGGCATTCGGCGGTCCGGCGCGATGATGCCGAGGCGCCGCTTCGATCGCATCGCGGCGCGCCTCCGGTCGGATTA
>NZ_JVMD01000029.1 GCF_001056295.1 Corynebacterium halotolerans
TAATCCGACCGGAGGCGCGCCGCGATGCGATCGAAGCGGCGCCTCGGCATCATCGCGCCGGACCGCCGAATGCCGGACTCGGGGACCTCGAGGATCTTATCCAGGCGCACCCACGACGGCCGCCCCTCCGGGTCCCACGCACCGGAGCCGATGAACAGCCACGTCGGCGAATCGGCGTGCCGCTGATGCGTGGAAATCAGCGCGCCCAGCAACGTCTGCTTGTGGCGGCCGACGACAACGACGGCGCGTTCGCGGGGCTTCTCGGCGTCGCCCTCGAGAAGAACGGGCGCCCACACGACCTCGCCGGGGTCGGTCTGGCCGTCCATGTCGGGGGCGTAAACGATGGACCGCGCCACTTCGGCGGTGGGGCGGGCGACGGTGGCGGGTTCGCGGTGGGCGAGGCGGTCCTCGTCGGCATCGGGGGTCAGGCCGAGCTGCTCGTTGAGCATGGCCAACCCACGGTCGAGGGTGTCCACGCCGCGGAACCACTCCGTCGCGGCGATCACCCAGCGCCACCCGCGGTTCAGGCCCCTGCGCCACAGGCGCCGCGCCGCGCGGCCGAACCTGCTCGGCTGCTTCGGGGTGGCATCGGCGGATTCATCGGCGGTGGGCGTCGTCAAGCCGGAACCGACCGCCGAGGCGTTGGCGGAGGCTGGGGGCTCGGGGGACGTCATGACGCTCAAGTTTAGCCCAGGCAAAGGGTGTTCGCGGCGACGGTGCCCGACGGCGAATCGGCGCCGGGTAGTGTGGGCGGAGAATACCCATTCGTCCCCCAGAAGTACGGAGCAAGGCCAACGTGACCAGGAATTTCGCGGCGCAGACGTTCACGGATCCGAAGCGGATCCGCAATTTCTGCATCATCGCCCACATCGACCACGGCAAGTCGACCCTGGCGGACCGCATCCTGCAGATGTCCGGTGTGGTCGAGGCGCGCGACATGCGCGACCAGTACCTGGACAACATGGACATCGAGCGCGAGCGCGGCATCACCATCAAGGCGCAGAACGTGCGGCTGCCGTGGGTGCCGAAGTCGGGGGCGCATGCGGGCGAGGAGATCGTGCTGCATTTGATCGATACGCCGGGCCACGTGGACTTCACCTACGAGGTGTCGCGTGCGCTGGAGGCGTGCGAGGGCGCGATTCTGCTGGTCGACGCGGCGCAGGGCATTGAGGCGCAGACGCTGGCGAACCTGTACCTGGCCATGGAGAACGACCTGGAGATCATCCCGGTCCTGAACAAGATCGACCTGCCGGCGGCCGACCCGGAGAAGTACTCGGAGGAGATCGCGCACATCATCGGCTGCGAGCCGGAGGATGTGCTGCGGGTGTCGGGCAAGACGGGCGAGGGCGTCGAGGCGCTGATGGACCGGGTGTGCGAGCTGGTGCCGCCGCCGGTGGGCGATGAGGATGCGCCGGCGCGCGCGATGATCTTCGACTCGGTGTACGACACGTACCGGGGCGTGGTCACCTACATTCGCGTGGTCGACGGGCGGCTGGAGCCGCGCGACGTGATCCAGATGATGTCGACGGGTGCCAAGCACGAGCTGCTGGAGATCGGCGTGGTGTCGCCGCAGCCACAGAAGTGCGAGGGCCTGGGCGTCGGCGAGGTGGGGTACTTGATCACGGGCGTGAAGGACGTGCGCCAGTCGAAGGTCGGCGACACGGTGACGCTGAACAAGAAGCCGGCGGAGGAACCCCTGGAGGGTTACGCCGAGCCGACGCCGATGGTGTATTCGGGGCTGTTCCCCATTTCGCAGGCCGATTACCCGGATTTGCGCGATGCGCTGGAAAAGCTGCAGCTTAACGACGCCGCTTTGACGTTCGAGCCGGAGACGTCGGTGGCGTTGGGCTTTGGTTTCCGCGGCGGTTTCCTGGGCCTGCTGCACATGGAGATCACGCGCACGCGCCTGGAGCGCGAATTCGACTTGGACCTGATTTCCACGGCGCCGAACGTGGTGTACCGCGTGGTGGCGGAGGACGGCTCCGAGGTCGTGGTGCACAACCCGTCGGATTGGCCGGAGGGGAAGCTGCGCGAGGTGTGGGAGCCGATTGTGAAGTGCACGATCATCGTGCCGAGCGAGTTCGTCGGCTCGACGATGGAGCTGTGCCAGCAGAAGCGCGGCGAGATGGGCGGGATGGATTACCTGTCCGAGGATCGCGTGGAGCTGCGGTACACGATGCCGATGGGCGAGATCATCTTCGACTTCTTCGACATGCTGAAGTCGCGCACCAAGGGTTATGCGTCGCTGAACTACGAGGAAGCCGGCGAGCAGCAGGCGGACCTGGTGAAGGTGGACATTCTGCTGCAGGGCGAGGCCGTGGACGCGTTCAGCGCGATCGTGCACCGCGACAACGCGCAGTGGTACGGCAACAAGATGACGAAGAAGCTGCGTGAGCTGATCCCGAGGCAGCAGTTCGAGGTGCCGGTGCAGGCGGCGATCGGCGCGAAGATCATCGCCCGCGAGAACATTCGCGCCCTGCGCAAGGACGTTTTGGCCAAGTGCTATGGCGGAGATATCTCCCGCAAACGTAAGCTGTTGGAGAAGCAGAAGGCCGGCAAGAAGCGAATGAAGAACATCGGCTCCGTGAGCGTCCCCCAGGAGGCGTTCGTGGCGGCGCTGAGCACGGATGGGGAGTAGAATAGCTTCTTTACGTGGAAAACGCGATCTCATTAAAGTGGAAAGTAGTCCGGAAGTAAATTTTGTCGAGACTCTTGTCTATTCCCCGCTGGACTTTGAGTAGGCTTGAAGTTGCCATTGGTTTTCCAATACGCTGTTCTCCCGCAGATTGGGCGCCTGCAAAGATAATTTTGCAGCATATGCTACTAAAGGACACTGGATGAAGTGGTCGACTTGCTGCCCTAAGGATAGTCGAATATTTTTGTCGTCACACCATCGCATGCGAAATTGATCCTACTTGTCCGGCTTATCTTTAATTTGGTGATGTCCCGGAACCAGGGTGAGTGGAACTGGTTCTTCATGAGGAGGGGCTCGCGAGTCGGCCGAGTTCCTGTCTGAATCTTCGGCAGAAATTATCAAGTTATAAAACCCGACGGAAAGTAATGCAGTGACTACGTCACATTGATCGACGGGCGAGTATTGGGTGATTGGCTTGTCCATCTACCTCTAGGTGAACTCAGCCGCTGCGGCTGCGATTAGCCGTACTCCTCGCCTCCATGTAAGGTGATAGCAAGTGACGTCGACGATTGCGTCGGGAACAGTGCGACAATTAAGGTCGTTGACATGAAGGCAGCGTCGTAACAGTATCGACTAACAATTCGCCAGCTGGAGTATCTGCTTGTGCCGTCGCACCACTTATGGAACATGGAGTGTCGACACTTCCGGCACACCGTCGCGGTGATGTTTTGCGCATGACACCGCCGCCCGGGCTACGCTAAAATATCCGCGCGCTTGATCCCTTAGCCGACCAGATGAGAGTCGTCGACTTCTTCGCCACCCACGGCAGCGCCCCGAGGAGCTTCTACTGGATCCGGGGCCGCGCCGGTGAACGCGGCGCCGATGACAGCTGCCCCAACTCCACCGCACCACGCTATCCCGCACGGCGATGGGGCGATGACCTCACCTCCCACATCGCCGCCATTCACGCTGAACTCAAAGCCGGCGGATTCGGCTGCGGGGCAATCAGCGTCCTCGGCCATATGGCCCGCGTGGAAGGTCTCGATGAAGTCCCCTCGGAATGGACTAACCACCTCCGCCTATCAATGTAGGGCCTGAACAGCCGCAACCCACTTAAATAAACCCGGGCGTCATACCGGCGCTTCGTCCGCGCCAAACCGATGGAACTGTGGCAGCTGGATGGGTTCTCCTACCGACTTCACGACGACGCCCGAACGCCGGTGACCCTCTACCAGTTAGCCGATGTTGGCGCCCGTGCCCGGTCCGGCGCCGAAGGCACCGACGGGGGCGTCGAAATCTCCGACCAAAGGGCACCACTGAAGGTGCTTTCCGACAATCGCGCGGCATTGGCGCAGTATCGGTGGGGTAGGGTGCGCGAAACGGAGGAATCCTTGGACAGGCACGGGACCTGGTCGAATACCGGCCGGCCGGCGCATCGGCTCACCCAAGGCAAAATCGAAAGGGCCCACTGGACCTGATACCTCTTCCTTGACCAACTCGCACCTGCCGCGATTGACGCACCCAACGAAAGGTTCGACCAGTTGCGGCAGCGCTACAACCACCGACGGCTCTACCAAACACTAGGTGGAGCGGGCAGCAAAATGCCCCTGGCCCAGGGCTGGCACGGCTTCAGACAGGTCGATTCGCCGCGCCGGCTCATTACCCTGGTTGACCTGTACCGCTGGGCCCTGGCCTCCCGCGCCGACCGAACCGCGTATCTACCTGATGAGCGACTCACCGACATCGGCATCGACACGGCCGTGGATGCAGCCTGGTTCCGGCTCAGTGATGATTTTGACGACAGCGGCGTTGTCGACAACAACGGCATCATCGCGCTACTTGGAATCCGGCTGTTTATCGGGGCGGCGTGATAGCGCTGCTGACTGATCGTCGATCGGGATCCGTGAACGACGAGATACTTCAGCATAGAGCCTGGCAAAGAGATTTTGCAGATCCCCCAGCCCCTGTCGCCGGCACGGCGCGGGCGGATTTACATTACTGATGTCCCCGGTGTCTGGCACTGTGATCCGCTCCGAAAAAACTCTTATCGATGCCGATGCTCTTACGTGGTAATGTGCCAGAAGAGTTGACAATTCCTGCGTCATAAGTCGTGACAGTCGGTGCGCCAGAAGTTATGACACAGGACAACCGGTGTATCTGCTCGTCCAGACCGTTAAATCCTAGGACACGCGCTAATCAAGTCGCAGAAGGCCGGATTCTGGGCTAAAATGACTCGCGTACGGGGGCCAAGACGAGGTACTCGAGGTTAGGGGCAAAGAATGACAACACTTGAGGCAACGATCGAGAAGAAGATTGGTGAGGTCCGGACCGGGTTTATGGACATCACCTTGGGTGAGATCTCGAACATGCATCAGGCGGGTGAGATCGTGATCCAGCCTGAGTATCAACGCCTCTTCCGGTGGACCGATCAGCAAAAGTCGCACTTGATCGAATCAATTATATTGGAGCTTCCAATTCCTCAGATCTTCACGATCGAGAATTCCGATGGAGTATTGGAACTGATTGACGGATTGCAGCGGGTGAGCAGTATTCTTCAATTCATCAAGCCGGAATCTATCGGCAAAAAAGCCCTTGTCCTGAAGGGTTGTTCATTGGTTCCAGAACTGAATGGAAAGAGCTTCGAAGGTCTGCCTAAGCAGATTCAGCTAGCGCTAAAGCGCTCGACTTTGCGGGCTATTATAATAAAGAAGCAGAGCAAAGCCTTCCTTCGGTATGAAATGTTCAAAAGGTTGAACACCGGAGGGACTAACCTTGAGCCCCAGGAGATTCGAAATTGTTCGGCCCGAATGCTTGGTGACGGTGGAGTGGATTTCTACGATACTCTCACTGCGCTCTCAAGGAGTGATTCATTCAAGCCAATCGTAGATTTACTGCCTGATACGAACATTCAACAGCGTGGCGGCGAAGAGCTTGTCCTTCGGTACTTTGCGGTAAAGAACTATCGGGACAGTTTCTCGGGCTCGGTACGTGATTGGCTCGATGCATACATGGAAGATGTGTTGCTGGGGAGGGTCGAATTTGACAAGGAGGCTGAAGCGCGCGATTTTGAATCGTTGTTCAGTGCGATAATTGAGAAAGTTGGTCCGACGGTATTCTTGCGGCACCGTAACGGTTCTGCAACTGGAGCTCTTCCGCCTGCGTACTTCGAAGCAATTGCTCTGGGAATTGCGAATCGTCGAACTCGTTTTGACGAATTGGATGGGGACGAAGTATTGCGTCGCGTAACCGAGATAACGAGTTCATCCGAGTTTCGGGCGGTTACCGGTCCTGGTGCGAATTCGAAGGATAAGCTCAAGAAGCGGATAAACCTTGTTTCGAGTGGTTTTGATGAGTGACGTTTTTTCACTTACCGAAGAACTAAGCGCTTTGGAGCATGATGTTCAATGGCGCCGAGATGAAATCTCGTACTTGCGTAAGCAGGAATCTCTAACCAGATTTGATCCGCCCGGCAGCACTGGAAATTATAGAAATAATATCTACTTGCGTCTATTGATTCCAACTCTGTACGCCCACCATGAGGGTTATGCAATTCGCTGTTGGGACTCTGTGTATGAGGGGATTGATGCCTCTGGTGTTGCTCCGAAATTATTGACGAAAGAGCTTCAGTGTTTGGTGGCTCAGGATCTGCTAAAGCAGATTCGCAATTTCCCCGCCATAATTCTATTGGATTATTGCAATGGCGAGAAAGCTGTTTTGCCCGATATTTACAGCTTTTCTCAACAACGTCCCGTTCGAAGTGACGGCAATCTTAAGCCAGGGCCATATTGTCAAGCGTTTCGAGATCTAGGCATTGAAATCAGATTGGATTCGGAAGAGCGGTCTTTGCTATCGCAACTTGTTGATCTTCGGAATGACGTCGTGCACGGAAGGGCGCTCTCCAGGCGCGTTACTGAGAAGTTCGATGATTTCACTGCATTGGTTTACGAGCTGCAGGACCGTTCTTTTCTTGCGACAAGGGAATTTCTAATGGATGCCAAGTATTTGGCGTAGTCTTGGCCTCCACTGTTAAGAGGTATCTGTCCGAAGTGTCCCGAGTCGGGCGCTCACGGTGTGTGGTTCCTCGAAATGCCAGTTTAGCACTAAAGTATCGTGGATTCTTTGGAGTTATTGTCGACTAGTTGGCCTTGTTGAGCTTTAGTAAATTGCCGAGACTTGCGGCGGGCTTCTTCGTGTGTCGGACAGGGTGCCGGTAATCGTAGTTGATCGTCGAGCCGTGCAGGTCAGTACGTTGTTGTTAAAACAAGGCATTTACGTGGTGGTGAGGACGGGTTTTGCAACTGTTTCGTTAAAACGTACTATTCGGGTTTTCGGGGCGCAGACGACGCTGTGCTGCTGTTGGGCTGGTGTTGTGTATTATCACTTTTCTAACTCTGTCACTCGGGAGCGTCAAAATGCTGGCAGATCGTCATTGTCAGTTAAGTAATTGAAGTTCCGTACCTATGGCCGTTGTGGAGTCGTCATTCGCAAATTCGCGAGTATCGGGACTTTGAGGCGGGCGCTAATGTAGTGTCGCAATGATGTTTCTCGGCGGCCATGTACGGCTGGTTTAAGCTATCGTCAATTCCGATGGTGGCGGGCTTGGGCATCCAAACGTCGACTTTTCTCGGGCGGTATAGCGTTCACGTGATTCAGTCATTGTCTCGGCGGACTACCCATAGCAGAGCCCGCCAGCGGGCCAGTATGCAACCTTAACCAAACGTTTCATTGCGCTAACGGCTTCGTCATCACATGGTTCCACGTTGGATGATTGAGCTAGGTGTTATGTCCCGGTAGGTTGCGAACGCTGCCGACCGGGCCATCACCACATTCGGCGATAGCCACGGTCAGGAAAACAAAAAAAGGGGGAAGGCCGTCCCTGTGATTGTCTTGGGCTACCACACTCAAAGACATCAGAAACGACCTTCCATGACACACGCTAACGCACCACTGACCCCCACCGGGCGACTGCGCCTGGCAAAGCTCATTATCGACGACGGGTGGAGTTGCGCCCGGGCCGCCCAACGATTCCAGGTCTCGACCTCCACCGCCTACAAATGGTCCCGGCGCTACCGCGACGGCTTGCCCATGACCGACCGCACCAGCAGGCCTGCCACCAGCCCGAACCGAACTCCACGGCGCACCGAGCACCGCATCATCAAGCTTCGCCACACCCGACGCTTAAGGCCCGGCACGCATCGCCTTCCATCTGGGCCTGGCCGCCTCCACGGTCCACCGGGTACTGCGCCGCTACCGCATGCCGCACCTGGCCTGCCTCGACCAGGCCACCGGCGTGCCGGTGCGAAGGGCGCCGGCGAACTCCTACGTCCATGACGCCCCCGGCGACTTGGTCCACATGGACATCAAGAAACTCGGCCGCATCCCCGACGGCGGTGGCTGGCGCAAACTCGGCCGCGGAAACGACAGGACCAAAGGCCACTCCGGCGTCGGCTACGCCTACCTGCACCACGTCGTCGATGACTGCTCGAGGCTGGCGTATTCGGAAACCCTAACAGACGAGAAGAAAGACACTGTGGTGGGGTTTTGGGGCCGGGCCCGAGAGTTCTTCGCCGGCTACGGCATCGACATCAGCCGGGTGATGACCGACAACGGCCCGGCATACCGGTCGAGGCTATTCAACGACATCCTGACGGCCCAGCAGGTGGGGCATTTGTTTACGCGTCCGTATCGGCCGCAGACCAACGGCAAGGTCGAGCGGTTCAACCGGACGTTGGCCGCCGAGTGGGCCTATGCCGATACCTACGACGGAGAAGCCGCCCGTGCGCAGCAGTACCCGGGGTGGTTGCATCACTACAATCACCACCGACCCCATAGCGCACTGGGCGGCTTAACTCCCGCAGAAGTCGTTCACAACCCCACGGGACAAGACATCTTGTTCGCTTGTTTGGCATGGAAATTCGGATAAGGTATTGATAATGAAAAATTCTCTTTCCTTCGTGGTGGGCACCGTGATGGTGATAATGGTATTTTATGCCGTCGGCATTGTCGTTGCAATGCTTCCCATTCGCAATGATGGGGGCAGTGATAGCACATCGGAATTTCTCACGATCGTAGCGATAGTTGCCACACTGACAGTGGCTTTGCAAGTCATGGCGACTGTCGCCATGAAAGAGTTTGTAAAGTTGGTACGTGGTCGTAAGTATTCTGAGCTCGATCAAGATCTTAAGTTCGAGCTGAAAAAGGTGGACCGGATGCCATTTTTGATTGCTGTGGTTCCGACGCTTATAGTCCTTTTGGCTTATTGGGCATATAGGCCGTCGGTGAAGGTTGATCCCGGTTCTTCCGTGCTGGTCGAACTGTTTCGGAAAGGCTATTTTGAGTTCGACTTCGGTATGCTTGTGGTGTTGCTAGCGATGCTCGCGCATAGTGTGGCTTCTCTAATGATGCTTCCGAAGAGTGCAAATCGCACAATTAGGGCGCTCGTGCGGGAAATGAGGAATGAGCTTGGTGTGCCCGGATCGAGGAATTGCGAACGTTCGGCGATCGTAACAGAAGTCTACGATAGTATTCGTCGCCGTTATGTTAATACCTTGGGGCGTGGCTTTAAGTGGGTCGCGCAAACGGTAGTGGAAATTATGTGGCCGACGTTGTTGCTTTTCCTTATAGCCTTCGTCGAAGGCGTTGTTTTGATAGTTGGGTGGCAGCTTCCGTTCATTTTCAGCACCTCCGTATTTCTAAATGACATCCATTGGCGTGCGCTTGGTGGATTGGCCGCAAGTGTGATGCTCTGTATTGTTATTTACCTCTCCTTCTATGAGATTGGCCTAAAGTATGCTTCTTTGCGTGCGTTTGACTCTTGGTCGGTCGCTGCCGCTTTAAGGAGTTCTGTCGTTGTCAATATCCCTTCGGTCCTAAACGCAGTTGCGGGTGCTTTATCGTTGGCCGCGTTAGTTGTGTCATTGGCTAATCGCTTTTATGGCGGTTCGGGTTCAATCTCATTTCTCTTTTTGGTTGTGGCAGCCGTGGTTCTGATGGCGGCTCTATCGATGATGTTGGGCGTTTATGTTTCGGCCCGCGAGGTAGAAAGAGTCAAGTTCTTTTGGGATCGCGAAAGGGATCCCCTGGGGGTGGATAGGAGGGAGGTTCGAGTGATTGCGTCGACAGAGTCCTTTTGGCGAACGTTCAGCACTAATGGGGAGCTAATGCACTGGGTTCCTCATTCGTTAGAGTAGTTCTAGTCTTTCAGGGGTAAGTTGCCTTCGTTATGGAAGCTGGTTTCGATTGTACGTGCCTGGGCGTCGCTTCTGGCAGGGTCTACGTGCCGGTGACTGGAATGGAGCGGAATCGGGGATATGCTGGTTTGAGTGAACCATTGTTAATGGCATTTAAGGGCCTGTTTATTGGTCCTTTTTTGGTCGATGCGTTTGGAATTAGGTAACGATGATAGCGGATGGGTGTCGTCAGGGATCCGTTGCGGTGGGATTGGTAGCAAAGGTGTGGGAGTTTGCTACGGAATCCTTCCTTGACGCTAACTGAGGGCGCGGAGGGGTGAAGTGTTTCGGATTTATCCTCAGTCGGCCATGTGAGGCGGTTCTGTTTCGGATGTGTTTTACGGCGATTAGTTCCCTTGATTTATGGGTCTCAGTCATTTGCGGAGATGCCAAGAAGCATCATGGTCATCTCGACAGTGCCTTGCATTAAGTTGTTCTTATTTCGCCGGAACCGCCACATGTTCGGTTTACCGCACTAACGTGTTCACGGTCCCTCCGCTCGCCTGAGCCAACACGCAATCCACGTAGCAGGACACGTGATTCCCATCCGCACCGACGCAGACACCGTTGCCGTTCATGCCTCGCCCCGATGCTTCAGTCCATCGCTTACATGCGAGTGCAACAGTGAATCGCGCGGCACGCTCATTCGTAGTGGATACGGCAACGACGTAGGCGCCGAGGCAGACGATCAGGACATCTCTTTCACCGGCCGACCCGTCGTGAAGCAGTTGCTTGGAAGTGGCCATTAATGTCTCGACAACGAATCCGAGGCGCCCCGCTGCTGGCGGGATCCGGACTGTTCAACTTCGCCTCGGGCGGCTACGCGATCGCGCTGGGGCAGGGGCTGTTCGAATCGACCGGCTCGGTCGCGGCATTCACGGCGGTCGTGATCATGGAATACCTCGGCCCCATCATCCTCGGCGCCGTCGCCGGCAGCCTGTCCGACCGCGTCAACGCGGCGCTGCTGTGCCTATGGTCCGCCGCCCTGGCCGCGGGGTCGGTCACGGCCTACCTGTTGGTTCCCGGCGCCGTCACGGCGGCCGCGGTCACCCTGGGAATAGCCATCAACATCCTGCGCCCCTTCTATCGCGCGGGCATATTCGCCGCCGGCGCCCGCAGCGTCGATCCGGCTGACCTTCCGCAGTACGACATGCGGTGGACGGTGTCCGTCCAGGCCGGGCAGATCCTCGGCGGAGCGGCCGCGGGATTCCTCCTGTCCTTCGGCGGCGTCAACGCGGCACGGGCCGCCGCGGCCGTCGCATTCGGGCTTTCGGCCGTCGCGATGGCAATCGCGCGCTCCGGCGTCGCCCCACTGCCTGACGTTGGCGATCACGAACAAACCGGCTGGCGCGCTTTGCTTCGCGACGTCGTGGGGCAACCTCGGCGACTCATCGCCGTTCTGTTGATCGGCGCGGATTTCGTCACCCTCTCGACGTTCACGGTGGCCCTCGCACCACTGGTGGAACGCGTCTTCGGCGACGCGCTGTGGCTGGGCATCCTCGATGCCCTTTTCGCGCTGGGCGCCGGCGGGGTCGCGTTGATCGGATTCGGCGGACGGACAACCGAGTCCGCACTGCGCAGCGCCATCTCGCGCGGGTACATCACGCAAATCGCCGGTCTGCTCGTAATCGCCTCGGGGATCGTGGTGCCGGCGGCGGGCCGACTGCTCGTATGCGCGGGGGCGGTGGTCCTCGGGGCCGGCGTGGCGATCTCATCGAGCCAGCAGGTGAGCATCCTGCAGCGCGCCGTCGCCACCGGGGCTGTGGGCAAGATCGGCGCGCTGCGGCAGGCGATCATCGGCGTCGTCACCGTGGTAGCACTGCCGGTGATCGGAGCGGTGCTGGGTGCCAGTCTCACCGCCGCCTACCTGCTTGTGGGAGCGCTGCTTGTGCTCTGTCTCGGCGTCAATGTCTGGCTGCTCCGCGCCAGCATAGATGGTGCGCGCAGCTGAGAAGCTGGCCCGGTCAATCGGAACGTGGCCCCGGACCGGGCCGCTTACGACACCTATGACGGTGAAGCGGCCCGTGCGCAGCGGTATTCGGTCGATTGCATCATTAACCGGCGACACCGCTCCACGCCGCACGGGGCGGCGCGGCTCCCGCGGTTGTTTTTCGCGACCGCACGGGCCACAACCCCTAGGGCGATGAGAGCCGTTCCCGGTGGCACTCGAAGACCTCACCGGCCAATGCACGGCTGTGGTGCCGACGGAAGATGGAAGAGTCCTGGTAGCGCATGACATCGAGCGCGAAAACGCGGGCGTCGGTGAGCAGCTCTGGAGAGGCTTCCAAAAAGTCCCGCAAGCAGCCCACGGGGAGCCCGAGGCGAACCGTGTCGGTCATGTTGTACCGAACCTGCTGAAATATGCCGCTGATCTCGCCGACCCTGAATTCGAAGCCCGGATCGTCTTCTTCGAGCACATGCGGCGGCAAGTTGAAGTACACGACGTGGAACTCCTCATCCGTCAGCCCACTGAGATCGAGCATGGGCTTGCGGGGGAAATACGCGAGTTCGAGGGCGCCGACGTTGAGAGTCGCTAGGCGACCGCCGGCAGTGTTCGGCCAGTCGGAAATCGTCCAATACTTGGACTCAAGGTCAACTGCATTCGGGACGATGTTGCTCAAACAAAAGGCAATGTCATCCAGAAGTCCGTCGTAAACGTGCTCTGGCACGTCCGACGGCACGTGTGCGGCCAGTTTGCTCCGCTCATCCGGTTCGGGTGCGGGCCGTTTATGAAGGTCGGGCAGATCGTACTGGCCATCTCCGAGTGCCCAGTGCTGCTGATCCTCGACCGAAACTTCGTCGTCAAGCATGGTCGGCTGGCGGTGTCCGAAATTCATGTCCTTGTTGCGAAGCTCGTAGCCGAGGGCCTGCTGGCGCAGGATTTCGTCGATCTCCGCCTCACGTAGATTGCCTTCGGGCATCTCGCGGAACCGAAGCGCCACGACATCCTTCCATCCCTCATGGTGGGACGACCCATGAACGTGCGTGGTGAACCGATTGACGACATTGACGCTCAAGCCCACGTACCGGCAACCGTCCTCGAACTCCAAGACATAGATGCCACGCCTGTGGTTCTGAATCAGCGGGACGATGCTCATGCCCGGCACGAGCTCCCACCGCTTGAACACGATGCCCCCGCCGGCGTCGATCGACGTCACCTGTTGCGCGACGGTGTTCGCCGGTTTGCGGGAAACCTCGGGCGCGGGCGGAGTGCCGGCGGTTACGTCCGTGACGGTGTCGGTGCTGGGCACCGTGGTGGGAGCGATGGACACCTTCGAGCCGTCGTCCAGCAGGTCGCCGCGAATGATGGCCAGCGCGAGAGCTTCGGCGAGGTAGCCGGCGGCCAACGAGGTCAGCCGCGAGAGCCCGAAAAGCGCCATCGCGCCTCGGTAGGCGGCCTCATGATCGAGGCCTTCCGGAGAATCTGCGACGGCGGCGACGATGGCATTGGCCAGCTCCGTCGTCGGAATCTCCGCAACCGTCCGGGCACCATCGGACGCGCGGTAGCCCCGCCATGTCGCCGGCGAGGATCCTTCGGGCCAGACGAAGGAGCGCGGTCCTTCGCTGACGAGCACGCCACCCGGAATGCGGTACGCGATCTTCTTCTTCCAGCGGCGCGCGACGCGCTGGTACCCGAAACGCTTGCCGATTTTGCGCGTCAATGCGTCGAGCTCGATCGGCGCCTCGACCGCCACGACTTCGGCGATCGCGGCTTCCAGGCGTCCGCGCGCATCCTTGGTCAAGCGCCCTTCCAAATCCGCCTGCGTTCCGACGATGCTGGTCGGCCCGCACACGTACTCTTCGATGAGAATTCCACAGTCGTTCATGGTTTGAAGTATCCCAGGAGTCGCGGATGAACGAGAGCGAGGAGTGGAATGAGTGTTCGGGAAAGGGTTCTCCTCGGCGATGCATTACAAGGATTGACGGCGTTGCCAGTCCCCGAACGTCTCACCCGAGGATGTCTGCCACGAGGTGCGGCCATTGGCACTGCCTCGGCCGTAAACCACCGAGGCAGCTGCGGATGGAGACGAAAACACGAAGTCCCTCGTCAAAGCTACGATGTGTGGGCGGGGGCCCGGTTGGCTTTGGGCGATGGTTTTCGCGTGAAGGAGCTTGCGGGCGTTGAATTGCTTGCGGGTTGTTCGGGACATCGATGGACTATCCTTCATCGCCCCGTGTATGACCGACCCCTCAAGCATTGTGAACTCTCCGTCGATGAGTTGCGCTTTCGCATTGCACCCATCACGGGTCGTCATGTGGAACACCGGGCTCTCCGTCACATCTGGAGCGTCAATATTGGCGTCGGGCGGGGTGGTGGCCTCCCGACTTGGCTCTTCCACCGCAGAAACGTGTTGCCGGGTGGCAACCGATTGGCGACCGCGGAAGATGTCGTATCCGAGTACCGGCATCAGGATCTGAATCTGCGTGATGAAGTACTGCATATCCGACTCGTCGGCCTCCGGCAGAGCGGCACCTCCAGTCGGAGCGTTTCCGTTGAGCAGTTGGTACCGGCCGATTCGTTCGGCCAGCTTAACGAGCTCGGATTCCAAGTATCGGACGTGGGCCTTGGTCAGGTTCATGTCCTTCGACGTGATGATCACGACGTCGTTCCAGAAATCCTTATTTATGTTGTGGTTGTCGAGGCGAGTCGCAACATTGTCGCCCTCCCCGATGTAGGCCGCGGGTTCGTCTTCCTCATTGGTGCCGAACAGAATGTAGACGCCGGTGCGTTTGGCTTCCTCCCGGCGCTTGATCTCGCCCAGATCGCTGCGGCGGCCCCGGAGCACATGTCCCGTCCAATTCAGAATCTCAGCCGTCATCAATCCCCCGACCGTTCCGTCTGCGAGGAAGAGGCGAACCTGTTTGCCGGTCACGAAAGACTCCAAAGGTAGTCGCGAAGGTGTGAAAGAACACTGTGCCCAGCCTATGGCATGTGCGGCGGCTACGGGGCCACGGTGCTGTCAGTACAGCCGTGGAGAAGACCGAATTCGCCGGCGACGCGGAACCCGACCTCGGAGCGAAGTGGATGCCGCGTCCTGAAAAGCGAACCAAAATCAGTCGAGCTTGACGTATGTCAACTTGTCGTAGTTGATCTTGGGGTCGGCAAACCCGAGGGCGAAGCCCTTCGCGGTCTCGGGCACTTCAAATGCCCATTTCATCGTTTTCGTGAATCCGGGGTTCGTCTGCTCGTTGCACTCGGGGTTCCCGGGAATGCGGTAGAGGCTCTCAACCGGCTGAAAATGTCGCCCCTGGTCATCGACGAGCTTCGCTTGGATGGAGAAGCCACAGGTGAGATCCCAGGCTTCGGTGCCGGTATTTTCGACCTCGGTCGTGACGGTCACCAGTTTCCCGCCGGCGACGGCATCCAGGGTCTCGGTCGATGCGCGGTCCGCCTTGACTCCCTGTTCCAAGTAGTCGATGGAAGCGCCTTCGGTGACGTCTTTGACCGTGAGAAGGATCCCGTCCGATTCGACTGCGTCTCCGATTCCTCCGGGGGTGTTTCCCTTCTTTCCATTGGCTTTGGCGTCATCGGTGCCGTTGTTCGAAGCCCAAGTTGATCCAGCGTTGGTGCTGGTCGCCTCATCGCCCTGGGCAGACCAGCTACCGCTGATGAAACCAAGTGCGAATGAGATTGCTGCAGTGGCGACGATGCAGAGAACGGCCGCAATGATGAAGGGGGTTTTGCTTCGCGATCGGGTCCGCGGGAGGTCCGGCCGCTCGCGGAAGGGGGATGGGCCGGTGGGAAAAGGGCTGGACATGAAGAGCTTTCTGATTAGAAGGGGGTGGGTTGAACTACGCTAAAACATGGGTTTCGCGATCAGAGAGTGAATCGCGTAGGCGAAGTTCGGTTGACACGTGTCCCGAATTCATCGGCCGGAACGAGCCAAGAATGAATGATAGGAAACCGCACGGATAGGTTGTGCAGCGGCCTAGAACACTGTTGCGGAAGGTCGTGGACGGCCTGAAATAAAAAGGCGATATTAGTCGCCGTGCCGGAATTGTTGTGACAAACGTTCGCCCGCTGTAACGACTCCATCAGCTAAACCAATCCCCGTGCCAGCCCCGCCGCCCGCGGGTACCGTCCCGTGCATGGCAGAGAACATGAATCAGGAAGCCCTCGTCGCGACGCTGCAGCGCCTCGGCCTGGAGCTGCAGAACCCCGCCGCCATTCCCATGTGGGAGGACGAGCCCATCTTCACCCTCATCGGCGAGGACGAGGACCGCCCCGCGTTTTCGCACGTGCTCTTCTACGACGCCGAAATGATCGAAGAAGACGACGCCTACACCCGCTGGGTCCTCGACTGGGCCCGCGCCACGGCCAAGCAGGACCGCGTCACCGACGTCGACTCGCACGTCGACTTCGACGGCGGCACCTCGTGGCTGACCTACACCCTCGACGGCCGTCCCGTGCGCCTGGAGTTCACGCAGGAGGACGACTGGCTCGACCCGGACGTCCACGACCGCGTCCTCGAGGACTTCGGCACCGTCCCCGGCCGCACCCGCCTCTACATCGACGGCGGCCAGGGCGGCACGTACATCTGGCTTCCCGACGACAGCGTCGCCGAGTTCACCGAACTCTTCCCCGACGCCGTGCGGGCCTGACCTCAGCCGCGGCCATGCGGCCTGACCTCAGCCCCGTCCTGCCAGCCTGAACTCAGCCCCGCCCCTCCACATACTCGGCCAGATACCCCGCCAAAACCGCGTGCCGCTCGGGCCGGCGGGCGGCGAACTTCTCCAGCCACTCCAGCATCGTCGGCCCATCGCCCCGCCTGGCGTTGACCGGCTTCGACAGGTCCAGCTCCGGCTGCCCGAAAAGCGCGGCCCACATGGGCACGCGCATGGACTCATCCTCCACGCGGGCCTTCGCCACCAGATGAATCACCAGCTCACCGCGGCGCTCCCGGTAATTCACGTCGGCGCCGGCGTCGACAAGCCGCGCGAACAACTCGCCATCCCGCGGCCCAACCCAGTCATGCGCCCCGATCAGCACCGACAGCGCATTTTGCCCGTACGCCACCACCGACGCATCCGCGCCCCGATCCAGCAGGAACCCGGCGATCTCCGCCCGCGCGTCGGCGTCGCGATTGGTCAGCGCGTCCATCAGCAACTCCGTGACATGGCCGCCGCCGTCGCCGTCGAACGCGGCCCGGAACTCCTCGAACGAGCCCCGCGCCGCCAGGTAAGTGGGGGAAGACATGTCCTGCGCCTTTCGTGCTCCACGGGTTTGCTTGACGACGCTGCCACACCGCCGCCCGCCCCGCACCGCAAAGCAGCGCCGACGGCGGTTTACTCGGCGCGAAACGGCGCCGACGGGGATCTACTCGGCGGGAAACGGCGCCAACATCGATCTACTCGGGGCGCAGCGTCTTCTCCCACAGGACGTTGCCGCGGGTGGTCAGCAGCCGGACGGTCATGTCGCGGGACTGGCCGTCGATGTCGACTTCGCCGAAGTGCTGGAAGTCATCCAGCGGCGACGCGTTCTGGTTGTCCTCGTCGGGGGCGTGGACGTAGACGACCTCGGGCCCGAATGTCGGATCCATGTCGTTCGGGCCGAAGGCGCCGGCGTTGAGCGGCCCGGAGACGAACTCCCAGAACGGCTTGAAATTCTGGAACGTCGCCCGCTCCGGCGAGTAGTGGTGCGCCGCGGTGTAGTGGACGTCGGCGGTCAGCCACACGACGTTGGTGACCTCCTTGATGGCCGACAGCACCTTCGCCAGCTCGGTCTCCCGGCCCCTCGGCGCACCGGGGCGGCCATCGGCGACGCCCTCCTGATCGCCGTTCTTGCCATCCGGCACGATGATCCCGATGGGCAGATCGGCCGCAATGATCTTCCACGTCGCACGAGAAGCGCGGACCTCGTCGACAAGCCACCGGACCTGCTTCGCGCCGAGGATCGTGCCATCCTCCCCGGCACCCGCGCCCGCCCGGCGGTTGTCATCCTTGTACGTGCGCATGTCCAGCACGAACACGTCCAACAACGGCCCGTAGGCGATCTTGCGGTACACGCGTCCGTCGACGGCCATCTTCTCGTCCAACGGCTGCCACTCGTGGAAGGCGCGGTAGGCGCGCTCGGCCAGCACATCGACGTTCTTCTCGGTGTACTTGTCGTCGTCGAGGATCTCGCCCGCGTACCAGTTGTTCGTGGTCTCGTGGTCGTCCCACTGCACCACCTGCGCCACCGACGCATTGAACCGCCGGCAATTGTCGTCCGTGAGGTTGTAGGCGTACTGGCCGCGGAACTCGTCGAGGGTCTCCGCGACCTTGTTCTTCGCGTCGGCGGTGACGTTGCGCCACGTGCGGCCGTCGTCAAGCGCGACGGTCTCCTCGATCGGGCCGTCCGCGTAGCAGGTGTCGCCCGAATGGATGAACAGGTGCGGGTTCCGGTCGGCCATCGCCGCGAAGCCCGTCATACCGCCGACGTCCGGGTTGATGCCCCAGCCCTGGCCGGCGACGTCACCGGACCAATGCAGGCGAATGTCGCTCGGGGCGGTCGGGGCCGTGCGGAAGACGCCGGTGATCGGCTCGGACGCGGCGGCCGTATCGACGTCTTCGAGACGCACCCGATAGTGGATGTCCTGCCCGGACTCCAGACCCACCAGGCGCACGCGGCCCGTGCCATCGGTCTCCGGCGTCAGCGGCGCGGCGGCGCGGAACTCGCGGGCGTTGGCGAAGTCCGGCGTCGCGGCGGTTTCCACGATCAGATGCGCCGGCCGATCCGACCGCGCCCAGATCAGACCGCCGTCGGCGCGGACGTCACCGGCGGCGACGCCATGCGTCAGCGACGGCCGATCGGCGAGGAGCCCGGGGGAGGAGCCCGCCCCCGGAGTGGCGGACGCGTCGGGGCCGTTCGAGCACGCGGACGCCGGCAGCAGCAGGGCGGCGCTGCTCAGTCCGGTGGCTTTGATGGCGGTGCGGCGCGAGATCTTCATGGTCGGGTTCAACTCCTGGGGTGCGGGCGGGGCGATGGGCTCACGGATGCCCGCGACACGCTAGGCAACCCAGGTAGCAGCAGTGCTGCGATGAGGTGAACGGGAACTGAATATGAGGTTCGCGGCTGGCAGCGGAAGGCCTCGGACGTGAAGGGATCAAAGCGGAAGGCCTCAAAGCGAAATGCCTTGGGGCGCGGCGCGGAGGCACGGGGCGACCGGTGCCCCACACATCACCGCCTCCCCACGCCATCCGCCCTACTCGACCGCCCTACGTCGACAGGTCGACCTCATCCCAGTCGGCGTCGACGTTGAACAGCCACGACAGCGCGCGATGCCACTCGAGCAGCGTGCCCGCGGTCTGCTCGTCGATGGTGGCGGGTTCCTCGGGGTGCAACTGCTCATCGACGGCGATCCACCGCATCGAATGCACGAACTCGTACATGTCGCAGATCCGCGGCAGCGGGATCAGCGCACGGGCCCGCTCGCGGACGGCGTCCTCGCCGTTATCGGCGACCCACTTGACCAGCGGCCACGGGTCGACGACGATCTGCCCCTCGGGAATCTCCCGGATGCCCACAACATGCGCGAGCATCTGCGCCGCCACCGCCTGCCACGCCAGCTGCGTCGCCGCGTGGCGCGCCTCTTCGCCGGCGGGGGAGTCGGTCTCGGCGGTCACGCCGGACTCGAGCAACTCGATGAACCGCCGCTCCGCGGGCGTCAGCGTCTCGAACGCGCCGGGCAGCACCCCGCGCACCGCCTCCAGCGGTGGCGCCGACTCGCCCAGGAAGAACCCGGCCAACTCCGACACCGCGATCAGCGACAGGATCCGGTCGGCGATCTCCCGCGGCTCCCGCAGCACGGCCTCGGCCTCGCCGCGCACCGGCGGATAATGCCCGGGCAGCGTCGCGCCGGTGTCCTTCGTGATCCCCGCCCGCACCCGCAGCGCCCGCTCCCTCGCCGCCGGGTGGTACGGCACGGTACCGCCGGCGACGATGTCCTCGCCACGGGCATTGACGACGGACCCGTCCGGCATGAAGAACACCGAATTCGTCTGCTCCGCCCACTCCTCCAGACCGCGCAGATCCTCGCGCTCGAACACGTACTGCCGCCGCGTGTCCCCGATGTGGCGGATCAGCCCGAACATGCTCGACGTCATCTCCTGGCCGCCGCGCTCCCACACGAAGCCGGTGAACCCCTGCAGGTGCTCGGCAAGCTGCGGATCATCCGTCCCGCGTTGCTGTGAGTAGGGGCCAGGGATCTCGTCGCGGACCGTTGCATAGGCGTTGATGTACATGCCCATCGATTCTTCCATGGCCCAACCGATCCCGCCCGGGGGACCGGCCGCCCACGCCCCGGGTGCCCGCGGATCCCGCAAGGAAACGGCGGCCGCGCCGGGCCGTCGTCAAGCGAAAATCCGCCGCAACCGGCCTCAGCCCTGCGGCTCCCGCGCACCCGCCTCCGGGGATGGCGGGGCCATGACCGCCGTCATCGCCTGGTCCGCGAGCTCCTCGCCCGCGCCCTGGTACAGGTACACCGCCACGTCCGCGCCGCCCGCCAGCAGCGCCCGCTTGTTCTCCCGCGCCAGCGTCGTGCTCGCGATCACCGCGTTCGGGTAATGCTCGCGAATCGCCTTCACCAACGTCATCCCGTCCCGGTGCGCCGGCAACGCCAACACGAACAACTCCGGCTCGCAATCCAGCTCGATGCGCCGCCACAGCTCAAGATCCGTCACATCGCCCGAAATGATCTTCTTGCCCCGGCGGCGCAGCTCCTCGATGCGGCTCTCGTCGAACTCGATGCCGTACACCCGCTTGCCGTACGTGTCGCTCAACCGCCGGTACACGCCCGCGCCCACGCGCCCCATGCCCAGCACCAGCGCATCGGCGTGGCGGATCTGCACCGGGCGCTCGTCCGGGATGAGCCGCTCCTCCGGCACCTCCGGGATGAAGCGCATGAGCCACGGCAGAATCCGGTCCTCCTTCGCCATGACCACGGAACCGACGATGAAGCTCACCGCCACCGCGATGGCCATGATCGACGTCCACGACGACGCCAGCGACCCATTGGCCACGCCCACCGAAATGACGATCAACCCGAACTCCGAATAATTCGCCAACGTCAGCCCGGCCAGCGCGCTCGTGCGGTTCGACAGGCCCATCCGCTGCAGGAACGCCACGAAAATCACCGCCTTCAGCGCCAGCAGCACGGCCAGCACCCCGGCGACCAGGAAACCGCCCGCGTCGGGAAGCCCGCCCAGGCCGATCTCGATGAAAAACGCCACCAGCAACAGCTCGCGCACCGAGATCAACGCATCGGAGAACCGGTCCGCCACCGGGTGGCCCGACAGGATGATCCCCGCGATCAGCGACCCCAGCGAACCCGACACGTTCGCCAGCTCGAACAGCGAATACGCCCCCAGCGCGATGCCGATGCCCGTGAGCACCAGCAGCTCCGTGCGGAACATCCGGTCCGGCATCCGCTTCACCAGCGGGCGCATCAGCAGAAGCAACGGCAGCGCCAACGCCCACGGGGCCGGCGCCTTGCCCGTGGAAAACACCAGCACGCCCACGGCCATGATGTCCTGCAGCACCAGCACGCCCAGCGCGATGCGGCCGACGACGGAATCGCCCCGGTTGCTGTCGTCCAACTGCGACATGACGAACACCGTCGACGAAAACGACGCCGCAATGCCCACGTAAATCAGCGCCTTGACGTCCAACCCCGTCAGTGCGGCCAACGGCAGCAACCCCAACAGCCCGAACACCGCCGCGAACGCCGCCGTGTTGGTCACCGCGTGTCCCGCCGCCGTGCCGATCACCCGGGGCTGCGCGATGTCCCGCGGATTCAACTTCAACCCGATGGTGAACAACAGCACCGTCACGCCCAGCTCCGCCAGGACGTCGAGGAACGGGATCTCGGTGATCCCGACCGCGCTGGTGGCGAAACCGGCGCCCAAAAAACCGATCAGCGGCGGCAGGCGCAGAACCGTCGCGCCCAGACCACCGATGATCGAGAACAAGATCACCGTCAGGTACAGGGACTCCATGAACAAAATGTACCGCCCGGCCCGGATTCATTCGAGGCCGCCGCCCGGGCGAGTTGACGTGACCCCGAATTCGGGCGCCTAATGGTCGGATGGCTCCCACCCCGAAGCGCCCCACCCCCATGCGTCGCGGCACGAAGCGCTCCACCCTCAAGCGCTCCGCCCCGAAGCAGACCACCGCGAATCAGACCTCCTCGAATCAGACCACCCCGAAGCAGCCCACCCCCAAGCGCCCCGGCACCGCATCGCTCCTGTCGGCCCCGCTCCTGTTCGCCGCCGTCGTCGCGGTGGCGGTCAATCTGCGCGCGGGCATTTCGTCCGTGGGCCCGGTGCTGGAGGAAACCCTCGCCGCGTTCGGGGCGGGGGCGTCGCAGGCGGGCCTGATCACGGCGATGCCCGGATTTCTGTTCGCGCTGCTGGGCCTGGGGGCGGTGCCCGCCGCAATGCGATTGGGGCTGACCCGGACCATCGCGCTTGGTGCCGTGCTCACGCTGGTCGGGCTGGCGGCGCGGCCGTGGGTGGGGACGATGGCGGTGTTCATCGTGCTCACGGGCTTCGTCGTGGCGGGCATTGCCGTGGCCAACGTGCTGCTGCCGGCGTGGATCAAACGGCACGGCGGGCGGCACGTCGTGGCATTGATGACGGCCTATGGCGCCCTGCTCGGCCTGTCCGGCGCCGCCGGCCCGCTGAGCGCGCTGGTGTTTTCCGGCGACGGCGCGTGGCAGTGGGCGTTGGGCGTGTGGGCCGTGCCGGCGGCGGTGCAGGTGGTGGTGTGGATCGTGGTCGTCGCGAAGCTTGGCGACGATGCCCCGCGCCGCCGTGCGGGCGGTGCCGCGGGGGAGGCCGGGGCCGGCGCCGATGCGAAGACTGCCGAGCCCGACTCGGCTCCCGACCCCGCGCTCGACGTCCCCATGTGGCGCTCGCCGACGGCGCTGTTCCTGCTGGTGTTCTTCGGCCTGCAGTCGATGAACGCGTACGTCCAGATGGGGTGGCTGCCGCAGATCTACCGCGACAACGGCGCGTCGGCGGCGACCGGCACGATCGCGTTGGCGATGGTCGGCGGCCTGAACGTCATCGGTGGGCTGGTCATGCCGATGCTCATCGCGCGCGCCCGCACGCTGACGCCCTTCGTGGTCATCTTCGCGATCGCCACCGCGGGCGGGTACCTGGGGCTTTTGCTTTTCGACGCCCACCTGCCCCTCCTTTGGGCCTTCTTCCTGGGAATCGGCGGTTTCTGCTTCCCGACGGCCATCGCCCTCATCCCCGCCCGCAGCCGCTCGCATGTGGTGACGGCGAAGCTGTCCGGGTTCGTGCAGCCCTACGGGTATTTGGTGGCGGGGGCGGGGCCGGTCGTGGTCGGGGCGGTGTACGGCGCGACGGGGCAGTGGCGGGAGATTCTCGTCGCGCTCGTGGTCAGCGCCGTGCTGATGGGCGTGGTCGGGATCCGTGCGGCGGCGTCCACGACCATCGACGATGAGCTGGCCGCCGCCGCCCGCCCCTTGCTCGGGCGACCTTCATCCCGCTCCTGAGCGCGCCGACCGTCGTCAGTGGTGTCCGCGGTTTTTCGCGGGCTGCCCGGATCTCGGCCGGGTTAGCGGGTAGTTGCGGGTGCCGTCGTGTCATTTGATCGACGGTGATGTTTTGAACGCTGGGAAACTGCAGGTGGTCAGGTTTGCTACTCGGGAGCGTTGACCATATGACACGAAGCCGCGGATAGCGCCGGCCGTGAGCGGGGGACCGGCCTGGCGTGAGCAGGGGACCGGCATGTTGCGGTCCGATGGGTGCCTATGACGTGGGGCGGGTGGGGTGCGAGCGCGCTTTCGGCCGGGTTCGCG
>NZ_JVMD01000030.1 GCF_001056295.1 Corynebacterium halotolerans
TACCCGGCGCTTCAAGCAGCAAGAAGAGATCTTAAACCACCCGCCGAACCGAAGTCAAACTCGGCCCGACCAGAAGGTGAACTCCCCGCAAACAACCCCACCCGACCAGCACCTCATCGGCACCGACCCGGCGTCTCGCTTGCCCCGGTAACACTACACACGGCCCCGCACCCCAACAAACCCCCAGCACAGGGCACCGATCCCGTTCAATTTACCGTTGGTTAACCGGCGGCGTACGCTCCACGTGTGAGCACCTCGAAAGTCGCGGCTCCGCCCGCGGTCCATCCAGTAGATCAGTATCCGGGGCACGCGAAGGCGCTGCTGCTCGGATTCCAACATGTCCTCGCGGCCTATGCGGGCGCGGTCGCAGTGCCCCTCTTCGTGGGTTGGGCGCTCGTCGACGCCGGCCGGATGCAGCCGTCGGACATCCCGCACCTCATCGCGGCCGATCTGTTCGTCGCGGGTCTGGCCACGATCGTCCAGTCGGTGGGCATCTGGCGCTTCGGCGTCCGGCTCCCGCTGATCCAGGGCTGCACGTTTTCCGCGGCCATTCCGATGGTCACCATCGGCTCCCAGTACGGCGTGCCGGCCATCTACGGCTCGGTGATCGCCTCGGGCATCTTCATGATGCTCTTCGCCCCGCTGTTCGCGTCGCTGCTTCGGTTCTTCCCTCCTCTGGTGACGGGCACCGTGCTCCTCATCATCGGTTCGACGCTCATGCCGGTCGCGGCGGATTGGGTCGGCGGCGGCGCGGAGGTGAAGGGCACGGATGCTTACGGCACGCCGCAGAATCTCGCGGTGGCGTTCGGCGTCCTCGCGCTGATCCTGGTCATCGACAGGTGGGGGCCGGCGTGGCTGTCCCGCATCGCGGTTCTGGTGGGCATGCTGACGGGCCTCGTGGTCTGCATTCCGCTGGGCATGGTCGACTGGTCGACGACCGCGGATTCCCCGGTTTTCGGCCTCACCACCCCGTTCTATTTCGGGCTCCCGGAGTTCGTCTTCGCCGCCATCTTCGCCATGTGCATCGTGTCGCTGGTGACCATGGTCGAGGCGACGGGCGACGTCCTGGCGATCGGCGAGATCACGGATTCGAAGGTCGATGACCGGCGGATCGCGGACACGCTGCGCGCCGATGGTGCCGCGACCGTCGTCGGCGGCATCTTCAATACGTTCCAGTACACGGCGTTCGCGCAGAACATCGGCGTCCTGTCGATCACGGGCGTGCGCTCGCGCTGGGTCACCGCGGTCGCCGGCGGCATGCTCGTGATCCTGGGCCTGATCCCGAAGACCGCGGCGCTCGTCGCGGCGATCCCGGCCCCGGTGCTCGGCGGCGCCGGCATCGCGTTGTTCGGCATGGTCGCGGCATCGGGCGTGCGAACGTTGTCGAAGGTGAAGTTCACCGAGTCCAACGTCATCGTCGTCGGCGTCCCCCTCGCGCTCGCGCTGCTGCCGGCCGTCGCGCCCGGCTTGTTCACGCAGCTGCCGTCGTGGGCGCAGACGTTCATGGCGTCGGGCATCTGCATCGGCGCGGTGGCGGCGATCCTGCTCAACTTGGTCTTCAACACCGGCGAACGTGCGCCGCATTCGGCGGAGTACACCGTCCACGACACCTTCCGCGGCGGGATCAACTCGCAGGACAAGGATCACGACGGCTGGGGAGACACCCCGGACCAGCGCTGACCCCGGCGCCCGCGGGTCAGCCGCGGCCGCAGCTCGCTTTACGACGACAACGCCCCCGCGTTCACCCTCATCGTGATCGCGGGGGCGTTCCCCTTCTTCGAAGCCAGCTGACCGAGCGTGGACACGTCCGGCCCGGCGGCCCACCACGCAGCGGGCGCGGCCAGCTCGAGGACGTCGGCAAGGAACCCGCAGATGCGCCGCACCCCCGGCACCCCGTCCACTCCGGGATCCTTCCGATCCGCGAACATGCGGAGCTCGAGGACGGCCTCGAGGATTCAAAAGCTGTGGCACCCCCTGCCACGCCCCGGCAACCGCCCCACACCCTCTTCATGCCTCGGCCGGCCGCAACGCCCTTCGCGGCGCGGCTAACCCACCCCGAATGCGCACACCCACCCGCTGCAACGGGTGGGCCTGCCCACTCGGGGTGGGTTAACCAACGAATCCGCCACTCGCACCCGGGGCGAGCCAACGAGCGGGCCCCGGCGTCGATCCACCAGGAGGCCGGCCACACCCACCCGCAACCGGGCACACGACAACACCCACACACCACAGCACAGCCGAACACCTACTGAACCCCCCCCCCAAAAAAACGCGAAGGAGCCGTCGCCGACCCACACCCCCAAGGGGGCATGAACCAACGACGGCTCCAACACCATGTTTATTGGCCGGCAGTGACCTACTCTCCCACACCCTCCCAGGTGCAGTACCATCGGCGCAGGTGGGCTTAGCTTCCGGGTTCGGAATGGGACCGGGCGTGACCCCACCGCTATAACCACCGACACGTATACACGGGAC
>NZ_JVMD01000031.1 GCF_001056295.1 Corynebacterium halotolerans
TACCCGGCGCTTCAAGCAGCAAGAAGAGATCTTAAACCACCCGCCGAACCGAAGTCAAACTCGGCCCGACCAGAAGGTGAACTCCCCGCAAACAACCCCACCCGACCAGCACCTCATCGGCACCGACCCGGCGTCTCGCTTGCCCCGGTAACACTACACACGACCGTCACGGACACCAAAAGTCCTGGTCAGAGCCGATTCCCATCGATCCGGCACGTATCCGCCGCCCGTCGTAAAGCGAAAAGCCCGCCATCCCAGTCGATCTGGGATGGCGGGCCGTAAATCGGAACGCGGCGTCAGCGCTCGAAACGCACGCCGGCGAAGTTCTTCTTGCCCCGGCGCAGGACCAACCACTTGCCGTGCAGCAGGTCGGACTCGGCGGGGACCCACTCCCCGTCGAGGATTCGCTCGTTGTTGGCGTACGCGCCGCCCTCGTCGATGGTGCGGCGGGCCTCGCCCTTCGACTTGGCCAGGCCGGCGGCGATCAGCAGATCTACGGCGGTCCGCGGATCACCGGCGCCCACCTCGGCGACCTGGGTCTCGGACACTGCGGCGGCCAGCGTCGCCTCGTCGAGGTCGGCCAGCTCCGCGCGGCCGAACAGCGCCTGCGCGGCGAGCTCGACGGACTTCGTCGCCTCGGCGCCGTGGACCAGCGTGGTCATTTCCTGCGCCAGGCGGCGCTGGGCCTCCCGCTTGAACGGGCGCTCGGCGACGGCGACCTCGTACTCGGCGATCTCCTCGCGCGACAGGAACGTGAACCACTTCAGGTAGTCGATGACCACCGAGTCGCCGGCGTTGATGAAGTACTGGTACCAGGCGTACGGGCTGGTCTGCTCGGGGTCGAGCCACAGCTTGCCGCCGCCGGTGGACTTGCCGAACTTCTCGCCGCTGGCGTCGGTGACCAGCGGAACCGTCAGGCCGTGGACCTTCGCCTGGTCCAGGCGGCGGTTGAGGTCGACGCCTGAGACGATGTTGCCCCACTGGTCGTTGCCGCCGATCTGCAGGGTGCAGCCGTACTCGCGGCGCAGGCGCACGAAGTCGTTGGCCTGCAGCAGCATGTAGGAGAACTCGGTGTACGAGATGCCGTCGGCCTCGAGGCGGCGCTTGACGGTGTCGCGGTCGAGCATCGTGTTGACCGAGAAGTTCTTGCCCAGGTCGCGGAGGAACTCGATGACGTTCATCTTCGAGATCCAGTCGTAGTTGTTCACCAGCAGGCCGCGACCGGGCTCGTCGTCTTCGATGATGTCGATGAAGCTGCGCAGCTGGCCCTTGATCGACTCGACGTTGCCGGCGATCTGGTCCTCGGTGAGCATGGAGCGCTCGCCGACGTCGCGGGGGTCGCCGATCATGCCGGTGGCGCCGCCCGCGAGGGCGATCGGCCGGTGCCCGGCGTCCTGGAAGCGCTTGAGCATCACCAGCGGGACCAGGTGCCCCGCATGCAGCGACGGACCGGTGGGGTCGAAGCCCACGTAAACGGTCATCGGCCCTTCAGCCGCTTCGGCGCGCAGCGCGTCGAGGTCGGTTGACTGCGCGATGAGGCCGCGCCATTCCAGTTCGTCGATGATGTTCTGTTCGCTCACGCGCACCATGGTAGCCGGTCAGTTCCCGCCGTCGGCCCTGGCATGCCTGCGGTAGGCTGACACGCTCGGTTCGCCGGCGATCCAGAACCGCCAGGGCCTTTCCGACGCCGCCCGCAGTCCCACGCGCGGCCCCGAGCGGAGCTCCGGCGCAGGCGCCGCACCGTCCGCGACTTCCGCATCGTCGTCAGCCGCATCGTCGTCGGCCGCATGGTCGCCCAGCAGGCGCACGCGGGACGCAGGATCAAACAGATCCAACCCGTAATCCGACAAGTCAATGCCGAGGGCTTGCCCCAGGTTGCCGGGTCCCCGGGCCAGACCATGCTTTGCGACGCCCGCGTTCCCGCGCAGCCGCCGCCTCATCGCGGCGGCCTCCCCCTCGAGGATCGTGGCGCCGCGGAGCAGAACTCCCCCGCCGATGCCCTCGGGGCCGGCGGTGATGTTCGCGCAGAAGTGGATGCCGTACGAGCGGTAGACGTACAGGTGCCCGGGCAGACCGAACATCACCCGGTTGCGCGGCGTGACGCCCGGCCACGTGTGCGCCCCGGGATCCGGCCAGGGGGAATCCGCCGGCCCGCCGTACGCCTCGACCTCGGTGATCCGGGCGAGCAGCCCCTCCCCGGGGACGGCGAGCACCCGGCCGAGCAGCGTCCGCGCCGCGTCGGCGGGGTGCACGGCCAGTGCGTCCCGATTCAGCGGCGCGTCGCCGCCGATGTCCCGCCCCTCGCTCAACGGGGCCAGGCGAAGGCCTCGTCGGAAAGCATCACCGGGATGCCGTCCTCGATGGGGTACGCGATGCCCAGGCGCTCGTTGACCAGGACGGACTCGTCCTCGAGGTACGTCAGCGGCCCCTTGTCGCGGGGGCAGGCGAGGATGTCCAGCAACTTCGGATCGAGGCTCATGGCGCACCATCTTACGGCCCCGGGTCACGCGCCGTCGGCATCTCCCCTGGAGCGCCTGGAGCGCTTCTTGCGCGGCGCGTCCCACGGCTCTCCGCCACCGGTGATCGGCGGCAGGTTTGCGGTCGGATCGAAGGGGTTGTCCGCCGGTCCCGGCGTTTCCGGCGCCCGCTGCACCATGGGCATGTCGTACGACGCCGGTTCGGACCAGGTTTGCTGGTTCGGCACCGGCTCGGTCCAGGCCTGCTGGTTCGGCACCGGCTCGGTCCACGTCTGCTGGTCCGGCGCTGCGGTCGGTTCGTGTGGCACTGGCGGTTCATGTGGCACCGGCGGTTGCGCCTGCGCAGGCGGCACGGGTGGTGCGGGAGCCACGGGCGGGTGAGACGGAGCAGGCGGCTGCGGCGGCGCAGCAGCCACGGGCGGATCGGGCGGTGCCGGCGGCAGTGGCGGCACTGGCGGCGCGGAAGGCTCGGGCAGGTCGGGCAGCTTGCCGTACTGCATTTCCACGCGCAACCGCTTCTGCTCCAGTTCCCGCAGTTCCCCATCGGATGCCGCGCGCGCCTCTTCGACCGCCTGCTCCGCCTGCGATCCGAGCAGGCCGAGCAGCGACACCACGTCGCCTTCGGCCAAGACCCGGTCCCCGTGCGGCACGGCGAGGAAACCGTCCATCACATCGGGCAGGTCATCGGTGATGATCGTCTGCACGATGACCCTGTGCCGCGCGCTGTCGGCCAGGCGATCCCACTTGTCCAGCGCATCGGACAGGTGCGAATAGACGCCGGTGAGCGCATCGGTGACGGCGTCGGACAAGTCATCGCGCTCCCACCGCCTCACGTCGCGATCCAGGGCCCGCCGCAGCTCGACGGGATCGTTGGGCCGATGGCGCTCCCCCAGTTCCGCGTTGGCGGCCCCCGGCACCGCCTTCGCATCGCCGCGGTCGGGTGGCGTCAACAGGGCGCCGGCGCCCCATGCCGCGAGCGCCGCCACCGGCCACAGGAACCCCAGCCCGAGGCTGAGATGCAGCACGATGACCAGCGCCGCCAGCACCATGCCGACCATGTTCCTGCGCGAGAAGAAGAAGGGCCCGCGGCCCCCGCCGTCACTGGTACCCACGGATCTCCCTGAATGCCGCTCCCAAATCGCCGTCGAGGGCGTCGAACGTCTTCCCGCCCGTCGTTTCGGCGACCTCCTTCATTTCCGCGGCGTTCGCTTCGCCGTAGAGGATCACGAAAACCGGAATGGAACGCCGGTCCGCCGGCAGCGCCCGATGGAATTCGAGGAACCTCGACAAATCCGAGCCGGCCGTGTTCTCTCCGTCGCTCATCAGCACTATCGACGGGATCGCCCCTTGTCCGACTTCGATCGTCCCGTAGGCGTCCATCAGGGCGTCGTAAAGCGCCGTCGCACCCGCGGGCTGCAGCCCGCCGATCGACGCGCGCAGCTCGTCCCCGGGCCCCGGATCGGACGTGGAGAACCGCACCGTGGTCGGCGCCGCCGGCGCCGAGGAGAACGGCATGAGGCTGACCCGCTCGCGGTCGCGCAGCCCGACGGGGCCCGTCGACGACCGCGCGGTGCCGTCCACCAGCGACGTCAGGGTGTCCTTGAGCGACGCGATGCGCTCCCCCGTCATCGACTCGGAGGTGTCCACCACGAACGCCGTGTCGCCCGGCGCCCGGAGCGTGTTCTGGTACGCGCCGACGAGCCGGTCGGTGACCTCCCGGGAACCGGGGAACGGCAGCTCGATGAGCAGGTCCGAGGTCAGCGCCGGATTGTTCTCGCCGGATTCGGCGGGACGGCGGTAGGAATCCGCCATCGCGTCCGGATTGGCGTGGAGCCACTCGACGACGGCTTCGACGCGCCTCTTCGCCAGGGGATCCGCGGGAGCGGCCAACGCGGACAGGGGGTAGTCGGCGCTGACGACGCCGTCAGCGGGCACGATGACCTTGATGTCCAGGCCGCCGGCCGCCAGCGCGTGCAGCACGGATTCGTAGTTCACCAGCGCGTCCGCCCGCGACGGATCATCGCGGAAGGTGTTCGCCAACCAGCCCGAGGACCCGGAGGTCACCGTCTGGCCGCCGAAGAGCTTCCGCAGCTGAGGGGCCACGCGATCGATGTCCTGGCCGGTCAGGGCGTTTCCGGTGTCCGACAGCGCCGTGGCCACGGACACGAGCGCGGAGAACCCCGAGTTCGACGTGCCGGGGTCGGTCATCGCGAAGGTCAGGTCGCGGTTTCCGGCGGCCTCCGTGATCTCCGTCCACGTCGGCGTGCGATCCGTCCACCCGAGTTCGCGGGCCTTGTCGGCGCGCACGCCGAACGCGACCGGCGAGGTGGCGATCTTGTCGGCGCCCGCCAGTTTGCCCGCCGCGCCGATCAGCTCCACGTAGCGGTTCGTGGCGAACCAGGTTCCATCGTACTCGCCGTCGAACTCGCCGGCGGCCAGCTTCTCGGAGTTCTCCAGCGTGCCGCCGGGGAAGTCCATCCGGATGTCGAACCCGAGGTCCTTCGCGGCCCGCTCCATAGCCGGCGCCAGGTCCTCCAGCTCCGTCGCCGCGGCGATGCGCAGAGTTCCGCCGGCAAGATCCGGGTCCCGCTTCACCCCTCCTGAACCGCCGAGCCCCTCGAGGGGAGAGCCACCCGAGCACGCGGCCAGCACGAACGCCAGCAGCAGGCCGACCGCCGCGGCGAACCCCCGGCGCATCATCGTCCCACCGGGGCGTCGGCGACGGCCCCCGCGTCCTGGTCGGCTGCGGTGGGCCGGGCGGCGCCGCCGAGGACCGCCCCGACGCCCTCCAGCAGGCGCTCCAACAAGTCGAATCCCGGTGGGTCGATCACCGCCACCAGCTCCGGCGGCGCGGTGACGCCGCGATCCGCCAGCACGTCGTCGAGCACCTGGCGGGACAGCGGGCGGAACCCGTGCTCGGCGGCGAGGCGCTGCAGGTCGGCATCCTCCGCGAGGAGCCGGGCCACCTCGGCGCCGTCCTCGTCGAAGGCGACGACCGTGTGCTTCGACTGGATGGTCGGCTCCGGGTACGCGAGCACCATGTCGTCGGCGATCCTGTCGCCGCCGGCGAGCTGCTGCTCCAGGAACTGGGCCTCGTAGACCATCGTCATCGGCTTCGCCCCCATCCCCTGGGAGAGGTAATCGGCGAACGGGGCCGCGGATGTGGATTCGGCGTATCCCTGCCCCGCCATCACCGGGGCGATGGAGGCAATCGCAGCGTCGACCTGCCCCGGGTCGGCTACCACCGAGCCCCCGTTGCCCACCCACGAGAGGATGGACACGTACATGCCCGCAGAGTTGGACGTCCTGGGGTCGGTCGTGGACATCTGCATGGTCCGCGGCGACGGGTACGCGCCGCCGCCGAGGTCGCGCCACCGCTTGCCCTCGGAAGCCTTGGCGAAGTACGCCTCCATGTCGATGTACCAGTGCCCGCCCCGCTCGCGTGCGATGCCCTCGGCCGCCAGCACGTCGACGATGGGCCGGAACGTGGCCACCGCCATGGGCGAATGGAACGGGGTCGTCTGCAGGACGTGCTTGTTTTCCTCGGCGACCCGCTGCGCGGCGGGCGCGGAGGAGGGGAACGCGAAGGCGTAACCGGACAGATCGGCGTCCGTCGCTATGCGCCGCGAGCCCGCCGTGTCCGCGACGACCTCGATGCCGTTGCGGGCGAAGATCTTGCGCACCTCGGGGTCGGCGAAGAAGCCCTGCTTCTCCGAGCCGACGATGCCGCGAACTTGTTTGAGGTCGCCGCCGCCGATCCCGCCGATCCCGGGAACCCCGGGGAGAGAGAACCAACCCCGGCCGACGCCGACCGCCGCAGCGCCGAGAAGAACCAGGACTATCGCCAAAATCACCGCGCCGGTGCGCCGCCCGGCGGGAGCTGAGGAACGTGCCATGAACGAATGATAAGGCGCGGTTGACCTTTTCGCCGGGGGAACCTTATTCACCCCGGCCCCCGTTTCCGGCCCGCCGCAACGCTTTCCGACGGCCGCCGCCGGGCGGGTCCCCCGGAAGAGAGGCTAGTCGGCGGAGCGCACCGGGGCGTCCGCCCACGAACGGCCGTCCGCCGAGGCCTCGCGCACCCGGCCGAGCTGCTCGGCGACGCGGGCGCCGGACGTGCCGCCGCGGGTGTCGCGGGAGGCGACGGCGCCGTCGATCGTGAGCACCTCGCGGACCTCCGGGGTCAGCGACCCGTGGACGCCGGCGAGTTCGGCGTCGGTCAGCTCGTGGAGCCCGACGCCGCGGCTTTCCGCGATGCGGACGCACTGGCCCGAGGCCTCGTGGGCCACCCGGAACGGCACGCCCTGTCGCACCATCCACTCGGCGAGGTCGGTGGCCAGCGTGAACCCGGCCGGGGCCAGCTCGCGCATGCGGTCCTCGTGGAAGGTGAGGGTCGCCACCAGACCGGTCATCGCCGGCAGCAGCAGGTTGAGCTGCGCCACCGAATCGACGATCGGCTCCTTGTCCTCCTGCAGGTCGCGGTTATACGCCAGCGGCTGGGCCTTCAACGTGGCCATGAGCCCCGACAGGTTGCCGATCAGCCGGCCCGTCTTGCCGCGGGTGAGCTCGGCGACGTCCGGGTTCTTCTTCTGCGGCATGATCGACGACCCCGTCGACCACTCGTCGGCGAGCGTCACGTAGCCGAACTCCGGGGTGCACCAGGCGATGATCTCCTCGGCCAGCCGCGACATGTCCACGGCGATCTGCGCCAGCACGAACGCGGTCTCCGACGCGAAGTCGCGGGAGCTGGTCGCGTCGATGGAGTTGTCCGCCGCCGAATCGAAGCCGAGCTCCTCGGCGATGGCTTCCGGGTCAAGGTGCAGCGAGGACCCCGCCAGCGCGCCCGAGCCGTAGGGGCTCACCGCCAGGCGGCGGTCCAGGTCCCGGATGCGGTCGACGTCGCGCAGCAGGGGCTGGGCGTGGGCCAGGAGCTGGTGGCCCAGCAGCACCGGCTGCGCGGCCTGGAAGTGGGTCTTGCCCGGCATGATCGCGTCCGGGTGGGCGGCGGACTGGTCGGCCAGCGCGTCGACGAGATCCAGCACGCCCGCGGCGATGTCGCGCACCGCGTCGCGGACCCACATGCGGAACAGCGTCGCCACTTGGTCGTTGCGGGAACGGCCCGCGCGCAGCCGGCCGCCGACCTCCGGCCCCACGCGGTCGATGAGCCCGCGCTCCATGGCGCCGTGGACGTCCTCGTCCGACTCCTCCGGCCCGAACGCGCCCGATGCGACGTCCGCGCCCAAGGAGTCGAGGCCGGCGAGCATGGTGGCCAGGCCGTCGTCGGAAAGCAGGCCCCGCGCGTTGAGGACCTTGGCGTGGGCCTTCGAGGCCAGCACGTCATACGGGGCCAGCACCCAGTCGAAGTGGGTGGACTTGCTCAACGCCGCCATGGCGTCGGCGGGGCCGCCGGCGAACCGGCCTCCCCACAGCGAACCCTCGTTGGTGCCGTGCTGCTCGACGGCTGCGGACTGCTCGGACATGTCGGTGGTGCTCCTCGTTGGTGCCGGGAAAGGTGCCGGGGTGCGGCGGAAAAATGGGGCGGCCGGCCAATTCCCGCGGGGACTTACGCGACCGCCCGGCCCCGCGGGAAACGGGGCCGGGCGGCGCGGGGAACCGGGGCCGCGCGGGACCTACAGGTTGAAGTCGCGCTTGGCGGCCATCTTCGACGACAGGCCGTGCAGCTCCACGAAACCGCGGGCCAGGGTCTGGTCGAAGGTGTCGCCCTCGTCGTAGGTGGCCAGGTTGAAGTCGTACAGCGACGAGTTCGAGCGGCGGCCGTTGACGTTGCAGTTGCCGGCGTGCATGGTCATGCGGATGTCGCCGGAGACGCCCTTCTGCGACTCGTCGATGAAGGTGTCCAGCGCGCGCTTGAGCGGCGAGAACCACAGGCCGTCGTACACCAGCTCGGACCACTTGGCCTCGACGCCGCGCTTGTAGCGGGCCAACTCGCGCTCAACGGTGACGTCCTCCATCGCCGCGTGGGCGGTCATGAGGGCGATGGCGCCGGGGGCCTCGTAGATCTCGCGGGACTTGATGCCCACCAGGCGGTCCTCGACCATGTCCAGGCGGCCGATGCCCTGGGCGCCGGCGCGGCGGTTCATCTCCTCGACGGCCTCCAGCATGGAGACCTGCTTGCCGTCGATGGCGACCGGCTTGCCGTCCTCGAACGAGATGATGACCTCATCCGGGGAGTTGAAGTTGAGGGTCGGGTCCTCGGTGTAGGCGTAAACGTCCTTGGTCGGGGCGTTCCACAGGTCCTCGAGGTAGCCGGTCTCGATGGCGCGGCCCCACAGGTTCTGGTCGATGGAGAACGGCGACGACTTCGACTGCTCGATCGGGATGTCGTTCTTCTCGGCGAAGGCGATGGCCTTGTCGCGGGTCCAGGCGTAGTCGCGGGCGGGGGCGATGATCTTCAGGTCCGGGGCGGTGTTGGAGAAGCCGACCTCGAAGCGGACCTGGTCGTTGCCCTTGCCGGTGCAGCCGTGGGCGACGTGCGTGCCGCCGTGCTCCTTGGCGGCCTGCGCCATGTGCTTGACGATCAGCGGGCGCGACAGCGCCGAGACCAGCGGGTACTGCTTCATGTACATGGCGTTGGCCTTGATCGCCGGCAGGCAGTACTCATCGGCGAACTCGTCACGGGCGTCGACGATGACGGACTCGACCGCGCCGGCGTCGAGCGCGCGCTGGCGGATGGTCTCCATGTCCTCCCCGCCCTGTCCCACGTCGATGGACACGGCGACGACCTCGGCGCCGGTCTCCTGCTTCATCCACTCGATGGCGACGGTGGTGTCCAGGCCGCCGGAGTAGGCGAGAATGACCCGATCAGTCATGTGGGTTCGCTCCTTCTTTGAGTTATTCGTTGTCGTTCATTCTACTGCCCGGCCTCGCCGGACAGGCGCCGGGCCAGGTCGGCCCCGGTGAGGGGCTCCCGCGCCAGGCAGAAAATGGTGTCGTCGCCGGCGATGGTGCCGGCGATGTCGGGCAGGCCCGCGCGGTCGATCACGCTCGCCAGGTACTGGGCGGCCCCGGGCGGGGTGCGCAGCACGGCGATGGTGCCGGAGTGGTCGGCGGCCACGAGCAGTTCGTCGAGGACGCGCCGCATCCGGGCGACCGCTCCCCCGCTCGCCGCGATCCCCTCGGAGTCGCCCTCGATGACGTAGCGCGCCGCGCCGTCGTCGCGGACCTTTCGGGCCCCGATCTCGTCGAGGTCCCGGGACAGCGTCGCCTGGGCGATGTCGATGCCCTCCGCCGCCAGCAGAGCGGCGAGCTCCATCTGGCTGGAGACCCGCCGCCTCCGCAGCAGGTCCGCGATGCGGGCCTGGCGGGCGGTGCGGGAACCGGGGATGGTCATGGCCGCCGCCTACGCTTCCGCGCCCGCGCCGGCGTCGGCGCCCGCAGCGGCAGCGCCGTCACCGGCGCCGTCGCCTTCGGCGCTGCGCTCCAGCAGCCACGTCAGCAGCGCCTTCTGGGCGTGCATGCGGTTCTCGGCCTCGTCGAATACGACCGAGGCGGGGCCGTCGATGACGTCGGCGGTGACCTCGTTGCCGCGGTACGCCGGCAGGCAGTGCAGGAAGATGGCGCCGTCGGCGGCCTTCGCCATGAGGTCGGCGTTGACCTGGTACGGCAGGAAGGGGGTGCGGCGGTCCAGGCCGTCGTCCTCCTGGCCCATGGACACCCAGGTGTCCGTGAGCACGATCTCGGCGCCGGCGATGGCCTCGTCGACGTCGGCGGTCACGGCGACGGTCGCGCCGGTCCCGGCGGCGACCTTTTCGGCGCGCTCGACGAAACGGGGTTCCGGCTGGAATCCCTCGGGCGCGCAGATGGTGACGTCGAGCCCGGCCGTCGCAAAGCCGACGAGGTACGAGTTGGCCATGTTGTTGGCGCCATCGCCGAAGTAGACCGCCTTGCGGCCGGCCAGCCCCGCCTGGCCCTCTTCGGGGCACAGGTTCTCGATGATCGTCTGCAGGTCCGCGAGGATCTGGCAGGGGTGGAACTCGTCGGACAGCGCGTTGACCACGGGCACGGTGGCGGTTTCGGTCATCGCCTCCAGCCCGGCCTGCGCGTAGGTGCGCCACACGATCGCCGAGACGAAGCGCGACAGCACCGCGGCGGTGTCCTGGTAGGTCTCGCCCTTGCCCATCTGCGACGCGCCGGAATCGACGACGATGGCGTTGCCGCCCAGCGCCGCGATGCCCGCGTCGAAGGAAAAGCGCGTGCGGGTCGAAGTCTTGTCGAACAGCACGGCCACGGACTGCGGGCCCTCGAGCGGGCGCGCCGAGTACGGGGCGGCCTTCAGTTCGGCGGCCAGCGCCAGGACCTCGGCCTGTTCCCCGCGGGTCAGGTCGTCGTCCGCGAGGAAGTGTCGGATCGTCACTTTTCCACGGCTCCTTTCGGGTTCTCTTTCGCTTGGCGACGGCCTGCGCCGCCGCTCGTCGCGTGCCCTTCGGGGAGAAATCCCCCGGTGGTCGGGCGGGTGCTAGTCGTTGTTTTCGTCGAGCGCGGCCTGCGCTTCGGCGAGGCAGAGGTCGACGAGTTCGACGGCGCGGTCGATCTCCTCGTCCGTCAGGTTCAGCGGCGGGACGACGCGCAGGACGTTGGCCTGCGGGGCGTTGAGGATCACGCCGTTGCGGTAGCCCGCGTCGACCGCGCCCTTGGCCAACGGGCCGTCGAGCACGAGGCCGAGCATGAAGCCGCGGCCGCGGACGTGGTCGACGTGCTCCAGCGACGCCAGCTTGCGGGCCATGACCCGGCCCTTCTCCGCGACGCGGTCGATGAGCCCCTCCGACTCCAGGACGTCGATGACGGCCAACGCGGCGGCGGTGCACACGGGGTTGCCGCCGAAGGTGGTGCCGTGGGTGCCCGGGGTGAACAGCTTCGCCGCTTCGCCGTGGGCGACCACGGCTCCGAGCGGGAGGCCGCCGCCGAGGCCCTTGGCCAGGGTCATGACGTCGGGGACGATGTTGGAGTGCTGGTGGGCGAACCACGCGCCGGTGCGGCCGATGCCGGTCTGGACCTCGTCGACGATCATCATCACGCCGTAACGCTCGGTCAGGGAGCGGACCCGCTCCAGGTACCCCTCCGGCGGCGCGACGACGCCGGTCTCGCCCTGGATCGGCTCCATGATCACCGCGGCCACGCCCAGCGGGTCGGACTCGATGGTCTTGGTCAGGAACTCGATGTCGCCGTAGGGCACGAACTCGACGCCCGCGGGCATCGGCTCGAACGGGGCGCGCTTGTCGGGCTGGCCGGTCATGGCCAGCGCGCCCATGGTGCGCCCGTGGAAGCCGTGGTTGGTGGCGATGATCCGGCGGCGGCCGGTCAGCCGCGCGAGCTTGAACGCGGCCTCGTTGGCCTCGGTGCCGGAGTTGCAGAACATCACGCGGGTGTCCTCCGCTCCCCAGCCGGTCAGCTCGATGAGCTTCTCGGCCAGGGCCAGCGGGCGCTCGGAGGCGAAGATGTTGGACACGTGGCCCAGCTGCGCGATCTGCCCCGACACGGCCTCGACGATGGCCGGATGGCCGTGGCCGAGGACGTTGACGGCGATGCCGGCGAGCAGATCGAGGTACTTCTTGCCCTCGGAGTCGGTCAGCCAGGGGCCCTCGCCCTTGACCAGCTCGATGCGCGGCGTGCCGTAATTGTCCATCATCCTGGAGGTCCAGGCGCCGGTGAAGTCGGTCATCACGCTTTTCCTTCGGGGTCGGGGTTTGGGTCGGGGTCGGGGTTGGGTTCGGTTGCGGTGCGGGGGCCGGAGCCGGTCGCGGCATCGGCGTCCTCGCGGTCCGAGATGTCGGCCGCGGCGTCCGCGGCGGCGCCGGAGGGGCGAGCCGTGCGCGCGACGACGTCGGCCGCGGTGGCCTCGGCGTCCTCCGGGGCGCCCATCGCCGCACGCAGCGCGCGGGCGCCGGGGTCGTCGCCGAGCGTGCCGTCGCCGGGGCGCACCATCGTGCCGATGCCGCCGGAGGTCAGCAGCTCCAGCAGCACCGAGTGCGGCTGGCGCCCGTCGATGACGTGCGCGGCCTTGACGCCGTTGTCGACGGCGTGCAGGCAGGACTCCATCTTCGGGATCATGCCGGCGTCGAGGCCCGGGATGACGTCGCGGAGGTCGTTGGCCGAGATCTGCGAGACCAGCGAGCCCTTGTCGGGCCAGTTGGTGTACAGGCCCTCGACGTTGGTCAGGATGACCAGGCGCTCGGCGCCCAACGCGGCGGCCAGCGCACCGGCGGCGGTGTCGGCGTTGACGTTGTAGACCTCGCCGTCGACGCCCGGGGCGATGGTGGATACGACCGGGATGCGGCCGGCGTCGATCAGGTCGAACAAGGATTCCGACTTGACTTCCACGATGTCTCCCACCAGGCCGATGTCGGTGGGCTCGCCGCCGACGTCGACCAGTCGCTTCTCGGCGGTGAACAGACCGGCATCCTCGCCGGAGGTGCCCACCGCGAGCGGGCCATGGGCGTTGATCAGGCCCACGAGCTCGCGGCCCACCTGGCCGAAGAGCACCATGCGCACGACCTCCATGACCTCCGGCGTGGTCACGCGGAACCCGCCGCGGAACTCGCCGTCCAGGCCCAGCCGGCGCAGCATCGACGAGATCTGCGGGCCGCCGCCGTGGACGACGACGGGCTTGATGCCCACGGTGCGCAGGAACACCATGTCCTGCGCGAACGCCGCCTTCAGGCTCTCGTCGGTCATGGCGTTGCCGCCGTACTTGATCACGACGACCTTGTCGCGGTGGTGCTGCAGCCACGGCAGGGCCTCGGCCAGCACGTGGGCGCGGTGTTCCGGGGTGAGGTCCTCGGTCAGATTGCCGCTGAACGGGCTCATGGGATGGAGGCCTTTCCTAGGTCGAGTACGCGGAGTTGATGTGCACGTAGTCGTGCGAGAGGTCCGTGGTGCGCACCGTCGCCGAACCTTCGTCGCCGGTGCCCAGGTCCACTTCCACGTGGATGTCGGGGCCGGACAGGTCGACCTCGCGGGCGTCGGGGGTGCCGCCGGTGTCGCGGCAGACCACGTGGCCGTTGAACGACACGGTGATGTGCGAGGGATCCATGGCCACGGGCGCGACGCCGACTGCGGCGAGCACGCGGCCCCAGTTCGGGTCGGAGCCGAACATGGCGCACTTGAACAGGTTGTCGCGGCCGATGATGCGCGCGGCGACCAGCGCGTCCTCTTCCCCGCCGGTGCCCGTCACGGTGATGGCGACGCGCTTGGTCACGCCTTCGGCGTCGCTCTGCATCTGGGCGGCGATGGAATCGCAGACGGCCAGCACGGCGGCGTCGAGCTCCTCCTGCGTCGGGGAATGGCCCGATGCGCCGGAGGCGAGCAGCAGCACGGTGTCGTTCGTCGACGTCGAACCGTCGACGTCCAGCCGGTTGAACGTCTTCTCCGAGGCCGCGGCCAGCGCGGCGTACGCCATCTCCGGCGTGATGTCCGCGTCGGTGGTCAGCACGCCGAGCATGGTGGCCATGGACGGGCTGATCATGCCGACGCCCTTGCCCATCGCCCCGACGGTGAAACCGTCGGCGCGGCGCACGGCCTGCTTCTCCACCAGGTCGGTGGTCATGATCGCCGTGGCGGCGGCCCGGCCGGCATCGGTGCCCGAGTCGAGTTCGTGCACCAGCGGCGCGATCCCGCCCAGGACGACGTCCATGGGGAGTCGGTCGCCGATGAGCCCGGTGGAGCACATGGCGATGTCGGTCACGGGGACGCCGAGCTCGTCGGAAAGCGACTCGCAGGAGCGGAGCGCATCGTCGATGCCCGGCCGGCCGTTGCAGGCGTTCGCGTTGCCCGAGTTGAGCAGCACCGCGGTGATGGAGCCGTCGGCGACGTGCTTGCGCGTGACGGTCACCGGCGCCGCGACGACGCGGTTGCGCGTGAACACCGCCGCCGCCGTCTTCTTCGGGCCCTCGTTGACCACCAGCGCCATGTCCGGCTTGCCGGAGGCCTTGATGCCCGCAGTGACGCCCGAAGCCCGGAAACCCTCCGGGGCCGTGACGCCGCCGCAGTCGGCGCCGAACTCGACCGTGCCGCCCACCGTCGCATCGGCGACGGAAAACTCCCCGGCGGTCACGGCGCGACCCCCGCCAGCGGCAGGCCGGCGGTCTCCGCCTGGCCGACGATGAGGTTCATGCACTGCACGGCCGCGCCGCCGGTGCCCTTGGTCAGGTTGTCGATCGCGGCGGTGATCAGCAGGCGGCCGGCGCGCTCGTCGACCTCGACCTGCACCTGCACCAGATTGGAGCCGATCACGGACTTGGTCTGCGGCTGGATGCCCTCGGCGAGCAGCTGGACGAACGGCTCGCCGTCGAACGCCTCGGCGTAGGCGGCCCGCGCGGAGGCGGTGGTGACGGTGGCGTCGGCGAGCGGCGCCGTGGCGGTGGTCAGGATGCCCCGCGACGTCGGCGCGAGCACCGGCGTGAAGCTGACCTTGAGGTCCTCGGCGAAGGAGCCGAGGTTCTGCTGGAACTCGGCGGTGTGCCGGTGCCGGCCGGCGGTGTTGTACGCCTTGAGGTTGCCCATCACCTCCGAGCCGAGCATCGGCACCGCCGCCTTCTTGCCCGCGCCGGACGTGCCGGTGATGGACACGACGGCGAAGTCGGGCTCGACCAGCCCGGAGGCCAGGGCCGGGTAGAGCGCGATGGTCGCGCCCGTCGGGAAGCAGCCCGGCACGGCGATGCGGTTGGATTCCGCGATCTTCTCGCGCTGCCCGGGCAGCTCCGGGATGCCGTAGGTCCAGGTGCCCGCGTGCGGGGAGCCGTAGTAGTGCTCCCACTCGGCAGCATCGGACAGCCGGAAGTCGGCGCCGCAGTCGATGATGGTGACGCCCTCGCCCAGCTGCTCCGCGATGGCGGCCGAGTGGCCGTGCGGAAGGCCGAGGAAGACGACGTCGTGGCCGCCGAGGGTCTCCGCGTTGGTGTCCTCGATGCGGCGGTCCGCCAGCGGCGCGAGGTGGGGCATGATGTCGCCCACGCGGGCGCCGGCGTTGGAGGCGCCGGTCAACGCGCCGATGGTCAGTTCGCCGGACAGGTAAGCGGGGTGCGAAAGGAGCAGCCGGAGGATCTCTCCTCCGGCATAGCCCGTCGCCCCGGCGATCGCCACTGAAATGCTCATGCGGCCATTCAACACGTCTATTCACTCCAATGCAAGATATTCATCACATTGGCGTGCCGAGGCGCCGGCGGCGGGCGGTCCGACGGCCCGGGGCGGTCCGACGGTCCGGCGGCCCGGGCGGCGCCGCGCGTCTTTCGGCCGCCGGGCTTGACGACGGCAACCGCGACCGCGGTTCGCCGCCCTGGCGGTCGCGGCACTGGAAGCACCGCCCCCTCGTGTCCACCCGGTCGGCGCACCGCCCCCTCGTGTTTACCCGGACGGCGCACCGCCCCTTCACGTAAACCCACCCCGAATGCGCAGACCCACCCGTCACAGCGGGTGGGTCTGCCCATTCGGGGTGGGTTAGCCGGTGCGTCCCGGGAGGTTGCGCGGGCCGGGCACGATTCGGGGTGGGTTAGCCGGTGCGCCCCGGGAAGTTGCGCGGGCCGGGCCCGATTCGGGGTGGGTTAGCCGGTGCGCCCCGGCAGGTTGCGGTGGCGGGACGGCTCAACCGCCGCAGAAGCCGATCGCACCGTCACGGGACACGACGGTTAGCCGCGCAGCTCAGCATCGTGGCGCTGCTTGGCCAGCTCGATCGCCGCCAGGCGTCCCTCGGAGGCCTCGTCCTCGGTCAGCGTGCGGTCCGTGGCGCGGAAACGCAGCGAGAAGGTCAGCGACCGGCGGCCTTCGCCCAGCTGCTCCGACCGGTAGACGTCGAAGATGCGGATGGACTCGAGCAGGTCGCCGGCGCCCTCGCGGACGGTGGCCTCGACCTCGGCGGCGGGCACGTCGTCGGAGACCACGAGCGCCAGGTCCTGGTGCACGGCCGGGAACGGGCTGAGTACCGGCGCCGGGAGGTGCTCCTCCAGCGGCAGCGCGTCGAGGTTGATCTCCAGCGCGCACGTGCGCTCCGGCAGGCCCGCCGCGGCGATGACCTTCGGGTGCAGCTCACCGGCGTGGCCGACGACGCGGCCGTCCACGCTCAGCTCGGCGCAACGGCCCGGGTGCCACGGCAGGTGCTCGGCGTTGCGGATCTCCAGCTCCACGTCGGCGGCGCGGGCGATGACGCGCGCGGCCTCGATGGCGTCGGCGGCGGCGTAGGCGCGGCCCGGGCCCCACGGCGTGTCCAGCTCGATCTGGCCGCAGGCGACGGCGGCGACGTGCAGCGGCTGCTCCGGCAGCGACTCGCGCAGTTCGCGGAGCTCCTCCGCATCCGGCAGCCCGGCGGTCGACGGCATGGTGGAGCGGCCGTCGCCGCGGACCAGGCTGACCTGCTCGATGCCGTAGAGGGCCAGGTCGACCTGACCGCGGGAGACGTTGCGGCGCAGCGAGTCGAGCATGGCCGGCAGCAGCGTGGTGCCCAGCTGCGCGCGGTCGCTCTCCAGCGGGTTGATCACCTTGACGGTGTTGCGGCGCGGATCATCCTCGTCCAGGCCCCACACGTCGAAGACGTCGTTGGCGGTGAACGGGGTCGGCAGGATCTCCAGGTACCCGTTGTGGGCCAGCGCGTGGCCGACGCCGCGGCGCAGCTGCTGGCGCGGGGTCAGGCCGCGTCCGGCCGGGGCGACCGGCAGGACCACGGGGATGTCCTCGAGTCCCTCCAGGCGCAGGACCTCCTCGACGAGGTCGGCGGACATGGTCAGGTCCGGGCGCCACGACGGCGGGGTCACCGACAGCTTCCCGCCGCATTCCGACACCTCCACCGAGCAGCCGACCTCCTCCAGACGGCCGATGACCGTCTCGCGGGAGTAGTCCACGCCGGCGACGTCGGAGGCGCGGTTGACCGGGAACTCGATCGCGGCCGGGGACGGGGCGTCGCCGACCAGCGTGCGGCCCGGCTCGACCGAGCCGCCGCCGAACTCGGCGAGCAGGCGGCACGCCAGATCCAGCGCCGGCTCGACCAGGCGCGGATCGACGTTGCGCTCGAACCGGCGCGACGACTCGGACGACAGCTTGTGGCGGCGGCCGGTGCGGAAGACCCGCAGCGGCGACCACGTCGCGGCCTCGAAGACCACGTCGGTGGTGCCCTCGGCGATTTCCGAGGTCACCCCGCCCATGACGCCGGCCAGCGACTGGATGCCCGAATCGTCGCAGATGACGACGTCCTCGGGATCGAGCTTGCGCTCGACGTGGTCCAGCGTGGTCAGGGTCTCCCCCGCCTCGGCATTGCGGACCACGAGCCCGCCCGAGATCGCCGAACCGTCGAAGGCGTGCATCGGCTGGCCGAGCAGCAGCATCACGTAGTTGGTGATGTCCGTCGGCAGGTTCACGGCGCGCTGGCCCGCCAGCAGCAGGCGGCGACGGATGAACCACGGGGTCTCGGCCGCCGGGTCGACGCCGGTGACGCGGCGCAGCCCGAAACGCACCGCGTCGGTTTCCGCGCGCAGATCGACGGGGATCGTCGCGCCCTCGACGGGGATCTCCTCGACGTCGGCGGGATCGGCGAACTTCAGGTCGAAGGCCGACGCGATCTCGCGGCCCAGGCCGCGCAGCGACAGGGCGTAACCGCGATCCGGGGTGACGTTGACCTCGAAGATCTCGTCGTCTAGCCCGAGGAACGCGCGGGCGTCCTCGCCCGGGGCGCCGGACTCCGCCGGCAGGGTGAGGATGCCCGACGACGACGCGGTGAGGCCCAGCTCCGACTCCGAGCAGATCATGCCCTCGGACATCCGGCCGTAGGTCCTGCGCGCGCCGATTTCGAAATCGCCCGGCAGGACGGTGCCCGGCAGGGCCACGACCACGGTGTCGCCCTCGGCGAAGTTGGTGGCGCCGCAGATGATGCCCTGCGGTTCACCGGTGCCGTTGGCGTCGCCGACGTTGACCTTGCAGTAGCGGATGGGCTTCTTGAATTCCGTCAGCTCCTCGATGGAGTCGACGACGCCGAACACCAACGGGCCGGTGACGGGCGGCAGGGGCTCGTGGCCCTCCGTTTCGAAGCCGACGCGGACGAAACCGGCGTCGAGCTCATCGGGCGTGACGGACCATCCGGGATTGGCGGCGGCGACGACGTCGGTGACCCAGGACTGCGGGACGAACATTGAGGTGATTCTCCTTCGAGTGATGGGTTGCCGGTTAGCCGCGGATGCCGAACGGCTGGGTGAAGCGGACGTCGCCCTCGACCATGTCGCGCATGTCGGACAGGCCGTTGCGGAACTGCAGGGTGCGCTCCAGGCCCATGCCGAACGCGAAGCCCGAGTACTCCTCCGGGTCGATGCCGGAGGCCCGCAGGACGTTGGGGTTGACCATGCCGCAGCCGCCCCACTCGATCCAGCCGGCGCCGCCCTTCTTGTTCGGGAACCAGACGTCGACCTCGGCCGACGGCTCGGTGAACGGGAAGTAGTTGGCGCGCATGCGGGTGCGGGTCTCGGGGCCGAACAGCTCCTTGGCCATGTGGTCCAGCGTGCCACGCAGGTGGCCCATGGTCAGGCCCTTGTCGATGGCCAGTCCCTCGACCTGGTGGAACACCGGGGTGTGGGTGGCGTCGAGCTCGTCGGTGCGGAACGTGCGCCCGGGGCAGATGACGTAGATGGGCAGGTCGCGCTCCTGCATGGTGCGCACCTGCACCGGCGACGTGTGCGTGCGCAGCACCTGCAGCGAACCCTCCGGGGCGATGTGGAAGGTGTCCTGCAGCGTGCGCGCCGGATGGTCCGGAAGGAAGTTCAGGGCGTCGAAGTTGAAGTACTCCGCCTCGACCTCGGGGCCCTCGGCGATCTCCCAGCCCATGCCCAGGAAGATGTCGCCGATCTGCTCCGACAGGATGGTGATGGGGTGCATGCCGCCGCGCTGGCCGCGGGTCGTGTCGACGGTGACGTCGATGCGCTCCTCCGCGAGACGGCGGGCGGCGTCCTCCTCCTCGAGCACGGCCTGGCGCTGCGCGAACTCCTTCTCCACCTTCCCGCGCACCACGTTGACGCGGCGGCCGGCGTCCTTGCGCTCGGCCTTCGGGATCGACCCCAGGGCGCGGCGGGCCTGCGGGATCGGGGCATCGTCGCCGAGATGCGCGCGGCGCGCGTCGGCCAGCTGCGCCAGATCGGCGGCTCCGGCGAACGCGGCGACCGCCGCGTCGGCGGCGGCGTTCAGCGCTTCCTCGGACAGGTCGATGGAGGTGGGGGTGTCGCTCACGTCAGATGCCCATTTCTTCGTCGGCGGGGACGACGGGGCGGCGGCGGGTATGCCGCGCGCCGACCCCGTTCTTGACAACGGGCAATCATAGCGGTTCCGCGATCACTTGCCGCGCGCGGTCTCCCACAGGCACATCGCCGCGGCGGTGGCCAAGTTGAGCGATTCGGCGCCCCCGCGGATGGGGATGGACACGCGGGCGCCCGCGCCGGCCAGCACCTCAGGCGACAGCCCATGGGCCTCGTTGCCGAACAGCCACGCCACGGGCCCGGCGGGCAAATCATCGCGGCCCAGGGTCACCTCGGCGTCCATGGTGGTCGCGAGCGTCGTGAAGCCCGCCTCCGCCAGGGACCGCAGGACCGCATCGACGTCGCGCTCGCGGGCGACCGGCACGTTGAAGACCGACCCCGCCGACGAGCGGACGACCTTGCCGCCGAGGGGATCGACGGAGTCGCCTGCGAGGACGACTCCCCCGGCACCCAGCGCATCGGCCATGCGGATGATGGTGCCGGCATTGCCGGGGTCGCCGCATTCGACGGGGACGACGAGTACCCCGGCGTCGCGGCCGGCGGCGACGGCCAGCTCGAGCGGCGACAGCACCGCCGCGGAGTCGCACACGGCGTACAGGCCGACGGTGGTCACGGTCTCCGCCAGCGCCGCGGCGGCCGACACGTCGATCATCGACACCGGCCGCCCCGCGGCGGCGATCTCCCCGATCAGGCCCCCGTGCCTGTCGAGCGCCGAGTCGGTGGCGAACGCCTCGACGATCGCGCCCGCCCGCGCCGCCGCGTCGACGGAATTGAAGCCCTCGACCAGGAACCGCCCCGCCTTGCGGCGCGCGGCGGCCCTGTGGAGCTTGGAAGCCGAAACGACCCGCGGAGTCCTTGCAGTGAAGGTCTCCGCGGGTCGCCGGAAGTCGTCAGCCATGCCGACGAGGGTACGCGAACCGGTCGATTACTCGGCGGCCGGGGCGTTGACGTCCTCGGGCAGGGCGGCCTTGGCGGTCTCGACCAGGGCGGCGAAGGTCGCGGCGTCGTTGACGGCGAGCTCGGCCAGGTTCTTGCGGTCGACCTCGACGCCCGCCAGGGCCAGGCCCTGGATGAAGCGGTTGTAGGTCATGCCGTTGGCGCGGGCGGCGGCGTTGATGCGCTGGATCCACAGCTTGCGGAACTGGCCCTTGCGGTGACGGCGATCGCGGAACTCGTAGGTCTTCGAGTGGAGCATCTGCTCCTTCGCCTTGCGGTACAGGCGGGAGCGCTGGCCGCGGTAGCCCTTGGCGGAATCCAGGACTTCGCGACGCTTCTTCTTGGCGTTGACGGACCGCTTCACACGTGCCACGTTGGTACTTCCTTACTTGTCTGACGGATGTTGTGTTCGTTATCCGGTCCCCGGTCTTCGGCGGGGATCACGGGCAGTGGGAGGCTGTTACGCCTTGCCCAGGAGGCGCTTGATGCGCTTCTCGTCGGCCTTGGCGACGTCGGTCGTGCCCTTCAGGCGGCGGGTGCGGGTCGAGGGCTTGCCCTCGAGGAGGTGGCGGCGGTTGGCCTGCTCGCGGCGGAGCTTGCCGGCGCCGGTGACCTTGATGCGCTTGGCGGTGCCCTTGTGGGTCTTCTGCTTCATGTTTTTCGCGTCCTTTTCGAAATCTCGTTGTCCGGAACTCTGCGGTGGTCCCCGTTTCGGGGTGCGGCGAACCGCCCGGGATGCCTGCCGCATCCCGGTTCGCGTCGTCCCGGCCGTTGGCCGGCTACTTCTTGTTGCCCTTGCGGACCGGCCCCAGGACCATCGTCATGTTGCGGCCGTCCTGCTTGGCGCGGGTCTCGACGATGCCGTGTTCCTTGACGTCGTCGGCGAGGCGCTCCAAGAGTCGGAAACCGAGTTCCGGGCGCGACTGCTCGCGGCCGCGGAACATGATGGTGACCTTGACCTTCGACCCCTTGTCGAGGAAGCGGACCACGTTGGCCTTCTTCGTCTCGTAGTCGTGATCGTCGATCTTCGGCCGGAACTTCTGTTCCTTGACCACAGTCTGCTGCTGGTTCTTGCGAGCTTCCCGGGCCTTCTGGGCCTGCTCGTACTTGAACTTTCCGTAGTCCATGATCTTGCAGACCGGCGGCTTCGCGTTGGGGGCGACCTCGACGAGGTCGAGATCGGCTTCGTACGCGAGCTTGCGGGCGTCATCCGTGCGAACGATGCCGACCTGCTCACCACCGGGTCCGACGAGTCGGACTTCGGGAACTCGGATTCGCTCGTTGATGCGAGCTTCAGCGCTGATGTGGCCTCCTAGGTAGTGCCTGTACATTTCGTTGCCGAACCGCCGGAAGCAAATGTACGAGGGAAGCCACGCGAGGCGGCCCGTTGCCGGGCCACGACGCCTTCCGATGTGGGTGGGCGCGCGGGCCGGCGAAGGCCTTCTTCGCCCCATCGGGTCGACCCCGGCGCAACCATGATTCTTCGGCGCACCCAGGGTGGGATTCTCTCCTCTTCGCTACCAAGGCGAAGGCGCGGTGAAGCGCCGCCGCTTGGCGGTCGTGTGAACGACGCTAGCACGGGCACCCCCGATCGACAAAACGGGCGGCGCGCCCCGGGCCGCACCTCCGCCCGCGCACGCCACGCGCACGTCGCCACCCGCTTGCCCGCGCGCATGGCCCGCACGTTCGCCGGCATTTCGCTTTGCGACGGCCCGGCCGCGCCCCGGTTCGCCGGAAAACCGGAAACCACCGTAGCCCACGGCGAACGGCGGGCATGGCCGAAAAATAGACCGATCTGACTAGACAGACTTGTCCGTATGCGTGTAGCGTGCACAGCGCGCCTGATCGACGCATGACCGTCGTCAAGCGATTTCGAGCAATTCCCCCTCCCCCGCCCGGCGCCCGGCCGGCCCGGGAAAAGATGAACAGGACGGTGCATTCGCATGCTCCTCACCGGTGCGGTCCTCGGGACCATCCTCGGTTACGTGCTCCAGCGCGGGCGCTTCTGCGTCACGGGCTTCCTCCGCGACCTCTGGCTGACGAAGTCCATGCGCGGCTTCACCGCGCTGATGCTCGTCATCGCGGTGCACGCCGTGGGCTACTGGGCGCTCGCCGGCGCCGGCCTGGTCGAGCTGAAGGACCAGAGCTTCGCCCCCGCCGCCACCATCGCCGGCGGCCTGATCTTCGGCTACGGCATGGTGCTGGCCGGCGGATGCGCCACCGGCACCTGGTACCGCGCCGGCGAAGGTCTGGTCGGTTCCTGGCTCGCCCTCGCCGCCTACGCCGCGACCGCCGCGTTCATGCGGCTGGGACCGCTGTCCGGCTTCACCGAGGCCGCGCGAGACCGCACCATCGGCTCCGGCACCATCCACGGCGATCTCGGCGTCCCCCCGTTCGTGCCGCTCATCGCGCTCGTCGCGGTGACCGCCTGGCTGGTCTACCGAGAAGTCTCCAAGCCGAAGATCGAGATCCCGGGCCTGCCGCCGCGCAAGACCGGCCTGGCGCACCTGTTGGCCGAGAAGCCCTGGGGGCTGCTCACCACCGCCGCCATCGTCGGCGCCCTCGGCGCCATCGCCTGGCCGCTGTCCCAGGCCACCGGGCGCAACTCCGGTTTGGGCATCACCACTCCCTCCGCGCACCTCGTCGCCTGGTTCGGCACGGGCGAGTCCGAGTACATGAACTGGGGCACCCTGCTGGTCCTCGGCATCCTCGCCGGGTCGTTCATCGCGGCCAAGGCGTCCGGCGAGTTCCGCGTCCGCGTCCCCAACGCGCAGATCGCCAAGCGTTCCGTCGGCGGCGGCGTCGCCATGGGCGTCGGCGCCGTGCTCGCCGGCGGCTGCACCGTCGGCAACGGCATGGTCGCCACGGGCCTGTTCTCCTGGCAGGGCTGGATTTCCCTGGCCGCCATGGCGCTCGGCGCCGGCCTGGCCGCCCGCATCTACCTCATGCGCAAGCCGCTGCTGCCGACCTCCGTCCGTTCCGCCCTGGCCCGCACCGGTTCCCGCGATGGCGGAAAGGACGGGGTCAAGGACGGCGCCGCGGACGAAAGCGGCACCGCGGACAAGAGCGGCACCGCCAACACCGGCGCCACCGACGCCGAAACCAGCAAGGTCAACGCCTGACCTGGCGGCGGGCCCGCGCCCGGCGATTCGGCGCGGATCCCCACTCGCGGCGACGTTCCACGGCCAGAACCGGCAACGCCTCTTCACCGCTGGTTCCACCGTTTCACCGCTGGTTCCACCGTCGCATTCAGCCACCGCGTTCCACCGTCAGATTCATCCACCACTTTCCACAGCCACAATCAGCCACCACGAAAGGACCCCACATGGCCACCCACGTTCTCGAGACCAACGGCGAAGTCTGCCCCTTCCCCCTCATCGAGGCGAAGCAGAAAATGGAAGAGCTCAACCCCGGCGACGAGCTGGTCATCGGCTTCGACTGCACCCAGGGCACCGAGTCCATCCCGCGCTGGGCCGCCACCGAAGGCCACGGCGTCAAGGACTTCAAGGTCGTCGGCGACGCCGAATGGTCCATCACGGTCGTGAAGAAGTAGGCGCCGAAGAATACGGCAGCGCCGATTTCGCCCGCGCCATCCGTCGCAAAGCAAGCCCGTCCCGGACCAGTTCCGGGGCGGGTTCCGCGCGTCCGGGCGAGGCCTGCGGGGCGGCCGGAAGATCGGCGATTCACCGGGCATGGTTAGCTAGCCGAACGTAGTGTCGTGTGCATGAATGCGCCCGATGACCGCAACCGGCAGCTGGCCGACGCACTCGCGGACTTGGCGGATGCCGCCGACCGCGTGGCCTCCGCCGCGAAGAATCTCCGCGGCGACCTGGACGTGACGGAGGCCGGAAGCACCGGCCCCGCGGCCACGCCGACGCCCGGCCACCCCGCCCCGCCGACGCCGACCGCAGCGCCCGTCCCGCCCCCGGGAGGCCCCGGTCCCGGCGCCGGCCCCGGATGGCAGACGCCGCCCCTTTCGCCGCACTCCCCGAGCCGCGGCGGTGCGCCCCGGCCCCCGCAGGGCCCGGTTCCGGGCCCGGCACCCGGGCAGCCGCTCGGCCGACGCCAACTGCCCCAGTCCGGCCCGGCTCACGGCGGCGCGCCCGGGGCGATCCCGGGCGCTCCCGGGGCTCCCGGCGTTCCCCCCGCCGCCGGCCCCGGCGCTCCCGGAGTTCCCGCCGCCGACGGTCCGGGCGCCGGCGCGGGCGAGTCTCCCGGAGGCCCGCCGGGCCAGCACCGGACCGGCGTCCCCGCGGCCGCTCAGGCGTTCGCCGCGCGATTCCGGCAACCGGGCCCGGACGCCCGGGAGTCGGACGGTGCGCCGCCGGCGCCCTCGCCCTATTCCCGGGTTCTTCCGCCGACCCCGATGCAACTGGCGGCCCGTGAGCACCCGTGGTGGGAAGACGAGAAGATCGTCCTGCGCATCACCGCCGCAGTCGGCGCGCTCATCACCATCTCGGGCGTGATCCTGCTGCTGGCGTTCGCCATCCAGTCGGGCCTGCTCGGCCCGCTCGGCCGCGTCATCCTCGCCTACGGTCTCGCCGTGGCGCTCGCCGTCGTCGCGGTGGTCGTCCACCGGAAGAACCCCGGCAACGCGGGAGTCACCGCCGCCGGATCGGCTGCGACGATAACCGCGCACATAACGACATCGGTCCTGGTCAACATATTGGAATGGTGGCCCAATTGGCTGGGCACGCTCGTCGTGCTGGCGGTGATGGGGATCGCCTACGCCGGCGCCCGCTGGTGGAATTCCGTCGCGTTCCACATGATCGCCTTCGTCATCTCCTACTTCACGGTGTGCACCACCGTCTGGCCGAAGTCCTCCGACGACTTCGACGTCATCGCGGCGATCCTCATCGCGCCGGTCGCCGCCGCATGGGCATGGCGGGACCGCCCGCAGCGCCCCATGGTCTCCCTCACCGCAGCGGCGCTGTACCTGATCGGTTCGGTGACCGTACTCAACGCGGCCGACCCCGATTGGCTCGCCGTGGCCGCCTTCATCGTCGCCGGCATCGCCATCGCGGTCCCCGAGTTCCTCGACGACTCCGCCGCCGACTCCCACGAAACCGAGTCCGGCGAATCCGCGCCCCGCGAGGTCTGGGTCCCGGGTGCCAGCCTCAACACCGAGGAGCTCAAGAACCGCGGCCTGCAGACGCTCTACGCGCTCATCTGGCCGACCCCGTTGATGCTCACCGCGATCGGGCCCGGGGAAAAGTTCTCCCCCTTTGTCGCCCTGTTCCTCGGCCTCGCCATCGGCGGAGCCGGATTCGGCCCCTGGAAGCCCCTGACGGATCCGCGGATGTCCTCGCTGCGCTGGGCCGGCTTCTTCACCGCGGCCGTGCCGGCGCTGCAGCTCAGCGTCACGGATCCCCACAGCACGTGGACCAGGCTCCCGGCGCTGCTGGTGGCCGCCGCGATCACGTGGATCTTCGTCTTCCGGCCCACCGTCCTGGGCAAGCGCCTGCTTCCCCTGTGGGTCGCGGTGGCGCTGCTCGGCAACATGCCGGCGCTGATCCTGACCATGTTCTCGCCCTCGTACCTGGTCGAGCACCAGTTCCGGCTCGACGTGCTGGACGCGCCGAATGTCCCGCTGTCTGCCCTTCTCATCGGCGTCATCGCGCTGGGCCTGATCGCCATCCTCGTCGCGAACCGGGGCGAGGCCGGCAGGTACGAGAAGAGCGCCGCTCTGATCGGCCTGCTGCTCACCGCGGTGCCGGTGATCATCGTGCTCACCTCGGCCGGCATGCGGTTCAGCCTGGCCCACATGCTGCTGTCCATCGGCTGGATGATCGCGGCCGCCTGGATGATGCTCGCGCCGAAACGCCTCAACATCGACGCGAACATGGCCGCTTCCCTGGTCATCGCCGGCGTCGCGGTGCTCAAGCTGGTCTTCTACGACATGCAGGCCATGAGCGGCCTGACCCGCGTCTCGGCGTTCCTGCTGTGCGGCCTGGTGCTGCTGGGCATGGTCGTCGCCCGCAACCTCCGCGACCAGAAGGCCGATCGCGTCGCCTCCGCCGCCGCACCGGGCAAGGGCGCGGAACCCGGCAAGGTCTTCGGCACCGGATCGCCCGGCACCGACGGGCCGCGTGCCGACGCCACGGTCGGCGGGGCGCCGCGCTCCGATGCGGCGGGTGCCGGCTCGCACGGAGCCGGGGCCGGGCGTTACGACGCAACGGCCGCCACCCCATCGGAAGCCGGGGCGAAGGACTCCGGAGCGCCGGGGCCGGAGCCCGATCCGTGGGCAGCGCCGCCATCCGGCCGGGAGCGCGGTCGCGATTCCGACGACGGCTGGGGAACTCCCCCGGGCTCCGGCTAGGTGTCGTGTCCCGTGGCGTTGCGATTGATTGACGTTGCGATTGGCTTCTGCGGCGGTTGAGCCGTCCCGCCACCGCAACCTCCCGGGACGCACCGGCTAACCCACCCTGAATCGGACCCGGCCCGCGCAACCTCCCGGGACGCACCGGCTAACCCACCCCGAATGGGCAGACCCACCCGCTGTGACGGGTGGGTCTGCGCATTCGGGGTGGGTTTACGTCAGGGTGTGGTGCGCCATCCGGGTGAACGGCGGGGGCGGTGCGCCGACCGGGCGAACGGCGGGGGCGGTGCACCGACCAGGTGGACGCCGGTTGCGGTGCTTCCGGTGCCGCGGTTTCCCGGGTGCCGCTACCCCGGTAGCCGACGTTCGCAACCTGCCGGGGTGCAGCGGCTAGGCCTCCAGCAGCGGCCGGAGGAAACGGCCCGTGTGGGACGCCTCGACCTCGATGACGTCTTCCGGCGTGCCCTGGGTGACCAGGGTGCCGCCGCCGGCGCCGCCCTCGGGTCCCATGTCGATGATCCAGTCAGCGGACTTGATCACGTCGAGATTGTGCTCGATGACGATGACCGTGTTGCCCTTGTCCACCAACCCCTGCAGCACGAGCATGAGCTTGCGGATGTCCTCGAAATGCAGGCCTGTCGTCGGCTCGTCGAGGATGTAGACGGTCCGGCCGTTGGACCGCTTCTGCAGTTCGGCGGCGAGCTTCACGCGCTGCGCCTCACCGCCCGAGAGCGTCGTCGCCGCCTGGCCCAGTCGGACGTACCCGAGCCCGACGTCCACGAGGGTGTTCAGGTACCGGGCGATCGACTGGATGGGCTCGAAGAACTCCGCGGCCTCGGAAATCGGCATGTCGAGCACCTGCGCGATGTTCTTGCCCTTGTACAGGACCTCGAGCGTCTCCCGGTTGTACCGGGCGCCCTCGCACACCTCGCACGGGACGTACACGTCCGGCAGGAAGTTCATCTCGATCTTCAGCGTGCCGTCGCCGCGGCACGCCTCGCAGCGGCCGCCCTTGACGTTGAAGCTGAAGCGCCCGGCCTTGTAGCCGCGCACCTTCGCCTCCTGCGTGTCGGCGAACAGATTGCGGATCTTGTCGAAGACGCCGGTGTACGTGGCCGGATTCGACCGCGGCGTGCGCCCGATGGGCGACTGATCAACCTGGACGAGCTTGTCCAGCTGATCGAGCCCCTCGACCCGCGTGTGCCGCCCCGGCACCTGGCGGGCGCCGTTGAGCTCGTTGGACATCACCTTGGCCAGGATCTCGTTGACCAGCGTCGACTTGCCCGAGCCGGACACGCCCGTCACGCAGGTCAGCAGCCCCAGAGGGAAGCTCACGTCGACGTTCTTCAGGTTGTTCTCGCGCGCCCCGCGCACGGTCACCAGCCGGTCGAAGTCGATCGGGCGCCGCTTCTCCGGCGGCAGGATCTTGCGCTTGCCGGACAGGTACTCGCCCGTGATCGACCCCTCGGCGTCGAAGATGCCGCCGGGCTCGCCCGAATACACGATCTCGCCGCCGTATTCGCCGGCCCGCGGGCCGATGTCGACGAGCCAGTCGCCCTCGCGGATCGTGTCCTCGTCATGCTCCACGACGATGAGCGTGTTGCCCAGGTCCCGCAGCTTCTTCAGGGTCTGGATCAGGCGGTGGTTGTCGCGCTGGTGCAGGCCGATCGACGGCTCGTCGAGGACGTAGAGCACGCCCGCCAGGCCCGAGCCGATCTGCGTGGCCAACCGGATGCGCTGCGCTTCGCCGCCCGACAGGGTGCCGGCCGAGCGGGCGAGGGACAGGTAATCGAGGCCGACGTCGAGGAGGAAACGCAGGCGCACCTGCACCTCGCGCAGCACGCGGCCCGCGATCATCTCCTCGCGCTTGCCCAGGGTCAGGGCATCGAGGAACGCCGAGCAATCCGCCACGGACATCTCCGTCAGGCCCGCGATGGACTTCTCGCCGAAACCCTCCGACTCCAGCGTCACCGACAGGATCTCCGGGCGCAGCCGCGCGCCGTTGCACGTCGAGCACGGCACCTCGCGCATGTACCCCTGGTACCGCTCCTTCTGCGATTCGCTGTCCGCCTGCTCGAGTTTCCGGTGCAGGTAGGGCATGACGCCCTCGAACGGCGCGGTGTACTGGCGCGTGCGCCCGTACCGGTTGCGGTAGCGGACGCTGATCTTGTGCTTCGACCCGTGCATCAGCGCCTTGTGCTGCGCCTTGGTCAGATCCTGGAAGGGCGTCTGCGGGTCGAACCCCATCTCGTCGGCCAGGCCGGTGACGAGCTTCTCGAAGTACTTCTTGTTCAGCGTCCGATTCCACGGCCCGATCGCCTCGGTCACCGGCTTCGACGGATCCGGCACCACCAGATCCTCGTCGACCTCCAGCTTCGTGCCCAGGCCGTCGCACGCCGGGCAGGCACCGTAGGGCGAGTTGAACGAAAACGACCGCGGCTCCAGCTCCTCGATGTCGATGCGGTGGCCGTTGGGGCACGAGATGTTCTCGGAAAAGCGCTGCAGCCGGTTCTCGTCATCGTCGTCAAGCCCGACGGCGTCGATGACCACGACGCCGTCGGCCAGGCGCAGCGCCGTCTCCACGGAATCGGTCAGGCGCCGCTTCTGCGACTCCTTCACCTGCAGGCGGTCGACCACGACGTCGATGTCGTGCTTCACCTGCTTCTCCAGGGTCGGAGGATCGGTCAGGCGGTGCATTTCGCCGTCGACGATGACGCGCGCGTAGCCCTCCGCGGCGAGCTCCGCGAAGAGATCCACGAACTCGCCCTTGCGCGTGCGCACCACCGGCGCCAGCACCTGGAACTTCGTGCCCTCGGGCAGCTCCAGCACCTGGTCGACGATCTGCTGCGGCGTCTGCGAAGAAATGACCTCACCGCACGTGGGGCAATGCGCGGTGCCCGTGCGGGCGAACAGCAGGCGCAGGTAGTCGTAGACCTCCGTGATCGTGCCGACCGTCGACCGCGGGTTGCGGTTCGTCGACTTCTGGTCGATGGACACCGCCGGCGACAGGCCCTCGATCAGCTCGACCTCGGGCTTCTCCATCTGGCCCAGGAACATGCGGGCGTACGAGCTCAGCGACTCGACGTATCTGCGCTGGCCCTCCGCGAAGATCGTGTCGAACGCCAACGACGACTTGCCCGACCCCGACAGGCCGGTGAAGACCACCATCTTGTCGCGGGGCAGGTCGATGTCGACGCCCTTGAGGTTGTGCTCCCGGGCACCACGGACGATGAGCCGTTCGGCCAACGTACGCACCTTTCCTGGTCGGATGTGTTTGCCGGTCGCCTGATGGGACTCCCGGACGAGTGTGCCGCATGCATGTCGGATGCGCCGCCCGCGATGATACATCACTCATACATCCGTTCGAACGCTTCCCGGCGGGATCGCGCGACCGCCGCTACCCTGGCGGCCATGACAGCAAACGACGTCACCATCAACGACGACTACACCGGCGACCTGTCCCGGCGCGAAGTGCAGCGCGTCCGCGTCGGCGCGATCGACGTGTACAAGACCTCGGTCGGCGACATGGACAACAACTGCCACCTGCTGGTGGACACCCGCGCGCCCGAGCATTCGCTGTTGATCGACGCCTGCGACGAGGCCGATCACCTGAAGGCGCTGTGCGACGCCGCCGGGGCGACCGTGACGACGATCGTCACCACCCACTCCCACGGCGACCACGTCCAGGCGCTGCCGGAACTCGCGGAGGCGTGGGGGGCGGAGCACATCACCTCCACCCTCGACGCCCCGGACATCGCCGTGCCCGCCGACCGCCGCCTGGACCAGGGCGACGTGGTCACCTTCGGCGACGGCGCCACGCTGGTGGCCTTCATCCTCCGCGGGCACACCCGCGGCGGCGTCGGCCTGGGCCTCGACGCCGGCGACCCGTCGAACGCCGAGGGCGGCGCGGACGGAGCCGAGACCGCCGACGACGCGCCCATCCACCTCTTCGTCGGCGATTCCCTCTTCCCCGGCGGCGTGGGCAAGACCGCGAACCAGGAGAATTTCGCCCAGCTCCTCCACGACGTCGAGGAGCGCATTTTCGACGCCTACCCGGACGACGCCGTCGTCCACCCCGGCCACGGCTCGGATACCACCGTCGGCGCCGAACGCCCCCACCTGGAGGAATGGCGCAACCGCGGCTGGTAAACCACGGACACCGCACCCAACCGCGGGTAGAATCGGGACATGGGCCGAAGTGCCGGTCGAACCCGGTTCCACGCGAACCGCCGACCGTCCCGGACCACGTGCGCACCAACCGCATGAGACCCACACGACAAACAGGAGTTGACCAGAAAATGATCCGCAAGCTCGCCCGTCCGATGCTCGCCTCGGTTTTCGTCGCCGATGGCGTGGACACCCTCATGAACCAGAAGGACCATCTGGAGGGCGCCCGCGAGGTGACCAAGCGGCTCCGCACCGTCGTTCCCGCGCAGTACGTCTCGCTCCTGCCGAGCGACCCGCAGACGACCGTCCAGATCGTCGCCGGCACCAAGGTCGCCGCCGGCGCCATGTACGCCCTGGGCAAGGCCCCGCGCGTCGCCGCCACCGCCCTGGCCCTGGTCCAGGTGCCCACCGCCCTGGCGCGCCACTCTTTCTGGGAGACCCAGGACCCGAAGGAGCGCAAGGCCCGCAAGACCGGCTTCCTCACCGACGTCGCCCTGCTCGGCGGCCTGTTCCTGGCCACCGCCGACACCGCCGGCCGCCCGGGCCTGGCCTGGCGCGCCGAGCACGCCGGCAAGCAGGTGAACAAGAAGGTCCAGGCCGCACTGCCCACCAAGTCGGAGGCCGAGAAGCGCACCGAGGAGCTCAAGGGCACCGCCGCCGAGTGGCTGGAGAAGGCGCAGGAAGTCGGCGCCGACCTGCAGGACAAGTCGGCCGATGCCCTCCAGCGCGCCGAGGGCTACGTCGCCGACAACAAGGACGATTGGAAGGATTCCCTCCAGTCCTTCGCCGAGGAGGCCCGCGAGACCCTCGTCGGCGCCGCCGAAACCGCCCGCGAGACCTTCTCCGACGCCGCCGACGTGGCCGCCAAGGAGACCAAGAAGTCCCGCAAGCGCGCCCGCAAGCAGCTGAAGAAGGCCCGCAAGAACCTGGCGTAGGCTCCGCAGGCCCGATCACGGACCCCTGCACGGCGCCCGATCGCGGGCCCCCTGCACGGGGCCAGCGCGACGATGGAGCCCAACTGACCCGAACCACGCGGCCCGCCCACCGATTCCGGTGGGCGGGCCGCTTCGCGCGTTTCCGGCGGACGGGAGGAAACGCCGGGCGTCGTGAAGCGGGGGTCTCCGCCCCGGAATGGCCGTGGCGTAAAATGGCATATTTCCCCGACCAGGATTGGAGCGCACGTGCCGCACCCGGATCTGCCCGCCGAGCAGGAGCATCTCGACGAGGTGTACGCGCATCTCGACGCCGCGCGGCGCCGCGACCAGGAGGCGCTGCGCAAGGTGATGCTCGACGACGATCCGGAGCCGCAGGCCCGCGTCGAGCGCGAGGTGGAGTACCAGCGCCTCCAGTCCAACCTGGAGCGCTACCGGCACGCGGAGGTGGGCCTCGTCTTCGGGCGCATCGACATCGCCGACGACGAACCCGACAACCCCGTGCCCGGCGCCCCGGAGCTGGACCGCAGGTACATCGGGCGCATGGGGCTTTCCGACGCCGACGACGGATACCGTTCGCTGCTCATGGACTGGCGCGCGCCGCAGGCCCGCCCCTTCTACCTGGCGACGACCGCGCACCCCGAGGGCGTGACGCTGCGCCGGCATCTGCGCACGCGGGGGCGGACCGTGCGGGCGATCGACGACGAGCGCCTGGCGGGCCCCGATGGCGCGGCGGACGGTGGAGACGGTGGCGGAGCCGGCGCCGGGGCGGATGCGGGAACCGGGGCCGGATCGGGCGCGGAGCGGCGCATCGAGGACGGCGTCGGCGGCGAGGCCGTGCTGCGCGAAGTCATCGACTCCGCGCGCACCGGCCACATGCGCGGCATCGTGGAGACCATCCAGCGCGAGCAGGACCTGATCATCCGCGATTCCGGCCGCGGCGCGATGGTCGTGCAGGGCGGCCCGGGCACGGGCAAAACCGCCGTCGCGCTGCACCGCGTGGCATGGCTGCTGTACACGCACCGCGACCAGCTGGCGAAGACGGGCGTGCTCATCCTCGGCCCGAACACGACGTTCCTGGAGTACATCTCGCGCGTGCTGCCCAGCCTCGGCGAAACGGGCGTGGTGCTGCGGACCATCGCCGACCTCTACCCCGGGGTCTCCGGCACCGGCGCGGAATCGCTGGCCACCCGCGAGGTGAAGGGTTCGGCGGAGATGGTGCACATCCTCCGCGAAGCCGTCCGCGACCGGCAGCCCGACCCGGCCGACGACGTCACCGTGGCGTTCGACGGCGTCGAGCTGACCATCACCCCGGCGATGGTGCGCGCCGCCCGCACCCGCGCCCGGCGCTCCCGCAAGCCCCACAACCTGGCTCGCCCCCTGTTCCGCGAGCACCTGGTCGAGTCCCTGGCGCGCAAGCTCGCGGACCGGATCGGCGCGGACCCGCTCGGCGGCGAGAATCTGCTGTCGGTCACCGACGTCGCGGATCTGCGCGACGAACTCGACGACGACCCGGCGATCTCCGCCGTCCTCGACGAGATGTGGCCGGAGCTCACCCCGGAGCAGCTGCTCGCCGACCTGCTCGAGTCGGAGGTGCGCATCGCCGCAGCCGCCGCCGAGTACGACGACGCCACCCGCGCCGCCCTGCTCCGCGAGCCCGGCACGCCGATGGGCCCGTCGGATCCGCCGCTTCTCGACGAGCTGGCGGAGCTGCTCGGCGACGTCTCCGACGCCGACGACGAGCGCGAGTTCTGGCGCGCGCAGATCGAGGAGGCGCAGGACGCGCTGGACATCCTCACCGGCTCCGCCCAGCAGGAGCTCGACGACGGCTCCGACGCCGAAATCCTCATGGCCTACGACCTCATCGATGCCGAGGCCCTGGCGGAGCGCCACCGCGACCGCGACGTCCGCAGCACCGCCGACCGGGCGGCCGAGGACCGCGAGTGGACGTACGGCCACGTCATCGTCGACGAGGCCCAGGAGCTGTCCGCCATGGCGTGGCGCATGATCCGCCGCCGCTCCCCCAACGGCTGGATGACCATCGTCGGCGACATCGCGCAGACCGGCTCCCCCGCCGGCGCCGAGAGCTGGGCCGACGCGCTCGATCCGGTCATCGGCGACCGCTGGCGGCTGCATCGGCTGACGGTCAATTACCGCACGCCGTCGGAGATCATGGACCTCGCCGCCGATGTCCTGTCCCGCATAGCACCGGGGGCCGAGCCGCCGCGGTCCATCCGTTCGACGGGCCGCGCACCGGTGCGCACGGCCACGTTGGCGCGGGCGCTCGACATCGCCCGCGGGGCCTCCCGGGGCCGGCGCCTGACGGCCGTCATCGCTCCCGCGGCGCGGGTGGCGGACATCGCGGCCTCGCTTGACGACGCCCACGCGCAGCCGACCGCCGGAGACGAAGCCAACGCCGCTTCCCCGATTCCCGTGCACGACGTCGACGAGGCGAAGGGGCTCGAGTTCGACGAGGTCATTCTCGTCGACCCGGACGCCATCGTCGCGGAGTCTCCCCAGGGACTGCAGGACCTCTACGTCGCCCTGACCCGCGCGACGCAGGGGCTCACCGTCGTCGCAGACGGCCAGCCGGAATCGTTGCCGGCGATCGACGCCGCGGACTGAGCCACGATTCAAGCGCCCGGCCCGTCCCCGCGGACTGAGTCACGGTTCTGGCGCACGGCCCGACCGTGCGGGCTCGCCGCGCCCGGCCTTGCCCCGCAATGCGACCGCGGTACCGAACACGAAAACCCCGGCCACCCGAAAGGGCGGCCGGGGTCGGCGCATGGGCGCGGGATATCCGCGTCCGATGCCGTTGAAGCGTCGTCAGGCGACCGTGTGGACGATCATCACGTCGCAGTCGGACTGGCGCGCGACGTCGGCCGGGACGGAGCCGAGCAGGCGACCGGTCAGCGAGTTGATGCCGCGGTTGCCCACGACCAGCAGGTCGGCCTTGTGGTCGGTGACCAGCGACATCAGGGCCTCCACCGGGGAACCCGCGCGAACCTCGGTCTCCACCTTCTTGGCGCCGGCGGCCTCGGCGGCCTCCTTGGCGTTGGCCAGGTTCTCCTGGGCCGGGTCGTCGCCGAGGACCTGGACGGAGTCCTGGCGCAGCGTCGAAGAGGCGGCTTCCTGGTTCTCGTAGTACGCGCAGCCGATGACCAGGGTCGCGTCAAAGGCCGCGGCCATGGCCGCCGCGCGCTCGACTGCGAGAAGCGAGGACTTCGAGCCGTCGGTGCCGACGACGATGGTCTGGTAAGCGCTCATGAAAACTGCCTTCCGCAAAACTCGTTGATGGTGAAATTCGAGATCGTTTTTCGTCGAGATCGACGTGATGCGACTCACGTCCGGAACGCCGAACGGGCCGTGTTCCTTCGCCCAACCCTAGCAAAATACGGGGGTCCCGGACCGCGAACTTTCGGCCAACCGCGAATGATCATTCACTGAATTTTCGGCATCTGCGCACGTCATCACGGTCGCCGCGTTATGTGACCTGCATCTCAACGAGAACTCGAAGTATCCCCCGTCACTAACCCCGTGCTCTTCGGCGGCGTCGGGGGCCGGGTCCCGGGCGGCCGCGCGGGATCTATTCCAGCCCCGCTTCCTCCATGCCGCGCAGCTCCTTTTTCAGGTCGTAAATCTCGTCGCGCAGACGGCCGGCCAACTCGAATTTCAATTCGCGGGCGGCGGCGCCCATTTGGGCCGTCATGTCGTCGATGAGCTTCTGCAGCTGCGCCTTGGGCATCCCCTCGACCGTCGCGCGCTCGGCCAGCGCGGCGTCGACGGCGGCGGCATCCGCCGCATCGCCCCCGCCCTCGGCCTGGCTCTCGTGGACCTGGTCGAGGATGTCCGCGATCTTCTTGCGCAGCGGCTGCGGGTCGATGCCGTGCTCGGTGTTGTACGCGATCTGCTTCTCGCGGCGGCGCTCGGTTTCGTCGATGGCGCTGCGCATCGATTCCGTGACGGTGTCGGCGTACATGTGCACCTCGCCCGAGACGTTTCGGGCGGCGCGGCCGATGGTCTGGATCAGCGAAGTGGTCGAACGCAGGAAGCCCTCCTTGTCCGCGTCGAGGATCGCCACCAGCGACACCTCGGGCAGGTCGAGGCCCTCGCGCAGCAGGTTGATGCCCACCAGCACGTCGTAGTCGCCCAGGCGCAGCTGGCGCAGCAGCTCGACGCGCTTGAGGGTGTCGACGTCGGAGTGCATGTAGCGGACGCGGACGCCGTTTTCCAGCAGGTAATCGGTGAGGTCCTCCGCCATCTTCTTGGTCAGCGTGGTCACCAGGGCGCGCTCGCCCTTCTCCTCGCGTTTCCGGATCTCGTGGATCAGGTCGTCGATCTGCCCCTCTGTGGGCTTGACCACGACCTTCGGGTCGACCAGGCCGGTCGGGCGGATGACCTGCTCGACGACTTCGCCGCCGGTCTGCCCCAGCTCGTACGGCCCGGGGGTCGCGGACATGAACACGACCTGGCCCACGCGCGCGTCGAACTCGTCGAACGTCAGCGGCCGGTTGTCCAGCGCCGACGGCAGGCGGAACCCGAATTCGACGAGGTTCCGCTTGCGCGACGCGTCGCCCTCGAACATGCCGCCGATCTGCGGCACGGTGACGTGCGACTCGTCGATGATGGTGAGAAAGTCCTCCGGGAAGTAGTCGATCAACGTCGCCGGCGCGGAGCCCGCCGCGCGCCCGTCGATGTGCCGCGAGTAATTCTCGATGCCGGAGCAGAACCCGACCTGCTGGATCATCTCCAGGTCGTATTCGGTGCGCATGCGCAGGCGCTGCGCCTCGAGCAGCTTGCCGCGGTTCTCGAAATCCGCCAGGCGCTCGGTCAGTTCGCTCTTGATCTCCTCGATCGCGCGCTCCATGCGCTCGGGCCCGGCGACGTAATGCGTGGCCGGGAAGATCCGCAGTTCGTCGACTTGCTTGACGACGTCGCCCGTCACCGGATTGAGGTAGTAGAGGGAATCGATCTCGTCGCCGAAGAACTCGACCCGGACGGCCAGTTCCTCGTAGGCGGGGATGATGTCCACGACGTCGCCCTTGACCCGGAACGTGCCGCGCGTGAAGGCGATGTCGTTGCGTGCGTACTGGATGTCCACGAGCATGCGCAGGAACTCGTCGCGGTCCACCTCCTCGCCCACGCGCAGCACCGCCGAGCGGTCGAGGTACGACTGCGGGGTGCCCAGGCCGTAGATGCACGACACCGAACTGACCACGACGACATCGCGGCGGGACAGCAGCGCCGAGGTGGCGGAGTGCCGCAGTCGCTCGACGTCTTCGTTGATGGACGAGTCCTTCTCGATGAAGGTGTCCGTCTGCGCGATGTACGCCTCGGGTTGGTAGTAGTCGTAGTAGCTGACGAAGTATTCGACGGCGTTGTTCGGCAGCAGCGAGGACAGCTCGTTGGCCAGCTGCGCCGCGAGGGTCTTGTTGGGGGCCATGACCAGGGTGGGGCGCTGCATCTTCTCGATGAGCCAGGCGGCCGTCGCCGACTTGCCGGTGCCGGTGGCGCCCATGAGCACCACTTCGCGTTCGCCCCGGTTCAGCCGCTCGGCCAGCTCGGCGATGGCCTGGGGCTGGTCGCCCGCCGGCTCGAATTCGCTGACGACCTCGAAGTCCCCGCCGGAGCGCTCGATTTCGCCCACGGGACGGAATTCGGAGTGGGCGACGACGGGCTGTTCTGCTGCGAAGGCCATGCGGCCAGCCTACAACCCCCGCCACGTCGTCGTACATCCGTTCGCCTGGACGGAGTCACGGACGGGACGGCGGGCGGGGAGCCGGCCCTCCGGAACGGAACCTGCGCAGCGATTCCCCCACCTGACCGCGCATGACGAATTCCATCCGGCCGACGAGCTCCCCCGGCTCCTCCTTCATCCCCTCCGCCAACCAGTGCAGAAGGTGGCCCAGCACCGTGAGCGTGTAGTGCTCGATGATGAACTGCCGGTCGGCGTCGGAAAGCGGGCGCGGGGCGCCGCCCGAGGGCGCGCCTTCCGCTTCCCCGGCCTCGAGCTCCGCGACGATCGCGCACATCATGCGGCGGAGCACGCGGTGGAAGAATCGCTCCGACTTCACCCACGTCAGCGAATCGAGCACGGCCTTGACCTGCGGGCGGTTGCGCCGCATGTACGTGAGCAGTCGCAGGAACCCCTCGGCCCACCGCGAGTATTCGGCATGCGAGAGCACGTGGTCGGCGACCTCGGTGGTGAACACCCACGTCGCGGCGTCGTAGACGTCGTCGAAGTGGTAGTAGAACGCCTGCCTGGTCACCCCGGCCTCGGCCGCCAGCCCCGCGACCGTCACCTTGCTCAGCGGCGTCGTGGCCAGTTTGCGCTTCAGGGCGGCGACCAGCGCCGCCCGTGCGCCCGCATCGTCCCGCACGGCGTCGCGGGAGCTTCCCGCTGCGCCCGGATCCCGTGTCATGTTCCTCCGTCGCGGCCATTGCCGTCCCAACCACTGGACACATCGGCGAAACTGTCTATGGCCTGGCCTTTTCCCCGAAATTAGCATGAGGGGCGACAAGACATAAGGGCGTTTTCCCGCCTGTGTTCGGCCATCGAACGGCGATGGCCGGGGGACGCGCCCGCACGGAGGGTCTTCCCCATGTTCCTGTTCGAATCGATTCCCTGGTACGCGTGGGTCGCGTGGTTCGTGGTCCTCGGCGCGCTGATCGGGCTCAACGAAATCACCCGCCGGTGGCGCGGCGCGGCGTGGGCGATGTTCATCGCCCTGCCGATCATCCTGACCATCTTCGTGTGGCCGACGACCGCCGGCGCCGGGTCCTCGACCGGCTCCTGGTTCCACTGGGTCAAGGTCTACTCGGCGCTGGCCGGCGTCCTCGGCTTCATGGCGCTGCGGTACCACCCGAAGCTGGCCGCCAACAAGTGGGCGCTGGCGTTCCCGCCAGCCATCCTGGCGCTGAACATCCTCGAGGCGTGCATCCGCGACTTCCAGGTCGGCGCGATGAACGTCGACGGCGTCGTCGACGGCGTGCGCATGATCTCCGGCAGCTGGAACTGGATGAACGGCGTCGCCGGCCTGCTGAACCTGATCACCATCTGCGGCTGGGCGGGCATCATCATCTCCCGGGCGCCGTCGCGCGACATGGTGTGGCCGGACATGATGTGGTTCTGGATCATCGCCTACGACCTGTGGAACTTCGCCTACGTCTACAACTGCGTCGGCGACCATTCCTTCTACGCCGGTGCGGCGCTGCTGATCTCGTGCACCATCCCCGCCTTCTTCATCAAGAAGGGCGCCTGGCTGCAGCATCGCGCGTCCACGCTGGCGCTGTGGATGATGTTCACCATGGCCGTGCCGGCGTTCGTCACGGACTCCGCCTTCGCGGTGCAGTCGTCGAACGATCCCCGCGCGCTGTTCGCGGTGTCCCTCGTGGCGTTGGTCGCCAACGTCGCGGTCTTCGTCTGGCAGCTGCGCACGATCATCGTCCGCAAGCTCAATCCCCTGAAGGACGAGCTTTACGACGACACCGCACGGCACCGCGAGGTCCTCGAAGCCAACGTCCGCATCCCGGATTCCTTCGAGGCCGCCGAATCGGGCCGCGCGGCGGCAAAGGCCTGACCGGGCCCGACCCGAACGCGAAGACGGCGGGCGCACCCACCCCGCCGTTCCGCGTGCTCCGCGTCTACTGCTTGGCCAATTCGCTGACCAGGTGCTGCTGCATCGGCTGGCCGACCGCGGCCATGCCGAATTCGGTGATCAGCTCGGTACGGTCGGCGTTGACCACCCAGGTGCGGGCGGTCGCGTCGACCTGCTTGGCGGTGCCGGAATTCACCACGGTCGAACGGTCCATGACGATGGTCAGCTCGCCGTCGTCGCCGGCCTCAACGGTGCCCTCGAGCACCTCGGTCTGGCCGGTGGGCTGGGCCAGGGTGAACTCGACGCGGCCATCGCCGATGGGCCGGAAGAAGCCGGATTCGGTGTGCATGGGCTGGTTCTCGGCGCCGGCGGTCTTCTGCTCATAGCGCAGGAAGGGCTTGCCCGGAACGGCTCCGAAGGTGAGGGTTTCGTTGTACCGGAACGAGTCGATGGTCGGGTAATGGCCCCTGCCGGGGCCCTTCCACGTGCCGACGAGGAACTCGTACTCGGCGATCAGGGGGTGAAGATTCATGCCCCCCAGGGTACCGAGTTCCGAGCCGGCCACCACCGGAGCCCCGCACTCAGCCCTTCGTGGCCAGGATCTCGTCGGGGGTTTCGGGCAGATCGGCGGTCAGCGTCTTGTTCTCGCCCTTGAGGTCGACGACGTGGAGTTTCTTGGTCGCCGGATCGGTCACGTAGGCGACGTCGCCCTGCACGGCCAGCGCGGGACGGGGGTCCTGCCACTCCTCGGATTCCTTCCACTCGCCGATGACGTCGATGGTCTTGACCACCTTCGCCTTCTCGGTGTCGATGAGGTGCAGCTTGCCGTCGGTGCCCAGCACCACGCCGAGGCCGTCGTCGTTCATGCCGAGCGAACGGAAGGTGTAGGAGGTGCCCAGGTCCACGAGCTTCAGGTCGCCGGTTTCGGCGTTGATCACGGAGACCTTCTCCGGGCGCTCCAGCTTCTCCTCGTCGGCGGCCTTCTTGTCCGACTTGTAGTCGCCGAGCACGTACTTCGACTTCGGCGATCCGGCCTGGTTGCCGATGCGGCCGTACTCGTCCGGCGACGTGACCTTTTTGACCTCGCCGTCCTTGTACACCAGGCCACCGTCGGCGCAGCCGACGAAGACGCCCGCCGCGGACTCCTCGGCGCCGTGGGCTCCCGGGCACTGCTCGAAGCGCTTGAGTTCCTTGCCGTCGGCGTCGACCTGGGCGACGCCGGTGCGCTTGCCGTCGGCGTCGGCGACGGTGACCATGTACGTCCCGTCCCCGCCGAGAACCGCGATGCCGTGGTGGGCGGGGACGCGGAAGTGGTCGACGGCGTCCATTCCCATCAGTCGCAGGGTGGTCACGTCGCCGGTCTCGTCGTCGAAAAGCACCGCCTTGCCGTCACCCGCGACGACGTGGCCCGGCTTGCTCGCGGCGACCTCGAAGCCGGTGAAGACGGGATCGCCCGCGTAGTGGTGGGAGTGGTCGCCGTGCGGCTTGGAGTACGAGCCCAGATCCAGCGCGCGGAAGGCCTTGTCGGAGGACACGAAGACGTGGCGGCCGTCGCCGGCGTGGTTGAGGCGCAGGTACCCCTCGGCGGGCAGATCGGAGAGCACCTTCGGCTTCTCGCCCTTTTCGGGGTTTCCGGCGTCGAGCACCATGACGCCGCCGTCGTGGCTGATGGCGAGCCGGGGTACGGCACCGCGGGTCTCGGAGGCGTCGGCGGCGGTCGTGGCGGTGGTCACGGCCGGGGTCCGGGCGTCGCCGTCGGCGGGCGAGGTCGCCGTCTCCCCCGCCGAGCCGTTCGCGCCGTCGGAGGAGCAGGCCGTGAAGAACAGAGAAGCGGCGGCGAGGGCGCCGACCGCGATCTTGGTTTTGGTCATGGGGGCATTAGACCATTTATTGCAAACGGTTTTCAACTAGTGGCGGCGTGCGCCGATCATCCGGCGATGAGGACCCCGCCCAGGCCGATCACCGCGACGACGACGGTGGTCAGGGCCGCCATGATGAACGGCGCCGCGCCCACCTTCCGGATGAGGGAGAACTGGACGCCGATGCCCAACGCGAACATCGCGGCCCCCAGGAGCAGCTGCTCGGCGACGCCGGCGACGTCGATGACCCCCTGCGGCACGAGCCCCGTCGACCGCACCAGGACCATGGCCAGGAAGCCCGCGACGAACAGCGGGATGATCGGCGGCAACGACACGTCTCCGGCCTCCCCGTGGGCGTCCCGGATCCTGCGGCGCTCCACGACCGAGATGATCGCCATGACGGGGGCCAACATGAGCACGCGCCCGAGCTTGATGACGACCGCCGCCCCCAGCGCGGCCCCGCCGACGGACCCGCCGATGGCGACGACCTGGGCGACCTCGTGGACGGACGCGCCGGCCCACATGCCGGTGTCCATGTCGGACAGCCCGAAGAGGTGCCCGAGGGCGGGGACCAGGGCGATCATCAGCGTGCCGAAGATGACCACCAGCGCGACGGCGGTGACCACCGATTCCTGGAGGCCGGACCTGCGCGGCCGGCCGTCCTCCGCCGGAGCCTCGTTTCCGCCGAGCACGCCGGCCAGGGCGGCGACGGCCGCGGCGCCGCAGATCGAGAATCCGCACGCCACCAGCAGCCGCAGCGGCCGGTCGATGCCCAGCGCCGCGCCTATGGCGATGCCGGCGAGGGTGCCGCCGAACACCACGGCGATGACGGTGAGGATCATCCCCGGGCCCAGATCGGCGACGTCGTGGAGCGACAGCCGCAACCCCAGCAGGACGATGCCGATGCGCAGCACGCGCTTCGCCGCGATGGCCAGGCCCGGCTCCACCGATGCGGGGAGCCGGACCGCGTTGCCGACGACGACGCCGAGCAGGATCGCCACGACCATGGGGCTGAGCACGGCGAAAGGCGCGGCCACCGCGTAGGCCACGGCGACGCCCGCGGCGGCGAGCAGGAGTCCTGGAGCATTCTTCTTCACGTTCACCCGACCAGTTTCCGTCACTCGGAGCGACCCCGGTAGACGCGAATGGCGTGTGAGCACATACGCTTTTGATATGAGCACCCGGTCACCCCGCCCCGGCGCGGGATCCCAGTCCCCGGCGGACGGCCCGCCCGACCCACGGTCACTCCCGCCTGCGCACCATGAGCGGCACGCGTCGTCCCGCATGGCCCGGCCACTGCATCTGACCGCCCTGCGCCTGCTCGCGGCGATCGACGAGCTCGGCGGGCTGGGCGCGGCCGCGCGGGCGATGGGGATGGCGCAGCCGAACGCCAGCCGCACCATCGCCTCGTTCGAGCGCGAGCTCGGTGCCGATCTGATCGAACGGGGGCCGCGCGGCTCGGCGCCGACTCCCCTGGGCCGCTCCGTGCTCGCCGCGGCGGCGCCGCTTTTCGACGCCGTCGACGCATTCCACCACGACATCGGCCTGCTCACCGCGGACGAGTCCGCCCCGCTGCGGGTGTCGGCGAGCATGACGGTCGCCGAGCACCTCATGCCCGGCTGGTTGGCCACGTACCGTGGCCGCCACCCCGGTGCCGACGTCGGGCTCCGCGTGCGCAATTCGGAGCGGGTGTTCGACGAAGTCGTCGCCGGCACCTGCGACATCGGGTTCGTGGAGACGCCGCTGGCGCGGAAGGACCTCCACGGCACCGTCGTCGCCGACGACCATTTGGTCATCGTCGTCTCGCCCGATCACCCGTGGGCGAAGCGCGGGCGGCATGCGGCGGATCACGAGCCGGGCCCCGGCGGCCGGGACCACGGGCCCGTCACCGCCGAGGAACTGGCCGCCACTCCCCTCGCCCTTCGCGAGCCGGGTTCGGGGACCAGGGCCTTCTACGACCGGGCGCTGGCCCCCTGGCATCCGGTGCCGCCCGCCGTCGAATTGGGCAGCAACGCAGCCGTCGCCGCGACGGTGCGGGCCGGCGGCGAACCCGGGGTGCTCAGCGAACTTGCCGTCGCCGATGCCCTGTCCCGCGGCGACCTGGTGGCCGTCGACGTCGACCCGCGCCTCGACCTGTCCCGCAGCATCCGCGCGGTGTGGCGCGGCACCGGCGGACCCGGACGGGTGGCGCGGGAACTGATCGACATCGCCGCGTCGTGAAGCCGCGTCGCGGAGCCGCGGTGGCGGACCTCCCGGGTCAGGCGTCTGCGACGCGCTCGTCGAAGTCCGGGGTCTTCTGGCGGACCAGGGTCACGGGGTTGCCGGGGTCGAGGCTCTCCCAATGCGTGCCGACGCGCCGCCACGGCGCATCGCCGATCTCCGGCTCGCCGTCGACCGTCAGCACCAGCCGATTTCCGCTGAGCACCGATCCGACGACGCCGACGCCGAACTGCCGGGTCACGCGCGCCACTTCCCGATAGATGCGCCCCGACGGCCGCACCGGCTGCGGCTCCGCGAGACCGGCGACCCCGGACATCGGCACGAGCCGCGTGCGCCAGATCTTGTCGACCTGCGTGATCAGCGCGCGCTCGGTTCCCGAATTGTCGATCACCGCGTCGGCCGCGGCCAGGCGCTCCTCGTCGGAGATCTGCGCGGCGATGCGGCGGCGCGCATCGGCTTCCGCCACCCCTCGCCCCTCCACCAGCCGCTTCACGCGCACGTCGACGGGCGCGTGCACGACGATGACGATGTGGTGGTCCGCCGCGAGGTCGTTCTCCACGAGCAGGGGCATGTCGTGGACGACGATGTCCTTCGGCCCCGCTTCCGCGAATCGTTCCGCCGTGCGGTCCCTGATGCGCGGATGGGTGATCGCGTTGAGCGTCGCCGTCTTCTCCTTCGACGTGAACGCCCGATTGGCCAGCCTGCTGCGCAGCAGGCGGCCATCGGCATCGAGGATGTCGCGGCCGAACGCTTCGACCAGCTCCCGCAGCGCCGGCTGACCGGGTTCGACGATCTCGCGGGCGATGGCATCGGCGTCGATGATGACGCAGCCGAGCTCGCGCAGTCGCCGGGCCACGGACGACTTGCCGCTGCCCATTCCTCCGGTCAATCCAACTTTCAGCATGGGCCAACCATAGGCCATCGCGTGGGCCCGCGCCGCGAAGCCCCGCCATTTCCCGCCGCTTGCAACGCATTTCACATTTCCGTAAAGCGAAGACGAGAAAAGGCCCCGGCCCGCCCCCTTCGTGAAAAGGGGCGGACCGGGGCCTCGCGGTCATGGCCGCCGGATCAACCGGCTGCCGGGACCGTCAGTTCGCTCAGTTGCCGGACAGGCGGGCGCGCAGGGCGGCCAGCTGCTCGTCGGAGGCGAGGGTGCCGCCGGACTCGGCCGGAGCCTCGGCGGCCGCCGGGGCGTCCTCCGTGGTCTCGGACGAGTAGTTCGACGGGGTCGCGGCGGCCTCGGCGGCCTGCGCGCGGTGACGCTCGATCTGGGCGGCGTGCATCTGGTGGTGGCGCTCCGCCTCGGCGTAGCGGGCCTCCCACTCGGCGCGCTGGGTCTCGAAGCCCTCCATCCACTCGTTGGTCTCCGCGTCGAAGCCCTCCGGGAAGATGTAGTTGCCCTGCTCGTCGTAGGAATCGCCCATGCCGTACTTGGTCGGGTCGAACTCCTCGGTGAAGTCCTCGTCGGCCTGCTTCAGCGACAGGGAGATGCGGCGGCGGTCCAGGTCGATGTCGATGACCTTGACCATGGCCTCCTCGCCGACGGTGACGATCTGGTCCGGCACGTCCACGTGGCGCTCGGCCAGCTCGGAGATGTGGACCAGGCCCTCGATGCCCTCCTCGACGCGGACGAACGCGCCGAACGGCACCAGCTTGGTGACCTTGCCCGGGACGATCTGGCCGATGGCGTGGGTGCGGGCGAACACGCGCCACGGGTCCTCCTGGGTCGCCTTCAGCGACAGGGAGACGCGCTCGCGGTTCAGGTCGACCTCGAGAACCTCGACGGTGACCTCGTCGCCCACCTGGACGACCTCGGACGGGTGGTCGATGTGCTTCCAGGACAGCTCGGAAACGTGCACCAGGCCGTCGACGCCGCCGAGATCGACGAAGGCGCCGAAGTTGACGATGGAGGACACGACGCCCTTGCGGACCTGGCCCTTCTGCAGCTGGTGCAGGAACTCGGAACGGACCTCGGACTGGGTCTGCTCGAGCCACGCGCGGCGGGACAGGACCACGTTGTTGCGGTTCTTGTCCAGCTCGATGATCTTCGCCTCGAGCTCCTGGCCGATGTACGGCTGCAGGTCGCGGACGCGGCGCATCTCCACCAGCGACGCCGGCAGGAAGCCGCGCAGGCCGATGTCCAGGATCAGGCCGCCCTTGACGACCTCGATGACGGTGCCGGTGACCGGCTCGTCCTTCTCCTTGAGATCCTCGATGGTGCCCCAGGCGCGCTCGTACTGGGCGCGCTTCTTGGACAGGATCAGGCGGCCTTCCTTGTCCTCCTTGGTGAGGACCAGGGCGTCGATCTCGTCACCGACCTCGACCACCTCGTCGGGGTCGACATCGTGCTTGATGGACAGCTCACGGGAGGGGATGACGCCTTCCGTCTTGTAGCCGATGTCGAGCAGGACCTCGTCGCGGTCGACCTTGACGACGGTGCCCTCGACGATGTCGCCATCGTTGAAGTACTTGATCGTGGAGTCGACGGCGGCGAGGAAGTCCTCAGCGGTGCCGATGTCGTTGACGGCGACCTGAGGGGTGTTGGAGGTGGGCATATGCAAGTTGCTCCGAAGCGGATAGAAATCGAGTTGGACAGGGTCGGTCCGGGACGCGCACGTAAGCCCTGGTGGGCGGTAGGTGAAGGTGCCGGATCGGCACGCGTGCACGGGTCGCGCACGCATACCGCGAACACGATACGCCGCCACCAGCGCCAAATCAAGTCCCGCCGCAGGTGGGACGCCACGGGGAACCGCGTTACCCGCGGGCCGCGGCGAGTGGGCCATCGCGCCTAGACTCGGCGCATGTCTCACTTCGCAGGTTACGGCCCCGTCGACGACGTCGAATCCGCCAGGGCGAACCGTTCCTGGTGGGACGGCGATGCCGTCGACTACCACCTCGAACATCCGCTGTACCTGGGCGAAGGGCACCCGGAGGGGGACTTCGTCTGGTGCCCCGAAATGCTCCGCGAGGAGGACGCACGGCTGCTCGGCGACGCCGGCGTACTGGCCGGGTGCGACGTCCTCGAGATCGGCTGCGGATCCGCACCGTGCTCGCGGTGGCTGGCCCGGCACCGCCCGCCGAAGTCGCTGACGGCGTTCGACGTGTCCATGAAGATGCTCGCCCACGGCGTCGACGCGGCGGGCTCGTCGCGAAGCGGGGCCGGCTCGTCGCAAAGCGGAAAGGACGCCCGGGAGGTCACCGGCGTCAACCTCGTGCACGCCGATGCCGCGGCGATGCCGTTCGCGGAGGATTCGTTCGACATCGTCTTCTCCGTCTTCGGCGCGATTCCGTTCGTGGCGGATTCGGCCGCGCTGATGAGGGGCGTCGCCCGCGTGCTGCGGCCGGGCGGACGGTTCGTGTTTTCGGTGACGCACCCGATGCGCTGGTGCTTCCCCGACGATCCCGGCCCGGCGGGCCTGAAGGCGGGCATCCCCTATTTCCACCGCGACGCCTACGTCGAACGCGACGACGACGGCCGCGCGATCTACGTCGAGCACCACCGGACCATGGGCGACCGCGTGCGCGAGCTGGCCGCCGCGGGCTTCGTGCTGGAGGACCTCATCGAGCCGGAATGGCCCGACGACCTCGACGTCGAATGGGGCCAATGGTCGCCGTTGCGCGGCGCGGTGATTCCCGGCACGGCCATCTTCGTGTCCCGGCTGTCGGGCTAGCCGCGCTTCCCCGCCGCCGCGGCTGGCTCGCCGCGGTGCGGGCCGGCCCCTGGCACCGGTGTTCGAACGGCGGGCGGCGGCGATCCGGGAGGTTTCCTAGCATGGGCGCCATGGAGATCACTTTCGGTTGGGGCCTCGACGGCGCCGCATGGGAAGGCGCCGGCCGCGGGGACGGTTCGGGCGCGTCGCTGGGGCGCGCGGTGGTCGGGCCGGCGGGGTTGGCCGCGATTCTGGGCACGCGGCTGGGGGTGACCGGATTCGTGCTCGACAGGCCCCTGCGCATCGCCGCCTACCGCGCGGCGCTGGCGCAGGCGCCGCGGCGATGGTGCGGCGGGTCATTCGATCTCGACGCGTGGGCGGTGGCCAAGAAGATGCTCGCGTGGCGCGATGAGCTCGTCGCCGCCGGCTGGGACGGCTCCCCGGTGCCCGGCGCCACTCCCCGCCTGGCCGATCTCGCGGAGGCCGAAGGGCTTTTCGACGCTCCGGGAGCGGCCGACGCGTTGAGGGACGCGGCGGCGATGCTGCACGAGATCGTGGCCGCCGGGGACGGATGGCCGCTGGGCATCGACCGGCTGACCGTCCTCGGAGCCAAGGCCGAGCTCCCCGCCCCGTGGCCGGAAATCATCGACGACATGGCGGCGCTCGGCGTCGACGTCGCGGAAGAGCCCGCCCCCACGGCGCTGGAGCGGCTCCGCGTGGTCACGGCGCCGACGGAATGGGAGGCTGCGGAGGCCGCGGCGCGGATCCTCGCGACCGCCCCGGGTACGGCACTGGTGGCCACGCACCACACGGAGATCCTCGATCAGGAGCTCGCCCGCCGCGGCATGCCCCGCCTGGGCGCCCTCGAAGCATCCGATCAGCGTGCGACGGCCCAGGTGCTGCCCCTGTTCCTCGCGGCCATCACGGGCCCCATCGACGTCCACGCCATCGCTGCGTTCCTGGACATGGGCCTGACCAGCAGGGACTCCCAGTCCGGGGCGGTGACCCACATCGGGGTCGTGCCCGCCGCGATCCGCCGCCCGCTGCTCTCCGCGCTCGCCGCGCAACCGGGGGTGGGCGGCCCCGCGTGGATGGCGGCGTTGGAGGAGATCGAAGAGACCATCGCGGCGGACGCGGAGTCCGGCGGGGATTCTGACCGTGCGGTGCGAAACCGGGAAATCATCGCATCGCTGGACGCCTTCTTCCGCACGTCGCGCGTCGAGTTCGACGGCGGGAACTGCCGTTCGGAAGACATCATCGGGCCACTGGAATGGCTGGAGAAGCGGCTGCGGAAGATGGGCGCGCACATGCGGGCGCCCGAGCTCTTGGCGGCGGCACGGTCGGTCTCCGCCGCGATCGAAGTCCTGGGGCAGAGCGAGGCCGTCGGAGAGCGGGAACTGCAGCGGATCATCGACGACTGCGGCGCCATGCAGGCGTCTCCCCTGGCGGGCGCCGAAGCTTCCGAACACCCGAGGCTGCCGTCGCCCGCGCTGCTGGGAGGCCGCGGCCCGGTGCTCTGGTGGGGCGCCGTCGACGATGGCCGGGTGCATCGCCGCATCTGGACGCCGGAGGAGGTGCGGGTGCTCGCCGACGCCGGGATCCGGGTCCCCGACCCCGGGGAGGTCGCGCGGTTGACCGCCGGCGCCGAACTCGCCGGCCTGTGCCGGGCGGGCGACGTCGTCGCCATCGTCCCGTCGGTCATCGACGGTGCCGCGACCAGCCGTCACCCCGCGCTCGCCTTCGCCGCGCACCACGTGGACGGTTCCGGTGGCCGCCCCGCGGAATTCACGGCGCGGGAGCTGGTCACCGACGGGACCTGGCGGTTCGGCGACGCCATCCTGCCGTTGCGCGTGGATGATCCGTTCGTCCCCGATGCCGAGGCGATCGAGCAGGCGGCGATGGTCCGCACCGTGCCACCGGGCACTCATCTGCTGCCGACCTCGTTGTCCTATACGCAGCTGGAGAAGCTGCTGATCCATCGCCTCGAATGGTTGCTGGCGTACCCGCTGCGCATCCGGGGCGGATGGTTGACGGAGATCCCGACCGGCAACCGGATGATCGGCTCGTTCCTGCACGCGATCATCGAGAAGATCGTGGAAGACGGCCTCGACGGCTGCCGAGGCGGCGTCGTGCGTTCCTGTTTCGACGAGCTGCTCCCCCATTACGCCTCGGAACTCGATCTCCCCGGCAACGCGCGGCTGCGGCAGCAGGTGGAGACCGAGGCGCTGGAGAACATCACGGAGCTTTTCGGCACCCTCCGGCGCGGCGGGATGACCGTCGTCGCCGCCGAGGCGCCCATCGAACGTGCGCTCACGCTGACGCTGCGGGACCCCGGGTCCGACGGCGCGGCCGTCCACGAGCACTCCGTGAAGATGCACGGCTTCCGCGACCTCGACGCGGAAACCTCCGACGGGCGCACCGTGGTCATCGACATGAAGTACTCGGTCAGCCGCCGCAAGTACCGCGATCTGATCGAAAGCGGCCGGTCCCTGCAGCTGGCCGCCTACGCGTGGTCGGTCGCGGACGAAATGCCCCTGGCCGGCGTCGTCACCGCCTACTTCGAGCTCAAGTACGGGCGCTTCGATTCGACCGACCCCCAGCTCGGCGGCCCGGCGGCCGCACCCGCCGCCGTCGATCCGGACACCCTGTGGCGGCGCGCGATCGCCTCCGTCGAGGACGCGCTGTCGGAGATCATGTTCGCCGGCGTGATCAGGGACGAGGGCAACGCGATCCTCATCGGGGCGAACGGGATCGACCGTGAAATCCGGAAACGGTCCGAAATGGCCGCCGACGCCGCCGACATGAACGACCGGCACCTGCCCGCGGACAACGCAAAGTACGTGGACTACGGGATCATCACCGGGATCGAGGCCGATCCGTCATGAGCGACCGGAAACAGACGAGCACCATGAAGCAGACGGGCACCATGAAATCGACCATCATCACCGCGAGCGCCGGCACCGGCAAGACCTGGACCATCACCGACAAGCTCGCCGACAGGATCGAGCGCGGGCTGTCGCCGTCGGCGATCATCGCCACCACCTTCACCACCAAGGCGGCCGGGGAACTCTCCGAGCGCATTCGCTCCAAGCTGATCGACCGCGGGCAGATCGCCGAAGCGCAGGCCATCGGCTCCGCGCTGGTCGGCACCGTCAATTCGGTGTCTGCGACGCTGGTGCGCGACTTCGCCATCGACGCCGGGCTCTCACCCGAATTGGAGACCCTCACCGAGGAGGCCGCGAGCCGCGTCTTCGAGCTCTCCTGCGACACGGTGATCGCCGACGCCGAAAGCACCCACCGCGACCTCTTCCGCCGCAACGGCTACGACCGGCCCGTCGATGCCTTCGAACACGACAACCGCAAGTCCTTTTCGGACACCGTCCGCGACGTCGCCGACGCCGCCCGCCAGAATCTCATCGCACCCGAAGAACTCGCCGCGCATGCGGAAGCGTCGCTCGACGAACTCATCGGCGTGCTCGACAACATCTCCGGAGAAGCCGCGGCCGACGATCGCCCCGACTGGGCGCGCAACGCCATCGCCGCATGCGAAGCCGCCATCGATCACGACGCCGGCGACGAGCGCAACGCCGCCGTCGGGCGCCGCCGCAAATTCGCCGACCTCGCGGAGAAAATGCGCGGCGACCTCGGCCGGATCACCTGGGACGAATGGGCCGAACTCGCGGGCGCGAAATCCCCCAAGGCCATCGCCGCGGAATTCGCCGATTTCGAGGGCATCGCAGCGGACATCGCCGCCAACCCCGCCTACCGGGCGGACGTGGCCACGTTGACGCGGCTGGTGCTGGGCACGGCCGCGCGGTGCCTGGTCGCCTACGACGACCACAAGAAGGCCCTCGGGCTCATCGACTTCACCGACCAGGAGGTTCTGGCGCTGCGGATCATCCGGACCTCGGCGTCGGTGCGCGCGGCCATCGCCGACACCTACGAGGTCCTCGTCGTCGACGAGTTCCAGGACACCAACCCCATCCAGCTGGCCCTGTTCTTCGCGCTGGGGCAGCTCGCCGGCGAGGTCATCTGGGTCGGGGACCCGAAGCAGTCGATCTACGGGTTCCGCGGGTCGGATCCGAAGCTCATGGCCGCCGCCTTCGACGAGCTCGCCGCCCACGGCACCGTCGAAAAGCTCGACAGGTCCTGGCGTTCCTTCGAGAATCCCCTGAAACTCACGAACGAGCTGTTCTCGGCGTCCATGCCCGACGCCGACGTCCGCCTGCGGGTCGCCGAACCGATGGCGCGGGAGCACGCCGGCGGCGACGTGCGCGTGTGGCGCCCGTCCACCGACGGAGGCAACTCGAACTCACCGTGGTTCGGGGCGATCGTCAAGGGCGTGTCGTCGCTCATCGCCGAGGGCACGGCCCCGGGCGACATCGCCGTCCTGGCACGGTCGCGGGCCAACGTCGACGCGATCGTCGACCGGCTGACCGAGGCCGGCATCCCCTGCACCGGCGACAAGACGGACCTGCGCGCCACGCGGGAGGGGCAGATCATCCGCGCCGCGCTGGGTTTCCTGCTCGACGACCGGGACACGCGGGCGCTGGTCGAACTGATCGTGCTTTGCGACGACCACGCGGCGCACGGCACCTGGTTCGAGCAGCTCACGGCCGCGGACACCACCCGGGATTCGCGCGACGGGCTGCTCCGCGAATGGGCGGAAGACGACGCCCTGGCGCCGCTGCGGGAACTGCGCGCCGCCGCGGTGAACCTCACCCCGGTGGAATGCGTCCGGCAGGTCATCGATGCGCTGGATCTGCGGCGCCGCATCATCGGCTGGACGCGGCCGTCGCGGCGGATGGGAACGCTCGACGCCTTCACGGGCCTGGCCCGCGGATACCAGGACGAAACCAGGTCGGCGGGCGGGGCGACCTCGCTTTCGGGCTTCCTCGCCTGGTTCGACGCGATCGACGAACCGCCGCAGACCGGCGGCGACGCCGATTCGGTGTACGTGGACACGATGCACTCGGCGAAGGGCCTGGAATGGGACGCCGTCTGCGTTGCCGTGCCCAAGCCGAAGGACCGGTTCACGCCGGACGGCCACTGGGTGGCGTCGAACGGCGCCCCGACGCCGGAGGATCCGCTGGGCGACCGGTACCTGCGGTTCTGGCCCGCCGCGCCGGCCAAGGCGAAGCTCATCGTCGAGGCGATGGCCGCGCACCCCGTGCAGAAGGAGCGCGCGGCCGCCGGCATCGAGGATGCGCGGCGCCTCGCCTACGTGTCTCTCACCCGCGCGGCCAAGCACTCGATCCTGTGCGCGCGGTCGGGGTACGACGACTTCGATGCCGTGCGGGGCACGGCCGCGTCCATGCGGCTCGCCGATGGCTCGGTGATCGTCACGGACGCCGACGGCACCGAAGCCGTCGTCCCCGCCCGCATCGAGACGATGGTGTGGGACGACTCCGACGCCGCCCCGACCGTCCCCTCGCGCCACCGCCCCGGCCTCGATTGGCTGCGCGGGCCGGCGCCGACGGACCGTCTCGTGCCGGCGCGCGTGGCCCCGTCGTCGATCGCGGCGACCGACGAGCAGAAATCACGGGCCGCCGTCACCGAACGCACCGTGCTGGGCACCCCGCTGGTCTCCGGGGGCGGGCAACACTGGGACCGCGTCGGCGAAGCCGTCCACGGTTACCTGGGGTTGCCGCTGGCGCACCTCGGCGAGGAACGCCGCGAGCGGGCGGCGCAGCGGCTCATCGACGCCTGGGGCGTCGGCGCGCACGTCACCGCCGAAACGATGGCGGACGTCGGCGCCCGCTGGCTGGAGTGGCTCGACCGCGAATTCCCCGGCGCGACCATCCGCACGGAGGTCCCGGTTGCCTGGCGCAACGCCGCGCAGCAGGTCCACGAGGGCTGGATCGACCAGCTGCTGGAGCTTCCCGACGGCCGCGTGATCCTCGTCGACCACAAGACCTACCCCGGCGACGACCCCATCGGGCACGTGCGCGACAACCACATCGGGCAGCTGTCGGGCTATGCCGAGGCACTGGACCTCGCTGGGGCGGGGCGCCCCGCCGAGATCCTCGTTCACCTCCCGCTGAAGGGGCTGGTGGTCGAAATCCGGCCGTGAATCTAGTGCGCGGCCTCGTCCCAGTTCGCGCCGGCGCCGACGGAAACCTCCAGCGGCACCTTCAGCTCGAAGGCGGCGTCCATCTCGCGGCGCAGCATCTCCTCGATCACCTCGCGCTCGCCGGGCGCCACCTCCACGACCAATTCGTCGTGGACCTGCAGCAGCACGCGGGACTTCAGCGCGCCGCCGGTCGCGGCTGCACCGGCTCCCCCGCCTTCCCCTCCCTTCCCGGCTTCACCGGCTGCCGCGCGGCCCCGTCGCAAAGCATCGTCGACGCGGAGCATGGCGACCTTGATGATGTCCGCCGCCGTGCCCTGGATCGGCGAGTTCAGCGCGGCGCGCTCCGCCATGTCGCGGGCCATGCGGTTGTCGGAGTTGAGGTCCGGCAGGTAGCGGCGCCGGTCGAACAGCGTCGCCGTGTACCCGTCCTTCCGCGCCCGCTCCACCACGCCGTCGAGGTACGCGCGGACGCCGCCGAAACGCTCGAAATACTCCTCCATCAGGCGCTTCGCCTCGCCCTGAGGGATGTCCAGCTGCTGCGCCAGCCCGAACGCCGACAAGCCGTAGGCCAGGCCGTAGGACATCGCCTTGACGCGGCGGCGCAGCTCCGGCGTCACGCCGTCGATGGGCACGTCGAACACCTTCGAGCCGACGTAATTGTGCAGGTCCTCGCCGCGGCGGTACGCGTCGATGAGCCCCTCGTCGCCCGACAGGTGCGCCATCACGCGCATCTCGATCTGCGAGTAGTCGGCGGTGACCAGGCCCTCGTAGCCCTCGCCGGCGACGAAGGCCGAGCGGATCTCGCGGCCGAACTCGGTGCGCACGGGGATGTTCTGCAGGTTCGGCTCGGTCGAGGACAGGCGGCCGGTCGCGGCGACGGTCTGGTTGAACGTCGTGTGGATTCGCCCGTCCTCGCCGACGGCCTTCACCAGGCCCTCGACGGTCGACTTCATCTTCTGCGCTTCGCGGAACGCCATGAGCCGCTCGAGGAACGGGTGGTCGTTGGTCTTCGCCAGGTTCTCCAGCTCCTTGGCGGCCGTCGAGTAGCCCGTCTTGGTCTTCTTCGTTTTCGGCATGCCCAGCTGGTCGAACAGGACCTCCTGCAGCTGCTTCGGCGAGCCCAGGTTCAGCTCCGGGCGGTCGACGATCTCGCGCGCCGCGTCCTCCGCGGCAGCCTGCGCCCGGGCGGCCTCGTCCCGCAGGCTCTTGAGCTTGTCGACGTCCACCGCGATTCCGGCCCACTCCATCCGTGCGAGCACCGGCGCCAGAGGCACCTCGATGTCCGCGTAGACGTCGTAGAGCCCGTTGGAGTCGAGCTCCTCGGCCAGCGCGCCGGCGAGGTCGTACACGGCGGCGGCGCGGTCGGCGTTGCCGGGGCCGGGCTCGTCCAACAGGGTCAGCTGCCCCTCCGCCTGCGCCAGCGTGCGGTTCAGGTGGCGCTGCAGGATGTTGTCCAGGGAGTAGCTGCGCTGGCTCGGCCGCAGCAGGTAGGAGGCCAGGAAGGTGTCGTGGACGACGCCGCCGAGCTCGAGCTCATGGCCCCACAGGGCGTGCATGGTCGACTTCGCGTCGTGGACGAGCTTCGGGTGATCTCCGGCCAGCCACTCCGCCAGCGCCGACGCGTCGTCGGGCACGAGGGACGAGGGATCGACGATGACGGCCGAAATCGACGCGCCATCCCCGGCCCCGTCCGCATCCCCATCCGCAACCCGGTCCCCATCGTCTCCGCCCTTCGCGTCGCCGGAGACGGCGCCATCCGGCGCCGCGATGGCCAGCTCGCCGCCGGAGAAATCGACGGAAGCCGGACCGCGGCGGGAATCGAGCCATGCGCCGAGTGCGCCGTCGTCAAGCTGCTCGACGACCACCTCGGTTCCGGCCCGCCCCTCGCTCGCGGTGACCCCCGCGCCCTCGACGGACAGGGTGCGGTACACGCGGTCGCGCAGCGAGTCGCCGAACTCCAGGCGGTCGAAGAAGTCCGCGATGCCCTGGGCGTTGGCGGGCCTCAGCTCCAGCTCCCCCGGACCGTAGGGCAAGGGCAGGTCCTTGACCATCTCGGTGAGGTCGCGGTTCATCTGCACGGCGGCCACCCGCTCGCGCAGGTTGTCGCCGACCTTCCCGCGGACCTCGTCGACGCGGTCGATGAGCTCGGCGAGGCTGCCGTACTGGAGGATCCACTTCTGCGCGGTCTTTTCGCCCACGCCCGGCACGCCCGGCAGATTGTCGGACGGGTCGCCGCGCAGCGCCGCGAAATCCGGGTACTGCGCCGGCGTCAGGCCGTACTTCTCCTTGACGGCCTCGGGCGTGAAGCGGTGCAGCGTCGACACGCCGCGCATCGGGTAGAGCACCGTCGTCGAATCGTTGACCAGCTGCAGCGCGTCGCGGTCGCCGGTGACGATGAGCGTCTCGAAACCCTCCGGCAGCGCCTCCGTGGCCAGCGTCGCGATGATGTCGTCGGCCTCGTAGTTTTCCTTCTCCAGGGTCACGATGCCCATCTCCTGCAGCACCTGCTGCAGCAGCGGCACCTGGCCCCGAAACTCCTCCGGCGTCTTCTCTCGCTGGGCCTTGTACTCCGGGAACTTGTCCGTGCGGAACGTCTTGCGCCCGACGTCGAACGCGACGGCGACGTGGGTCGGCTTCTCCTCCGCCAGCAGGTTCGACAACATCGACAGGAACCCGTACACCGCATTGGTGAACTGCCCGCCCGTGGTGGAGAAGTTGTCCGTGGGCAACGCGAAGAACGCGCGGAACGCCATGGAGTGGCCGTCGACGAGCATGAGGGTTCGTTTCATGCCGACCAGTGTAGGAAACGGCGGGCGGAGCGAAGGACGCGCGGCGGGCGAGCGCCGGATGAGCGCCGGAGCGGGCAGCCGAGCGGGCGACGCGCGATCACCGGAATGGCCCCGCGCACGATCCCCGGCCAACCCCGCTTCGTTACGGCGACCGGCGTTTCGTTACCCCCGCCGCCCCAAAAAAGCCGCCACCCCAACAAGACCCCCAAAATTGGGGGCAGCGGGGGTGCTACCCCCAAGAAAACGCCCCGCCAACCAGACAATTCCGGATCTATCGTCACATGACGCACACGCTATCGCACGCCGAGGCGGCGGTTGACCACCCCCGTAATGGGTGCCTCCATCGTCCGAACACCCCCCGGACCAGACATCCTCGGGTGCCCCGGCTATGTCCATACCCCCTCGGGCTTTATGCTGTTGGCCATGGAAAGCGATACGTCACGACCCAGGCGCCAGAACTCCGCGGCGACCAGGGCTCGGATCATCGAGGTCGCGGCGGATTACTTCACCCGCAAGCCGTTCTCGAAGGTCTCCCTCAAGGAGATCGCCACTGAGGTGGGCGTCAGCGCGCCGTTGATCATCAAGTACTTCCGCACGAAGGAAGGCCTTCTCGAGGAACTGATCGACTTCGATTCGATGAAGGACCTCATCTGCGAGGTCCCCTTCGAGGACATCGGCACGACCCTGGCGAACGACGCCATCAACGGCGATCGGTCCTCCACCAGCTCGCTCATCGCGCTGCTGATGGCCACCGCCGGCAGCCCCGCCGCGGTGAAGACGGTGACCGATCAGTTCCAGGAAGCCATCGGCGGCGCCCTGTTCGACCGCATCCGCAAGGAGGCCCCGTCGGTCAGCGGCGACGAGGACGCCGAGCAGCGCTGCCAGTACGCCCTGGCCATGTACACGGGACTGGGCGCCGTCCTGGTCAGCTACGCCCGCGGCATCCCCTCGGAGGGGACGGCGGCGGTGACGTCCTACGGCGCCCACATCCAGCGGGTTCTGGAGACCCCGACCGAGGTCCCGGTTTCCTCCCCGGAGGACTGAGTTCGAGCGACCACGGGTTTTCGCCCGCGACCTAGTAACATCCCGTCGCGATGGATACGAACGAAAACACCCGCCCCGCCGGCCGCCGACGCACCGGGCGCGCGCCCGCGCCGGTCGACGCGCCGGGGACGAACACCGACCCCCGTCCGCCGACCGCCGTCGGCACCGTCGCCAACGTCGTGCGCGGCGGTCTCATCGGCCTGGCCGAAACGATCCCCGGCGTCTCGGGCGGCACCGTCGCGCTGGTCACCGGCATCTACCCGCGGTTGATCGCCTCGGCCAAGCACATCACCGAGATCCCCAAGGCCATGGTGACCAAGGGCGACTGGCGCGCCGCCGCGCGCAAGGTCGACTGGTGGCTGCTGCTGCCGGTGGCCTTCGGCATGGTGGCCATCGTCTTCTCGCTGGCCGGCATCATGGAGTCCTTCGTCACCGGCCAGCCGGTGGCGTCGAAGGCGCTGTTCATGGGCATGATCGCCGCCTCGGTGATCGTTCCCTTCCAGGAGATCCGGCCCGGTGCGCTGGAGCGGCCCGGCATGCGCGGCAAGGCCATCGCGACGTTCGTGCTCTTCGCCGTCGGCACCTTCTGGCTGACCTCGATGCCGCAGGCGTCGGGCACGGGCGAGCCGGCGTTGTGGATGGTGTTCCTGGCGGCGTCGGTGGCCATCTGCGCCCTGGTCCTGCCGGGCGTGTCCGGTTCGTTCTTCCTGCTGGTGGTGGGCCTGTACGCCCCGACCATGGCCGCGGTGGACCAGCGCAACTTCGCGTATCTGGGCACGTTCATGCTGGGCGCGCTCGTCGGCATCGTGCTGTTCGTCCGCCTGCTGGAGTGGCTGCTGGAGCACAAGCACACGGTGACGCTGGTCGCGATGGCCGGCCTGCTGCTCGGTTCGCTGCGCGCCCTGTGGCCCTGGCAGGACGGCGACGGCACGATGCTCGCCGCCGGCGACGACTGGCCGAAGGCCCTGGGCCTGTTCGTCCTCGGCGCCGCCATCGTGGGCGTCGTGGCCTGGTTGCAGCGCCGTTTCTCCGAGCAGGAACCGGTGCGCTAATATTCTTCGAGTTGCTTCACGACGGCCCGCGCCGCAGGTGAAGCAGCCTGGAGCGCCCCTGTAGCCCAATTGGCAGAGGCAACGGATTCAAAACCCGTCCAGTGTGGGTTCGAGTCCCACCGGGGGCACCGTGAGAGCACCCCCGCTGACCTGCTTTAACGCAGGTCAGCGGGGGTTTTCCAATTTTCGGGCGGGGGTATCTTTCCGCCTGTTTACGCCTGATTCTGCGCCTATGTGAGCCAAAAGTGAGCCACGAACGAGCCACGCGGAAGCGGCGATGAGGGCAGGCTGAAATGCGAAAACGGCCCCGGCCGCTGCCCATCGTGGGCGGCGGCCGGGGCCGAATCGTGCCGGGCATCAGGGATCAGGACGTGTCCGGGGGTTCGCGCGGGTACGGGCCGGGGAGAATGTGCTCGCGGAGCTCGCGGCGGATACCGGGCGGATCGCCGTGCCGGCCACCCGCATCCCACGCCACCCACGAGCGAATATTCGCCAGGGCGATGTCGAGGAGCGCGCGCCAGCGCTGAGCGACCGCCGACAAGCGATCGACCTCGTCGCGCAGATTCTGGACGTCCTCTTTCAGGGAGTCGATCGCGTCGCCCTGCTCGGTGATCAGCAGCTCCAACCTTTTCGTCGTGTCGTCGGCTGCGCGGGAGCGGGCGCCGACGACGGCGGTGATGACGACGCCGACCAGGGCGAGGGCCCCGGCGATGACGGTGCTATCGGACAGCACATGTGCCCCCTCCCCTACCTCCGGTCCAGGCGGCGATGCACATTCCGAGCACCGCCAAGAGTCCGTAATTCTTCGCCGAAACCCAGGCCCGAGAACCCTCGATCAGCCACGTCTCGAGGAAACTCGCGCTCCACAAAACGTTGAGCCCGACGAAAAGCGCCAACCCGGCGATGCGCGCAAGCCTCGACCACGTACCGATGCCCACCAGCACGGCGGCCACCGCCCACGCCACGCCCCACACCTCCAGATCAACGACGGTTCCAGCCAGTGAAAGCTGCTGCGCCGCCGCGGCGCCGGACGGCATCAGGTACGCGGCCGCGGTCTGCGCGCACCAGACGGAGACGGCGACGAGGGCGACGGCCTCGATCACGCGTTGGCTAAGTGGACGGACGGCGGACATGACTACTCCGCGCGGTGCTCGCCGACGTACCCGCCGGTCGTGGCGGCGGCGGTGCCGATACCGAGAACGGGAGCGACGACGGCGAGGATGGACTCCCACTGCTCGGGCGACCCGTAGCCGAGGTAGACGGCCAGCACCGTGACCGCGGCCATGAGGCCGTAGAGCGCCTGGCGCCACGGGGACGTGGAATGCAGGACCGCGAAGGCCAACGTGACGATGGCGGTGGCGACGCCGGCGACGGCGGGGGCCGCGGCGTCATCGAGGACGCCCCACGACACGAGCGCGGCGACCAAGGCGCCGGCGACGGCGTAGACCGTGGCGCGGGAGTTGGCGGGGACGGTGGTGCGGATGGATTCGAGCATTGGTGCCTCCTTGGGGCATGAAAAAGACCGCCCAAGTGCGGGGCGGTCGGGTCGTCAGTTGTCGTCGGTGAGCCCGCCACTTGCTGAAGTGACGTCCTCAGTTGCGTACGCGAGCGGCTACTCCTTGGCGAGGAGCCGGTCGAGCTTCTCCTCGATGCGGGTCAAGCGCTCCTCGTTGCGCAGCGCCGCGTGCATCGCGTCGAAGCTGTTGCGGTCGGCGTGGAGCAGGAACGTCCACAGCGGCCCCTCCAGCCCGCCGCCGGCGTAACCGCGCACGACGGATTCGAGATTGATCACGGGAACCTCCTTCTCAGGTTCGGGCGCCGGGGACGGTGCATCGCCCCCGGTGAAAATGGCCCGCAGCTCGTCCAGCGAGCCGCGGTATGCGTTGACGTCGACCAATTTCCCGGCGACCGCGCCCTGCGACCCGAACTGCAGGATGTCGGGCAGCCGGTCGCCGAGCGGGTAGGACCAGCCGGCGTGGCCGTCGCCGCCGTCACCGGCGTAGAGGTCGCGGGGAATGCCGCGCAGATTCCGGCCGTAGTGGCTCACCCACAGGTGCCCGAGCCCGTCCATCGACGGCTCGCCGCCGGGCATCTTCTCCCAGTACCAGGCGCCCGAGTAGATGCCGGGGACGTAATAGCCGCGGGCCTCCAGCTCGCGCTTGGCCGCCCACACGTCGTCGCCGGTGAGCAGCTTCCGGCCGTTTCGGGCCACCGATTCGACGTCGATCCACACGCCGAGGTCGCGGCGACCGCCCATCTGGGCGTCGATGACGTCGACCTGCTGCGCGATGGTCGTGCCCTCCGAGGGCGCGCGCAGGTACCAGTAGGTGGACACGAGCAGGCCCTGTTGCTCGGCGTCGTCCAGGTGCGACGTGAAGGTCTTGTCGCGGTAGGTGCCGTCGCACAGGCGGATGATGACGAACTCCACGCCCTGCGCCTTCGCGGCGGACAGCGGCATGCCGTCCTGGTGCTCGCTGATGTCGATGCCGAGGATCATCTTCGGTGCCTCCTTCGGGGTTTCTCCTGGGTGCGGCGCGGTCTTCAGCCACGCCTCGGGGTCGATGCGCCGACCGCCGTAGCCGTGCTCCCAGACGGTCAGGTGGAGGTGGGGGCCGGTGGACTGGCCGTTGGATCCGACGTAGCCGATGAGCTGGCCGGCGTCGACCCAATCGCCGGCCTTCAGCCCGGTGGCGAAGGCGTTCCACATGTGGCCGTACTCGGTGCAGCCGCCCCCCTCGCTGTCGGGGTGGTCGAGGACGATCCACTGGCCGTATCCGCTGGCGGGCCCGATGTGGATGACTTTGCCGCCGGCGCAGGCGTAAATCGGGGTGCCGTCGGGGGCCCCGAAATCGAGGCCGGAATGGTGGGTGCCCCACCGTGGGCCGAAGCGGCTGGTGAGGGTGTAGGTTCCGCGTTTCATTGGCCATTGACGGGCCACGGCGGTCCTCCTTTCATGACGAAGCCCCGCACCCGGTGGGGGCGGTGGCAGGTGTTTGGCGTGCGTTGATTCCGGTTTCTGCGCGTTTTGCGCACAGGGTCAGTCGCTGCGGAAGCGAATCCAGATCCAGCCGCGGGCGCCGTCGCCCGCCGGGGTGCGGAACATCGGGATGCCTTCTGCGGCACCACCGCCGCCGCCCGGCGCGACGCCGTTGTAGGTGCGTCCTGCCTCTGCGCCGCCGCGGAACGTTCTGTCGAAGGCGTGGTAGTTTCCGGGGCTGCGGCCGACGGATGGGCCGTACCCGGTTCCTCCTGCGCCGCCGCGGCCGATGACCGAGTGCATCGGTCCGGTGACCCTGGAGTCGCCGCCTGGGAAGCCCCCGTTCTTCGATGGTCCCCTTGCTCCGCCTTCGCCGACGCGGGCGCTGAACTGGGAGGGCAGTGCCTCCAGGGTGGCGTGTGCCCAGTGGCCGCCCTCACCGCCCCAGCATTCGGCGGCGGAGACGAGGTCGCCGCCTGATCCGCCGCCACCGCCGCCGAGGACGACGACGTCGGCGTACACCGCCCACCAGGGCACTTGGACAATGGTCGATCCGACCGTCGTGATCTCGCGGATTTCTTCCCGACCGCGGGGTGGCCAGATCTGCTGATCGCCGGCAAAGACCTGCAGCACCCGCTGATGGCCGAAGTAGATCTGCCGGACTTCTTGGTTTCCCGCCGAGATTCCGGTCATGGCAGCGCCACCACGAAAGTCAGCTGGTTCGACGGGGTGCCCGACCCTGGCATGCCCGATTGGACCACGATCGAGAACGGCCCGGAGATCTTCCCGGCGATTTGTTTCGTCAGCGCGGCCATCTTGTCGTCGGACGTCGCTGCCCACGCGGCGAGCTCATGAATCGTGTCGAGGGTTGCCGGCGCGTCGCCGACGATGCGGGCGATTTCTTCGGCGGCAGCTTGCTTGGCGGCGGCGATCGCCGCTTCCTTCGCCGCGTCGCGCGCGGCCTCCGCGGCGGTCTTCGCCGACTCCGCGGCGGTCGCCGACGAGCCCGCGTCGCCGGCGTGGGTCGATGCCGACGTCGCGGACGTTGATGCTTCGCCGGCTTTTGCCGTGGCCGTCGCGGCGGCGGAGGTGGCCTGGGATGCCTTCGCGGAGGCGGTGGCCGCGGACTCCGCGGCATTGCTGGCACTTTCGGTCGCCGACGTCGCCGATACCTGGGCGGTCTGACGGGCTTCCTGCGCGGCCGAGCTCGCCTGTTCGGCGCGATCCGCGTCGGCGGCGACCGCCGTGCGGACAGCCGCTGCGCCGTCATCGACCACCGACTGGACCTGCGATTTGGTTTGTTCGGCTGCCGTCGCCGCCGTTTCGGCGCGATCGGCGGCGCCACCCGCCGTCGTTGCAGAGGTAGCCGCGCGTTCGGCGTCGGTCTTGGCTGCCTGGGCGATGCCCTCGATGTACGCCCGAACTTCTCCGCCTTCGCCAAGAGATTCGCCGACGCGCTTCGCGGTCGCGGCGGCGCTTTTCGCTTCGTCGCGTGCGGATACGGCTGCGAGCTGCGCGGTGCCGGCGGTCGCCGCAGATGCAGCCGCCGCCGTGGCGGCGTCCGTGGCGGACTGCGCCGAGCTCGCCGCCTCGTCGCGCGCGGTTTCCGCCTTCGTCCGCGCCTCTGCCGTCGCCGTGATGTCGCCCTGCAGTTGGGTGCGCACGGCCCCCGCCCCATCAGCGACGACCGTTTCGACCTTCGTCGCTGCGGACGCCGCTCTGGTTGCACTGTCCTGCGCGGCGGCGGCCGACTTGGCGGCTTCGGCGGAGGCCGCCTGGGCCTGGCCGATCACGGCGGGCTCGTACTCCACCTGCATGTCGAGGAGATCCCGAATGTTGTGCTCACCGCCTTCGGGGACGTCGAACGCCCAATGTTCGGAGACCCCACCGCCCTCGATGGTGATGATCATCGGGCCCGGGTCCACTTCGACAGCGTCGAGCACTCCGCCGGGGATGGTCCGCACGGCGGGTTCGGTGGTGATGATCGTCCCCGAGGATGCCTGCGCGGGCCGCGTCTCCTCGCTTCGCAGCGTGATCGTCGCGTTGCTGGCGTCACCAACCACATCGTGGAACGTTCCGTGGATCGTAGTCATTAGCCCTCTCCCTTCGGAGCATCGCTCGGTTCCGCTCCAGTAGCGCCCGAGCCAGTGGTTTTGTTGATGTGCGCAACCGTCAGGTGCGACCATTGCGGGCCGCGGAGCAGCCCTCGAAACGGGGCGATGGAATTGACGTGGACCTCAGCCCTGTAGCCGGGCTCCGGGACCACCACGCGGGTGAAAAGCTGGCCGGTCATGGGCCCCTGCCCGTGGAAGATCCCCGTCTTGACGTGGTACGGCTGCCCGTTCGGCGCCACGACCCTGATCTCCCACGTCACTCTCGTGAAGTCGAGGATGTTTCCCGTGATCGCGATCCAGTCCGCGGTGATCATCGCGTCGATGTCCCAGCGCCCACGGTCGAGCATCACGATTCCGCCGGCCTCGAATTTGACGCCCTTCGACCCCGACAGTCGCTCGGTGAAGGGGATGAGCCCGACGTTCATCACGGGATCCGACGTCGACATGAACGCAGTGCCCTGCTCCTCCAGGCTGGAATACACGTCAAGCCGATCGCGCAGCTCCAGCTGGCCGTCCCGGATCGCACCGAGCCGCGGATCATCCCCCGCATAGGCCCCCGACACCGCCGCCGAAATCAGATCAACGACGGCCCCGACAACGGGGCCATCCAATCCGACGAGGCCCCTAGCGAGGATTTCCTCGATGCGCCGTCCCTCCGCGGTTCCCCCGTCATCGATCCGGGGCACATACCGATCTGGGCTGGTCATCGCGCCACCCACTTCCCCGCGTTCAGCGAATGCTCGTCTCCGTGCTCGGGCGGCACCCAATGGCGATCCGGCTCGGCCACCACGCGAGCACCCCAATGCCACAGGTGCAGCGCGACCGCGTCGGCCAACTCCGCCGGCATCGCCACCGACGGCCCCTCCGGGTGCTCGAACACCGGAATGTCCCGCAGCCCGGCGCGCAGGGCTGCGATGGCGTCTTCTTTGGATTGGTCGTCCGGGTGGCTTTTGCCGGGTGCGGGGTCGGGGCCGGCGGCCGTGAGGTATCGGGCCATGGTCTGGGGTCCTTTCGTCAGGCGTCGACGCCGAGGGCTCTGCCGATGGCGCCGAGTTTTGCCATTTCCCGAAGCAGGCGGGCTTCGGGGAGTTCGGCGTGGCGGGGGTCGCCGAGGGTGATGGAGGTCTTGACGTCGGTGTCGCGGCTCCATTCGCGGCGGATGCCGGTGCAACGGGTGACCCAGACGCGTCCGGATTCTTCGATGCCGACGCGATCGCCGACGCCGTAGGCGCGGTAGATGCGGTGTGGGGCGCCGTCGGCGACTTCGGCGGTGTAGCCGATTCGTGCCCTGGTGTCGTGGAGCCCGGTGCGTTGGACTTGGAGGGTCGACAGCGAGAAGCCGTTGCCGGAGGCGATGAAGGTCTCCGGTGGGGCGAAGCGGCCGGTGGCGCGGCGGCGGCGTTCGGACCGGCCGACGGCGAAGGCCAGGACGACGTCTTCGATTTGGTGATCGAGGCTTCCGGAGAGGCCGGGCAAGCCGATGAGGCGGCCGATGTTGCCCAGCGCCGAGTTGACGCCGAGTTTGATGCCGGAGTTGACCCAGCCGGGGGATTTGCCGCCGTGGGTGATCTGCCATGCGCGGGGCTTTTGGATCTCCATGCCGGCTCCGGGGACGCCGGAGAATCCGGCGTGTTCGGATTCGCGGTAGATGGGCAGGGCTTCGCGGCCGTTGCGGGCGTCGTCGGTGGGTAGCGATGGGTCGAAGATGCGCTTCCACCCGTCCTCGAGGAGATCTTCGGTGAGGTACTGGCCGTAGTTGATGGCGCCGTCGATGATGGTGCCGGTGTAATCGGTGCGGCCGTTTTGCTCGATGACGTCGACGAGGATGGTCGGCAGCGTCAGGTGGACGTGGTCGGGTGCGGGCTGGGGGTCTCCGGGCATCCACCGCCAGACCTTCAGTCGGAGTTGGGCGTCGGCGAGGGTGTCGGCGACGAGGTCGGACAGCAGGGTCATGCGGGCGATGAGCGTGGTCCACTGGGTGGTGTCGAGGAGGATGTTGCCCTGGGGGAGGAAGAGGATCGGCCAATCGAATGGCCTGGTGACGTCCTTCCAGCGGGCGGCCCACGCCTCCGGGTCCCAGATCGGGTCCGGCAGCGTCCACGCTCCGGAGAACAGCCGGACGATGTTGGCGGTGGCGAAGCTGGCGATCGTGGAGGCGGATGGGCCCGACAACAGGGAATGCTTGGGCCACTGGGCGGCGGCCGGGGCGAACGGGTTGGGCCAGCAGACGATGGACTGGATCCACGTCCAGTCGTGGATGAAGGTCCACGCCACAGTGGCGGTGCCGTCGTCATCGACGTCGCGGTTGATGCGGTCGATGATCCCGGACCAGCGGGGCTCCCAGGGGCGCGGGTGCGATTCGTCCTCGACGATGAGCGAGAACGTCTCCTCGACGGGCAGGTTCAGCGACCACTGGGCCAGGTGGTGCTCGATGGGTAGCTCGATGACGGCGTCGCCGGCTTCGTTGAGCAGATCATCGACCGACGCGGAGATCTCGCCGTGGAGCTCACCGCGGTAGTTGCCGTCCTTGTCCAGGACGTAAGTGCGCGGCCGCTGCCACGACCCGTCCGCCGCCGTCTTCGCCGCGGCATCGAGACGCCCGGCGAGAGCGTCGAGCTCCGGCGACAACGCGGGAGGATTCACCATGACGACCACCACCTCTGTTCGATGAGCATTCGGAACGTCGCCCCCGGAGGGCCGACGATGGTGACCGGCGTCGGCGGGGTCCTGGGCGGAATCGGGGTGCGGAACCCGCGGCCGAGCAGCAGTCGCCACCCGTCCTCGCGGCCGTCGACGCGAACCGTCTCGCCGGCCGGGTTGGTGTCGACGCGAAAGCTCGCGTCGGCACGGCCCAGCGGGACGCTGTCTCCGGTGACGCCGTCAGGGAACTGCCACAGGCCCGGCGGGCAGTAGAACCGGGGAAACGTCGGCGCCGTCGCCGGGTTCTCGACGAGCACCGTCGCCTCGCCGCCAGCGGGGACGGTGATGTCGCGCACCCACGGCTCGGAATGAGCGAACGGATCCGGGGCCACCGCCGTCAACGACGACAGAAGCACTTTGCGACGGTGCGGGTCGACCTCCAGGTCCGGCTTCTGTTCTCGATCCAGGTGGAGACCCAACCACCGGACACCGCGGCGCGTGATGAGCTTCAACCGGCCCGGTTTCTCGAAGTCCCAGGACCGCTCCCACGCCTCGGCCACATCATCGAGCGACCGTCCGCGCGCCGGACGGATGATCAGATCCAGATCGACTATGCGCTCGTCGACCTTGCGGGTGCCCGCCGTCGACCCGTCCTGCCGCGCTCCCGCGCGGCGCCGCAGCTTCGACGGCGGGCCAAGCAGCCCCGTCGCCTTCTGCAGGATCACGCCCTGCTCGCCACGGCGCCGACCGGCCAAATGCCCATGGATGAACCACTCCGACTCATCCACGCCGACCCACACCACCGCCAGATCACTCCGAAGAACCACGAGGACTCCTTTCGACTAGACCGTCCGGCCAGCGGACGCCCGGCGCGGGTTGCGCAGGACGCGCTGGACTTCGGCGGCGATGGCCTGGGGGTCGTTGCCCCCGTTGATGTTGATGGTGATGTTGTCGCCGCCACCACCGGTTTTGGGTTCTCCTCCGCTGGTCCAGCCGCCGATGAAGTCGCTGGCCATGTCGTGGGCTTGGCCCGCGACGACGCCGGCGACGGTGGAGGCCGCGTTTCCTGCGGCGGACGCGACGGTGGGGGCGATGGCGGAGATCATCGGGCCGACTACGGGGACGATGGCCGAGGCGCCGGCGGCGAGAGCCGCGGTTCCCGCCGTTGCGGCGCCCGCGCCGACGGCGCCGCCGCCTGCCTGGGCCAGGGAGACGACGGAGTCGCGGGAGATCAGGGCCGGCAGCATTCCGATGAGCTCGTCGAAGGCGAGCGTCATCTGCGGCGAGAGGACGCGCTCGGGCTTGATGGTGTCCTTGGCCATCATGCCGACGCCCTTGGCGACGCCGCCCTTGTCGTACCAACCGTTGGCCTGCCAGAATTCCCACGCCTTGACCGGGGTGTCGTACCGGTCGGAGATGTAGTTCCGGCCGGCGTCGCCCTGGACGGAGGGGTCGGGATTCTTGTCGGGCAGGTACTTCTGCTGGGTCGCGCCCAGGAACTGGAAAAGGCCGAACGCGCCGCTGGACGGGTTGACGGCCGTGGGGTTCCAGTTGGATTCCCGGGTGACGATGTTGTCGGTGGCTGCCCACTGCGCACCGGTGTCCCAGCCGCGGGTGGCGAACCGCGCCTGGACCTTCTCCTGCACCGTGCCCGGCGCGGCCGCGTCCGAGGGCGGCGCTTCGACGGGTTCTGTTGCCGCGGCGGCTTGGCCGGGGTCGGCCGGAGGCGTCGTGGCGTCGGCGGTGGGCGGTTCTGCGGTGGTGGCGGTGCCCGGCTGGTCGTCGACCGGTGTGGCGGACGGCGGTGCGGTGGTGCGCGGCGTGGAGCCCTGGATGGACTTCCGGCCGAATTCGTCGACGAGCGTCGGCGGCTTGAACCAGCCGCCGCGCAGCCCGAACAGGCCGGCGATCTCGTCGATCGTCTCCGATGCCGCGGATCCGGCGATCTGGACGCCCATGAGGTCCGGGCGGATGGGTCCCTTGTCCTCCTCCCCCGACGCCGTGGCGCCGCCGCTGGTGGTCTGGTCGGTCGTCGGTGTGCCGAAGAGTTTGTTGGCTTCGGCGAGTACCTGTCGGGTGACCTCGACCTGTTCCCAGGTGAGGACGGCTTCGGGCTTGCCGGTCTCGTTGCGCACCAGGGACAGGCCGCGGGGGATCCAGCCGCCGGTGTCGCGCAGCAGTCCGGATTCCTCCATGGTGATGTTGCCCTTGATGAGGTCCCAGACCGTGCGCAGGCCCGACGTGAGGTTCTCGACCTGGTCGAAGAAGAAGTCGATGGACTTGTCCTTGCCCCAGGTGAGGTAGTCGGGCGGGACGGCGTACCACTCCGGCGGCGGGGTGCCGACGACGGAGGCGATCGCGCCCTTGATGGGTTCGAGGATCTTGTCGAAGAGCCCCTTGACCCAGGTGCGCAGGGCCGAGATCATCTCCTCGCGGCTCGGCCCGCCACCTGCTTCGAATGCTCCGTCGGCGCCGATCTTGAGGTGGTGCTTGTTGGGCAGCGACGGCGAGTCCGCTCCGGCGGCCGGAGGGCCGTAGGTCGCGCCCTGGCCGGTGCCGCCGCCGGATTCGACGTTGGTGGCGCCGAACGGGCCCGCGGCCGACAGGGTGCCGGCGGTGTGCCCGCCGGCGGGGCCTCCGTGGACGATGCCGACGGAGAATCCCTGCGACAGGCCGGGCGCCCAGGCGCCGCCTTGCGTACCGGGAAAATTGCCGGTGGCCCACTGGCGGGTGCCGCCGGGGCCGCCGAGGATGACGTCGGCGATCTCGGACATGTACCCGGAGCAGTCCGTCGACCCGTTGCGGGAGCTCCCGCCGAGCACGTAGGGGCCCGGCGCGATGGACTGGGCGAAGCGGTGTCCTCGCTCCAGTGCGATCTCCCAGGCGGGCCGGATTCGGCCGCCCTCGGCGAAGCCGGGGATGGGCATGCCCTCGAGGGAGGAATCTCCGTTGAAGTGCATGCGGCGATTGGCCTCGGCGATGTTCTTCGGGCCCAGGTCGCGGAGGAACTGTCCGCCGTCCCAGGTGAAGGGGATGCCGCGGGCGATCATCTCGCGGAGCATGTAGACCGCTCCGTGGCCGCCTGCTGCGCGTACCTCGGCGGCGGTGATCATGTGCTCGCCGTTGGAGCCCCACATGAGGACGTCGTCGGAGGTTCCCGTGCCGGGTCCGCGGATGCGGCCGCCGGCGGCGTGCTCGGGGATGCCCGCGAGCGTGCCGAGGGCATTGACGCCGGGCAGTTTCTCCGCGACGGCGTTCCAGGCCTTGACGATGCCCTGGTTGTAGACCGTGTTGATCATGAAGTTGATCGGCTTGGCCAGGGCCTGCTTCAGCGAGTTCCAGACCGTCTTGATGCCTTCGACGATGCTGTCGAAGAACTTGCCGACGGCGTCCAGTGCCGTTTTGAGCGCCTCGAAGGCCGGCTTGGCGACGTTGTCGACGACGAACTGGATGCCCGCGCCGAGCGCATCCCACGCGGGCTTGATGACGTTGTTCCAGATGTTCTGGAAGAACTGGCCGAGTCCCTGCAGCGCGAGCTTCAGAGCATCCCAGACGGTTCGGATCACCGACTCCCACACGAAGCGGATGCCCGCGCCGAGCGCGTCCCAGGCCGGCTTGACCAGCGAGGTCCACACCCAGCCGAAGAACTGGCCGACCGCCTGCAGCGCGAGCTTCAGCGCGTCCCACGCCGGCGAGATGATGGTCTGCCACACCCACTGGATGCCCAGACCAAGCGCATCCCACGCCGGCTTGATCAGCGACGTCCACACCCAGCCGAAGAACGTGCCGAGAACGTTGAACCCCGCCTTCATGGCCTCCCACACCGGCATGATCAGCGTGGTCCACACCCACTGCATCACCGCGCCGAGGCCGTCCCAGATGGGCTTGATGATCGACTCCCACGCAAACTGGAACGCCGCCGAAAGGAGGTTCCACGCGATGAGCATGGGGGCGATGACCGCGGTGGTGATGATCGCGACCAGCCACTGGCCGACGACGACGAGGCCCTTGAAGATGGCGGCGATGACGTCGACGGCGATGGAAATCGCCTGCGCCACCCACTCGATGACCTTGCCGATGACCTTCAGCGCCACGACGAAGGCGCCGAGAGCCACGAGCAGGACGCCGCCGACGATGGCGCCGAGGACCTTCAGCACCGGCATCAGCACCGGGGCGACGGCCTTGATCACGCCCCAGATCGCCTCTCCGGCGGTCTTGAGCGCTCCGCCGAGGGACTCGAGGACGCCGAGGACGGCGCCGCCGACGGTCTGGCCGATCTGCTCGAAGACCGGGCGGAGGTTCTTCAGCGCCTCCCACGCCTTGTTCACCGCGTCGCGGATCGCCAGCATGACGGAGATAACCGGCGAGTTCTCGCTGAGCCCGAACGGGAGATTCGAGGCATCACCGGAGAACAGGACATCACGGATGCCGCGCGCCAGGTCGGGGATGCCAACCAGCGCGTCGCGGATGGTGAGGATGGCCCCAACTGCCGGGGAATCCTCTTCCCAGCCGAACGCTTCACGAAGCGCACCGGTGTAATCGCCGCCGACGATGAGGTCCCGCAGGCCGACGAAGGCGTCGCGGATGGTCAGGATACCGTCGACGGCCGGGTGGTCCTCCTCAATTCCGAACGCGTCACGCAGCGCACCCGTGAAATCGCCATTGACCAGAAGGTCCTTGATGCCCTGGAAAGCGCCGCGCATCCACTCGAACACCGGCTCCATCGACTGGCGAATGGAATCCCACACCGGGGCGAAGACCCCCTGGAGCCATTCCCACGCCGCACGAAGGTGGTCCATGAACTGCGACCAGATGCGCTGGCCGGTCTCGGTCTTGGTGAAAAACCAGGTCAATGCACCAACGACGGCGCCGACGGCGGCGGCGATCCAACCCCACGGGCCGATGAACGCCACCAGCTTCGGCACCATCTTGACGATCAACCCGCCCGCGGCCCTCAGCGGCGTCACGATGGCCTTGAGCACCGTTCCGAACGGGTTCATCGCCTTCGACACGCGCGACGCCATCGTCGCAAACGACGACAGCGCCGGCGACGTGGTCTTCGTCGCGGTGGCCAGCTTCGCCATCTCCGAGCCGAACTTGGCGATGGCGAAGACCTGAGCGACCTTCAGCAGCGCACCAGCCACGCCCCGCAGGGGCGCGGTGACCTGGCCGACGGCGCGGGCGCCGAGCCACGCGGTGACGAACGCGGTGACCAACCCTGGGTGGGCGGCGAGAATCTCGGCGACCTGCTTGATGACCGGCGCCAGCAGGTTCAGGGTGTCGATCAGCGCCGTCCAGGTGGCCAGCGAAATCTTCCCGGCCGCCTCGCCGATGGTCGATCCGATGCTGATCAGCGGCGGGACGACCTCGAAGGCGATGTCACGCAGATGCCCGAACAGCTCGCCGAGCTTCTCCCACTGCGCGCGGATCTCCGGGTTGGACTTCAGGGACTCCCACATCTGAGGCAGGCGCCCCATGAACTCCTCGACCGCCGGCGTCATCTTCGCCGACAGCGCATCGATCGCCGGGGTGATCGACTTGGTGATCGAGTCGAAAGCGCCCGTCAGCGCGGTGAAGATCGGCGGAGCAACCTTGAACACCGGCTCCAGGAGCTTCGCGCCGAAACGCCCCAGAGCAGCGTTCATGTTGGCGAACGCACCCTTGAACGTGTTGCCCATGGCGAGAGCCGAGCCGCCCAGGCCCTTCTCCATGGCCGACTGGAAGGTTTCGAAGTCGATGAGCCCCTTGGAGACCATGTCGCTGATCTCTTCGGTCGTCTTGCCGGTTTCCTCTGCCAGGAACTGCAGCACGGGCACGCCACGGGAAACGAGCTGGAGCAAATCGTCGCCCTGCAGCTTGCCGCGCGCGGCCACAGAATTGAAGATCGCGCCCATGTCCGCCATCGAGGTGCCGGCGATCGCCGCGGTATCGCCGACGATGCGCAGCGTCCGCTCGAGCTCACGGCCCGGCGCGATGTTGGCTGCGACGGCGGCGGCCGCGGTGGTGGCCGCCTCGTCCAACCCGAAGGCCGTCCCCTTCACGGCTGCGTTGGCGTTCTCCATGATCTTGGCGACGTCGTCGGCGGAGTTGCCGAGGCCGGTCAGCTTGGCCTTCGCGTCGTCGATAGCGGTGAGGCGGCCGAATCCCTTCGTCAGGGAAGCCGCGAGGACGCCGCCGGCGGCGGCGCCGACCGAGGCGACACCGACCTTGAGGGATTTTCCGATGCCACTGGCGATCTTGGAGCCGAGGGTTTTCGTCTGGCCGTCGACGGAGATTCCCGCGACGGCGTTTTTCACGCCGGGGGCGATGCGGGAGGTGTCGGGGATGATCGAGATGTAGCCGACGGCGACTTCATTGCCCTGGGCCATGGGTCCTCCTCTACTCAAGTGGTGCGGGATTGACGGACCCAGCGTCCGATGGTCGAAGGCGATACGCCGTAGGTGGCGGCCAGGTCGGCGTAGGTCACCCCGCCGGCGGCGTACTCGGCGACTGCGGCGGCGCGGCGATCCGGTCTGGACGGCGAGTCTTCTTCGGCGTCCGGTTCGGCCCACATGTCGGCGAACATGTCGTTGACGGTGGCCAGGTCGACGGCTTCGCCGTAGTGGGTGGTTTCCTGACCGGGTTCGTTTTGGTCACCGTCGGCGGCGATGCCGGGCCGCGGGATGGGTTTGGGCCTGTTGCGGCCCTTGGAGCCGTCCTCGGTGCGCTGCCACGCGATGACGGCGAGATGGTCGATGACTCCGGCGAGGAGCTGCTCGGGCAAGCCCCAGACGGAGTCTCCGCCGGTGGCGCGGGCGAGAGCGGAGCCGGGCGCGGCGAGGCTGTAGAGCACGGCGACGTCGCGCCACGTGGTGCGGCCGGTGCCGTCGCCGATCCAGCGGAGGCGGCCGCCGGCGTGCATCAGGTCGTGCTCGATGCCCGCGGCGACCGCCGGGTCGTCCATGGCCTCTAGGAGGCCTTGGATTCCCCCAGGTTGGTCTCCGACTTCTTCGACCAGGCCTCGACCAGCTCCTGGAACTGGCCGAGGGTGAGCTCGTCGATGATGGCCAGGGTTTCTTCGCCGGCGGCGTACTCGATGAACTCCCAGACCTGCTCGTCCTGGGACTTCTTCCGGTTGGCGCGGATGAGCTTGATCGGCAGGTCCTCCTGCCAGGGCAGGACGACTTCGCCGTGCGGGGTGTTGTAGTGGAACTTCTCCATGGCCATGATGCGCAGACCTTTCGGTGGTTGTGGAACGGGAATGGGGGCAGACCTGGGTGTTGCGGGCCCCGAGGCGGTCTGCGGTACCTCGGGGCCCTTTTGGGGGTCGTCGCGGCCGGTATGCCGCGGACGGAGATCAGCCGTTGGTGTCGTCGGCCACGGCGGCGGCGCCCTTCGGCGCGTCCTCCGGGACGTCCTGGAGGTCCATGAACTGCCACAGCTTCTTGCCGTCGCCGGCCGGGTCGAAGCACTCGAGCTCCAGCTCGTAGCGGATGACATCGGACTTGACGAAGGAGACGTCGCCGACGGAGGTGGCCTGGGTGTCGGGGGCGAAGACGCGGATCTTCGAGCCGCGGCCGCCGACCATGTTGAAGTCCAGGCCCTGGTGCGGGAGATCGTCGGAGGTGTCGATCGTGGTGATCTTCTTGCCGTCCTCGGAGATGATGACGTTGTCCTCGCCGTAGATCATCTTCAGGACGTGGGCGTTGGCCGACTCCATGACGACGAGCTTGAGGACGACGGAATGGTCGGTCTGGACGATGAGGACGACGTCGCCGTTCCAGTCCTTGATCTTCTCGGTGGAGCGGTCGACGGTCTTGGTGAGACCGTCCTCGCCGAGATAGCCACCGGAGCGCGGCTTGAACGCGGCGTTGATGGCCGTGGTGGCGTCGGTCGGGTAGTTGGTCGGGTCGGAAACCAGATCGAGGATCTGGAAACCGCCGGTCGACTTGACGTCGGGCGCACCGACGAGGACGAACTGCTTATTGCGGGCCATGGTGGCCCTCCCTTCTGGAGAAATGAGTAATCCCCCGCCGGTCAGACGAGGGAGTGGGTCAGAGTCGCGGTGAATTGCCACCGACAGGCGTGGGGATCATCGGGATCCGGCCACGAGTGCGGGTCCAGGCCAGGGGCCCAGCCCAAGACCGTCGGCGCCGCCTCGTAGGCGGCGGATTCGAGCGCGTCCGCGAGTTCCTCGGCCATCATGGCGGCGCGCGCCTCGGTCGGCGCCCACACCTGCACCGCCACCAGCGCCCGGCGCGAAACGAGGGTTTCGCGGATGGGGGCGGTGGTGTCGACGCGGATGAAGGTGTCGGGCCGGGGGTTGGGGACGAGGGTTGCCGAGGGGGTGTCGGGGGCGGTGGTTGCGAGGAGGCCTGCTCTTACGCAGCGCAGCGCCAGTGCGGCGGTGGGCGTGGCGGTCATGGTTTAGCCTCCGAATCCGCGGGTGAGCTTCATGCCGTAGCGAGCTGCGACGTGGAGCATGGTGTTGTTGCGGCGGGCGTCGCGGTAGGCGCGGTAGGTGTCGGGGAACACGATGGCGCGGTAGCGGCTTTTGCCCTGGATGCTGTCCCAGTCGTAGCCCTTGCCGCATGCTTCGGCGACGTCGCCGGCTGCTCTGTCGACGAGGGCCTGTACCTTCGCTGATCGGCGGATCGCCTCGAAGGTCGGCTGGTTCCATTTGGTGATTCGGAGTCGGCGGGCCATCAGGTGCCCTTCGGGACGACGGCTCCCCACGATCCGGCGGCGAAGGCGGCGACGACTCGGGGGGTGGTGGACACGCCCCGCCCGGCGGGCTGATCGAGGATGATCAGGGTGCCGTTGTCGTCGATTTCGAACGCTGCGGTGTCGAACTCGCGGGGGACGTCTTCGATCAGATGGACGACGGTGAGCATCGCTAGCCCTCCACTTTCTTGAGTCGGACGACGTCGAGGCCGGGCCGAAGCCAGCCTTTCGGCCCGTGGTCGTAGTTGGCGATTCCGGTTACCTCGTAGAGCTCCTGGCCGATGAGGACCCGGTCTCGGTGGCCGATGGTGCCGGCCGGGGCGTACAGGTCGATGTCCCAGATGATGCGGTTGTCGTGGCCGGCGGTGGCGAGCTCGGTGGCCGATGGTTCGGACCAGCCGAGTACGTCGAGGGCGACGTCGGCGCCCCAGCCGGAGCTGGGTTGGCCGAACATGTCCTCGCCGGCGGCTTCCACCCACGGGCGGATCTGCACGGAGTGGTCGGTGGGGAACGGCTTCATCGTCCCTCCCAGACCCCGGGCCGCAGGACCTCTCCGCACGTCTGGCACGGCGAGGACAGGGATCCGAGGAGGTAGGGGCAGCCGACGGGGTCGCGGGTGCAGCCGCGGCGCCGGTGGGCGATCGTGTCAATGCTGAATGCGCCGCCAACGTTGGCGCGGCAGAGTTTCTGCAGCTCCGAGATCTCCGAGGGGAAGAACAACGACCTGCGGGCCTGCCGCGTGTCGTAGGTCTGCGTCTGCGAGAACGGTCCCGCCGAAGACTGCTCGGAGGACAGCGCCCCCGATCCGGAGTCGGCCCATCGGAGGACGGCGCCCCGGATGATCGCCGCGGCCGCTTCGGGGAACTCGAAGTCGTCGTCGGTGATGCACGGGGCGATCCTCTGCGCCAGCGCCAGGCCGTCGCGCACGAGGATTTCCGCCTGCTCGTCGGGCAGGTCCGGGTTGAAGACCTTGATCTGCTCGGTGGTCAGCTCAACGGCGGTCATCGGCTACTCCCCCTTCGTCGTGCGCTTCCGGGCGGTGCGCTTGGGCTTGACCGGCTCAGCGCCCGAGGCCTCCAGGACCTCGTACTGGCCGGATTCGGCTAGGCGTCGGCCGTCGGCGTCGGCGACGCGGACGGTGATGCCGGTGAGAAGGTTGCGGAGCCGCATGACTAGCCGCCCGTCGCGGCCGGCTCCTCGTAGGCGACGAAGGCCGTCGGATCGAGGATCGCCCAGCCGAAGATGACCTCGGAGAGGAAGGCGACGGCGTTTCGGCGCTGGAGGTCACCATTGCCGAACGGGTCGCCGTACTCGATGCGCTTGAGGTTGATGTCGAGCGCGCGCCCGAAACGCAGCGCTTCCCAGTCGCCGCCGAACGCGCGGACCTTCGTGTCCTTCGACGCGTCGGTCTGGCCGGAGATGGTGCGCGACACGGCGACGGACTGGCCGGCGTAGTTGGCCACGGTGCCGCCCATCGGGATTTCCGGGTTGAGGCGGCGGCCCTCCTTGTCGCGGGCGTTGGCCAGCAGCGACACGAACCGGGGGTCCATGCCGAAGCCGGTGAAGTTGTGCGGCTTGTCGCCGCCGACGACGAGGTTGTAGCCGTCCCACAGGGCGGCGTCGGCCAGGGCCGGGTCGGGCTTGCCGCCGGTGAGCGCGGTGAGCTCGACGCGGTTGGTCGTCTGGTTGATGTACTCCGGGGAGCCGGACAGCGCGGCACCGTCGGAGGCCTGGCGGCCGTGGAGAACGGCCAGGTCGATCTGGCGGGCCAGGGCCTGGGACAGCTCCTCGCTCATCATGTCGAGGATGTTGGCCGGGTTGGACTCGACGGTCTCCATCGAGAACTCCAGGCCGACGACGGCCTTGATCGGCTTGATGGACTTCGCGCCGACCTCGAGCTCGGTGTCGGGCTTGTTGCCCAGCTCGCCGACGATGGACACCGACGGGCGCTTGGTCAGCACCGGGATGATGTTCTCGCCGATGATGACCGGGTGGGCCTTGGCCAGGGTCGGCACGATGGCAGTGTCCAGGGCCTGCTTCCAGATCTCGTTGGAGACGCTGCGGGGCAGCAGCGCGGAGCCACCGGCGCCGCCGGTGAGGGTTTCGTTCGTGTAGGTCGCCATGGCGGCGTACCTCCTTCCTGCCCCGCGGTCGGGGCGAGTCGTTTACATGGTCTTGTTGATGCCGAGGATCTGACGAGCCACGGCGTCCTTGTCGACGGTCGCGCCGCCATCGCGGCCGACCGCGCCGACGGCGGGCAGCTTCGGTCCGCCGACGTCGGCGAGCTTCTTGTCGACGAACGCCTTGAGGGCCGCGGCCGAGGCCGTCATTTCTTCCTCGGTTCCGCCGGCGATCAACTCCGCCGGGACTCCGGCGTCGGCCGCCAGGCGGGCGCGAAGAGCAGCCTGCTCGGAAGAGCGCTTCTCCGCCTCCAGGGCAGCGATGCGTTCCTGGGCCTTCTCCAGCTCGGACTTGCCGGCCTCTTCGATCTCCTTGGCCTTCTGGGCCAGGGGCTTGAGCTCGTTGCGTTCGGTGCGGTACTTCGCGGCCTCACGACGGGCCTCGGCCAGCGCAGCCTTGTAGTCCTCAACGGTCATCTCGCCCTTCTCGTCCTGCGACTGGGTGACGGTGGCCGCGTCGGCCGCGGCGCCGTCGGCGGAATCGACCGCCGACGCTTCCCCTGCCGCGGCGGCCGCATTCTTCTGCGCGGCTGCCGCGACGTCGGCGGGCGTCGCGGAGTTGGTGGCGGGATTGTTCTGGGTACCCATTGCTCCTCCTGGGAGTCGGCGAGTTTCGGATATGACAAAACCCCGCCACCAACCTGGGTGCGGGGTTCGCGGAAGGCCGAGGAATCGAACCCCGACGCGGTGACGTCCCATCCCGGTTTTCGAAACCGGTTGCCCACCATGGGCGGGAC
>NZ_JVMD01000032.1 GCF_001056295.1 Corynebacterium halotolerans
CACCCGCTGTAACGGGTGGGTCTGCGCATTCGGGGTGGGTTTGCGTCAGGGGCCCGGACGCCGACCGAGTAGGCAGCGTGCGGGTGGTTTAACGGGCGGGAGGGCCAGCAGGGCCGACGGTTTAGCGGGCGGGCAGTTTGGCGTGCAGCCGGATCAGCGTGCAGGCGGATCAGCGCGCGGGTGCTTTAGCGGGCCGACCGTTTGGCGGGTGGGCGCTCGGCGGCGGCGCCTTCCTCGCCAGCGGTGTCTTCCCCGCCTCCGGCCTCCCCCTCGTCGCGCCCCTCGTCGCGGCGAATCGCCCACCACGCGATCGGCCCGGCGTACGGCAGGACGACGCAGATGAACCACCACAGGGACGCGGCGATCCAATGCCCTCGCCAGACTTCGACGGCGACGACCGCCCACGCCAAGACGAGCGCGATCATCCCGAGAACCCACATGATGTCGAAGCTCTCGGGAATCTCGATGTCGCCGATATACGACGGCGTGGCGGTGGCGGCGGTGGCTGTGGCGGTGACGATCACGATCGACCCCCGCCGCTCGTGGTGTCACGCGGGCCGTCGTAAAGCTTCAGCAGCTCGACCCGCGGGCGCTGCGCCCGGGCGCGCTCGGCCCGCATCCGCTCCCGCCGCGACCGCCGCACCGCGAACGCCACGACCACCACCGCGGCCACCGCCAGCAGCACGTACAGGACCACGGAGAACCCGTCGATCCACTCCGCGACGATGTGCCACCGGTTGCCCAGCAGCACGCCCAGGTACACCAGCACGCCGTTCCAGATCGCCGACCCCGCCGTCGTGTACAGGGTGAACTTCAGCAGCGGCATCCGCTTCAGGCCCGCGGGGATCGAGATGATCGACCGGATGCCCGGCACCATGCGGCCGAGGAACACCGACGCGTCGCCGTGCTTGCCGAACCACCTCAGCGCCTTGTCCACGTCCGACGTCCTCGCCAGCGGCATCTTCCCCGCCAACGCCCGCACGCGCTCCGCCCCCAGCGCCGCGCCCGCCCAGTACAGGACGAACGCGCCGAGCACAGAGCCGCCCGTCGCCCACGCCACCACGGCCCACCAGCTGAACTTCCCCGTCGTCGCGGTGAACCCGGCCAGCGGCAAGAAGAACTCCGACGGCACCGGCGGGATGATGGTCTCCACGAGAATGGCCACCGCCACGCCCGGCGGCCCCAGCGTGCCCATCAGGGACACGGACCAGTCGATGATCGCTTGCACGGGGCTCCTCCAGCGCGGCTCGGGGGTTCTGATCGTCGGCCGCTTGCGCCGATTGTCGCGCCTCGGCGACTCCCCCACAACGCGCCGCCGCCCCCGCGGGTTCCCGCCCGCGGCGGGGGTAGCGTGCGCGCCACCCGGATACGGGCGCGCGGGCCACTGTATTTTCGCAGGTGAAGCGGTGCAATTGGGTCAGACGGAGCAACGGGCCCCGTCACCGGGAAACGGAAGGACCCGTCATGAACACCCCCAACACTTCGCTTTACGACGCCGCCGAGGGGCGCGGCACGCGGTCCGTCGCAAAGCGCGACGACCGGCGCGGCGCCACCGCCGCAACCGACGATGCCGGCGCGCGCCGCCCCCGCACGCTGGGCGAAGGGCTGAAACGGCCCGGCTACCTGGTGTCGAAATGGCCATGGCTGGCCATCGGCTACGCGCTGATCGGCGTCGTCCTGGCCTCGGCGCTGTCGTCGGTGCTGCTGGTTCTGCTGCTGCTGAGCCTGGTGCCGCAGCTGCGGGCGCTGATCTGGCCGGCGCTGCTGCGCGCCGAAGCCTGGCGGCTGGGCATCATCGACGCCCCCGCCTCCGAGCAGATGACCCCGCCGCTCGCGCGGATGGTCGAAGACGGCGGCACGCCGACGTTCTCGCAGTTCGCGCACCTGGCGCTGGTGACGTTCGTCATCGGCCCCCTGTCGACGGCGCTGGCCGCCGTCATCCCCTTCGCGGCTTTCACCGTCCTGTTCCCCTGGTGGCTGTTCGACATCGCCGTGGTGCAAAGCGGGGCCACCCCGCAGGAGGCCGCCGACGTGGCTTCCGTGTACGACGCCGTCATCGCACCGCTGCCCACGTGGGCCATCGCGGCCTGGGTGATCGTCGCGGCGCTGGTGACGACCATCGTTTCGCTGTACCTGTTCGGCCTGTGGGCCCTGGCCCTGGGCAAGCTGGCCAAGACGCTGATGGCGCCGACCGAGGAGCAGCTGCGCGCCGACGTCGACCGCCTCGAGTCCGCCCGCGCCGACGTCCTCGACGCCGCCGCGCTCGAGCGCACGCGGATCGAGGGCGCCCTCCACGACGGCGTCCAGCACCGCCTGGTCGCCCTGACCATGAAGCTCGGCATGGCCGAGGCCGAGGATCCCGACGGCCCCACCGGCAAGCTGGCCGCCGACGTGCACCGCGAGATCGACGAGGTCCTCGCCGACCTGCGCCGCGTGATCCGCAACATCCAGCCGCGCGCACTGTCCGAGCGCGGGCTGCGGGCGGCGGTGGCGGACCTGGCCGCCGGGATGCCGCTGCCCGTCGACGTCGACGTCCCGTCGGCGCGGATGCCCCGGCACATCGAGGAGGCCGCGTTCTTCATCGCCGCCGAGGCGCTGTCCAACGTTGCCAAGCACTCCGGTGCCACGCGGGCGACGGTGATCGGCGGCATCGAGGGTGGCCTGCTGACCCTCACCATCGCCGACGACGGCCGCGGCGGCGCGGCGGAACGGGCCGCGGACCCGCTCGGCTCCGGCCACGGGCTGCGCGGCATGCGCCAGCGCGCGGCGGGCGTCGACGGTACCGTGACCGTGACCAGCCCCGACGGGCGCGGCACGACGGTGACGCTGACGTGCCCGGCGATGATCGTCCAGGCGGCGGCCGCGTCCGATGGTGGCGCGGGCGGGGGTGCCGCCGCCGGCGGTCCCGCCGATTCCGCGGTCGCCGACCGTGCCGGCGGCACCATCGCCACCGCCGACCCGACCGCTCCGTCCCCCGAGGAGGATTCCCGCCGATGACCGCCGCCACCCCCGCGCAGAAACCGCTGCGCATCGTCCTCGCCGAGGACTCGCCCCTGCTCCGCGCGGGGGTGGAGGCCGTTTTGGCGCGCGGCGGCCATGAGGTCGTCGCGGCGGTGGGCGACGGCGACGCCCTCGTCGACGCGGTGCGCGCGACGGTGCCCGACCTGGTGATCACCGACGTGCGCATGCCGCCGGGCCATTCCGACGAGGGCCTGCGCGCCGCCGCCCAACTGCGCCGCGAGCGGCCGACGCTGCCGGTGATCGTGTTGTCGCAGTACGTGTCGGTGGCGTACGTCGACGATTTGATGGCCGGCGGCGGCCGCAGCCTCGGGTACCTGCTGAAGGACCGCGTCGCCCACGTCCGCCACTTCCTCGATGCCGTCGCCGATGTGGCGGCGGGCCAGACGATCATCGACCCGGAGGTCGTCCGCGCGCTGGTCGGCGGTACGGCGGCGTCGGGCCCGCTGGCCACGTTGACGCCCCGCGAGCGCGAGGTGCTGTCGCTCATGGCGGAGGGCCGCACGAATCATGCGATCGCGGAGGAATTGGTGGTGTCGGAGGCCGCCGTGCGCAAGCACATCGGCGGGATCTTCTCCAAGCTTCCGCTTGACGACGGCGCCGACCGCCGCGTGTCCGCCGTCCTCGCGTACCTGCGGTCGGAGGGCCGATAGCCGGGGCACTGGCCGCCCCCACCATCGCCCTGGCCCCGTTCGGGGGGTTTCACCGGCAAAAGCGTTAGCCGCCATTCACGGAAGCCGATTTCGCCGGTAGGGTTGCCGCATGACTGTGACGCGGAACACACCCGGGTTCTCCGGCCCACCGGACGACCCGATCGAGCCCGGGAACTCCGGCACATCCCACGCCCCCACCGCGCCGCAATCCCCCGCCCGCCCCGCCATCGGCCGCCGCGACTGGCTCCGCGTGGGCCTGGCGATGTTCGCCATCGGCTACGGCGCAAACCTCTTCGCCCCGATGCTCGAGGTCTACCGGGACCTCAACGGCACGAGCCAGTCGTCGGTCACGGCGATGTTCGGCATCTACGCCGCCGGGCTGGTCCCCGCGCTGCTGATCTTCGGCCCCATCTCCGACCGCCGCGGCCGCCGCGCGGTGCTGCGCCCGGCGATGCTCGTCTCCGCCACCGGCACTGTCATCCTGGCATCGGCGGCGGCCGGTCCGGAGTGGCTGCTGTTCCCCGGGCGCTTCGTCGTCGGCGCTTCGGTGGGCATGGCAATGGCGTGCGGGGCGGCGTGGATCAAGCAGCTTTCCGTCGACAAGCCCGCCGCGGGCCCCCGGCGCGCAACCGTCGCCGTATCCGCGGGGTTCGGCGGCGGGCCCTTCGTCGCCGGCCTGGTCGCCGAGTTCGCTCCCGGCCCGAAACTGGTGCCCTACCTGGTGTTCCTGTGCGTGCTGGCGGTGGTCATCCCGATCATGTGGACCACCCCGGAAACCCAGTTCCGCACCGGTGCGGCGACCGCCCGGCGCGGCCCGCTGATCCCGAAAATCGCGCTGACCGGCACGTTCCTGTGGGCGGTGGCGGCATGGGCGCCGTGGGTGTTCGGCACGGTGACGGTGTCCTTCGTGACGCTGCCCGTCTACGTCGCACAGGACGTCGGCATGAAGACGGCGTACATCGGCGCGCTCGCCGGCGTGGCCATGATCGCGGGCATGCTCATCCAGCCGACCGCCGCCCGCGTCGCCGCGAAGGGCATGCTGCCGCTGTCGGTGCTGGCGCTGGGCATCGCGTGCGCGGGCATGCTGCTCGCGGCGGCGACGGTGTGGCTGGACAGCGCGGCGATGGTGTTCCCCGCGGCGATCGTGCTGGGCGCCAGCTACGGCATCATGATGGTCGCCGGCCTGCGCGAGGTCGAGGCCATCGCCCGCCCCGACGAGCTCGGCGCGCTGATCGGCGTGTTCTACGCGCTGTCCTACATCGGGTTTTTCGTGCCGTTCACGCTGTCGCTCGTCGCGCCGCTGGTCGGGCGCGTGACGGGGCTGGGCGGCGAGTGGGGCATCATCCTGTGCCTGCTCTTCGGCGCGGCGGTGTGCGTGGCGTCGATGGTGCCGGTCGGCCGCGCCGCCGAGCGGGGCCTGAAACTCGCCCGACGAAAGGACTCCCCATGACCGACTCCACCCCGCCCACCGACCTCCCCGATCCCATTGCCGCATGGGTCGCGGCGGACCGCGCAATGGACGTGGACGGCATGCGCGCCCTGATGTCGCCCGGGGTCACGTTGGTGTCGCCCCTGACGGATGCCTTCGACTTCACCGGCCCCGTCGACGTCGCCGGGGTGTTCGCCGCGGCATTCGACGTCCTCGACGACGTCGACGTCGCCCGCGTGACGGGCGCCGGGCCGGACTGGGCGGTCCATGCCACGAACACCGTCAACGGCCGCCCGCTGGAGGAGATCCAGTGGCTGCACCTGGGCGCCGACGGCCTGATCGACCGCATCACCCTGTTCATGCGCCCGGTTGCGTCGGCGGCGGAGTTGTTGGCGACGATCGGCCCGGCGCTCGCCCGGCGCGGCCTGATGATGCCGGGCCCCGCGCGGGCGGCGTCGGTCCTGGGCCGGATGCCGGCGATGCAGCTGCACATGGCGGAAAAGCGCATCATGCCCCGGCTGCGGCCGGGCCGCGCCTAACCCAGTCGCTCCCACACCTCGCGGTACGCCCGCGCCAGCGACGCGATCGTCTCGTGCGCGTTGAGGCCGCTGGGGTTGGGCACGACCCAGGTCTCCGCGCCGCCGATTTCCCGGTCCTGCTTGCCGACGGCCACCGGCTTCCCGCCCGCCGTTTTCGCTCCGAACGCCGTGCGGAATGCCCCGATGCCCGCGACCATGACGATCTCCGGGCCACCCCGGGCCTCCCGCTGGCGGGCGACCTTGTCGTCGAGGATGCGGCCGCCGGCGCGGATTTCCTCATCCGACAGTTCGCCCGCGCGCGCCGTCGCACGGGCCACCACGTTGGTGAACCCGAGGCCCACCCGGGCGAGCATGCGGAGGTCGTCGTCGCAAAGCCCCTCGCGCGCGTCGACGAGCCGGGGCGTGATGCCGGCCTCGTGCAGCGCCGGCCAGAAGCGGTTTCCGGGCCGGGCGAAGGGCGCGCCGACCTTGGCCGTCCACAGGCCGGGATTGATGCCGACGACGAGCAGGCGGCAGGCATCGACGTTGATGTCGTCGATGACCGCGTCGCGGAAGGAGTCGAGGTCCCCGCTCATCGGGGGCGTTCCTCCTCGCCGAAGAGAACCGCACCGTCGGATTCGCCGCGGCGGGCGCGGATGGCCAGCTCGACGGTGCGGTCGAAGCGGGGCCCCATGGACGGCACCTGCGACAGCGGCACCCATTCGGCGGCGGTGTTCTCGCCGTCGGCGGGGTGTGGCCGGGCATCTTGTCCGGCCCCGCCACTGCCCCCGTCACCGGCCACCCGCGCGACGAAGGCATGGTCCAGGTACCGCGCCCGGTCGCCGTTGGGGTACTCGATGGCGCGGGTGGCCTGCACGGCCAGCAGCGATTCCAGCTCGACGTTTAGCGCGGTTTCCTCCAGAACCTCGCGCACGCCGGCGACGTCGGGTTCCTCGCCGGGGTCGACGATGCCGGTCACCGGCGTCCACCGGCCGTCGTCGGCGCGCCGGACCAGCAGCACCTCCTCGGCGCCGTCGTCGCCGCGCACGACGATGACCGTCACGCCGATCAGCCACAGTTCCGCATGGCCGACGTGCCGGCGCAGTTCCACGATGAATTCCGGGGTCATGCCCCCACGGTAGGTCCCATCCGGCGGCGCGCGCCGCAACCGGTTGTCGGGCTACTCCGCCAGCGCGCGGATCTCCACGGTGTTGGCGCAGGCCTCGGCGGCCTCGGAGGCCAGGTCGAGGGCGATGTCGTCGCCGTCGGCCTCGATGATCCAGAAGCCGCTCGGGAACGTGTCGGCGTCGAGGTACGGGCCGTCGACGACCGACCCGTCGGGAAGCACGGTCTTCGCCGCCTCCGGCGGGACCAGCCCGCCGGCGAGCACCCAATGGCCACGGTCCTGGAGGGACTGGTTGAACACGCCGACGCGTTCGAACGCGGCGTGCATGTCCTCGTCCGAGTCGTAGGGGTTGATGTCACGGCGCCCGTGGACGCTCAGGAGATACTGCATGGCGTTCCTCCATTCACTGCCGGGGGCGCGCACCGCCTTCGCCGACGGCGGCGCGATTCCATCACTCCGGCCCTGCATTTGCCTACGAAATGGTAACACCGAGCGGAGATGGGCGGGAGAGCCGAAGCCCCGCTCACCTCCGTTAACGGTGTGGCGCTGCCCCTTCGGCGAACCGAACGGCGTTCGGCTCGCACACGCGTAAGGTCGGGCCATGGGCGATACAACGCGAGAAACGTCGGCGGGCGAAGCATCGGGGGACGCCGGCGGCGGGTCGATCCGCACGGCCAAAATCCACGATCTTCGGTCCGGCGCCGACGGCGCGGGCGGCGGGCGCACCGTGCTCGTCGACCGGCTCTGGCCGCGGGGAGTGGCCAAAGACGACGTCGACCTCGATGATTGGTTCAAGGACGTCGCCCCCTCCCCCGACTTGCGGAAATGGTTCGGCCACGACCCGGACAAGTTCGGCGGATTCGCCGACCGCTACCGCCATGAACTCGACGAGCGGGCGAAGCGGATCCCCGAATCACGTCGGGGCAGCGGAGATGAAGGGGCCGGGACCGGAAGCGGCAACAATGGCGCCGGGGCCGGAAGCGGCAACAATGGCGCGGCAGATGGCGCCGATTCCGAGGCGGCCGAACTGGCGGAACTGATCCGCGCGGCCGGTGCGGCGACCGTCGCAAAGCCGCTGGTCCTGGTCTACGCGGCGAAGGACCGCGACCACAACCACGCCCTGGTGCTGGCGGAGTGGCTGCGCGGCGAGGTCGACTGAGCGCGCAGGATCGACGCGGCTTCGGTCTAGTTGACCCACCCCGAATGCGCAGACCCACCCCCTGTAACGGGTGGGTCTGCGCATTCGGGGTGGGTTTGCGGCGGGGGTTGCGGTGGCCGGGGTGCGGCGGGGTCGGACCGGCGGGGCTACCGCACCCACACCCACAGCATGGTGATGGTGACCACGGCCCCGACCAGGAAGTTCAGCCACAGGAACACGGTCCAACCGCGGTGGGCGTCCTCGCAGCGGTCGTCGGTGATCGTCCAGAAGCGCCCGGCATTGACGGCATACGTGATCGCGGCGAGCGCGACCACCCAACCCGGCGACGGCAACAGCAGGAGGAGGGCAGCGGCGACGGCGTACGTGATCGTCGAAAAGCGGACCGTGGCGCGTGCACCGAGAACCGTCGCGATGGAGTCCAGCCCGCCCTCCCGGTCGGCGCGGACGTCCTGCACCGCACCGAGGGCGTGGCTGGCGACGCCCCAGAGGAAGAAGGACGCGACGGCGACCCAGAAACCCGCCGGCGGCGATCCCGGCGCCATCGCCCCGCCGACCAGCGCCGGAGTGACGAAGTGCGTCGACGACGTCACCGAATCCAGGAACGGGCGCTCCTTGAAGCGCAGATAGGGTGCCGAATACGCCACCACCGCGAACAGCGACAGCGTCAGCCACGCCGCCGACGCCCACGTGCCCACCGCGTACAGATAGACGGCGAAGGGCACGACGGTGATCGCCGACGCCCACAACAGCGCCGAATGCAGATCCTTCGACAGCACCGCGCCCTCGACCCCGCCCTTGCGGGGATTGCGGATGTCGGACTCGTAGTCGAAGACGTCGTTGATGCCGTACATCGCGATGTTGTACGGCACGAGGAAGAACAGCACCCCCAGCCAGAAAACCGCGTCGAACCCGCCGCCGGAGACGAGATACGCGGCGCCGAACGGGAACGCCGTGTTCACCCAGCTGATCGGGCGCGAGGCCCCCAGCACGCTCAGAATCGTCCTCACGTCGGATCCACCTTCCCTTCGTCGTTCGCGCCGCCGCCTCTCGCGGCGGCCGGACCACCGCGGTGCCCCGTCCAGAGCGCCGGCACCGCAATGCCCGCGACGATGGCGTAGAGCAGATCCTCCACGGGCATCGCGCCGATGTACAGGCCGCTCATCTGCGCCTCGTCGTAGCCGACCAGTCCGGCGAGGATCATGAAGTTGTCGAAGACGGTGGTCAGCACCACCAGCACCGCCACCACTAGCGCCGTGACGGCGAGCTGCCGGGGCGCGCTGCCTCGGCGCCACAGCCACAGGGCCAGCGCCAGGACGATGAACGGCACGCTGATCAGCAGGTACGTCATGGCGCCGCTCCTTCCGGTCCCCGCGCCCCCAGCAGAAGGCGCGCCCCGGAGGTCAGGTTCATGGTCAGGTACGTCAGGAAGAACAGGAAAATCGGCTCCTCCAGCGGCATCTCGGGCGCCAGCTCGATGCCCGTCATGAACGGCGAGCCACCCCGGAAGAACACGCCGGTGACGATCCCCAGCGCATCCCACGCCAGAAACAGCGCCAGCATCAGCGCGCTGACCGCCCACGCCCGCCGCGCATCGTGGAAGAACGCCAGCCGCCAGCGAAAGTCGCACAGCACCATGCACACCAGGGTGGTCAGCAAAATGACCAGGTAGACGAAGGGTTCCACGGCGGCGGGGATCATGGGAGGGCCCGCCTCCCGCGTCCCGTCCGCCCCATCCGGGCGGCGGCGACGACGGCGCGGCCGGCGATGGCGGTCTTCTTCGGGCCGGGCACGCGGATCCGGGAAGTCGCGATCTGCTCCGCCGGCGTCGCGCGCAGGCGCCGGGACAACTCGGCGAACAGGTCCGTCGCCGCGAGCACCCCCGCGCGGGCGGCGCCGGGCAGCAGCGGGATGGACACGCGCGCGTCGGCGAGGTCGGCGTCGATGTCGTCGAGCAGCTTCTCCTTGATCGGCTCGGTCAGCGTCCTGCCGTCCAGCTCGTCGAAGTACGTCCGCCCGAGCTGCCCGGTGTCCTCGGCCAGGTCGCGGAGGAAGTTGATCTTCTGGAACGCCGCGCCCAGGCTCCGCGCCCCGGACGTCATGGTGGCTCGGTCGGCGGCGCCGGCTGGGTGGCCGGCGAGGAAGATGGACAGGCACATCAGGCCGATGACCTCGGCCGACCCGTATACGTACTCGTCCAGGGCGTCGGGGTCGTAGGTCGTTTCGGTCAGGTCGCGGCGCATCGACCGGAAGAACGCCCGCACGTGGTCTTCCTCGATCCCGCAGCGCCGCACCGTGCCCGCGTAGGCGTGCAGCACGGGATCGGAGTGGAAGGCAATCGAGGGCGCGCGCAGCACCTGCTCCTCGTATTCGTCGAGAAGCACGCGGATCTCGTCGTCGGAACAGCCCGCTTCCGCGGCGGTGCCGTCCACGATCTCGTCGGCGATGCGCACCATCGCGTACAGGTTCCGTATGTCCTGACGCTCGCGCTTCCCCAACAGGCGCGTGGCCAGCGAAAACGAGGTGGAATACGTGCCGATCACCGTCGAGCTCGCCTTGCGCGCCATGCGGTCGTAGCGCGGGGTGAACCGCTTTGCGACGTCCCGGCGCTCATCCTCGGCGGCCATGGCGAACCAAGCTCCCTTCGATAGGACCGGCGACGGCCGCCGGCCGCGACGACCGTTGGCCGACCGCGGGCGGACCCGGGGCCGGCGACATTTGCGTCCCTACCAAACGGAGCTTATAGGTGTTTCCCGGCGCGGGAGCGGCGAAGGCGAAAACGCCGTCCGATTCATCGGTTGCGGCAATCGCGCCCGGCCGCCGCCCCGGGCCGCGGCAACCACCGGTCAGCGGAAGACGTCGAGCTTCCCGAACTTCTCGGCCAACAGGTAGTAAACGGCGAGACGGCCATTGCGGGTGCCGTCGCGCATCTTCTCCCCGACCTCGGCGATCGCGGCGTCGAGCGCCTCGTCGTCTTCGGTCAGGCCGAGCTTCTTCTTCAGGAAGCTCTCCCGGACGGTCTTCAGCTCCTCCGGGTCGCTGAAGGCCACGGCGGCGGAGTCCCTCTGGGACAGCACCAGGCGGTAGGTCTTCAGCATGTTCTCCAGTACGGCATCATCCGCATCCGGTGCGTACTTCTTGACGTCCGCAACCCAATCGACGGCCATGTCCGATCCCTCCTCGGCTCTGGGGCGGAGACGCTGATGCGCCTCCGACTTCCAGGGTAGGCCCGTCATCACCGCCGGACAACGGGCTTTTTCCCGGCGCCCGCCGACCCGGGCAGCAGCCCGCGCTCGCCGAGGCGCCGGGGCGGGTGCTGGTCGCGCCAATTGACCCGGATGGTGTGCGCGCCGCGCCGGAACCGGCGGGCCACCTGGCGCATGCCGACGAGCGCCCGCGGGTCCATGTCCAGCACCAGATCCCGCTGGAACCACACCGTCTCGTGCGGGCGCACGGCGAAGGACAGGTGCATGTCCTCGTGGACCTCGACGTCGGAGAAATCGACGCCGTCGCGCACCTCCTCCCACCACGACCGGCGGATCGAGTAATTCGTCCCGAAGAACGGTTGATGCCCCAGGGCCGAACCCACGGATGCGCGGTATGCCCCGAGGTACATGGCCGTCGCCAAGCGCCCCCGGATGCCGGGGAGTTCGAACCGGCCCGAGCCCGTCACCCCGACGACCTCCCGCTGGCCGTGCTCCGGCCCGGAGTTGGCGTCGGCGGCGTCCCACGCGGCATGCAGCTTGCCGACGAAATCCGGCGCGGGAGCCACATCGGCGTCCGTGCGGAGCATGACGTCGCAGGTCGAGGCGTCGAAGCCGGTGCGGGTGGCCCAGGTGATGCCGCGGCGGGGCTCGTCGACGACCCGGGCGCCGAACTCGGCGGCGACGGCCGCGGAGTCGTCGGTGGAGCCGTTGTCCACCACCACGATCTCGTCGGCAGGCGTCGATTGGGCCGCGAAGGCGGCGAGGCAGCGGCGCAGCAATTCGCCGTCGTTCAGGCATGGGATGACGACGCCCAGCGTGCGGGTCCGGGTCACGGGATTCCTTTCGGGTGGCGTGCCGTCGAGGGTAGCGGCTTCCCCGGCCTCCGGCGGCGCCACGTTTAATTGGGGCATGGGCAATGACGGGAGCGAGACGGGCGGCGGCGCCGGGCGACCGGCCGCGGGCCGGGAACCGTCGCGGCCGCGGCGTCCGGGCTCGCCCCGACTGGGGCTGGGCCGTCTGGTGCCGCGCTCTCCGTCACCGCGGAGTCTGGTGCCGCCGGCGCTGGTCGGCGCCCGGCGCAGCCTGCCCGGCGACGCGATGGCGGGCCTGACGCTGGCGGCGATCGCGCTGCCCGGGTCGATGGGCACCGCGCAGCTGGTCGGCGCCCCCGCGATCGCCGGCCTGGTGGCGTTCATCGTCGGGTCCGTGGTCTTCGCGCTGCTCGGCGGGCACCGCACGCTGTCGGTCGGCGCGGATTCGTCGATCGCCCCGATGCTCGCGGCGGCCGCGGCCGGCGGCGCCATCACGGGCTCGGCCACCGTCGGCGAGCTCACTCCGGCGGGGCACCCGGTCATCCACGCCGAGACGCTCATGCTGACGTCGGTGCTGGTCGGCGCGATTCTGCTGATCGTCGGGGTGTTCCGCGGCGGGTGGATCACCCAGTTCCTGTCCCGGCCGGTGACCATCGGCCTGCTGGCCGGGATCGGGCTGGACATCATCGTCGACCAGCTGCCCGTGGCGATGGGCCTGCCGCGCCACGGTGGCGGGGCCATCTCCGGCGTCGTCGAAATGCTGACCAGCCTCGGCGAGATCAACTGGCTGACGGTGTCGGTGGCGGGCCTCGTCCTGTTCTTCACCCTCGGGGCGCGGATGATCGGCCCGCGGGTGCCGGGCGCGCTGGTCGGCATCGCCGCGGCCATGGCCTATTCCGCCGCGGCGGATCTGGGCGGCAGGGGCGTGGTCACGGTCCCGCGCCCGAACCTGGCGCCGCCGAACCTGGACTTCGCGTCGGTGACCCCGTCGGCGGCGATGGCGCTGCTGCCGACGGCGCTGGTCATCTCGATTCTCATCGTCATCCAAACCGGCGCGACGGAGGCGTCGTTCCCCGGCGAGCGGCGGACCCTGGACCGCGACCTCGGGACCATCGGCGTGGCGTCGGCGATCGCCGGGGCGCTCGGTTCCTTCGCCGTCAACGCCTCCCCGCCCCGCACGGCCGTGGTGACCGCCGCGAAGGGGAAGTCACAGGTCGCGGGGCTCGTGGCCGCGGCGATCGTGGCGGCGGCCGGTTTCCTGGGCGCGGGCCTCATTCCCCTGCTGCCGACGGCGGCGCTGGCTGCGGTGTTGCTCACGGTGGCGGCGCGGCTGATCAAGGTGCGGTCGATGTCGCGGATCGCCCGGTTCAGCCGCATCGAATTCGCGGTGTGCCTGGCCACCGTGGTGCTGGTGGCGTTCGTCGGGGTGGTGCAGGGCGTCCTCATCGCCGCGCTGGTCACGCTGCTCGATCGGACCCGGCGCGAGGCCCGCCCGCCGACGCACCGGAAGGGGATGATCCCGAAGTCGAACCATTGGGTGCCCGTCGACGCCGGCACCCCGACGGTGCAGGTCCCGGGCGTTCTGGTGTGGTCGGTGGAGGCGTCGCTGTGGTACGCCGACTCCGAGTTCGTCGTGGACCAGCTCAAGGAGGAGCTCGATGGCGACGAGGGGCCCTACGCGGCGGTCGTCCTCGACGCCGCGGCGATCGCCGACGTCGATTTCACCGGCGCGGGGGCGCTGACGTCGATCATCGACCACCTCGAGGCGGAAATGCTGCCGCTGATCATCGCCCGCCCCAATCGATCGGTCCAGGAGGCCATCCGCAAGGCGGGCCTGGCCGAGCACGTTCTCACCGAGCCGACCGTCGGCGATGCGGTGAAGCATGCGACGCGGCTGGTGGGGCTCGGCGATGAACTGCGGGCCGTGCGCGGCAAGCGGAAGGACCTCGCCGCGCTGAAAGACAAGGGGGTCACGCCGGACGAGGTCATCGAGCGCGCGGAAGAGCAGCTCGAGGAGTAGCTCGAGGAGTAGCTGTCTTGTCCCGGTAGGTTGCGAACGGCTTACGCGGGAGCGGAGACGCTCGGCGACGGTGACGGCCGCGTGCGCCATGGGACGGCACATGGTCCGGCACCGGGGAACCGCGACGCGCTCGGCCATCGCGATCTGCCGGTACGCAATGGCTAACCCACCCCGAATCGCGCTCGGTCACCGTCCCCTCCTCTGCGAACCCACCCCGAATGCGCCAACCCACCTGTTAAAGCGGGTGGGTATGCGCATTCGGGGTGGGTTGGCGTGCGTGCTGCGCCAGACGGATGGGTGGGCGCGGCAAGTGCGGCAGGTGCCGCGAGTGCAGCGTGTGCGGGCGGCGGTTCGGCGCCGGTCGCTTGGCGACGGTGACGGCCGCGAGCGCCAGGGCCCGGCAACTGTTCCGACACCGGGGAACCGGGACGCGGCCCTCAGTGCTCCCGCAGGGCCGCGATCAGCTCATCCTTGTTCATCGACGACCGGCCATCGATGTCCAGTTCGCGAGCCCGGTCGCGCAGTTCATCGACGGTCCAGTCCTCGTAGGAACCGGCTTCGCCGCCCTTGCGGCCGACCTTCTTGCGGGAGGTGTTCGCCGCTGCGTTGGCGATGCGCGCGGCCTTCTCCTTGCTCGCGCCGTCATCGCGCAGCGCCTCGTACACCTCGGGGTCCTTCACCGACGGCCCCGGGTCGCCCTTGCCGCCCGAGTTCCCGCGGCCCGAGCCGCTCTTCCCGCTCTTCCCGTTTTTGGCGGAGTCGCCACTGGCCATGATCCGCACTTCCTCTCGCGCTCATCCTCGACCCGACCCGACCCGATCCGGTCCGGCTTCAGCCGGGCGGGCCCGGCGTCTGCCTGCCCCGTCGTTCGAAGGGGTCGGTCGATCGAATGGTCTCGTCGTTGGCTTGGTGTCGTCGTGCTTCCGCGGCGCCGCAGCCTCCGCTCGGTCACCGGTGTGCGCGATGGTAGCGACGGCCGCGGATCCGCGCCGCACCATCCACCGCCATCCGCCGCCGTCCACCACACCATCCGACGCCCGTGCACCACCGCACCAACCACCGCCCGGACCGACGCACGTCAGCCGCACCATCCGCTGCCCGGGCCGACGCCCGTCCGCCGCTTCCGCATTCTCGTTAGAATGGCGTTCACCTTTTTGCGGCGTTGCCGGTGCGCGCGCGTGCCGCGCCGTCGATGGACGCATCCCCGACCCGAAACGAGTCCCCGATGACCCTCGCGAACCACGCACCGGAGGCCCCGGAAATCCCGGCGTCCGACGACCGCGCCGCCGTTCCCGGACCACCCGCGCCGCGCGGACCGGCCAGCGCATTGTTGCTCGATCTGCTCACCGGCCGCACCGCGCACACGCCCGAGACGATGCGGGCGCTCGCCGATCACGTCGACAGCGCGCTGGCCGAATGCGCCGGAGACACCGGCGACGCGCTCCTCCACCACGATGACGCGCAGCTGACGCTTTTCCTCCTCTACCTGCTCCACTACGGCCCGGCGCGCTGGGTCGCGGGCGATTTCGAGTGGGATCCCGACCTCCTGGCCATCCGCGCCCGCATCGAGGACGCCTTCGACACCGTCCTGCACGACATCGTCGAGCTTCCCGACGCCGCCGTCACCGCCACCGAACCCGCCACCGGCCGCACCGTGACCGAGGCGCTGTTCGCGATGACGGATGCCGTCGCAAAGCCGGGCCTGGCCATGTGGGCGGGCCGCAAGGCGACCGAGGAGCAGCTGCGCGAACTGCTGGTGCTGCGCTCGATCTACACGCTGCGCGAGGCCGACCCGCATTCGTGGGCGATCCCGCGCCTGCGCGGCCGGGCGAAGGCGGCGCTGGTGGAGATCCAGTCCGACGAGTACGGCAACGGCCGCCCCGGCCGCATGCACGCCGAGATTTTCGCCGGCACGCTGCGCGGCATGGGGCTTTCCGACGCCCCCGACGCCTACGTCGACCGGGTCCCCGCGATCACGCTGGCCTCGCTGAACATGATGAGCTTCTTCGGCCTGCACCACCGGCTGCGCGGGGCGATCGTCGGGCATCTGGCGGCGTTCGAGATGACGTCGTCGATCCCGAACAAGCACTACGCGCGGGCTTTCCGACGCCACGGGCACGGGAACGACGTCACCTGGTATTTCGACGAGCACGTGGAAGCCGACGCCGTCCACGAGCAGATCGCCGGCCGGGATCTGGCGGGTGGCCTGGCCGACGACGAGCCGGAGCTGGCCGCGGACATCCTCTTCGGGGCGGCGGCGAGCCTGCACATGGACGACCTCGTCGGCGCGCACATCGACGCCGCCTGGTCCGACGGGCGGTCCGCGCTGCGCGAACCCGGCGGCGCGATCCCGGCTCCGGCCGACGGCGAGGGCGGGGGTGCCGGCCGATGAGCGACGACGACGCCCGCACCGTGATCACCGCCTGCCCGAATGGCCCGCTGCTGGTCCGCGGTGATTTCGCCATCGCCGCCGAACCCGGCGCGGACCCCGAACGCCCCGATCGCGCGGTGGTGGCGCTGTGCCGGTGCGGGGCATCCTCCATCAAGCCGCTGTGCGACGGCACGCACAAGCTGATCGGCTTCACCACCGGCAAGTCGCGCGGTTAGGCGGGCTCCCCCGCATCCGGGGCGAGCACGAGCAGCAGATCGCCGCCGTTGACCTGGGTGACCCCGGCCAGCGGCACCTGCGTGACCGTGCCGCCGACGGGCGCGGTGATGGACGCCTCCATCTTCATCGCCTCGATGGTGGCCACCTGGGCGCCGGCCTCCACGACGTCACCTTCCGCGACCGTGACGGCGACGGCACCCGCGAAGGGCGCGGCGACGTGGCCGGGGTCGGCGGGATCGGCCCGGCGCACCTCCGGGATCTCGGTGGCGACCGAGTGGTCGCGGACGTCGACGAGCCGCAGCTGGCCGTTGAGGGCGACCATCACGGTGCGCATGCCCTTCTCGTCCGGCTCCGAGATCGCCTCGAGCGTGACCAGCAGCCGGACGCCCTTGCCCAGCGAGATCACGTGCTCCCGCTCCGGCGTCAGGCCGTAGAGGAAATCGCGTGTGTGCAGGGACGACAGGTCGCCGTACTTCGCGCGGTGCTCGAGGTGGTCGCGGGTGGGGCCGGGGAACAGCAGCCGGTTCAGCGTCGCCCGGCGCGTCGCGGAATCCGCCGCGAGCGCACGGGAATCCTCCTCGCTCAGGTCCTTCACTCCCCCGGTGACGCCGCGGCCGCGCAGGGCCCGCGTCCGGAACGGTTCGGGCCACCCGCCCGGCGGCGTGCCCAGCTCGCCGGCCAGGAAGTTCACCACCGAATCGGGGATGTCGAAGTTGGCGGGGTCGGCGGCCAGCTCCGCCGGGTCGACGCCCATGCCCACCATCGCCAGCGCCAGGTCGCCCACGACCTTCGACGACGGCGTCACCTTGATCAGCCGCCCGAGGATCGCGTCGGCCGCGGCGTACATGTCCTCGATGGCCTCGAAACGGTCGCCCAGGCCCAGGGCGATCGCCTGCTGGCGCAGGTTGGACAGCTGCCCGCCGGGGATCTCGTGGCGGTAGACGCGGCCGGTCGGGGCGGTCAGCCCCGACTCGAACGGCCGGTACATGGTGCGGATGACCTCCCAGTACGGCTCCATCGCGGAGATCGCGTCCAGCGGGATGCCGGTGTCGCGGTCGGTGTGCTCGAGCGCGGCGACCAGGGCGGACGCGGAGACCTGCGACGTCGTGCCGGCCATCGAGGCATCGGCGACGTCCACGGCGTCCACGCCGGCTTCCACGGCCGCCATGATCGTCGCCAGCTGGCCGCCCGCGGTGTCGTGGGTGTGCAGGTGGACGGGCAGGTCGAAACGCTCCCGCAGCGCCGAGACCAGCGTCTTCGCCGCCGCAGGGCGCAGCAGGCCCGCCATGTCCTTGATCGCCAGGATGTGCGCGCCGGCGTCGACGCAGCGCTGCGCCAGCTCCAGGTAGTAGTCGAGCGTGTACAGGTCCTCGGCGGGATCGGCGAGGTTGCCGGTGTAGCACAGGGCGACTTCGGCGACGGCGGTGCCGGTGCGGCGGACGGCCTCGATCGCCGGGCGCATCTGCTCGACGTCGTTGAGGGCGTCGAAGATGCGGAAGATGTCCACGCCCGTGTCGGCGGCCTCGCGCACGAAGGCGTCGGTCACCTCCACCGGGTACGGCGTGTAGCCGACGGTGTTGCGCCCGCGCAGCAGCATCTGGATGGGGATGTTCGGCATCGCCTCGCGCAGCAGGCGCAGCCGCTCCCACGGGTCCTCGCCCAGGAAGCGCAGCGCGACGTCGTAGGTCGCGCCGCCCCAGGCCTCGACCGACAGCAGCTGCGGCAGCGTGTGCGCGTACGCCGGCGCCGCGGCCAGCAGGTCGCGGGTGCGCACGCGCGTGGCCAGCAAGGACTGGTGGGCGTCGCGGAAGGTCGTCGACGTCACCGCCACGGCCCGCTGCTCACGCAGTTTCGCGGCGAACCCCTCGGGGCCTTCTTCGAGCAGCACCTGCCGCCACCCGGCCGGCGGGACATGCCGCGACGGGCCGTCGAAAGGCGAGCGCAGGGGTTCGTCCAGCTTGTCGCCGGGGTGCCGGGGCAGCTTGGCGCGCGGGTCCGGGCCCGCGACGGGCTCGCCATGGGGCTTGTTGACGGTCACCTCGGCCAGCCACCTCAATGCCTTCGTGCCGCGATCGGCCGACGCCTCGCCGCGGAGCAGCTCGGGCCGCTTCTCGATGAAGTCGGTGGTCACGTTGCCCGCCAGGAACTCCTCGTCGGCGACCACCGCGCGGAGGAAGCTGATGTTGGTGGCCACCCCGCGGACGCGGAACTCCGCCAGCGCCCGGCGCGCCCGCCGGACGGCGGCCTGGTGGTCCCGGCCCCGGCAGATCAGCTTGACCAGCATCGAATCGAAGTGCGGGGAGATTTCCGCGCCCGCGTAGATGGTGCCGCCGTCGAGCCGGACGCCCGCGCCGCCGACCGAGCGGTACGCCGAGATGCGCCCGACGTCCGGGCGGAAGTCGTTCGCCGGGTCCTCGGTGGTGATGCGGCACTGCATCGCCGCCCCTCGCACGCGCAGCCGGTCCTGGGCGATGTCCAGGTCCGCCAGCGTCTGCCCGGCGGCGATGCACAGCTGCGCCTGGACGATGTCGAGGTCGGTGATTTCCTCGGTGACCGTGTGCTCGACCTGGATGCGGGGATTCATCTCGATGAACACGTGCTCGCCGGCGCGCTCTCCGACGGTGTCCACCAGGAATTCGACCGTGCCGGCGTTGACGTAGCCGAGCTCGCGGGCCAGCTTCACGGCGTCGCGGTGCAGGGCCTCGCGGATGCCCTCGTCGAGGTTGGGGGCCGGCGCGATCTCCACCACCTTCTGGTGGCGCCGCTGCAGGGAGCAGTCGCGCTCGAAGAGGTGCACCGTTTCGCCCGTGGCGTCGGCGAGCACCTGCACCTCGATGTGGCGGGGCCGCAGCACCGCCTGCTCGAGGAATACCGTCGCGTCGCCGAAGGCGGTCGCCGCCTCGCGCATCGCCGCGCCCAGGGCGTCGGGCAGCGCCTCGCGGGTTTCCACCCGGCGCATGCCGCGCCCGCCGCCGCCCGCGACGGCCTTGACGAAGATGGGGAAACCGATTTCGTCGGCCTGCTCCAGCAGCGCGTCGACGTCGTCGGACGGCTCCGTCGACCGGAGCGTCGGGATGCCCGCGCGCTGGGCCGCGCGCAGCGCCTCCACCTTGTTGCCCGCGAGCTCCAGCACCTCGGCGCGGGGGCCGATGAAGGTGATGCCGGCCTCCTCGGCGGCGCGGGCCAGATCCGGGTTCTCCGAAAGGAAGCCGTAGCCCGGGTAGATGGCGTCGCACCCGGATTCCACGGCGACGCGGATGATCTCGCCGACGTCGAGGTAGGCGCGGACGGGGTGGCCCTCGACGCCGATCTGGTAGGCCTCGTCGGCCTTCTGCCGGTGGATCGAATACCGGTCTTCGTGCGGGTACACCGCGACGGTCTTGATTCCCAGTTCGTAGGCCGAGCGGAAGGCGCGGATGGCGATTTCGCCGCGGTTGGCCACGAGGATCTTCTTGAACATCAGGTTGGTTCCATTTCCGCCCCGGCCGGCGGGTTCCGGCGGCCGGGGGCTGTTGTCGGGCGTGGTGCGTGCCGGGTCAGCCGAGGAGGATGACGTCCAGGCGGCGGGGCCCGTGCACGCCCTCGACGCGCTCGAGCTCGATGTCCGACGTCGCGGAGGGGCCGGAGATCATGGTGATCGGCGCGGTCGGCTCGACCCGGGCCATCGCCTCGGGCACGAGTTCGGTGACGCTGCCGGCGGGCACGATGCAGATGTGGTGGTCGGGCACCAGGCTGATGGCGCGGCGGCCCTCGTCCGGCCGACCGGTGAGGAAGATCGTCCCGGTCTCCGCGCAGGACACCGTCGACGACGTCACCACGGCGTCGACCGTGTCGTTGAGCTCGCGAACCCCGAGCGGCGCATCGGCCGTGTCGGCGTGAAAGCGGGACGCACCCGGCGCGCCGTCGCTTCCGGCACCGCCCTCGGGCAGCCACGCCCGATCCAATCCGGAGGGGACGACGACCCGGCGGGCGTCGCAAAGCAGCTCCCCCAACCTGGCCGGGAGGGTGTCCGGGGTCTCGCGGTAGACGTTGGCCCGGTAGTCGATCAGCCGGTCCTCCAGCATGTCCAGGGTCGCCGCGGCATCCCGGCCGGAGGTGCGCCGGTAGTTGCGCGGGACGTCCGGGGCGACCGGCCCGTCGCCGAGCGCGTCCCGGATGCGGCGGAGGATCTCGTTTTTGGCGTCGCTCATTTCTGCTCCTGCTTTCCGCTCCGCGCCCGCTGCCGGGGCTGCTCCTGCTCTCCGGCCGCGCCGGCGTTGCGGGGCGCCCCATCCGGCGCGCTCCCGCGCTTGTTCGTGCCGTGCTTCCTCCACCACGCGCGGAAGGACTTCTTCGGCGGGGCGGGGATGTCGCGCTCATCGGTCCAGCCGCCGGCCAACCCGGGCAGCCACCCGATCTTCCGGTCGCGGCCGGCGACGAGCCGGCCCAGCGGCAGGCCCTTTTCCAGCAGCGACATGCGCGATCCGGAGGACATCGCCGCCGACGCGGCCTTCATCATCAGATCCATCTGCGACGGCACCGGCCCGCGCTGCGCCTCCACCGCCTTCGCGCGCAGGTGCACGAGGATTTCGGGGATGTTGATCTTCACCGGGCACACGTCGTAGCAGGCGCCGCACAGCGACGACGCGAACGGCAGCGACGCGTTCTCCTCCGAGGTGATGCCCGTCAGCTGCGGCGACAGGATCGCCCCGATCGGGCCGGGGTAGGTCGACCCGTAGGAGTGCCCGCCGGCGTGCTCGTACACCGGGCAGACGTTGAGGCACGCCGAGCAGCGGATGCAGTGCAGCGCCGAGCGGCCGACCTCGTCGCCGAGGACCGCGGTGCGGCCGTTGTCCAGCAGCACCACGTGCACGTTCTGCGGCCCGTCGCCGGGGGTGACGCCGGTCCACATCGAGGTGTACGGGTTCATGCGCTCGCCCGTCGAGGACCTGGGCAGCAGCTGCAGGAACACCTCGAGGTCGGAGAACGACGGCACGATCTTCTCGATGCCCATCACCGTGATCAGCGTGTCCGGCAGCGTCAGGCACATGCGGCCGTTGCCCTCGGATTCGACGACGGTGAGCGTGCCCGTTTCGGCGACGCCGAAGTTCGCGCCGGAGACCGCGACGGTGGTGCCCAGGAACTTTTCGCGCAGGTGCAGCCGCGCGGCCTCGGCCAGGTCGCGGGGCTCGGAGGTCAGCGACTCGTCCGTGCCGGGCATCTCGGCGAGGAAGATGTCGCGGATCTCGTGGCGGTTGCGGTGGATCGCCGGCACGAGGATGTGCGAGGGCTTGTCGTGGCCCAGCTGCACGATCAGCTCGGCCAGGTCGGTCTCCGTCGCGGTGATGCCCTGCTGCGCCAGGTGGGCCTCCAGCCCGATTTCCTGGGTGGCCATGGACTTCACCTTGATGACCTCGGTCGATCCCGTGTCCCGGATCAGCTTTGCGACGATGGCGTTGGCTTCTTCGGCGTCGCGTGCCCAATGCACCGTGCCGCCACGGGCGGTGAAGTTGCGCTCGAATTCCTCGAGAAGCTCGGGGAGGTTGGCGGCGACGTTCTGCTTGAGCGCCGACCCCGCGTCGCGGAGCAGCTCCCAGTCGGGGAGCTCGGCGGCGACCGCGGCGCGCTTGCCGCGGATGGTGTGGGTGGCGTGGCGGATGTTCGCGCGCATCTGCCCGTTTTTCATCTGCTCCTTCGCCGCCGCCGGGAAGGCCGTGGTGGCGTGCAGGTTCCCGTGGCCGTGGACCGGCCGGGCGGCGGGGATGCCCAGGTTGATGGCGGTCATCGTCGGCCCCCTTCGGTCGCGGCGCTGCGCGTGTCGTGACCGGCGTGAACGGCGTGAGCGGCACCGTCGACGTGATCAGCGTGAACGGCACCGTCGACGTGATCAGCGTCAACGGCACGGTCGGCGCAGCCGGCACGGCGACCGGCCCGCCCGCGGAACCGGCCCGGCTCCGGGATGGACAATTCCACCGGGCCCGACACCTCCAGGGGCTCCTCGCGGGTGGAGGCGAGGATCTCGGCGAAATGCACCGCGGTGACGGGAACGTCGCGCCGCGACATGGCTCCGCCCATGTGCATCAGGCACGAGGCGTCGCCGCCTGCGCACACCGAAGCGCCGGTGCCGACGATGTTGCCGATCTTCGCGTCGACCATCGCCCCGGACACGCCCGGGTTCTTCATGGCGAAGGTGCCGCCGAAACCGCAGCACTCGTCGGCGTCGGGAAGCTCCCGGAAATCGATGCCGCCGACCGTGCGGAGCAGCCCGGGCTGCCGGTCCCCCAGCCGCAGCAGCCGCATCCCGTGGCAGGAGGGGTGGTACGTCACCGGATGCGGGAAGTACGAGCCGAGCTGTTCCGCGGCGTCGGTGATGCCGAGGACGTCGACGAGCAGCTGCGACAGCTCGTAGGTGGTGCCGGCGACCTCCGCGGCGCGCTGCGCCAGGCCGTCGTCGCCGCAGATGCGGGCGACCATGGGCTGCTGGTGCCCGAGGGAGGCGACGCACGACCCCGATGGCGCGACGGCGACGTCGTAGTCGACCGCCTCGAACGCCTCGACGTGGTTGCGCACGACCGGCAGCGCGTCGGCGAGGTACCCGCTGTTGACGTGCATCTGCGAGCAGCAGCCTTGGCCGGGCGGGAAGACGACCTCGTGGCCGAGGCGCTCGAGTATGCGGACGGTGGCCAGGGCGACCTTCGGGTACATCGCGTCCACGATGCACGTGGAGAACAGCGCGATTCTCATGGGACCTCCAGGGTGGGTGGGCAGCCGGGGTTGCGTCGAAACAGCTGGTGGAGCGGCATTCCGGGGGTGCGTCGGGTGCCGCCTCCGGCCTCGGCGCGGGGTGGGCGGAGTCGAGCGTGACCCCGTCCCGGGCTGTGGTCAGACCACAGTAAACCAGTGAGGCAGGTCACGCAAATGCCGAAACATTTTTGTTTTGGCCCTTGATTTGGGTGACCGCAGTCACATAATCTCCTGTGGACTGACCACACGGAGAAGGCGATCGGCCCCGTCGCAAAGCGGGCCCGGGGACCTCCGCCCGGCGTCAGGCAGACACCCCTCCCCACCGATCGGGGACGGATGCCCCCGCATCCCCGAACGACGCACCCCCGGCCCCGCGCAGAACCCCACCCAGGAGCACGCGCCCGGCCGCCGAAAGGACCGATACATGGACAATCTCGCCGTGCTGAGCTTCCTGGCTCTGCTGCCCCTGCTGCTGGTGGGCGTCCTCCTCGCCGGCTTCCGCTGGCCCGCAAAACGCGCCATGCCCGTCGGCTACGTCGCCGCCGTCATCGTCGCCGTCACCGTCTGGAAAATGAGCATCACCGGCGTCGTCGCCGCGACCATCGAAGGACTCGTCGTCGTCTCGACCATGCTCTACATCGTCTTCGGCGCCCTGCTGCTGCTGTCGACGCTCACCGTCGGCGGCGCCATGGCCACCATCCGCGCCGGCTTCAACGACATCTCCGAGGACCGCCGCATCCAGGCCATCATCATCGGCTGGCTGTTCGGGTCCTTCATCGAGGGCGTCTCCGGCTTCGGCACCACCGCCGCCGTCGTCGCGCCGCTGCTGCTGGCCATGGGCTTCCCGGCCATGTCCGCCGTGATGGTCGGGCTCATCGTCCAATCCACCCCCGTCAGCTTCGGCGCCGTGGGCACGCCGATCCTCGTCGGCGTGGCCAACGGCCTCGGCGGTGACCCCGCCGTCGCCGAGCGCGTCAAGGTGCTGGGCGTCACCATGCCGGAGTTCATCAACTCCATCGGGTTCCACACCGCCGCCATCCACGCCATCGTCGGCGTGCTCATCCCGCTGATCATCGTCACCCTGCTCACCGGGTTCTTCGGCCCCAAGCGCCGCTTCCGCGACGGCCTGGCCGTGTGGCCCTTCGCCATCTACGCCTCGGTCGCCATGACCATCCCCTATGTGCTCGTCGCCCGCTTCCTCGGCCCCGAGTTCCCGTCCATGTTCGGCGGCATCATCGGCCTCGCCGTGGTCATGTACACCTCCCGCAAGGGCTTCCTCATGCCGAAGGACACCTTCCGCTTCGGCCCCCGCGAATCCTGGCCCGCCCGCTGGATGGGCACCATCGAACCGGCCGCCGCCACCGACGTCTCGTCCCGCATGAGCCTGACCCGCGCGTGGGCGCCGTACGTGCTCATGGCCCTCCTGCTCGTGGCCACCCGCGTCATCGCCCCGCTGAAGGAGTGGCTGACGGGCATCGCCATCCCGTTCAAGAACATCCTGGGCACCGAGGTTTCCACCACCATCCAGCCCTTCTACCTGCCCGGCTTCGTGCTCATCCTCACGTCGGTGTTCGCCTACGTGCTGCACCGCATGAACGGCGCCCAGATCCGCGAAACCCTGCGCATCTCGGGCGGCCAGCTCGCCGGCACCGCCGCGGCGCTGGTGTTCGCCGTGCCGCTGGTGCGAGTGCTCATCCAGTCCGGCCCCGACCTCAACGAATCCGGCCTGTCCAGCATGCCCGTCACCCTCGCCGAGGGCGCGGCGCTGATCTCCGGGTCGGCGTGGCCGCTCATCGCACCGTGGATCGGCGCGCTCGGCGCCTTCATCGCCGGCTCCAACACCGTGTCCAACCTGACGTTCTCGCAGTTCCAGTACTCCACCGGCGTCGCCATCGGTCTCGACCGGCCGGAGCTGATCGTCGCCACGCAGGCCATCGGCGGCGCGGGCGGCAACCCGATCGCCATCCACAACATCGTCGCCGCCTCCGCGACGGTCGGCCTGCTCGGCCGCGAAGGCGACCTGCTGCGCCAGACGATCCTGGTCACCACCTACTACTGCCTCGCCGGCGGCGTCGTCGCCTACCTGTTCATCAACGGCTTCGGGCTGAACCTCGGCACCGTGATGCTCGTGGCGCTGATCGCCGGGCTGGGATTCCTGGCCAACCACCTGTGGCGCAAGGAGTCGCCCGTGAAGGTCGGCGCCCGAGTCTGACGCCCAAGTCGGACGCCCGATCGGTGCGGGCCTATCATCGACGAAAGTCGTTTTCGCCAGGAGGCCCGTTCATGCCCGCCACCACCGCCCGCGCCTACACGGTCGTCCTCGATTGGCTGGAGGAACGCCTCCGCAGCGGGGCCATCTCCGTCGGCGACAAGCTTCCGGGCGAAAGGCAGTTCGCCGAGGACTTCGGCATTTCGCGGGCGTCGGTACGCGAGGCCATCCGCGTCCTCGACGCCATGGGCCTGGTGCGCTCCGCGACCGGTTCCGGCCCGAAGGCGGGCGCCGTGGTCATTTCGGAGCCGTCGGCGGCGCTGGCCTGGGCGCTGCGCATGCACGTGGCCACCCGTTCCCTGCCCGTGCGCGACCTGGTGCAGACCCGCCTGCTCCTGGAGACCCAGTCCGCGCTCGAGGCGGCGTCGGCCCCGGATGGCGAGGAACGGGCGAAAACCCTGGAACGCGCCGCCGAGCTGCTGGACGTCATGGACGACCCCGATCTCCCCGCCCGCGACTTCCACGCCAACGACGCCGAGTTCCACGTCCTGCTCGCCTCGCTGGCCGGCAACGTGGTGGTGGAGACGATCATGGCGTCGCTGCGCCAGGCGACGATCGGTTACGTGCAGGAGACCGTGTCGGGCCTGGAGAACTGGCCGGAGATCAGCCGGAACCTGCAGAAGCAGCACCGCGAGATCCTCGCCGCCGTGGTCGAGCGCCGGGGCGAGGACGCGGCGGAACTGCTGCGCCACCACATCATGTGGTTCTACGGGTTCAGCGACCAAAGCTGAGCGCCGCCTACTTCCTGTTCTTGAAGAAGATCACGCCGACGGGGAAAACGATGATGGGGGTCATGATCGCCAGCCACTTGAGGTCTCCGGTTGCCACGGCGACGACGACCACGATGAGGAACGCGAGCAGCGTATACGGGACCTGAGCTTTCAGGGCGGCGGTTGCTTCGCGCTCACCGCGATTCTTCGGCCCATGTTCTTCCCGGTCGGTCATGATGCGACTCCTTCCATATCCGAAGTGTTGCGGGCCGCGGTCGTATCAACTGCAGTGTTGCCGACTGCGGTCGCCGGTTTACCCGGAATACGACGACACCTTCTCCCACTGATCCGACGGTGCCTCCAGCTTCACGACGACCATATCCATCGTGTTCCGGAGTCCACCGAACTCGGATCGGTCCTCAACATCGCCGTCCTCCGCATCGCTGTCTTCGAAACCGCCGCGTTCGGGCTCGGCCCCCGGTGCGCGCGATGGTAGCGGACCCGGGACCGCGCAGAGGACGAATCCGCCGGGGTCGAATCGCGGAAACCGATTGCCGGCCCGCGCGCAGCGCAGGTTGTCCGGGGATCATTCGCGAGCGGCCGCTTGACGACGGTTGCCCCGGAACCGTTCATGTCGTTTGATCAACGCTCCCGAGTAGCACTTCTGACCACCAGCGGATTCGCGACGCGGATTTCGGCAACGTTGATCATCTGACACAACGGACAGTTGGGTGGCTCGACGAAGAACAGAATGGCCCGCGAACAACTGGGGCTAGCGAAACAACCGGAGCCCGACGAATAGTCCGAAGATGCAACGGACGACAGGGCAGCTCACCGAACACCGAATGGCTCGCGAACAACCGATACTCAACGAACGACCTGGACTCAACGACGGTTGTCCGGGGACCGTTCGTGTCGTTTGATCAACGCTCCCGAGTAGCACTTCTGACCACCAGCGGTTTCTCGGCACCGTTTTCACAAGCGTTGATCATTCGACACAACGGGCACCTGGGCGACACGACGAAGCACCGGATGGCCCGCGAGTAACTGGGGGACACGACGAAAAGACCGGAGACCACGAACCCTTTCGAATTCGTGGCCTCCGGCCCTGCGGTTCACAGCACCGCTCGTGGTGAGCGGTTTACGAATGCAGGCCAACGGCGACGCCGACCAGTCGATTCCCGTGACCTGGTTCCGAAATTCCCGCGACTTTTCAGACCTCTGAATCAAAGCGCACAATAAAGCTGCTGCACGGTTGACTGAAATGACAGTCATGTAACTTAAGAGGCCCGGAGATGTTGTGGGCCGCTGAACGATGGTTATGTGGCTCTTCACGATTTAGAGTGCGTTGATCCGGGTGTGCAGCTGCCCGGAGTGAATCAGGCACCGCAAGATGTAGTGGTCGAGGTTGCGGAACCCCAGGGCGGTCTCCCGTAGATGCTCTAGCCGGCCATTGATGGCCTCGACCGGCCCGTTGGACGCCCCGATGTCGAAGTAAGCCAGCACATCCTCGCGCCGACGCCACAACGTCCGACCCAGCTGGGCCAGCTCCTCCAACCCTTTCGGCACGCCCATACGCAGGGTGTTGATGATCCGTTCCATCAACTTCTTGCCCTCCGATTTCTTCGGGTGCCCGTAGGCCTGGATCATGTCCTGTGAGAGCCATCCACGTGACCTCGAGTGCCACGTATTCGTCATCGGTGGCCCACAACAGGTCCAGCCGCCTGTTCTGCCGCTCGGTGAGGTAGTTCCTCCTGGTCAGCAAGGTCCGCCGGTGCTTGTACAGCGAATCATCCTTGCGTCCACGACGCCCCGTGGTCTCACGTTGGAGCCTCTGCCGGCAGCCAGTGAGCTTGTCCGCGGCCAGATGCACGACGTGGAAGGATCCATCACCTTCCTCGCCTGGGGCAGTACCTGGTCGACGGCGGTGGCGTAACCGGTGAAGCCGTCCATGGTCACCACCTGCACCTGGCTGCGGAAACCAGGGTCGCGTTCCTGCAGCCACGTGCGCAGCACGTCCGCGCTGCGGCCTGGGCGGATATCCAGTAGTCGGGCCGGCCCACGGCCATCGGCCAGCGGGGTGAGGTCGACCAGAATCGTCACCAGGTTGGACGGCTGGCCTGGCTTTCGGGTGTGCTTCCACACGTGCTCATCCACCCCGAGGATGCGCACCCCGTCCAGATGGGAGGGGTTGTCGTAGACGAGCTGTCGGCAGGCGTCCACAGCGACCTGATTGACCAGTTCCCAACCCACCCCGAGGGCCTTGGCGGTGGCGGCCACGCTCATCCGGTCGATGGCCAGTCGCTGGAGGATCCAGCCGGTCACCCGGTGGGTGAGCTTGGCCCCGTCATTGGCGCAGTTGAGGGAGGCTTGGAAGATTTTCCTCGGACATTGTTGATTGGTGCAGGTGAATCGGGGGACACGAACGTGCAGGCGGGTGGGAAACCCCACGACCGGCAGGTCAACCAGTCGGCGGACAGTGTGATCACGCAGTTTCCCGGGTTGGGTGCAGTCGGGGCAGTGCCCCTCGACAGCGACCGGGGCGGCGTCGATGATGGTGAAGGTTCCGGCGTCGGCGGCTCCGGTGATCGTCAAGCCGATTTCTGCCGTGCGGCAGATGGTGTCTGCGACGAGGTTGCCACTAGGCTGCACAGTAGGGTCCTGGTTCGGTCAGATGGAAGCGTAGTAACTCTCATCTTGTACCGGCCAGGACCCCTACATGTTGTGCCACCCCGAACCGGGCTCTGCGGTCAGCTACGCACTCCAAAACGCGAAGAGCCGGTAATCCGGATCGACGAAGGGATGTCGACCGAGGTCCTGCCAGATTCTCGACATCCCGGAACGCTCCTGGCACCGATGGCAGGCCAAAGCGCGGGCGGGAAAGCCGGCGAAAGGACCTTGGCCTGCACCCGCGCGAGACGCCCACCGTGAGGCTCTGGTGGCGATGGCGGCGGCGCATCCGGCGTGGGGTCACCGCAAGATTTGGGCCGTGCTCCGCCACGATGGACACCGGCTGTCGCAGTCCACGGTCCTGCGGATTTTGGGTGAGGAGGGCCTGCTACTCAAGGCCGACTACCAGCGGGAACGACGGCAGGAGGCCCGGCAGCGCAAGGCCGCGTTCGCTGCCGCGCCAACGGGGCCGAACTAGGCGTGGCAGTTCGATTTCAGCGAGTACGAGACACCGGCGGCGGCACCTGGCGAGTCGCCGGCATCGCCGACTACTACTCGAAGTACGAGTTCGGGTGGCACTGGTCGCCGACGGCGAACCAGCATGACGCGATCACCGCCGTCGAACTCGCCCTGACCGAGGCCGAACGCCTACTGGGCGGCCCCCGACTGGGCGATTACCACACCGACCCAGACACCGGCGAGATCGTGCCTATCACGCTGGTCACTGACAACGGCGGTCCGCTTGCGGTCCTTTCGCTTCGGCGCCTACATCGCCTCCCCGTCAGGTCGTTCCGTCGTCCGCAACCCTAGAACTGAAGTGGCCGACCGTACAGCGCGAAGTCGCTAGTCCCCACTTTCGCGATGCGAGCTGAACCGCGCCGGGGCCCTCGGTAGGGATGCGAATCTCGGCGAGAAGCCGTGCGCGCCGGAGCCGAGCGAGTTGACATAAGACCTGGCTATCGGGGGGCGGCAGCACACCGGCTGGTGGCTGTCGGGGTCAGAGCCTGGCGTTTAGTAGTTCAATGATTGTCTCGGCTGCCGCGTTCGTGTTGTAGGTGGGGTCGTCGAGGAACTCGTCGATGACGGCGTCGATCATTCCGCCGGTGAGGAGCGCCAGGGTCCGTAGTTCGTCCGGGTCCGCGGTGCGGCCGTCGGCGTCGGCGGCCTCGCCCAGGATGCTCGTCAGGGGAGCCCAGCGTTCCTGGCCGGGTGGGCGCACCCGGTCGCCGAGAGCGGCGGCCGCCAGTCCTGCCTGCACGATCATGCGGGCGTGCTCGGGGTGCCCGGTGAGGTGTCCGATCATCGCTCGCACGTACGCCCCCGGGGCCAGCCGGGCGGGGACCGCCTCGACCTGCTCGCCCACATGCGTGGCCAAACCGGTTAGCACCTGCTGATAGGCGGCGGTCAGAACCGCGTCCTTGGTGGAGAAGTGGTAGACGACCGTGCCCTTGGCCACCCCGGCAGCCCGGGCGATCTGCGATAAGGACGCCTCGGCGTACCCGCGCTCCGCCACCAGGGTGATGGTGGCGGCGATGATCTGGGCGCGCCGCTCCCGCTCGATCCGGGTCAGACCGTCGCTGTGTGACGCGCGCGCTGGCATGGCGATATACTACCGTCGAAGCCAGAAGTTGACCAATCGGTCAAAACTCGTTCGGAGGAGACGTGGGCCATACAACGCAGGAATCCGGCCACGCGGCCGTGGGTGGGCGTCGCCGGGTATGGGGCATCACCGCCGTCGTGCTGGTGGTGGCGGCGGTGGCCGGGGCGTTCGCGCTGCGGACCCCGAGTCCCGTGGGGCACTGGAATTCCCGCGCGGGGTACGAGGCGTTTTTGGTCGACTACGGCCGTGCCTGGCAGGAGATGCCCGTGCCGGACGAGACGATGGACGTGCGCACCGGGTTCGGGTTCGTACGCATTTACCGGTTCGAGGCCACGACCGACTCCCCGACCCGGCACCCGTTTGTGCTGCTGCCCGGCCGGTCCTCACCCAGTCCCGTCTGGGCGGACAACATGCCCTCCCTGATGGAGTTGGGGGACGTCTACGTCCTGGACCTGCTGGGGGAGCCAGGCCTGAGTGTGCAAGAGGTCCCGATCGAGAGCTTTGCGGACAACGCCGCGTGGCTCGACCAAACCTTGGCCGAGCTGCCGGAGGAGAGGTTCCATCTGCTGGGGTTGTCCATCGGCGGCTGGACCGCCGCGAACCTGGCCGTCCATCGCCCCGAGCGGGTGGCGAGCCTCCTGCTGATCGATCCCGCCTACACCTTCGGCACCATCCCCGGCGAGACCGCCGTGCGGGCAATCCCGGCCTCTGTGCCCTGGCTGCCGAAGTCCTGGCGAGACTCCTTCGCCTCGTACACCGCCGGGGGCGCGCCGGTAGAGGACGTACCGGTGGCCCGGATGATCGAGACCGCGATGCGCTCCTAGTCGATCAGGCTGCCCCAGCCGGCCCTGATCCCCGAAGAAGACCTGGAGCGTCTCGAGATGCCGGTCCTGGCGATCCTGGCCGGCCGGTCCGTCATGCGCGACACCCGCAAGGCCGCCGACGTCGCCGAACGAGTGCTACGGAACGGCACCGTGGTGGTGTATCCCGACGCCTCCCATGCGGTGGGATCCGAAGAGGCTATGCAGATCGCCCGCGAGATCGAGGCGTTTCTCTCCAGTCACCAGTGACGGGGCAAGGCGCGACTAGCCTAGTCATTGTTCGAGAACATCGAGGGGTGGCGTTACCAGGCGTTTGTCGCCAACACCCGTACCGGACAGTTGCAGTTTCTTGAAGCACCGCACCGAGCTCACGCCCGATCCGAGGACCGGATCCGCCACGCCAAAGACACCGGCCTCGGCCGCCTGCCCTGCGATGTGTCGATCAAACCCGGGGCTTGACACACGCTCTAACACCTCATAGACGGGCGCCAGCCCTTCTTTGGTAGAGAGCGCGTTGCAGAACAGGATCGCTTCCCGCCAACTCACTTCGGTCTTGGGAAAGTGGGTACGGGTTGGGTCGCCAGTGACACCATGCACTTCGTTCCACAACTCGTTTGTCACCACGGTGGCCGCCAGTTCGAACGGCTCGACATTGACCGTCCAAGAGTGGCCTGTGCGACGGTCCACCATGAGCTCCTCAACGGCACCCTCCGGGGGAACCATGACCATTTGCACACTCATGCCGCACATTTGTCCTATTTCGCTCTGCCCGCTAGGTGCCACATTGCCACGGAACTTTCAACAGCAGGGACCGATCACGTACCCTCGTCGGCAGATAGAACGCACACCCCTGCGGATGAGTCCACCGTACCGGGACTTCGAACTACTCGCCACGGTTAGAGGTCGCACGGTGACGGGGCAGCGAGATTCGTCTTCCCCCTTCAGCGGGCTCATGAGCATCCGACGGCAAGCGCGAGCTCCAACTGTTTTCCAATCCAGGCAGTTACGGTTTCTGACGCACTTTCTGTCGTTTGGGCACCTTGACTACCGGAACCACGCCGCGACGCTGCCGAAGCAGGTTCTCGTCCTTCTTGTTCTCGCGAACTTCCAGTCGGCTAAGGATCCGATTCTGAGTATCCGGCGTCCAGTAGACCTCGAGGTGCTTCCGAGCCCGCGTAATCGCAGTGTAGAAGATGCTGTGCGAGATGTTCTCTTCGTTGGCTTCCGTGATGACGACTTTCACCGAGTCAAACTCGAGACCCTGTGCCTTGTGGATCGAGACCGCGTAGGCAATCTGGAATGGCACGATGGTCGTCGTCGAGTCATCGTCCTCGTCCGTGTCTGGGCGCTCGATGACGTCGAACTGCACCACGGAGCCTCCGACAACGCGGAGGTTCGAGAGCATCGCCTCCATCGCTGTCACGTCGCGCCCGAGCCCAAGGTCGACGTCGAAGGTGATCTTCCCGGGCACCTGGCTGATCCCGACAATAGTGCCCTTCATGTTGTTGAAGATCAGCGGACGGAAGCGATCCGTCTCATTGAAGAGCACCGGATCGCCAACCTTGTAGACAGCTTCACCCCAGAGGTAGGCCTGGTTCGGGTTGCTTGCTTGAAGGAAGCGGTTGACGTTATTTATCCCGTACAAGCCGTCGTAGTTGAGGCAGAGCACGATCTCGTCGGCACCGTGCCGTGTGAAGAGCGACTCCCCCAGTTCCTTGGAGTACTCATTCTTCGACAGTGACTCTTCGATCCGGTCGTCAAGGTCGCGCACGCGATCCCAGAGGGTCAGGAGCGCCTCGTCGGTCGTGCGGAACGGGTGTGTCAGTTCGTGTACTGACTCTGGCGGGATGTACGAGCGAATTGTGCCGAACCAGTTCCCGAACTCGATGGACTCGATCTGGTAGACATCACCGACCAGCACCAGCAGATCGAAGTCGGTGTTGGCGAGCACCTCAAGGAAGGCAGCGTTGCTGACCGTACTGCATTCATCGATGACTACGACATCGAAATGACCCGATGTGTCCCAGTCGCCCCGCACATGCTTCGAGATCGTGCTGAAGTGTGCGTTGGGAGCGTCGACGCGGCGCTTCAGGTTGTCGACGGCCGGGTTGGTGTGTGCCAAGAAGAGCTTCCGCTCACTCTCGAAGTAGTTCGCGATGTGGTTGACCATCGTGGACTTGCCGGTGCCTGCGGCTCCGTAGATGAGGGCCACCTTCGAGTGGGCGAAGAGCTTCCGCAGGGCATCAGCCTTGATCTCATCGTCAACCTTCTGCGGATCACCATCCGGAAGCTTCGCGTTCTCGTCGAGCCATGCGGCGACATCGTCCGCATAGTCATCGATGCCACTCGAGGCGATCTTCTGGAGCTGCTCGATGATCTCTACCGTCCCGTCCTCATACCCCGTGATGAAAACGTGGCCGTTGGCGCGCTGGAGTTTGAGTGGGGCGTGACGTGGCGTCGGCGGAAGAGCGGCGTTGTAGCGCCTGATCAGGTCGTCAATGTCCCCGAGGTCTTCAAGGTCGCCTTCGGGCGTGTAGATCACGCCGTGCTGCTCGACGTTGACGCGTATCCGTCGCGCAAGTAGCTCGTGCTTCCTGGTCGAGGAATCGATACTCGCCGCAAGGTCAGCAAACCTCGGGTTGTGCTTCCGGGGCGACGTACAGAACGGCATGGTGTCGAACGGACGGCAGCCGCTTGAGACGTTCAGGCTCGAGAGCCACCCACACTCATCAACGTCGTACTGCGCCTTCAGGATTTGGTTGTTCATCCGGAGCATCAGGTAGCGCAGGAGTCGGGTGCCTGGACGGTTCCGCTGGATGATAGCCCTCGCCGCGTCGAGTGCAGGGAAGATCAGCGGCGTCCGCTGGGCGTTCGCGAGGGCCCAGGTCTTCACCTGGTTGTACACCGCGTCTGACGAGTCAATGAGGTCAAGCAGACTGTGACGTGTCCGCGTTAGGTACTGCATCAGATTGCGATACTCGACGTGACCTGACTGCACCTTGGTCTGCTGGCCCAGGAGCCGAGCGAAGTTGTCGAACTCGCACGGACGGATCGACACCGACCAGTCGCGCACGATGATGATCGGCATCGTCTGACCAAGCACGTCGATCGAGTCGTTCGCAAGCTCGAGCTGCGCAGCGTAGTAGTCGCTCACATCAATGTCGGTGAAGCCGATGATCCGATCGAACTTGCTCGTCCGGTTGTGGGCGAGGCTGAAGGTGACCTCGTAGTAGATTCGGCCGCCAATGAAGAACGGTCGAGAGCTGTTGATGTAGTAGCGCTCGGTCTTGCCGGTCAGCAGGTCGTGCTTTGATGCCTCGATCCGACAAGCAATCTTCTCGTAGTACGCGCGGAGTGCCGGATCCTCGTGAAGCGGGAACTGCTCGAGATTCCGGAGGATGTCCAGGCCGAGGTGCTGCTTCGCGAGGTCGCGTGTGCGTAGCAGGTACTCGTAGTATTTGAGCATCAGGCGCTCAGAGGGGTCCCGGTCGAGTGTGTAGTGCGAGACACTGATCTGGAGCAGGCTGTGGAAGCGCGTCAACAGTCGATAGCGGGCATCACCGTTCACTGCGTCCCGAGCAGCATCAAACTCCGTCTGGTAGTTGTACGTCACCGTCCGATCTGGGACGTGCGCATAGACGACCAAGCCCTCGACCAGATGGCGCAAGTATTGCAGCAGGTTCTGTGACAAGAATCCACGGTCGGTCGTGATTGCCGAGATGTTCTGGTCGATCGCGTTGCTCGAGTCCAGAACCTGCTGTTCTACCGTTGCCATGCTGAGCGACCTTCCGATAGGGACTGGGGCACTAGCTTGCTGAGCGATCGCGATCGCTTCCAGCCAGCGGGGCGTGACCTCACTTGACGGCCTCCTCCAGAGCCAAGATATGACGTGCAACTGCTGTCGGGTCGCGACTCTCCGCCGCGACCACGTCGATCTCTCCTGTGTAGGCATCGTTGCGGCCGCAAGCGGCAAGCTCCCTGGAACCGCCGAATCGCCATAAGCCTATGATCGCGCCTGTGCCGCGAGGACGCCTCGCGACACGCGGATGTGACCAGGTGATCGGGTTCATGTGCTCGCCCCACGCCGCTGGGACGACATGCGGACGAGGCACCACGGAGCTTCCTGCACGGCATGGGTCATGCGGAACGGCCGCCATGACGTACTATTCCTGCTGACCTTGGATCCTGTGACTTCGAGTCGAGCCAGCGAAGCTATCGCCAGGTGGGGCCTTGCGCCGTCTTCACCTGAATCTCGACCACCCGACCGTTATCCGGGTCGGCGGGGATGGGACTGCCTTCACACTGTCCGCACCAGCGTGAGCTACTTCGGGCCAGCTCCGCCGCAACGTGATGCTCGGGTCTGCCCCCCGGTCTGGTTGACACTCGGGGTTTGCAGTAATCAGGCCGCGTCTGCGGCCGTGTAAATCATCTCAAACTCGACCGGCGTGAGCTTGCCCAGGGCACGCTGGCGGCGCCGTCGGTTGTACTTCGTTTCGATCCAGGTGACCATCGCCAGACGGAGTTCCTCCCGGCTGTCCCACCGCCTGGTGTTGCGCACGTTCTTCTGCAACAACGAGAAGAAACTCTCCATGCTGGCGTTGTCCCCGGCGCCGTAGGCGCGGCCCATCGACCCGACCATCCCGTTGTTCGCGAGCAGCCGCTGGACCTTCTTCGCGCGGAACTGACCGCCCCTGTCGGAATGACAGATCGTGCCGACCGGCGAACGCAACGCGATCGCGTTCCGCATCGCGGCAGCGGCCAGGGACGACTTCATCCGCGAGTCGATGGAGTAGCCCACGATCTTGTTGGAGTACACGTCCTTGATCGCGCAGATGTACAGCTTCCCTTCCCGCGTCGGATGCTCGGAGATGTCCCAGAGCCAGACCTTGTTCGGGCCATCCGTGGTGAACTCGTGACGAATCACGCCATGGGCGTCCACGACCGCGAGGAGGTCGTCGTGGGGCGCCGGGCCGGTGGCACCGGCCTTGGACCGCTTCTTGTGGTGACTGGCGCTGATTCCAGCGATGCGGCACAACCGGTGCACCCGGTTCTCCCCGACCTTGATGCCGAGTTCGTCGGTGAGGAACCGGTAGCCGAGGGTGGCGTCATCAGTATGCAGGTCGTGCAGCTTGTTCATCAGGTGCGCGTCGTCGTAGTCACGCCGGCAGACCGGGTCCTTGAGCCACTTGTAGTACCCCTGGGTCGACAGTCCCAGGACCCGGCACGCCACCGCGATCGGCACCCGGATCCGGGCGCCGACCGCGGCCATCTCTTGGACGAGCGGGAAGACTATTTTCCCGGCAGGTTCGCCTGGGACAGGTACGCCGCGGCACGTCGGAGGACCTCGTTCTCCTGTTCCAACAGCCGGATCCGTTTCTTGGCTTCGCGTAGTTCGGTCCGGTCAGCGTCGGTGAGGCCCGGGCGGCGGCCATCCTCGATGTCGGCGGCCTTCATCCAGTTGTGCAGGGAGGCTTCGGAGATCCCGAAGTCCTTCGCGATCTGTTTCAGGGGTGCTTGGCCCTTGCGGGCCACGGCCACGACGTCGTCGCGGAAATCCTTGGGGAACGGCTTCGGCATGGTGAACATCCTTGCTTGTGAGGTCAAATCCTCACAGGTCAGGTGTC
>NZ_JVMD01000033.1:0-105055 GCF_001056295.1 Corynebacterium halotolerans
GGTTCAATGATGGATCTCGTTGAGACGTGCCGCCGAGTTGAAGCGGAGGCGCACCCCCACGTGAAGTACGACCGGTTGAACGGCGCAAGCGGCGACCTCACCGAAGAGGTCTTCCTCAACGATCTCGTCGATGCCGGAGCTTACGTGCCAGAGCCCCTCAAGCGGGCGTTCCTCATGATCTGGGCTGATGAACCCGTGTTCTTCAATGCAACTCCTGGGGTCGACGAAGAAGGAATAACCCACAGTCTCGTCGTCGAGTTTGCCGCCATCGAGCCGGTGATCGACCTCGGCCCAAACTGGGCGTAACCAGGAACGCGCCGCTTTCAGCCCGGCCGCCCCTCTACGGGGCGCGCCGGGCTTCGGGACGAGCGTACAAGTGGTACGGCGGCAGCTCGAGCGCGCCTCGGCGGCGATGACGCTGAACACCTACGCGGGCCGGAATCGCGCCAAACCGTGGGCCTCACCTGCCGGGGCCCCGTCACCCGCCTCGCCCGTATGAATCGAAGAGGATCGGGCGATGCCCGCCCACCGACGCCCCGCACACGCCGTCGCGCAGTGGCCGACCCTCTGACCGGGTGAATCCCATCGGCGGGNCCCGCCGCAGAAGCGGGCCGTAGAGTGGGCGACACCAATCGAGACCCAGCTAGACCACGCGACGCCGCACACCCACGCGACACCGCAAACCGGACAGGGGGCGAGGACGTGACGGAACCAGACGACCCGACCGATCCGGGGCGCCGCCCCGGCGCGGGACGACCCGGAGGAGACGACCCGGGCGCCGATGGGAGCTCGGGCGGTGCCCGGGGCGGCGATGGCTTCGACACCGGTTACTCCCGGCCACCGGCTTGGAAGATGATTCTCGCGGCCGCCGCCGCAATCGCCGGACTCGGCGCCTTCTTCTGGGCGATCGCCGTGCGTGGCCTGCCCGGCATCGCCATCGGCGCGGCATTCGGCGCCGCGGCGATCCTGCCGGCCGCATGGTGGCTGTGGCACGAAATCCGCGAACGCCGCGCGGCGGTCGACCCGGATGCCCCCGCGGCCATGCTCGACCGGCGCTGGCGGTTCATCGCGCCCATCTCCGTCGTGCTGCTGGCGCTCGGCGCCGTGCTCTCCGCCGCTCTACCCGACCCTGCCGAACGCCCGGCTCCCGAGCAGGAGGAGACCAGCTCGCACCGCAATCCGCCGAAACCGTCGTCGAAGTCGAAGTCGAAGCCCCCGACAACCACGGAATCGGAATCGGAGGAGACCTCCACCTCGAGTTCGACGGAATCGAGCACGTCGGAGGACACGTCCACGTCGACGTCGTCAAGCGAATCCAGCCCGACCGGCAGCCCGACCTCGGAACCGACGCCGTCCCCCACGTCCGAGCCGACCTCCGAGCCCACCGCGACTTCGCAACCGACCGCGACGTCCCAACCGACGGCGACCTCCCAACCGACCGTGACCTCCGAGCCGACGACGAGGACCACTACCGCGCAACCGACCCGGACCACGACCCCGCGGCCCACGGACCCGCCCGCCGTCCGCTGACGTCCGGCCGCGCCCCCCTCAACCACCGCCGCCTTCGCCAACTGCCGCCCACCCCGCCGACCGCGCCCATCCCGGCCATCCGGCGATGCGGGCGCGGTCGCGTCCATTAGGCTGTCTGAACGAACCGCCGGGCGAAAAGCGCCCGGCCACGCGACGAGGAGCCGACGCAGATGGACAGCGGCAAGGGCAGGGACGACGACAACGCCGGGCGCGGCATCGGGGACGACGCGCAGGACGCCGCCCCGAACGACGATCACGGCGCCGAGATGACCGACGCGGCCGCCGACCGCCACGTCGGCCCCGACTCCGACGAGCGCGCCGACCAGCACGTCGACGAGCCGATTGCCCAGGTCGAGGAAGCCGTCGCCGAGTCGCTCGACGGGCCGATCGGCACGGAGGAGATCTTCAAGGCGCACGAGGGCGGCAAGCTCATCACGGCGTCCACCCTCCCGCTGGACTCCACCCGCGACCTGTCCATCTCCTACACCCCCGGCGTCGCCCAGGTCTGCGAGGCCATCCACGACGACCCGAAGCTGACCCGCACCTACACGTGGACCGGCAACAACGTCGCCATCATCTCCGACGGCACCGCGGTGCTCGGCCTCGGCGACATCGGCCCCAAGGCCGCGCTTCCCGTCATGGAGGGCAAGGCGCAGCTCTTCGGCCGCTTCGCCGGCCTCAACGCCGTGCCGATCGTCCTGGACACCACGGACCCCGACGAACTGGTGGACACCATCGCCCGCCTCGCGCCGTCCTTCGGCGGCATCAACCTCGAGGACATCTCGGCGCCGCGGTGCTTCGACATCGAGCGCCGCCTGGACGAGAGGCTGGACATCCCCGTCTTCCACGACGACCAGCACGGCACGGCCATCGTCATCACCGCCGGGCTGCGCAACGCCTGCGCGCTGACCGGCCGCCGCCTGGAAGACCTCAAGGTCGTCATCTCCGGCGCCGGCGCCGCAGGCGTGGCCACCACCCGCATGCTGCTGTCGGCCGGCGTCTCCGACATCGTCGTCGTCGACTCGCGCGGCATCATCCACGAGGGCCGCGAACCCCTCAACGACGTCAAGGCCACCCTGGCCGAGCTGACCAACCCGCGCGGCCTCAGCGGCACCATCTCCGACGCCCTCGACGGCGCCGACGCGTTCATCGGCGTCTCCGCCGGCCACCTCAACTCCGAGCAGGTCGCCCGGATGGCCGAAGGCCCGTTCCTGTTCTCCCTGGCCAACCCGAACCCGGAGATCCCCCAGAAGATCGCCCTGGAATACGGCTCCGTCGTGGCCACCGGCCGGTCGGACTACCCGAACCAGATCAACAACGTCCTGGCCTTCCCGGGCATCTTCAAGGGGGCGCTGAACGCCGGCGCCAAGCGCATCACCAAGTCGATGAAACTTGCCGCCACCCGCGCGATCGCCGCCGTCGCCGCCGAGGATCTGCGCCCCGACTACATCGTCCCGTCGCCGCTGGACCCCCGCGTCGCGCCGGCCGTCGCCGCCGCGGTGGAAGTCGCCGCCCGCAATGACTCGACGTCGGGGGCATCCCGCTAAACTCATCTCACATGAGAAGACCCCTCGCCGCCGCCGCGGCAACGCTGGCGGCCGCATTGACGATGGGACTGGCCGGCTGCGTCACCAACGACGAAGGCGGACATCCCGACGGGTGGGAACCGGTCACCCCGGCAGCCGTGCCCGAACTGGCGGACAGGGTGCCGGAGGCCATTCGCGCCCGCGGCACCATCTCCATCGGCACGAACCCGACGTTCGCGCCGCTGGAGTTCAAGGACTCGCGCGGGCAGAAGATCGGCTTCGACCTCGACCTCGCCCGGGCCGCCGCCGGCGTGCTGGGCCTGGAGCTCGACGTCCGGGAACAGGACTTCACGCTGATCCTGCCGTCGATCTCCGCGGGCACCGTCGATTTCGGCGCGTCCGGGTTCACCAGCAACGAGGAACGCCGCCGGACGTACGACTTCGTCGACTACCTGGACACCGGCCTGCAGTGGGCGCGCCCGGCGGGCTCGACCATCACGCCCGACGACGCCTGCGGCCGCGAAATTTCCGTCCAGCGCGGCACCGTCGCCGAGATGGAGGATCTGCCGGCGCGCAGCGACGCCTGCGTATCCGCCGGAAAGCCGCCGATCAAGCGTCTGGCGTACCAGGACGCCGGCACCGCCGCCACCGCCGTCGTGCTCGGCCGCGCCGACGCGATGGCCGCCGACTCCCCCGTCTCCGCATGGGCGGTCGGCCGCGCGGACGGAAAGCTGGAGCTGGCCGGCGGCATCTACGACGGCGCTCCCTTCGGCTGGCCGGTGCCGAAGGGCTCCGAGTTGGCGCCGCTGCTGGCCGACGCCCTGCAGCACCTCATCGACACCGGTGAATACGAGCGCATCCTGCACATGTGGGGGCTCGACGACGGCGCCGTGAACCAGGCGCGGATCAATGGAGAGGACATCCGATGACGGAGACGAAGACCGGCTTCCGCCGCGAGCCGACCGAGCGCGAACTCGACGCTCCCATCAAGGCCAAGCCGCTGCCCCACCCGGGCCGGTGGATCGGCGCCGCCATTCTGCTGGCGCTGGCCGCGTGGTTCGTCATCGGCGCCGCCCGCAACGAGGCCTACCACTGGGACGTGTACTTCCGGTACCTGCTGGACACGCGCATCGCGACGGCCGCGCTGCACACGCTGGCGCTGACCGTGCTGGCGATGCTCATCGGCATCCTCGGCGGCGCGCTGATCGCCGTGCTGCGCATGTCGGATAACCCGGTGCTGTCCTCGGTGTCGTGGCTGTACCTGTGGATCTTCCGCGGCACCCCGGTCTACGTGCAGCTGGTGTTCTGGGGCCTGATGGGCACGATCTACAGCTCGGTCAGCGTCGGCTTCGCCGAGATCGACCTGCAGACCGCGCTGCAGAACACCTTCCTGCTCGCCGTGCTGGGCCTGGGCCTCAACGAGGCCGCCTACATGGCCGAGATCGTCCGCGCCGGCATCCAGGCCGTCCCGGAGGGCCAGACGGAGGCGTCGAAGGCCCTGGGCATGAGCTGGAGCCAGACCATCCGCCGCACGATCCTGCCGCAGGCGATGCGCATCATCATCCCGCCGACGGGCAACGAGTTCATTTCGCTGCTCAAGACCACGTCGCTGGTCGTCGCCGTGCCCTACACGGCGGAGCTGTACGGCCGCGCCACGGACATCGCCAACGAGCTGTTCCTGCCGGTGCCGATGCTCCTGGTCGCCGCCACGTGGTACCTGGCCATCACGTCGGTCCTGATGGTCGGCCAGCATTACCTGGAGAAGCACTTCGCCAAGGGCGCCACGCGCCATCTCACCGCCCGCCAGCTCGCGGCGCTCGCCGACGCGGAGGGCGTGCCCCCGATGAACGCCCGCGTCGTGGAGAAGTCCGAGCGCGCCAACTACGAGGAGGATCAGCGATGAGCCCCGCCACGTCCCGTTCGAACACTCCCGGCCCTGCGGCTTCCCGCTCCGCCGCTCCCCGCTCCGCGTCGGCGTCGGCAAGCATCGGCGGGTCACCCGAGTTCCCGATGGTGGAGGCCCGCCACGTCCGCAAGTCCTTCGGCCGCCTGGAGGTGCTCAAGGGCATCGACCTGGAGGTCCCCCGCGGCACGGTCACGTGCCTCATCGGCCCGTCGGGTTCCGGCAAGTCGACGCTGCTGCGCTGCGTCAATCACCTGGAGCAGGTCACGGCGGGTCGGCTGTACGTCGACGGCGAGCTGATCGGCTACCGCGAGCGCGACGGCGTGCTCCACGAGATCTCGCCGCGCGACGCCGCCCGCCAGCGCGCGGACATCGGCATGGTCTTCCAGAATTTCAACCTGTTCCCGCACCGCACGGTGCTGGGCAACATCGTCGAGGCCCCCGTCCACGTCAAGGGCGTCGACCCCGATGAGGCGGCGGATCGCGCGATGGAGCTGCTCAACCAGGTGGGCCTCGCGCACAAGGCCGACGCGTACCCGGTGCAGCTGTCGGGCGGCCAGCAGCAGCGCGTGGCCATCGCGCGGGCGCTGGCCATGGACCCGAAACTGATGCTTTTCGACGAGCCGACGTCCGCACTGGACCCCGAACTCGTCGGGGACGTCTTGGGCGTCATGCGGGGCCTCGCCGACGACGGCATGACCATGATGGTGGTCACCCACGAGATGGGCTTCGCGCGCGAGGTCGCCGACCAGGTCGTGTTCATGGACGACGGCGTCGTCGTCGAGGCCGGCTCCCCGGCGCAGGTGCTGGGCGATCCGCGGGAGGAGCGCACCCAGTCGTTCCTGTCCTCGCTGATCTAGCGGGACGAGCCCGCCCTAGATCATCCCGGCGACGCCGCGCACCAGCGTCACCGCCGCCCCCGTGGAGGCGATGATCAGCGCGAGCCGCCGGGCCTTGCGGGCGTCGGTGCGCGCGGCGATGCGCGTGCCGATCTTCAGCCCGACGACCATCGCCACGATCCCGATCGCCCACAGGTGCCACGGCGCGGTCGGGATCAGCGGTTCCTCCGCCGAGATCTCCTTCGCCGCCAGCGACACCGCCCCGGCTATGAAGAACAGGGGCTGCAGCGTCGCCGCGAACGTCTTCTGGGGCCACCGGCTCGCCTGCGCGTACACGGTGATCGCGGGCCCGGCGATGCCGGCCAGCGTGTTCATGAAACCGCCGGCCGCGCCGGAGGCCATGGCGTAGCCCTTGCCGTCGACGCGCATGTGGTCCGGCATGAAGGTGGTGACGGTCAGCCCCACCAGAACGAGCGCGCCGACGATGACCTGCAGCGGCGCCGTCGGCGTCGAATGCACCACCCACGCGCCGGGGATCGCCCCGGCCAGCATCAGCGGCCCGATCAGCCAGAACTTCCGCCAGTCGACGTTGTCGCGCACCGACGCCGTCTGGAACACGGCGTTGACGGCCGCCAGGACGTTGATGATCAGCACGCCGGCGACGGGGCCGATGAGCAGGCTCAGCACCGGGGCGCCGATCAGCCCCAGGCCCATGCCGGATACGCGCTGCAGACACGAGCCCAGCAGCGCCACCAGCGCAATGACGAGCAACGCCCACGTCGAAAGGTCCATGGGCGGGAATGTTACCTCCCGCCGATGGGCCCCTCGGCGTGGGCGTCGGGCCGTCGTGAAGCGGAGCAAACGCCGGCGGGAAAGCCGGCGCAAACCCCGGGGAAAACCCGGGCGGACCGCTAGATGATGCCCTGCGCGAGCATCGCGTTGGCGACCTTCTTGAAGCCGGCGATGTTGGCGCCGACGACGTAGTCGTGCTCGCGGTCGTAGGTGGCCGCGGTCTTCGCGCAGTTGTCGAAGATGTTGGACATGATGCCGCGCAGGCGCTCGTCCGTGTACTCGAAGGACCAGGAGTCGCGGGTGGCGTTCTGCTGCATCTCCAGGGCGGAGGTGGCCACGCCGCCGGCGTTGGCGGCCTTGCCCGGGGCGAAGTGGATGGAGGACTTGCGGAAGAACTCCACGGCCTCCGGCGTCGACGGCATGTTGGCGCCCTCGGCGACGTACTTGCAGCCGTTCTCGACGAGCATCTTGGCGTCGTCGCCGTTGAGCTCGTTCTGCGTGGCGCACGGCAGCGCGACGTCGCAGGCGACCTCCCACAGGTTGCCCTTGGAGTGGAACTCGGCGCCCTCGGCTTCCTCGGCGTACTCGCCGACGCGGCCGCGGCGGACCTCCTTGATCTCGCGGAGCAGCTCGACGTCCACGCCGTTCGGGGTGGAGACGTAGCCGGAGGAGTCGGAGAACGCGACGACGGTGGCGCCCAGCTGCTGCGCCTTCTCGATGGCGTAGATGGCCACGTTGCCCGAGCCGGAGACGAGGACCTTCGCGCCGTCGAGGGACTCGCCGTGCTCCTCCATCATGCGCTGGGTGAAGTACACGGTGCCGTAGCCGGTGGCCTCGGTGCGGACCAGCGAGCCGCCCCAGGTCAGGCCCTTGCCGGTGAGGACGCCGGACTCGTGGCGGTTGTTCAGGCGGCGGTACTGGCCGAAGAGGAAGCCGATCTCGCGGCCGCCGACGCCGATGTCGCCGGCGGGGACGTCGGTGTACTCGCCGATGTGGCGGTTCAGCTCGGTCATGAAGGACTGGCAGAAGCGCATGATCTCAAGCTCGGACTTGCCCTTGGGGTCGAAGTCGGAGCCGCCCTTCCCGCCGCCGATGGGCAGGCCGGTGAGGGAGTTCTTGAAGATCTGCTCGAAGCCCAGGAACTTGATGATGCCCAGGTTCACGCTCGGGTGGAAGCGCAGGCCGCCCTTGTAGGGGCCGAGCACGGAGTTGAACTGCACGCGGAAACCGCGGTTGACCTGGACGTTGCCCTGGTCATCCACCCACGGGACGCGGAAGATGATCTGGCGCTCCGGCTCGCACAGGCGCTGGACCAGACCCTGCTCGCCGTACTCGGGATCCTTGGCGAGGACGATCTTCAAGGATTCGAGGACCTCGGACACGGCCTGGTGGAACTCGGGCTCGCCCGCATTCCGACGCAGCACGAGCTGGTAGAAGTCGGAGACTCGATCGTCGACGTTCAACTATTCACCTTTCTTCGCGCCCGTCCGGCGCACCTGCTCGACGGCGGGCCTGGGCCTGCCGAATCGCGGGACCGCGCGCGAGGCGCCGGCCGGGACGGGGAGATGGTTTTTACCAAAGGGCATTCTTTCATGCCCAACGCCTTCACGGAAACGCGCCGGGCACGTTCCCGTAACAACGCCCCCTGCCGTCACCCCCATTGAAGGAGGGTGCAAATGACCCGGAAATGGGCGGGAAACTGCCGCGAAACATGCCCGTAACATCGGGCTCGCTTTTCCCCGGGCGGGCGTGCTTTGCGACGTCCCGGCGTGAAACGCGTCACGCCCGCCCCCGGGAAGAGGGCGGGCGTGTTCGGGCGGTGCGGGTCAGGGCCGGACGGCGACGCTCCAGGGGTAGCGGGCGACTTCTTCGAGCATGTCGTCGAATTCGCGGAGCACGGGATCGTCGGGAAGCTGGGCCGCCGGGGTGAGCAGGCGGGACAGGTCCATGGTCAGCGAATTGAGCGAGCCTTGGAGACCCGCGATGTCGAGCGTGTAGCGGCGCATCTCGCGGTCGCCGAGGGGCACGTCGGGGTTTTCGCGCTCCCACTGCTCGAGCAGCTGCTCGTCGGCGGGGGCATCGGAGACGATGACGTCCGAGTTGGAGATCTTGCCCTCGGATTCCAGCTGACCCAGCCGGGCGGCGAAGGCGCGGGCGAGATCGTCGGCGTCGGCGGGCGGAACGAGGCAATCGAAAACGATGGCAGACATGCGGTAAGGGTACCCTCACAGGTCGGCGGGCGCCACGGCCTCCCCTGCCCTCGCGCCGGCCCCAAGGTGCCCGCGCCGCCGTCGCCCCCGTCCACGCCGCCGTCGCCCCCGCCCGCCAGGTGTTCGGCGCGCGTTTCCTCCAAGATGGGGGAATGAGCCCACGACACGCGGACGCACGCCCCGAACGCCACGGCGCAACGGATGACGACTCCCGGGGCGCGGGCATCGACGGACGGGGCGCGGTCGTCGATCCCGGATTCACGGTCATCTGCTGCCCCGACAGTTTCAAGGGCACCGCGACCGCCCGCGAAGCCGCCGACGCGATGGCCGCCGGGGTCCGCGACGCCGGGGCCCGCGCGATCGCCGCGCCCATGGCCGACGGCGGCGAAGGGACGGCGGAGTTGCTGGCCGCGGCGTGGGCGGCGACGGATTCCGAAGATGCGGAGGAGTCCGCGAAGGAAATCGACGGCGCCGGCCGTTCGGCGATCGCCCACGCGGAGGTCGTCAACGCGGCGGTCGCCCACGACGTCGCGACGGTCGACGCCATCGGCCGGCCGATCACGGCGCGATGGTGGGAGCCGGCGCCGGGCCGGGCGGTGCTCGACCTCGCCTCCGCATCCGGTCTGCCCGCCGTCGCCGACGCCCCGGACGCGCTCGGCGCGTCGACGTTCGGGACCGGCGAAGTCATCCTCGACGCCCTCGCCCACGGCGCCACGGACATCACGGTGTGCCTCGGCGGTTCCGCGACGACGGACGGCGGCGCCGGCCTGATCACGGCCCTCGGCGCCCGGGTCCTGGGCGATGCGCAAGACCCGGACGATGCACAAGACCCGGGCGGCGGGGCCCTCGCCCGGGCCACCCGGATCGATTTCGCCGCCCTCGATCCCAGGGCCCGGCGCGCCCGGTGGACGCTGGTCCTCGACGTCACCACCCCGCCCCGCGACGCCCCGTCGGTGTTCGGACCGCAAAAGGGCGCGACGCCGGAGCAAGTCGAGCAGCTCACCGGGGCGCTGCTGAACTGGTGCCGGATCTGCGGCGTCGATCCCGGCGAACCCGGCTACGGCGCGGCGGGCGCGACCCCGGTCGGCATCGCGGCCCTCGTCGCGGCGGGCGATGGCACCGGCCGTCCGACCATCGAGCGCGGCGCTCCCCTGCTCGCCCGCGCCACGGGCCTCGACCACGCGCTCACCGACGGCACCGCCGACCTCATCCTCACCGGCGAAGGGTCCGTCGACGCCCAAAGCCACGTGGGCAAGGTCGTCGGGTGGATCGTCGACGCCGCGGCGGAACACGCGCCGGGCGGGCGCACCACGCCGGTCCACGTGATCGGCGGCAGGGTCGACGAGGGCGCGGCCGTCGTCAAGCGCGCACATGCGGCAACCGCACTGCCGGGCCCTCCGGAACGGACCCGGGAACAGTTGCGGCGCGCGGCATATGACGCCACCCTCCGCGCCGCGCGGACGGCGGGGCGGGCGCGGCGGCCGTAATCTGGGGGCATGCAGGAAATCGGAACGCCCTTGGTCACGCTGGCGGACGGCACCGTCAAGCAGCTCAACCCATTCTCCGGCACCCAGGTGTGGACCGTCCCGGGCCGCGGCAACCGCCCGCTGGGCATCTCGCGCCCCGACCCGAAGCCGCTGACCGACGCCGATTTCACCTCGCGCGACGCGTTCGGCTCCGCCAACGCCCTGCAGACGCCGCCGGAGAAGGCCCGCGTCGTCCGCGACGATTCCTCCCCCACCGGTTTCCGCACCATCTACGGCGTCCTGCCCGGCCAGATCAACGAGACTCGGGCGGAGTTCCGGCGGGTGCCCAATCTCTTCGAGATCGTCAGCTACGGCTACTGGGCCGCCAACTACGACTTCATGCCGGATGACGAGACCCGCGAGCGCATGGCCGCGTACCTCGCCGATCCCGCCGGCCGCGATCACGTGCTGGCGATCGTGCGCACGCGCCTGAAGGCCGGCGGCATGGCGCCCGAGGCGGTCGCGGAGCTTTCCGACGGCGAGCTGCTCGAGCATGCGCCCGGCTACTTCGCCGGCGGCCACGACGTGATCATCGCGCGGCGGCATTTCGTGGACGGGGCGACGCGCGACGACCAGTTGGCGTCGTCCGGCACGCTGACCGTCGACGAGCACCGGGCGTTCATCGGCTTCACCGTGGAATCGATGGCCGACCTGTACCGCCGCAACCGCTACGTGCGCTACGTCGCGGCGTTCCAGAACTGGCTCAAGCCGGCCGGCGCGAGCTTCGACCACCTGCACAAGCAGCTGGTGGCCATCGACGAGCACGGCGAGCAGCTGGAGCGGGAGATCAGCCGCCTGCGCGAGAACCCGAACATGTACAACGAGTTCGCGGTGGATTACGCGGCGCGGCACAACCTGGTCATCGCGGAAAACGACCATGCGGTGGCGTTCGCGGGGTTCGGGCACCGCTACCCCACCCTCGAGATCCACTCGAAGTCGCCGACGTGCGAGCCGTGGCGGCAGCGGCCCGAGGAGATCGCCGGCATGAGCGACCTGCTCCACGCCTGCCATGCCGCCGCCGGCCCCGACGTGCCGTGCAACGAGGAGTGGCACCACCGGCCCATCGACCTCGACGTGCGCATGCCGTGGCGGGTGATGATCAAGTGGCGCGTGTCCAACCTCGCCGGCTTCGAGGGCGGCACGAAGATCTACCTGAACACCATCTCCCCGCAGGACCTGCGCGACCGCGTGGTGCCGCAGCTCTACCGACTGCGCGACGAACGCCGCATCGCCGGCGACATCCGCATCGCCGTCGAATGCGAATGCCGCCCCAACTCCCTGCACTACAACCCGAAGGTGTCCAAAGAGTCGCGGCTGTAGGGCGATGCTTTACGACGCTCGCCGATTCGCAACTATGTCGTAACATCCCGGAAATCCCGCCCCGGTAGTCCTGGGGGACATGGAATTGACCCCCAGGGAAATCGACAAGCTGATGGTCTTCACCGTCGCCGAGGTGGCGCGGCGCCGCCGTGCCCGCGGCGTGGTGCTGAACCGGCCCGAAGCCATCGCCCTGATCACCGACGCCGTCGTCGAAGCCGCCCGAGACGGCGTGTCCGTCGCACGGGCCGCGGAAATCGGCACTCTGGTGCTCCGCGAAGCCGACGTCATGCCGGGCGTGCGCGCGATGATCCCGCTGATCCAGGTGGAGGCCACTTTTCCCGATGGCACGAAGCTCGTCTCGGTCCACGACCCCATCGGCGGGCCGTCCGACCCGGAGGCGTCGAGGTGAGCGGGGCCCGCGAGGCCGGGGCAGAAGAGTTCGGGGCAGACGGGTCCGGGGCGGGCGAGCCCGCGCGCATCGTCCTATTGGCCGGCCCCGAGGTCACCGACCCCGGCGCATGGTCCGCCGCGCTCCCCGACTTGCTCCCGGGCCGGGACGCGATCCTGGTGTCCACGGCCGCGGAGGCGGCGGATGCGGTGGCGCCGGGCCGGTCCGGGGGAAGCCCGGCGCGCCCCCACGCCGTGGTTCCGCTGACCACCGGGCGCCACCCGGCGACCATCGCCGACGCCGCACGCGCCCTCCGGTGGGCGCGCGACGCCGGCGGGGCCCGGGTGTGCCTGTCCTCCCCGCTCGGGGACGCCACGCGGACAGTCTCCACGCTGAGGGCGAACATCGGCCGTCACGTTCCCGCGGGGACATGGGCGCTGGTGGCGTCGACCCCATTGGATGCCTTCGCCGACGCCGAGCTATTCCGCCTCGGCCGACTGGCCGCGACCCACAAGTCCACTCCCGTGGAGGTGGCGTTCGATGACCGTGACGGCGCCTACCCGACCATCGCCGAAGGCAGGGACCGTTGCCGCGCGCTCGGTGCCCGCGAGGTGCGCGTGCTGCGCGCCGATCTGACGCTCGAGCCCGCCGCAGGGGAAGTCGCCCTCTGGTCGCCGCCGGTGCTGTCGGCATTGCTTTCCCTGACGACCGACGCGGCGCTCGACGCCCTGCAGTCGGGATGCGACGGCATCGACGCCGCGCTCGACGCCGACCACGGACACGGCTACGCGCACAGCCACGGACATGAGGAGGGGCACCCCCATGGACACGGGCACGGCCACTCTCATTCCCACGGTCACTCTCACTCGCACGGTCACTCCCACTCGCACGGTCACTCCCATCACGGAAAAGGACGCCACCATGGCTGACGCAGTCGCCTACCGCATCGCCGCAGCACCGCCCATCGAGCTGTACCCGGGGCGCAGGATCATCGCGTTGCGGGTGACCAACACCGGCGACCGAGCAATCCAGGTGGGCAGCCACTACCACTTCTTCGAGGCCAACCCCGCGCTCGACTTCGACCGTGACGCCGCATGGGGCATGCACCTCGCCCTTCCCGCCGGACTGGCCGTGCGTTTCGAACCGGGCATGTCCCGCACGATCGAGCTCGTGGACTTCGGCGGAAAGCGGATCCTCCACGGATTCCACGGGCTGGTGAACGGCCCCCTGGACGACCCCGCCATCCGCGCCCGCGCACGCGCCGCCGCAATCGCCGGGGGCTTCCGGGGCTTCGCCGCAACCACCGCAAACGCCTCAGGCACTTCAGACACCGCAGCCACCGCAGCCACCGCCGGCACGACAAACACCTCGGACACCACGGAGGAGCCCCGATGACCCGTGACGCGCATCCGACCCTCGGCCGCGCGGAGTACGCGGCGATCTTCGGCCCGACGACAGGCGACCGCGTTCCCCTCGCGGACACGTGCCTGGAAATCGAGATCGAACGCGACGCCGCCTCCGGTTCATACGGCGACGAATCCGTCTACGGCGGCGGCAAGGCCATCCGCGACGGCATGGCGCAGGATCCGACGGTCACGCACGCCGACGGTGCCTTGGACCTGGTGATAACCGGGGTGATCGTCGTCGACGCGATGGTCGGTGTCGTCAAGTGCGACGTCGGCATCCGCGACGGGCGCATCGTCGGCCTGGGCAAGGCGGGCAACCCCAACGCGCAGGACGGCGTCGACCCGGATCTGGTCATCGGCGCGGCGACGGAGGTCATCTCCGGCGAGCACCGGATCCTGACTGCCGGAGGCGTCGACACGCACATCCACTACATCACCCCGCAGCAGTGCGAGGAGGGGCTGTCCAACGGCATCACCACCTTCTTCGGCGGCGGCACGGGCATGGCCGAGGGCACGCGCGGCACGACGTGCACCCCGGGGCCGGGGAACCTCGCCGCGATGCTCCGCGCCGCCGAGGGCCTGCCGGTGTCGACGGGGTTCCTGGGCAAGGGATCCGGCTCCGTCCACGCGCCCCTGGCCGAGCAGATCCGCGCGGGGGCGGCGGGCCTGAAAATCCACGAGGACTGGGGTTCCGCGCCCGCCACGATCCGCACGGCGCTCGACGTCGCCGACGAGTTCGACGTCCAGTTGGCCATACACACCGACACCCTCAACGAGAGCGGCTTCTTCGAGGACACCGCGGCGGCCATCGGCGACCGGACCATCCACACGTTCCACTCCGAGGGCGCCGGCGGCGGGCACGCGCCCGACATCCTCCGCGTGGCGGGCATGCCGTCGGTGCTCCCGGCGTCGACGAACCCGACGCTGCCCTACACGGTCAACTCCGTCGAGGAGCTGCTCGACATGGTGATGGTGTGCCACCACCTGTCGCATTCCATCCCCGAGGACGTCGCCTTCGCCGATTCCCGCGTCCGCGCGGAAACCATCGCCGCGGAAACGGTGCTCCACGACCTGGGCGTGCTGTCGATCTTCTCCTCCGATTCGCAGGCGATGGGCCGCGTCGGAGAGAACTGGGTCCGCGCACTGCAGACGGCGCACCACTGCAGGGAAAAGCTGGGAAAACTCGGCGACGGCCCGGCCGACAACGAACGGGTGCTGCGCTACGTGGCGAAGCTGACGATCAATCCGGCACTGGCCGCCGGCATCGCCGACCACGTCGGATCGGTCGAGCCGGGCAAGATCGCCGACCTGGTGCTGTGGCCCATCGATTCCTTCGGGGCGAAGCCGCACCTGGTGCTGCGCATGGGCCAGGTCTGTTGGGCGGCGGTCGGCGACCCGAATGCGTCGCTGCCGACGCCGCAGCCCGTGCACTACCGGCCGCAGTTCGCCTCGTTCGGGTCGGCGCTCGCCGCGACACGGGTGACGTGGATGTCGCGGGCGGCGATCGATGCCGGCGTGCCGGAGCGCCTCGGCCTCCGCTCCACGGTGTTGCCGGTGCGCGGGTGCCGGTCGATCGGCAAGCGCGACATGGTCCGCAACGACGTCCTCCCCGATATCTGGGTGGACCCCGAAACGTACGTCGTCACCGTCGACGGCGTGCCCGCCACCATCGAGCCCGCCGAGTCGCTGCCGCTGGCGCAACGGCATTACCTGTTCTGATGGCGGCACCTGTTCCGACGGCGGCACCGGGTCCAAAGTCAGCCGAACCCCCAGGCGACATCCGCGCACTCCTCACCACGCTGCAGTGGACCGATTCCGCCTTCCCCTCCGGCTTGTACACCTTGTCGCACGGCTTGGAGGGGCTGGCTCAGCGGGGCATCGCCACGCGGGAGTCGCTTGACGACGTCGTCGCCGGACTCCTCCGCCACTCCATCGGGCCCTCGGACGCGACCGCGACCTGCCTGGCGTGGCGGGCGGCCGAGGCGGGCGATCCGGACCTGCTCATCCGCATCGACGACGAGCTCTCCGCCACCCGCCCGTCGGCCGGGATGCGCCGCGGTTCGCACCGCGCGGGCCGCCAGACGTTGACGATGGCCGCCGAACTCGGCGCCGCCGACGGCATCGTCGCGACTTTCCGCGACGCCGTCGTCGATGGCAGGGCTCCGGGGAACCAGGCCGTGGCGATCGCCGTCGTGAAGCGGCGCTTCGGGGTGGGGATCGAACACGTCGCCGCAGCGGAACTCGCGGGCTTCGTCAACGGCATCGCGGGGGCCGCGATCCGGCTGCGCCTGGCTGACCATGTCTCGGCGCAGAAGTTGGTGGCGTCGATGGCGCCGGTCATCGTCGAAGCACTGGCCGATGCCCTGGCCCGCCCACTCGACGAACTCGGGCCGTCGACCCCGGCCCTCGACATAGCCTCCGCCGCGCACGAGACGGCGCCGGCGCGGCTGTTCCTCAACTGAACCCCGCCCCCAAGAAAAGCCACGAGAAGAAAAACGGAAGAAAAGAGAACGCGACCATGAACCACGACGACCGCACCCACCGCCCGACCACACCCGCGCGCCCCTACCGCATCGGCATCGGCGGTCCGGTGGGATCGGGCAAGACGGCGCTGATCGAAGCGCTGGTGCCCGCGATGGCCGCCGCGGGGCGGGAGATCGGCGTGATCACCAACGACATCTACACGCAGGAGGACGCCGACCACGTCCGCCGCACCCTGGCCGGGACACTGGATCCCGCCCGCGTCGTTGGCGTCGAAACGGGTTCGTGCCCGCACACCGCCGTGCGCGACGACCCGACCATGAACATGATGGCGGCCGCCGAGCTGCGGGCCGACCATCCGGAACTGGACACGATCTTCTTCGAATCCGGCGGCGACAACCTCACTCTCACGTTCTCGCCCGCCCTCGTCGACGTGTTCGTCTTCGTTCTCGACACCGCCGAAGGCGAGAAGATGCCCCGCAAGCGCGGGCCGGGCATCACGGAGTCGGACCTGCTCGTGATCAACAAGGCCGACATCGCGCAGTACGTCCGCTGCGATCTCGGGGTCATGATGTCCGACGCCGACCGCGTCCGCTCCGGCACACCCGTCATCGCCACGAACTGCCTCGGGGGCGAGGGCATCGCCGAGGTGGTGGCGTTCCTGGAATCGAGGCGCCCGTGAGCGCCGGCGCGAGCCGCAACGAGCGCACCCCGGCGCTGCCCGCCGGCGCTCCGGGAAAGGATGGCTTGCTCGTCCTCGAATTCGCCCCGAGAGACTTTGCCCCGGCGGCGGGCCACGGAACCGCAATCGAGGGCGACGGCGACGGCGAAAATGCCATCACCGCCGGCGTCTCACGTCCCACCGAGTGGACGCGCCGCCGCCACCGGACCCCGCTGCGGGTGGCCCGGCCGCTGCACCCCGACCCCTCCCTGCCCGGCCTGCCCGTGGTCTATTCGATGTGCACCGGCGGCGGGCTGGTCCAGGGCGACCGCACCCGCACGGACATCACCGTCCGGGCGGGCGGCCACGCGCTGGTCACCTCGCAGGCGGCGACGAAGATCCACTCCATGACCGAAGGCTTCGCCGCCAACGACGTCTGCCTCGTCGTCGAGTCGGGCGCCACGCTGGAGCATCTGCCCGACCCGACGATCTGTTTCCCCCGTTCGACGCTGCATCAGACGCTCACCGCCGACGTCGCCCCCGGCGGCACGTTGATCACCGCCGACATCACGGTTCTGGGCAGGCTTTCCGACGGCGACCCGCTCACCCACGACCACGCCCGCTTGACCACCCGGATCACCGTGGACGGGAGACCGGCGCTGATCGACCGCACGGTGCTCGGAGGGCCCGGCGCGTTCGATCCCGTCATGACGAGCGGCGCGCCCGTGCTGGGAACGTTTATCGCGATCGCGCCCGATGCCGCCACCACCCGGGGACTCGCCGAGGCCTTGCGGGCGACCGGCGATGTGGGCTCCGACCGGCCCGGCATCACCATTCTCCACCGGGACGCGGGCGTGGTGGCGAGGATGCTCGGCCATGACGCGGAGGCCATCCAGCTCGCATTTCACCGGCTGTGGGACGCCGCTCGCCGTCACCTGCTCGGCGTCGGCGCCTTCGACCTGCGCAAAAGGTGACGCGCCGGGAGCCCACGGCATCCCATGTTTCCGACGGCTTCCCCACCGAAACCCCGGCGTAACCCGCCCCGCGGAAACGTCACCGCGGCGCAACGAGAAACATCATTAACCCGAAACACCTCCCCCATACCGTCCGGAGGCATGAGCACATCACACACTCCACCCGCCATCGCCGGGCAAGAATCCATCCACCAAACGGGCCGAACCGCGGTTGCATCGGCATCGTCGCAAAGCATGAAGGCCCACCGGGAGGGAGAAGACCACACCCTCCGTTTCGCGCCGCGCTCATACCGGCGCTGGACCCCGGCGTGGTCGCGGGGTCGGCGCTCGGCGGCATCGCGTACCTGGCCGACTTCTCCATCGGCGCGGGCATCGGCATCCAGCACGGCACGGCGAACGCCATCGGCGGCATCCTCATCGCGGCCGTGCTGATCTTCCTGTCGTCCTTCCCGCTGGCGTACTACGCGGCGCGGTACAACCTGGACCTCGACCTGATCACCCGCGGTTCGGGATTCGGGTATTACGGCTCGGTGCTGACGAACGTCATCTTCGCCACCTTCACCTTCATCTTCTTCGCGCTCGAGGGCGCGATCATGGCGCAGGGGCTCCGCGTCGGACTGGGGATGCCGTTGTGGGCCGGGTACCTGACGGCGACGCTCATGGTCATCCCACTGGTCATCTACGGGATGAAGGCGCTGGCCAAACTGCAGTCGTGGACATCCCCGCTGTGGCTGATCATGATGGTCATCCCCTTGCTGTACCTGGTGTGGCGGGAACCCGACTCCGTGGACGCATTCCTGTCGTGGTCCGGCACGGATGGCTCGGGCGCGAACGTGGCGTCGATGATGCTGGCTTCCGGCGTATGCCTGGCGCTGACCGCGCAGATCGCCGAAAACATCGATTACCTGCGATTCATGCCGCCGAAGACGCCCGAGAACGCCAAGTCGTGGTGGGCGTCGGTCATCGCCGGCGGCCCGGGGTGGGTCATCCTCGGCGCCGCGAAGCAGATCATCGGCGTGTTCCTGGCCATCTACCTGATGGGGATGCTCGGCGGCGCCCCCGGCTACGCGCAGGAGCCGGTCAACCAATTCCTGGTCGTCTACGGCGAAATGATGCCCGCATGGCTGGCGATGACCCTCGCCGTCGTGCTGGTGGTCATCTCGCAGATCAAGATCAACGTCACCAACGCGTACTCGGGCTCGCTGGCCTGGACCAACGCCTACACCCGCCTGACCAAGCGCTACCCGGGCCGCGTCACCTTCGTCGCGTTCAACCTGGCCATCGCGCTGGCGCTGATGGAGTTCGACATGTTCTCCGTGGTCAATTCGGTGCTGGCGTTCTATTCGAACCTCGCCATCGCGTGGATTTTCACCGTGGCGGCGGACATCACGTTCAACAAGCATCTGCTGGGGTTGTCGCCCCGGCGGCCCGAGTTCCGGCGCGGCATGCTCCACGCGGTCAATCCCGTCGGCGTCACATCGGTCGTCGTCTCCGGCGGCGGGTCCATCGCCGTGTTCTTCGGCCTCTTCGGCGCCGGCGTCCAGCCGTACTCGCCCCTGATCGCCGCGGGGCTGGCCGTGGCGAGCACGGTCGCCATGGCGTTGCTGACCGGTGGCCGCTGGTACCTGCGCCGCGTCGACGACGGAATCGACGCCCCCTACCTCGACGAACACGGCAACCCTTCCGACCTCGAGCTGACCTGCTGCGTCACCGGCATCGCGTTCGAGCGCCCGGACATGGTCCGCTCGGCGATCGACGCTCCGGATGGTTCGCCCCGGTACATTTCCTCCCTGGCCCTGTCCATGGATGCCGCCGGCGACCATGTGCTGCCGGCCGATGATTACGCCCGCCTCACGGCCGCCCGCACCCGCGAGCTGCTGGCGCGCCGGGCCCGATTGTCCGGCGACGCCGCGGCCGCCTCCGACGAGGTCCGCGTCTCCGCCCGATAGGTTCTCGCCCGCATTCCCGGCGTTCGCCCCCTGCTTTCGACCGCTTTCGCTTTCCGACGGCCCCTCGGATCGCGCGCGGCCCGGCAGGGGGTGCCGCCGTTTCACACCCGGTGTTCGAACGCGCCGATCATCGAGATTCCGCCCCGGTAGCGGATTTTCACACCCATGTCGTACTCGTGTTCGACTATGGGGCCTTTTGTCGGATTCCAATCCGGGACGTTCGATATCTTGTTCCCATGACCAACGGGGGCGGTGGACGCAACCGGTCGGGCACGGGGCGCCCGCCGGGTACTTCGGGGATTTCGGGGACTGCGGAACGTCCTGGGGCCCCGGGCGCCACGGACCTACGCGGCGCCGTCGGCCGCTTCGCCAACGCGGTGGAAACCATGACCGCCGGCTGGGATCTCCTCGGCGATGATGCCCGCCACGAGCTCTACGTCCAACTCGAGACCGCGCGCCGCAAACTCGCGATCGTCGACGCGGAGTATCTGTCGGCGACGGCGAACGGGCGCGTCGTAAAGCCGACGCCCAAGGTCATGCGGACGTTCACGGAAAATGCGCACGTGTCGCGCGCGGAAGCCCGGCGCAGGATCGCCGCGGCGCACAGGCTCCAGCGGCCCGAGGCGCAGAACACGCCTCCCAAGCATGATCTGCCGGAGGTGCGGCGCCGGGTCGCGGAGGGCGTGGTCGGCGCGGATGCGGTGGAGATCATCGACAAGGCGCTCGACGGGCTGCCGCGCAAGGCCGAGGAGCTCGTGCACGTCGCGGACCCGCACATCGCCGACCTGCTGGACAAGGTGCAGATCGACGACCTGAAGCACCTGGGGCCGATGCTGCGGGCGCTGCTCGGTCTCGATGATCCGTACACCGACGAGGATCGGCAGCGGCGACGCAGCGTGCGGCTGTCGAAGCCGGACGCGGACAACATGTCGCGCATCAGCGGCCACGTGACCCCCGAGTTCGGCGCGATCCTGAGGCGGCTGTTCGCGGATTACGCAGGCCCCGGGGATTTGCTTCCCGACGGCGCCGACGACGACCGCACCGCCGACCAGCGCCGGCACGACGCCGTGGAAGCCGCCATCGCCGCGGGGTACGGGGCGCCAGGCTCGGATGATGGTGAATCTGACGGATGCACCCCACCGGCCGCCCCGGATGGCTCACCCGGATCATCGCCCGGTGGCGCACCCAACGAACCGTCCGGTGGAGCACCCGGCGGACCGTCCAGTGGAGCACCCGGCGAAGCATCCGGCGGCGCTCCGGTCGGACCGAACCTCCGCCCGGCCAAACGCCTGCGCCCCAAACGAGGCACGACGTCGATCGTGGCCACCATGCACGTGTCCGAGTTGGCGCGCATGACCGGCACCGCCCTGACGGACGTGAGCACGACGATGTCCATTTCCGAGGCCGTCCGCAACGCCGACGCACGCGACTTCCACCTGGCGGTGATGGACTTCAGAGGACAGACCCTGTGGTTCGGCCGTTCGCGGCGCTGCGGGTCGCTCGCCCAGTACCTCGCGCTGTGCGCCGAGGAAGGCATGAGCACAGCACCCGGATCATCCTCGCCGCCGGCCTACTGCGACATCCACCACATCGACCGGTGGGAAACCGGCGGTCTGACCGACATCGACGGGCTGACCCTCGCGGATTTCGTCATGCACGGCACGATCGACGACGACAGAGCCGACGAGAATCGGTGGTGGACGACGAAGGCGGGTCCGTCGTCAAGTTCCGGCCCGCCGGCGGCCGAGCCGGAGAACCCGAAGGTGCGCTGGATTCCGCCGAAGTCGGTGGATCCGGAGCGGGCGCCCCGCGAAAATCACCATCCGCTCGGTTGGCTCGCGCCGGGTCGGCGGATGCGGCGATTCTTCGGCCGGAGGACGGCGGCGGGATCGGAGGACGACGAGCCTCCGCTCCCGTGATGGTTCAGAGCGCTACACGGTGGCGGTTCCGGGCATCCCCGGCCGGTGGCGGTTCCGGGTATTCCTCCGCGGCGGCGGTTTCGGGCATCCCCCACCGGCATTTCACTCCGCTGTGACGTTTTCGGGCGCCCGGCCGAAAATGCACCGATCGGTACACTGGCATGAGCGAAGCTCAGGGCCCGCGACCACGGCAAATCGCCGCACAACACGGCCGCAAAACGCGACCGTGAAACGCGACCGTGAAACATGGCTGTGAAACGCGGTCATAAGGCGCGGCCGCAAAACGCGACCCGAGAGCGCACGACACGGAAACCACGACACGGAAAAGAGGAACACCGACTCGATGTCCGCCACCCAGCATTCCGACGCCCGCCCGTACCGCACGATTCCCGAAATCATCGCGGATCACGGCGCCGACCTGTCGTGGCAGAAGTCGGTGTACAGGCACCTGCACGCCAACCCCGAACTGTCGGCCGTCGAGGAACGCACCGCCGCCTACCTCGCCGAACGACTGTCCGAGTTCGACTGCTCCCTGACCACCGGCATCGGCGGCCACGGGCTGGTCGGCGTCTTCCGCAACGGCGAAGGCCCGACGGTGCTGTTCCGCGCCGACATCGACGCCCTGCCCGTCGAAGAGGCCACCGGCGTCGACTACGCGTCCGTCGCCGACGGCGTCTCCCGCGAAGGCATCGCCTCCAAGGTCATGCACGCCTGCGGCCACGACCACCACATGACCGCCCTCCTCGGGGCCTGCGCCATCCTCGACGCCAACCGCGAGGACTGGTCCGGCACCTTCATCGCCCTGTTCCAGCCCGCCGAGGAAACCGCCTGCGGCGCCCAGGGCATGGTCGACGACGGCCTGGCCACCAAGATCCCCCGCCCCGACGTGTGCCTGGGCCAGCACGTCGTCCCAGGCCCCGCCGGCCGCGTCATGTCCGCCGCCGGCCCCGTCCTCACCGGCTGCGACACCATCACCATCGACATCACCGGCCGCTCCGCCCATGGATCGATGCCGCACAACGGCGTCGACCCGACGTACATCGCGGCGGCGATCGTCATGCGGCTGCAGGGCATCGTCGGCCGCGAGGTGTCGCCCCACGAATTCGCGGTGATCTCGGTGGGCACGCTGTCGTCGGGCAACTCGAACAACACCATCCCCGGCCACGCGCGCATCGTCCTGAACATCCGCTACTACTCCGACGAGGTCCGCGACATCCTCATCGGCGCAATCGAGCGCGTCGCCCGCGCCGAATGCGTGGCCTCCGGCGCCGACATCGAGCCCCGATTCACCTACTCCGACCACGGCGACGTCACCGACAACGACCCCGAGGTCTTCGCCGACGTCCGCGCGGCATTCGACGGAGTCTTCGGCGCCGAATCCGTCACCGCCGAACGCTGGACGGCATCGGAGGACTTCTCCGACATCCCCAACGCCTTCGGCTGCCCCTACGTCTATTGGACAGTCGGCGTCACCCCGCGCGAACTGTGGGACCGGGCCGTCGCCGACGACCGGGTGCTCGAAGACGTGCCGTCGAACCACATGTCCACGTTCCTACCGGACTATGAACCCACGGTAGACGCCACCACCCGCGCCGCCGCGGCGGCCGTGCTCGCCTGCCTGCGGCGATGACCACCGCAGTTTCCATCGACGCACGCTGAGCAACGCCGTTCATCGGGTACATTTCGTTGGGATAAGGATTTTTCCTAGCCCGGGACGGGGTTTCCGATGACGCTTGACTCTCGCATTACGAAGGGCGGGCCGACGGAATCCGACGCACGCCCGGGCGTCCGCCGCGCCCCGGCCCTGCGCCCGTTCGCCGCAATCGCGGTCGTGGCCCTGGGCGCGATTGCGGTCCTGCCGCAATTGCCGTTGCCCAAGTTCGTGGTTCTCGCCGGCGTCGGCCTGCTCCTGACGGGGCTGCTCACCTTCCTCGACGCCACCGGGGCATTCGGCGCGGGACGCCCGATCAGCCGGTTCTCCTGGTGGTTTGCCTCGACCACCGCCGCAGTCCTGATCACGGCAGGTTTGTCGGTGCTCCTGTGGAAGTCCGCGAGCGTGGAGATACTGACCTTCATCTTCTCCGGCGCGATCCTCGCGCTGGGGTTGCATGGGCTCATCTCGGCGATTCGCGGCACCGCAGACCACCGTCTCGCGTCGCTGTTCGGCGGCGCAGCGGGAATCGGATTCGGCGCATTCCTGCTCATGTGGCCGGTGCTCACCATCGCCCTGATCCGGGTGGTGGTCGGGTTCTGGCTGGTCTTCACCGGGTTGCGTGCCCTCCTCGGGCCACTCGCCGATCGGTTTCGGCGTGACCGGTGTGACCGGGGCGACCGGGAACACCATGCCCCGTCCCCCGTCTGGCGGCATGTTCTCAACTGGGGCCGAACGTTGCTGACAGCCGCGGCGTTGATCGCCGTGATCGCCCTTTCCGTGGGCAGCCTGAAGCTTTTTCACGAGGGCAACCGTCCTGCCCCGGACGGCTTCTACGCCGCACCGGAATCCATGCCTGAACAGGCGGGGGTTCTCCTCCGCGTCGAGCCGTTCCCGGGCGTCGCGCCCAAGGGCGCCGAAGCCTGGAAGATCCTGTACACGACCACCAGGGCGGACGGGACGGCGACGGTCGGCAGCGGCACCGTGCTCGCCCCGAAAGACCGCGGACCCGATCCGTTGCCGGTCCTCAGCGTCGCCCACGGGACCACCGGCATCGTGCCGAAGTGCGCCCCCTCGCTCAATTCCACGCCCTTCGCCGATGGCGCCGAAGCCGCCCTCTTCGACATGGTCGGCACCCACGGGTGGGTGGCGGTGACCGCAGATTATCTCGGTCTCGGAACCTCGGGAACGCACCCGTACCTCGTCGGAGAGGTGGAAGCGCGCAACGTTCTCGACGCCACGCGCGCCGCACGCGAGCTCGATCAGGTCAGCATCGGCAAGAAGACCGTCGTCTGGGGCCACTCGCAGGGCGGCCACGCAGCCCTGTGGACCGGCCAAAGCGCCGGCGCCTACGCCCCCGAGCTGGAGATCCTCGGGATCGCGGCCATGGCCCCGGCAACCGATCTGTACACGCTCGCCGGAATGAGCAAGGACACCATCGCCGGAAAAACGGTGTCCGCCTATATCGCGGCCTCCTGGAACGCCAACTTCCCGAAGTTGAATCTTGCGGCGAAGTTGACTCCCGGAACCGCCCACGAAGTCTCGGAAATCGCCGACCTCTGTTTCAACCAGCACGATGCCCTCGACGCCATCGCACGCGGATCGGAGATCCCGGAACAGGTCTTCCCCGATTCGCTGCTCGAAAACGGGGATTTGGGTCGACTGCTTCGTGAAAACACCCCGATCGGGCCCTTCCCCGCCCCGGTGCTCGTGGCCCAAGGTTTGGCCGATCCCCTGGTCAAACCGGAAATGCAGAAGGAATGGGTCAAGGACCGCTGCGCTGCGGGCGAGGAGTTGGATTTCCGGACTTATGCCGGCCGCGACCACATGGGCGTCGTCGCCTCCGACTCCCCCTTGACCCCGCAGCTCGTCGAATGGACCCTGGACCGCTGGGGAGGCAAGGCACCGACGCCGAACTGCGGTGCCCGGAGCCGCTGACACCGAAGCCACGGTCGCCGGAATGAATCGGCAGCCGCGGACCCAACGCGGCGGCCGCGAGCCGGACGTTCCTGCTGCGGTACTTGGAGAGGTTGGCCGGGGTCGGCCGGTTGCAGAATCAGCCCGCGAACTCGGGGTAGTCGATGTAGCCCTCGGGGCCCTGGGAGTAGATGGTCTCCGGGTCGACGGCGGCTAGCGGCAGGTCCTCGCGCATGCGGCGCACCAGGTCGGGGTTGGCGATGTACGGCCGCCCGAATCCGACCAGATCCACCAGGCCGGTGTCCAGCCATTCCCGCGCCGACGCCGCGTCCTGGCCGCCCGTGAAGATCACCGCGCCGCGGTACTGCTCGCGCATGTGCTCGAGCAACTGGCGCGGCACCGCGGGGGTGACGCGGTCGCCGGTGGTCGACGACTGGTCGGCGACGTGGATGAAATCGACGCCGCGCTCCCCCAGCTCGCGGGCGAGGGTGACGTAGGTGTTCTCGACGCCGTCGTACAGCGGGATGCCGTTCACCGTCCCGTACGGCGAAATGCGCATGCCGATGATGAACGGGCGGTCCTCCCCGGACCCGGCACCGTCCTCCGGGCGCGCCTCCCGGAGGGCGTTGCGCACCGCATCGTTGACCGCGTCGATGACGGCCAGCGGGAACCGCAGGCGCTCGTCGACGGTCTGCGCGCCCCACCCGTCACTGCGGTCGTTGACCAGCGGATTGATGAACTGCTGGATCAGATAGCCGTTCGCGGCATGGATCTCGATGCCGTCGAAACCCGCCTCGACGGCATTGGCGGCCGCGCGGGCGTAGTCGCCGATGGTGCGGGCGATGCCGTCGTCGTCGAGCCCGACCGGATCGGAGGCGCCCGTGAAGCGGGCCTCGCCGCGGGAATCGAAGATGTAGCACTTGGCGCCCTCCGCGGGCGTCGACGTCGGGCTCTCCGGCGCCGACCCCGACGGCTGCAGCGCCGTATGCGACACCCGGCCGCAATGCCACAGCTGGGCGACGATGCGGCCGCCGGCGGCGTGGACCCGATCGACGACCTGCGCCCAGCCCTCGACCTGCTTCGGCTTCCAGATCCCCGGCACCGCCGCGAAACCGCGCGCCTCCGGGGAAATGAAGGTCCCCTCCGAGACGATCAGCCCTGCCGTCGCCCGCTGGGCGTAATATTCGGCGACCATTTCATCGGCCACCTGGGACTGCGACCGCACGCGGGTCATCGGCGCCATGACGACGCGGTTGGGCAGTGACAATTCGCCGATGCGGAATGAATCGAACAGAGTCAACGACGGGCCTTTTCGGGAACTGCCGCCGCGGACGGGCGCGGGCGGTCACCGGACGGGGACATTTGCGGTGACCTTAACACCGCCCGCGGAAGCCGATTCAATCGCGGCTCCGTTGAATCGCCGCCCCGGGCTTGCGGCGGCGCGGAGCCGATCAGCCCCTGCTCTCCCCCGGTTCCTCCTGCAGCTCGCCGCGGACGGTGACGTCGCCGTCGATGACCGCGCCGCCCGGGATGTGCAGGTTGCCGTCGTCGTCGATGACCGGCGCCGGCAGGGGTTCGCCGCTTTCGTCGTAACCCGGCGCCGGCGTCGACTCCTGGGTTTCCAGCGCGTCCGGGGTGAAGGCCGGGCGCCACTGGCGGGTGCGCGGTTCGGGGCGGGCGGCGGCGTCGTCGCGGATGCCCTTGACCAGCGAGAACATCATGACGAACCCGAGCACGAAGAACGGCAGCCCGACGACGGTGATGGTGTCCTGCAGCGCCGTCAGCCCCTCCTCGCCACCGCCGATGAGCAGGATGGCGGCGACCAGGCCCGTCAGCACGGCCCAGACGACGCGCTGCACCGAATTGGATTTGCGCTCGTCGCCGATCGCCATCATGTCCAGAACCATCGACGAGGAATCCATGGACGTCGTGAAGAAAATCACGACGATGATGACCGAGAACAAAGACATCACGGGCGCCAACGGGAAGTTCGACAGGAATTCGAACAGCGCACCCGGCACATCGCCCTGGTCGACGACGACGTCGACGAGCCCGCCGTGCTCCTGCTCGACGCGGAACGACGCCATGCCGAAGATGCCGAACCAGATCAGCGAAAACGCCACCGGCAGCACGAGCACGCCGCCGACGAACTCGCGGATCGTGCGGCCGCGGGAAATGCGCGCGACGAAGATGCCCACGAACGGCGCCCACGTGATCGTCCACGCCCAGTAGAAGACGGTCCACCCGCCCTGCCAGCCGGGGTTCTCCTCGAACGAGTCGTTCCACAGCGCCAGGCGCGGCAGCTCGGAGAGGTACACGCCGATGGCCTCGATGGTGCCGCGCAGCAGATACAGCGTCGGCCCCGCGAGCAACACGAAAACGAGCAGCGCGATCGCGGCGCCGATGTTGAGGTTCGACAGGCGTTTGATGCCCTTGTCCAGGCCCAGGGCCACGGACACGCACGCGATGAGCGACACAATGATGATCAGCAGCACCTGGACCGACACCGATTCTTCGATGCCGTACAGCCGGTTCAGGCCGGCGCTGATCTGCATGGTGCCCAGCCCGATGGACACCGCTACGCCGAAGACCGTGCCGACGACGGCGATGACGTCGACCAGACGGCCGATCGGACCGTAGATGCGGGTCCCGATCAGCGGCGCCAGGATCGACGACAGGCGCGCCGGCAGCTTGCGCTTGTAGATGAAGTACGCGAAGGCCAGGCCCGGCAGCGCGAAGATCGTCCACGTGTGCAGGCCGAAGTGATAGAAGGTGAAGGCCAGCGCCTCGCGGGCGGCCTCGGTGGATTGGGCTTCCACGTCCGCCATCGGCGGGTTGGCGAAATGGTTGAGCGGCTCGGCGACGCCCCAGAACATCAGGATCGTGCCGATGCCCGCGGCGAACAGCATGCCGAACCACGTCGCCGTCGAATGCTCGGGGCGCTCGTCGTCGCCGCCGAGCCGGATCCGCCCGAACCTGGAGACGGCGATCCAGACCAGGAAGACCAGGAACACCGTCACGCCGAGGATGTAGAACCAGCCGAGATTCTCCTTCAGCCAATCCGCCGCGGTGGAGAACGTCGCGGTGACGGATCCGGTGGACGCCAGCGTCCAGACGACGAACCCGAGGATCAACGCGACCGACGGCCAGAACACCGGCCCGTCGATGTTGAAGGTGAATTTTCTGCCGCGGGTTATGTCCCCCGGTTCCGCTTTCGTCGAATCGGGTTGGGACACGGGGAATCACCTCAGGTGAATTGGTCGGTCGATTGCACCTTCCACTTGACCATCATTCACCTCCGGATACAAACGGATCGGCCGAGCCGGTCCGCTGCGGGCACGTGGCCGGCCCGGCTACAGGTACTTGACCAGCCCCGTCTCTGCGGGATGCGCGAGCAGCTGGTGGCGCGGCACGACGCGGACGGCGTACCCGAAGGTGCCGGGGCGGTCGGTGCGGATCGTCGCGGAGTAGCGCCCGCGGCCCCGATGCTCCATGGCGTGGATGTCGTTGTCGCGCATTCCGCCCATCTCGCCACCACCGTGTCCCCCGCCGCCGTGCCCCTCGCCGCCCTGCCCACCGCAGCCGTCGACGTCCCCGACGATGGCCTCGACGCGGACGTCCTCGTGGGCGAGGGTGCCCAGCTCGACGTCGACGCAGATCTGGAATTCCTCGCCGGCCAGCACCCGGGTGCCGTCGCCGATCGGGGCGCCGTCGCACAGCGCGCGCGACAGCGTGATGTTCGGCCAGCCCTGCGCCACGTGGCGGGTCCAGTTGACGAACTGCCGCGCGGCATCGCCGTCGGCGGCCATCAGCCGGTTGGCGTGGTCGGCCGGGCGGTAGTAGCCGTCGACGTACTCGCGGAGCATGCGGGTGGCGGTGACCTTCGGCGACAGCGCCGTCAGCGACGCGCGGATGCGGTCGAGCCAGGCGCGCGGGATGCCGTCGTCGTCGCGGTCGTAATACGACGGCACGATCTCCTGCTCCAGCAGGTCGTACAGCGCCTGCGATTCCAGCTGGTCGCGGTAGCCCTGGTCGTGCGTTTCCACGGACGGGATGGTCCAGCCGTTGCCCTCCTGCGGCATCTCGTCCCACCAGCCGTCGGAGATCGACAGCGTCAGGCCGCCGTTCATGACCGCCTTCATGCCGGAGGTGCCCGACGCCTCCTGCGGGCGGATCGGGTTGTTCAGCCACACGTCGGAGCCGGAGACCAGGTGGGACGCCAACTGCATGTCGTAGTCCGGCAGGAAGAGGAAGCGGTCGCGGACGCCGGCGTCGTCGGCGAAGCGGATCAGCTCCTGCATCAGCTGTTTGCCGCCCATGTCGCGCGGGTGCGCCTTGCCCGCGACGACGAACTGCACGGGCCGGTCGGGGTCGAGCAGGATCTCGCGCAGGCGGTCGGGGGCCTTGAGCATCAGCGTCAGCCGTTTGTAGGTGGACACCCGCCGGGCGAAGCCGACGGTGAGCGCATCCGGGTCGAGCACCCGGCGGGTCCAGCCCAGCTGGGCCTCGTCGAGGCCGCGGTGCCGCCACGAGTCGTGGAGGGCGGCGCGGGCGACGTCGACCAGGTCGGCGCGCATGGTGTTGCGGGCCGCCCACAGCTCCTCGTCGCCGATGGCGTCCGCGTGCTCCCATGCTTCGGCGACCGCCGGATCCGCGCCGCCGCAGGCCGCCGCGATCACCGGTTCCATCGCGGGGTGCGCCCACGTGGGCAGGTGGACGCCGTTGGTCACCGAACCGATGGGCACCTCATCGGGTTCGTAGCCGGGGTACAGGCCGCGGAAGTTCTCGCGCGAGATGGCGCCATGGAGCTTTGCGACGCCGTTGGCCCGCTGCGAGAGGCGAAGCGCCAGATTGGCCATGTTGAACCGGTTCGGGTCGTCTTCGGCGCCGAGTTCGAGGATGCGGTCGACGGGCACGCCCGGGCAGAGCAGCGACGTGCCGTCCCCGCCGGCCTCGATGTGGCGGCGGACCATTTCCTTGTCGAACCGGTCGATGCCGGAGGGCACCGGGGTGTGGGTGGTGAAGACGTTGCCCGCCCGGGTGATGGCCAGCGCCTCGTCGAACGTGGCGCCCTCGTCCATCCGCTCCCGGATGCGCTCCAGGCCCAGGAAACCGGCGTGGCCCTCGTTGAGGTGCGCCACGCGGGGGCGCATCAGGCCGCGGGCGTCGCAGAACGCATTGACCGCGCGGACGCCGCCGATGCCCAGGATGATCTCCTGGCGCACGCGGTGCTCGTCGTCGCCACCGTAAAGGCGGTCGGTGATGCCGCGCAGTTCGGTCGGGTTGGCGTCGATGTCGGTGTCGAGGAGGATCAGCGGGACGCGGCCGACCTGGGCGACCCACAGGGCGACGGAGACGGTGCGGTGGCCGGGGAAATCGACCTCGACGTGGATGTGGTCGCCGGCGCCGTCGCGCACCTTCTGCACCGGCAGCGACGCCGGCGCGTGGGCGACGTAGGCCTCCTCCTGCCAACCGTCGGCGGACAGCGACTGCGTGAAGTAGCCGTGCGTGTACAGCAGACCGACGCCGATCAGCGGCACGCCCAGGTCCGACGCGGATTTCAGGTGGTCGCCGGCCAGCACCCCGAGGCCGCCGGAGTAGATCGGCAGCGACGGGTGGATGCCGAATTCCATGGAGAAGTACGCGGCGATCGGGTCGGTCGCCGTGCGGTTGGTGACTCCGGTGGTCTCGGCGTCGGCGCGGTCGTGTTCGTCGTGGCTGCGCTCGAACCACAGGGAATCCTGCAGGTGGGCGTCGAGTTCCGCGCCGGCGGCGCGCATGCGGGCGAGGAATTCCCCGTCGGCGGCGAGCGCCTCGAGCGAGGAGCGGGGGCTGGCGTGCAGCAGGGCCATGGGGCCGTTGACGCGCGACCAGAGGTCCGGGTCGATGCTCTCGAACAGTTCGCGCGTCGGGCGGTGCCACGACCAGCGCATGTTCATGGCCAGCCGGACCAGCGGCTGAAGGGCGGACGGGATGTTGTAGGAAACCTCGACAATGCCTGTTGCCTTCATGGACTGAACCTAACCCCAAGCGGGCGACCCCGCCACAGCAGCGCAAACGGCTGCCGCGGCGGGGTCGCGCGGATGGGCCCGCCGGATCGGATCCGGGGCGGGCGCCGCGGGGAGGTCAGTCCCCGTGGATGTCCTCGCCCAGCATGTGGACGTGGACCAGGTTGGTGTTGCCCTCGTTGCCCGGGGGCGTGCCGGCGACGACGACCATCATGTCGCCGCGGCGGTACTCGTCCATGGCCAGCAGGGCCTCGTCGACGGTGGTCATCATGTCGTCGGTGGTGCGGACCTCGCGGGTGAGGAACGTCTCCGCGCCCCACGTCAGCGCCAGCTGCGAGCGGACCGACTGGTGCGGGGTGAACACCAGCAGCGGCAGGCGCGAGTGCAGGCGCGCCACGCGGCGGGCGGTGTCGCCGGAGGACGTGAAGGCCACCAGGGCGCGCGCGTTGAGGCGCTCGCCGATGTCGCGGGCGGCGTAGGAGATCACGCCGCGCTTGGTGCGCGGCATGTGCGTCAGCGACGGCACCTCGCCGTCGCGCTCGGCGGCGGCGACGATGCGCGCCATGGTGCGCACGGTGGTTTCGGGGTACTTGCCCACCGACGTTTCGCCGGAAAGCATGACCGCGTCGGCGCCGTCGAGGACGGCGTTGGCGACGTCGGAGGCCTCGGCGCGCGTCGGGCGGGAGTTGACGATCATCGAGTCGAGCATCTGCGTGGCGACGATGACCGGCTTCGCGTTCTCGCGTGCGATCTGCACGGCGCGCTTCTGCACCAGCGGCACGTCCTCCAGCGGCACCTCGACGCCGAGGTCGCCGCGGGCGACCATGACGGCGTCGAAGGCCAGGATGATGGCCTCGAGCGCGTCGACGGCCTCCGGCTTCTCCAGCTTCGCGATGACCGGGACGCGGCGGCCCTCCTCGTCCATGATCGCGTGGACGAGCTCGACGTCGGACGGCGAGCGGACGAAGGACAGCGCGATGAAGTCGACGCCCAGGTTCAGGGCGAAGCGCAGGTCGCGGATGTCCTTCTCGCTCAGCGCCGGCACGGAGATGTCCATGCCCGGCAGCGAGACGCCCTTGTTGTTGGAGACGGGGCCGCCCTCGGTGACCTCGCAGATCACGTCGTTGCCCTCGACGCCGATGCACTTCAGGCCGACCTTGCCGTCGTCGACGAGCAGGCGGTCGCCCGGCTTGGCGTCCTGGGCGAGGTTCTTGTAGGTGGTGGACACGCGGTCGTGCGTGCCCTCGACGTCATCGACGGTGATGCGGACGGTCTCGCCGTCGGCCCAGTACGTCGAGCCTTCGGCGAAGCGGCCGAGGCGGATCTTGGGGCCCTGCAGATCGGCGAGGATGCCCACCGCGTGACCGGTCGCGTCGGAGGCTTCGCGGACCCAGCGGTAGTTCTGCGCGTGGTCCTCGTGCTCGCCGTGCGAGAAGTTCAGGCGGGCGACGTCCATGCCGGCGTCGACAAGCGAGGTGATTCCCTCGAGGGAGGCGACGGCGGGGCCAAGGGTACATACGATCTTCGTTCGTCTTTGCACGTCCACCACCCTAGTCCCGAACCGGCGCGGCCGCGTCGGCCCCCGCCCCGCCGCGGACGTCCCCGGGAGCTTCGCGACGTCTCTTGCGCAGCGCGAACACGAACCCGCAGGCGATCAGGAAAACCACGGCGGACGTGACTGTGTTGATGCGCAGGCCGCCGAAGACCTCGGTCGCGGCGTCGGTGCGGATCAGCTCGATGAAGAACCGGCCCAGCGTGTAGCCGGCGACGTAGAGGGCGAAGACGATGCCGCCGCCGAGCCGCAGCCGCCGGTCGAGCCACACGAGCAGGATGCAGATGGCGACGTTCCACAGCAGTTCGTACAGGAACGTCGGGTGCACCACGGCGAGCACCTCGCCGGTGGAGACGCCGGAGACGGGCGCGGCGTTGCCGGCTTCGTCGACCCGCCGGTAAATCTCGAGCCCCCACGGCAGGTCGGTCGGGCCGCCGTGGAGTTCCTGGTTGAACCAGTTGCCCAGGCGGCCGATGCCCTGGGCGAGGATGATCGTCGGCGCGACCGCGTCGAGCATCGGCGCGACGGGCACCTTCCGGTATTTCAGGACCAGCAGGCCGGCCAGGGTGCCCAGCGCGACGGCGCCCCAGATGCCCAGTCCGCCGGCGGTGATGTTGAGCGCCCGCCAGGGGTCGCCGCCCTCGCCGAAGTACTTCGGCCAGTCGGTGAGCACGTGGTAGAGCCGGCCGCCGATGATGCCCGCCGGGATGGCGAAGATGGCGACGTCGAGGACGACCTCGGGGTCGCCGCCGCGGTCGGCGTAGCGGTGCTTGGCCCACAGCACGGCGATGATGATGCCGGCCAGGATGGACAGCGCGTATCCGCGCAGCGGGATGGGCCCCAGGTGCCACACTCCCTGCGGCGGCGAGGGGATGTTCGCCAGCAGCTCGACGGTCACGCCCGCTCCCCGGCCTCGCCCGCGCGCACGCCCGCCGCCAGCTCCTCGGCCAGCGCGACGAGTTCATCGCGGCCCTTCGCGGCGGCCTTGATCAGGGCGGAGCCGACGATGACGCCGTCGGCGAAGCCCGCGATCTCCTTGGCCTGCTCGCCGTTGGACACGCCCAGGCCCACGCACACCGGCAGTTCGGTGAACTCGCGGGTGCGGGACACCAGGATGCCGGCGGCGGAGTCGACGGCCTTCTGCGCGCCGGTGACGCCCATGTGGCTGGTCGCGTAGACGAATCCGCCGGAGGCCGCGGTGGTCAGCGCGATGCGCTCGTTCGACGACGACGGCGCGACCAGGAAAATCGTGTCCAGGCCGTGCTTCTCGGCGGCGGCGAGCCACCGGCCGGCCTCCTCCGGGATCAGGTCCGGGATGATGGCGCCCATGCCGCCGGCGGCGGCGAAGTCCTCGGCGAACTTCTCCGGGCCGTACTGCAGGATCGGGTTCCAGTAGGTCATGGTCACGCAGTTGGCGCCGGCGGCGGTGACCTCGCGGATGACGTGGAACAGGTCCCTGATGCGGAATCCCGCGTCGAGGGCGATGTCCGCGGCCTCCTGGATGGTCGGGCCGTCCATCATCGGGTCGGAGTACGGCAGGCCGACCTCCACGATGTCGGCGCCAGCGGCGACGACGGCGTTGATGTTGTCGATCGACCCCTCGACCGTCGGGTAGCCGGCGGGCAGGTACGCGATGAAGGCCGCGCGGTTTTCGGCGCGGACCGTGGCGAAAACTTCTGCGAGGCTCACTTGCCCTGCTCCTTCCGCTGGTCGCTCAGCTCTTGTTCGGCCGTCTCCGGGCCGGTGGTCTCCGCGGGCGTGCGGATGCTCTCGGGGTGCAGGTCGAACCACCGCGCCGCCGTGTCGACGTCCTTGTCGCCGCGGCCCGAGACGTTGACGATCAGAACCGGCTCCCGGCCGAGCTCGTCGCGAAGCTGCTTTGCGACGACCCGCGCCGCCGCGACCGCGTGCGCGGACTCGATGGCCGGGATGATGCCCTCCGTGCGGGACAGGTCGCGGAAGGCGTCCATGGCCATGTCGTCCGTCACGGGGACGTAGTGGGCGCGGCCGGAATCGGCGAGCTTGGAGTGCTCCGGGCCCACGCCCGGGTAATCCAGGCCCGCGGAGATGGAGTGGGACTCGATGATCTGGCCGTCCTCGTCCTGCATCAGCGCGGCGAAGGAGCCCTGGAAGACGCCCGGGTTGCCGCCGGCGGAAATCGGGGCGGCGTGGCGGCCGGTCTCGACGCCGTCGCCCGCGGCCTCGGCGCCGATGAGCCGGACCGACTCATCGTCGATGAAGGGGTGGAACAGGCCGATGGCGTTGGAGCCGCCGCCGACGCACGCGATCGCGGCGTCCGGGAGGGAACCCCTGGCGGCGAGGATCTGCTGGCGGGCCTCGGCGCCGATGATGCGCTGGAAATCGCGGACCATCGCCGGGAAGGGGTGCGGGCCGGCGGCGGTGCCGAAGCAGTAGTAGGTGTCGTCGGCGTTGGCGACCCAGAAGCGCATGGCCTCGTTGATGGCGTCCTTGAGGGTGCGGGAGCCGATCTGGACCTCGATGACCTCCGCGCCGAGCAGGCGCATGCGGGCGATGTTGAGGGCCTGGCGCTCGGCGTCGACGGCGCCCATGTAGATGCGGCATTCCAGGCCCAGCAGCGCGCAGGCGGTGGCGGTGGCCACGCCGTGCTGGCCGGCGCCGGTTTCGGCGATGATCTTCGTCTTGCCCATGTTCTTGGCCAGCAGCACCTGGCCGAGCACGTTGTTGATCTTGTGGCTGCCGGTGTGGTTGAGGTCCTCGCGCTTGAGCCAGACCTCGGCGCCGATCATCTCGCCGAACTTCGCCGCCGGGTAGAGCGGCGACGGGCGGCCCGTGTAATCGCGCTGCAGGCGGTCGAGCTCCGCGAGGAAGGCCTCGTCGGTGCGGGCCTTGGCGTAGCCCTCGGTGACCTCGCCGATGACGGACATCAGGGCCTCGGGGATGTAGGTGCCGCCCCACGGCCCCCAGTGGCCCAGCTCATCGGGCTCGTGGCCGGTGGTCCGCGAAATGACCTCGCCCACCGTGGGCAGGCGGTCGCCGGCGGCGTCCTTGCTCTTGAATTCCTGATCGTTCACCCGACCATTGTGACCCATCGCGCCGCGCGGCGCGCCCACCGGGGTCGGATGGGCAGAGATGGGGTCGGATCAAGTCGGGATGGTCGCGTCGGGCGCCGCCGTGGCGGGTGCGCGTCCGGTCGGGCACCGCCGTGGCGCGTGCGCGTCCCGTCAGCCGCGGGACGCGGGGTGCTGCCCGGCGGCGACCAGGCGGCGGCAGGCGTCGCCCGGATCGCCGGCGGTGACCAGCCCCTCGCCCACCAGCACGCAATCCGCGCCCTGGTCGGCGTAGGCGCGCAGATCCTCCGGGCCCTTGACCCCCGACTCGGCGACCTTGACCACGTCGTCGGGAAGCATCGGGGCGAGCTTGCCGTAGACGCCCATGTCGACCTCGAGGGTCTTCAGGTTGCGGGCGTTGATGCCCAGGATCTTCGCGCCGGCGGCGATGGCGCGGTCGACCTCCTCGGCGGTGTGCGCCTCGACGAGGGCGTGCATGCCCAGCGACTCGGTGCGGTCGAGCAGCGCCTCCAGGGCGGGCTGATCCAGGGCGGAGACCATCAGCAGCACCAGGTCGGCGCCGTGGGCGCGGGCCTCGTGGACCTGGTACGGGGTGACGATGAAGTCCTTGCGCAGCACCGGGATGTCCACCGCCGCGCGCACGGCGTCGAGGTCGGCGAGGGATCCCCGGAAGCGGCGCTCCTCGGTGAGGCAGGAGATGACGGCCGCGCCGTTGTCGGCGTACTGCCCGGCCAGCACGGCGGGCTCGGGGATGTCCGCCAGGTCGCCCTTGGACGGCGAGGCGCGCTTGACCTCGGCGATGACCTGCACGCCCGGGCCGGACAGCGCGGCCAGCGCATCGAGGGCGGGCGGGGCGTCGAGCGAGCGGGCCTTGATCTCCTCGAAGGGAATCTTCGCCTCGCGGGCGGCCAAATCCTCGCGGACGCCGGCGATGATGTCGTCGAGAACCGTTGCCATGGTCAATCCCCTCGTCGCGGGCCCGGGCCCGCATGTCGATGAAATCCGTTTCGAGCTGAATGTTATCGGTCGGTGCGGCCGCCGCCGGGCACGGGGTCGGAATCCGCGGCTCCGGTGTCGGTCGATCCTGGCGCGGGGTCGGAATCCGCGGGATCGGTGTCGGTCGGGTCCACGCCCGCGTCGAGGGCGTCCCACATGACGCGGCCCGACGCGGGTTCGCGCGACAGGTCGTCGCGCACGCGCTCGCGGCGCACCTCCGGCGTCTCGTACGCGCCGGAGCGCCGCTTTGCGACGGTCCCGCCCGGGCGCACGAGCAGCAGCACTCCCCCGAGCACGCCCAGAGCCGCGACGATGACGGACACCACCGGCCCCAGCGAGTGGGTCTCGAGGTTCTGGATCTGCGCCCAGTCGGAGACGGTGACCGGTGCGTTCGCCCGCTGGGTCGCCGCACCGGAGGAGAGCAGGTCCAGCGCGCGCTTGGGGTCCGCGCCGGCGGTGAGCAGCTGCAGCGGCGACCACGCGGCGGCCGCGGCGATGACCGCGGCGAGGCCGCCGACGACGCGCCGCCCGAGGCCGCCCATGATCAGCGTCGCCGCCACGGCCGCGGCCAGCGCCAGCGCCAGCGCCGTGGTCTCCGGCGCCCACGTCGCGCCGACGAGGTCGTTGACCGCCTCGCCCGATTTGTCGTCGAAGGTCGTGACGGTCAGCCACGCCGCCCGGCCGGCGAGCCACAGGCCGATCGCCGACGCGAGGATCAGCGCCAGGGCGGCGCCAGGGCGGCGATCGGTCTTCTTCGCCCCGCCGTCCTGCTCCGGCACCTGCTCACCCCGCTGCCCGGACATCTGCTCCGGCTCCCGCTTCCCCTGCGGCTCAGTCATCTGCTCCCCCTTCGGCGTCCCCGCGGGCCTCGCGGATGGTTTCGGCGGCGGCGACCGCGCGCAGCACGGCCGCGGCCTTGTTGCGGGTTTCGGCGTCCTCGTCCTCCGGATCGGAGTCGGCGACGATGCCGCCGCCGGCCTGCACGTACACGGTGCCGCCCTTGATCAGGCCGCTCCGAATGGTGATCGCCTGGTCGGTGTTGCCGCGGAAATCGAAATAGCCGACCGTGCCGCCGTAGATGCCGCGCCGGGTGTCCTCCAGCTCGTCGATGATGGCCAGGGCGCTCGGCTTCGGCGCGCCCGACAGGGTGCCCGCCGGGAAGGTGGCGGCGAAGGCGTCGACGGCGGTCGCGTCCTCGGCGAGCGTGCCGGTCACGGTGGACACCAGGTGCATGACGTGCGAGTACCGCTCGATGTGCCTGAAGTCGTGGACCTTCACCGTGCCCGGCTCGCATACGCGGCCGAGGTCGTTGCGGCCCAGGTCCACGAGCATGAGGTGCTCGCTGTTCTCCTTCTCGTCGGCCAGCAGCTCCTTTTCCAGCAGCACGTCCTCCTCGACTCCGGTGCCGCGCGGGCGGGTGCCGGCGATGGGGTTGGTGATCACCCGCCGGCCCTGCACCTGCACCAGCGACTCCGGCGACGACCCGACGATCTGGAACGCCGTCGCCGTCATCGACTCATCGGGCACGTTGACCAGGAACATGTAGGGGCTGGGGTTGGTCATCCGCAGCATGCGGTAGACCTCCAGCGCCGTCGCGTCGGTGTCCATCTCGAAGCGCTGGGACAGCACGATCTGGAAGGCGTCACCCGCGCGGATGTGCTCCTTGCACACGCCGATGCGGCGCTTGTGCTCCTCCGCGGTGCGCTGGCGGCGCACCTCCGGTTCCGGCAACTCGACCTCCACCGGCGGCGTCGACAGCGGCGCGGCGAGCTTGCCCAGCATCCGGTCGATGCGCGACACGGCGTCGTCGTAGGCCTCGTCGACCCGCTCGTCGGAGCCGTCCCAGTTGATCTGGTTGGCCACCAGCCAGATCACGCCCTCGTGGTGGTCGACCACCGCCAGGTCCTCGACCAGCAGCTGCACCATCTCCGGCACGCCGAGGTCGTCGACGCAGGTGTCGGGCAGCTTCCGCTCGATGAATCGGATGACGTCGTGCCCGAAGTAGCCGACCAGGCCGGACGTGAACGGGGGCACCGAACCGGCGGCGACGGCGGCGTCGTCAAGCGGGAGTTCGCTGTGCAGCAGCCGCAGGGTCTCGCGCAGCGCGACCAGCGGATCGCCGCCCTCCGGGGCGCCCTCGGGGGCGGTGCCGATCCAGCGGGCCTCGCCGTCGACGACGGTCAGGGCGGTGCGCGAACCGCAGCCGATCATCGACCATCGCGACCACGACTGCCCCACGTCCGCCGACTCCAGCAGGAACGTGCCCGGGCGGTCGGCGGCGAGCTTGCGGTACGCCGACAGCGCGGTTTCGCCGTCCGCCAGCACCCGCCTGATCACCGGCACCACGCGATGATTCCGCGCGAGGTCGCGGAAGCGTTCGCGGGACGTCATCGAGGTTCGCGTCGAGGTTCGCGTCATGGGGAACATCATGCCAAACGCCCGCGCGCCCAACCGGACGAGGGCCGGGGCCGAGCGGGCCCGCATGTGCCCGCCGGGGGCGCCGGGGACGCGCCTACACCAGCGGATCGACGTCGAAGCAGGAATGCGCGCCCGTGTGACAGGCGGCGCCGGTCTGTTCGACGGTGACCAGGACGGTGTCGTGGTCGCAGTCCAGGGCGACGCGGTGGACCTTCTGGAAGTGCCCCGAGGTCATGCCCTTGATCCAGTATTCGCCGCGCGACCGCGACCAGTAGGTGCCGCGGCGGGTGCCGATCGTGTACGCCAGCGCGTGATCGTCCATCCACGCGAGCATGAGCACGTCACCGGTGCCGATCTCCTGCACGATCGCGGGCACCAAACCGGCATCGTTGCGCTTGAGGCGGCCGGCCAGCTCGGGGGCCAGCTCCCACGTCGCGGGGTCGTCGGGGTCCCGCTTGCCGACGACCAGCCGCTCCCCCGCTTCGCCGTTGCCGGTCATCGGCGCACCTCGATTCCGGCGGCGGCCATCGCGTCCTTGACTTCGCCGATGGAGACCTCGCCGAAGTGGAAGATCGATGCGGCGAGCACCGCGTCCGCGCCGGCTTCCACCGCGGGCGGGAAATGCTCCGCCGCGCCCGCGCCGCCGGAGGCGATGACCGGCACGTCGACGGCCTCGCGGACCTTGCGCAGCAGCTCCAGATCGAAACCGTCCTTGGTGCCGTCGCCGTCCATCGAGTTGAGCAGGATCTCGCCGACGCCGAGTTCCTCGCCGCGGCGCGCCCACTCCACCGCGTCGATGCCGGCGGACTTCGAGCCGCCGTGGGTGGTGACCTCGAAGCCGGACGGCTGCGGCTGCCCGCCCTCGGGCACGCGGCGGGCGTCGACGGACAGGACGATGCACTGCGCGCCGAAACGCTGCGACAGCTCGCGCAGCAGCTCCGGGCGCGCGATGGCGGAGGTGTTGACGCTGACCTTGTCCGCGCCGGCGCGGAGCAGCTGGTCGACGTCGTCGACGCTGCGGACGCCGCCGCCGACGGTCAGCGGGATGAAGACCTGCTCGGCGGTGCGGCGCACCACGTCGAGCATCGTGCCGCGGCCGTGCTTGGAAGCGGTGACGTCGAGGAAGGTCAGCTCGTCGGCGCCTTCCTCGTTGTAGCGGTGCGCCAGCTCGACGGGGTCGCCGGCGTCGCGGAGGTTCTCGAAGTTGACGCCCTTGACCACGCGGCCGTCATTGACGTCCAGGCAGGGGATGACGCGGATCGCGACGGACATGGTTCTCCTAAAAGGGTCGGGTGTTCGATGCGGGGTGATCGGTGTGGGGTGGCTGGGGTGAGTGGGGTGGGGTCGGCGAAGAGCGTCGGGAGCGCGCCTCACGCCCGGAAATCGGTGGGCGGTTGCAGGCCCCGGATGATGTGGAGCAGCCCGGCATGGACTTCCTCGGTCCCGGCGAGCACGCCCACCGAACCGTCCCGCCAGGGTTCGCCGGTCAGGTCCGTGACCACGCCGCCGGCTTCGCGGATCAGCAGCACGCCCGCCGCGTTGTCCCACACGTGCGGGGAGAACGTGACCGTCCCGCCGAACGCCCCGGACGCCGTGGCCGCGAGGTCCACTCCGACTGAACCGGAAATGCGGATCGTCGGGTAGCGGTCCCCCACCGCCGACAGCAGCAGTTGCCGCCACTCGCGGGGGAAGGTGCCGTCGCGGCGCGCTATGACGGAGCCGAAGGCGATGGAAACCGGGCGGCCGGACTTCGGATCCATGTGCACCTCGCGGCCGTTGACGCGGGTGCCGCCGCCGAGGGTGGCGGTGACCCGGCGGCCCAGCAGCGGCATCGACGCCAGCGCCACGATGGGTTCGCCCTTGTGCAGCAGCGACACCAGGATGGCGCACATGGGGTACCCGGCGGCGTAGTTCGTGGTGCCGTCGATGGGGTCGACGACCCACACGGTGTCGGGCTCGGCCTCGCGGTCGCCCCCGGCGCCGTATTCCTCGCCGTGCACGGGGAATCCGGTGAAATGCTGCAGCAGTTCGCGCAGGCGGCGTTCGATGGCCAGGTCGATTTCCGTGGCGAAGTCGCCGCGCGCCTTGGTCACCAGCGGGTCGGCGCCAAGGTTGACGGTGAAGAGGTCCTCGACCTCGTCGACCGCCGCCTCCGCCATCGCCAGCAGGGCCCGGGGTTCCAGGTCCGCCATGGTCTCACGACCTTTCCGCGTCGTATCCGCGCGTCGTCCGCGCCGTTGCCGCGGCCGGGCGCTAGGAGCGCGCGACCTCCAGGGCCTCCTCCAGCGTGAACCGGCCGGCGTAGAGTGCCTTGCCGATGATCGCCGAGTCGACGCCCTCGGGCACCAGGGTCTTGATGGCCTCGACGTCGGCGAGCGAGCTCACGCCGCCCGACGCGACGATCGGGGCGTCGGTGGCCGCCGCGACGTCGCGCAGCAGGTCCAGGTTCGGGCCGGCCAGGGTGCCGTCCTTGGACACGTCGGTGACCACGAAGCGCGAGCAGCCCTCGGAGTCGAGGCGCTCCAGCACCTCCCAGAGGTCGCCGCCGTCGGAGACCCAGCCGCGGCCGCGCAGGCGCCACTCGCCCTCGATCTGGCGGACGTCCAGGCCGATGGCCACGCGGTCGCCGTATTCGGCGATGATCCCCTTGCACCACTCCGGGTTCTCCAGCGCGGCCGTGCCGATGTTGACGCGGCGGCAGCCGGTGGCCAGCGCGGCCTCCAGCGACTCGGTGTCGCGGATGCCGCCGGACAGCTCGACGTCGACGTCCAGCTTGCCCACGACGTCCTTGAGCAGCTCGTAGTTCGAGCCGCGGCCGAAGGCGGCGTCGAGGTCGACGAGGTGGATCCACTCCGCACCGGCGTTCTGCCAGTTCATCGCGGCGTCGAGCGGCGCACCGTAATGGGTCTCGGAACCCGCGGCGCCCTGGACCAGGCGGACGGCCTGTCCATCGGCGACGTCAACGGCGGGCAGGAGGGTCAAGGTCATGGCGGTGTATCGCTCCCCGGGGTCAGTGATTGTCGGCGGCGGCCGGCGTCGGCCGCCGTGCAGTTCCGATGTGGAGTATAGGCCAGCGCCCGGACGCCGCGACGGGGCGGGCCGGGTGGGCGTCAGCGCAGCGTGGCGGTCCAGTTGCGCAGCAGGGCCAGGCCCGCGTCGCCGGACTTCTCCGGGTGGAACTGGGTGGCCCACAGGGGGCCGTTTTCCACGGCGGAGACGAAGCGGTCGTTCTCGTGCGACGTCCACGTCACCAGCGGCGCCGCGATGCGCGAGTCGGAGTCGAGATCCCAGCGCCGGGCGGCGTAGGAGTGCACGAAGTAGAAGCGTTCGCCGTCGATGCCGCGGAACATCTCGGAGTCCTCGGGCACGTCGACGGTGTTCCAGCCCATGTGCGGCAGGATCGCGGCGTCGAGGCGCTCGACGGTGCCGGGCCATTCGCCGCAGCCGGGGGTGCCCACGGCCCGGGCCGACGAGTCGACCTCGTCGGCGTGGATGCCCTCGGCGAACTCGACGCCGCGGTCGAAGAGCACCTGCATGCCCACGCAGATGCCGAACACGGGGCGGCCGCCGGCCAGGCGCGATCCGATCAGACGGGGGCCCTGCACGCGGTGGAGGCCTTCCATGCACGCCGCGTAGGCGCCGACGCCCGGGACGAGCAGCCCGTCGGCGTTCATCACGGTGTCCGGGTCGGCGGTGACGACGACGTCCACGCCGGTGGAGGCCACGGCGCGCTCGGCGGAGCGCAGGTTGCCGGAGCCGTAGTCGAGGATTGCGACGGTGGTCATGGGGGAATCATAAATGGTCGTTTCGCCGCGTCCCCGCATCGCCCCGCATGGCCTCCCGACGGCCTCCCGACGGGCTCCGCATGACCCCGGATGGCCCCCACCTGGCCCGCGACACGCCGGGAATGTTCACCGGTGAAATCGAAGCGCAGGAGTGCTAAGGTTAACGGCAGGTTAACTTCCATTGAACTTAATGCCAACCGCTGCTGGTGGGCGGGTCGCCGAATCGCTTTGCGACGGCCCGTCGCCACGCAGAGGGACGCGGAACCCGCCCGAGAAAGGCACGACGATGACCAACCCGCTGCTCAACCGCCAGTTCGAAATCGTCCGCGAGGACATGCACCGCCGCTACGGCGCCCTGCACTCCGCCGATCACATCGACGCGGTGATGGACGACACCATCGCCGAGCGCACGGCCGAGGCCAAGGTCGAGACCTTCCTGCCGGTGATCGTGGAGCGCATCGTCTCCGAAACCCTGGAGGAGCAGGCCCTGGCCGCCGGCGCCACCGACGCCGCCGCGCGCCGGGAGGTCCTCTACGTCTGCGAGCGCAACGCCGGTCGTTCCCAGCTGGCCTCCGCGATCACCGCGTGGCTGGCCGGCGACCGCCTCTTCGTCCGCTCCGTGGGGCTCAACCCCGTCGGCGGCATCAACCCGACCGTGCTGGAGGTCCTCGCCGAACGCGGCATCCCGACCGGGCACCTGTACCAGAAGGAAATCGTCGCCCGCACCGTCCACCGGTCCGATGTGGTGGTGCTCATGGGCGTCGAACAGCGGCCGGACATCCCCGGCGACCGCTACGTCGAGTGGGACATCGCCGACCCGGAGGGCGCCTCCATCGAGGAGGTCCGCGCCATCGCCGACGACGTCGAGCGCCACGTGCGCGCCCTGCTCGCGGACATGGGCCTGGACGAGGCCAAGTCCGCGTAGGCGGATTCCCCCGCGCCACACGGAGGCTCCTCGCCCACCGCTCCGCCGGTTCCGGCAATGCGACCCAACCGGCCCCGATCACCGGGGCCGGTTTTCGTCATGCCCGGCGGGAACCGACCTTCAGCGCCGGCGAGCACGCCGCCGCCACCAGGCCCAGGACCACCAGCAGCCCCAGCGCCACCTGCAGGCCGAGGCCGGTGGCGGCGACGCCGATGGCGGGGCTGGTGACCAGGAACCCCATCCGCATGAGCCAGCCGACGAGTGTCACGCCCGCACCGTCGGACACCCCCGGCACCCGGGCGGCCGCGGCGAAGGCGGAGGGAACCAGCGTCGCGCAGCCGAAACCGGCGAGGGCGAAACCGCCGATGAGCACCGCGGGCGCCGACATCGCCCCGCCGAGCAGCACCAGCACGCCGCCGACGGCGATGAGGCCGCTGCCCGCCCCCGCGACCCGCGCGCGCCCGAACCGGTCGATGAACGCGTCGCCGAGGAAACGCCCGAGCGTCTGCGACGACAGGAAGATCGCGTAGGCGATGCCGGCCGACGCCGCCGCCAGCCCGGTGAGCTCGTGGGCCGCCAGGCCGCCCCAGTTCTGGCCGAGGTCCTCCACGGCGGTACCGGCCGTCGCCACCGCCGCCAGCGGCAGCACCGCCAGGAACGCCGAGCGCCGCGCCGTCCACGTCGGGGCCGTCCCGTGGCCCCCGTGGGCGTCGTCAAGCTTCTCTTCCGGAAGGGGCGCGGCGCCATCCCCCACGAGCCACGCGCCGAGCGACACCATGGCCAGGCACACCGCCGAGGCGACCGCGAGATGCAGCCCGAAATCGTTGCCGGCGACCGCGGACCAGGTGGCGATGGCGCCTCCCGACGCCGCACCCAGGCTCCAGAAGGCGTGCAGGCGGGAGATGATCGACCGCCCCGAGCGGCCCTGGACGCGCGTGCCCGCCACGTTCTGGCCGACGTCGGCGGTGGCGTCGCAGATGCCGAAGCCGAACAGCAGCGCCGCCAGCGCGATGCCGCCGGAAATCCGACCGATCACGATCATCAGGACGGCCATCACCAGCGTCCCGCCGACCGCCGCGAACAGCGGGCCCCGCCGGGACACGACCCGCGCCGGCAGCGCCGAGGACACCAGCGACCCCAGCGGCATGGCGGCGACGATGAACCCGAACTGCAGATCCGTCAGGCCCCACTCCTTGACCAGCGTCGGATACCACGGCAACAGCGACGCGAAGATCGCGCCGTTGGACGCGAACATCAGGGAGGTGCCCAGGAAGCCCTTTCGCATCGGCTCAGGCATCCTCGCCGGTCCGTTCCTGCTCGGCGCGGCGCTTGGGCTTGACGACGGCGCCGCCCAGCCTGCGCAGCGTCGCCCGCGTGTTGTGGTGCTCGGCGACGCGGTGGGCGCCGATGACCCGGTCGAGGATCGCGGCGAACAGACCGATGGACATCAGCCCCGCCGCCACGGCGAACACCGCCGGGTAGGGCCGCAGCGCCGCGCCCGCGACGATGCCCAGGAGGAACGAGCCCGAACCGGTGCCGGAGTCGAACGCCATGTTCCAGTAGGCGCTGGCCTCCGCGGTGCGCTCGCGCGGCAGACGGGCGAACATGAGCAGCAGGGCCTCGTTCTGGACCATGCCGAAGCCGGCGCCGTAGAACGCCGCGGCGCCCAGCAGCCACCACGCGGACCAGCCCGCCACTACCACCACCGCCATGAACGCCAGGCCGATCACGCCCGCGGCCAGCGCCCCGACCAGCAGCGTGCCCGCCTTGCCCTTCCGATCCGCCCACGTGCCGGCGACATAGCGGAAAACCATCTGGGCGCCTCCCATCACCGACAGCGCCGCGCCCGCGACGATCGCGCCGGAGACGAGGTCGATCTCCCGGGCCGCGGGGGCCAGGAACGCCGAGATGCCACCGAAGCCCATCGCCGTCGCGCCGATCGCCAGCGCCGGCACCGCCACGAGCTTCCAGGTGGGCACCTGCGCCGCGGGACCGGGATCGCGGGAAGGCAGCTCGCCGCCCGCGCCGTCGCCGGCTGCGTCGCCTTCCGACGAACCCCCGCCGCGCCCGTGCTTCTCCGCCGCCTTGAGCTTCGGGATGAGCAGCGCCATCGCCGAGCCCACCAGCGACACGATGCCGCCCAGCAGGTACACCCACTGGTACGAGCCCGCCCAATGCGCGATGGCCAGGCCCAGCGGCAGGCAGGCCAACTGGGCGACGCCGACGGCCACGCCGAGCGCACCGGACGCCTTGCCCAGGAACTTCATGGGCACCAGCTCGGCGATGAGCGCGGATTCCGCCACGGTCAGCGAACCGAAGCCCATCCCCCGGATCACCGCGATGCCCAGGACCAGGCCGGCATCGGTGCCGAAGAGGTGGAGGAACGTGGGCAGGCCCAGCAGCAGGCCGGAGACGAACATCGTCGCCCGGTACCCGTACCGGCGCAGCATCCGGGGCGTCTGCGTCTGCGTCAGCACCGTCGCCGCCATGAACACGCCCGTGTAGGCGCCGGCCAGGCCCGCCCCGCGGCCATCGTCGAGGATGGCCTGCGGGATCACCGGCAGCAGCAGCGACCAACCGCCGAAGGCCGCCAGCACCGCCACCAGGGTGGGGATGAGCCCCGGCGCCTTCCACATGGAATCCACGCGATCGGTCACGTCAGCTCCTTTCCCCATCCCCGGCACGCGCCGCGGACGGCCACCGGCGTCACCGCCGGATCATCGGTTCGGTTGCGTCAATTCATCTCTCCCACGAGCCACAGGATGGCCCCGGCCGTGGCCAGGACGGCGAGCAGGCCCATGATGATCGTGCCCGCCCTCGAGCCGGCCTGGTACGCGGACCAGGCTCCGCCGACCAGCAGGCCGGCGAGGATGAACAGGAAAATGGTGGGCAGATCGGCCGCGCTCACAGGGTCCCCTTCGTGGACGGGACGCCCTTGACGCGGGGATCCGGCTCGCACGCCGCGCGCAGGGCGCGGGCCACGGCCTTGAACTCGGCCTCGGTGATGTGGTGCGGATCGCGACCGTACAGGCAGCGCACGTGGAGGGCAATCCGGGCGTTGAGGGCGAAGGACTCGAAGAAGTGCTCGTTGATCACCGTCGGGTAGTGCCCGCCGATGACCGAGGTGAGGATCTGGTCCGGCTCCCCGGAGATGACGAAGTACGGGCGGCCCGACACGTCGACGATGGCCTGCGCCAGGGTCTCGTCCATGGGGATGTACGCGTCGGCGAAGCGGCGGATGCCGGACTTGTCGCCGAGGGCCTCGGCGAACGCCTGGCCCAGGACGATGCCGGTGTCCTCGACCGTGTGGTGGGCGTCGACGTCGATGTCGCCGTTGGCGTGGAGCTTGATGTCGAAGCTGCCGTGCGCCGTCAGCGCCGTGAGCATGTGGTCGAAGAACGGCAGGCCCGTGTCGATGTCGGCCTGCCCCGTGCCGTCGAGGTCGACGGTGCAGACGATGGACGACTCGCGCGTGGCGCGCTCGATGGTGCCGACGCGGGGGTTCTCGCGGTGGGTGGGATCGGACATGGCTCTACTTCACTTCTCCAGATTCGTCTGCGGCCGCGCCGGCCGCATGCGCGTTGGGGGTCTCCCCGGTGGTGGCGCCCGAGGCGATGACGCCTGCGGCGGCCTCGAGCAGGGCATCGTTTTCCGTGGGCAGGCCGATCGTCGCACGCAGGCGGCCGGGCACCCCCACGTCGCGGATCAGCACCCCTCGGTCGAGGAACTCCCGCCACGCCGCGGCCGCGTCGTCGAAAAGCCCGAAGAACACGAAATTGGCGTGCGAGTCGATGACGTCGTACCCCAGCTCCCCGAGGCGGGCGACGACCCGGTCGCGCTCGCGGGCGAGCTCGTCGACGGTCCCGAGCGTCTCCGCGGCATGGCGCAGCGCCACGGTGGCCGCGGCCTGCGTCAGCGTGGACAGGTGGTACGGAAGGCGCACGAGCATCACGGCGTCGACGAACGCGGGGTCCGCCACGAAGTAGCCCAGGCGGCCGCCGGCGAAGTCAAACGCCTTGCTCATCGTGCGGCTGACGACGATCTTCGCCGGATACTCCGAGATCAGCTCCACCGCGGACGGCTCATCGGTGAACTCCGCGTACGCCTCGTCGACGATGACGATGCCCGGCGCGGCGTCGAGGATGGCCCGCAGGTCCGCGGTCGGCGTGAGATTGCCGGTGGGGTTGTTCGGCGAGGTGACGAAGATGACGTCGGGGCGGTGCTCCCGGATCGCCGCCAGCGCCGTCGCCATGTCGATGCCGAAGGTCACCGGGTCGCGCGGGACGGCCAGGAACTCGGTCTGCGTGCCCGCGGCCAGGATCGGGTGCATGGAGTAGCTGGGGGTGAATCCCATGGCCGAGCGGCCCGGGCCGCCGAAGGCCTGCAAAAGTTGCTGCAGGATTTCGTTGGACCCGTTGGCCGCCCACAGGTTCTCCTCCCCCACCCGGACGCCGGTGCGCCCGGTGACGTACTCCGCCAGCGCCCGGCGCAGCACCAGCGCGTCTCGCTCCGGGTAGCGGTTGAGGCCGGAGGCCACCTTGCCGATCTCGCCGACGAGCTCGTCGATGAGCGCGTCCGAGGGCGGGAACGGGTTCTCGTTGGTGTTCAGCCGGACGTCGACGTCGAGCTGCGGGGCGCCGTAGGCCTCCTCGCCGCGCAGTTCGTCGCGCAGCGGCAGATCGGCCAAGGTGATCCCGGCGTCCTTCATCGCATCGCCTCCGGGCATGTCTTCCTTTCCGTTCGATCGTGCGTCGGCCATCACTTCTCCTCGGGCGCCGACGGATCCTCGAACCGCGCGCGGATCGCCTCTCCGTGGGCGGGCAGGCGCTCGGCGTCGGCCAACGCCACCACCGTATCCGCAACCCCCTTCAGGGCGGCTTCGTCGTACTCGACGACGTGGACGGACTTGAGGAACGTGTGCGTCGACAGGCCCGACGAATGCCGCGCGGTGCCCGAGGTCGGCAGCACGTGGTTGGAGCCGGCCGAGTAGTCGCCCAGCGGCACCGGGGAGTAGTTGCCCACGAAGATCGCGCCGGCGTTGGTCACGCGGTCGGCCATCGCGGCGGCGTCGGCGGTGTGGACCTCGAGGTGCTCGGCGGCGTAGGCGTCGGCGACCTTGAGGCCGACCTCCATGTCGTCGACCAGCACGATGCCCGACTGCGGCCCTTCGAGGGCCTCCTTGACGCGCTCCGAGTTCAAGGTCACGCCGTAGCGGGCCTCCACCTCGCGGTCGACGGCCTCCGCCAGCTCGGCGGAGTCGGTGATGAGCACCGACGCGGCCATGACGTCGTGCTCGGCCTGAGAGATGAGGTCATAGGCGACGGCCACGGGATCGGCGGTGGCGTCGGCGAGGACGGCGATCTCCGTCGGGCCGGCCTCGGAGTCGATGCCCACGACGGCGCGGCACAGGCGCTTGGCGGCGGTGACGAAGATGTTGCCCGGGCCGGTGACCATGTCGACCGGCTCGAGCCCCTCGGAGTCGTCGCCGTAGGCCATCAGCGCCACGGCCTGGCCGCCGCCGACGGCCCACACTTCGGTCACGCCGAGCAGCGCGCACGCCGCCAGGATGGTCGGGTGCGGCCAGCCGCCGAAGTCCGCCTGCGGCGGCGAGGCCACCACCAGCGACTCGACGCCCGCGGCCAGCGCCGGGATGACGTTCATGAGCACGCTCGACGGGTAGACGGCGTTGCCGCCGGGCACGTACAGGCCGACGCGGCGCACGGGGATCCACTTCTCCCGCACCACGCCGCCCGGCACGACGTCCACGGAAATGTCGGCGGGCTTCTGGGCCTCGTGGAACGTCCGGATGCGGGCGATGGAGTCCTCCAGGGCCGCGCGCACCTCCGGATCGAGCTGCTCCAGGGCCGCGGCGATGACCTCGGCGGGCACGACGAGGGACTCGGGGCGGACCCGGTCGAATTTCTCCGAGTAGCGCATCGCCGCCTCGGCGCCGTTCTCCGCGACGTCCTCGACGACCGGCCGGACGGTCGGCAGCATGGAGTCGACGTCGGCGGATCCGCGGGGCAGCGCGCGGCGCAGTTCGGAGGTGGAGGGGACGCGACCGCGCAGGTCAATCGTGGACAGCATCGGGGCAGGCGCCGCCTTTCGGGAGGTGCTCCGGCCCACGGCCCGGGGCCATGATCCGGAGTACGGGTCTTGGGACGCGATTCATCTTAGTTCGCCCGCTTTCGCCCGCCGGGAGCGGCCCGCGGGCCCTGCCCCCTACCCCTCTTCTTCCGCCAACCGTTGCGGGCCACCGGGGCCATCCGGGACAATTGGGGTCATGTCCAGCACCGATAGTCGACACCTCGCAGACTTGGCGCGCCGATCGTTGACCGCCGCCTGGGATGGCGACGCGCGCGCGGCGCGACTCGCCGCGGCGGAGTTCGCCGCATCGGGTTACGCGGACCGCGCGACGCCGCCGCCGGACCTCGACGAGGAGCTGCACGGCGCCTACCACGGGCTGCGCAGGTCGGTGGCGGAAGCGCTCGGCATGGACGACGCCGCCCACGCCGCGGCGATGGACTGGACCGGGTGGGCGATCTCGGTGGACAATGCGGCCCACGAACTGCGCGCCCGCGCCCGCCTGGCGGTCGACGAAGCCAACCGCTGGCTGCGTTTCGTCGACGACGGTTCCGGCGGCGCGGAAGTGACGGACGTTCCCCTCCTCGCCCAAGTGGTGCGCGGTCTCCCGGGCCGCGAGGGCACCCCCAGCCCCGCCAAGGAACCGGCCGACCCGATCCTCGTCGATGCGATGCTGCAGGCGGAGGCCGCGGCGACGCTGGTGCGCCGCCCCGACATCGCCGATCCGCTGGCGAATTGGCTGCGCGACCAGTCCGAGGCCCCGGGCGCGGAGAACCTCGCCGATGCCGTCACCCTCATCGACGCGTGCCACCTCCACGCCGTCGGAGACCTCCCCGCCGCCGCCCGCCTGTGCGCCTCCGCCGCCGAGAACCCGGTGGGCGAACCCGTCACCGCCGCGATCGACTTCCGGCGCGAGTTGGCCATCTACTCCATGGAGGCGGGACAGGACGAAACCGCCGCCCGCATGCTCGAGCTCGTCGCCGCCGAGGCCAAGGCGGCGGGGCTGGCGCTCGACCATCTCGCCGCCGCCCATCTGGCGATGCCGGTCCTCGAGCGACTGGGCCGCATGCGGGAACGGCGCGCCATGGCCCGGGACGCGCTGGCCGGCGCCGCCGGGTTCCCGTCCTCGCCGGCGCTGGACGAGGTTTCCGCCGCCGCGAAGTAGCCGGGCGGGCCGCGGGGACGTGGGCGTCGCAAAGCAGCCGCTTTGCATTCCCGCCCGCGCCCGCCCCACAATGGCCGGATGACCTGGTGGGATGAATCCGTAGACGCGTCGGCCCCGATTCCGGCCCGGCGACCCGTGGCCGATCCGCCCGCCGTGCCGACCGAATTGCCGGACCTGGTGGCGTTCTCGCGGGAATCGGCCCGCAGCCTGGACCACGTGTCCAGCTGGCGGGCGGTGACCGCCTACGCCCGCGACCATTGGCTCGACGGCGCCGACGGAGTGCCGGAGGAGCTGATCGGCGAGTACCACGCCCTGCGGCATGCCGCGGCCGACCAACTCGAGCTTGCCGACGAAGCGGAGGAGGCCCGCCGCGAGTGGCTCGATTGGGCGATCCGCTCCGACCGGCCGGCGGCGGCGTTCCATGCCCGTTCGTTCGGGGCGTTCGCCGAAGCCGAGAGGTTCATCGACGCCCACCCCGCCGGCGGCCGCCCGGCCGACGCCGACGTGCCGGAGCTGACCTCGCTGACCCGGGACATCCTCGACCTGCGGCCCAGCGGCCCCGAGGCGTACCAGTTCGCACTGTCGGCGGCGGTGGCGGGCGCGTCGGCGTCGCTGGCCCGGCGCCCCGACCTGGCCGGGGCCCTGTCCCGGTGGTCGGCGGAGTTCGCCCCGCCCCGCACGGGCGAGGACGACCGCCGCCTGCTGGAGGCGCAGGTCGCCCATGGGCACGGTGATCTGGTGGAGTCGGCGAAGATGTGCGCGGCCGTCGCCGACGCGCCCGCCTCCGAACCGGTGACCAGCACCATCGAGGCGCGGCAGATGCTGTCGCACCTGTCCCTCGAAGCCGAGGATCCGGCCGAGGCCATGCGCCAGCTGGCGCCCGTGGTGGAGGTCGGGCTCGAGTACGACATGGTCGTGGGGACGCTGCGATCCGCGCGCCTGCTCTCGGCGCTGCTCAACTCCGACGGGGAATTCGCGCGGGCGGCCGAGCTGGCGGCCGCCGCCCTCGACGCGGCCACCGGCATGCCGGTCAACGCGCTGGTCATGGACCTGCGGCTGATCTTGGCGCGCTCGCTGCTCGACTCCGGCGACGACGAGGCCGCCCTGGCGCACGCCGTGCCGGTCGCCCAGTGGTCGTCCCTGACCAGCGACGAAGAACGCACCGACGCCGCGTTTTCCATCGCCGCCACCGCCGCCGGTCGTTCCGGCGACGCGGGGCGCGCCGCGGACCTGCTCATCGAGCACGCCGAGCACCTGCACCGCCTGGGCGACCGGGAAGGCGCGTCGCGGGCCCTGCGCCAGGCCGCCCGCAGCGCGGTCCACGACGATCCGCAGCGCGCGGAGGACCTCATGGTCGACGCGCGCGACCTGATCTCCGACGGCTGGGCCATCGCCGACTGGCACGACGACCTCGCCTACGTCTACTGGGCGTCGTCGCGCGAGGACCTGGCGCTCGGGCACGTGGACACCGCCGCGGCCGGGTACCTCGAAGCCGGCGACGGCGAGGAGGCCGCCCGCGCGCTGCTCACGGGCGTGCGCTGTTGCCTCGACCGCGACGACCTGCCCGGTGCCCGGCGCTACGCGGCGCGCATCGACGATCTGCTGCCGACGGTCTCGTGGGCCGGACACCCGGTCCTCGAGGCGCTGGCCGCACTGCTGGACTGAACCGGCGTGCCGGTAGGATCCGGGGCCATGCGCACCCCCTCCGAACTCCTCGAAGCCGCGTCCGCCCTCGCCGCCGACGGCCGCCTGTGGGCCGCCGCGGATTCGCTCATGGCCGGATTCGCGGACCTCGGCGACGCCGCCGACGCCCCCGACGTCGATTCGCTGGGCCGCCCGATCCGCGGGTCCTCGCCGAAGTTGATGGACCGCGCCGCCGATTACCTGGATCTGCTGGACAACATCGAGGCCGACGACCCCGACGCCATCGCCGCCGAGGTCGCGGCGGCCACTCCCCCGCGCCACATGCGCTGGGCGCAGTGGCATGCGCTGGGCGGTCAGGCGGAGATCCGCCGCGGCCACCCGGGCCGCGCCGTCGACCACCTCGAGTTGGCGGCGGGCTTGTTCGGGTCGGACGGCATGGTAGCCCAGGAGGTCCCGTTGCTGGCGCAGATCGCCATGTGCCAGCTGGACTGCGACGATCTGCCGCGGGCCGAGGACGCACTGAACCGCGCGTTGGCCGCGCGGGCGCGCGATCCGGAGGCGGCGGGCAAGTTCGGGCCGCTTCTCGACGACGTCGCCGCCGAAATCGGCCGCCGCCTCCGTTAGGGGCGGGCCCAGCCGGTCCCCCTAGAAGTCCAGGCCCAGGTCCAGTACGCCGGACGAGTGCGTCAGCGCGCCGACGGCGAGGAAGTCGACGCCGCAGGAGGCGTACTCGCGGGCGACGTCGAGCGTCAGCCCGCCGGAGGACTCCAGCTGCGTGGCCGGCGACACCTGCGCGCGCCGCTGCACGGCGATCTGCGTCTGCCACACCTCGAAGTTGTCCAGCATGACCAGCTCGGGCTTCATCTCCAGCACCTGGTCGAGCTGGGTGAGGTCGTCGACCTCGATCTCGCACTTGAGCTCCGGGTAGGCGCGGCGCACGCGCTCCAGGGCGGGGACCACGCCGCCGGCGGCGGCGACGTGGTTGTCCTTGATCAGCGCCTCGTCGCCCAGACCATTGCGGTGATTGACGCCGCCGCCGCAGGTCACGGCGTACTTCTGCAGGTTGCGCAGGCCGGGGATGGTCTTGCGGGAATCACGGATGCGCGTGCCGGTGCCCTCGACGGCGTCGACCCAGCGGCGCGTGTGGCTGGCGATGCCCGAGGCGTGGGTGACGATGTTCAGCAGCGTCCGCTCGGCCGTGAGCAGCCCGCGCGTCGGCGCCTCGATTTCCGCCACGACGGTGCCGGGCGACACGCGGCCGCCGTCCTCCACGAGGATCTCGACCTCGAATTCGTCGGCGATGACCTCCTCGAGCGTCCACCTGATCGCGTCGCCGGCGGCGATGACGCCGTCGACGCGGGAGACGACCTTCGCCCGCGACCGCTGCGCCGGACCGACGGTGGCCAGCGAGGTCACGTCGGGCCCGTAGCGCAGGTCCTCCTGCAGGGCGGTGCGGATGAGACCGCGGGTGATCTGTTCGTCCAGCATGGGTGGCGCTCCTCGGGAAGGTCGGTCGTCGGTGTCTGTTGGGGGCGGGCGGGTTGTGGGTGGTCAGTCGGTGGTCGGGGTCATCGGTGTTGGGTCATCGGTGTTCCGGCCAGGGCCGGCGCGGCTGGGCAGCCTCGGCTTTGCGACGTCGCCGGCGTCATTCGTCCAGCCGCGTGTGGCAGCCCAACGTCGCGGGACGGGCGGCGGCGGCCGCGACGATGGCCCGTGCCACGGCCACTTCGGCGGATTCGGGCAGCGCAGCCAGTGTCTCGGCGGCCCGCGCCAGGGATTCGGCGGTGCGGGTCACCCCGGCGCCGTCGGTCATCGCCCGCTGCAGCCGATCCAGATCGCGGGGCCACGGGCGCGGCCGATTGACGCGGCGGCGGATGTCGGCGGGGCGTGCGCCCAGCTCACCCGAATCGATGGCGGCCCGGGCGTTCTCAGCGACGGCGCGGCCCACGACGAGACCCTCCAACAGCGAATTCGACGCCAGCCGGTTGGCGCCGTGCAGCCCGGTGCGCGCGCATTCCCCGGCCGCGTAGAGCCCCGGCACCCGGGTGCGGCCGGCGACGTCGGTGACGATGCCGCCGCAGGAATAGTGCACCGCCGGCGCCACCGGCAGAAGATCCTTCGCCGGATCCAATCCCGCGGTGGCCACGCCCGCGGTGACCGTCGGAAAGCGCTCGCGCACGCCGTCGATGTGCCGGGCGTCGAGGTAGACGCACTCCTCGCCGAGTTCGCGCAGGCGGGTGGCGATGGCGCGGGAGACGATGTCGCGCGGGGCCAGATCGCCGCGCGGGTCGACGCCGGCCGTGACGGACTCGCCGCGGGAATCGACCAGGCGGGCGCCTTCGCCGCGCACCGCCTCGGAGATCAGGGGGCGGCGGCCGCGGCGCTCGCGGTCGAACAGGACTGTCGGGTGGAACTGGATGAACTCCATGTCCGCCAGCTCCGCACCCGCGTCGAGCGCCAGGCACTGGCCCTGGCCGTGGGCGCCGTCGGGGGCAGTCGTCGCGCGGTACAGGTGACCGACGCCCCCGGTGGCGATGAGCGTCGCCGCCGCCGTCACCGCGCCCAGGCCCCGGGGATCGCGGATGAGGGCGCCGTGGGCGCGGCCGCCGTCGACGATGATCTCCTCCGCCACGGCGTTCTGGAGCACGCGCACGCCGGCCGCCGATTCCTCCAGAGCCCGCTGGATCTCCGCGCCCGTCGCATCGCCGCCGGCGTGGATGATGCGCCGATGGCCGTGGCCGCCCTCGCGGGTGCGCGCGAGGCGCCCCGCATCGCGGGCATTGGTCTTGGGGTCGAACTCGGCGCCGAGGGAGATGAGCCATTCGACGGCCTCCGCCCCGGCGCCGATGATGGCGCGCACGGCGTCTTCGTCGCAGTGCCCCGCCCCCGCGTCGAGGGTGTCGGCGACGTGCGCCTCCACCGAATCGGGCCCGTCGGGGCCGCCCTCGCCACCCGGGCCCTCCGGCCCTTCCGGCGCATCGGCCAGGCCGACGACGGCCAGGCCGCCCTGGGCCAGGTTCGTCGCGGCACCGTCGAACCGGAGCCTGCGGCGCGCGCCCTCCGACCAGTGGCCCTTGTCCACCAGCAGGACGTCGAGACCCAGCTCGCGACCGCGGCGAACCGCCGCCAAACCGGCGACGCCGCCGCCGATCACCAGCAGATCGCAATGGGCGGACCAGTCGAAACCGGCCGCCGGATCACGTCCCGGCGCGGAGCCCCCGGCCACGACCTACTCGCCGCCGCCCGGGTTGCCGATGGCGATCATGCGCTCGACCGAGGCGCGCGCCTGCTCGGCGATGTCGTCGGGCACGGTGACCTCGTCGGCGCCCTCGGCGAGGCAGCGCAGCAGGGCCGCCGGGGTGATCATCTTCATGTACGCGCAGGAGGCGCGGTCGTTGATGGCCTCGAACTCCACGTCCGGGGCGGCCTTGCGCAGCTGGTGCAGCATGCCGACCTCGGTGGCGACCAGGACCTTGCGGTCCGTGCGGCTCTCCGCCCGCTGGCCCTCTCGCTGGGCGGCGGCCAGCATCTCGCCGGTGGAGAACATGTGCACGCGCTCGGGCTCGATGGCGCCCTCGCCGGCGAGGTAGATCGCCGAGTTCGCGCACCCGCACTCCGGGTGGATGTACAGCTCGGCGTCCGGGTTCTCCTCCGCGCGGCGCGCCAGCTCCTCGCCGTTGATGTTGGCGTGGACATGGCACTCGCCGGCCCAGATGCGGATGTTGTCGCGGCCGGTCTCGCGCTTGACGTGGGCGCCGAGGAACTGATCCGGGTTGAACAGGATCTCCTTGTCCTCCGGCAGCGAGCGGATGACGTCGACGGCGTTGGACGACGTGCAGCACACGTCCGTCTCGCCCTTGACGTCCGCGGTGGTGTTGACGTAGCTGACCACCAGGGCACCCGGGTGCTCGGCCTTCCACTCGCGCAGCTCCTCCGCGGTGATGGAATCGGCGAGGGAGCAGCCTGCGCGCTCGTCCGGGATGAGCACGGTCTTTTCGGGGCTGAGGATCTTCGCGGTCTCCGCCATGAAGTGGACGCCGCAGAACACGATGACGTCCGCCTCGGTTTCGGCGGCCACGCGCGACAGGCCGAGCGAATCGCCGACGTAATCGGCGATGTCCTGGATTTCGGGCAGCTGGTAGTTGTGCGCCAGGATCACGGCGTTGCGCGCCTTGGCCAGGCGGCGGACCTCGTCGGCCCATTCCGGCGTGGCCTCGACGCCGTGGTAGCCGTCCTCCCCGTCTGCGACGGACGCCGCCAACGCGGACTCGAGGGGCTGGAGAGTGGCGCTGTCCTGCGCCGGCGCGGGGGTGGTCACATGGGCTCCTTGGCTGGGGAGGATCTTCTTGCAGCCGATATTAGCCCGTGGGCCGGACCGTCCCCGCATCGCCGTCGGGGCCGCTCTCGCCGGGCCCCGGCTGCCCGGTCCGCCGCTCGGCCGACTGCCCGGCAGCCTGCTCGCCTGGCGTCGCCTCGCCGGGCTCCGTCCCACCGGGCTCCGGCTGCTCGGCCGGCCCGTCGCCCGGTTCCGCGCCCGGCGCCAGGAAGAGGAGGCACCAATAGGCCAGCATCGCCGCGAACGGCGCGACCAGCAGCGCCACCGGCACGTCGAAGGCCGGCAGGACGTCCAGCGACGTCCCGGGCGCGACCCCGTCGAGGTCGGGTTGGCGCACGCCGGCGATCATGTTCCCCGCGACCAACTGCACGGCGGACATGGCCAGCGCCGCCACTCCGGACCACGCCTCCATGGCGAGCCCGCGGGCCGTCGGAAAGCGGCGGTGCGCGAACGAGCCCAGGGCCAGGCCGAGCACCAGCGCGATGCCCACGAACCACAGCAGAGCCGAGAACGTGGCGTCGACACCGTCCTGCGCCACGACGAGCCGGCCATCGTCCAGGAACGTCACCTTCTGCATCGGGCGGGCCATGGCCCACGTGATGCCGCCGAGGACGCCGCCGGCCAGGCCCGCCAGCAGCACCGCGGACGCGTCGCCGATGAAACGGGGCGGGCGGCGCGTGTGCGGCACTGCCGCCGCCGGGGAGTTGGAATCCATGGGGGCGAATCTACCCGCCGCCGCGGATCGGCTCGGGGCGGCGTGGCGGCGCCCCCGCCCGAACAGTGTTCAAATCATGGATTATCGTGGGCCCATGACGGATGAACGCACCAGCCGGTCCCACCTGGCGGACCTGGCGGAACTCACGCGCGGGCGCATCGAAGCGGGACTGCACCGCACGCTCGCGCCGCGCCCGCCCGGGCCACCGGAACTCCTGGATCTCGCCTCGAACGACTACCTGGGCATGCACGACCACCCGGAGGTCATCGCCGCCGCGTCGGCGGCACTGCGCGATTACGGGCTGGGGTCCACGGGATCTCGCCTGGTCACCGGAGCGACGCAGGTGCACGATGAGTTAGAGGACGCACTCGCCGATTTCATGGGATTCGGGTGCGCGCTGACGGCGTCGTCGGGGTACATGGCCAACCTCGCGGCGGTGACCGCGCTGGCGGGGCGCGGCGACCTGGTCGTCTCCGACGGCGGCTCCCACGCCTCGCTGATCGATGCGTGCCGGCTGTCGCGGGCGCGCGTCGCGGTCACCCCGCTCGGCGACGTCGCCGCGATCGAGGAGGCCCTGGCGACGCGGACGGAAAAGCGCGCGCTGGTGATCTCCGACGCCGTGTACTCCACCTCCGGCGACATCGCGGACGTCCGCGCGCTCCACGACGTCTGTCGCGAACACGGCGCCGCGCTGCTCGTCGACGAGGCGCACGGGTTGGGCGTCGTGGGCCCCGGCGGCCGCGGCGCGGTGGCGGCGGCGGGATTGGCGGGCGCACCGGATCTGGTGGTCACGGTGACTCTGTCGAAGTCGCTGGGCGCCCAGGGCGGCGCGATCCTCGGCCCGCCGGAGCTGCGCGATCACCTCATCGATTCCGCGCGCCCCATCATCTTCGACACCGCCCTCGCGCCGCCGGCTGCGGCCGGAGCGCTGACGGCGCTGCGGTTGCTTAGCGACGACCCGTCGCTTCCCGACGCCGTCCTGCGCAATGCACGACTCATGGCCGGGGCGTGGGGCGTGGACGCTCCCCCATCCGCGGTCGTGCCGGTGATTCTCGGGGACCCCGTCCGAGCCGTCGCGGCGCGCGACAATCTGCGCGCACGCGGCGTACTCGTCGGGGTGTTCCGCCCGCCGAGCGTGCCGCCGGGAGGTTCGCGCCTGCGCATCACGGCGCGCGCGAACCTCACCGCGGCGGAATTGGGGCGCGCCGCACCCCGCGACGGCGACGTGCCGCCGCCCACCCCCTAGCGGATTCCCGCGCGGCGGGCCCGCAGTCGATCAGTGCTCGTCGTAATGGTCCCCATGGGCGGCATGACGGTGGCCGTCATGGATGTAGTCGACGTGATCGCCGTGGGGCACGGCGACGTGCCCGCAATCGGGTCCGTGGACGTGGTCGCCGTGGTCCTCCGCCCGGACGTGGCCTTCCGGCTCGCACTCGACCCACTGGCCGTCGACCTTCCGGTGGATGTGGCCGTCGTGGGCGTAATCGACGTGGTCGCCGTGCTTGAACGAGACGTGGCCGCAGCCTTCGCCGTGTTCGTGATCGTGATTCTCGTGGACGTGCTTCTCGGTGGTCATCGCTCGCCTTCCCGTTGTCCGTCCCCGGGCCGGGACGACCCGGAGGAACGGCCCGGCTGCACTCCACGAACAACCGGGCCATGCACCTCCAGGGTACGCCGTTCCCCCGAACGGCGGGCGGGCCGCCAAACGGCGCGGGCCGGAGAGGGGCGCAGTCCGAAGTGCGGACAACGACCCGGCGGCAGACGTGCGTGCCGCGCCGGTCAGTGGCGCTCGAGCATCGCCCGTCAGCGGCGCTCGAGCATCACCGGTCAGCGGCGCTCGAGCATCGCCGAGTCGACGTCCCCGTGGCGGGAGCACGTGGCGTCCCACCCGTCGGGGCGGACCTGGACCACCATGCGCCTGCCGCAGATCTGGCAATAGCGCGGCGCCTCGAGTCCGGCGCGAGCGGACACGGACCGCTCGCGGAACTCCCCCTCGGCGAGGTTCGCGCCGGTGAACGGGTCGTAGACCGGGTCGTCGCCGAGCAGGATGGCGCGCAGCAGCGTGCCCTGCCCCTCCCCCGGCTTGGTGGCCCGCACGGTGGGGCGGCGGCCCCACGGCGAGCGCTTGCCGCCGCGTTCGGCGGCCTGTTCCCGGATGGTCGCCATGCGCTAGACCGTCGCGTTGAGGGCCTTGATGGGCAGGCGGATCTTGCCCAGCATGTCCAGGTCCTGCTCGGCCGGGCGGCCCAGGGTGGTCAGGTAGTTGCCCACGATGACGGCGTTGATGCCGCCGAGCAGGCCCTGCTCGGCACCCAGGTCGCCGAGGGTCAGCTCGCGGCCGCCGGCGAAGCGCAGGATGGTCTTCGGCAGCGCCAGGCGGAAGGCGCCGATGGCGCGCAGGGCGTCCTTGGCGGGCAGCGGCTCGCGGCCCTCGAACGGGGTGCCGGGACGGGGGTCCAGGAAGTTCATGGGCACCTCGGTCGGGTTGAGCGCGGCGAGGTCCTGCGCGAACTCGGCGCGCTGCTCCAGCGTCTCGCCCATGCCCAGGATGCCGCCGCAGCAGACCTCCATGCCGGCCTCGGCGACCATGCGGAGGGTCTCGGCGCGGTCCTCCCAGGAGTGGGTGGTCACGACGTTCGGGAAGTGCGACCGGGCGGTCTCCAGGTTGTGGTTGTAACGGTGCACGCCGGCCTTGGCCAGGCGGTCGACCTGATCCTGGGTGAGAATGCCCACCGAGGCGGCGACGTTGATGTCGACCTCTTCCTGAATGGCCTGGACGGCCTGCTCCAGCTGGGACAGGAGGTTCTCGTCCGGGCCCTTGACGGCGGCGACGATGCAGAACTCGGTGGCGCCGGTCTTCTGGGTCTGCTTGGCGGCGTCGACCAGGGCCGGGATGTCCAGCCAGGCGTTGCGCACCGGGGACTGGAACAGGCCGGACTGCGAGCAGAAGTGGCAGTCCTCGGGGCAGCCGCCGGTCTTCAGCGAGATGATGCCCTCGACCTCGACCTCTTCGCCGCACCACTTCAGCCGCACCTCGTGCGCGAGGGCGAGCAGCTCGTCGATCTTGTCGTCGTCGAGCTGGAGCACGGCCAGGGTCTCGGCGTGATCGAGGCCTTCCCCTCGGCCGAGCACCTTCTCGCGGGCGATATCGAGGACGTCGGCGGGCGAAACGGCGGTCATGGGTTCTCCTGGCTGGTCGACTGGTTCGGCCGTGCCTGGCACCGCCGAAAAGAAAACTCGAACACCGTCTTGAACGATGTTCGGCAACGAATGTACCTTGCGCCACGAACGGCGTTCAACACGGCTCGCCGGGCCTCCCACCCCCTGCTTTCCGATAACGTGGGTCCCGTGCAGCTCACCAAGGACATCATCATGGACGCGGCGGTGGGGATCCTCGATGAATACGGTCTCCAGGATCTGACCATCCGCCGGCTGGCCCGCCACCTCGACGCGGCCGCGGGAGCCATGTACTGGCACTTCCCCTCGAAGCAGGCGTTGTTGGGTGCGGTCGCCGACCGTCTGCTGGCGCCATTGTCCGAGTTCGCGGCCACCGGCGACTGGCGCGCCGACGCCACCGCCTTCGCGGAATCCCTGCACGCGTGCCTGACCTCGCACCGCGACGGCGCCGAAGTCGTGTCCGCCGGGCTGGCCACCGACACGGTGGCGGTGCGGCCGGCGTCGCTGCTGGCCCCGCTGCTTGACGACGCCCCGATCCCCGGGGATTTGGCCGCGGACGCGGCGGCGACGCTCGTCTATTTCGTCCTGGGCGCGACCGTCGACGAGCAGACGGCGGCGGAGCTGGCGAAGGTCGCCGACGCCGGCGCCGACGGCCCACGCCCTTCCCGCGCCGGCGATGCGGCCGCCCACGACCGCCGCATCCGCCACGGGGTGGAGCTGATCATCGCGGGCATCGCCGCGGGCGGCGCCTGACGCGGGATCGGTGATTTAGCCGGAGATGGCGCACACCGGGGTGAAGTCGCGCCGACCCTCGGCCTGGGGGCTGGTGATGAAGGTGCACGGCTGGTAACCGCGGTCGGCGAGGATCTCCGCGACCTTCGCCCAGTCGGCTTCGGAAATGCCCGGGGTTCGGCTGAGCACGAAACCGGAGCGGCGGGCCGGATCGCCCACGATCGCCAGGGAGTAATCCTCTGCGAGGTACGTGACCCTGTAGTTGACCGGGCCGTCGGGGTTCTGGCCGGGAATGCCGTCGAAGGCCACGCGCAACGAGGCGTTGGTCTTGGCGTCCTTGACGAACGCCTTGCCCACCACGGCGGAATTGCCTCCGAATACATCGTCGCAGGAGTTGCGCACCGACAGCGTGGACTCGTCGATGACGCCGTACTCCGCCTTGGTGTTGTCGATGCACTGAAGGCTGGTCGGCTGCGGAAGCACGGCGATCTGGTACCAGGTTCCGGCGAACTTCGTCGGGTCGACCTTGTCGACCTGGGGCAATTCCGGCCCGAAGGAGCTGCCGGAGGAAACGGCGTCGCCGATCGAGGCGAGCGAACCCGACGCATCGATGACCGCGTCGGCGATGGGCCGGAGGGCGTCGGAGGATTCCTGTGCGTTGGCGGTGCCGGCGCCGAGCAGGGTCGCCCCGGTCGCGGCGGAGATCAACAGGGCCGCGGCGCGGCGGCGGGATGAGCGGAAGCTGAAGATGGTCATGGTGATGGTCCCTTTCGGCATCGGAGCGTCGGCACGGCGCCGACTCAGCATTTGCTTAACGCCATCAAATGAAAATGCTACCGGGTTCCCAACCGGCGCGCACACCCCTGATCCGCGCCAACCGGGTGGCCGCCGCGGCGCCCGGTATGGTTATCGACATGACAAACGCGAACATCGACGGCGAATTCCAGGTCTGGCCCGGAGACCCCTACCCCCTGGGATCCACGTACGACGGCGCCGGCACCAACTTCGCCCTGTTCTCGGATATCGCGGAAAAGGTCGAGCTGTGCCTCATCAGCGCGGAGGGCGAGGAAACGCGCATCCCCCTGGAAGAAGTCGACGCGCACATCTGGCACTGCTACTTGCCCGGCATCATGCCCGGCCAGCGCTACGCCTACCGCGTCCACGGCCCGTACGACCCCGCCAACGGCCACCGCTGCGACCCCAGCAAACTCCTGGTCGACCCCTACGCCAAGGCGTTCGACGGCGAGTTCGACGGCGACAAGTCCCTGTTCAGCTACGACCTCGACGATCCGGGCCGGCGCAACACCGACGACAGTCTGGGCCACACCATGACCTCGGTGGTCATCAACCCGTTCTTCGACTGGGCCACCGACCGCCAGCCGAAGCACCCCTACTCCGAGACCGTCATCTACGAGGCCCACGTCAAGGGCATGACCATGACGCACCCGGACGTGCCGGAGTCCCTGCGCGGCACCTACGCCGGCCTGGCGCACCCGGCGATCATCAACTACCTCAAGGATCTCGGCGTCACCGCCATCGAATTGATGCCGGTCCACCAGTTCCTGCAGGATGACCGCCTGCGCGATCTGGGCCTGCGCAACTACTGGGGCTACAACACCTTCGGTTTCCTCGCCCCGCACCAGGATTACGCGGCTTCGACCAAGCCCGGCGGCGCGGTGTCCGAGTTCAAGGGCATGGTCCGCGCGTTCCACGACGCCGACATCGAGGTCATCCTCGACGTGGTCTACAACCACACGGCCGAGGGCAACCACATGGGCCCGACCATCTGCTTCCGCGGCATCGACAACTCCGCGTACTACCGCCTGGTCGAAGACGACAAGCGGCATTACATGGACTACACGGGCACGGGCAACAGCCTCAACGTCCGCCACCCGCACTCGCTGCAGCTGATCATGGACTCGCTGCGCTACTGGGTGTCCGAGATGCACGTCGACGGCTTCCGCTTCGACCTCGCGTCCACCCTCGCCCGCGAGTTCCACGACGTCGACCGCCTGTCGGCCTTCTTCGACCTGGTCCAGCAGGACCCGATCGTGTCGCAGGTCAAGCTCATCGCCGAGCCGTGGGATGTCGGCGAGGGCGGCTACCAGGTGGGCAACTTCCCGCCGCAGTGGACGGAGTGGAACGGAAAGTACCGCGACACCATCCGCGACTACTGGCGCGGCGAGCCGTCGACGCTGGGTGAATTCGCGTCCCGCATCACCGGCTCGTCGGACCTGTACGCCAACAACGACCGCCGCCCCACCGCGTCGATCAACTTCGTCACCGCCCACGACGGATTCACGCTCAACGACCTGGTCAGCTACAACCACAAGCACAACATGGCCAACGGCGAGGACAACCGCGACGGCGAGAGCCACAACCGGTCGTGGAACTGCGGCGTCGAGGGCTACACCGACGATGAGACGATCCTGCGGCTGCGCGCGCAGCAGCGCCGCAACTTCCTGACCACCCTGCTGCTGTCGCTGGGCACCCCGATGATCAGCCACGGCGACGAGATGGGCCGCAGCCAGAAGGGCAACAACAACGTCTACTGCCAGGACAACCAGCTGGCGTGGATGGACTGGAACCAGGTGCGCACCAACTCCGAGCTGGTGGACTTCACCCGCTTCCTGGTGGAGCTGCGCGCCGAACACCCGGTGTTCCGCCGCCGCCGCTTCCTCAAGGGCGGCCCGCTGGGCGCTGAAACCGACGACCGCGACATCGCGTGGCTCACCCACGAGGGCCGCGTCATGTCCCAGGACGACTGGGACTTCGATTTCGGCAAGTCGCTGATGGTCTGGCTCAACGGCGAGGCCATCACGGAGCCCGACGCCCGCGGCCACCGGATCATCGACGACAGCTTCATGCTGTGCTTCAACGCCCACCACGAGGACCTGACCTTCCAGATCCCGGGCACGGAGTACGCCTCCGAGTGGGAGGTGCTCATCGACACCACGGAGCTCACCGGCCGGCCGACCCGCGAACGGCTGGTCGAGCCCGAGGGCGAGCTGCGGGTGCCGGCGCGGTCGACGATCGTGCTCATCGAACGGCACTAGCCTCATCTAACGGCACTGGGCTCATCTAACGGCACTGTGCCCATCGAACGGTACTGGGCTCAGCGAACGGCACTGGCCTCATCGACCTGCACTGGGACTCGGTCGGGCCGAGCTCCGGAGCCGACGCGGCCTGGCCCGCCCCCTCCCGAACACGCGAAAGCGGCGCGTCCCCCGCACGGGGATGCGCCGCTCGGTGTTTTCCGGGCCCTGCTTTTTCGGACCTTGCTTTCCGGGCTGAGTTCTCCCGGGTATTTCCGGGCTTCGTGCACCGGTTCTTCGTCGTTTGTGGGTTATCTCGGTTTGCGCCGATTCGCCGGGCCGGATGGCCGGCGGGCGGTCACGCGGCCGGTCGGGTCGCCTGTTCGTGCCAGTAGTCGGCTCCGGTGCCGAAGTAGTCGCCCAGACGGCGGGCGAGGTCGGTGGTGAGGCGGGTGCGGCCGCTGCGGAAGCGCTCGAGGGTCGAGCTGGGGACGTCGATGGCGACGGCCAGCCGGTAGATGCTCAGCCCGCGGGGCTCGAGGAACCGCTCCTGGAGGACGGTGCCGGGGTGGGTGGAGACTGCGTTGGTCATGCGTGCGCTCCTCGTCGATCGTGGCTGGTTTTCAGTCGGATTTCTCAGGGGGCTGCGATGGTCGGATGGATGCCCGGCCGTCGCGGCGGTGATCAGGTTAGCCCCGGAACCCCGCCCACGCGAACGGGCAAACTGCAGTCGGAAAATGTGTGAACCTTTCCTCGCCAAACAATAATGAGGCACGAATCACAGCCCCGCAACGGCGTTACCCCCGTCACACCTCCGGCGGCGTCCGGGACGATCCGGGCGGGCCGCTAGGCTCGTGGGCATGCAGGTTCTCGATTTCCGACTGTCCGGCGCGATCGTCCGCGTCACCCCGGGTCCCCCGGCGTCCGTCACGGTGCACCGCATCGCCCGGACGCGCAGCACGGACGTCTCCGGCGCCACGGCTTTGCTTTCCGACGCTTCGGATTCGGCGTCGCTGACCGTGCCCGGCGTGCTCCTCCCCGGCCGGTTCGAGTTCGGCGGCGACCTGCCCGCCGCCCGAGTGACTCCCTCGACGCTCCCCGCAGCGGAGGCCCTTCTGGCGCTTTTGGAAACCGGCGCGGCAGATGACGGGGCGGCCGCGGACGCGATTTCCCGGGCGTTGGCCGAAGCCCCGGACAATCCGGTCGCCGGCGTCACCGTCGTCGACGCCGATGAGTCCTTCGAGGCGACGGGCAACGGCGCCGGCGCGGGCACGGGAACGGGGGCCGGCGCAGGAGGCACCGCTTCCGGCGGGGACGGCGCTCCGGCCCCAGCGCCGAAGCTCGGCGGGGACATCCCCGATCCCGATTTCTTCGCATTCGACGTCGAGACCGCCAACGCGGACGAGGGCTCGGTCATCCAGTTCGGCATCGCGGCGGTCCGAGACGGCGTCGTCACCGACACGTACTCGTGGCTCTGCCGTCCCCCGGCCGGGCTGGAGCAGTTCGACGAGGACAACGTCGCCATCCACGGCATCACGCCCACCGACGTCGTCGACGCGCCGTCGTTCGCGCAGCGGGCCGAGGAATTCGGGCGCCTGGTCGACGGCACCCCGGTCGTCGCCCACAACGCCAAGTTCGACTTCACCGCGCTGAAGCGCGGCTGCAAGGCGGCCGGCATCGACGTGCCCGACGTCGCCTGGGCCTGCACCTACGAATGGGCCCGGCGCGTGGGCCTCCAAGTGGAGAACTACCGTCTGCCGACGTTGGCGCGGGAGGCCGGGGCCGCCGACTTCAGCCACCACGACGCCTCGGACGACGCCGTCGCCTGCGCCGAAGTCGCGCTGTGGCTGATGCGCGAGCACCCCGGCGACGAACCAACGCTCAACCCCGTGAAGTACACGGAGAATCTGGGCATGGAAATGGGGATGCTCTTCGGAACACGCCTGGTGCCCATGCGGACCACGGGCCAGTCGCAGGTCGGTTCCGGTGGCGCGGGCCGTCGCAAAGCGGGGAGCCGGCGACGGCCCGGCGGCGCGCAGGACCGGCGCGCCAAGTGGGATGCGGTCAAGGCACCCGAGGTCATCCCCGAGAAGAACGAGGACGCCGACCCCGACGGACTGCTCTACGGCCAGCGGGTGACGCTGACGGGCGACTTCGCGCCCTATGACAAGGGACGGCTGTGGGAGCTGATCGCGCAGGCGGGCGCGGACATCAACAAGGGGGTCACCAAGAAGACGACGATCCTCGTGGCCGGCCCGTGGGATTCGATGACGTCGAAGGAGAAGAAGGCCCGCGAGTACAAGGAGAAGGGCCAGGACATCGACATTTGGAATGAGAAGCAGCTTTTCGCCGTCCTCGGATTGGAAGAGGAACCACCCTTCTGACCTGCACGGGAGCGGTGACTACCCCCGTTGCCACCCCCGATGAAAATAAAGCGAACCGATTTGCCCTGCGGCGCGTCCATACACGTGACATCGTTCCCCATGCAGGAGGTCCTCACGTGCAACGGCCCGTTCCAGAATTACGCCCCGCGACCTGGCTGACCACCGCACCCGCAGACGTCGATTGGCGCGACGCGGGAGGCGGGCTGGTCGGAGTCGTCTCGTTACCCGGATACGGCGTCGAATCCGCCGCACGGGTGCTCATGGAACGGCACATAGCCAGGGGCACATTGCATCTGACGGCACGCTCCGCCGCGGCGGTGACCGGCGCGGAAGACGCGGACCTGCGGCGGGGCATCCAGATCGGCTCCCCCGCCACCTCCCCGACCGGCTGGTTGGCGGCGCTCAGCCCCCTGCTGGAGATCGACGGCCACCTGCGCAAGCTCTTCGGCGAGCGGCCGGTGTACTTCCCCGCCTCCGTCGAGCACCTCCTCGCACTGCCCGGCGACTCCGACCTCACCCGCGCCTACCTGTGGGCCGCGCGCACCTGGCGGGCGGCGGCCAACCCCGTCACCCCGCTGGCGCTGGCCCTCGGCGAAGACCGCCTGACGGTGCACGCCCCCGAGGAGGGCCGCGCCGACCACCCGACCCACCGCGCGGCGGTGCTGCTCGCGGCCGGGCAGCGGCGGCCGGATTCCAACTACCATGGTGCGGGCGACCGATCCGACCGGTCCCGGGTCCCCGCACGCTGAGCGCACGAGCCGGCGGAGTTCGGGTGATCGGGTGCACCGCGGCCGGGTGCGGCGCGGACATCCGACGCGGACATCCGACTCAGAAAGGCGCGTGAACAGGTTCCATGAACCGACTCCCCATCACCTCCACCTACCGACTCCAGCTGCGAGGCCCCAGGGCGGATGAGGGAGGCCGGGCGTTCACGTTCGCAGACGCCGCCGAGCAGGTCCCCTACCTCGCCGATCTGGGCATCTCGCACCTGTACCTGTCGCCGATCCTCGCCGCCGTGCCGGAATCGAACCACGGCTACGACGTCATCGACCCCACCGTGGTCAACCCCGAACTCGGCGGCATGGCCGGGCTGCAGGAGCTGGCCGAGGCCGCGCACAAGGCGGGCATGGGCATCATCATCGACCTGGTGCCCAACCACCTGGGCGTCGAGGACCCGCAGCTCAACGAGTGGTGGTGGGACGTCCTGACCTACGGGCGCGACTCCCAGTTCGAGCCCTACTTCGACATCGACTGGCACGAGGACAACGGCGCCGGCGGCAAGATGGGCCTGCCCGTGCTGGGTTCGCCGGAGGACCTGGAGAAGCTGGAGATCGACCGCTCCGGCGACGAGCCGCTGCTGCGCTACTACGACAACGTCTACCCCGTGCGGCCCGGCACCGACGAGGGCACCCCGCAGGAGATCCACGACCGCCAGGCCTACCGCCTGATGTACTGGCGCGACGGCGTCATCGGCTACCGCCGGTTCTTCTCCGTCAACGGCCTGGCCGGGATCCGCCAGGAAGACCCCGTGGTCTTCGAGCACACGCACCGCATCGTCCGCGAGCTCATCGCCGCCGACATCATCGACGGCGTGCGCATCGACCACCCCGACGGCCTGTCCGACCCCTTCGGCTACCTCTCGGAGCTGCGCCGGCTGCTCGGCGACGACAAATGGCTGGTCATCGAGAAGATCCTCGGCCCCAACGAACCGCTGGACCCGCGCCTGCAGATCGACGGCACCACCGGCTACGACGCGCTGCGCGAGTTCGACAACGTCTTCATGAACCGCGAGTCCCGCGACGCGATGAGCATGCTCGCCCTGCAGGAATCGGGCTCGACGTGGGACAAACTGGCGGTCCAGGCCACCGAGCGCGCCCTGAAGCGCGACGTCGCCGCCCATGAGCTGGCGGCCGAGGTCCGCCGCCTGGCGCGCGCCCTGCGCCGCGACAACTGGTCGACGGGCGGCCACAACGTCACCGAGGAAGAGCTCATCGACACCATCTGCGAGCTCGTCGCCGCGATGCCGGTGTACCGCGCGGACTACGTCTCGCTGTCGCGCGTGACGTCGTCGGTGATCCAGCAGATGGTGGCCCGCTTCCCCTCCCGCGTGTTCGCGCTGGACCTGATCTCGGCGGGCCTGATCGCGCAGGGCGAGGCCGCCACCCGCTTCGCGCAGGTCTGCGGCGCGGTGATGGCCAAGGGCGTGGAGGACACGACGTTCTACCGCGCCTGCCGCCTGGTCAGCCTCAACGAGGTCGGCGGCGACCCGGGCCGCTACGGCATGTCGGCCGCCGAGTACCACCTGCTGCAGTCCGAGCGCGCCCGCCTGTGGCCCCGCACCATGACGGCGCTGTCCACGCACGACGCCAAGCGCGGCGAGGACGTCCGCGCGCGCATCATCCAGATCTCCGACATCGCCGGCGATTGGGCGGAGAAGGTCCGCGACTGGTCGGCCGTCACCCCGGCGCCGGATGGCGCGACGGGCTACTTCCTGCTGCAGAACATCGTGGGCGTGTGGCCGGAGGACGGCGAGATCACCGAGGAGTTCCGCGGGCGTCTGCACGCCTACGCCGAAAAGGCGGTCCGCGAGGCCAGCGTCCACACCACGTGGACGGAGCGCGACGAGGACTTCGAGCTGCGGGTGATGCGCTGGATCGACGCGCTTCTCGACGGCCCCCTGCGGGACCGGATCACCGAGTTCGTGCGGACCATCTCCCCCGCGGCGAACGTCACCAGCTGGGGCCGCAAGCTCCTGCAGCTGACGTCGCCGGGCATCCCCGACACGTACCAGGGCACCGAGTTCCTGGAGGATTCGCTGGTCGACCCGGACAACCGGCGCTTCGTCGACTACGACGCGCGGGCCCGGGCGCTGGAGCGTGTGCGCCGTGGCGAGGTGGATCCGGCGGACGGCGACGTCGTCAAGCTCATGGTCACCCACCACGCCCTCACCCTGCGCAACGAGCGCCCGGAGTCCTTCGTGGGCGGCACCTACCAGCCGGTGTTCGCCGAGGGCTCGGGCGAGCGGTACCTGGTGGGCAACGCGCGTGGCCCGGTCGGAGGCGACCAGGACGTGATCACCCTGGTCACCCGCCGCCTCATCGGCCTGGAGCGCGACGGCGGCTGGGGCGACACGACCATCACGCTGCCGGAGGGCATCTGGACCGACCGCTTCACCGGCAACGCGTGGTCGGGCACGGTGACGGTGGCGTCGGTGTTCGGCACGTACCCGGTGGCGCTGCTCGTCGCCGATCCCGAGGAATAGGAACCCGATGGCCAAGTCGAGGGGAAGCGCCCGCCTGCGGGAGCTGCACGCGCGCTACGACGAGTGGACCGCGGCGCACCCGCGGGCGAAGGATGACTTCGCGGGCGCCATCGGGGAATTGCTTTCCGACGCCGGCCTGGCGTTCGACAGCGTGACCGCGAGGGTGAAGACGTGGCGCTCCCTCCGCATCAAGGCGATGCGCCGCACCGACGGCGGCGAGTTCCACTACCCCGACCCGTGGCACGACATCCACGACATCGTCGGCGTGCGCGTGACCACGTACCACTCCAACGAGATCCCCGACGTGCTGGCGGTGCTCGGCGATTCGCTGGAGGTGCTGCGGACGACGGACAAGACCGCCGAGACGCGGATTTCGGGGCAGTTCGGCTACGGCTCGCACCATTTGGTGTGCCGCGTCGGCGACGGCGCGCCTCCGGGCCTGGCGCCGTACCGCGGCCAGCAGTTCGAGGTGCAGGTGCGCACCGTGCTGCAGCATGCGTGGGCCGAGTTCGAGCACGACATCCGGTACAAGTCGCCCGATGGCGCCATCGACCCGCGCATCGACCGCGCGTTCGCGCTGGCGGCCGGGTTGATCGAGCTGGCGGACCAGCAGTTCGACCAGGTCGCGGCGATCCTCGACGAGGAACGCGGCGACGACGGCAACGGCGGCCGGGACGCGGACGACGACGAGGCCGCGGCGAACGCGGTGGAGCTCGGCGCGGAAACGCTGCCGGGGCTGCTGACGCTGCTGCTGCCCACGGTGCCGCGGTCGAAGTCGGAGCATTACGCGTGGCTGGAGGAGCTCCTGGACGCCAACGGCGTGACCACCGTCGGCGACCTCCGCGAACTGGTGGCGCCGGAGCGGGTGGCCGCCGTGGAGGAAGCGCTGAAGTACCGGTTCCAGCCGGGCCACGTGCGCATCATCGACGATTTGCTGCTCGCGGCATTCGGGGCGGACCACGTGGCGCGCACGGGGAAGTCCGGCGCGCACCCGGCCCAGCGGCCGGCGCGGCTGCGGTCGCGGCTGGGCCAGATGCGCAAGGCCGGGGTGGTGGGTTAGGGCCGGGCCCGGCTCCCCTTCACTCCCCTCCGGTGGCGGCGCGATTGTGGGCCAGCGCTTCGCCGACCCAGAAGGCCAGGTCATCGTCGTCGGCGACGGCGTCCGCGTCGACGCGGACCCAACCCGGCCCCATCTCGCGTTCGCCCATCAGCGATGGCGCGGCACCGTCGCGCTCGGCGAGTTCGGGTCCGCGGTCGTCGCTGACGCGGACCAGCAGGTCGCCGGACTTCCCGGCGTTGACGACCATGGCGTCGCGGAGCATCACCGCAATGCCCCCGAACATGCGGACTTCGCGCAGCTCCCCCTCGGGCTCGAGGAGGTTACGGATGCGTTCGACGAGTGCGGACTGTTCGGGCGTCATGGGCTAGCCTCGGCCGCGCAGCTTGTCGATCTGCCGCCGCTCGCGCTTGGTCGGCCGGCCCGCTCCCCTGTCGCGCACCGGCAGCGCCGCGTACATCTCGCGCGGCGGCGGGGCCGGGGTCTTGTCCACGTAGCACGTCCTGGCCACCGGCGCGCCGACGCGCTTGGCGATGGTGCGCGTGACTTGGACGATCGTTTCGCGGTGGTTCGCCCACACCCGGATCTCGTCGCCCGGCACGACCTGCTGGGCGGGCTTGACCGCGGTGCCGTTGATTTTCACGTGGCCGCCGCGGCATGCGTCGGCGGCCTGCGAACGGGTCTTGAGCAGCCGCACCGCCCACAACCATGCGTCGACGCGCACGGGCTTCGAATCGTCGACGTGGTTCATGGTCGGGTCCTGTGTTCGGGTTGGGCGGCGGGCGCGGTGCCCGCGTCGCCGGTGGGGCTTTTGCGTCGCCGGTGGTTACCGGTTGCTGGGGCTCTTGCCGGTTCCCGCGGCCGTCACCGGCTGTCCGTCATTGGTTGTCCGTCACTGGTTGTCGCGGTGGTTGACGATCCTCTGGACCTTCTGCCAGTTGATGAACCCGCCGACGACGCCGATGACCGTCAGGATGATGAAAAGGGACATCGACGACGCGAGCAGGCCGAGGGCCACGCCGGCTGCGAGGCCGCCGCCGGTCCAGACGACTGCGTTGCGGCTGTACCGGCGCACCGCTTCCTTGCGCTGCGCGATCGGGTTGGATTGGTACGGCTGAAGGCTGCTCATGGTGGATATCTTAGGCCGATCACTCGCCGGTGTAGGTGCCGGGGCGCTTCTCCATGAACGCGTCGAGCGCTTCGCGGTGGTCGCGGGAGTGATGCGCCAGCGCCTGCATCGCCGAGGACAGCTCGAGAACGCCCGCAAGCGACTGGTGCTGGGACTCGCGCAGCAGCTTTTTGGCCATGCGCACGGCGTTCGGCGGATTCTTGGCGACGCGGCCGGCCAGGGCGCGGGCGGCGTCGAGAAGCTCATCCGGCTCGACGACCTCGTTGACCATCCCCCACTCGAGCGCCTTCTCGGCGGTGACGCGGTCGCCGGTCAGCGCCATTTCGGCGGCGCGCGCGGGGCTGAGCGTCCTGGTCAGCAACCAGGCGCCGCCGTCGCCGGGGATGATGCCCAGGCCGACGAAGCTCTCGGAGAACCACGCCTTCGTCGACGCCACCCGCATGTCGCACATGAGCGTGACGTCGCAGCCGGCGCCGACCGCCGGGCCGTTGACCGCGGCGATGACGGGCACCTCGCAGTTGTACAGCGACAGCGGGATGCGCTGGATGCCCGAGCGGTAGGACTGGCGGATCTGATGCGGGGCGCCGCCGAACATGCCGGCGCGGTCGACCATGTCCTTGACGTTGCCGCCGGCGGAAAACGCCGCGCCCGCGCCGGTGAGGATCACCGCCCGCACTTCCAGATCGCCGTTGACGCGGTCGACGTTGTCCACGATCGCGTCGATGACGTCGGGCGACGAAATCGGGTTGCGGATCTCCGGCAGATTGATGGTCCACGTCTCCACGTGCCCGTCGCGTTCGACGAGCAGCACATCCCGGCTCATTGTTCCTCCACGTTCGTCCACGGTGATCGGTGTCGATCGGCACCGATGAGCGCCGATGAGCGCCGAAGCGCGCCGATCGGCCCCGCATTCGTCGCGGCCCCGACCGGCCCTTGCCGTGATCCAGGTTACAGACGATTCACAGAGCCGCTTCCGTCCACGTCTCCCCCGCCTCATCGGACGTCAACGCGCCGTGCGTGATCGCCTGCAGCACGCCGTCGAGCCGCCCGGCGCCGCCGGGCTCGACTTCCACGAGATGCTTCACGACGGTCCCCCATTCGGTGTCGGAGATCGCGAAGCCGCGTGCGCGCAGTTCGGCCTCGACCCGGCCGGCGTCGGCGGCGTCGACGGCGACGGACCGGATTTCGCGGCGGACCCGGCGGGCGCGCGGCACGTCGGCGAGGCACTCGGACACCGCGTCCGAATACGCCCGCACCAGCCCGCCGGTGCCGAGCTTCACGCCGCCGAAATACCGGATGACCACGGCGGTGACGTCCGTGAGCCCCGATCCGGTGAGCACGTCGAGCATGGGCCGCCCGGCGGTGCCGGAGGGCTCGCCGTCGTCGGAGGAACGCTCGACCCGGTTGGCGCCGGGCACCTCGTGGATGTACGCGGAGCAGTGGTGGCGGGCATCGGGGTACTCCGCCCGGGCCAGCGCGATGAGCTCGCGGGCCTCCTCGCCGTCATCGGTGCGGCCGATCCACGTGATGAAGCGCGACCGCTTGATCTCCAGTTCCCCGGTGGTCAGGGAACCGCGGGCCGGCACGATGAGGGAGGACATGCGTGCATTGTCGCATTCCGCATCCCCGCCGCCTCCCGCCCGCTGCCGTGAACGCGGCAAACCCCTACCATCGGTGCCATGGACAATTACCGCGTCTGGGCCCCGTACGCCGCCGAAGTGGAGCTGTTGACGGGTGACCCGTCGGCACCCGAGCACCACCCCATGACCGGCCGCGACGGCGGTTGGTTCGAGGCCGACAGAAAGATGGCCGTCGGCGAGCGCTACGCCTTCCGGATGCGCGCCACCGACGGGCACGGCGCGCCCGACGCCGACGACGAAGAGGCTGCGGGCCCGAACTCCGACGCGGACGACGCCGGCTCCGACACCGGCGCCGGCGACTGGACCATCCCGCTGCCCGACCCCCGCTCGCGCCGCCAGCCCGACGGGCCCCACGGATTCTCCCAGGTCGTCGACCTGGCCGCCCGCGACTGGCGGGCGACGGACTGGACCGGCCGCATCCTCCCCGGCGGACTGATCTACGAGATGCACGTGGGCACGTACGCCGATTCAGGTGATTTCGCGGGCGTCGCCAAGCGGCTGGATCACCTGGTGGACCTCGGCGTGACGCACGTGGAGATCATGCCCGTCCAGCCCTTCGGCGGCGACCGCAACTGGGGCTACGACGGCGTGAGTTGGCACGCCGTCCACGAAGGCTACGGCGGGCCGGAGGGACTGCAGGAGCTTGTCGACGCCTGCCACGAACGCGGTCTGGCCGTCATCCTGGACGTGGTGTTCAACCACTTCGGCCCCGACGGCAACTACGTGGGATTCTTCGGCCCGTACACCTCCGGCGGCGACACCGGGTGGGGCGAGGTGGTCAACCTCACCGGGCACGACTCCGACGAGGTCCGCGCGTACATCCTCGACGCCGTGCGCATGTGGCTGGCCGACTACCGCATCGATGGCCTGCGGCTCGACGCCGTCCATGCGCTGCACGACGAGGGCGCATTCCACATCCTCGAGCAGATGCAGGTCGTCGCCGACACCGTCGCCGCGCAGACCGGCGTGCCCCGCACCCTCATCGCCGAGTCCGACCAGAACGACCCGAAGCTGGTCAAGCCCCGCGCCGCCGGCGGCTTCGGTTTGGCGGCCCAGTGGCTCGACGACGTCCACCACGCGCTGCACACCGTCGTGTCCGGGGAAGATCACGCCTACTACGCGGACTTCGGCACCGTGGAGACGCTGGCGGAGACGCTGCGCAACGCCTTCCACCACGCCGGCACGATGTCGACGTTCCGCGGCCGCGTACACGGCCGGCCGCTGGATTTGTCGGTGCAGCCGCTCAGCGCGTTCGTGACGTACACGACCACCCACGACCAGACCGGCAACCGCGCGGCCGGCGACCGGCCCTCGATGAATCTGACGCCCGCGCAGCAGGCGCTGAAGGCCGCCGTGATCGCGTGCTCGCCGTTCACGCCGATGCTGTTCCAGGGCGAGGAGTGGGGCGCGTCGACGCCGTTCGCGTTCTTCTGCTCCCACGAATCGGACCTGCTGCTGCGGCTGACCCGCGAAGGCCGCGTCCGCGAATTCGCCCGCGCCGGTTGGGATCCCGAGGAGATCGCCGACCCCGCCGACCCGAAGACGTTCGAGATGTCGAAGCTGAAGTGGGACGAGCTCGGCGACGAGCCCCACGCCACCCTCCTGGACACGTACCGGGCGCTGTTCGGCCTGCGCCGGACGCGCCCCGCGCTGCGGGCGCCGTGGGCGGGCTCGGTGGAGACGAAGGTCGAGGGCAAGACGCTACTGCTCACCCGCCGCGCCGACGGCGACGTCGTGCACCTGGCCGCGAATTTCTCGGATGAGCCCGCCGAGGTCGCCGTCGAGGCGCGGCACTCGGACCTCGTGCACACCCACGTCGACGCGCCGGCCGCGGTGGGCAAGGGCGTGGTGACGCTCCCCGCCTGGGGCTACGCGGTGCTGGCGTAGGCGGGACTGCTGGGGCGCCGCGGGTCGGCGGTTAAGCTGCCGGCGGGGCTGCCGGCGGTCAGTCGGCGGTCAGTCGGCTGAGCCGTTCACCTCATCGGCCGCGCGGCCACCGACGACCGCGCCGTAGATCACCAGCACGAAGGTGATGCCGGTGGCCACCATGACGGCGGTCATCATCGCCCCGACGCCGATCGGCAGCAGCGCCGCCACGCCACCGAGCAGCGACACGATCCCGGCGATCAGCGTCGGCGTCTTGGCGCGAACGTGCGCCGCCCGCCACGCTTCTTCGCTGGCCATCGTCTTGCGAGTGCGAATCCCCGCCACGGCGTTGCGCTTCAGCTTCCCCGACGCCGCGGACCGCGCAATCCACATCAACGACAGGCCCGCGCCCGCCATGACGGCGAACATCACCAGGCTGACGATGTCGTATTCGCTCAACGCACTCTCCTCTTTTCACTTTCACGAAGGCACCGGCCCCGCTCTTCGGAGCCGGCCACGCCGCGGATTACGTCCGGTTATTTTGGACTGCCCGGCTCCGCCCGACTACTCGGAAATCAGGTCCGGCAGGTCATCCTCGGTGACCGATCCCTCGGAGTCGCCCAGGTCGGTGGCCTCCGCAACCTCCGGCTCCGCCTCCGGTTCCTTCGGATCCGTCAGGTCTCCGTGGATCGCGTGGGTGACCAGGGCGTCGGCGATGAGCAGGTCGCCCATCACCAGCGTCGGCACCATGTCGGCGAGCTGCGCCCACAGCGGGATCAGCTTCCGCACGACGGTGTCGTCGACGTCGGGGTTCGCCGCCTTCTGCCGCGCCAACGCACGCGCGGCCACGGCGATGAGCAGCGACGTGCCCGGCACCAGCGTCCAGTGCAGCGACGGGTCATCGGCGTCGATGCCGTCGAGCTTGTGGAACCGCACGTTGACCGCCTTGCGCAGCTTCGGCGACGTCCGCGACACCGCCTGGAACAGCGCCCGCGACGCGGCCGCCAGCCCGGGCATGATCCCGGCCTCGACGATCTCGGCGCGGTTGGACACGACCTCGTGGATGGCGGTGAACCGCGCATCGTCCTCGGTCAGCGGCCCGGGCACCATGCGGTAGCCGTCGAAGACCTGCGCCAGAATCGCGTTGGCCTGCGGTTCGGGCAGCGCGGTGATCTGCACGGACGTCTTGTCGATGCACGCCGATTCCAGCGTCGTGTCCTGCCCCGTGGCCAGCGCCCGGATCAGCGCTTCGCCGCCGGCGCGCCGCAGGTGGGCGATCTGGTCCTTCTGCTTTGCGACGTCCGACGCCGGGTCGGCGAGATCGGCCATCGCCGCGAGGGCTCCGAGCCACGGGACACGGCGGCGACCCGGCGTCGGGGTCTTCTCGGTGAAGTCGCCGAGCACCAGCCCGGAGGAGACGACCATGCCCGGCTGATCGTCGAGGCGGATCGCGGAACCGTTGAGCGACGCAAGGCCGGCACGCGGGTCGGCGGTGAGCAGACGACGCAGGGCGTCGGGAGCCAGCGACTCCGAAACCTGCGGCATGATCGTCGCGCGGCCGGCGCGGAGGGTCTCGAACAGGGACCACACGCCGGTCAGCTCGCGGATGCCGGGTGTTTCGGCGAGCGCCCCGGCCGCCGCGGCGCCGGCGCCTTCGCCCGAACCGCCGACTCCGGATTCGCCCGCACCGGCCCCGCCCTCGGCGAGCTCCTCGTCCACCACGACCGCGGCTTCGGGCGCCGGCCACAGCGGCCGGCGGTCGGTCTCGCGGCCGAAGACGACCTGCACGATCAACGTGGCCATCTCGGCGGCGTCGTCGGGAAGCGCGCAGCGCCCGTCGACGACGGGCAGGGCCATCGGCGGGCACCACGGCCGGGCCGGGCACCACACCCATGCGGTCAGCGGCTGGTCGGCGACGGCCGGATCGACGGAGACGGCAAGCTCCGCGCCCTCGCGGGTGACGGAGCGCACGGGGTCCTTCGCGGGCGCGTCGACCAGCGGCACCGACAGGCGCCGACGGCCGGTCACGCGGGTCCAGTCGAGGCTGATGGTCAGATCGCCCAGCATGGCCACGCGGTCGGCGTAGGTGCCCAGATCGGCGAAGGCGTCGTCGCCGCGGCGGGTCAGCGGCACGCGGCAGATGTCGCGCTCCCCCGACTTCACGGCCAGGTGGGCGTGCCGCAGCTCACCGGGCGCGGACACGCGGAAGGTGCCGTGGGCGTCGACGCGGCCCGGTCGGGTGCGCAGCGTGCGGGAACGGCGGGCGGGGGTTTCGTCGGAAAGCGGGATCTCGAAGCGCAGGCGGCCCGGCTTGACCCGGAGCTCCAGGTAGGCGCCCTCTTCCGTGGACAGCTCGACGGTACCGGACGACTCCGCGGGACCGAGCCGCAGCACGGCGGGCTCGACTTCGAGGGGCTTCTCGCCGGAGGTCACGCGGACCTCGGCGGGGCTTAGGCCCGATTCCTCCGGGATGCGGAAGCCGTCGCCGCCGCCGCGGTAGGAAATGTCCAGGTCGGCCTGCTCCGCGACGGCGACGTGCGCCTGGAAGCTGCGGCCGCGCGGGTTGGTCAGGCGGACGACGAACTCGCCGAGCCACGGGTAGTCGTCGTCGGTGAGCACGTCGACCTCGCCGCCGGCGGCGGGGACGTCGAGGTCGTAGATCATCACCATGTCCTCGGCGAACCGGCCGTACCCGGGGAAGTCGGCGACCTGCACGCGCCACGATTCGTCGCGGCCGGACAACGTCGGCGGGAACACCGCGACGGGCCCGCCGGCGTGGACTGGGGTGCCGTGGACGGTCGACGCGCCGTCGAGCCGGGCGTGCGGGATGGTCAGCTTCGGGCGGCGCATCGGCGACGCCGAGCGGACCTCGCCGACCACGCCGGGGCGCACGACCTGCATGGCGTGGACGTCGCGCAGATCGGCCTGCGCCACCTGCCACAGCTCCCATTCGGCGGGCGCCGGCTCCGACAGCAGCGGCACGTCCTCGCCGGTGACGGGGTCGACCAGGCGGGCGTCGTTCGGGTAGACGACGTGCACGGACGTCGAGTGCAGCGACACCTTGTCGGTGACCGACTGGCCGTCGTCGCCGAAGATGAGCACGGGGTCGGCGGTGTCGATGGCGGGCACGCGCCAGTGCGGGCCGTCGCCGAGTTCGACGAGGACCTCGCGCACCGGTTCGGTGATGGGCACAATGGGCCGCGGCGTCGCCTCGCCCAGCGCGGGGGCGGGCTCGACGACGACGGTGCCGCCGTAGGTCACCAGCCACGACCGGCCGGCGGGCGCGGACGGGGTGGGCAGCTGCACGCAGACGCGGTTTTCCAGCTCGTCGAAGAACAGCTGGGGGCGGCCGGTGGTGGCCACCACGCCGACGGCCGTGCGCCGCGACGGGGTGCCGGCGGGGCGGGCGCGCAGTTCCTCGCGGGCGGCGTCGAGCAGGATGGGCGGCAGGCCGACCTCGGCGGGGCCCAGATCCTCGCGGGACTCCCAGTTGGCGGGGTCGGCGGCGGTGGCCATGACGTAGCCGAGCGTCGCCTGCACCAGCCCGCGGGCGCGCGCCGGCGCCGACTGCGACAGCACGCGCAGCGCGCGCGGCACGTCGGAGCCCACGTCGGCCGCGAAGCCCGACACCAGGGCGCCGATGCCGTCGCGGACGGTCTGCAGCTTCTGCACCAGATCGCTTGACGACGCCTGCCCGGACCCGGCCCCGGCCTCATCGCCGCCGATGCCGGCCTCGGCTTCGATGCGCTCGATGAGCAGGGGCATGACGGACTGCTGGACGCCGGCGTGGAGCATCATCAGCCGCGCCGAATCCTCGCGGCTGCCGGGCTCGGCCGGGGCGCCGTCGAGAAGCGCGACGTCCGGCAACCCCAGCTCGGCGAGGATCTCCGGGACCCGCTCCACCACGTGCTCGACGAAGGCATCGACGCCTCCGGCGCCCGGGTCCAGCTGCAGGCCCGCCGTCCAGTCGGCCCACAGGTCCGCCGTCGAGGCGACGCGGGCCGCGCGGCCCACCAGCGACGCCAGGAGCACCGCCGGGAAGGAGTCGGCGACTCCGCGCGCCCCCTCGGCGCCGAGGGTCTTCAGCAGCGGGCCGAGGAACCCGTCGATCCGCTCCACCTCATCCATTCGGATGCCGCACCAGGCGACCAGCGCCTCCGCGCCGTCCTCCCCCGCGGCTCCGGCGGCCAGGGCGGCCAACCGTTCCCGCAGGTCGACGTCCGCGGCCGCGAGCCAGGCGCGAAGTGGATTCGGATCATGCGGCGCTTCGGCCATGACTGGGTTCACACTCTCCTCTTGGGGTCCCGTTGTGCGGGCATTTCCGGGCCCGCGCATCGGGCTTCATTCTAACGACGCTCGGGGATCGCGACCTCATGGGCGTCGTCACCTCCGGCCCGCACGTTCGGCAACAGCATGCGCACGGCGACGGCCGTCGCGATGCAGCACGCCACCGCCACCGCCGCCGCCCAGCTCATGCCGGTGGTGAACGCCTTGTCCGCCACGTCGACGACCATCGCGCCCACGTTCTCCGGCAGGGATTCGGCGAGCTTGTGGGCGGAATTGACGTTGTCGGAAAGCGCCGAGGCCTGTGCCGCATCGAGGGGCAGGTCGACCGTCGACAGCTCGCGCGCGTAGGCGCCCACCAGCACCGAACCGAGCAGCGCCGCGCCGAACGCGCCGCCGAGCTCGTAGCCGACCTCCGACAGCGCCGACGCCGCACCGGACTGCTCGGGCGGCGCCGAGCCGAGGATGATCGTGTTGGTGACCGGGTCGATCATCCCCGAGCCGATGCCCAGCAGGATGAACGACGCCGCGAACCACGCCTGCGCCCCGGAACCCGCGGACACCGCCGGCCACACGCCGGAGGCCTCGACCACGTGCATGAACAGCCCGACGGCCGCCAGCGAAATGGCGGTGATCAGGAGCGGCCGGGCGGAGAACCTGCGCACCAGCTCGCCGGTGAGCATCGTCGCCACCATCGACGCGACCATGCCCGGCATGAGCAGCAGTCCCGCGTGGACCGGGCTGATGCCGAGCACCACCTGCAGGTACTGCGTCAGGTAGAACATCGCGCCGACCAGCAGGAACGACGACATCGCGTTGATGGCCACCGCCATCGCGTACGCGCGGTCGCGCAGCAGCCGGACGTCGACCAGCGGATGGGGCGCGTAGTTCAGGTGCGAGATCAGCGCGCCCGCGGCCAGCAGCGCGACGGTGCCCAGCAGCGCCGGAACCACCCAGTGCAGGCCGGCCGTGGCCGCCTTCAGCGCGCCGACCACGCCGAACAGGGCCACCATCGACAGCACCGCCCCGGCGATGTCGAAACGGCCCGGCGCCTTCGCCTTCGACTCCGGCAGCACCAGCAGGCCGCCGACGATCACCGCCACGGCAACGGGCACGTTGATGATGAACACCGAACCCCAGTGGAAGTGTTCCAGCAGCCACCCGCCGAGCACCGGCCCGATGATCGCGCCGAGCGAGTAGCACGAGATCCACACCGCGATCGCGCGCGGCAGCTCGTTCTTGTCGGGGAACATCGCCTTGATCAGCGACAGCGTCGACGGCATCAGCGTGGCCCCGGCGATGCCCTGCAGGGCGCGGGCGACGATGAGCATCATCGGGCTCACCGAGTACGCCGCCAGCAGCGACGCCGCGCCGAACCCGGCGATGCCCCACATCAGCAGCCGGCGGCGGCCGATGCGGTCGCCGAGGGTGCCCATGGTGATCAGCAGCGTCGCGATGACGAACGCGTAGACGTCGACGATCCACAGCAGCTGCGTGCCCGAAGGGTCGAGGTCGCGCGAGATGGCGGGCAGCGCGAAGTTCAGCACCGTCATGTCGATGGCGAGGATCACGATCGCCAGAGCCAGCACGGCCACGCCCCACCAGCGCAGCGGATACGAGGTCACGGTGGCGTCGTCAAGCTTTTCGGGAATGGTTTTTGCGCGCACGAAAGACCCCTTTCTCTCCGTGGCGCTGGCGGACCATCACCTGCCGGGGGCACGGCAGCCGGGGTCCTCCCCGGCATTCACCCGTCGCGTCGGCGGGGTCACCGTCCTCCCGCCTGGAAAGCAGGGGTCTTCGTCAGGCCGGCCCCGTGGCGTGGTCACCGCGGGGCCAGTCGTCTCAAGTGCAAGCGCCAGCGTAACAGGCGATTCGGGGCGCCGCCAGACCCCGATCAGGTCAGGAAATCGTACTCCGGTGTGCCCGGCATCAGGCGCCGGCAATCCAGCGGCGAGGCATCCATCCGGGCGACCAGCGCGTCGAGATCGCCGGCGTTGCGCAGCTCGATGCCGACCAGCGCCGCGCCGGTCTCGCGGTTGTTGCGCTTGAGGTACTCGAACAAGGCGATGTCGTCGTCCGGTCCGAGGATCTCGTTGAGGAACATCCGCAGCTGGCCGGGCTTCTGCGGGAAGTTGACCAGGAAATAATGCTTCAGCCCGCGGTAGACCAGCGAGCGCTCCATGATCTCGGCGTAGCGCAGGACGTCGTTGTTGCCGCCGGAGATGATGCAGACGATGACCTCGCCCGGGCGGGGGTTGATCTGGTCGAGCGCGGCGACCGACAGCGCGCCCGCGGGCTCGGCGATGATGCCCTCGTTCTGGTACAGGTCCAGCTGCGCCACGCACACCGCGCCCTCGGGCGCGATGACCGTGTGGATGCGCGAGCGGTTGCGGTCGACGATGGAGTACGGCAGTTCGCCGAGCTTCTTCACCGCCGCGCCGTCGACGAAGGGGTCGACGGAGGGCAGCTCGACGGGCTCGTCGGCGGCCATCGCCGCGGTGAGGCAGGCGGCGCCGGCGGGCTCGACGGCGACCATCGCGGTGCGCGGCGACATGTCCGCGAAGTAGCTGGTCACCCCGGCGAGCAGGCCGCCGCCGCCGACGGGCACGCACACGGTATCGGGCGTCAGTCCCTGGCCGGACAGCTGCGCGACGATCTCCGCGGCGACGGTGCCCTGGCCGACGATGGTGTTGAACGAGTCGAACGGCTCGATGATCGCCGCGCCGGAGGTCTGCGCGTCGGCGCGGGCGGCGGACGACGCCTCGTCGAAGCTGTCGCCGGTGACGATGATCTCCACCGCATCGCGGCCGTGGTACGCGATGCGGTCGCGCTTCTGCTTCGGCGTCTGGTTGGGCACGTAGATGCGGCCCTTCACGCCGAGGGTGCGGCAGGCGTAGGCGACGCCCTGCGCGTGGTTGCCGGCGGATGCGGCGACGACGCCGGCGGCGCGTTCCTCCTCGGTGAGCTGCACCATCGCGTTGTAGGCGCCGCGGATCTTGTACGACCGGACGTCCTGCAGGTCCTCGCGCTTGAGGAAGACCTTCGCCCCCGTTTCCTCGCTCAGCCGCGGGCAGAACTGCAGCGGCGTCGCGGCGATGACCGACGAAATCCTGGCCTGGGCGGCCTGGATGTCCGCCGCATGGACGAGGCGGCGGGCGGTGTCGGTGGACGGCGCGGAAGAAGCGTTCATGGCCGTAGACGATACTCGCCCCCGCAACCGAAAGTGGAACGCGGGGTTCAAGGAGTGGGATCGACTAGGAAGGCGACAGGGTAGGTGGCGCGGAGGGTTGCACGGAGGGCACGGCGATGTGAGCGAAAAGTACATTTCCCAATGAAATCGATCGCCCGAATGGGTACCGTGGGCGCATGAATTTGCACAGAGCTTTACGACGCCCCGCCGCCGCACTGCTCCTCGTGCCCCTCATGGCGGCCGCGGCGTGTTCGACGGTCGATGGCGGCGCGTCGGGTGCCGCGAATCCGGGCGCCCCCACCGCAACCGATGGCACGACCGGCGCACCCGCCGAACGCGGGGACGGAGCCGGCGGGGATGTATCCGGCAATGACGGCGCCGGGCCGTCGCCAAGCGTCAACGACGACGGCAACCCGACCACCGGCGAAACCCCCGCCAAGCCGGTGACCGTCGACGCCGACGCCATCCAGTTCAGCCTCGGCGGGACCCAGATGCTGTGCTGGTCCGACGCCGACGACGGCGGCGAAGACACCGTGTTCGGCTGCCAGGCCAACGCGGCGTGGCCGGCGACCGAAGGCGACTCCCCCGCGTCGGTGCTGCTGTTCACCTACGCCGAAGACCGGGCGGGCGGGGCCGCGGGCGAGGGGAAGCGCGACGTCAAGGCCCTGCAGGCCAATGCGCCCGTCACCTCGTGGGAGATCCAGGGAGTGCGGTCCGGCAGCCGCTACCGCCTGGGCGACGCGACGATCGACCTGACCGGCCGCGAGCGCCTCACGTTCACCGTGCCGCTCGGCGATTCGGGCAAGACCGCGTCGGGGTGGGTGTCCGTCGACGATTACGGGTGGGAGAAGTAGCGGCAGCCGCTCCACGCCCCGCCGCATCGCCCCGCTCCGCCACTCCGCCCCGTTCCGTCACCCCGCCCCGATCCCCTCTCTCTCCCGCAGATGCGCCAGCTCCATGCAGATGCGCCCGTTGCAACGGGCGCATCTGCATGGAGCTGGCGCATCTGGGGCGGAGGGCCGGAAAGGTCGGCGCCGGCCCGAATCGGCGCCGGTACCGGCCGACGGGTGGCTGACGCCCGGAACGACTACCCCAGGATCCCCGTGCCCATCGTCGCCTTGAGGTCCCCGTACAGGCTGGCGGACTTGGTCACCCGCAGATGCTCGCCCAGGACCATCAGCGTCGAATTGTTGCCCTCCACCAGATTCAGGTATACGTCCGAATCGCCCTTGTTGTTCACCAGCACGCTCTTGAGCTTCAGAATGTTCTCCGGCGTGCACTGATCCGTGCGCATGGTCAGGCGAATCGGGCTGCCCGAGCCGTTCAGCCCCAGGTCAGGGACCTTCAGGTCATCGCAGACGATGGACAGGCGGTCATCGCGGTACTGGACGCGGGCGCGCGCCAGCACGATCGCATCCTCCGCCACCATCGTGGACACCATGGCGTACGTGCGCGGGAAGGCGAGGATCTCCACAGTCGCGCCGTTGTGGTCTTCCAGGCCGATGATCGCCCACGGCAGGCCGTCCTTGTTCACGCGGCGGTCGACGCTGGAAATGATCCCGCCGATGACCACCTCGGTGCCGTGCGGCACTTCGCCGCCGACGATCGTCGTGATGGCGGTGTCGGTCTGCTGAGCCAGGGACTCCTCGAACCCGTCGAGCGGGTGGCCCGACACGTACAGGCCGAGCATCTCGCGCTCGAGGGCCAGCTCGTGCTTGCGCTCCCAGTTCTCCTCCGGGATCTTCACCTGGAAGACGTTCTCCGCCTCGTCGCCGGCCTCGTCCCCGCCGCCGAAGTCGGCGAACAGGTCGAATTGGCCCTTGTCGGCGGCCTTCTTCGTCGGCAGCGCGGCGTCGACCGCATCCTCGTGGATCAGCGCCAGACCCTTGCGGGGGTGCCCCATCGAATCGAACGCGCCGCCCTTGATCAGCGACTCCGTCACGCGCTTAGAGCACGGCAGCGTGTCGATCTTGTCCAGGTAATCGGAGAAGTCCTTGAACGCGCCCTTCTCCTCGCGGGTCGCCACGATCGAATCGACGACGTCGCGGCCGACGTTGCGGATCGCGCCGAGGCCGAAGCGGATGTCCTCGCCCACCGACTGGAAGTTCATCGCCGACTCGTTCACGTCCGGCGACAGCACCCGGATGCCCAGGTGGCGGCAGTCCGACAGGTAGATCGCGGACTTGTCCTTGTTGTCCGACACCGACGTCAGCAGCGCGGCCATGTACTCGGCGGTGTAATTCGCCTTCAGGTAGGCGGTCCAGAAGGACACCAGGCCGTAACCGGCGGCGTGCGACTTGTTGAACGCGTACCCGGCGAACGGCAGGATCGTGTCCCACAGCGTCTTGATCGCCGCGTCCGAGTAGCCGTTGGCCTTCATGCCGCCCTCGAAGTTGATGAACTCCTTCTCCAGCACCTCGGGCTTCTTCTTGCCCATGGCCTTGCGGAAGCCATCGGCCTGGCCGGCCGTGTAATTCGCCACCTTCTGCGAGATCCTCATGATCTGCTCCTGGTAGACGATCAGGCCGTAGGTTTCGGAGAGAATCTCCTGCAGCGGCTCCTCGAGCTCCGGATGGATGGGCACGATCGGCTTGACGCCGTTCTTGCGGTCCGCGTACTCCCAGTGGGCGTTGACGCCCATCGGGCCCGGGCGGTACAGCGCCAGGGCGGCCACGATGTCGTTGAACTCCGTCGGGCGCATGCGCTTGAGTAGTTCGCGCATGCCGCCGCCGTCGAGCTGGAAGACGCCGAGCGTGTCGCCGCGGGCCAGCAGCTCGTAGGTCGGGCCGTCGACGACGTCGAGGGTGTCCAGGTCGATGTGCTCGCCGCGGTTGGACTTGACGTTTTCCAGGCAGTCGCCGATGACCGTCAGGTTGCGCAGGCCCAGGAAGTCCATCTTCAGCAGGCCGATGGCCTCGCACGCCGGGTAGTCCCAGCCGGTGATGATCGCCCCGTCTGCGGCGCGCTTCCACATGGGGATGTGATCGAGCAGCGGCACCGACGCCATGATCACCGCGCAGGCGTGGACGCCGGTCTGGCGGACCACGCCCTCCAGGCCGCGGGCGGTCTCGTAAATGCGGGCGACGTCGGCGTCGGTCTCGATGAGCTGGCGAACCTCCGCGGCCTCGCCGTAGCGCTCGTGCGACGGGTCGACGATGCCGCCCAGCGGGATGTCCTTCGCCATGATCGGCGGCGGCAGGGCCTTGGTGATGCGATCGGCGATCTGGTAGCCCGGCTGGCCGAACTGCACGCGCGCGGAGTCCTTGATGGCCTGCTTCGTCTTGACCGTGCCGAAGGTGACCACCTGCGCGACCTTGTCCTCGCCCCACTTGTCGGCGGCGTAGCGGATCATCTCGTCTCGGCGGCGGTCGTCGAAGTCGATGTCGATGTCGGGCGCGGACGGGCGCTCGGGGTTGAGGAATCGCTCGAACAGCAGGCCGTGCTCGATCGGGTCGATGTTGGTGATCCACGTGGCGTAGGCGACCAGCGAGCCGGCGGCCGACCCTCGGCCCGGCCCGACCTTGATGCCGATGTCGCGGGCGTGGGCGATGATGTCGGCGACGATGAGGAAGTAGGACGGGTAGCCCTTGCCGTCGATGACGTCGATTTCGTATTCGGCGCGGCGGATGTACTCCTCCGGCACCTCGGCGCCGTCGAAACGCTTTTTCAGCCCTTCCATCACCTGGTGCCGCAGCCACGTCGTCGGCGTCTCGCCCTCGGGGACGTCGGCCTTGGGCATGCGGTCGTGCGGGTGCTCTTCCCAGACTTCGTCGTAGTCGCCGACGCGCTCGGCGATGAGCAGCGTGTTGTCGCAGGCGTCGGGCACCAGGTGGTCCCAGGTTTCGCGCATTTCCGCGGCGGTCTTGATGTAGTAGCCGTCGCCGTCGAATTTGAAGCGGTCGGGGTCGTGCAGGGTCTTGCCGGTCTGCACGCACAGCATCGCCTCGTGCGCCTTCGCCTGGTCGCGGGTGACGTAGTGGCAGTCGTTGGTGACGACGGGCGGCAAGTTGAGCTTGCGGCCGATTTCCAGCAGCTCGGCGCGCACCCGCGTTTCGATGTCGAGCCCGTGGTCCATGAGCTCGAGGAAGTAGTTGTCCTTGCCGTAGATGTCCTGCCACATGCCGGCCGCGGCCAGCGCCTCGTCGAACTGCCCGAGGCGCAGGCGGGTCTGCACGTCGCCGGAGGGGCAACCGGTGGTGGCGATGATGCCCTCGGCCCGCTCGGCGATGATTTCGGCGTCCATGCGCGGGTACTTGCCCATTTGCCCCTCGTACGACGCCATCGACGACAGGTAGAAGAGGTTGTGCAGGCCCTGCACGTTTTCGGCGAGCATCGTCTGGTGCAGGTAGGAGCCGCGGCCGGAGACGTCGTCGCCCTTCTGGTGGGGGTCGCCCCAGGTGATGCGGTTCTTGTTGAAGCGGCTCTCCGGCGCCATGTACGCCTCGATGCCGATGATCGGCTTGATCCCCTTGGCCTTCATCTGCCGGTAGAAGGCGTTGGAGCCGAACATGTTGCCGTGGTCGGTGACTCCGACCGCCGGCATGCCCTGCCGGGAGACCTCGTCGGCCAGCAAGTCGATCTTCGCCATCCCGTCGAGCATCGAGTACTCGGTGTGGTTGTGGAGATGCACGAAGCTGGAATTGGCCATGGCTCCGGATTGTAGGCGGTGGCCCGGATGGCGGGCCAATGCGCGCGAAGTTAGAACCAAAAATAAGTCCTACCTGCATATATGCATGTCGATAGACGTGTGCAAGGTCACGTTACCAAAACTTTACAATCCGCCGACCCTTCCCCATACTTGAGCGCACCCTCACGTTTCACCTCAGGAACGTATCCGCCGGAAAGCTCCGGCCGGACAACCTCCAAGGAAAGGACACGCGATGTTCACTCCCCTGCCCGATGGCGTCTACACCCTCTTCCCCGCCCAGGCCCTGAACAACGCCATCGCCTCGATGGACCGCCGCCCGGTCGCGGCCGGCTACCTGGTCGACGGCGACGTCATCTCCTCGGAGACCGACGCCACGCGCTACAGCTGGCTGGTCTAAGCGCAGCTGCCCGGTCCGGGCCCACGAGCGGCCCCGGCTTCCGGGCGCGCATCCGCATCACCTTCCGGTGGTGCGGTTTTTTGCTTTGCGACGCCCCCGGGCACCTCATCCACCGCACCCGAGGCATGTCGCCGGCATGGAGCTGACGGCGTTGACCACCCGCGCTCCGGCGACGGCCGCGAGCTTGCCCGAATCATCCGCGCCCGCCCTCGCCTGCGCGTAACCTTTCCCGCATGAACGCACCGGCCCTCCCCGTTTCCGAGCCCGTCCCCCGGTCGATCCGGGACGCGGTGGCCGACGAGCGGCTGCCCGCCCTCGTCATCGATCTCGACGCCGTCGACGCCAACGCCGACGATCTGCTCCGCCGCGCCGGCGGCACGCCGATCCGGGTGGCGTCGAAGTCGCTGCGCATCCCGGAGCTGATCTCCCACGTGCTGGCCAAGCCCGGTTTCCAGGGCGTGCTGGCGTACACGTTGGCCGAAGCGCTGATGCTGTTTTCGGAGGGCATCAGCGACGACATCCTCGTCGCCTACCCCACCGCGGATGACGCCGCGCTGGCCGAACTCGCCGCCGACGCGGGGGCGCGCGCCGCCATCGCGATCATGGTCGACTCCGCGGAACAGCTGCCCGCCCTCGCCCGCCACGCCGCGGAGGATGCCCCGCTGCGGATCTGCCTCGACGTCGACGCCTCGTGGGCGCCGGCGCCGGGCGTGCACATCGGCACGCTGCGCTCCCCCACCCATTCCCCGCGCCAGGCGGCGGACCTGGCACGCGCCGTGGATTCCACGCCGGGGTTGCGGGTGGTCGGCGTGATGATGTACGAGGGCCACATCGCCGGAGTCGGCGACGCCGGCGCGGGCCCGCGCGCCACCGCCATCCGGATCATGCAGAAGCTGTCGCGCCGCGAGCTGGCCAAGCGCCGCGCCAAAGTCGTCGCCGCGGTCGAGCGGGCGGTGGGCCCGCTGGAGCTGGTCAACGGCGGCGGCACCGGTTCGCTGGAATCGACGTGCGCCGAACGCGCCGTCACCGAAGCGGCGGCCGGTTCCGGATTCGTCGCGCCTACGCTTTTCGACGGCTACCGCGCATTCACGCTGCGGCCGGCCAGCTGGTTCGTCCTGCCCGTCGTCAGGCGCCCGAAGAAGGACACGGTCACCGTCGCCGGCGGCGGCCGCATCGCGTCCGGACCGGCCGGCGGGGACCGCCTGCCCAGCCCCGTGCACCCCGCCGGGCTGACCTACGCGGCCGACGAGGGGCCGGGCGAAGTGCAGACGCCGCTGACCGGCGACGCCACGCACACGCTTCGCATCGGCGACGCCGTGTGGTTCCGCCACGCGAAAGCCGGCGAAACCGCCGAGCACGCGAATGAAGCGGTCGTCGTCACCGGCGGCGACATCGTCGGCCGCTGGGCCACCTACCGAGGAAAGGGACTGATCTACTCGTGAACGACAACAGGTGGAGCAATTGGGCCGGCACCCAGACATGCGTCCCGGGTGCCGTGCATCAGCCGGCGGATGCGGCCGAAGTCGGCCGCATCGTGCGGGAGGCGGCGGCGTCGGGCGGCACCGTACGTCCGCTGGGCGCCGGGCATTCCTTCACCCCGGTCGCCGTCACCGACGGCCACCGGGTGCAGCTGGACAAGATGCGCGGATTCGTCGGGGCCGATCCCGACGCGGGCACGGTGACGCTGCGCGCCGGCACCCGCCTGCGCGACGTCCCCGGCATCCTGCGGCCTCGCGGCCTGGCGCTGGCCAACCAGGGCGACGTCGACCCGCAGGCGCTGGCCGGCGCGGTGTCCACGGGCACCCACGGCACCGGCCTCGGCTTCACGGGGTTCGCCGGGATGGTCCGGGGTTTCCGCGTCGTGGGCGCCGACGGCGAAGAGGTCCACGCATACGAGGGCGCCCCCGGCGTGGCGGGCGAGCTGTTCCGCCTGGCCCGGCTGGGCCTGGGCGCCTTCGGCGTGATCACCGAGCTGACGCTCGACGCGGTGCCGGCCTTCCGGCTGTCCGCCGACGAGCACGCCGAGGACTTCGACGAGGTCCGCCGCACCTTCCCGGAGCGCGTCGCCGCCGTCGACCACATGGAGTTCTACTGGTTCCCCGGCACCGACCGGGCGCTGGTGAAGGAGAACACGCGCCTGCCGGGCATCGAGGACATGGCCTCCGCCAACGCCCCGGGGCTGCTGGGCCGGGCGGGCGAGTTCATCGCCGACGAGGTCATCAACAACGCGGGCCTGCTGGCCCTCTGCGAGATCGCCAGGACCGCGCCGACGCTGACGCGGAAGCTGAACAACTTCGCGTCGAAGACGGTGTCCACCCGCCGGTACGTCGACGAGGCCCACAAGGTCTTCGTATCGCCGCGCCGCGTGCGCTTCGCCGAGATGGAGTACGCGATCCCGCTGGAGTCGCTGCCCGAGGTCCTCGACGAGGTGCGCCGCATCATCGACCGCCATCACGCGTGGGTGTCGTTCCCCCTGGAGATCCGCGCCGCCAAGCGCGATGACGTCGCCCTGTCCACCGCCTACGGGCGCGACAGCGCGTACATCGCGGCGCACCGCTACCACCGCGAGGATCACCGCCAGTACTTCGATCTGCTCGAGCCGATCTTCCTGGCCGCGGGCGGCCGCCCGCACTGGGGCAAGCTGCACACCCTCGGCGCCGAGCAGTTGCGCGAGCGCTACCCGCTTTTCGACGACGTCGCCGCGCTGCGCCGCCGGGTCGACCCGGAGGGCGTGTTCCTCAACGAGCACCTGCGGGAGCTCTTCGGGGCGTGACCGGCGCGCGCCGTGCGGTGCGGTCAGCTCTCCAACCGCTCGGCGCGCCGGCGCCGGCGGTTGCGCCGGTGGCGCAGCAGGAGGTCGGTGACGAACACCGCCACGGCCACCCAGATGATGACGTAACCCAGCCAGCGGGCGGGTTCGAGCTGCTCGCCGGCGATGAAGATGGCGATGCTCATCTGCATCATCGGCGTGATGTACTGCATCAGGCCGATGGTGGACAACGGGATCTTCTTGGCTCCGACGCCGAAGAGAAGCAGCGGCAGGGCCGTCGCAAGGCCGGAGGACGCCAGCAGCAGGGCGTGCCCGGTTCCCTCCGCCGTGAAGGTGCCGGTGCCACGCTCGCCCAGGTAGACGAGGTACGCGATGGCCAGCGGCGCCATGATCAGCGACTCCGCCGTCAGCGACGCCGTCGCCGAGAGGCTGACGCGCTTCTTCAGCAGCCCGTAGAAACCGAAGCTGAACGCCAACAGCAGGGCGAGCACCGGGGGCCGGCCGACGCCGATGGTCAGGACGATCACCGCGACCGCCGCGATGCCGACGGACCATTTCTGCAGGAACGTCAGGCGCTCCTTGAGGAAGATGACGCCCAGCAGCACCGATACGAGCGGGTTGATGAAGTAGCCCAGCGCGGCCTCGGCGATGTGGCCCGAGTTGACCGCGTAAACGTAGACGCCCCAGTTGACGGCGATGAAGGCCGCCGCGGCGGCGACGATGCCCCATGTGCGCGGGGACGCCTCGCGAAGTTCGCGCCACTTGCGCAGCGCGAGCAGGATCACGGCCATGACCGCGAGGGTCCACACGAACCGGTGGGCGAGGATCTCCACCGGGCCCGCGGGCTGCAGCAGCGGGAAGTACAGCGGGAAGGCGCCCCACAGCAGATAAGCGAGAAATGCCTCGATCACGGCGCCCTCGTTCCGGGTGCGGGGGCGGGTGCCGGCGCCGGAGCGGGTGCGGCGCCCGCGGCGGGAGCCGGAGGCCGCGGCTGCGCGGGGGCGGGCGCGCCCGCCCGGGCGGGAGCCGGAGCGGGGGCGCCGACCGGTGCGGGGGCGCCGACCGGTGCGCCGACCGGTGCGGGGGCCGGAGCCGGTGCGGGGGCATCACCTCGGCCCGGTGCCGGAGCCGGAGCGGGGGCGCCGCCCGGCTCGGGCGGCGGCGCGGGCGCACCGTCCGGTTCCGGAACCGGCGCGGGCCCGGGATCGGGCAGCGGCAGCGGGCGCACGCCGAAGCGGCCGATGACCGCGTCGGCGGCCAACGCCTCCACCGCGGCGACGCCCGGGCGCCCCTCGATCGAGCGGAGCGCCCCGAGCGTGCCCCGAACCAGCAAGCCGGTCACGCCCGTCCCTCCGGTGCCCTGAACAGCGGGGCCGGCGGAGCGCCCGAGCAGGGCCAATTCCCGTTCGATGATCGTGGCGCGCGTCTCTCCGGCCACCGGCTCGGGCAGGCTGCGCGAGACGATCTGCCCCACGTACATCGTCCCCACGCGCAGGCCGTCGAGCCCGGCTACCGCCGCGGCCGCGGTCGCGGCGTCGGCGGGCGGGTCGAAGGACACGAGCGCCCAGTGCAGGTCGGACGCGGCGGACGCCGAACCATCGGCCAACGGCGGCGGAGTGAGCAGCGTCTTCGCCGCGCGCGCGGCGTATTCGGCGATGGGTTCGCCGGATTCGGCGCCGACCATGTCGCCGTTGACGTTCATGGGCCCGTGCACCCGGTTCGACCCCGCCATCAGGATCAGCGTGAGCGCCAGTCCGAGAGTGCAGACGATCGCGACGATCGCCGCGACGGGGCTGACCTCGCCGCGCTTCTTCTCGGGCTCGGGGGCGCGATGGCGGCTCATTGGGCCCTCAACACGTCGAGGGCGTGCTGCAGGTCATCCGGGTACGGGCAGTCGATCTGCATCCACCGGCCATCGGCCGGGTGCCGGAATCCCACCGACACGGCGTGCAGCCACTGGCGGGTCAGGCCGAGCTTCTTCGACAGCGCCTCGTCGGCGCCGTACATGGGGTCGCCGCAGCACGGGTGGTTGAGCGCGGAAAAATGCACGCGGATCTGGTGGGTGCGGCCGGTCTCCAGGCCCACCTCCAGCAGCGTCGCCGGGGCGAAGGCCTCCAGCGTCTTGTAGTGCGTCACCGCGTGCTTGCCGTCGCGGCGCACCGCGAACCGCCACCCGGCCGACGGGTGCCGGCCGATCGCGGCGTCGATGGTGCCCGACGACGGGTCGGGGTGCCCCTGCACCAGCGCGTGGTACGTCTTGGTCACCTCGCGGTTCTTGAACGCCCGCTTGAGCACCGAGTACCCGCGCTCCGAGCAGGCCACCACCATCACGCCGGAGGTGCCCACGTCGAGCCTCTGCACGATGCCCTGGCGCTCGGGCGGGCCGGACGTCGAAATGCGGAACCCCGCCGCCGCCAGCCCGCCGATGACCGTCGGCCCGGTCCAGCCGACGGACGGGTGCGCGGCGACGCCGACCGGCTTGTGCACGGCCACCAGATCGCTGTCGTGGTAGAGCACGTCCATGCCCTCGACGAGCTCTTCCTTGGGCATCAGCGGCGCCTGCACCTCGGGCAACAGCACCGACAGCCAGGCGTCCTCGTGCAGGCGGTCGGACTTGCCCACGGTCACGCCGTCGACCTGCACGTCGCCGGCCTCGGCCAGCTCGGCCGCCGCCGTGCGCGACAGCCCCAGGAGCTTGGCCAGCCCCGCGTCGACGCGCATGCCGGCCAGCCCCGGCGGCACGGGCATCTGCCTTGTCTCACGCATCGCGGTCACGCTCCCCCGTCATCTCGTCGACGTCGGAGGAGAACATGATCCACCCCGCCAACATGATCACGCCGACGGTGATCGCCGCATCGGCGAGGTTGAACACGGCGAACCCGTGCACCGACAGGAAGTCGACGACGTGCCCGAAGTAGAACGACGGATCGCGGAACAGCCGGTCGATGAGGTTGCCGGCCGCACCGCCCGCGATGAGCCCCGCCGAGACCACGGACCACGGGGTGCGCAGCCACTTCGATCCGGCGGCCACCGCGACGATGAACCCGATCTGGATGGTCGTGAACAGCCACGTCGACCCGGTGCCCATGGAAAACGCGGCGCCCGGGTTGCGCAGCAGGGTCAGCTGGAACCATTCGCCGAGGATGTTCACCGGCGGTCGCCCCTCCAGCGCGTCGACGGCGACGACCTTGCTGACCTGGTCGATCACGGCCACGAGCAGGACGGTCGCCGCCAGCAGCCCGCGCTTGGGGCGCAGGGTGGCCCACCGCCGGGCGGGGGCGCGGTCGGGCGGGGAATTCGTCTCTGATCCTGTGGAGGGGGAATTGGTCACGCGCCCATCATCTCCCATGTCCCCCGTTCGGGGCCAACGGCCCTGCGACGGTAGCCTGGGCCAGGTGAAGATGCGTCGCCTTGCCCCCATGTTGCTCGCCGCCGGCCTGGTCCTGTCGGGCTGCGGCTCCGATCCCGCCCCCGAGACCGCCCCGGTTCCCCTCGAGCCCGCGAAGGTGACCCTGGTCGATGCGGGCCAGGGCACGTCCGACGTCGTCGCGTGGTCGGACGGCGGCAAGGAGCAGAAGACGTCGATCATCGTCACCCAGGGCTTCACCCAGAAGGCCGAGGGCCCGCGGGCGGACGGCTCCGCGGACACGACCACGCCGGACACCCGCCTGGAAATGCCGGTGACGGTGTCCACCTCGGGCTCCGGCGCGGAGCGCGCCGCGGAGGCGAAGGTGGGCGTCCCCTTCGGCTCCAACGCCGCGCTCAACGACGACATCGCCACCGCCGAGGGCTTCGTGGCCAAATGGAAGGCCGACGCCACCGGCCGCATGGCGGACCTGGAGGTCGGCGCCCCGGAAGACGCGACCGACACCGCCCGCGCGGGCACCGAGGCGGCGTTGCTGCAGTGGGCGCGCCTGCCCATCGTATTCCCGGCCGAGCCGATCGCGGCGGGCGCGGTGTGGAAGGTCGACGCCCACCTCGGCGGCGATTCCTCCCTCACCCAAACGCTGACCTACACGCTGCGGTCCCGCGAGGGCGACCGCGTCGAGCTCGGCGTCGTCGTCGACCAGACCCCCACCGTCACGGAGCTCGATTCCGGCGAGGGCGTGACCCTGCGCGTGGTCGAATCCAGCACGGAGACGCGGTCCGGGAACCTGACCATCGACCTCGATTCGCCGCTGCCGACGGCCGGGCTCATCGACTACGTCACCACGGTGACCTACGGCGACGGAGAGGACGCCGATTCCGGCACCCGCATCGTCCAGCAGACGCACCGCGCCGTGCAGTTCGGCAAGTAGGCGTCCCGGGCGCCGCACGAGTGGGACGAAGCCGGGCCGGACGAGCCGACGCAAGCAGAGACCGGCCGAACGCGCGGGAGGGCCCCGCATCCCATAGGGGATGCGGGGCCCTCTCCCATTCGCGGTGCTTTCGCATGCGCAGGACTCCGCGTCTGCCTTCCTCCGCGTCCGCCTTGCTTTGCGACGCCCGCGGTCCAGCCCTTCCGGCCGGAACCCCGACGGCGCCGCGGAGCCGGTCAGCCCGGCTGGCCCTCCGGAGCCGGGGGCGCCGGCGGCGCCTCGGGGGCCGGGGCGTCGGCCGGCGGGGCCGGAGGAGCCGGGGGCGCCGGCGGGGCTTCGGGGGCCGGCGGCGCGGGCTCGGCGGGCGGGGCATCCGGCGCGGCCGGAGCACCCTCGGCCGGCGGCGGCGGGGGCTGGACGCCCTGCGGCAGGCACATCGGCGGCACCTGGTCCGGGGCGACGTTCTTCACCAGCTCACACGCCCACGTCCGCGACAGCTTCCACTTGCCGTCGACGTTGCGGAACTCCACGCTCTCGATCAGCTGCGGCGGCTGCTCCGGCAGGATGAAGTTGACGCCGGCCAGCACGGAATCGGGCGTGTAGCCCGGCAGAACCGGCTCGACGACCTCGAGGGTGGCCCCCGACTCCTGCTTGGAGCGGGTCATCACGTCGAAAAGCTCCGCGGCCTCCTCGCCGTTCTCGACCGTCTGCGCCTTCTCCTCGACGGGCAGGTTCGGGTCGGTCGCGCGGGCCAGGATGTCGTTGAGCTCCATGGCCGTGGGGAACGCCGCGACTTCGGAAGCCGACGTCGTGGGGGTCGTGCTGGACTCTTCGGTGCCCTTGCCATCATCGCCGCACGCCGCAAGCGTCAGTGCGGTGGCGCCCGCGACCAGGGTCGCGGTCAGACTGCGGTGGAACTTCATTTCACTCCTCATCGGGCCCGGGCTGCGGCGGTGAGCCGGCCCCGGGGTCCTTTGGCGGTGGTTGCCGGTTGATCGGTACGCCCGGCGATTCTACACCCGACCGCACCTCCGTAGAGTGGTGCGCATGTCCGACACCGATGCCGCACCCGCCCGCCTCGTCGTCCTGACCACCGGCGGAACGATCGCCTGCACCAGCGACCGACAGGGCCATCTGCTGCCCACCCTGGACGGGGAATCCCTCGTCCGGCCGATCGCCGACCGTTTCCCCTCCGGTTCCGTCGACGTCGAGGTCCGCGAGATCGCCCACATCGACTCCGCCTCCATGACCCTGGCGGAGGTCGACGAACTCAACGCCGTCATCCACGAGATCCTCGCAGACCCCGGCGTCGACGGGATCGTGGTCACCCACGGCACCGACTCGATGGAGGAGACCGCGATGGCCGTGGACGTCTTCCTCGACGACCAGCGCCCCGTGGTGTTCACCGGCGCGCAGAAGCCCGCCGATCACCCGGAGGCCGACGGGCCGAACAACCTCTTCGAGGCGATGGTCGTGGCCATGGACGCCTCGGCCCGCGGCATCGGCGCACTCATCGTCTTCGGCCACGCGGTGCTGCCCGTGCGCGGCGCCGTGAAGTGGCACACCACCGACGAGCTCGGATTCGCCACCAACGCCCCGGAGGACCCGGTGCCGCCGGCCGCCCTGCCCCTGAAGGAGCTGGCCGACGTCCGCGTCGACATCGTCCCCGCCCACGCGGGGGCCGACGGCGCGTTCGTCGACGCCGCGATCGACGCCGGGGCTCGGGGTCTGGTCGTGGAGGGCATGGGCGCCGGCAACGTCGGCACCGCGATGGCCGCGGCGATCGGCCGGGCGATCGAGGCCGACATCCCCGTCGTCATGTGCACCCGCGTGCCCCGCGGCGATGTCCACGGCACCTACGGCGGCGTCGGGGGCGGCGCGACCCTGGCGGCGCGCGGCGTCGTCGGCGCGGGCTGCGTCCACGCCCCGCAGGCGCGCATCATCCTCGCCGCCGCCATCGCCGCCGGCGTGCACCCCCAGACGTTGTTCTAGGCGCGTGCACTCCCGGACTCCGTTCCAGGCTTCGGGCCCGTTTAGGCGTCGGGCCCCGGTGCGCGCGGCGCACCCGCCGGGTCCGACTTCGGCGGCTGGTCCGCCCATTCGGCGGCGTCGTCGTGCTCCGAGAACCAATCCTCCCAGTCGAGGCTGCACAGCGGCGAGCATTCCCGCAGGTCCGGATCGTTTTCATCGAGGCTGATGCCGCGCCCGGGCCCCGTCGACCGCGATTCGAACCGCACCGACACGACGCCGTGGCCCGACCCCTGCACCCACCCGTGGCCGTGCTCGGGGTGGTGGACGTCGGAGGTCGGTGCCCACTTCGAATCCGAGGCGCGGAACGTCGGCAACGTGCCGTCACCGGTCAGCTCGACCAGTCCGGCGGGCACGTCCGCCAACCCCGGCACGGTGTCCTCCACGATCTGGCCGCGATCCAGCTCGGGGAACAGCACCTCCTGCATCGTCGCGTCGAGCCCGGACAGCCCCACGCCGACCAGCCGCACGGGGCCGATCGACGCGGGGTCGAACGCCAGCCGGTGGGCCACCGACAGCAGCGTCTCCGCGTCCTGGGTGGCGTAGGGCAACGTCTCGGACCGCGTGTGCAGGCTCAGATCGGCGAGCCGGACCTTGACGGTGATCGTGCGCGCGCCGCGGCCGTCGGAAAGCAGCCGGCCGTGCGATTTCCGCCCGGCGCGCTCGATGGCCGAATGCATCTGCGCCGTCGATTCCAGGTCGCGCGGGTACGTGTACTCGGCCGAGATGGACTTCGCGATGTCCCGTTCCTTCACCGGCCGATCGTCGATCCCGCGCGCCAGCAGCTGCAGCGCCGGCCCGACGGTGCGGCCCAGGGTGATCTCGACGTCGCGGGGTTCAAGCGCGGCGAAATCCGCGATGGTTTCCACGCCCTGCGCCTTCAGCTTGGCTTCGGTCACCGGGCCGACGCCCCAGAGCTTTCCGACGGGCAGCGGGTCGAGCAATTCGTGCTGCCGCGATTTTTCGATGATGTACACGCCATCGGGTTTCGCCAGCCCGGAGCCGATCTTGGCGAACTGCTTGCCAGGACCCGCGCCGATGGACGAGGGCAGCCCCGTCTCGGCGCGGATGTCGGCGCGCAGCCGCTGGGCCCACTCCTCCACCGTCGCGGCGTCGGCGCCGGCCAGCTCGGCGGGCTCCATGAACGCCTCGTCGACGCTGAGCTGCTCCACCACGGGCACGCGCTCGCGGATGACGGAAAACACCCGCCGGGACACCGGGCCGTAGATGCCCTTCCGCGGGCCGACGACCACGGCGCCCGGCGGCATGAGTCGGCGGGCCTGCATCATCGGCATGGCCGAATGGGCGCCGTGGGCGCGCGCCTCATAGGAGCACCCCGCGACCACCCCGCGGCCGGAAACGCCCCCGACCAGGACCGGCCTGCCCCGCAGCGTCGGCCGGGTCAACTGTTCGACGGACGCGTAGAACGCGTCCATGTCGATGTGCAGGACCCAGCGATGCATGACTGCCCAGCATAGGGGGCGGCCACCGCTCAGGCGGCGTCGGCCTCCCCGCCTGCGGCGGCCACCTCACCGCCTGCGGCGTCGGTCACCCGATCCACGGGAGCCGCCTCACCGGTCGAGCCGGCCGCCTCTCCGCCCGCCGCCGCGCCTTTCCTCTTCGGCCGCACATGCGACCGCGCGGCCAGCAGCGACAGCGCGTACTCGACGGCCACCGGCGGCACGTCCATGGCATCGGCCACGCCCAGGATCACGTCCTTGGCCCACGACGCCGGCACCGCCCTGCCCAAAGCCAGGAAACGCAGGACGCGCGCTCCCGGGTCCAGCACGTCGGAGCCCGCGAGCAGGCGCAGATGGCAGAACGAGGTCTCCCCCAGCCCGTGGACCCCCAACCACTCGTTGCGCAACGCGATCGGGCTGATGCGCAGGCGCCGGCGGAAGCTCTCCAGGCCGACGATGCCGGCGTCGTCGAGGACCGTGGCGGCCTCCTCGGCGATGGTGGTCTTCAACCTGCCCGCGATGCGGTTGCGGGGGAACACGGGCCGGCGCGCCCCGGGTTCGCCCTCCACGACGCGGACCGGCCCCGCCCCGGTCAGCCCGGGCAGATTGCGCAGTGCCACGGCCAGATCCCACGCCGTGACCGCGGCGATGCCCTCCTCCACCTGCCAGTGCCGCCACCGATCGACGATGCGGTCGACGTCGACGCTGCGGGCGCGGACCGAAAACACCGCGTCGATGACGCATTCGGCGATGTCCGCCCGCCGCGCCCACGTCCAGGGCCAGTTCTTCCCCGGCCCGAACTCCTCCCCGAGCAACCTCGCCACCGCGTCGACGGTGCCCAGGTACTCGACCTCCTCCAGCTTCGGAGCGTCCTCCATCCCCCGATTCCCCCCTCATGATCCGCGGGGCCGGCCCGTCCGGCGCCCGATGGCCCGAACGCTACGGCCACCGCCTCCCGCATGCTGCGCGGGAGGCGGTGGCCGTGGGGCGATTGTGGATCGATCGGGTGCCGTGGACTACTCCGCTGAGGCCTTGGCGACGTCGGCGGTGCAGCCGTCGCCCAGGTCGTGGGCCAGGGCGCCGCCGTCGACGGTCACCTCGAAGGACGTCGCCAGCACCTCGCCGGCGATGAGGTCCCTGTGGCGCTCCGCCCACTCGGCGCGCTCGGCGGGAACGGCCATGGTCACCGAGATCCGGTCGGTGATCTCCAGGCCGGATGCCTTGCGGGCGTCCTGCAGGCCGCGGATCCGGTCGGCGGCCCAACCGCGGGCCTCCAGCTCCTCGGTGACGGTCATGTCCAGCACGACCAGGCCGTCCACGCCGTCGACCTCGGCGGTGGACTCGGCGTTCTCCGCCACCAGGCGGCGGGTGTACTCGCCCTCCTCCAGGGCGATGCCGCCGGCGACGACCGTGCCGTCGACGACCTCGTAGTCGCCGGACTTCACGGCCTTGATGACCTTCTGCACGTCCTTGCCCAGGCGCGGGCCCGCGGCGCGGGCGTTGACGGCGACCTCGAAGCGGCCGACGGACGCGACGTCCTCGGTCAGCTCCACGTCGTCGACGTTGACCTCGTCGCGGATGATGTCCTTGAACGGCTCCAGCGCGTCCGCGTCCGGGATGGCCACGGTCAGCTTCGGCAGCGGCAGGCGGTTGCGCAGCTGGTGGGCCTTGCGCACGCGCGACGACGCCGAGCACACCGCACGGACGTCGTCCATTGCCGCGACGAGCGCGTCGTCGTCGGAAAGCTCGTCCGCGGACGGCCACGGGGCCAGGTGCACCGAACGGCCGCCGGTCAGCGACTTCCAGATCACCTCGGTCGCCATCGGCAGCATCGGCGCGGCCAGGCGGGTGAGGGTCTCCAGCACCGTGTACAGGGTGTTGAAGGCCTCGGGGTGCTCCTCGTCGCCCGCCCAGAAGCGATCGCGGGAACGGCGGACGTACCAGTTGGTCAGCGCGTCGCAGAACCAGCGGATCTCGTCGGTGGCGCCGGCGATGTCGGTGTCGTCCAGCTTGGCGGTCGTCGCCTTCACCGTCGCCGCGAGCTTCGCCAGGATGTAGCGGTCCAGCACGTTGTCCGAATCCGTCGCGCGCTCGGCCGGCTTGGAGGCGTAGAGCTGCAGGAACGAGTACGCGTTCCACATCGGCAGCAGCGCCTGGCGCACGCCGTCGCGGATGCCCTGCTCGGTGACGACCAGGTTGCCGCCGCGCAGGATCGGCGAGGACATGAGGAACCAGCGCATGGCGTCGGAGCCGTCGCGCTTGAAGACCTCGTTGACGTTCGGGTAGTTGCCCTTGGACTTGGACATCTTCAGGCCGTCGTTGCCCAACACGATGCCGTGGGCGACGACCTTCTTGAACGCCGGGCGGTCGAACAGCGCCGTCGACAGCACGTGGAGGGTGTAGAACCAGCCGCGGGTCTGGCCCGAGTACTCGACGATGAAGTCCGCCGGCGAGTGGGCGTCGAACCACTCCTTGTTCTCGAAGGGGTAGTGCTTCTGCGCGAAGGGCATGGAGCCGGACTCGAACCAGCAGTCCAGGACCTCCGGCACGCGGCGCATCATCGACTTGCCGGTCGGGTCATCCGGGTTCGGGCGGACCAGCTCGTCGATGTCGGGGCGGTGCAGCGACTTGGGGCGCTCGCCGAAGTCGCGCTCCAGCTCCTCCAGGGAGCCGTAGACGTCGACGCGCGGGTACTCCTCGTTGTCCGACACCCACACCGGGATGGGCGAGCCCCAGTAGCGCGAGCGCGAGATGTTCCAGTCGCGGGCGCCCTCGAGCCACTTGCCGAACTGCCCGTCGCGCATGTGCTCCGGCATCCACTCGATCTGCTCGCGGTTGAGCTCGACCATGCGGTCGCGGAACTTGGTCACGGCGACGAACCACGACGGCAGCGCCATGTAGATCAGGGGCTCGCCGGAGCGCCACGAGTGCGGGTAGGAGTGCTCGATGGTCTGGTGGCGCACGACGCGGCCCGCGCCCTTGAGGTCGCGGATGATGTCCTTGTTGGCGTCGAAGACCAGCTGGCCCTCGTACGGCGGCGTCAAGGACGTGAACTTGCCGTCCATGTCGACCGGGATGACCAGCTCGATGCCGTAGCGGCTGCAGGTGTTCATGTCGTCCTCGCCGAAGGCGGGGGCCTGGTGGACGATGCCGGTGCCGTCTTCGGTGGTGACGTAATCGGCCACGAGCACCTGGAACGCATTGGGCTGATCGGCGAAGAAGTCGAAGATCGGCCGGTACGTCAGGCCCTCCAGCTGCGCGCCGGTGTAGGTCTCCACGACCTCGCGGTCCTTGCCCAGCTCCTTGGCGAACGACGCGACCAGGTTCGACGCCAGCAGGAAGGTGCGCCCGGCGAACTCCGCCAGGCCCTTCTCCCCCACGCGGACCAGCGAGTACTCGACCTCGGGGTGCACCGCCAGCGCCAGGTTCGACGGCAGGGTCCACGGGGTGGTCGTCCAGGCCAGGGCGGCGGCGTCGGAAAGCTCGGGATGCTCCGCCAGCGTCGCCTCGGCGGCGGAGCCGGCGACGGCGCCGGTGACCGGGAAGGTGACCGTCAGGGTCGGGTCCTGGCGCATCTTGTACGAGTCGTCCAGGCGGGTCTCGTGGTTGGACAGCGACGTGTGCTCGGCCCACGAGTACGGCAGGACGCGGAAGCCCTGGTAGATCAGCCCCTTGTCGTAGAGCTCCTTGAACGCCCACATGACGGACTCCATGAAGCCGGGGTCCATGGTCTTGTAGCCGTTGTCGAAGTCGACCCAGCGGGCCTGGCGGGTGACGTAGTCCTGCCACTCGTTGGTGTATTCGAGCACCGACGTGGCGCAGTACTCGTTGAACTTGGCCAGGCCCATGTCCTCGATCTGGCCCTTGTCGGTGATGCCCAGCTGCTTCTCGGCCTCCAGCTCCGCGGGCAGGCCGTGGCAGTCCCAGCCGAAGACGCGGTTGACCTGCTTGCCGCGCATGGTCTGGTAGCGCGGGACGATGTCCTTGACGTAGCCGGTCAGCAGGTGACCGTAGTGCGGCAGGCCGTTGGCGAACGGCGGGCCGTCGTAGAACACGTACTCCTCGTCGCCGTCGCGCTCGTCGATCGACGCCTGGAAAGTCTGGTCGGCCGACCAGAAGTCGAGGACTCGATCTTCCAGGGCCGGGAAGCTGGGGCTGCCCGAGACGTCGCCGAACTGGTCGGTGCGCGGGTAGGCGCCGCCTGCGGGGGTGGGCTTGTTCACGTGGGTCCTCCGTGGGTCGACTGGCCCCCGGCCGGAACCGGGGAAAGTGCCACGGGGACGCCTGTCGGCGCGGTACCACCCCGCTTGACCGCGTCCCTTCCGCAAGGAAAGGCGCGCGGCCCGCTCATAATCCGGGCTGTGCGGGCCCGACCCGTCCGGTTCTACTGGGCGCCCGCCGCATGGGCGGTCGGCGCCGTTCTTCCGGAACGCTCCCCGGTGATTGCCGGATCACTGCGCATGTTCTGGATCAGTATAGACCGGGCGCCGCGCATCGGCGAAGCGCCCGTCCCCGGCCCCGCGTGGTGCGGGGCCGGGGCGGGCGCTCCCGGTCCGGCCGGCTTTGCGACGGGCGGCGCGGCGGTTGAGCCGCGGGCCCGCCGGGTGCGGCCGCTAGTTGTTGTAGCCGTCCGCCGGAGCGGCGGTCTCGCGGGAGTTGAGCTCCTCCAGCTGGGATTCCAGGAAGGTCTTGAGGCGGGTGCGGTACTCGCGCTCGAAGATGTGCAGCTCCTCGATGCGGGCTTCCAGCGCCTGCTGCTGCTGCTTCACCGTGGTCATGATCTCGGTGTGCTTGCGCTCGGCGTCGGCCTGCAGCTCCGCCGCCTTGTCGCGGGCGGTGGTGATGGTCGCGGTGGAGCGGGCATCGGCATCGGCGATCATCTGCTCGCTGCGCTGGCGGGCGTCGGTGAGGGTCTTCTCGGACTCCGACTTGGCGTCGGCGATCATCTGCTCGGAACGGCGGCGGGCGTCGGTGAGGGTCTCGTCGGCCTCGCGGCGGGCCTTGGTCAGGGTCTCCTGCGAGCGGGCGTCGGCGTCGGCGACGGTGCTCTCCGCGTTGTTGCGGGCCAGCGACAGCATCTCGTCGGACTCGCGCTTGGCGTCCGCGGTGAGGCGGTCGGCCATCTCCTGGGCCAGGCCCAGGACGCGGGCGGCCTGCATGTGGGTGTCGGCGGTGGCGGAGTCGGCGTCCGGCATGCCGGCGAAGCCCTGCTGCTGACCGCCGGCCTGGGCGCGGGACTCGGCGGCGGCGGCGCGGTCCTCGGCCTCGCGGACCCGATCCTCGGCCTCGGCGCGCAGGCGGGAGGCCTGCTCGTCCAAGCGGCGGTCGTACTCGGCCCGGAGCTCGGCCTCGATGGACGCGCGCAGCGAGTCCTCGTCGACGCCGGAGGGGACGGACACGGGAGCGGAGGCGCCGGAACGGGCGTCCTCCAGGTCGCGCTCCAGGTCCTCGACGCGCAGACGCAGGTCGGCGTTTTCGTCCTGGAGCTCGCCCAGCGCGTCCTCGACGAGGTCGAGGAACTGGTCGACCTCGTCCTCGTTGTAGCCGCGCTTGCCAATCGGCGGCTTGCTGAACGCGACGTTGTGCACATCAGCTGGAGTCAGCGGCATGGAGAGTTCCCCTTCAAAATTTGTGGACCGGTATTGTCACGGGACGCTCCCCGCCGGTGATGGCCGGGAACCCGCGCGTCGGGGACCGGGCTACCGCCGTTGCGGGCGGAAGAACGCGATCCTCGAACGACGATACTTGTTTCTTCCCGGCCCATAGTACCGACATCACACCTGCAACACACGTCCAGTGCATCCCGAAAACCCCAGGATGCACCGGAGTAAGGTCCGTTCACACGCACCACAAACCCTAAACCTCCCGCTCAACCTGGGACTTTGCCGGATTCACCCGATTAGCCGAAAGTCCGCCTCCGATGTGGGCGAATCAACGAAATTTCACCTTCCGGACCCCTTTGCGACGTCCCGCGCCGCCGTCGCCGGTCGCCGAAAACGCGCGAAAAGAACGAACCGGCGGGCCGCCG
>NZ_JVMD01000033.1:105155-178210 GCF_001056295.1 Corynebacterium halotolerans
GGGGCGGCCCGCCGGTTCGCGGGGCATCAGAAAGCGAGGCCCTGCAGCACCATGCGGAGGATCATGAGGATGAAAAAGAGCACGAGCACCGACATGTCCAGCTGCACCCCGCCCATGGGCATGGGCGGGATGACCTTCCGGAGCGCCTTCACCGGCGGGTCGGTGATGGTGAAGATCACCTCTCCGACGATGGAAAACGCCCGGCCCGGCTGCCACGCCCGCGAAAACGACTGGATCATCTCGATGACGATCCGCGCCAGCAGAAGGTACGTGAACAGCTGGACGAGGATGAGGAGGATGCCGAGGAAAGTCTGCACGCCTAGAGCTTAGACGGACAGGCGATCACGCTCGGCATCGGACAGCTCGACGCCCTCCGGCAGCAGCGTGAACCGGGTGCCGTCGGCCTCGATGCGGCCGCGCAGGGCGAACGCCAGGCCGGCGACGAAGTCCAGGTAGCGCTTGCGCTCGGCCGGCTCGAGGTCGACCAGATCGAAGACGACGATGTCGCCGTCGCGGAAGCTCTCGCCGATGACCTTCGCCTCGGAGTACTTGTCCAGGAATTCCGTCTTCGGGGTGATGTGGTGCACGGACGGCGCGACGGGGCGGTCCAGCGGGCGCAGGTGCGGGCGGCCGTAGGAGTCGTCGCGGTCCAGGTCGCGGTCGGCGCGCTCGTCGCGGTCGTAGTCGCGCACGGCGGAGCCGCGCGAGTAGCCGCGGCCGGAATCGCGGTAGTCGTCCTCGTAGTCGTCGGCGTAGCGGCCGGCCGGGCGGTAGTCGTCCTCGTAGGCGTCGCGCTCGTAACGGTCGCGGAAATCCGCGTCGTCCCGCGCGGGCGTCAGCCCGAAGAAGTCGGAAACCTTCCTGGAGATGTTGGACATGATCATCCTTTGCATGTCGTGGGTGATGGTGCGGTGCTGATCACAAAGGTACCCGGATGAAGGTTCTCCGCCGGGCCGACACGCCCGGGCCCCGCCTACTCCTCCAGGAGGACGACGATGCCCGCCTGACGACCGGTTTTGCCCTCCCGCCGGTACGAGAAATAGTCCGGTTCGGAGATCGTGCAGCGCGGTTCGGCATTGATGTTCGTCACGCCCAGGCCATGCAGCTGCCGCATCAGGCCCGCGCGCACGTCGAGGCCCGGGGTGCCCCGGTCCGTGACGGTCCGCGACCCCGGCAGGTGCTTTTCGACGTCCGCCGCCATCGACTCGGGCACCTCGTAGGATTCGCCGCACGCGGCGGCGCCCAGCAGCGCATGGATGGATGAGGGGGACGCGCCGAGCCCGACCATGGTCTCCACCGTCCGCGCCACGATCCCGTTTCGCGCGCCGATGCGCCCGGCGTGGACCGCGGCTATGACGCCGGCGTCGTCGTCGGAAAGCAGGACCGGGACGCAGTCGGCGACCAGGACCGCCAACGCGAGGCCGGGCACGGTGGTGACGATGGCGTCCGTGGCGGGGACGGGCTCGTCGCGCGGGCCGTCGACGACGGTGACCGTGTTGGAGTGGATCTGCTCCATCCACACGAAGCGGGACGGGTCGAGGCCCATCCCCTCCGCCAGGCGGCGGCGATTCTTGGCTACGGCCGCGGGGTCGTCGCCGACATGATCACCCAGATTGAAGGAGTCGTACGGGGGCGCGGAAAACCCGCCGCGGCGGGTGGTGAGCACCTTCCGCACGCGATGGGCACCGCTCCCCTGCGGGGAGGTCGGGTTCATGCGCCGGGGCCTACGCCCAACCCGGCAGATCGAGGCCGTCATCCTTGGGGGCGCGCTCCTCGCGGCGCTCCTCGCGGCGGCCGCCGCGGCGGTGCTCCCCGCGGTAGTCCTCGTCGCGGCGGGAACCGTCGGTGAACAGGCCGCCGGACACGCGGGTGCGCGGGGTGAAGCCCGCATCGCGGCGCTCCTCCCGGACCTCGTCGCGCACGACCGGCTCGCGGTCGCGGTCGGCGGCGCCCAGGTTGTCGCCGCCCGGCAGGCTCGCCGACGGATCCTCCGCATCGGGCTTCGGCTGCGACGGGGTGACCGTGGCCTTGCGGGCGCGGTCCTCGAAGCCGGTGGCGATGACGGTCACGCGGACCTCGTCGCCCAGGTTGTCGTCGATGATGGTGCCGAAGATGATGTTGGCGTCGTCGTCGGCCTGCTCCTCCACCAGCGAGGCGGCCTGGTTGACCTCCATCAGCCCGATGTCGGAGCCGCCCGCGAAGGACAGCAGCACGCCGGTCGCGCCCTCCATCGTGGTCTCCAGAAGCGGGGAGTTGATGGCCATCTCCGCGGCCTTCTGCGCGCGGTTCTCGCCGCGCGCCGAGCCGATGCCCATCAGCGCGGAACCGGCCGAAGCCATGACGGAACGCACGTCGGCGAAGTCGACGTTGATCATGCCCGGGGTGGTGATCAGGTCGGTGATGCCCTGGACCCCGTTGAAGAGGACCTCGTCGGCGGCGCGGAAGGCCTCCATCATGCCGATGTTCTCTTCGCCGATCTGCAGCAGCCGGTCGTTCGGGATGACGATGAGCGTGTCGCAGGCTTCCTTGAGCTGCTCGATGCCCTCCATCGCCTGCTTGGTGCGGCGCTTGCCCTCGAAGGAGAACGGCTTGGTGACGACGCCCACGGTCAGCGCGCCGGCCTTCTTGGCGATCGACGCGACGACCGGCGCGGCGCCCGTGCCGGTGCCGCCACCCTCGCCGGCGGTGACGAAGACCATGTCGGCGCCCTTGAGCGTCTCCTCGATCTCGTCCTTGTGGTCCTCCGCGGAAGTGCGGCCGACCTCGGGATTGGCGCCGGCACCGAGGCCGCGGGTGGCCTCGCGCCCGATGTCGAGCTTGACGTCGGCGTCGGTGAACATCAGGGCCTGCGAGTCCGTGTTGACGGCGATGAACTCGACGCCCTTCAGACCCTCCTCGATCATGCGGTTGACGGCGTTGACGCCGCCGCCGCCGACTCCGACGACCTTGATCACGGCGAGGTAGTTATTCGGGGAGGTCATGTGGTTCAGCTCGCCCTTCCTTTGTTGCGTTCCCGGCTTTGTTGTCCGCCCCATCATCGTTCATGGAATGGCGCGGATCCGCCACCGAGCGCCCGGCGTGTCGGCACCCTCAAGTAGAGGTTGAGGGCTAGGTTGGGCCGCGAACCCGCTCCACGTGCGGCGACGCGGCCACAGCGGCGCCGCATCAGTAGCGCGCCGCCGATTCCGCAAGGGCGGGTGCGCGCCGCCCGGCCCGCACCGCCCGTCCCGGAACGTCAGTTGCGCAGCGTCAGTTGCGCAGCGTCGGCTCGACCGGGTTGGACACGTTCCAGCGCTGGCCTTCGCGGCCCATGACGATCTCCGCAGCGCGACCCTTCTCGCGCACCCGGTCGGAGGAACCGAAGAAGATCTCCCTGCCGTCGTGCAGGATCAGCGCCACCTCGGTCTGGCCGGGCGCGTCGATGCGCGCCACCTCGGCGCGCACGCCCTCGGGCAGTGCCGCGAGAATGTCCAGCACCGTCCGCACGGTGCGCGGGTCCGGGTCGAGCTTGCCCGGCTCGGGGGCGTCCACCCGCGGCGCGCGGACGACTTCCACGCTCCCGGGCGGCGGCGGGGCGGTGAGGAATTCCGTGCCCTCCGCGTTGAACAGGTGCTCGCCGTCGGTGGCGCGCATGTGGATCACCGCGGTGTGCTCCACGACCCGGACCGTGATGGCCGACGGCCACGAGCGGCCGACGGTCACCTTCTCCACCCATGGCTGCGCCGCGGCGGCACGGGCGGCGGCGTCGGTGTCCACGCGGATGAGCTGCTCTCCGATGGGGATGCCGGTGGACTCGGAAATCGCGGCGGCGTCGCCGTTGACGACGCCTTCCACGCGGATCTCCTTGACCGTGGCAACCGGCGTGAACCACAGGACCGCCCAGACGAGTGCGGCGACGCCCACCAGCACCAGAGTGATGATCCCGGCGCGCTTGGCGCCTCCCGCGCCCCGCATCAGCCGAGCTCGCCCAGGATCTCGTCGGCGAGCATGGTGACGCTGCCGGCGCCGATGGTCAGGATGACATCGCCGGGGCCGGCGACTTCGCGGACGCGGGCGGGCGCGCTGGTGAAGTGCGGCTCGAACACGGCCGGGGCGGTGACGTCCCGGGCGATGAGGTCGCCGTCGACGCCGGCCATCGGCTCCTCGCGGGCGCCGAAGACGTCGAGCACGATCACGCGGTCGGCCAGCGACAGCGCCTCGGCGAATTCGGCGTGGAAGGCCTTGGTCCGCGAGTACAGGTGCGGCTGGAACACGGCGACGACGTTGCCGCGGCCCGCCTCGTCGACGAGTTCGCGGGCCGCGCCCAGCACGGCGCGCACCTCGGTGGGGTGATGGGCGTAGTCGTCGTAGACGCGGGCGCCGTCGAAGTCGCCGCCGTCGATGCGCCCGTGGTAGTCGAAGCGCCGGCGGACGCCGGTGAACTCGCTGAGGCCGCGGGCCATCCGCGCGGCGTCGGCGCCGACCAGGCAACCGGCGACCAGGGCGGCCAGCGCGTTGAGCGACATGTGGCGGCCCGGCTGGCGCAGCTCGAAGGTCACGCGCTCGCCGAGCACCGTGGCCTCGACGCGCGCGCCGCCGCCGTGGGCGGTCCAGCCGTGGAGGATGCCGCCCGGCTCGAGGGCCGGGTGGGCTTCCAGTGCCTCGGGCCCGCCGTAGCCGTACACGCGGATCCCCGCGGCCGCGGCCCTCTCCCCGAGCGCCGCCGCGTTGTCGTCCTCCGCGCAGACCACCAGCGCACCGCCGTCGACGATGCGGCCGGCGAACGCGTCGAAGACGGCGTAGTACTTCTCGGCGGTGCCGAAGAAATCCAGGTGGTCGGGCTCGATGTTCGTGACCACGGCGACCTGCGGCGAGTACGTCAGCAGCGAGGCATCGGACTCGTCGGCCTCGGCCACGAAGACGTCGCCGGTGCCCTGGTGGGCGTTAACTCCGGCCTTCGACATCAGGCCGCCGACCGCGAAGGACGGGTCGAGGCCCGCGGCCTGCAGCGCGGCGACGCTCATGGAGGTGGTGGAGGTCTTGCCGTGGGTGCCGGCGATGAGCACCGCCCGGTTGCCCTCGAGCAGCATGCCGAGCACGTCGGAGCGCTTGAGCACCGGGATGCCCAGTTCGCGGGCGCGGGCGAGCTCCGGGTTGGTGTCGGGGATGGCGGCGAAGGACACCACGACGGCGTCCGGGAGGCTTCCCGACGCGTCGAGGTTCGCCGCATCGTGGCCGATGGACACCGTGGCGCCCATGGCGCGCAGGCCGACGACGGCGCGGGAGTCCTTCATGTCGGAGCCGGACACGGAGACGCCCCGGGCCAGCAGCAGGCGGGCGACGCCCGACATTCCGGCGCCGCCGATGCCGATCATGTGCACGCTGGCGGGCAGGGTCCCCTGCTCGCGGGCGGATCCGGTGGAAGGGGAATCGCTCATCTGTTGGTCACCTCGGGGAAGAAGATGGGACGGGACTGGAAATCGGTGTCGGGGCAATCGGGAAAAGCGGGGCAAGCAGGTGGCGCACCCCGCGCGCGGGCGCCGTCGCGGGCACGGGTTCGGCCCCGCACGACTCCCGCATCACCGGATGGCCGGCCCATGCCCGGAAAACTACCCGCGCGCCCCGCGCATTGCGGCGGAGAGCACCCTGCGGGCGATCGTGTCCGCGGCATCGCGATGGCCCGATTCCGCGGTGGCGCGCGCCATCTCGGCGAGCCGGCCGGCGTCGGAAAGCAATGGGATCACGGTGTCGCGGATCGTGGCCGGGGTCAGCGAAGCGTCGGCGACCAGCAGGCCGCCGCCGGCCTCGACGATGTCCGTGGCGTTGAGGGCCTGCTCCCCGTTGCCGTGCGGCAGGGGGACGTAGACGGCCGGCAGGCCAACCGCCGAAATCTCGGCGACGCTCATCGCGCCCGAGCGGCACAGGATCATGTCGGCCGCCGAGTACGCCAGGTCCATGCGGTCGACGTAGGGCACGGCGACGTACGGGGGCTCGGCGTCGGCGCCCCGGCCCTCCGGCAGGGACACCGTGTTCTTCTTGCCGTGCGCGTGGAGCACCGCGATGCCCGCCCGGGCGAAGGCGTCCGCGGCACCCGAGGCGGCCTCGTTGATGCTGCGCGCGCCCTGCGAACCGCCGGTGACGAACAGCACGGGGCCATCGGCCGGCAGGCCGAAGAACGCGCGGGCCTCCGCGCGCATCGCCGCCCGGTCCAGGCTCGCCAGCGCCTTGCGGACGGGAATGCCGACGACGTCGCCCGCCATCCCCGAACCCGACACCGCGGCCAGGCCCTCGCCGCCGAGCTTCACGCCCAGCTTGTTTGCCATGCCCGCGCGCGCGTTGGCCTCGTGGACCAGGAACGGGATGCGGCGGCCGCGCCGGCACGCCAGGTAGGCGGGGGCGGAGACGTAACCGCCGAAGCCGATCACCGCGTCCGCCGCGACGTCCTCGAGGACCGCGCGGGTCTCCGACACGGCGCGGGCGACGCGGAAGGGAAGCTTGAGCAGGTCACCGCTCGGCTTGCGGGGCACCGGCACCGGCGGGATCAGGCGGAGGTCGTAGCCGCGCGCCGGGACCAGCGTGGTCTCCAGGCCGCGGTTGGTGCCCAGCGCCGTCACGCGCGTATCCGGCGCGATCTCGCGGATCGCGTCGGCGACGGCGAGCGCGGGCTCGATGTGCCCGGCGGTGCCGCCGCCGGCGACGACGATGGACAACGGGCGTCCGTCGGGCCGCTCGAACGGCCGGCCCTGCGGAGTCGCTTCGGTCACCTGATCCTCCTGTCGGGGCCGCCCGGCCGGCGGGTGCCCCGGCCACGGGGTCGGCGATCCCCTCGCTCGGATTCACGGTACCGTTCCGCGACCCCCCGGGAGGAACCGCCGGCGCGCCCTCCCCCGCCACCGGCGCGGGGGCGCGGTTCGGCGGTGCCCCGGGCGGTGGTGCGGGTGGGCCGGACGACGGGCTCCGCGTCGCGGCGGCGCTGGCGGCGCTCGAAACGGTCGCCCACGACATCGTCGGAACCGGTGACCGGAGGGCCGAATCGGCGGGTGTCGCGGTGTCCGCGGGACGGGCGGTCATCGCGGCGCGACGGATCGTAGGGCAGCGGCTCCGGGATGCCGAGGATCCGGTCGATCGCCGGGCGCCCCGACGTCTGCATCGCCGACACCGATTCCGGCTCATGGCGCGCGCACGTGGCCAGCAGGCCCATCGACAGCAGCGTCACGATCGCCGACGTGCCGCCCGCCGAGATCAGCGGCAGCTGCAGGCCCGTCACCGGCAGCACGCCGACGACGTAGCCGATGTTGATGAACGCCTGCACGACCGTCGCCATGGTGATGGTGCCGGCCAGCAGGCGCAGGAACGGGTCCGCCTGGCGCTGGGCGACCCGCAGGCCGATCCAGCCGAGGGCGGCGTAGAGCAGCACCACGATGCCGGCGCCGAGGAAGCCCAGCTCCTCGCCGATGATGGCGAAGATGAAGTCGTTCTTGGCCTCGGGAAGGTAGAACCACTTCGCCCGCGACTGGCCCAATCCCACGCCGGTCATCGATCCGTCGGCAAGCGAAAGGATGCCCTGGTAAGACTGGTACGCCGGACCCTGGGTCTCCTCGAACCTGCCGAAGAGGGTGTTGAAGTAGACCGAAATGCGCGCGGAGCGGAAACCCGTGGTCAGCGTGGCGATGGCCATCACCGCGAGGCCCACGCCCACGATGCCGCCGATGATGAAGCGCGGCAGGCCCGCGAAATACAGCAGCCCCAGCACCACGAAGCCCATCGACGCGACCATGCCGAGGTCGCGCTGGAAGAACACCAGGGCCAGCACCAGCACGGAGACCACGCCGAAGGGGACGAAGATGTCCTTGACCGCCGTCGCCGTGCGCAGCCGCTCCGACAGGAACTTCGCGCCCCACACCGCCAGCGCCACCTTCGCGACCTCCGACGGCTGCAGCGACACGCCGCCGACGTAGATCCACGACTGCGCGCCGGTCTCCTCGAGGCCGACGCCGATGCCCGGTATCAGCACCAGCACCAGCAGCGCGAATGCGACGACCAGACCGAGCGGCGCGAGCTTCCGGATGGTCTCCACGCGGACGCGGGTGACCAGCCAGAACATCACCAGACCGGCGCCCACCATCGCCGCCTGGCGGATGAACACCCCCCAGACGTTGCCTTCGGTGCCGGACGACGCCATCGACGACGACAGCACCATGACCAGCCCGATGCCGGTGAGCAGGGCCGTGATCGCGAGCAGGACGTGGTAGTCGAACAGGGGCCGGGACATCCAGTCGCGCATCATCGCGCGGGCCTCGGAGCCGCGGCCCTCCTTGCGGGCGGGGCGGTCCTGCCGCGCGGGGCGGTCCGGCCGTGCGGGCCGTGCGGAGCGGGCGGGGCGGGCGGGGCCGGTCATCGCGGGTCACCCTCGAGGGGGCCGGAAGGGCCGGTCGATTCATCGGGGCCCGGCTCCGTGCCGGGCGCCGTGGCCTCGCGGGCGGCGTCGGCGAAGAAGTCCCCGCGCTGCGCCATGCCGGTGAACATGTCCAGGCTCGCGGCGGCGGGCGCGAGCAGCACCACGTCGCCGGGGCGGGCCGCGCCCGCGGCCGCGGAGCATGCCTGGCCCATCGCCGCGGCGGGGTCGGTCTCCCCGATCACCGTCACGGGCAGCCCGGGCACGGCGGATGCGAGAGCCTCGGCGATGACGGGCCCGTCCACGCCGAGGACCACCGCCGCGCGCATGCGGTGCGCGTGGTCGGCGACGAGCCCCGACACGTCGGCGCCCTTGAGTTGGCCGCCGGCGACCCACACGACCGAATCGTGGCCGCGCAGCGCGGCGTCCGCGGCGTGCGGGTTGGTGGCCTTGGAATCGTCGATCCAGTTGACGCCGCCGGCCGAGTGCACGACCTGCCCCCGGTGCGCGCGGACGGTGAAGCCCGCCAGCGCCTCCGCGATGTCGGCGGCGCGGACGCCGACGGAACGGGCGAGCGCCGTCGCCGCCAGCGCATCGAGCACGCCGGCCGGCCCCGGGGGCGAAATGCCCTCGATGGGCGCGACGTCCACTCCCCCGACCGCGGTGTCCTCGTGGGGCTCGTCGGTGCTGCGGTCTCCGAAGGCGCGGTCGATGATCCGGCCGTCGCGCACGCCGATCTGCCCCGGCTCCGGCTCCCCGATGGTGAAGCCGACGGCCGCGGGCGCCAGGCGCCCGTCCGCGGCGAGGGCTTCGACTTGCTTGACGACGTCTGCGTCGTCCGCCCCGAACACCGCCACGCCGCCGGTCAGGGCGATCGCCTTGTCGGCGCCGTAGGCGTCGTAGGAGCCGTGCCAGTCGATGTGGTCCTCGGCGAGGTTGAGCAGCGCCCCCGCATCGGGGCGCAGCTCCGGCGCCCAATGCAGCTGGAAGCTCGACAGCTCCGCGGCCAGGACGTCGACGCGGTCGGCGGCGGTGAGCGCATCGTGCAGCGCCACGCCGATGTTGCCGACGGCCGCCCCGCGGTCGCCGAGCATGGCGGCGAGCATCGCGGTGGTCGTGGTCTTGCCGTTGGTGCCCGTGACCACCAGCCACGTGCGCGGGTCGCCCCACGTGCCGGCGCGATCGCCGGCGAAGGCCACGGCCACGTCGCCCACGACCGGCACTCCGGCGTCCGCGGCGTCGACGAGCAGCGGCGTATCCGGGCGCCACCCCGGGGAGGTCACCACGGCGGCGGCGTCGGAAAGCAGGCCCCGTGCCGCATCGGCGGTGCACCAATCGACCCCGTGCGAATCGGCCAGGGGCCGGCCGCGCTCGGCGGAATCGTCGACGAGGTGGATCTCGGGGCAGCCGAGGTCCCGGAGGAGCTTGATCGCGCCCTCCCCGGACACGCCCGCCCCGGTGACCAGCACCGGGCCGGAACGCACCAGCGCCACGAGATCGGTGGACGTGTCCGTGAACGTCATCGCATGACCCCCGATTGCACGAGCCAGTCGGAATAGAAGATTGCGGAGCCGAGCATGTTGAAGATGCCGGCCAACAGCCAGAAGCGGATGACCACGGCCGTCTCGGCCCAGCCCTTCGCCTCGAAGTGATGGTGGATCGGCGCCATGCGGAACGGGCGCTTGCCCACCGTCTGGAACGCCGCGATCTGGATGGCCACCGACGCGACCTCCAGCACGAAGATGAAGCCGATGATGACCATCAGCAACTCGGTCTTGGTGACGAAGGACAGGCCCGCGATGAGGCCGCCCAGCGCCAGCGAACCGGTGTCGCCCATGAAGATCTTCGCCGGGGCGGCGTTCCACCACAGGAAGCCCAGGCACGCGCCCAAACCGGCGGTGGCCAGGATGCCCACGTCCAGCGGGTCCCGGACGTCGTAGCAGCCGGCGCCGACGGCGACCTCGCAGGAATTGCGGAACTGCCAGAACGTGATGGCCGTGTACGTGCCCAGCAGCAGCGCCACCGTGCCGGCCGCGAGGCCGTCGAGGCCGTCGGTGAGGTTGACCGCGTTGGTCCACGCCGCGATGACGATGAACACGAACACCAGGAAGACGATCATGCCCAGCCACACCGGGCCCGGGGCGAGGTTCCAGGTGGTGATGTCGCGGGCGAAGGACAGGTTCGTCGAACCCGGGGTGATGCCCGCCGCATCCGGGAACTGCAGCAGCAGGACGCCGAAGATCAGCGCCGCGGCCAGCTGGCCGACCAGCTTCGCCGTCTTGTTCAGGCCCAGGTTGCGGGCCTTGTACAGCTTGATGAAGTCATCCGCGAAACCGAGGCCGCCCATCGACAGCGTGAGGAAGAGCACCAGCAGGCCCGAAGCCGACGGCCCGGAGCCGGTCTGGAAGAGACCGATGGCGTGCGAACCGAAGTAGCCGACGAGGATGCCGACGATGATGGCGATGCCGCCCATCGTCGGGGTGCCGCGCTTGCGGAAGTGGCTCTTCGGCCCTTCCTCGCGGATCTCCTGGCCAATGCCCTCCGCGGAAAAACGGCGGATGAGCACCGGGGTCAGGAAGACCGACGCGATGAACGCGAGGGCCCCGCTGTAGATGAGTTGAGTCACTTACCTCGCCTCTCGGTCGAATTTCGCTGCGTCACCGGCGCCAGTGCGTCGGCGACGCGCCACAGGCCGTCGGCGTAGGACGCCTTGACCAGGACAACATCACCGGGTTGGAGCTCCGCCGCAACCGCTTCCGCGGCCGCGTCGGGATCCGACGCCCGCAGAGTATTTAACCCCATCGACTCGGCCCCGTCCGCGAGGGCACGCGCATTCGCCCCCTCCCCGACGGCGACCAGACGGTCAACGCCGTTTTCGGCGAGATACCCCGCCAATGCGGCATGTTCATCGACGGCGGAGTCACCGAGTTCGCCCATCTGCCCCAGCACCGCCCAGGACGCCGCGCCCTCGCGCGCGCCCGCGGCCAGCACGAGGGCATCGACCCCGGCGCGCATGGAATCGGGGTTGGCGTTGTACGAATCGTTGATGACCGTCGTGCCGTCGTCGCGCTGCCGCATCTCCATGCGCCGCTCGGAGGCGGCGACGTGGGCGCAGAGCGCCTCGGCGACGGCGGCGGGGGCCAGACCGGCCTCCACGCCGACGGCCGCGGCGGCCAACGCGTTGGGCACCTGGTGGGCGCCGTGGACCTTCAGCGACACCGCATGCGCCGAGCCGTCGGGGCAGCGCAGCGTGAACGACGCGCGGGCGAGGCCGTCGACGGTGACGTCGGTGGCCCGGTAATCGGCGGCGGCGGAATCGACGCCGAAGGTGACCACCTTCGCACGGGTGCGCGGCGCCATCCCCGCGACCAGGGGATCGTCGGCGTTGAGCACCGCGACTCCCCCGTCCGCGGCCGCCGGCAGCGCCTCGACGAGCTCGCCCTTCGCCTGCGCGATGGCCTCGCGGGAGCCGAACTCGCCGAGGTGCGCGGTGCCCACGTTGAGCACGGCGCCGATCCGCGGCGGGGCGATGCGCGCGAGGTGGGCGACGTGGCCGACCCCGCGGGCGCTCATCTCCGCGACCAGGTAGCGGGTGTCCCGCGTGCAGCGCAGAACGGTGTACGGGTGGCCGATCTCGTTGTTGAACGACCCCTTCGGCGCCACCGTCTCGCCGTCGGTGCGCAGGATCGTGGCCATCATGTCCTTGACCGAGGTCTTGCCGGCCGAGCCGGTGACCCCGACGACGACCAGGCCGTCGGCGGCGAGTTCGTCGACGTCGCGGCGTGCGAGCTTGCCCACGGCCTCCAGCACGGCCGCGCCGGACCCGTCGGGGTCGTGCGCGAACGCGTCGGCGTTGGAGTCCTGGGCGCCCAGCGGCTCCACCACGACCGCCGGGACGCCGACGGGCCGGGCGGCCAAGGTCAGCGCGGCACCGGCGGCCGCGGCGCCCTCCGCGAAGTCGTGCCCGTCGGCCCGCGCGCCCGGCAGCGCCAGGAACACGGAGCCGGGCACGATGCGCCGGGAATCGAATTCGACCGGCCCGGCGACCGGGGCCGCCGGGTCCGCGTCGTGGAGCTCTCCGCCGACGATGTCGGCGATTTCGCCCGCAGTGCGTTCGATCATCTAGTTCTCGCCCTCCTCGTCGGCTCGGCCGGCGTCGCCCTCGCGGCCCGCGCGGCGCCGCAGCGCCTCGCGGACCTGCTCGCGGTCGTCGAAGTGGTGCATGACGCCGTTGATCTCCTGGCCGGTCTCGTGGCCCTTGCCCGCGACGACGACGGAATCGCCGCCCTCGGCGAGGCGGATGGCCAGGTCGATGGCCTCGGCCCGGTCGCCGATGTTCTCCACGCGGATTGCGTCGATGCCGATGGCCGCGGCGCGCTTCTCGGCGGCTTCCACGGCACCGGCGGTGACGGCCTCGCGGATGGCGGCGGGGTCCTCGGTGCGCGGGTTGTCGTCGGTGACGATGACGACGTCGGCGACGCGGGCGGCCTCGGCGCCCATGAGCGGGCGCTTCGACGAGTCTCGGTCGCCGCCGGCCCCGACGACGGCGATGACCCTCCCGACGGTCTGGGCGCGCAGCGTGCGCAGCACTTCGCCGACGGCGGCGGGCTTGTGTGCGTAGTCGACGACGGCGAGGAAGTCCTGGCCCTCGTCGATGCGCTCCATGCGTCCGGGGACGGCAACGCGGGAGATGCCCGCGGCGGCGTCGGGGCCGTCGACGCCGAGCGCGGCCAGCGCCGCCCAGGCGACGGAAGCGTTGGCGATGTTGAACGCGCCGGGCAGCGGGACGTCGAGCTCGACCGCCCCGCCGGGGCCGGTCAAGGTCACGTGCTGGACTCCGTTGTCGGCGACCGTGACGTTTCCGGCGCGCCACGTCGCCCGCGGCGCGATGCGCGACCCGTCGTCGGCGGTCTCCGCGTCCTCCGCGTGGGGGGTGCCGACGGTGTCGACGGTGACCCCGGGCGCGGCGGCGATCTCCGCCATCCGACGGCCCCAGGAGTCGTCCACGCACGCGACCACGCGCGGGGCGTGCACCGGGGATTCGGGGCGGAACAGCCGCGCCTTCGCGTCGAAGTAGTCCTCGAGGCCGTCGTGGAAGTCGAGGTGGTCCTGCGACAGGTTCAGGAAGCAGGTGACGTCGAACGAGACCCCGTCGACGCGGCCGAGCGACAGCGCGTGCGACGAAACCTCCATGACCACGTGGGTCACGCCGTCGGCAAGCATCTGCGCGAACAGCCGCTGCAGCGCCGGGGCCTCCGGCGTGGTCAGGTGGCTGGGCACGGGGCGCCCGTTGATGCGGGTGCCGGTGGTGCCGATCAGCCCCGTGCGCTTGCCCGAGGCCAGCAGCGCGCCCTCGAGCAGGTAGGTGGTGGTGGTCTTGCCGGACGTGCCGGTGACGCCGATGACGATCAGCTTTTCGGACGGGTGACCGTGGATCTCCGCGGACACCGCGCCGAGCACCGCGCGGACGTCGTCGACGACCAGCACCGGGCGGTCGGGGCCGCCGGCCCCCTTGAGGATCTCCAGGCCCGCTTCGTCGGTGAGGATCGCCGCCGCGGGCGACTGATCCGCATAGGAGGCGCCATGGACGCGGGTGCCGGGCAGGGCCGCGAACAGCCCGCCCTCGGGGGTCTCCGCGGCGTTGAGTTCCACGCCGGAGATCCGGGTGCCGGCGCCGCCGTCCGGTGCCTCGCCGGCTCCGGGCGGCAGCACGGTGCCGCCGATCAATTCGGCGAGGTGTCCGAGGGTGACGGTCATGTGCGCTCCTAGTGTTTTCGGTGTCTGTGTGGCGTCGGAGGTGTTCGACGGGTGCGCGGTGCGCGCGGGGGGGGGCGAATCGATCGTGCCTTGCTTTGCGACGGCCGCGTCCCGGTGGTCGACCGGAGCATGGCCGACGACGTGGTCGGCGGTCAGGGCTGCAGCAACAGCGTCCCCTCCTCGCGTGGGGCGGGCGCCACGTTGTAGCGGTTGAGCGCCCACGCGGCGATGTCCCCGAACAGCGGCGCGGCGGACTGGCCGCCCTGGCCGTGGACGCCGCGGACCGGCTCGTCGAGCATGATGCCGATGACGAAGCGGGGGTCGTTGGCGGGCGCCACGCCGGCGAAGGTGATGTGGTACTTCGAGTTCGAGTACCGGCCGGTGTCCGGATCCACCTTCTGGGCGGTGCCGGTCTTGCCGGTGAGCTGGTAGCCCTCGATCCCCTCGCCCGCCGCGGTGCCGGACTGCCGGCCGGTCGGGTCGGACTGGAGGACGGACTGGAACATGTCGCGGACGGTGCGCGCGGCCTCCGGGCTGACGACTTCCACCGGTTCGGGGCGCTCGGCCGGGACGACGGTGCCGTCGGGGGCGGTGGTCGACTTGATGATGCGCGGCGGGATGCGCACGCCGTCGTTGGCGATGGCCTGGTAGACGCCCGTCATCTGCAGCAGCGACATGGCCATGCCCTGGCCGATGGGCAGGTTGGCGAAGGTGCCGCCCGACCACTGCGGCCGCTGGGGCACCAGGCCCGCGGACTCGCCGGGCAGTTCCACGCCGGTGGACTGGCCCAGGCCGAAGTCGTGCAGCAGCTCGGCGAACCGGTCGGGGCCGAGCCGGTCGGCGAGCATCAGCGTGCCGACGTTCGACGACTTGCCGAAGATGCCCGTCGTGGTGAACTGCTCCGGGCCGTGCTGCCAGGCGTCGTTGACGGTGACGCCGGACATGTGGATGGAACCCGGGACGGTGAGCACCTCATCCGGGGTGGTGACCCCGTCCTCGATCGCGCCGGCGGCGGTGATGATCTTCGCCACCGAGCCCGGCTCGAACGGGGTGGACACCGGCGTGTTGCCGATGTTGCGGCCCTCCTCCACCTCGCGGCCGATGTCGCGGTTGGGGTTGGCGGTGTCGGACTGCGCCATGGCCAGGATCTCGCCCGACTTGGCGTCGAGGACCACCGCCGACGCTTCCTTCGCCCCGGAGTTGTTCTTGGCCTGCTGGACCTGCTGCTGGACGAAGTACTGCATGTCCGCGTCGATGGTCAGCTGGTAGCCGGTGCCGTCGATCGGCGGGTGCTGGTCCCGCGTGGAGCCCGGGATGGCGATGCCGTTGGCGGCGATGTCGACGGTGCGGCCGCCGTTGACGCCCTGCAGCGTCGCGTCGCGGGAAGCCTCGAAGCCGAACTGGCCGACGCCGTCCATGCCGATCTTGCCGATCACGTTCGCGCCGACGGCGCCGTTGGGGTACTGCCGGATGTCCTGGCGCTCGGAGACGAGCTCCGGGAACCGCGCGACGACCGCGGCGGCCTTGTCCGGGTCGACGTTGCGCACCAGCACCTCGTAGGTGCTCTTCTCGTCGCGGAGCTTGTCCAGGATCTCCTTGGAGCTGATTCCGCCGGGGGTGTCCCGGATGCCCTGCTCGGCCGGTTCCTCGGCTGCGTGGCGGCGCCGGCTCTCCCGGGATTTTTTGGCGTCCAGGTCGGGCACGCCGATCATCTCCGGCAGCGCGTCGGCGATGTCGCGCAGGCGCTGCTCGTACTCGGGATAGTCGTCCGGCCACAGCTCGTGGGCCTTCTCCAGGTGCGCGCGCAGGCTCGCGGGATGCGCGGTGATGCTGCGCGCCTCGAGGGTGAACGCGAGCGACGCGCCTTCCCGATCCGTGATGGAGCCGCGGCGGGCGGCGTCGACGACCTCGATGGTGCGCTGGTTCTGGGCCCGCGCCGCGAGATCCGGCCCGGCCACGAGCTGGACCCAGCCGAGTCGGACGATGAGCACCGCGACGACGACTGCGCCAATGACCTGCAGGATCTTGCGCCGCCGCTGGAACTCGCTCCCGGAGGAGTCGACCCGTTCCGACGGCGCCATCGCCCTGTTGCGGCGCGGCGCGGGTCGGTTCCCCGACTCGACGGGGATCCGACGATCCCGGCGATCCCGGAACTGTCCGGAATCGCCGTGGTCGTCAGTGGAACGGATCATGCCTGGTGCCTTCTCGGTGGACGGACCACGGCGGCGTGCCGCGGTCGCATGCGGGCGTCAGTCTACAGCCGGGGCCGGGGGCGCCACGGGATTGGCGCCCTCTGCGGGAGCCGGGGCCGGGGCGGGCGCGGGGGCGGGGGCCGGCGCCGGCGGGCGCGCCGCGTTGGGCGCGTACGGCGCCTGGGCGGGCAGCCGCGGCGCGGCCGGATTGGCCTCCTGGACGGCCGGGGCCTGCATGCCCGGGACGCGGTCGGTCTCGGCGGGGTTCGAGGTCGGGGCGTCCGGGCGCACGGCGGCGCCGTTGATGTCGATGATCCGCTGGTGCGCCGGATCGCCCGGCCGGACCTCGTGGACGGCGCCGTCCTCGCCGACGACGAGGATGGCCGGCTTTTCGACGTTGACCATGCCCATCTCCGCGGCCCGGCGGGCGATTTCCGCGGTGGAACGCTGGAACTCGACGTCGCGCTCGAGCACCGAGATGCCGTCGCGCAGGCGCTGCTCCTGCTGGCGCGCCTCGTTGAGCTGGAAGGACTGGGAGGTGGACAGGCCGGACAGGATCATGGCCAGCATGATGCCCAGGACGACCACGACGATCGATCCGATGGCGAAGCGGACCGCCGAACGGTCCGCCGTGGTGTTGGTCAGCCTCCGTCCCCGCAGGGACACGACTTGCCGGGACCCGGTGCGCCCGCGGTACGCCGACCGGCGTCCCCTGCCCCGGCGGGTCGGTGCGGGGGCCGAGGGCGATTCGAGGCGGCCGCGCCGGATCGGGCGGGCGGGGGCGTCGTCCGTGATGGTGGCTGCCATGACTTCTCCCTTGGTCGTCGCCGCGAGCGGCGGATCGGTGGTCTGGGTTCGGTGGTCCGGGGTTGGGGGTCTGGGGTTTTGTTGGTCTGGGTTTTTTGGTCTGGGGTTCGGCGATCGTTGGTCGGTGTGCCTTCGGTGTTATGCGGGGTTCGGACGCTCGGTTGCGGTCATCCCGCCCGGATGCGTTCGATGCATCTCACCCGCACCGGCGCTGCTCGGGGGTTGTCCTCGATCTCCCGGGCATCGGCCTTTTCGGCGCCGCGCGTGACCAACCGGAACTTGGGTTCGTGGCCCGGCAGTTCCATGGGCAGGCCGGCCGGGGTCGTCGACTTCACGCGCTCCGCGAAGTCGCGCTTGACCAGCCGGTCCTCGAGGCTCTGGTAGCTCATGAACACCGCCCGGCCGCCGACCGCGAGTCCTTCGCAGGTCATCGGCAGGACGTTTTCCAGCGCCTCGAGCTCCCGGTTGACCTCCACGCGCAGCGCCTGGAACGTGCGCTTGGCGGGGTGGCCGCCGGTTCGCCTCGAGGCCGCCGGGATGGCGTCGTAAAGCAACTCCACGAGGCGCCCCGAATTGGCGAAGGGCTCCTTCTCACGCTCGCGCACGACCGCCGTGGCGATGCGGCCCGCGAAACGCTCGTCGCCGTAGGTCGACAGGATCCTGGCCAGGTCGCCGTGGGAGTAGCCGTTGAGCACGTCCGCCGCGGTCGGGCCGGTGGTCGGATCCATGCGCATGTCGAGGGGTGCGTCGACGCGGTACGCGAAACCGCGGTCCACCTGGTCGAGCTGCATGGACGACACGCCGAGGTCGAACAGCGCCCCGGCGAGCCCGGCCTCGCGGGCCAGGGCGATCGCCGGTGCCTCGGGATCGAGATTCCCGGCGTCGTCCGGGTCGAAGCCCGGGACGGCGACGGCGCCGCCGATTCCGATGACGTCGGCCAGGCCGTCGAACCTCGTCTGGACGCCCGTGAACCGGTCTCCGAATCGGGCGAGCCGGGCGCGGGCCGACGCCAGGGCCGCGGCATCGCGGTCGAGGCCGATGAGGTGGAGCCCGGGGAAGGTCTCGAGCAGATGCTCGGCGTGGCCGCCGGCCCCGAGAGTGCCGTCGACGACGACGGCCCCGGAACCGTCGGCGGAACCGACGCCGGTGATGCCGGGTTCGAGGAGCGCGGTGACGCGGTCGAGGAGGACGGGCACGTGGCCGTGCTCGCCGGACTTGCGGTCTCCGGCTGCGGGGCGCTTCTCCGGCGCACCTTCAGTACCGTCAACCACTCCAGTCACATCGTTGACATCGGTCATCGGCACTCCCTCCGGATTCATCGCAATCGGTTGATTTCACCGCGCTCGGCTTCGTCCGCGGGGCGCGTGCACAGGGCCCTGCCCGACCCGAACCTGGTATCGGGGAAGTACACCAGGGTCGGTTCGGACAGAGTCCTTGCGGACGCTCCCGTCCCGGGCGTCGCGGTGAGGGCTACAGCACCCCGAACAGCGAATCGTCTTCGCCGTCGGAGAAGTCCTCTTCATGCTCCGCCTGGTAGGCCTCCCAGGACTGCTTGTCCCAGATCTCCAGGAAATCGATGGATCCGATGACCACGCATTCCTTGGTGAGGCCCGCGTAGTTGCGGTGATCCGCCGACAACGTGATGCGGCCCGACCCGTCCGGCCTCTGCTCGTCGGTGCTCGCCGCCAGGTTGCGGATGAAGGCGCGGGCGCGGGTGTTGGTCCGCGACGCCTTCGTCGCACGCTGCGCGAGCTTGACGAACTCGTCCTTGGGGTAGACGGCCAGAGAGTGGTCCTGACCCTTGGTCACCATCAACCCGCCGGCCAGTTCCTCGCGGAACTTCGCCGGGAGCGTCAGACGACCTTTGTCGTCCAGCTTCGGGGTGTAGGTGCCGAGGAACATGTCGCTTCCGGCTCCTCTCCCCTCGTCCGGACGACGCAGTGGCGCCGCTTCTCGTCATCTCATCGGTATTCGTCTTTTTCCTGCGATGCCGGTCGACCTCTCCAACATCACGGCCCACACTACCCCACTTTGCCCCACAAGCAACACTGCCCTGCCCCAGTTTCCTGGCGTTTTTCAACATGCAAAACCTTTTAACCTGCATATTCGCAGGTGGGGCGCCCGCCCGTGCCGTCCGCCACCGGGCCTGCTTCACGACAGCGCGCGTCAAGTACCCGATTCTCCGGGCGTGTCGCACATCACACCCGTCGAAAACGACCAAGTCCCGCAACCTGGGGTAATGCAAAAATCACGCGGCGGCGCCGCTGAGCGATCGCAGGCAGATGATCAAGGGAGCGCCCTGTGATTGCCACGACGGGTCGATGGTGGGGCAAAGTGGGAGATCCTGGTGGGGCCGAGTGGGAGATCCCGGTGGGACAGAGTGGGGCGGCCCGAGGCGGCGGGTGCGCGAGCATGCGAAAACCCCGCCCCGGCGAAAGCCGGAACGGGGTTCGGTGAAACTTCGGAGACGAAGCGGCGGGTCAGCGCCCCTGGAATCGACCGCGGAAGCGATCTTCCATGCCGCCGCCCGGAGAGCTCGGGCGACGGGGCTTCCTCGGCCTGGGGCCGCGGGAACCGTCGGCGCCGACGGACACCAGGTTCGAGCTTCCGGAGGAACCGGTCAGCGCCCACACGCCGGCGCCGAACATGGCCAGGAATCCGACGATGCTCAGGGCCAGGAACCAGAGGCTCGTGGTCGCCAGCGCCATGCCGCCGATCAGCAGGAGAAGGCCGACGCCGATGATGGCGATGACCCGGGGCGAGAAACCGCGGGGCGCTCCGCCGGAGTCGAGGCCCATCGCCTTTCCGGACATGGCTGAGCCGAACTTCGGATCCTCGGCGTACAGCGCCGATTCGATCTCGGCAAGCATCCTCTGTTCCTGCTCGGAAAGTCCCATGGGTTTCCTCCCCTGACTCGCGGTAGGGCCGATCGTCCTTGACATCATCGCTGCGGCGAATGCCGGCGGCCGCAGCGACCGCTCATAAAGTTCAACGGCCGAAGCGCCCTCTTTGTTCCCGAATCGGCCCTGCGGTCCGCATGGCCGATCACGCACTGAAACTGAAGCGGAAGAGCGTGGCCCGTACCGGCCAGTGTACGCACGCCCCCTTCGGTGAACCACCACCATCCCACACGATCAGGCCACTCCGGAGAGCATCCCGAAATCCGCCTCGACCTCCGCCAGAAAATCCGCCGCCAGAGACTGCACCCGGCGGGCCTCCAGCTCGTCGACGCCGCGGGCCAACCCCAGGCGCACGTCCTCCCACTGCCGCGACAGCGCCTCGAACCTCGCGGCCCATGGGGCGTATTCGGGCGCGTGCCTGCGCACCCTGGCCCACGCGCTCTGGTCGGCCTTGCAGCGCCGGCCCGGATTCTCCGCGATCAGGGCGCCCGCCACCCGCAGCGCGGCCTGATACGACAGGTCCAGCCTGTCGGCGGGAGACGCCGTTTTCGCCTGCGCCAACAGCGACGCCGCCCGCCCCAGGAAGTTCACGGCCTGAGAAGACAGGCCCGCCGGCGCGACCACCGCGTTCCTCCCGTTTCCGATGCGTGCCATCCGCCCTCTCCTTTCTTTCCGTTCCCTCGGCCGCGCCGCCACCGACGCCGACCGAACTTCAACCGTCCGTTCGATGGGTTCCGCACCACCGGCCCGCCATCGCCTCCGCGACAACCCGAACACTAGGGGCCTTCCCGGATTCACCTTCCATCATATTCGAACGCCCATTCGCACGCAATGCCCTTTTCGCCGCTCAACCCCGGTCGACGCGCCGCCGCCCGAACCCGGGCCGCCGCCGTTCGACTCCCCCGCCCCCGCCCCGGTTAAGCTGAACGGGTGCGATACAGCGTCCTCCCCATGCCGGAATCCGTTTTCCGGCTCCGGCTCCACGAGGCCGTCTCCCTTTACGTCGGGGCGATGGGCTACGACCCGTCGATCGTCGACGCGCGGGTGCGGGCGTGGGCGCTGGCGCGGCACGAGCCCGGTTGGGCGGCCGTCGCAGCCGTCGCGCATCCCGAGGACGTGGCGCCGGAAGACGCCCTGGCCGACACCTCTTTCCCGTTGGCCGGCATCGCCTACTGCCAGCACGGCACGTCGACGCAGTGGTGGCACGTCCAGGTCCGCGCGGGAATGGCCGAGCGCCGCACGCCCCTTCACATCGTGTCCGACGTCCTCGGCGACTACGTCGAGCTGTCCGAAATCCACGTCGATCCCCGCCACCAGGGCGGCCGCATCGGCGAACGCCTGCTCCTCGAGTTGATGCGCGGCCGCCCCGAGCGCCGCGTGCTGCTGTCCACTCCGGAAGTCGCCGACGAGGGCAACCGAGCCTGGCGCCTCTACCGCCGCCTGGGGTTCGACGACGTCCTGCGCCATTTCCATTTCGCGGGCGATTCGCGCCCGTTCGCGGTGCTCGGCGCCCCGATCCCGCTGCGCGGCACGGACTCGCTTGACGACGCCGACGGGCCGGAAACCGACCGCACCTCCCGGAAGGAGCCACCGCGATGACGGTTGCACGTCTCCGCGCCCGATTCATCGCGCTCGCCGCGATGCTCCTGCCCGTTCTGGCGCTGACCGGCTGTTTCACCGCCGACGCCGCGATGACCATCTCGGGCACCGACCGGGTCAACGGCACCGTTCACGTGGCCGCGCCGAAGGCCGCGTCGGCCCGGGACTCGCTCTGGGAGGTCCCGGAGGCCTTCCGCGGGAAGGTCACCGTCGAACGCGGCGAATCCGGGCAGGACCACACGGGCACCTACCGCGTCCGCGACCTGACCTTCGACGAGGTCCGCGAGTTTCTCGACGCCGCCTCCTCCGACGCCATCGACCTCGAACTCGAGCGCGTCGGCGGCAACCAGGTGTCGCTGTCGGGCAAGGCCTCGCTGACCCGGTTCCCCGGCTCCAGGGTCACCCTCGCCATCGCGTTCCCCGCCCCCGTGACCGGCACCAACGGCACGGTCGACGGCGGGGACACCGTGCGCTGGACTCTCGAGGGCGGCACAGACTCCACCTTCTGGGCCACGTCCCCCGCGGGCAGCACCGACCGCGACCGGCTCCTGCTGTGGACCGGCCTGGTCACCGCCGCGGGAGTGCTCGCGGCGCTGCTCGTCGTCCTGTGGGCCCGGCGGGACCACGACATGCTCGACTGAGCCCCGCCACGGATACCGATCCGCCGCGAACACGCGCGGGCGCCGCAAAAAGGGGCGACGGCCCGCACGCGTGCGCCGGCCGTCGCAAAGCCACGTGCTAGAAACCGCCCCGCAGCATGTCCTGTCCCGTGCCCCACGCGGGCGCCATGCCGAGGTTGTGCAGGACCTCCTGGGTGGCGCGGGCGAAGTTGAGGGTCATGAAGTGGATGCCGGGCACGCCCTCGGAGATGAGGCGCTCCGCCATCTCCGTGGTCACCTCGATGCCCACCTCCCGGATCGCATCGCGGTTGGCCACCTCGTCGCCGGCGGCCGCGCGCGTCAAACGCTCGTCGAGCGCGGGCGGCAGCACCGAACCGGACAGCTCCAGCTGGCGGCGCACCGAACGCATCGACGTGATGGGCATCAGGCCCGGGATGATCGGCTTGGCCCCGTGCTCCGGGTCCGCGGCGACCAGGCGATCGCGCAGCCGCAGGTAATGGTCAACGTCGAAGAACATCTGGGTGATCGAGTACTCCGCGCCCGCCCGGAGCTTCGCCAGCGTGTGGCGCGTGTCGGACTCCAGATCGGGGGCGCGGAAGTGCCCCTCGGGGAAGGAGGCGATGCCGATCTCGAAGTCGGCGAACTCCTCTTCGGCGCGGATCAGCTCGATGAGCTCCGACGCGTACCGCAGGCCGCCCTCCAACGGCTCCCACTCGCCCAGCGGATCCCCCGGCGGATCGCCGCGCAGGACCAGCAGATTGGTCAGGCCGCGGTCCAGGTAGGCGCGCAGGATATCGCGCAACTCCGGCACCGTGTGACCGACGAGCGTCAGATGCACCAGCGTGGTCAACGGCTCCCGGGTCACGCGCTCGGCGATGCGCAGGGTGCGGTCGCGCGACGACCCGCCCGCGCCGTACGTCACCGAGGCGAAGGACGCCCCGAGGTCGTGGAAGGCCTCCGCCGCGCGGAGCAGCCGCTCTTCCGCGGCGTCATCCCGGGGCGGCATGAACTCGACGGAGAACGGGAGCGGACCGGGGCTGGGCAACGTCAGCGCTTGGCGGATCGGAACCTGGCGGCCCACCGCGGGTGGCGGGAAGTCGGACATGAACGGTTATCTTATTGGCAGGACGAAACGGCGCGCCGACCCGGCCCCCGTTTGGAGTCGAATACACCCGAAAGGTGGCGCCATGGCCGACTCGGCGAAGTACCCGGCGATCGAACCCGGGATGTCCCCCCGGGACGTCCCCGCCGCCGTGACCGGGGCATTGACGGACTTCTTCGACGCGCGGTCGGCGATGGTCGCGGACATCGACGAGGAATTTTCCCACGTCATCGGCGCATTGGCCGATTTCACCCTGCAGGGCGGCAAGCGCGTCCGCCCCGCCTTCGCCTGGGCGGGATGGCTCGGCGCCGGGGGTGACCGCGGCCCGAACTCCACCCCCGAAGACGCGGATGCGGTGTTCCGCAGCGTGTGCGCGCTGGAGTTCATCCAGGCCTGCGCGCTGATCCACGACGACATCATCGACGCCTCCGACACCCGTCGGGGCAAGCCCACCGTGCACAAGGTCTTCGAGGCCCGGCATCGCGACAACGGCTGGCGCGGCGACTCCGCGCACTACGGGCGCTCCGTGGCGATTCTCGCGGGCGACGTCGCGTTGGCGTGGGCCGACGACATGTTCCACGGGTCGGGGCTGTCCGACGCCGCCCGCAACCGCGCCCGCGAACCCTGGTGGCGCATGCGCACCGAGGTGCTCGGCGGCCAGCTTCTCGACATCACCGCGGAATCCTCCGGGGATTCGCGCGTCGGCGTCGCCGAGAAGGTCAACCGATTCAAGACCGCCGCCTACACCATCGAACGCCCCCTGCACATCGGCGCGGCCATCGCCGGGGCCGGCGAGGACGTCATCGCGGCCTACCGCGAGTTCGGCCGGGACATCGGCATCGCCTTCCAGCTGCGCGACGACCAGCTCGGCGTATTCGGCGATCCGGAGGTCACCGGCAAGCCCGCCGGCGACGACCTGCGCGAAGGCAAGCGCACCGTGCTCGTCGCGACCGCGCTGGAGCGGCTGCGCGCCACCGACCCCGACGGGGCGCACCACCTCGACGAGAAACTCGGCCGCGTGGAGGGACCCGACGACATCGCCGAACTGCGCGACCTCATCCGCGCCTCCGGCGCCGACGAACTGCTCGAAATCGAAATCGACCGGCTGACCCGCCTCGGGTTGGCGTCCCTGGAATCCGCCCCGATCGTCGAGGAACAGCGCGAGCGCCTGGCCGACATGGGCCGGCGCGCCACCGCCCGCACCTGGTGACCGCGCCGCCGGACCACCCGCGAAAAACAGACGAGGACGAACCGCCTTGCAGAACCCCGCTTCCGCCATCATGAAGTTCCTGCCGCTGTCACCGGTGCCGGTGCCCCGGCGCCGCGTCCCCGCCGCAACCGACGGGAAGGCCCGGGACATCGTCGTCATCGGCGCGGGCCTGTCCGGCCTGACCGCGGCGCTGCACCTGACCGGCGCGGGCCACCGCGTCACGGTCGTGGAATCCGCCGATCACGTCGGCGGGCGCTGCGCCACCGAAGACGTCGCCGTGCCCGGCGCCGGCGTCACCGTCCGGGCCGACACGGGCGCCACGGTGTGGACGATGCCCCAGTTGGTGGACTCCGCGCTGTCGGCCGTCGGAAAGCGCGTCGGCGACGTCGACCCGGAGTTCCGGGTCCGGCGCATGGCCCCCGCCTACCACGCGACGTTCCACGACGGCCGCTCCATCGACGTCTACGGCGACGCTTCCCGCATGGCCGCGGAGATCACCCGTTTCGCGGAGGCCGGCGGCGACGACCCCGCCCCGCGCGTCGACGGCTACCTGCGCATGCGCGAGTGGCTGGCGCAGATGTTCGGCTCCGCCTACCCGCACTTCATGGCCGCGAGCTTCGATTCCCCCCTGGACCTGGTCGGCGATTCCGGTGCGGCCGGGGACCTGGGCCACCTGGTGCAGCTCGGCGCGTTCGGCTCGCTGGGCCGCAGGGTCGAGAATCTGCTCGGCGACGATCTGCTGGCGCGCGTGTTCAGCTTCCAGTCGCTGTACGCGGGCGTCGCCCCGAAGGATGCGCGGGCGGTGTACGGCTGCATCGCGCACATGGACACGACGATGGGCGTGTACTACCCGACGGCGTCGCGCACCGGGTCCGGGATGGGCGCGATCGCGGGCATCATGGCCGACGCGTTCGTCGGCGCCGGCGGCGAACTGCGCTTGTCGACGCCCGTGTCCGGCCTGTCCGTCGACGCCGCCGGAAAGGGCGTGACGGCGGTGCTCGGCCCCGACGGCCCGATCCCCTGCGACGGCATCGTGGCCACCGTCGACCTGCCGATCGTGGAAGGCTGGCTCGACGCCGCCGGCGCGCCCGCGAAGAAGCGGCTGGTGCCCACCAGGACCTCGCCGTCGGCGATGGTCGCCCACGGCGCCGCGCCGGTCGACGTCACGCGCAATTGGCCGGACCGCCACCACCTGATCTCCTTCGGCGAGGCTTGGGACGAGACGTTCCGCGAGATTTCCTCGCCCCGCGCGGGATCGCTCATGTCCGATCCGTCGCTGCTGGTCACCCGCCCCGCCGTGACCGCCCCCGACCGCATCGTCGCCGACGCCGACGGCCGCGAGTGGGAGCCGGTCAGCATTCTCGCCCCCTGCCCGAACCTCGTCTCCGCCGACGTCGCCTGGGATCTCGTCGGCCCCGCCCACCTCGCCGAAGTCACCGCGCTGCTGGATCGCCGCGGATTGCCGGGAATCGCGGAGCAGTGGGTCCTCGGCGCACTCGACACCCCCGCCACCTGGGCCGAGCAGGGGATGATCGACGGCAGCCCGTTCGGGCTGGCGCACCTGTTCCGCCAGACCGGCCCGTTCCGGCCGCGCAACCTGTCCCCGCGCCTGCCGTCCAACCTCGTGCTCGCGGGATCGACGACCGTGCCCGGCGTCGGGGTGCCCACGGTCATACTTTCCGGCGCGCTGGCCGCCGACCGGTTCACGGGAGGTGCGGTCCGGTGAGCGCCGACGCCACGGCCGGCACCACGGCCAACGCCACAACCGGCGCCCCGGCGGACGCCACGGCCGTCGAAAAGCCCGGGGACGCCGGCACCCGCCGCGGCCGCTGGTGGACCGACCCCGCGAAACTCGGGTTGGCGGCGGCGCTGCTGCTGGCCCTCGGGTCCTACGGCGCGGGCGCGACCCGCTACCGCGGCGGCGTCGTCGAGGCGCTGGGCCTGGGCTGGATCACCTACGGCCACGGTTTCGCGCTGTTCGAGATCTTCATCTGGGTCGGCATTCTCGGCGTGCTCGGGGCGTGGCTGCTGGCCGGGCGCCGCCTCATCTGGGAGGACCGCCGCCCCGCGCTGGACCGGTTGCGCGACCTGAACCGTTCGCTGCTGTGGTGGCTGGTCCCGCTGTCGGTGTCCGCCCCGATCTTCTCGCGCGACATTTACTCGTACCTGATGCAGGGCGCGATGATGCGCGACGGCTTCGACCCGTACACGGAGGGCGCCGCGGTCAACCCGGGCCCCATGCTGCTGGAGGTCTCCGCCGACTGGCGCAACACCACCACGCCGTATGGCCCGCTGCACCTGGGCATCAACGAGGTGATCACCCGCATCGTCGGCGACGGCATCTCCGTCGGCGTGGTGCTGTTCCGCATACTGTGCATCCTCGGTTTCCTGGCCATCGCGTGGTCGGTGCCGCGGATCGCGCTGAAGCTCGGGGGCGATCCGGCGCTGGCGCAGTGGCTGGGCGTGCTCAATCCGCTGGTGCTGCTGCACCTGGTGGCGGGGCTGCACAACGAGTCGATCATGGTCGGGCTGGTGTCGCTGGCGCTGGTGGCGGGGCTGTCCATGCCGCGGCTGCGCGGCGCGATCGTCGCGTCGTTGCTCGTGGGGGTGGCGGTCTCGCTGAAGGCGACGGCCGTCATCGCCCTGCCGTTCCTGGTGTGGATCGCGGTGACCCGCGGCGGCGAGCTGCCGCGCTGGGGCGACGTGTTCCGGCGCCTGCCGTCGCTGTTGGGCTACGGGCTCGGCATGTCCGCGCTGATGCTCGGCGCGTTGACGGCCGTGACCTGGGCGACCGGCTCGACGTGGGGATGGCTGACGGAGATCAGCGGCAACACCAAGGTGATCAACCCGCTGGCCGCCCCGTCGGCGGTGGCGGGCGTGATCGCGACGATCATGGCGTGGATCGACGACACCGTGGTGTTCAACTCGATCGTCGCGGTGGCGCGCACGGTGTCGTCGGTGATCATGGTCGTCGGCCTGGTCGTGTGCTGGTTCGTGTTCCGGCAGGATCCGCGCCGCAGCATGGCGGGCATGCTCGCCGCGTACGGCGTGGCCGTGGTGTTCAACGCCGTGGCGCTGCCCTGGTACTACGCCAGCCTGCTGACGCCCATCGGCACCTTCCGCCCGCCGCGCTGGCTGGTGCAGGGCACCGTCGTGGCGACGCTGATCCTGTGCATGTCCTTCTCCGGCGGCGGCAACAACCGCTTCTACGACGTGCCCTGGATGCTCGCGGTCACCGTCGCCGCCTGGTTCGCATTGCGGTGGCTGGTCAACGGCGACGTGCGCCGGCCCGTGCGGTGGAAGGGCACGCTTGACGACGGCCCCCGGTCCGCCCCCTCATGAGGCTTTTTCCGCGCCGGACCGTTCCGTGCCTGACCGCTCCGTGCCGGACCGTTCCGTGCCGGGCTTTTCCGCTCCCGGCTTTTGCCGCTCCAGTCTTTTCCCGCCCATTCCGGCGGCGGATCGTCGCCGGCCGCACATGAAAGAGAGTGCCCGATGATCCCTTCCCCATCCCCCGCGGCGCGCACCGGATTCCGGCGCGGCCTGGGGGCCGCCGCGGCGGCGCTGCTGGCCCTGCCCCTGCTCGCCGGCGGCGCGGCGGCGCAACCTTCCGTCACGGGTTCCTCCCCCGCGACGGGATCCTCCGACGTGGGCCTCGGCCCCGAGGGCATCGGGCTGGGCCAGGTCCAGTCACCCGTCATGCCGGCCCCCGAGGGCACGATCCGCGCCGATTTCTCGGTGCCCGGACCCCACGAAGTCGCCGCGACCCGCGAAGTGCAATCCTGCGATGACCTGGTGTATTCGCTGTACAACACCCTGTTGACCCACGCGTTCGACGTCAAGGAGCTGCCGTCGTGCTACGACGTCGTGCCCACCGGCGGCCGCAGCCCCGTGGGCGTCGAGTACTACTACCCGGCCGGTTTGGCGGAGGGGACGATGGAATCCGCTCCCCTGATCGTGCTGTCGCCCGGCATCGCCACCAACCCGGGGATGCTCGACCGGCAGGCGCGGCTCTACGCCGGCCACGGGTACGTGGTGGCGCTGGGCTATTCCTTCCTCAACTGGTTCGGCTACCAGGTGGAGCTGGCCGCCAAGGGCGCCGTGGACCAGTCGCTGGCCCCGGAGTCGCCGCTGCACGGCAAGATCGACTTCTCGCGCACCATCCTCGCGGGCCATTCGGCCGGCGGCGGTTCGGTGGCGCGCATGGGGTCGCTGCTGGACGGGGCGATCAACGGCTACCGCGACGTCGGATTCCGCACCGCGGGCTTCGTCGATCTGATGGGCGGGCCCGCCGACGGGGGCGCGACGTCGCCGCCTCCGTCGGTGCCCGCGCTGTTCGTCGTCGCGGAGCACGAATCGCTCGTCCCCTGGCCCGCCACTCGGCGGTCCTACGACCGCCATGCGGGCCCCGCGTGGTGGACGGTGGTCGCCGGAACCACGCACGGTTCCTACCTCGACGACCCGAAGTACAACGCCATCGGCGCCCTGGTCCTGTCGTTCGCCGAGTACGTCACGGGCAACGGTTCGCAGTCGGGCACCCCGGACCCCGCCGCCGTCTTCGAGGGCGACGGCTACCGCCTCGCATCGGATCCGGAGCTCAAACTCACCGAGCGCAAGGGCCTCTGACGCCGGGCCCGCGCAACGCGGGCGTCGTCACGGCGGCGCCCCCGCGTCGTCGTCGCAACGGCGACGGTGACGGCGACGCGCGGGCGGCGGGCTCCCTCAGGCGGTGGTACCGCGCGGTTAAAACGCCATCGCCTGGGCGCGGCGGATGACCTCGCGCGCCAGATGCCCGTGCAGCCCGTCGATGGGCCGGCCGGGCAGGGAGTCATCCTCGGCCCACAGCCAGGTCAGCGCCTCCTCGGGCCGGTAACCGCCGTCGGAGAGCACCGCCAGGGCGCCGGAGACGAACTTGTTCACGCCGTCGTCGTCGAGGAACAGCGCCGGCACCTGCGGCACGCCGCGACGGTCGACCGCGACGAGCTTGCCCTCCTGCAGCAGCGCGTGGACGCGGGTCACCGGCACGCCGAGGCGGTCGGCGACGTCGGGGACCACCAGCGTTTCTTCGTCGGCGGGCAGGACATCGGGGCACGTGGGGATCTTTCTCACGCCGTCACCATACCGCGATCCGCACCCGCCCCCGACCGCGTTGGCACCGGTGCCCGGCGGTCGGTCATACTGGTGGGCGGCAACGGAGGGAGAACAGGCTGATGGCTGAAGTGAGCGAGGGCGACATCCTCGACGGCCGGTACCGCATCGGTCCGCTCATCGCGCGCGGAGGCATGAGCTCCGTCCATCGCGCGACGGACCTGCGGCTGGGCCGCGACGTCGCGGCGAAGGTGATGGACCCCCGCTTCGTCCACGACGAATCCTTCCGCGTCCGCTTCGAGCGCGAGGCCCGCGCGGTGGCGCGCATGGCGGACGAATCCCTGGTCAACGTCTACGACCAGGGCCACGACGACGCCGGGCACGTGTTCCTGATCATGGAGCTCGTCGACGGCGGCACGCTGCGCGAGCTTCTGCGCGAGCGCGGCCCCATGCCACCGCACGCGGCGGCGGCGGTGCTCGGCCCGGTGCTCCGCGCGCTGTCGCTGGCGCACGACCGGGCGATGGTGCACCGCGACATCAAGCCGGAGAACGTGCTCATCTCCGATTCCGGCAAGGTGAAGCTGGCCGACTTCGGTCTGGTTCGCGCCGCGGCGGATTCGAAGGTCACGTCCAATTCGGTGATCGTGGGCACGGTCGGCTACCTCTCCCCCGAGCAGGTCACCGGCGCGGAGATGACCCCGGCGTCGGACGTGTATTCCACGGGCATCCTGCTCTACGAGCTGTTGACGGGGTCGACGCCGTTCACGGGCGACACGTCGCTGGCGGTGGCGCTGCAGCGGCTGAACAAGGACGTCCCCCCTCCCTCGGAGGCCATCGACGGCGTGCCGCCGGAGTTCGACGACCTGGTCGCCCGCGCCTGCGCCCGCGCCCCGGAGGATCGTTTCGCGTCGGCGGCGGAGTTCGCCGCGGAGCTCGACGACATCGTCGACGAGCTGGGGCTGCCCCCGTTCCGCGTGCCGGCCCCGGTCGATTCGGCGGCGCACCGCGCCTCCCGGACGCGCGACGATCTTTCGGCCCCGGATCCGGAGGACGTGCGGGGAACGGAGCTTTTCGACGGCCCGCCGGCACCCGGCCTGTTCGGCCCCCATGGCCGCGACGGGATGAACGAAACCCGCCACGACGTTCCCGCCGCGCCCCTGCCGGCCCCGGGGACCTTCGCGTCGCCGGATTCCGGCGACGGTTACGCCGACCGGTACGGCGACGGTTACGCCGACCGGTACGGCGACGCTTACGACGACTCCTACGGCGACGAGGACTTCGCGCGCCGGCCCGACGGCACGGCCGTGCTGCCCGGCGCGGCATCCGGTGCCGCCGCCGGCGCGGTCCCGGGCATGCCCACGGGAATGCCCGGCCAGGCGCCGTACCACGGCAACGCCCCCGCACCGCGCCATGCGGCGCCCGACGACGGAGACCACGGGCACGACCGACGTGGCGGGGCGCCGGGACGTCGTCACGTAAAGGCCCGCGAAGGACGCCAGCGCACCCGCACGGGCTGCGCCATCTGGCTGATCATCGCGCTCATCGCGACGCTGGGCATGGGCCTGGGCGCATGGTGGCTCGGCTCCGGGCGCTACGGCGAGGTGCCGTCGATCTCGGGGATGACCGAGCAGCAGGCGTCCGCCGCCGTCAGCGAAGCCGGGTTCGAGCCGATTTCGCAGCAGCGGTACCACGACGCCGTACCCCAGTCGCAGGTCATCGGCACCGAACCCATCGCCGGGGCGCGGGCCGTCAAAGGAGCCCCGGTGACCGTCCTGGTCAGCATGGGCCGCCCCACCGTGCCCGCGCTGCCCGCGGACCGCTCCCCCAAGCGTTACTCGGCGCTGCTGGCCGAACGCACCCTCGTCGAGGAAGCCGGCGAGCCGATGTACTCCGATTCCGTGCCCGAGGGCGACATCCTCATGACGCAACCCGCAGCGGGGCAGACCGTCGCCACCGGCTCGACCGTCACCGTGCACAGGTCGAAGGGGCAGGCCCCGGTGAAGGTCCCCGACGTCATCGGGCTCTCCCTGGACGACGCTCGCAAGGTCATCGAGGACGCCGGCCTGAAGGTCTCCGACGTCACGGACGAATACTCCGCGACCCGCGACCCGAAATCCGTGCTGTCGGTGACCCCCGAACCGGGCACCGGGCTGGCCCGCGGCTCCGACGTCACCCTGGCCGTGAACAACGGCATCGAGGTGCCCGACGTCGAGGGGCTGCCGCTGGACGAGGCCCGCAGGAAACTCACCGAGGCCGGGCTGGTCGTCCGCAACGTCACCAAGTCGGAATCCTCGCCGCGCAGGGCGGGCCAGGTCGACTCCACGACGCCGCAGGCCGGCACCGTCGTCGACCCCGCCGACTCCGCGGTGGACATCGTGGTCTCCGACCGCGTGGAAGTGCCCAACGTCCTCGGCTCGAAGATCGGCGACGCACGCAAAACGCTCCGGGAATCCGGCCTGCGACTGAAGATCAGCGGCGACGCCACCGACGACGACCGCATCTACAGCCAGTCGCCGCGCTCGGGCAGCGACGCCAAGCGCGGCGACGTGGTCACCGTCCGCGGGTTCTAGCGGGCGCCGCGCCGGCTCCCGGTCAGCGCTCGAGCGGAATCTCCACCAGGGCCCGCGTCGGCGCCGTGGAGCCGCCGGTGGGCTCGACGGAGATCATCAGGCTGTCGGCGGCGTCCACGCCGTCGATCTTCACCGTCATGTCATCCGTGACGTCCTCGGGGCCCATCACGCCGACAGAACGGCTCGAGCCCCGCGCGACCAGCCACATCTGGTACGCCGTACCGGCTTCGGGGGCGGGAACGCCCGTCAAACGGACCACGGCGTCGGAGTGGCCCTCCACCCGCTCCACCGTGACCTCGCCGCCGGCGACGTCGGCCTTCTCCACCATCGTCGATGGGGCCGCTGACGGGCCGGCCACGACGGATCCGGCGTCCGCCCCATCGGATCCGCGGTCGGACATCGACAGCCATGCGATGCCGCCACCGATGGCGACGACCACCGCCGCAGCCGTGGCCAGGCCCCACGACCATATGCGCCCGCGATCCGCCGCACCCGCGCCCGCCGGACCGCGTCGGCCCGAACCAATGGGGGTCACGGCGGCGGGTTCCGCCGCGGGCGGCCGCTCCGCCACCGCATCCAGGACCGATCCGCGCAGCTCCGGGGGTGGTTCGGCTGCGGCGGACGCGGCCAAATCCGCCGCGTCACGGCGGTAGCGTTCCACGCGGTCGTCGAAAAGCGGATCGCGCTCGCGGAGTTCCCGGACCACGTGCTCGTCTTCCGGGTCGACCGCATCGACCGCGACGAGCGCGGCCCACAAATCCGAATCGGAGGCGCCGCCGCCGGCGGGCCCGTCGCCGATGTCGTAGCCGGTCATTGGTCCAGGCACCTCCTCAGTGCGATCAAACCATCCCTGATCCGCGACTTCACCGCCGACAATCCGGCATCGAGCATCCGCGCGATCTCCTTCTGCGTCATCCCGCCGAAATAGGCCAGATCCAGCGCCTGCCGCTGCAACTCGGACAGCGTGCCCAGGCATTCGGCGACTTCCCGGCGCTCGTCGTCGGCGAGGACCTCCTCGTCCGCGCCGCCACCCGCCCGACCCGCGGCATCGCGGTCGGCTGCGGCATCGTCCCGCCTGCGGCCCGCCTCGATGCTGCGCACCGCATCGACGGCCCGGCGGTGCGCGATGGCCAGGACCCAACCGGCCACCGAACCCCGGTCCGCGTCGAACGTCGCGGCGGAATCCCAGATGGCCAGCCACGCTTCCTGCGCAACGTCCTCGGCGATCTTCGGGTCCACCGCGATGCGCAGGGACATCCCGTACACGCGCGCGCCGAACCGATCGTAGAGCTCCGCGAACGCCGCACGATCACCCGCGGCGACCCTGCCGATCAATTCACCTTCGGCAATGACGCGAAGCGGCCGCGGTTCGGGCGAAACCGGTGGGGGCACGTGCCCTCCCTTCTTGGCCGGGCACTCGCGGACCCGGGGCGGGGCGACGCGGGTGCGATCCAGTCACCCCCGACAGTAGTGCGGGACGCTTCCCCGGAAAAAATTCCGGCCCAAACCCATCCCCGGTCCCTTCGGCTCCGAACACACCGTGACGGCCGGCAATCGCGGAACGCGGATTGCAGGACCGACAAGGGTTTTCGCCGCTCCGCCCCCACCGGCGAGCCGACGGAAACCGCGCCCCCATCCACGCGGGGCCCGCGCACGGGCCCCTCCATCCGTAAAGGACACGACATGCGCACCACGAACCGACGCACCGCCGGCGCCGCCGCGATGCTCGCCGTCTCCGCCCTCGCCCTCGTCGCGTGCGGCGACGAAGCCGCCGACACCGACGCCCCCGCACCGTCGACCGCCTCGTCCACGGCGGAAAGCACCGCCACCGAAACCTCGGCCGCGGGCGACGGCGCCCCGGCCGGGCCGGGTTGCCGGGCCTATGCCGAGGCCCACCCGGATGGCCCGGCGTCGCTGGAGACGATCTCCGGCCAGAACATCGTCGACGCCATCCCGAACATCCCGGAACTGGCCACCCTCACCTCCGCGCTGACCGGCGGCCTGAACCCCGACGTCAACCTCGTGGCGACGCTGAAGGACGGCGAATGGACCATCTTCGCGCCGACCGAGGACGCCTTCGCCAAGGTCGACGCGGACACCCTGGAAGCCCTGAAGACCGACGCCGACCTGCTGACCGGCGTGCTCACCTACCACGTCGTCGATGGCCGGGCGGGCCTCGACGCCGTGAAGGGCTCGCACACCACCGTGCAGGGAGCGGAACTGAAGGTGACCGGGGACGGCGACATGATGAAGGTCAACGACGCCTCCATCGCCTGCGGCGGCATCAAGACGGGCAACGCGACCGTCTACCTGATCGACTCCGTCCTCCTGCCCCCGACGCAGTAGGCCACGGACGACGGGCCCGATCGGATGGGCGGGGCGCCCGCTCCCGCGATGCCCCGCCCCCTCCACAACGCGACGCAGCCGGCTCCCTTTCCCGGGAGCCGGCTTCGTCGGTGGTTGGGCCGGGCTGGCGCGCCGATCCCCTAGTTGCGCAGCATCTCCGCGACCAGGAAGGACAGCTCCAGCGACTGCTGGGTGTTCAGGCGCGGGTCGCACGCGGAGGCGTAGCGGCCCGGCAGGTCGACGTCGGCGATGTCCTGGGCGCCGCCGAGGCACTCGGTGACGTCCTCGCCGGTGAGCTCGATGTGCAGGCCGCCCGGGTGGGAGCCGATGGACCGGTGGACCTCGAAGAAGCCCTGGACTTCGTCGACGATGCGGTCGAAGTGGCGGGTCTTGTAGCCGTTCGACGCGGCGTAGGTGTTGCCGTGCATCGGGTCGCACTGCCAGATGACCTTGTGGCCGGTGGCCTCGACGGCCTCGACGATCGGGGGCAGCACGGTGCGGACCTTGTCGTTGCCCATGCGCGACGTCAGCGTCAGGCGGCCGGGCTGGAACAGCGGGTCCAGCTTCTCCACGTAGGCGATGGCCTCTTCCGGCGTGGTCTTCGGGCCGATCTTCACGCCGACGGGGTTGCCGATCAGCGCCGCCAGCGCGACGTGGAAGTCCTCGAGGCCGCGGGTGCGCTCGCCGATCCACAGCTGGTGGGCGGACAGGTTGTACAGCTTGTCGTCGCCCGACTCGTCGTGGGCCAGGCGCAGCATCGCGCGCTCGTAGTCGACGACGAGCGCCTCGTGCGAGCAGTAGATGTCGGCCGTCTGCAGGTTGGAGTCGGACACGCCGCAGGCCTGCATGAAGCGCAGCGCGTGGTCGATTTCGCGGGCCAGGTCCTCGTAGCGGGCGCCGGCCGGGGAGTTTGTGACGAACTCGCGGTTCCACTCGTGCAGGCGGTGCAGGTCGGCGGTGCCGGAGCCGGTCAGGGCGCGGACCAGGTTCATGGCGGCCGAGGAGTTGGCGTAGGCGCGGACCATGCGCGCGGGGTCGTGGACGCGGGCTTCCTCGGTGGCCTCGACGCCGTTGACCATGTCGCCGCGGTAGCTGAGCAGGCCCTCGGAGTCGCGGTCGGCCGAACGGGGCTTGGCGTACTGGCCGGCGATGCGGGCCATCTTCACCACGGGCGTCGACGCGCCGTAGGTCAGGACGACGGCCATCTGCAGCAGCGTCTTGATGTTCGCCCGGATGTGGGGCTCGGTGTTGGACTCGAAGGTCTCCGCGCAGTCGCCGCCCTGGAGCAGGAAGGCGCGGCCCATGGCCACGTCGGCCAGCTCCTCCTTGAGCTTGCGGATCTCGGGCGCCACGACGATCGGCGGCACGGATTCGAGGATCCGCCGCACGTTGGCCGCCGCGGCCGGATCCCACGACGGCTGCTGCAGCGCCTTGCGCGACAGGACGTCGTCGAAGCGCTCGCGGATGCCGTCGGGCAGCGGGGGCAGATCGGGCAGATCGTTCACGGGAAGGTCAATGGTCCAACTCACGGATGCAATCGTAGCCGACCACGTGGATGCCGCCGACGGACGGCGGATTTCGGCTCCGATCGCCGGCGGATTCCCGGATTCCCCGCAGTCACGTACCGGCAGTCAGGTATCGGCGGCCCCGTGTCGGCTGCCCCCGTCCGGGCGGCCATGCCCCGGCGGCCTCGTCCCGGCGTCCCCGGCCCCCGACGCACCGTGCCCGCGCCGGGGCAAGATGCTTCGCGACGGCCCGCGTTGCCTTGCGAGGGCCCGCGCTCAGCGGGGAGGCCGGACCTTCGAGATCGCCCGGAAACGCACCAGATTGTGCCGCGCATCGGCCAGGGCGTCGTGACGCCCGTCGTCCTGCCTGGGCAAACGCGGCTCGCCGGCCATCTCCCAGTACTGCTTGAGCTCGCGGGTGAACCGCGGGATCCGCCGCGGCAGGCGGGTCATGTCGCCCCACAGCTGCGCCAGCACGACATGGTCGTAGGCGCCGACCCATGCCCACAGTTCGGGGTCGCCGGCGCCGGGGGCGAGCAGGAAGCGCTCGAGATCGTCGCGGATGGTCGACCGCGGCTTCCACAGCGCCGACGAAGGGTTGGGCAGCTGGCCCAGCACGTTCGCCCGCACCCACGGGCCGGCGGCGCGGGCATCGAACTCGGAGGAGATGGCGTAGTACTCGCGCCCGTCTTCGGCGACGACACCGATGGACACCAGATCGATCGTCCGGCCGTCCTCGATGAATTCGGTGTCGTAGAAATATCGCACGACGGACAGGATAGCCCGTGCGCCGGGCGGTCCCGCCCGGTGGGGCGCCTACCCGGCCTTCTGCCCCGGCTCGATCTCCAGGCGTCCGCCGGGCTCGGTGCCCTCGGGGTAGCCGTTGCCCTTGGCCAGGGAGTCCTTCACGTCCGCGGAGTAGGCGTCGACGTAGGTCTGCCCGGACATGGCGGCCAGCGACTTCATCAGATCATCGGTGAGCGCGCGGGCGCAGGCGTACTCGTCGCCGCGGTCGCGGTAGTCGGCGGGGTCCAGCGGGTCGCCGATGACCACGCCGACCTTCTTCGGGCGCGGCACCCAGGTGCCGATGGGGTTGACGTCGGCGGTGCCGATCATCGCCACCGGGAAGACCTTCACTCCCGTCTGCAGCGCCACGCGAGCCAGCCCGGTCTTGCCCCGGTACAGGCGGCCGTCGGCCGAACGCGTGCCCTCGGGGTACATGCCCAGCACGTCACCGCGATCCAGGACCTTCACGGCGGCGTCGAGCGCGTCCTGCGCCGCGTCGCCGGACTTGCGGTCGATGGGCACCTGGCCGGTGTTGGAGAAGAAGAACTTCTGGATCCGCCCGACGATGCCCGGCGTGGTGAAGTACTCCTTCTTCGCCAGGAAGGTGATCTGCCGGTCCAGCACCAGCGGGAAGAAGAACGAGTCCATGACCGCCAGGTGGTTCGACGCCATGATCGCGGAGCCCTGCTCGGGCACCTTCTCGCCGCCCTCGAAGGTGGGGCGGTTCCACACCCGCAGGAACGGGCCGATGAGCACGTACTTGAAGAACTTGTACCAGGGGTTATTCACCCGATCTAATATACAGGCCCTTTCACGTTTGACCAGTTCAGGGCGCTTTTCCCAGGTGGGCCGGGTGTGCTAGATGTGCTCCGTGTGCCTGGCTATCAACTTTCTTGAGGGGCAATTGAGGGGCAGCGGCCGTTTCAGCGTCGCTTCCCGAGCCCCGCCGGGCAGTCGAAATGCAACCGCCCGAGAATGCGAAAACGGCCCCAGCCGCTGCCCTCGAAGGGGTGGCGGCCGGGGCCGAATCGTTGCCGTGGTCATGCTTGTGCGTCAGGACGTGTCCGGGGGCTCGCGCGGGTACGGGCCACCGTCGGGGAAGACGAGGTGGACGATGTCGTCCGGGATCGGCTCAAGCGACGGCGGCCGCGGCTGGAGATTCAGGGTCGTCCACTCCTCGCGAGCGCGGATATGGCCGGCGAGACGACGCACCAGCGCCCACGCCTCCGCCCGCTCATCGGCCAACCGCGTCAGCTCTTTTCCCTGCGCGTCGATCTTCTCCGTCGCCTCGTCGGTTCGCCGGCGCTCGGCATCCAGGTCGCGGCGGGTTTCATCGCCCTTGCGGCGCTCCTCGTCGAGGTCCTTGCGGGTCTCGGTGAGGTCTTCACGAATCCGGGAGAGATCCGTCCGTAGCTCGGTGGTCAGCGTCTGGAGCCCGGCAAGATCGGCATTGCGCTCTTCGAGGCGGATCTTCTCGCGCTCGAGCTCAAGCTTCTCCTCGTCGGCCTGCCGCTGCAGCTCCAACTTCTCGTCGGCGTTGCGGGACTCGCGCCACGCGCGTACCCATGCCGCGGCGGCGAGGACGACACCGCCGACGCCGGCGGCGATGCCACCGGGCCCGAACCACAACTCGACGCCCGACATCAGTTCTCCAGGCGGTGCTCACCCACGTAGGCCGCATCGCCGATGGTGGTCGTCGCCGCGGCGGCGCCGATGCCGAGCACCGGGGCGGCGATCGCCAGCACCGCGTCGATCTGCACCTGGCTGCCCCAGCCCAGCGTCACGGCCAGCACACCAACCGCGCCCATCAGGCCGTAGAGCGCCACGCGCCACGGGGAGCTGGAATGGATGATCGCGAAAGCAAGGGTGATCGCAGCGCCCACGACGCCGGTAAGCGCGGCGACGTAGACCTGGTCGAGGTAGCCCCACGCCACCAGCGCGGAGACGATGGCCACGGCGACGGCGTACCACGTCGCGCGGGCGGATTCGGGGACGGTATTTCGGATGGAATCGAGCATGAGGGGTGCCTTTCTAGGACTGGGTGGCGGGCTGCTGGCGGTCGTCGCCGGAGGCCGCGCGGGCCTGCAGCGAGGAGACGAGGTCGGTCATCTGCGCCATCTCGGCGCGCATGGCTCGGACCTCCTGAAGCGCTTCGTAGGTGTTGCGGTCGGCGTGGAGGATGTAGTTGCCGAGGGAATCCTCGAACTCGCTGCCCTCCACGAAGCTGCGGCGGCGGGTGTTCAGGTCCATCGGGGCCTCCTGCGGGGGCGTGGCCGGCGGGGCCGGCGGATTGGTCGGGGTCGGCGCCGGCGGCGGGCTGACGATCCGCGCCCACGTCTTCGGGCCCACATGGCCCGTCGCCGGGCCCAGCGCGCCGTCGGCGTCGCGCTGGATCTGCTTGACGCGCTCGGCGACGTCGGCCCACCGGCCGGTCTCCGGGGCACCGAGGGCGCGGGCGAGCTGCTTGAGGCCGTCGATCTGGTAGCCCGGCTCCCCCGCCTCACCGGACACCGACGTGTCCGGGCCGGAGCGTGGGCCGTAGTACCAGCCCTGCGGTGGCAGCGGGAACTCCGTGACAGCGCGGGGGCCCAGCTTGGCGTCGAGGTACCACCACGAGTGGTACAAGGGGTCATCCCAGGCACGCGCCGTACCGGCGACGACGTGGCCGGAGACGCCCTTGTACATGCCGCGGGACTCGAAGTTCACGCCGCAGAAGGTGCCCGACGTGTGGGAGTTGTAACCACCGCCGCCGTGCATCAGGCCGACCTTAAGGATCGCGTCGCGCGGCACCGCCGCCTTCGACGCCGCCCGGGTCAGCCCGAGCACCTGGCCAGAGGCGAGCCGGAACGTCTCGGTGCTGCCGTAGCGCTGGGTGCGGGGCTTGCCCTGCAGGGCCGCGGCGACGGCCATCGTGAACCAGCTGCAGTCACCGCCGGGATTTCCACTGCCGCCGTAGTGGTACGGCAGGCCATTCTTGGAGTAGATCCAGCCGAGGATCTCCATCGCGGTCGAATACGGGATCGTGCGCATTGATATTCCTTTCTTCATGCATGAGAAAACCCGCACCGGGTTGGTGCGGGTTGCAGGTGTTTTGACGTGCGGGGGTTCCGGTTTTTGCGCGATTTGCGCAGGGCTACATCCAGGGCTGAACAGACGAGTAGAAGGCGACGATGACCCGACCATTGCCCCCAGGCTGCCCCGGTTTCGCCCCGCCGAAGGTGCCTCCACTTCCCCCGCCCCCGCCACCGCCCGGCGCGCCGCCGATTCCGTCGCGGGAGCCGCCGTCTCCGCCGGTGACTTTCGGGTATTCGGGGGCGTAGTTGGTGACGTCGAGGGTGTTGGCTGTGGTGCCGTTGGCGTCGCCGTACCCGGATCCACCGGCACCTCCCTTATTCACTTCGCCGAAGGTTCCGTAGGTGACTCGGCTGTCGCCGCCGGGACTGCCCGACCGCTCGACGGCTCCCCCGGCACCACCGCGCCCAACGATGATCGATAGCTCTCCGCCTCTGGAGCGAGAGACGTCAAGGAGCGAGAGCTGCGCCCCGCCGTTCTCTGGGGCTTTTCCGCCTGCGCCGTCTCGTCGGAATGCTCCGTCGCCGCCGGCACCGCCTCCTCCGCCGCCCCAGAGTGCGGGGACGGCGAAAGCCGCCCACCACGGGACGGGCAGGCTCCATGCCCCGAGTGGACCGGGGCCATTGGGGTCGGCGAACTGGTGGATTTCTACGCGGCCGATCGGTGGCCAGATCTGGTGGTCGCCGAGAAAGACGGTGTTGACGGCGCGGGTGCCGAGAAAGATCTGTTCGGGTTCGCGGCCGCCGACCCAGAGTCGTCCGTCCCCGCTCATAGCGGCGTCACCACCAGGGTGATGCGGTTGGCCGGTGCGCCGTTGGGGATTTGGTTGGCTTCGACGATTTCGTAGGCACCGGTGACCTTGCCGGCGATCTGGTTGGTCAGCGCGGAGGCGAGGTCTTGCTGGGATTTCAGGGCCGTGGCGATCTCGCGCAGGGTGTCCAGTTCGGCTGGTGCACCGTCGACGAGTTCGGCGATGGCCGTGGCGACGGCGGTGGTGACGATTTGCTGGGCAACGGTGGACGCTTCTTGCGCGGCGAGTTGGGCGGCTTCAGCTTTCGTGGTGGCCGTCGCCGCCGCAGTAGTTGCCTCCACCGCGTGGGACTCGGAGGACGATGCGCCAGTGTTTGCTTTGTCGCGGGCGTCCTCGGCGCCGGTGCGGGCGTCGACGGCTGCGATCTGTGCGGCCGACGCTGTCGCCGCGGACTGCTGAGCAGCCGACGCGGAGGCTTCCGCGGCGGTACGGGCGGTTTCCGCCCGGTCGGCATCACCGGCCACAGCAGCACGCACCGCCGCGGCGCCATCATCGATGGCCGCCTGCACCTGAGATTGCACCGACTGGGCCGTCGACGCCGCGGTCTCCGCGCGAGAAGCGGCGCCGGTTGCAGTCGCCTCGGCAGATTTCGCGGTGGCGGCAGACGATTCAGCCGCCTGGCCGATGCCCTCGATGTAGGTTCGTACTTCGCCGCCTTCGCTGAACGCGGCACGCACGTCAGCTGCGGTGGCTGCCGCGGCCTTCGCTTCGTCGCGGGCGGACACGGCCTCCAATTGGGCGGTGCTGGCCGTCGACGCCGACGACGTCGCCGAGGCGGCCGCGTCCGTCGCGGTCTGTGCGGAGCTTGCCGCCTCGTCGCGAGCAGCCTCGGACGCGGTCCTCGCGCTGGCCGTCGCCGTGATATCGGCCTGCAGCTGGGTACGCACCGCTGCGGCGCCGTCGGCCACGACGGCATCGACCTGGGTGGCAGATGTAGCCGCCCGGGTCGCGCTGTCCTCCGCAGCTGCCGCGGACCGGGCCGCGTCCGCTGACGCTGCCTGCGCCTGGCCGACAACCGCCGGAGCGTACTCGACCTGCGCGTCGATCAGCGTCAAAATGTCGTGGGTACCCGTCTCCGGCAGCAGCAGATCCCACCGCCTATGCACGCCCCCCGCGTTGAGTTCCACGCGGACCGGCCCCGGATCAAGCTCCGGGGACGTAAACGCACCGCGGGCCAGGTTGAGCACATGCCGCTCCTGCGTTACCACCTCCCCCACCCCATCCTGGGCAGGCCTGGTCATCGTCGACGCAAGCGTCACAGTGCCCTGTGACGCTCGGCGCGCAATATCACGGAAATGCCCCGTGAGAATGGTCATGGCTGCTCCTCCCACACACCCGGGTCACCCGGGTCAGTTGTCGATTGCACTCTCGTGCTGGATTGCTTCTGTGCCAGCAGGTACGTGTAGCCCGGGCCGCCGAGGATGTACCTCCACCGGCCCGCGTCGGCGTAGACCCTCACGGTCACACCGGCCGCCGCCTCCTCGGGATTGATCACCAGGGCCATCACGTCCGACGTGGTGCCCTGGTCGGCGCCCGGCACCGACGTCGCAAACGACTCGGCCAGTTTTGAGCCGTCAGCCCGGTACGCCTCGATCCACATCCGCGCCCAGTTCGCGCCGGCCGCCATGGTTCCGGACACGCCGGTTTTCGCCTGGATCTGCCAGGACCCCGCAGTACGCAGGACCAGTCCTCCGGCGGGGTCGATGGTCACGCCGACCAGCGGCCCGACCTGTTCGGTGAACGGGATCCGCATTCGCTGGTTGTGTTGCTGGAAACCTCGGTACGCGAGGTTTTCTCGGCTGTACACGTGGGCACGGCCCCGCTCGTCGTAGAGCTCCTGGACCTTCGACTGCTGATCCGTCAGCGCAGACGTGATCGCGGGCAAGCCAGCGCCGGAGTTGCCGGTGAAAGCGTCGAGGATCTTTTCGAACCCCGGTGGAGGAACGCCGGCGAGTGCGGCAGCGAGGGCTTCCAGGAACCCGTCGGTAAACCACCCACGGGCAGTAGCGACGGCACCCTGGAGCTCATCCCGGACCTTCTGCTTCGCGGCCTCATCGGCCTCGAACAGCTGTCGGATCTGCGCGTAGCTCAGCGTCCCCGGAGGGATGATCGGCTCAGACGGAGGCGTCGGAGTGCTCATGGTTCCTCCTCCCCGAGCAGTTTGCGCAGTTGTGCGCGCTGCTCGTCGGACAGCAGATTCAGCAGTGCCTTCGCGTCATCGTCCGGCGCTTGCGAGACGGTGGTCGCCTCGGCAGGCGGCACGCCGGGCGCCGGGCCCTTCACCCACCGGCCGGCACCGGCCTCGAGGATCGAGGCATCCGGGCGCGGCGGGATGTACCACTGCTCCTGCAGCTCCGGGTGAAACCGGAGCCCGCAGGCCACGAAGTGGTCAGCGATGAGCTTCATCTCCTCGAGGCGAAACAGCAGCGGCGCGTCGAGGAGATGCCCGGGGTTGACCAGCGTCCACAGGATCTGATCACGCAGGTTGTTCATGTCGAGGTTCGATTGCAGCGGAATGGGCATTACATCAGTCCTTGTCGTTGGAGGTCCTTGGCGACGCTGCCCGCGAGCTTGATCGCCCATTCGACCGGATCACGGCGCGGGAACTCGCCGATGGTCACGGCATAGTGATGCGGCTCATCGGCGGCCCAAGCAAGCGCCACACGATTGGCCTGGCCGGTCTCGATCCGGCCGTCGCGGCTGAGCAATGACTCATGGCCGATCCGATCGCCGTAGTGCCAGTGCCCCTCCCCGCGCGCGCCAATGAGGAACGGGGCGCCGTCGCCGACGTCGAGGCTGTGCCCCGACTTCGCGTCCGTCGCCCGCCTCAGCGCGCGCAGCGCGACCACCGACGCCACGGTGAACGCCTCGATGTTCCCGACGTCGGTGTCCTCCAGGTAATGGCCCCAGCCAAGCCGGCGAGTACGCAACACCAGATCAAGCGTCTGGAACGCCAACGTCGTGTTCTCGTAAATCGGCTTGACCGCGTCGTCAACGATCGTGCCGAAACCCGCCCCGCCCGGGATCGCCGCACCCAACAGGTTAAACACCACCTTCGTCACGGCGGACATCGTCTCGTTGACACCCGGCATCGACTGCCCGCCGACCGTGATCATCCCCACCGTCGGCGGCGAATACGACGCCCGCGCCGACCGCACCATCGACGCCGCACCACTGGTCCGGTACACCACATACGGATCGCCCGGCGCGACGCCGAGCCATCGGGATACGTGGTACTGCGGGGTGTCGGGGCGAGCATCGACGAGGTTGCGGATTTCTTCGACTCCGCCGTCGGCGATTTCGAGGACGGTGCGGGTGAGGCCGCGGCCGAGAGTTCCTTCGGTGGCGGTTTCGCCGAACCAGCCGGACTTGTCGTGGAAGGTCACGATCATTTGGCCGTTGCGGGTGAGTCGGGCGCCGGGCCAGGGGTCGGGGTCTCCTTCGAACCATCGGTCGATGCGCATGTGGAGCTGGACGTCTTCGAGGATTGGCTGGGCGAGGTCGGCGAAGTAGTCCATGCGGGCGCCGAGGTAGCGGAGGGGCGTGGGGTCTTGGAGATAGTTGATGGGGGCGACGAGGATGGGCCAGTCCCGCCAGTTCCATGCTGATGCCCATGACTCGAAGCGGAGGGGGTCGTCAGGGAGGTGCCCGCCGAAGACGGTGAAATGGCGCAGCAGGTTGAGCTGGAGGGTCAGCGCCAGGAGGCTCATGGCCTTCATGAACAGCTGAAAGACCTTCGGGATCTGGAAGGCGCTGGGGAACATCGGGTTCGGGTAGACGGGGATGTGCTTGAGCTGCTCCCAGTCGTGGAGGAAGGTCAGGTGGACGGTGCGGTCGCCCTGCTCGTGCTGTTCGACGTCGAGGTCGGAGAGGGTGCCGCACCAGCGCTCGCCGTCCTTGTCGATGCGCAGGACGACGACGTCCTTGTCGCGGTTGTACCATTCGGCGGCCCACCGGGCGAGGGGGTCGGCTTCGGGCATGGAGATGGTGGCGCGGCCGACGTCGTTGACGACCCATTCGCAGTCGCCGGTGTATTCCCCGGCGATGCGGCCGGCGAGGTCGAGTCCGACGGTGCGTGCGTGCCAGAGGGTGGCCACGGGTGGCCGCAGACGCTTGATTTCGCGGCGGCGGCGTTGCCGCATGCCGGATTCGTAGGCGGCGTCGAGGCGGTCGAGGGTGGCGGTGTCTACCACGGCTGCTCCCATCTCGGATAGACGCGGATCTGGGCGGCGGCGCCGGCAACTCCGCCGAAGGTTCCGTAGTGCTCGGCGATGAGGTCGGCGATGGCTTGGCCGGTGAGGTTGGCGACGAGGCCGTCGCCGATGGTGGGCACCCACCAGGGCGTGGTGTCGCGGATCCAAGTGGCGACGCGGTTGCCTACCTCGGCGGGGGTCATCTGCATGAAGGCGGTCGCACCGATGTCGTCGGCGAGGTCGTGGAGTCGGCGGGCGATCCACACCTTCCACTCGTAGGGCAGGTTCCACGGCAGGGCCGGCAGCGGGTCGACGGCGACCGGGAGCCGCATACGGTAGGTCTCCGGCGGCAGGGGGTGCAGGAACGACTGGCCGCGCATCGCGGCAAGCGGTGCGAGGGTCTGGTCGGTGGTCTCGACGGTCAGCTGGGCGGGGTCGGTGTCGATCATGGCGTCGCGGCCGTAAGGGAGGAAGTCGATGGGGATCATCCGTTCCTCTTCCCCGGGTTCGGTGCCGAGCTCGTGGTCGACGTCGGGAAGCAGCCACCCGGCCGGGGAGGTCAGCGACCAGTACGGCCAGGCGGGCATGTTGCCCGGGTTGTCGATCGTCACCGAGCCCATCACCGTGTGGCCGTCGAACTGCCACTCGGCGGTGAGCGGGGCCGCCGAGCGCCATCCCGGGATCGGTGCGATGAGCATGAACTTGTAGCGCGCGGATTCTTCGGCGCCGGGGTCGACGTCGTTTTCCATCGCGCGGGCCTCGACCTCGCGGACGGTGAGCACCCGCTCCCCCGACCTGTTGGTGCGCACGACGAGCTCCGAGTCACGGTCCCGGTGCAGTGCGCGCCGGAATCGGGTGAGCTCGTCGGCCCACTCGTCGCCGAAGAAGTCGATGGACAGCGGGATCAGCGGCGCCCGGAGGATCGACCCGGCGTAGACAGAGCCGCCGCCGACACGTGCACGGTACGTGGCGTCGAACGGTGTGTCGTAGAACTCCGCCATCTCGCCGGCCATCGCCCGCACCGGGCGGCCCAGGGCCTCCGGGCCGTGCAGCGGCCACTCGGAACCGTCGCAGCCGCGCAGCCACAGTTCATACTCGGTGCTGGACATTCGATCACACTCCAATCAGACCGCGGTGCTCGCGCATCGCGAGCAGGCGGCCCTTCATGTAGGCGTCCTGGTCATCCCGGACGTGGAAATGGACATCACCGTTGCCGTAACGGCCACGGCGGTCGGCGGCGGCGCCGCGGTTGGCCGGCTCCTGGGGCAGCTCCGGCATCAGCGGCATCTGCCACTGCGGCATCTGCGGCATCGCTGGCATGACGACGTCGGTGATCGAATCGAGCATCGACGTCGGGATCGCCATCAAGTCGCGGCCGAACTCCTCCGCCGCGTACTGGACGTTCCCCGCAACCTCGCCGGCGTACCACCCGGCGAGCTCACCCGCCGGGCCTGCAGCCGCCGACACGACCGCGCCGGAGCCCGGCACGACCGCGTTGGCCATGCCCGCCGCCGGGCCCGCGGCGCCCGAGACCGCGGCCTTCGTCAGCGACTCCGCCAGGCCCGACAGATCCGGCAGCTGGCCGTAGACCAAATCCTCGAACGCGCGGGTCTGGTCCGGCGACAACACGCGTTCGGGCTCCAGGGTGTTCTTGAGCATGTGGCCCACACCGTTGGCGCGGCCGCCGCGGTCGTACCAGTTGTTGGCGCGCCAGAACTTCTCGGCCTCCACGGGATCGCCGTAGCGGTCCTCGATGTACTGGGCGCCGGCCTGCGTCTGCTTGAACGGATCCGGGGACTTGTCCGGCAGGTACTGCTGCAGCGTCCCGCTGGCCGGGTTGAGCTGCGGCAAACCCCACGCGCCGGAGCTCGGGTTCTCCGCCAGCGGATTCCAGTCCGACTCCTTCCGATAGATGAAGTCGACCCCGGCCCAGTTGGCGCCCGTGTCCCAGCCGCGCGGCCGCAGCGCGGCCTTCGCCGCTTCCTGCGGCGTCGCGTACGTCGCCGACGCCGGATCCACCACAGCAGCAGCGGCACCGGAATCAGCCGTCGACGCGGCAACAGCATCAGGCTCGGCGGTCTGAGCGATCGCCTCATCCTGCCGCTGGATCTCCTGCGGCGTCGCGTCGTCCTCGACCTGCTGGTACCAGGTCTTTCCCGCCTTCATGATCGGCGGCAACTGGTCGGAGATCCCCAGCACAGACAGCAGGCTGGCGACCTGCCCCGACACGAACGCCGACGCGAGGTTGCCGGCCAGCCCCGACCACGAGTCTGAGCCGGTGCCGTAAAACGGCGAGTCCTTGTCATTCGACCCGGACTCCGCGGCGGCCGACGCCTCCGGCGACAGCGCCACAGCGCGGCCATCGCCCTCGGTCGTCGACGTAACCCGCGACCCGCTCTCGCCGTACTCCAGCGACTCCGAGGACTCAGTGATCGACGGCTTGTTGGCGTACGGGGGCGAGAAGAAGTCGTGTGCCAGCGAGTACCACTGCGAGAACTGGGGATCGTTCGCTCCGTCGCCCTCGCCGACGGACGGGCCGCCGACATCGCCTCCCGACTCGACGGGAATCCCGTCGATCGTCGCGGCCATGTGCGCGCTATTGACGCCCACGATGAACGGGCCCTGGCGGCCCGGGCGGAAGCCCGGCCACCTCCCCGCCAACATCGTGTCCGTCGTGCCCATCCGCCCGGCGCGGTCGGGGTCGCGGCCCTGTGCGGCCCAGGCGACGCGGCCGACGAAGCCGGAGCAGTCGGCGGCTTCGCGGCTGATGCCGCCCCACTGGTAGCGGGCGCCGATGTCGTGGGAGCTTTTGGCTTCGCGTAGTGCGCGGTCGAGTCCCTCGCGGGATCCGATGGTGCCGCCGGTTTCCAGGCCGGTGAGCTCCGCGGCTTGCTCGGCGCGGCGGTCGCCGCGGTTGAGGGCCTTGATGAAGGTGCGGTGCTTGGCGGACTGCTTGGCGTTGACGACTTCCTCGCCGGCGTCGACGCGGACGATGGGGCTGCCCTGGGAGTCGATGCCGAGGAATCCGTCGGTGATGTTGCTGCCGGGCCCGTAGGTGGGTAGCTGGCCGCCGCGGCGGAGGTCGAGGATGGAACCGCCGGAGGCCAGGGCGCCGATGGTGCCGCCGGCTGCGTTTCCGCCTTCGGAGGAGAAGATATCGCGGATGGAGCGCACGACGTTGAGGCGGACGTTGAGCGCGAAGTTCCCGAAGTCGTTGATCAACTGCTGCAACCAGTTCCGGGAATCCTGGGCACCGGTGCGAACGCCGTCGTTGTTGAGATCGGCGATCGGTGTCGGGCGCTGCCCATCTAGGACGGTCAGCGTCCCGTGGGCGGCTCCGGCGTTGGCGTTGAGCGGGTCATTGAGCAGGTCGGACACGGGCAGCGGCCGACGCCCGTCGACGCCGTCAAGCGTGCCGTGGGCAACGCCGGCGTTGACGCCCAGCAGCAAGTTATCGAGGTCCGAGGAGGCCATCGCGTGGCGGTCATCGACGCCGGTGATGGTGCCGTGGGCCAAGCCCGCGTTCCAATCCAGCGGCATCGTGTCGAGGTCCGCAGTTGCGTTGACGAACCGGAAGTCGAACGCGTCGAGCTGCCCGTTGGCGCCGACCATCCCGTCGTTGAAGCTGATCGGGTCCACGTCGAGCGTCGGCGATGCCGTCGTCCCGTCGACCTCCCCGAGCTGGCGGGCAATGTCATCGAGGGCGGCTTGCGCATCTCGAGTATTCGCCAGTGCCTCCACCGACGACGGAGGCAGCGAGTCAAGGTCGACCTTCTTGCCGATGATGGCGTCGAGCTTGGCCATCGCGTCATCGGCAACCGCGGTGATCTCGATCTGGCCGGTGTCCTCGTTGAGCACCTTGTACTTGATTCCGACGTCGTCGAGGACCTGCATAGCCTCGGGCCCGCCGGTGACGAACATGTTGGTGCCGACGACGTCGGGAACGGTCTCGAGCATCTGCTTGAGGGTGTTCGCCTGCGCGAGTGCGGGGTCAGCGGCCACCTGCGCGGAGATCAGCAGGTCGCGCGGCGTCATGTTCATCTGCTCGGCGAGCTGACGGATCGCGTCGTATCCCAGGCCGGACGATTCCGCCAGGCCCTGGAGCGCGGGCTGTGCCGCCGCCCAAATGTCGTTGGCGTCGCCGCCTGCGATGGCTGCCTCGCGCATGCGCTGACCGAGGTCATTCATCGCGTTGAAGACGGCGCCGGAGGCGGTGTTGTTCAGGGTGTCGAGCTGGCCCGATGCGTTGAGCGTCGCGCCCGCGAACTCCGAGACCTCGCCCTCGGCCACGGTGAACTGTCCCGCCAGCGAGTCAAGCTCGGCACGAAGGTTCGCGTTGGCTTCGGTCAGGTCCGGGGCGTTGCCCGAGAGCTTCTGCAGCGCCGACCAATAGTTCTCGACTCGCGTCTCCGCATTGCCGGCCTTGTCGGCGATGTCCTGAATCGCCGCCGACACCTCGGCCTGCGCCGGGGAAACCTGACGTGCCTGATCCACCAGCTTCTGCTGCTCGGCGCGCATCTCATCGAGCTGCTCGGCCGCGCGCTCCGAGCCAGCTCCGGTATCCAGGACGGCCTGGCGGAGCGCGGCGAACTTCGGGCCGCCCTCCGCCGCGACGCGGGCGACGTCCTCCATCGTGTAGTCGAGCTCCCCGGCCTTGTCCTCGAGGAGCTCGTACGACCCGGCAGCGGCACGCGCGCTTTCCGTCGCGTCGTAGAACCCCTTGGACACGAAGGGCACTCGCGCGGCGATCTCGCGGAGAACGAGGGTGACGCCGCGGCCCTTCTGCCCCTCCTCGTAGAACTGCTCGAGGCGGGCCGTGGCCAGCTCGGTGGCCGCAGCCATACCGTCCTGGCCGATCGCGCCGGTGGTGCCCGCGACCTCCTGCGCCAGTTCGCGCTGCGCCTGGACCGCCGACGACGCCGCTCGCGCCATGTTCTCCGCCGACTGCTTCGCCTCGCCGTACGCCGCGGTGATCACGCCGACGGCGACGGCAGCGCCGGCCATCGCCACGCCCCACGGGCCACCCATGGCATTCATGAGCCCGGTGGCCGCGCCCTTCATCCCGGTGAACGCGGCGGTGACGGTGCCCTTGAGCCCGCCGACGGCCGTGGCCATGCCGCGGGTAGCGGACGAAGCCGCGGCGACGGTGCCGTGCCACGCCTGCGAGCCCATGCGGTCGATCGTGGTGAAGGCGTCGGTCGCGGCGAGCGCCTGAGTCCTGGCCTGCGTCGCCGCCAACCGGTGGGCTTCGCCGAAGGCGGTGACGCGCTGGCGGGCCGAGTCCGCGCCGGCGGTGATCTGAGCGAATCCCGTCTGCCCGTTGTCGCCGAGCAGCTTCGTCGCGATGCCAAGCTTGGTCATTTCCGGGTGCGCCCGCGACACCGAAGAGACGTTGGAGCCGACCTCTCCGAGTGCGCCGGCGTAGTCCTGCAGCGTCGTCGCCACCGTCGCCAGCGGCTTGGACACCTTGCCGAAGCCGTCGAGGATCGCCTTGCCCCTGACGAGGCCCAGCAAGGCCGCACCGAAGGCAAGCGACGCGAGCTCCGACGACTCCAGCACCCCGGCGAGGACATTGAGAGCCGGCACCAGCGTCGCATCGGCAACCGCCGCGGTGCCGGTGAGCACCGACAGCAGCGTCTGCCACGTCGCGATGGAGATCGCGCCGGTGACCTTGAGCAGCTCCGTGGTGATCGTGGCGATCGACGGAGCCAGGGACAACGCCGTATCCAGCAGCAGCGAGAACGTCGAGGTCGTGTTGGACATGACCGGGCCCAGCGACGTCGCCTCCGCGCGCAGATCACGCACGAAACCGACGACCGAACCGGCCGCCGGGCCAAGCCAGTCCCGCAGCGCCTGCGCGGCCGGGCCGACGCGGTCGGTGAGATTATCGATGACTCCGGTGAAGCCGACGACGCCATCGCGGGCATCGTCGAAGAACGGCTCCAACGCGGCCGCGCCGAGGCGGCCGAGGGCGGCACCCGCATTGTCCATCGCGCCGGAGAAGGTCTGGCCCGCCGCCAGCGCGGCGCCGCCCATGCCGGTCTCGATCGCATTGCGGAGCTCGTCGAAGCCGATCTTGCCTTCCGCCGCCAACTTCGTGATCTCTCCGGCGGTGACGCCCATCTCCTGGGCCAGCAGCTGGATGATCGGGATACCCGCGTCGCCGAGCTGGGCGAGCACGTCGCCCTGGAGCTTCCCCGAGGCGGCGACCTTGTTGAAGATCCCCGCCATCGACCCCAGGTCGGTGCCCGCGATCGCCGCAGCGTCGCCCATGAGCTTCAGCGTGCGCTGAAGGTCCTTGCCCGGCTTCACGCCGGACGCGACGGCCGACGCCGCAGCGCTGGCAGCATCACCCAGGCCGAAGGCGGTACCCTTCACGCTGGCCAGAGCATCGTCCATGATGGACGACACGCTGCCGGCGGTGTGCCCCAGACCCGACAGCTTCGCCTCCGCGGAGTCGATGGCCGTCAGGCGCTGGAAGCCCTTGGTCATCGCGGCGCCGAGCACGCCGGCGACAGCGGCGCCCGTGGCCACCGCACCGGTCTTGAGGGTCTTGCCGATGCCCGTCGACAGCTTCGAACCGATCCCGGCGCCGTCGCGCTCCGCGTACTTCGCCGCCCCACCCAACGCCGAGCGCACGCCCGGCGCGATCTTGGAGGTTTCCGGGACGATGGGGACGTAGACGACGGCGAGTTCCTCGGCCATGGGGACCTCCTCGGGTTATTCGCGCGGGCCGTCGGCGGGGACGGCGATTTTGCGCCTGGCGGCGATTTCTGCGCGGATGCGGGCGAATGCCTCGGGGGTTGCTTCGACCATTCGGTCGTTTGCTTCCTCGTCGGCGGGTTCTGGTTGGGGTGGGTAGATCTCCTGCCAGATGGGCGGTGGCCTGGGGGCGTTGCGGTCTCCGGTGCGTTGCCAGTTGGCGGCGCGGGTGGCGTCGGCGATGGCGGTCATGACGCGCATTTCCGGGGAGAGCAGGCTCGTGCCGGGGCTTCGGTGTTCGGTGACGTAGGAGCCGTATCTGGTGGCGGTCAGCAGGGTGCGGACTTCGATCCAGGACAGGGCGGTGGTGCCCATGTCGTGGATGGATCGGCCGAGCTCGAGGAGGTCGAGGGTCAGCGCGGTCCGCAGTTCGGGGTCGGCCTCCAGTGCTGCTAGGAGGCCTCGGATTCCCCCAGGTCGATTTCCGATTCGGCGCGCCAGATCATCCAGAGCTGGTTGCGCTCGCCGATGGTGAGCTTCTTGAGCTCGTCGGCGTCGGGGAGGTCGAGGGTGTCGAGCCACCAGTCGATGAGGAGTTCGCCGTCCTTGCGGCCTTCGGCGAGCTTGCCGGTTTCGGGGTCGATGGCGGACGAGAGGTGTTCCTGGAAGTCGTCGATGAGCTGCTCGGGCTGGAATTCCCAGCGCTTGGCGGTGAAGACGAGGGGCTTCTTGCGGCCTTCGACGGGGACCTCGATGGTGACCATGACGCGCGGGTCGTGGGCGGGGATGAGCTGGCGGGTGGCCATGGGGGTTCCTCCTGAGAAAGCTTGTGGGCCGCCCTTGCTGTCGCGGGTGACGACGGCAGGGGCGGGCTTGTGGGGTGGGCGGTGGTTAGGCGCCCGGCTCGTCGCCGGTGGGCTTGATGTGGAGGGTCAGCGTCTTGCGGGCGGTGATGCCGTTCTCGTCGGAGACGTTGACGGTGACCTGCTGCTCGCCGGAGACGGTCGGGGTGCCGGACAGGTGGCCGGTGGTGGACAGGGTCAGGCCGGTGGGCAGCTCGCCGACGGCGGTCCAGGAGTACGGGGCGGTGCCGCCGGAGGCGCGGAGCTGGTAGCCGTACTCGGTGCCCTCGGTGGCGTCGGGGAGCATGCCGGTGGCGACGCCGAGGGCGATGGCGCCGTCGGTGTAGGCGTAGAAGTCGCGCATGAAGTCGCCGTCGATGCGGGGGCCGGCGAAGCACTTGATGGTGACCTCGTACTGAATGATCTCCGTGGAGGTGTTGACGACGTCGCCGACGGTGATGACCTGGCCGACCTCGACGAGGGAGCGCTTGAGGCCCTGGTCGATGAGGAAGTCGAAGACGAAGGTGCAGCGCGGCATCTTCGCCTTGTTGTGGCGGACGGTGACGTGGCCGGTGGCGGAGTCGACGAGGACGTTGTCGTCGCCGACGACGGTGCGCAGGACCTCGGCGTTCTGGGACTCCATCAGGGTCAGGACGATGGTGTTGTCGACGGAGGTCTGCAGCGTGTAGACGACGTCGCCGCCGAGGCCCTTGCGGTCGTCGGTCTCGCGGTTGGTGGCGTGGGTGACGCCGGACTCGGCGACGATGCCGAGGTCGACGAGGGTGGCCTCCAGGTCGTCGACGGCGGTTTCGGGCAGGGTTTCGACGCGGCGGGTGGAGCGGAACGCGGTGCCGGAGCGGCCGGCGTCGATGGACGTGATGAGACCGGTATCGGCCATGATTGCCTCCTAAGGCATGAGAAAAGCCCCTGCCGGTTTCGGCGGGGCTTCGTGTGATTCAGGTGGTGGTCAGGCCGGGCGCAGCTTGGAGATGCGCAGGCGGCCGAGGATCTGCCATCGGGCGAGATCCGTGCGGTCAGGGTCGGGAAAACTCATGACGGACTCCTCCTCCCAACCGCGCAGGCGGTGGCCTGTAGCGGTGCGGGTACCGGGCCACTCGCCTTCGAGCAGTGCGAGTGCGAGCTGGCCGGTGATCCTCTCGGCGGCGGGGCCGTCGGCGGCATAGATCTGGATCGCGAAGCGGGGCGAGGCGGTGACTCGGTTTTCGTCTTTGCCGCCGACGCGCTCGATTCGGATCCGCGGGACCGTCACCTCGCGGGGCAGCTGCGTGGAGATGGGAATTCCTTCCACGAGCTTCAGCAGCAGCTGGCGAAGTGCGGTGGTTGCCTGGGGGTCATCGAGCCGCATCGATGCTCCTGGCCAGGGTGTTGTTTTTGGCGTTGTCGCGCTGGGCCTTGTACGTCGCGGTGATCACCGAGGCGCGCGGGCGGTTGGTCCCGGAGTACGCGCCGGTTTCGTAGCCGTCGCCGGCGGCAGCCGCGATCTTCGCGGCGGCGTTGTTGATCACGCCGACGACGGTGGGGTCGAAGCGAATGGCCTTGAACGCGGCCATGTTCCACTTGATCTTCACCCGGTGCTCCTTCCCAGCTTGATGACGTCGAGCCCCGGAGCCCAGCCGAACGGCCCGTGGTCGAAGTTCGACCGACCGATGACCTCGTACCGGGTGCCGTCGACCTCGACGTGATCACCGACCACGATGTGGCCGGCGTCGGCGTAGAGGTCCAGGGCGTACTCGTAATGGGCGGGGGCGGTGAAAGTCGACTTGTCGACGTCGGACGGCTCCGCCCACCCCGCGGCGGCCACCTCTTCGGTGACCTCCGCCGTGGTGGTTTCATCGCCGTGCTCGTTGATAACCGTGGCACCCGGCCGGATTTTCGTAACGGTGTAGAGAAGCGCGAACCTCGGGCCTACCATCCGCCGGCCTCCATGCTCCGGGCGCCGTTAGCCCCAGCGTCATCGAGCGCGGCTTCGAGCATCGCCCGCTCCTGTCCCGTGATGTACAGCGCCCCGTTGGGGTTGCTGTACGACTGGGAGTAGGAAAACGACCCGGCCGTCGCCTGCTGCTGGGACAGCCCCTCGGCGCCGTCAGCGAGCAGCGCCCGCTTGACCATCGCCGCGGAGACGACCCGCAGTACGCCGGAAAGCGACTCCGGCGGCGTTTCCGGGATCCCCGGGAACATCGCCCGCAGCCACACCGCGGCGTCGGACAGCAGAGCCTCGACCGTGTCGTTTTCCAGACCGGCCGGGTATCCCCGCCACCGTGTGCGCACTTCATCGACGGTGGCGAACATGATTACGCCCCGAGGTTGGTGAGCTTGACCATCGCCATCGGGTCGGTGACACCGAACGCGACGGTCGCCCACGTCTGCGACCAGGTGGTCTGCACCGAGGCGTCGCGCCAGGTCTCCGTGGAGATCGGGGACTCGACGCCCATGACGCCGACCATGCCGGACTGCAGCACCAGGCCCTCGCCGGCGGGCTGGGCGGTGGTGGTGTGCAGCGTCAGGCCGAAGGTGGACAGCATCTCCTGGTAGTTGGCGACGCCGAAGACCAGCTTGAGGTTCTTCGCGTCGGCCGGGTTCAGGATCAGGACGTCCGGGTTGTAGCCGAGCTCGGTCTCCTGGATCTTCAGCTGCGCGTCGAGCAGGTTGTTGATCAGCTCGCCCTCGCCCGTCTTCGCGGTCTTGGCCGACGCCTGGACGCCGGCGGCCGCCGCCCAGCCGCCGGAAGCGACCGTCAGGGCCCGATCATCGAGCACGGTCAGCGCATCGGAGAGCGCCTTGATGCCGCGCTCGTCGAGGTCCTTGACCATGGTGTTGGCCACCTGCGAGATCTTGCGCTGCAGAAGGACCGCGTCGTTGCGGTTGCGGGCCTCGTCGGTGATGCCGAACTTTCCGCCGGTCTTCTGGACGCGCTTGACCATCGGCTCGCCGTCCGGGGTGTGCAGCACCGGGAACTCGGCGCCCGGCGCGATGACGCCGGGCTTGTCGGTGGCGGTAGCCTCGTTCTTGACGAGCTGGTCGAACAGCAGGGCGCCGCCGGAGGTGGTGACGTTGCCGAAAATGACCTGGGTGAGCAGGTCGCGCTCGACGAGTCGGGCCGCGTAGTTGTCGATGCGGGTGGGCTCGTTGAGCATCATGTCGATGGTGATCGCGCCGTCCCGGACTTCGGGGGCGCCGAGCGGGAACATCGGGTCTCGTGCCATTGGTTACTCCTTACTTCAGCGCCACGGTGACGACACCGTTGGCGGCCTTGGTCAGTGCGATGCCGGCGACGGGGCCGGCGGCGGTCTTGGCGGCCTTGCCGGCCGCGGCGGTGGACACGGAGTCGCCGGCGGCGATGGTGCCGGAGGCGGCGAGCTCGTAGACGCCGATGCGGTAGATGGTGACGTAGTCGTCGGCGGCGCAGTCGTGGGCGGCGACGCCGAGCGCGATGGCGTCGGCGGTGGCGGGCTTGACGACGGGGTTCCGGCCGTCCATCTCGGCCGAGACGACGACGAAGGTGCCCTGGGTGAGCGCCTCGGCCGCCTTGGCGGTGATGTTCGTCGCCGGGGTGAAGTGAATGGGCGTGGCCATGTCTTCCTCCTTCAACGGGAAGTGGATGGGTTGGTGCTGGCGGCTTATACCGGCCAGCTGGGCGGGAACGCGTTATCCGGGGTCTCGTCCTGCTTGGGGCGGGGTCCGCCGAGCTGTTCCACCGGCACGTTGGACGGCGGCTTCTCGATCTGGGACTGCTGCAGCTCGGACAGGCGCTTGGCGCGGGCCTCGATCTCCTCGGGGCTACCGGAGCCCAGGAAGTCGAGGTTCTCCTCGGCGATGCCGTACTTGGCGGCCAGGCGAAGTCGGGTGTTCTCCGCGGCGGTGTCGGCGAGCTTGGCCTCGAGCTCGGCTCGCTGCTCCTGCTGCCGCTGGAGCTCGGACTTCTCCGCGTCCTGCTTCTCGCGCCACGCCTCGGCGTCGGCGCGCAGCTCGTTGCGCTGGCGGCGCATGGCGGCGGACTCCTCGCGCAGCTTGCGGATTTCGTCCATGTAGGACTCCGGGGTGCGTTCCTCGGATGCCTTCTCGGCCCCCGGGGCCTCGTTGGCTGCCACCTCGTTGGTGGACTCGGTGGCGGTGTTTTCCTCCGACATGATGATCCCTCCAGGGCGATCGTTCAGTTTTCGGGCATAAGAAAACCCCGCCACCACGGGTGTGGTGCGGGGCAGTGCCATGGCGGGGACTCGCACCCCGCGGCTGTGGCTTCTACATGGCTATTCCCAGTTTTCGGGATTCAGCAGGCGCGCGTACGCCTCGAAAAGGTCGCGGTCGCCGTCTGCGTACTCTTCGATGCCGGCGAGAAGCCCGTCGCGTTGTTCATCGGAAAGCCGAACGCGGGCTTCCGCGATGTCTTCCGCGAGATACGACGCGGCGTCGGCCGTTTCCCCAGATGTGAAGCGGCCACGGGCTGGCGAATCTGCAAGCTGCGGAAGCGCGAGCAATTCGATGATGGCTTGCTCAGTATTCATCACGACTCGGCCTCCTTGCCTTCTTCATCTGTTTTTCTGCGTCCGTTTCCCAGTCTATGCGATTCCCTGTGGCCTTCTCGTACTTTTGCACGCCAGCTCCGTAGACGGGGTAGGCCGTGTTGATCTTGGCCCGGCCTTGGTTGTAGTCCCACTTGACGGCGACCATCACGTCATCGATCTCACGGTAGGCGATACGCCGCACCGGGCCGGACTCGACCAGGTAAGGATCTTCCATCGTCGCGGTAATCGCATCGGCGATGTCCTGGTCCGTCCACCGTTTCGGAAAGAACGTGCCCTTCTCACGTATCGAGTCGAAGGAATGCCCATTCCGCGCCGTCTCCGTTGTGACCGGACCGTGTTTGGGCCTCCATCCCCAGATCGAATGCTTGACGAGTTGATTAGCCTTAGGCAGAGGTTCATCGCGGAAGTATGGGGCGGTGCGCATCAGCGCGCGATCCCGCCGTGGAGCGCGGAGCACGACGCCGGGGATGCCGGAGTCATGGTCAAGTCTCCATGCCTCCCACATGTCAGCACCGGAGAGATCCCCCGTCGCTTTCCTCCACCTCTGCTCAAGTCGCAAGTACTCCTCCTGCCCCGGCCACGGTTTGCCTTCGATAACGAGCTGTGCCCGGCAGTCGCAGCCGTCGTGGTAGCGGTTCCCGTCCTTGCGGCGCGTGGCCGTGTCTTCGGTGTAGACGGGGCCACGGGAGGCGAGCATGGCGCAAAACGCGCAGTTTTCCTTACCGGAGAGGACGCGGGCGTAGCCGACGCGTTTGCCTACCGGCCGTTTGAGTGCCGCGTCGCGGACCCTGCCGAGCTTGGCGGTGTCGGACACGGCGTCGCGGCCGGCCTTGCGGGCGTGGCGCAGCAGTGTCGACGACACCCGGGCGATGACCTTTTCCATCGCTCCGGGGTGGTCTGGGAAGACGTAGGCCGGCACCGACTGGGTGATCAGGGCGCGGGTGACGTCATCGACGAGCTCCAGCTCGATGTTGCTCGGCTTTTCTCCCATGCCGATGGCGCGGATCACCGCATCGTGGGTGGCATGCGGCGGGTAGTCCCGCATCTTCGCGGGGGCCACCTCCAGGCCGAGTGCGTTCATGTCGGCGCCCATTTGGGTGACGTCGTGGCGGTAGTAGTCGCCGCGGTACTTCTGTACGACCGGATGGAGCCGCGCGGCCAGGCGGTTGGCGCTGTCGACGTCGGTGGGGATGCCGTGGTCGGTGACGATGGCCGCGATCTCGCGGCGCATGCGCTTTTCGCTGTCCTGCATGGGGGCACCTCCTGTGATTCATCGACGGCTGGCCAGCGGAAGCGGGTCAATTGCTTTCCGGGATGCTGTCTTCGTCCTCGGAGTCGAAAAGACCGCTGGATTCCTGCGGGAGTGCGGCGGCGCGCGACAGCGCCCGATCGACCCGCTCGCGGGTCCAGCCCGGGATATCCGCCCACAGCTCCTCCTTGGGCACACCGAGAAGCGAAGCGAGTTTGCCGAGGCCGTCGACGGTCTGCGCGAAGGACCGGGAGGAGGTCTCCGCCCACTTGACCTCCGCGCCGAAGTCCGCGGCACCGTCACCGTCCCCGGTGATGTGCGCGCACAGGCGCAGGAGCTGCTCGTGGGACTCCCCCAGCGAGGTCTGGATCTCGGAGGCCTTGCGGTCCTTCGAGGTTTCCAGCGCGGCGAGACCGTCCGCCGAGATGTTGCTGATCGCGTTGGCCCCCAGCGACTGGGCCGGCACCTGCGCCGTGGCCGCCAAGTCTCGGACCGTGGCTTGCCGGGCCTCGGTGTACTGGGACAGGTCCGTGGAGTCGAACTGGCCGACCTTGACGTCCTTGTTGCCGAAGAACCAGGTGTCGGAGGCGGACTGCCGCATCGCGTCCTGTTCGTTCTTCGGCATCCAACCGAGGACGTAGCGTTGTTTGAACGCGCTCCAGTACTGGGCGACGCCCTGCTCGTAGTTCGTTCGGTCGATGCGGTCGGACAAGGCGATGAGGTGCTCGACGATTCCGTTGGTCTCTTCGCCGTCGGCCATCATCCGGTCCTGGTATCGGACGATGGGCGTGACGCCCACACCGTGCGGCCGGGCCTCCAGGTACGGCAGGTTGGCGTCGGTGAGGTAGTGCGACGCGCTCCACGCGAGCGGATCGCCGGGGACGTGCTCAGCGCCGAAGTAATAGACGTTGGTCTCGTCGTACAGACGCAAGTGGTGCCCCTGAATGGCCAGGGCAATGATCGGGAACTCTTCGCTGCTTGCGTCCCCCTCCCCGGGCCACGCGAACGGCTCGCCGTAGAACGCCACCAAGCGCCGCGGCGAGTGCACGCCGATACGCGCCGCGTCGCCGGCGGCCGGCAGGACAGAGGCGTAAGCAGTGCCGTACTCCAAGGCCGCGCGGTGCAGTCCGGTTTGGCGAGCGTTCATGCGGTTGGTTTGCCACCATCGCCACGCCGGCGCCTGCTTGGCTCCGGAGGAGAAGAAGTTGTCGACCTTCAAGCTCTGCCCGTAAGTATCGAGCACAAGCCCGAGGAAGGGGGTCTGGGCCATCTTGGCGATCTTGAGGTGCCGGTGGAAGTTCTTGCCCTGTTGAACGCCCATGCGTCGGGCTGCTTCAGCGTCCGACCACGGACGGACCGCACGGTCAATGACGTCGTAGCGTCGCCGCTGGGCGGCATGCTCGACGAGCAGGGCCCGAACGGCCTCTCGGGCCTGTCCTTCATTCATGCGTGACGCACCTCCTTAGATGAACATCGCTTCGTCGTTGACCGGTGCGGCATTGACCGCCGGGTCATCCTTGGCCAGCCGGTAGACCATGCGCGCGCCGATCATGCAGACCGCCGCGTCGATCTTCCGGCTGGACTTCTTCGATTCCTTGCGAACCGTCTCGCCGTAGCGGCCGATGTGCCGGTGCGCGTTACGAACATGCGCCACGAGACGCGAATCGCCGTCGTGAGTAAACGAGTGCTGCATGATCTCGGCGGCCGCGAGCTCGCACGCCTGGGTGAACAGGAAGTCCTTGCCGCGCATGTCCCAGGCGATCGGCTCCGGATGCCGGGCCTTCGGCGACGCCCACAGCCGCAGGCCGTCGCCGTACCGCTGGGGCCAGTCGACCTTGACGAACGACTCCCACTCGCGGACGTCGGCCCAGAACGCCACGACGTCGAACCGGTCGAACGCGCGGGCAACACCCGCATCGACCGCCTCCACGTCGACGTTGCCGCCGTCCTCGGGTGGCGCCCACACCCCGGCCGTGAACACGTGCCCGTCCGCCATGCAGCAGCCGACGAGGGCCGTGTGGTCGTTGGACAGCGAGCCGTCGAAGAACAGCACGACGCGCTCGCCGTCGACGAGTTGACGCGTCGGCGCCGTCATCTGCGCCCAGTCCTTTGGGTCCACCCACGCATCGACCGACGCGACGGGCCAGTTCAGGTACTTGCGCTTCGAATCGTCCGGCCGCGCCTTCGGGTGCCAGATGCGGGTGATGATCCAGTCGATATCCACCCACGGGCAGTCCGCGTAGACCCATTCCAGCCCGGCGCGAAGGCTGGCTTCGTCGGCCATGTCGGTGTCTGGTGGTGCCTGGCGGCAGTCGTAGAGGATCTTCAGTTCGTTCTTGGTCAGGCCGTCTTCCTGCATGCACCAGGAGTCGAACGTTTCCTCACCGGCGCTGCCGGAGCCGGGGGTCCAGGAGTTGAGGGTCTCCAGCATGCGGGAGCCGGACTTGGACAGGTTGTCGAGCAGCGTGCGGTGCAGTTCGGTGCCGCCGTTACCCGCGGTCCAGTGCTCGAGCTCGTCGCCGATGATGAAGGTCGCCTCCGCGCCTTCGGCGGTGGCCGACGACGAGGTGATGACTTCGAGTTTGCCGGCGGGCTCGACGTTGATCTGTGTTTTTCCGACGTCGAGGGCGTAGTCGGCGTGGAGCTGCGGGGCGGCCTTTTTGGAGGCCATGGCGCGGACCATGCGCATGGTGTTCTCGGTCTGGTCGAGGGACACGGCGGCGATCTGTACCAACGGCATGTGGACGGGCTTGCCGACGCAACCGCCGAGCACGTCCGGGTCGAAGTGGCTGAACCGAACCGGCGCCAGGAACTCGATCAGCGCCAGGACGGCGGCGAACGGGCTCTTCCCCGAGCCCTTCGCCAGCCTGCGGGCGGCGTGGTAGTACAGCCAGCGGCCGTTTTCGTCGACGGCGTAGAACCAGAGGATGAAGCGGGCCTGCTCGCGGGTGAATTCCCAGCGCTTGCCGGCGCGGATGCCGTTGGGGTGGCGCAGGTACTTCGCGGCCCAGGCCAGGGCCTCCCAGCCCAGCGTTAGCGTCGGCAGCCCGTCGGGCAGGGTCTCCAGTCGTTCGGCGGCGGCGACCATGGTCGTCATTACCTCCGCGCGGCGCCGGATCAGCCGGCCAGGTCGTTCTTGTACTTCTCGAGCATCGAGACCGTCGCGGCGCCATCGGCGTCGTCGAGGCCCGGGCGCTGGAGCTCCACGCGGATTCGCCGGCGTGCCCCCTCCGAGGTCATGAGGTTGTCCATCATCGACAGCACCAGGCCGATGGTCGCCGCGCGCGGCTTCTCCATCGCCATCTCCGCGGTGAGCAGATCAGCAGCCAACTGCGCATATGCCCAGTCGGACGGCTCGTAGAACACCGCCTGCCCGGAGTGCTTGAGGGCGCGGAACCAACGCTTCGCCGCCGGGTGCCACGACCTGTCCTCGGCCGGTGGCTTCACGGTCTTGGAGCCAGCGACTCGCAGCGGGGGCGGTCCGTCGTCCTTGTTGCGGCGGCGCCGCTGGTCGGAACGCTTCGGGATCGGTCCGGGCATGGGGCACCTCCTTGGCGGTTGTCACGCCGCGGCGGCCGCCCTCCCTCGGGCAGCGCCGCGGCGCTGGGGAATCTGGCCAGCTGCGTGCTGGCGGTGGATCTCGGCGATGGCCGGCGACAGCGCGACGAGCGCCCCTTGCCGGTGGACGTTGCCGGTGACGCGGATGAATCGGGACTTGGAGTAGTACTCGGCGCGCCCGAGGTTGCGGCCCGGTCCCTCGGGAAGCAGGCCGAAGATGTGCAGGCCCCGGCCGCTGACCGAGCGCTCGACGAACGCGTCGGGCACCGTTGCGAGGATCGACCGGGCCCACGGTTCGACCCGGCCGTCGGCGGCCACGCAGCCGTCGAGGTCGATGCAGGCGAAGCCCGCGCCGAGCATGAAGCCGTTCGGCCCTTCTGCGACGTCGGTGCGCGGGCCCCACGTCGACGGGTCAGTCGAGGACGCTGCGCGGCCGTCAGCGGTCATGGGGCGCTTGCCGTCGGCGGCCACCCACCGGTCGGCCGCGACCATCTCAGGGGGCAGCTGGCGACGCTTGCGGGCCCGGTATCCGGCTTGGCGGCACGGCGAGGAGCAGTACTTCGGCGGCCGCCCGGCGCGCTGGATCGGCAGGGTCTCTCCGCAGGTCTCGCATGTGCTCCTCATGCTTTCCATCGTACTCGTGATTCGTTACGAAAGGAACCCCTGACCTGCATGAATGATCTTCATTGGGCCCTGTTCCACACAGGCTCCGTAGAGGCGTCAGAGACGGCCGAAACGGGTTCAATGTTGCCGCAGGTCACGGCATCGCGCCAGCGTCCCACACGGGCCGAAATACATACTGACCTGCAAAAACTTCTAACCCGTACCGTTTTCGAGAGCCAATGCCCTCCGCCCCGGGCTGGGATCGGAGCGAGGGGCATCCCCCACCCTCAGTCGGCGCGGAGCCCCGGGTGCCGCGGGGCCGGCCGGCGGGCGCGGCGCCGCCGGGCGCGGGCAGCTTCCGCCTGGGTCTTGATCTTGTGGCAGGCCGGGCATGCGGCCTGACCATTGGTCATCTCGTCGTTGCCGCCCTCGAAGACCGGAATGACGTGGTCGGCGTCGGTGGCTGTGCCCGCGCAACCGGGATAGGCCAGCTGGCACTGGTACCGGTCCCGGGAGAGGATCGCCAGGCGGACGGCCTCCGGGAATCCGCGCGACCGGGGGCCACGGGAGTTGGATCGCCAGCCCGCCATCGACACCTCCTCGCGCCACCGTCATACCGTTGACCTGCGATTGAATGACAAACGCCGCGTGACCGTTTCCGGGTTCACGCGACGATTAAGCGCAGCGTAGCACACGAGGTGGAAACCCCAGGTCGAAGTGCCGCACCATGTCGTGCCGCTCTGCCCCTTCTGCGAACGCTGAAGCCTGGCCGCAGCACCGCGCATTCCGGTCTCGTTTGGCCACGGCCCAGCGTCCGGGCTCCCACGCCGTGCGTCGCTGATCGCACGAGCTGCCGCGACCTGCGCGGCCAGCCGCCGGCTACGGCGCGCACGAACGTCAGCACCGATCATGACGACGCCTCGTCGAGCTGCAGCCGCCAGCGCCGCGCGTAGTCGAGTACCTCGGCCAGCGAGTAGAGCTGCGTGCCGTCGTCCTGCAGGTGCGCCACCACGTGCCCTTCGCGTGCCCACTTGCGGATCGTCGTGCGGCTGACCGGCTCGCCGAGCAGACGCGCGGCTTCCTCGACCTGCCGCGACGAGCCGAAGGCGAAGCCCGCGCGTTCCCACCGGACGCCATGAACTCCCTCGCCTTCCGCCACTGCTCCCCGCCCCGGCTGCCCCGGGGAGCAGGCACCCGATGGGGAGGGGGACTGATCGGGAGGGGGGTGGGGGCCAAGCGCACGGGGAGGGGACGGGGCATCGACGGGCGGGGGCGGGTCCACCAGATCAGCCACCCGCCGGGCCACGCGCGCCACCTCCAGCGCACGCTCCCGCGCCCACGGCTGGGCCGCGATCACGAGCACATGCCGATGCAGCCACGCCGCCATCCCCGCGATCTCGTTGGTCCCCGGCGCCCCGACCTCCGCGCGGCCGACCGTCATCACCAGCCGGGTGACCAGCTTCGCCAGAACCACCCCGGCATCGATCTTCACGTCGAGGACATGCACCACCACTGGCGGCCGCGAACCCGACCGCTTCGCCGGGCGGCCGGCATTCGTCCCGGACGCAGGCGTCGACGGCACCAACATGTCCGCCACCCGAGGGCCAAGCACCTCCAGTGTGTGGAGATCCCTGCCCAACAGGTCCTGCTCAACTTCGGTCAGATAGAACTCCATGACTTCCCTTCGCTTCCAGTGGTCGAGGTAGGTGGTGGGTAACGCCAACCCGACCCGACCCGACCCGTCCCGTCCCGACCCGGTGCCGCCCGTTTCCCACTCCCCTGGTTCGAACCAGATTCGAGGGCGGCGGCACCGGATTCGGGTACGCCAAAACTCGCGTCGCCGCACCGCGTGTGCGGTGCCGTAGGACGCGCCAGATGTAGACCGAATGCAGCCCCGCGTGGCGGGTGCCGTGGACTCGAGGCCTACTTCTTGCGGCGCCGGCGACGACGACGTGCGGGCTGGGGTGCTTCATTAGCGGGACCGGCGTCGCGCACGTGCGACGCTGATCGGCCCTGCGGATCACCGGGCGCCTGGGTGGCGTCGGGTTCCGGAAGCGGCTTGACTACGGGGGCTGACGTGGCCCCGGCTGGCTGCCGGGGACTCCCATTGACGGCTCGACCCTTGGACTCAACCTGCCGGGAATCCTTGGGGAACTGCGGCGCACTGGACACCTGGCTGGTGCCCGTTGCCGGGGACGGTTCGCGTACTTCATCAACTTCTGGAGAAGGGGTCGCTGCCCGGCTGGCGGCCGGGTCGTCCTGGGCCTCGACCTCGCCCGCATCAAGCGGGTTCGGGAGTCCCTCCTTCTTGCACCACCGCGCGGTGAGCGTTTCCCACCGCGACAGCTTCTTGATCAGCTCCGGCCCGTAGACCGGGGCTGCCGGCGGATCGAGGAGCGGGAGCTCCTCCTCGGCCCGGTCGCCGAGTTCATGCCGCAGCTGGTTACAGCCGCGGCAGGTGGTCACGTAGTTGTCCGGGGTCGTCGGGGCGTCCATGTCCCGGTGGTCGTACTCGCGGCCACGGTCGGACTTGTTGTCGCCCCACACCACCTCGTCGGCGCAGTACCGGCACTGGTCTCCATCACGGAGCATCACCGGCACCTGCAGACCGCCACGATTCTGATCGTTGCGGCGCTTGGTGGACTTGGCCTTGGAATCCGACCGGATGAGGTGCTCGAACGCCTCACGCTCAACGAGCATGAACACGCGCTCATTGCCCTCGGTGGACTCCGTGAGGAGCCCAATCGTGATCAGGTCGGCCAGGACCGGCTCGACTCGGCTGATGCCGATATGCCGCACCGCGGCGCCGTAGGTGATCTTGTAGTCGGTCCACTGCTGTGCCGAATGCGCGAACAGCGACTCGGCCGCGCCCTTGAGCTCGTTGACGAGGCGATCATCACCGCGCGTGGCCGCGAGCTCGTAAGCCCGCATCCACTCCGGTGCGTCGTTCCACGTATCGCCCTTCTTGATCCACGCCATCAGGCATCACTCCCGGAACGGGGCTGCCCGGCGCGATCGTGGGCGTCGGTGGTTCGCATGGTCGTCTCCGTCTTCTGGTCAGGGCGCGGTCATCATTGGCGGTAGTTGGGGGTCTAGGGGTCGCGGCAGTTCATCGTCGTGCGCCTCCCTTCTCGTGCGCGCTGGTGCGCGATTGGCGGGGGAATCGGCTGAGGGTGTCGGCGATGCGGTGGTTGGAGTAGCAGTCGTCGCACAGGCCGCGGCCGGCGTGCCTGGCGGTGAGCGTCCCGTCGGTGCGAAGCCGGTCGATGGTCGGGGTGCCCCGCTTGACCATGTCGGCGCCGCAGTCCGCGCAGGGGCGGACCTCTGCGATGCGGTCGCGGAGGCGGCGCCAATGGCGGCCGGCGACGACACCGTCGACCTGGGCACCGCGGGTCTCGCAGTCGAGCAGGTACCGCTTGCACGCGTCGAGGGCGGGACACGACCGGCAAGCGTGGATTGCCAGGCGCTGGCGGGCAGCGGCGGCCTTGTGCGGTTCGCCTTCGTCGCGGCTGTCGAACAGGCGCGGCATGCGCTGGCACTGGGTGCCGGTGGGGATCATCGCTGGCTGGCCTCCGCACGGGCACGGGCGTCGGCGATGATCGCGCCGACGTCGAGACCGATTCGGCGGCCGGTGGACGCGCATTCCTCGAGCAGGTCCGAGAGGCCACGGACCGTGGCGTACCGGATGTGGGAGTCGATGAGGGCCTGCTTGCCGCAACGCTTCCCGTAGATCGGGTGCCGGCCGACGGGGAATCCGTAGATCGTCCCGCGGAGGAGGTCGTAGCCGTGATTGATGCTCAGCAGATACGCGTTGGGCTCAGTGGTGCCGCAGCACGGGCAGGTGTGCGGCTGCCGAAGTCGCTCGGCGTCACGGCGGGTGGTCTCCTCGGCTTCCCGCTCGGCGACGTCGGCGGGGTCCTCGAAGAGGAACAGCTGGCTGGTCATTCTCGCCCCCTCTCCTAGTAGTCGGCGGACGGCGACGGCGGGCAGCTCGTCGCGTGGGTGAAGGTGATCGTGGCCGTCGTGGTCGTCGTCGCGGCCGTCGTGGTCTCGGTGACGGTGGCCGGCGTGGACGCGGGCGGTCCCGTGGTGGGCTCGGGCCCGGCCAACAGGGCGTAGATCAAGCACGCGGCGACGATTGCCGCGGCGGTCGCGCAGCAGACGATGACAATGGCGTTGGAGAAGCGGTTCATTCCTCGTCCTCGTTCCAGGTGAAGCGGGGGTCCGGGCGGACGGTGCCGTAGGCGGATTCCCACTGACCGTCGTCGCGGCGGGCCCAGGTGAAGCCGTAGACATCGGTTCGGATGGTTGTGTCGGTCATTTTTCCTCCAGGAGGTCGATCCGGGCGTCCACGCTGCCGAGGACATTCACGGCAACACGGGCGCAGGAGGCGCAGAGGGGCATCAGGGATGGGGGCATGGGGGCCGCGCAGTCGAGGCAGGTCATCGCGGGGCCACTCCCCACTCCGCGAGCCGCAGGCGCTCGACCTCGTCGAGCGCGGCGCGCAGCTCCGCGACCGGGGCACCGGGGTGCAGCGCCTCCAGAGGCCCGGCGACGGCAGAGCCGCGGATGTCGGTGGCCATGCGCAGGTGGATCAGATCCATTCCCGAGGCCCGGCCAGCGGCGTGGGCCCTGGCGATGACGCGCGCGATCGCGGGGACGTCGCGGTAGCCGATGATGGGCAGCTGCATCAGCAGCCGGTCCGCGTCATCGGCGCCAAGGCCGGCGACGAACAAGATGCCCCGCGGGCTCGGCGTCGGGGCGGTCATGAGCGCTCACCCCACACTGCGGTGGTCATGGTCTCCAGCGGGGACACCTGTCGTCCGACCAGCCGCACGACGTCGTGGTCCTCCTCGAGGACCTTGGCGAACTCGGCGCGCGCCGCCTCGCGAGAGTCGTGCCAGCGGCCGGTGTCGAACTCGTGCGGTGGCGCCGCCGGGTCCTCGGACTTCACCTGGTACGTCACGCCGTACTCGGTGCGCATCGACGCAATGAACTCCAGCGCTTGGCCCAAGAGCTCGTGGGCTTCGTCGTTGGGCATGCCCTGCCACCTGTCCATGCGGTCCAGGGCGGCCTGAGCTTCCTGCGGCGTCACGAGACACCGCCGATCGGCTTCGCGCCGACGATGCGCAGCGAACCGGCCCCCGGCTCCCCCGCGCCGACGTCGCCGGCGGCGCCATCGACCACGGGCCCGGCCGGCGCCTCGTCGGCGCCGTCTTCGTCGTCCTCGTCGGGCTTCGGGTCGTTGGTGCAGACGTAGATCGATCCGAACGCCTCACCGATGGTGGCCAGGAACGCGCCGTCCTTCTCGGTGTGGCGCAGGCAGATCGGCTCTCCGATGACCGACGCGGCCTTCGTCAGTGCCGACGCCTGGGCCGGGGTCATCGACGGCGGAGTGAACGGCAGGTCATTTCCCTCCGGATCCTTGCGGCGCTCCGGGTCGACCGTGCGCTCTTCGTCCGCCTTGGCGATCTCCTTCGATACCCGCGGGAAGATCCCCGCTGTTCGCATCGTTGGGGAAAACGCCGGGCGGCGCGTGCGGTGCTGGCAAATCGGCAGACCATAGAGCAGCTCCAGCTCGACGGCCTCGCCGGACTGCTGGAGCAGCGCCTCGACGTCGTTGTCGACGGCGACCTTCTGGCGGCACACCGCCGCGAACTCGCGGGCCGTCTTCACCGACACCTCCACGCAGCCCGCACCGACGACGTCGGTGTCAGGCACCACGGCCATGGCCATCATCAGCGGGCTGGCCGCTGACACGACGACGGCGCCGCCATCGGTGGCCTCGATGCGGACGGCATCGAAACCGGCCGCGGACTTCGCGTCCGGGATCGGGGCGATGGTCTCCAACGCCTTCGCCAGCTCCACGCTCGGCGCGGTAAACGACATGCGGCCGACGACGCTCACCGGGTAGTCGTCCTCGTGGGGAGTGGTCATCCCACTGCCTCCTTCATTTCGATGGCCAGTTGGCCAGGGATTTCATCAGTTGAGTGCTTCTTCGCTTCGATCCAGCGGTGGATCCCCGCGCGCCGCTCCGGCGACAGGGATTCCCACCACGCCCACGCGGCACGGTCGTCGTGGTCACCCATCCGGCCTCCCGATCTGCCGGCGGCGGCTGCCGCGCTTGGCCAGCTCGATGCGGATCCGCTCCGCCGGGTCCTGCCGACGACGGATGCGCTCGCGTACCTCCGGCGGCATCCCGACGCCGCGGGGCCGGCCCGACGTACACGACACGACGTGCGGCTTGAAGAGGAGCTCGCCGGCGGCGCGACGCTCCTCCGCGTCGTGCTGCCCCAGGACCTCCGCGCGACCGCGCACCAGGCGGACCACGCCATTCGGGTCGCACGACGCATCGAGCGGGATGCGCTTGCCTGCGGTCGTCTCGCGCCACATGATCGGGTCGCCGCACCGCGTGCAGTACGCCTCGTCCGGGGTCTCCGGCTTCCTCCGCCCCATCACCGCCACCTCCTCGGCAGCAGCAGGCCGACGGTCTCGCGCACGGCGATCCATGCGCAGGCACGGATCGACGGCCGGCGTGGCGCCACGGCACGGCGGCCGGTGATCTGGGCGGTCACAGGTACACCCCCAGCACCATCAGCCAGGTGATGCCCAGCAGTGCGATGAGGACGGCAGTCACGATGATCACGCCGGTGACGTCGCCACGCATGCGGCGCAACCGCCACAGGGCCGGGCGGATGCGGCGGCGATGCCGCGGGCGCTGAGCGCCGCCGTAGGTGCGCGGCACCCGGTCGGCGGCGAGCAGGCGGGCGGTCGAGCACCACGTCGGCGGCTCGGGGCCGTCCTCGGCGCGGCGGGCGGGCTGGTGGGTGGTCATCGTGCGGCCTCCAGATCATGGTCGAGGTCAATGGCGTCGGCCCAGGCGATGAATGCGGCCAGGGCGGCGCGGGTTTTCTGGTCGGGCTGGTCGTCGATCCAGGTGCGCAGCTCAGACAGGGAGACGAAGCGGCCGACGCCGACCTGGGGCGGCCGGGGCAGCATCGCGCGGCGCGGGATGACGAACGGGCGGGGCATGACGTCGCAAACGTCGCCCAGGTGCAGTGCCCCGACGCGGCGCGGCTCGGCGTCCGGGTCGATCCAGGTGAGCATCACCAGGCGGCCGCCGGCGGACGGGTAGCGCAGGCGTGCGAGAAGGTGCGTGGTCACGACGGCTCCTCCCAGTCCTCCAGCGCGCGCTTGGCCGCCCGCAGCGCCTCGATGCGCTCGGCGACGGCGATGCCGTGGCCCGTCAGTCGGCCCTCGTCGGCGATGCACCCGTGACGGACCAGCTCGGCGGCCGGCAAGTACGGCAGGTGGACTCCGTCGCACGGGATCCGGCGGCGCGGGTCAGCTGCGCCCTCCAAGAGCAAGTCCGCGGCGGGGCGCGACAGGCACGAGGCGACAGCCTGCAGTCGGGTCTGCAAGCGCCTGCGGAAGAAGAAGCGGTCGAGCTCCTCGGCGGCCAGGCGTTCAGCGGTGGTCACGGCACAACCTCCTCGATCCGGCAGGCCGTGCGCCACAGCACGTGGGCCGTACCCGTCCACCCGATGAAGCCGAGGCCCCACAACAGCGGTTCAGTGTTGAGGACCTGCGATGCGGTGATCGCGGTCTGGACCAGCGCGTGAACGGCCATGACCCCGGCTCCGACCGCCAGCCAGCGGCCGGCGGCGGCGATCTGGTCGCGCGCGTCCCACACCGCGCGGTACGCGGCGCGGTACCGGTGCGGGTAGATGGCTTCGGCGAGTTCGTGCTCGGCGTCAACGTCGACACGCACCCAGGAAGGAAGATCAGACACGGTCGCGCTCCTTCCGTGCCAGGCCGACGAACTCGGCGATGCGGGCGAAGTCGAGCCCCGCCCACCACGTCGACGTGCCATCGGGACGCACGCCGAGGACCACCGGGGCCTCACGGAATCCCATGTCGGCCGCGAACTGCAAGATCTCGGCGGTCATGTCCTCTTCGAGGACGGGCACGTCGTGCCGGGTCAACAGCTTCTCGGTACGGGCACACGCCGCGCAGCCGGGCTTCGTCCACATCACGACGCGCAACGCGTCATCGCGGTGGCTCGTGGTCCTGGTCAGCTCAGGCCTCATGCCGCCACCCCCTGGCGGTCCAGCCAGTCATCGAGGTCTGAGCGACGAGCGCGCCAACCCATGCCGGCGGTCTTGCGGGCCGGCAACGGATCCTCGTCACGGGTGGCCAGCCGCGACAACTGTGCGCTATCGATCCGCAGATACGCGCGGATCTCCGGGCCAGTCAGGATGATGGGCATCGTCACCACCTCCGGCGAGTAGGGTCGGGTATCATGCATTGCAGTTCTCCTTCGAACTAGAAGCGGCCCGCCACACCTGTTGCACCAGGTGCGGGCCGTTTTCTTATGGGTGGATGGGTGGTGCGCAGCCCTGCCGGCCTGAGGAGAGCGCCGGAAACGCGCAGGCCATGGGGCGGGCTTGGCGGGGAACAGACGAACCCGCTTTGACGCACCGGTTAGATCGGACTCGCCGCGGCGCTGGCGACCCCGGGGTGGGATCGGACAGCCGGCGCCGGGAAGGCGACGAGTCCGGGTGCCCGCCGGGGACTTGAACCCCGGTGTCTGCCAGTCGGACCGCGCCTCCGCACAGCGGGGCGTCTGAACGCCATGACCTGCCGGTATGCTTGACGCATGGCGAATCCAGCAGAACTTCTTCACGCGCAGCTGACGGCCTGGAACCACGGCGCCTCGAAATCGACAGCGACCGCTCGAGCCTTGGCCAACGATCCCCAGTGGAAGACGCACCGCACGGCTGTGGCCCTGTTGGACGCGATCGAGATGCTTCTCGACGAGCACGAGGCGACAGGGGTTTTGGACGTAACGGAGCGGCGGAACGAGTTCCCGAGCTGGTGCAAAGCCGTCTTCGTGTACCCGAACGGTTGGCAATCCGGGAGCAGCAACATTGACCCGCAGTCGCTGCGAATGCTGGCAACGCTCGGCACCATGCTCCGCATCACCCAGCCGCAGATCGCCCCGGACGGCGTTTCGCGAATGAACGAAAAGCTTGACGAACTCCGCGAAGCTCAACGCGATCGAGCCGACCACGTGCCCCATAACCTGAATCGGCATCTGACTTACGTCATCGCACACCTTCAGCTGTGCCTCGACGAGTTCTCGACCCGAGGCGAGTTCGACCTGCAGAAGGCACTCGCCGAGCTCCGGAGCATCATCGTGCTCCTCACGGACGAGGACCCCGAGGGGCATCCACGTGGAGCAAGTTCAAGGACTGGTTCGGCAACGTCTTCGTCGGAGGCGTGGCTGGGGCCGCCAGCAAGCAGATCGGCATTGCGGCTGTTAACGCGGCCCTGCCTCCAGGTGTGGGAAACTGACCTACCCATCGCCCCGCCCTCCCTTGCCTGCGAGGTCGAGCAGCTCGTCCATTGCCTCGTCGATGACGCGGCCCGACGGCCTGCCCGTCAGGACCTGCTCGCGGATCCGCGTCAGCACGCGGTAAGCGGTGAAGTATTCGAGGAGCGGAAGCCCCTCAGGCGCGTAACGGCGGCCGTTCATGGCGACGTCGCCGGGTTTGATGCCGGACATCACGCCACCTCCTCCTCGTCCTCGTCGTCCATCAGCGGGGCGACGGTGTGCCGGATGATCAGCGCGTCGACCTCGTCGGCCGGCAGATGCCGGATGTCGTAGATGCCCTCGGCTTCGAGCTCGTCGACGATGCAGCGGACGTAGACGCGCTCGGACCAGTCCTCGACGATTTGGGAGGCCCGGCGGCGGACCTGAGTCATGAGCCACGGATCAGCGGACATGGTGCCCTCCTTCTTTTCGACGGGTTAACTGTTGGTGGGGCTGCCGCCCCGGTTGGGAGGTGATTTGGATGGATGCTTGGTACTTGCGTCATGAGGCTGGGAAGCGATTCCAGGTGGTGAACAACACCGGCGGTGACGCGCTGGATGTTGAGATGCATCTGGAGGGCGCTGCTGTGGCCGGCATGTTCGCGTCGAGCAAATGGAGGCTGACGCTGGAGGAGGTGCCGGCTGGCGATGGTCCTTCCGAGGTTTTCGCCCAAGGCTGGGGTCCGATTGGCTACGTTGTTGTGGCCTGGTCGACACCCGCCGGTGAACGGCGCTCTACTCGCGTAGCTCTACGGTGATCTCCTGAACGGGGATTTCGACCGTCAGCGTGGCGATGTGGTCCGTTCTCGTGGCGATCTTGAATCCCGTGATCAGCCACGGGAACGGCTCCCCGTCGACCTGAATCGTCTTCTCGGAAAGGTTGACGTCTACCGTGCTGGCCGTCGGCGGCTTGCCATGGACGTCCATCACGCGACCCCCGCTTCCCGCTTGCCGACGCCGGGCAGCGGCGGATCGATCCGCTCGAAGCCGAGCTTCTTGCGGATGAAGTCGATTCCCGACGGCTGCACGTACGTCGTGTAGGAGCAGCCGATGTCGCCGTTCTTCTTTTCGAACTCGTGCGGGATGACTTCGAAGTGGTGCATGTACTTCTGGTACGGCGTGTTGCGCTTGCTGCCGGACGCGATGAGCACGCCCCGATTGCGGAGTTCACGGAAGAGCTTGTTCTGGCCGATGCCGAGCATCTTCCCGACGTTGCCCACCGAGTACTTGCCGGTGGCGTCGAGGAAGGA
>NZ_JVMD01000034.1 GCF_001056295.1 Corynebacterium halotolerans
GTTCCTGGTTACGCCCAGTTTGGGCCGAGGTCGATCACCGGCTCGATGGCGGCAAACTCGACGACGAGACTGTGGGTTATTCCTTCTTCGTCGACCCCAGGAGTTGCATTGAAGAACACGGGTTCATCAGCCCAGATCATGAGGAACGCCCGCTTGAGGGGCTCTGGCACGTAAGCTCCGGCATCGACGAGATCGTTGAGGAAGACCTCTTCGGTGAGGTCGCCGCTTGCGCCGTTCAACCGGTCGTACTTCACGTGGGGGTGCGCCTCCGCTTCAACTCGGCGGCACGTCTCAACGAGATCCATCATTGAACCTCACCTCCTTGATCTCTCCCTCGGCATCGACTTCTCGGACATCGTCGTCTCGAAGCGGATAGACGCTAATTATCTTGAGATCAACCCGTTGTCAAATCTTCGTCGACGACCTGAACAGCCAGGTCAAGCCTGTTCCCGCTTCGTCGTGTGCTTCCGGGCGGTGTGCTCGGGCTCGATCGGCTCTGGGGCCGAAACCTCCATGGCCTCGTACTGACCGGATTCGGTTGGAATCGAACCCCGACGCGGTGTCATCCCATCCCGGTTTTCGAAACCGGTTGCCCACCATGGGCGGGACCTTTCATGACCAAGCCCGGCGCGCCCCATGGTGTGGCAGCAGGGCGGAAAGTTGAGCGAAACTCAGTCTTCTGCACCTACGTTTGCGGTTTCGCCTGGATCGGACTTCTCACCATCGCGTGACCCTCTAGTGACGCGAACTCGAAGTTCATTTCGCAAGAGGTCGAATAGCTTGAACTGAAGGCCTTCATCGTCCTGCTCGTGGATATCGAGCCACGCCTCCTTCTCATCGGACTCAATCTTGAGGTCCTCGGCCACGGTGACGTATCCACCACCAGCCGTTCCGATTCGGTAAGCCTTGAAATTTTCATCCCATCGGATGGTTCGCACAAGTTCGGAGCCTTCAAGGATTGCCATGACGTCAGCGAGGCGCGCATCGGATGTAATGCTGAAACTCTCAGTCATACCTTCTCCTTTCGACGAACTTGCCTTCGTGGGTGACTAGCAACACCGAGTCTAACTCGGGGAAGCGACGCATTACGTAGTCATTTTGCCGCAGCGCCTCTTCGTTCGTCATATCCGCGCGATGGAGGTCAATTACGTTGTGAATAGCTTGTTTTCGCCCCTCGAAGATCAGCTGGACGACCGTTCCCTTGCTGTTTCCCTCCGGAGCTTTTACCTCGGTAAGGACGCCGTCAAGGTAAATGTCCGGTGTTTTCGAGCCTTCGATATTCGATGGCGCCTGGTTTTCGAGCTTCCGCCCTGCTTGAGCAAGTGACTCGTGCGTAATTGCCTCGTGCTTCGGGACCTTGACACCGGGGTTCGTAATGCGGCGAGGCCAAGCTCCGATCCACCGCGCTTGCAGCTCCTTCTTGAATGCCGTCTCGTTTCCCGATGCCCTCCACGCCTCGGCTAGCTCGCGGTTAATTCGCGGCAACTGCGAATCGTCCTTGACTTCGATGCCTGCACACCGGCAGTTGTCGTGGAACCTCGCCAGGCCCATAACCGACTCATGTGAGTACGCCGCCCCCCCCGGACGCGAGCATCAGACGGGACGTGCATGCCTCCGTGTTCAGGAATGCGGGGGAATCCCGTTCCCGCCTTCAAGATCGCTCGGGTTTTCGTCTCGTGCGCCGGCTGCGCAACGAGACGCACCAGCACTCCTTTGAGCTTTCTCTTCGCGGCTGCCATCTGCGCTGGGTCGAATTTTCACCGGTACTGCTTCGTCGCCCAGTTGAACCCGGCGCGCGCTGCGAGCTCCGCGAGTGCATCCTCCCCGGCCTGTGCCTGCGTGAGTCCCCGATTGCGTCCTGACCCCCCAATCCCTGAACGATTCGGCCCCAGTCGCCGTCCGAGAACGAGAAAACCCCCGCTGACCTGCCTTGAAGTAGGTCAGCGGGGGTGCTCCCGTTGTGCCCCCGGTGGGACTCGAACCCCCGCATGAACGGCACCAAAAACGATCCTGACCAGCATGTATGCTAAGCGGTATCGCGCCCGTGGCTCACTTTTGGCTCACTTTTGATCGCGCCTATGCTCATGTGGAGGTCCTCCATCGCGTCGGCGACGACATCGAGGTCGCCGTCCCACAGGTCCGCGTAGGTGTCCAGCGTCATCGCCGCCGAGGCGTGCCCGAGCTGCCGCTGCACGACTTTCACGCTCGCCCCCGACGACACCAGCAGCCCGGCGGCGACGTGCCGCAGACCGTGGATGGTCACCTCGGGGAATCCGGGGTCGGCCGCGCGTGCCCGCGCTAGGGCGCCGTGGAACCAGGACTCGCTCGTCGGCAGCAGCATCGGCCCGCCGCCGGCACGCTGCCACCCCCACGCGTCGTCTGCCGTGCCCTCCAGCAGCGGGGCGACCATGTTGCACACGAACCGCGGCACCGCGATCACCCGGTTCTCGTGCCCTTTGAGCGTGCCGACCTCCACCGCGCCACCCACGGTGACCGCCGCGCGCCGCAGATGGATGCGCCGCCGCGGCAAATCGAAGTCCCGCGGCTGCAGGCCGGCCAACTCCGCCCACCGCATCCCCGTCGTCGCCAGCAGCCACAGGATCTCCGAGTGCTTCGTGCACGCCTCCGCCAGCGCCCGCACCCGCGCCATCGGCAGGTACACCTTCACGGCCTTGCCCTTGCGCGGCAGCGTCACGCCGCGCGCCGGATTCACCGCCAGGCACCCATCGGCGATCGCCATGTCCAGCACCTGGGCCAGCACCTGGTGGATCTGCCGCACCTTCGACCCCGACAGCCCGATCGTCGACACCCACTCCTGCACCTCCGACCGCCGGATGGCCCCGACCGGCCGCCCGCCCCACCGCGGCTCGACGTGCAGCCGCCCATTCGACTCCACCGTCCGCGCCCACGACGGCTTCAGGTGCGTCTGCGCCGCCAGCCACCGGCCCCCGATCTCCCCGACCGTGGTCCTCTCCCGCGACGGATCGACCCACGCGCCGGCGCGCCGGGCGTGGCCCTGGTCCTGTTCCCAGGCGGTGGCTGCGGCTTTGGTGGTGAAGCCGCGTTTTTTGCTTCTGGTGCCGTCGGGCTTGGTGTACTGCACCTGCCAGCGGCGGCCGGCTTTCGTCTGGTACGGGGTGATGGACGCCATGCCGTATCCTTCGCGTCAGCGGGCCGCCCACGCGGCGGCGCCGTATCCCCGGCCCTGCCGCGCGTCACTGTCCAGGTGAGCGGCGGGGCCGGTCATTTTGTTTGCGGTGTGGTTTCTCAGATGGCCTGATTGTCGTCGTAGACCTGGGCGATTTCATCGTCGATGGTGGCTTGGCTGGGGTCCGGGCCGCGGCGCGCGATGTCGTCGAGGCGTCGGCTTACGCGGATGGCTTCGCTTCGTCCTTCGGCGATGGTTTCGAAGACGGTGATGGTGGCTTTGATGGGGGTGTCGCGTTCTGCTGCGAGGTCGGCGACCTTCTCCATGAGTTCGGGGTCGGGGACGGCGACGTAGACGAGGCCCGTGGTCGTGGCGATTTGGGCTCGGCCGGTGGCTCGGCTGAATCCATCGAGGGTGCCGACGAGCGTCTCCTTTCGCTCGGCGGTGGGGTTGTTCTCCACGGCGGAGATGAGCTTCTGGGCTGCCATTGGGTTGAGGGAGACACGCTCAGGGTCGTGGCCACGTTGCTCGAGGCGGCCATCGATGAGCCATGCACTTGCTTTTGCCGTTGTGGCCGCGGACTTGATGGCCACTCGTGCCTCGGGTGGGAGATCGGCGATGAGGGCGGACAGTACGTCGTCGTCGAGGGCTTCCGATTCGACGGCAGCCGCGAGAATCATCGCGGTGGTGCGCAGTGCCTCGGAATCTTGACTGCTGGCCTGGGTTCCCGCCAAGGGTGATTCGTTGGCGGGGATGGGCTGGTCGGGCACGCGGAAGACGACGCGGACGGATCCGGGTTGCATGCCTTCGATCAGCAGGTTCTCGGAGTATTTGCCGATCCCCAGTGCGTCCTTCGCTACGTGCTTCACGGCGCGGGAAATCGCCCGGGCGAAAGCACCGAGGTGCTTTGCCGACGTCGTGTGCCCCGTGACTCCTTCTCCGGTCAGGTGAAGGTCGAGTCGGGCTTGCTCGGGGCCGGTCTCGCGGGACCAGATTCGCTCGAGGTATTCGTTGCCGGCGACGATGCCGCCGTAGACCTGGCCGAGTTCGAAGTCGGCCGTTGCGGGGCGGGTGCGGGCATCGGCGATGACGTCGGCGAGCAGATCGCCCATCTCGATGTCGTGGGTGCTGGGCTCAGTCATTGATCGTCACCTCCACGAATCCTTTTCTGCGGCCGTCGATGATGTTGCCGTCGGGGCCTTTGACGGTACTCCACTGGCGGGACCAGTATTTCCGCATGGGCGGGGTGTCGGCGGCAATGTATGCGTCGACGAGCCCGAACCCGGGTCTGATGTCCACGTCGTTGAATTCCGGGGCTGCATTGCCGCTCCCGATGGACCCGTTGACGCTGGCCAGCGTCCACAGAGACACGGCGCGGCCGGAAAAGGCCCGTTCAAGGCACTCCGGGCGGGCGAAGTACACGACGTCAATGTCGCTGGGCGCCCGCCAGTCTTTGTGCGTCAAGAATCCGCCGTTCACCCACATCCGGACCGGGCTTCCGCGGAAGAGGTTCCCCACGACCTCCGCGTGGAGCTCGAGCGCCCGGAGTCGGAGATCCCTCGCGCCCCGCTGGCCCTCCGGCCCCTGATCAACGAAAACGTGCCGGAGATCGGCCATCGTTGCCGACCATGGGGAAGCTGACTCGGGAAGCGCGGGCGGATAGCCCTCAAGCCCGGGCAACGCACTCGCCGAACCGGGCGAACCACTTGCCCCCTCGAGCGTTGATTCAGCGGGGGAATGCGCCTTCATCGGCGCTGGACCGGAGCGAGACATCAGATCTCCTCGTCCGCCGTCTCGCGCCGCGTATCCACGTACCCGGCCCACGTTTCATCGGTGCGGGCCAGGTCCGCCAGCTCTTCGTCGGTCATTTCGTCGGTCCGCTTGCCGGCACCGCGCCCCTGGCTGCTCGAATCGCGCCGGGCGGCGAGATCATCAGGCTGCTCGCCGGGTTCTCCGGAGTCCTCGTCGGGACCGAAGACGACGGTTCCGTCGGATCGAAGCTCAACTTGCTTCGCGTCGCCGGTGTACATGGACATGGGTTTGGGGGCAGGGCGTTCGATGCCTCGGGCACGGAGCAAAGAGTCGACCATTTCGCTGACGATGGTCAGCTCCTGGAAGGTCAGTTTCTCGATGCGGTGCGGTAGGGACTCGAGGTCCGCTTGAGCGACGGTGTGCGCGAGCACGGCAGCGATGTCGGGGGAGAGGCCTTGGGCGTGCCGCTGGATCGTTCGAAGGGATTCGACGAGAGCGGCGTCAGTGATGACGTTCTCGCTCCCCGCGGCAGGGCGGGGGAGATCCCTGAAGGGGATTCCTGTGCTTTGCGACGGTTCGTCTCCGGCCAACTCGACCGGCTCGCCGCCTTCGCGGATTGCCTCTAGGGAGCCGGGCGCCCAGCCGAGAGCATGCTCGATCCTCTCGCGGTTGGCTACCTGCGGCCATGTGGCACCACTTTCCAAGTTGTGGATCGACCGGGCAGACACGCTCGCCTTGATGGCGACGTCGGTTTGCGTCATTTCGAGCGCAGCGCGCCGGGCTGCGACTACCCGTCCCAGTGCCTTCAGATCTGCCATGCCTTCAGTGTTGCAAGAAACACAGTGAAACACCAGAAGGGTAACGGCGAAAGAAACGCGCAGGTTGCATGAAACACGGACGTGAAATCACGCCCTTGTCGTTCCATTGCGACCAGCACTTTCGCAAGTTTCCTGAAGTGTTTCAGGCAAGAGTGTTGACATGTTTCAGGCGGTCGCGCTAGCCTGCTAGCAAGACCGGAAGGAAAAGAAACATGAGCGACATTGACCGTGATGCCTTGGAGCGTCAGCGGGTGGGCGCGACGATCAAGGCCCTCCGCGAATACACCGGCGCCACCATCGACCAACTCGCCACCCGCGTCGGAATGGCCCGCCCCACCCTCGCCAACATCGAAGCCGGCCGCCGCAACCTCAACCGGAAGCACCTCCGCGCCGTCGCCGCCGCACTCGGAGTCCCGCCCATCGCAATCATGTGGGCCGACGAAGACCTCGCCGCGCCGGGCGTCGACAAGCAGGAAGCGGGGGCCGCGTGATGAACGACCTCGTCCAGGCCAACGCCAACGGCATCCCGACTACGACCAGCGAGGTAATCGCGGCTGGGACCGGGCTGCAGCACGCCAGCGTGATCAAGCTGATCCGCACCAACCTCACCGACTTCGAGGACTTCGGAAGGGTCGGATTTGAAATCCGACCCTTCGAAACGGCGGGAGGAACGCAGAGCCGAGAAGTCGCCGTCCTCAACCGCGAGCACGCGATGTTCGCGATGACGTTGTTCCGCAACAACGCCGTCGTCATCGAATTCAAGAAGGCCCTCATCCGCGCGTTCACCGAGATGGAGAAGCGCCTCGCCGCGCCGCCCATCGACGGCGCGTCGATCACGCGGATGGAGCTTATCCAGATTGCGATGAACGCCGAGACCGAGCGGCTCCAGCTCGAGGCGAAGAACAAGGAGCTCGAGCCGAAAGCCGAGGCATACGACTCCTTCCTCGACGCCACCGGCAAGTACTCGGTGGGCAACGTCGGAAAGATGCTCGGAATCGGCCAGAACCGGCTGTTCCGCGAGTTGCGCAACCGGGGCGTGTTCATTGCGTCCGGCAGCAAGCGCAACACGCCATACCAGAAGTACATGCACCACTTCGAGGTTATCCCGCACGAGTTCGAGAAGAAGAACGGCGACGTTGGCTGCTCGTACACGACGTACGTGCAGCCGTCGGGAATCAACTTCATCCGCAAGAAGCTCGGATTCGAGCGAATCGATCCTCCGCTGCCTGGCGTCGACAAGCGGGAAGCGGGAGCCGCGTGATGGGAGACCGCCGCTACGCACCCGAGGGGCTTCCGCTCCTGGAGTATTTCACCGCCTACCGCGTGCTCGTCCGGATCCGCGAACAGGTCCTGTCGGGCCGGCCGTCAGGCCGCGTCATCGACGAGGCAATGGACGAGCTGCTCGACCTCGCCAGCAGGGGAGGGCGGGGCGATGGCTAAGTCAGTCTTTGCCCTCGGCGCCAGCTTTGTTGCCGGCCTCGTCGGTCGCAACGGAATCATCGGAGCCAGAGGTGATTTCGCGGACCTGGGAGGAGACGAGTTCCAGGACTTCGTCGCCGGAGGGAAGCGCCGCCAGCGGAACCGATGCGATGAACGCGAGGGCGACGTTCTTCTTGAAGAAGCCCCAGACCGTCGTCGTCGCTCGTTGAAGGAAGGGATCCTTCGGGGCCTGCTTCTTGAGCTGCTCGACGATGAACAAGAGGTCGTCGATCGCGTTGGTTATACGGAACTCGCCAAAGTACTCCCTTTCCTCCAGGAGTCCGCGCAGGTGGTTAAGCACGCGGTGCGCGTGAATGCGGAGGAATTCCTCCTCTTCGCAAAGTTCATCCACCCGGTTGCGGACGACGTCGAGGAAACCTGCGAACCCTTCGGCTCCATCGTCGATGAACGTCGGAACCACTGCCTGGAGCGTAGTCGCGGTGGCCTCGAGCTGTTCGAGCGAAGCCTCGTCGATGCTGTGGGCGCCGGTCCCGGTCCAGCCATTCGGGAATGCGAAGACCATCTGCGTCCAACGGTCGAAATGGCGCCTGGCGTGGCTCATGTTCAGGCCGTTGTTCTTTTCGGCGATCGTCAGCAAGTCCTCGATGTCTTTGAGGAGGATCACCGCTCGTCGGTGGTTTTCCCATCCAACGGCGGTCGGTACGTTTCGCACGGTTTTCGGGGATACCTGCCCAGACCCACGCCATTGCGTGAGTTGCGAGTGGAGGAGTTCTGCTGGATTCGCCATGTTCCCAGCATACCGGCAGGTCATGACGTGAAGACGCCCCGCTTCGGCGGTGGCGCGGCCCGACTGGCTGGCATCGGGGTTCGAGTCCCCGGCGGGCACCGGGACCCGGGGGTTGCTTCCCCCGCGGCGTCGGCTGCCGGTCCCACCCAGGGGCCACCGATGCGCACCCGGGCCCCATCTAGCCGGTGCGTCAACGCGGTCTTTCTTGTTCTTCGCCGTAAAGCCCGCCCCATGGCCTGCGCGTTTCCGGCGCTCTCCTCAGGCCGGCAGGGCTGCGCACCACCCATCCACCCATAAGAAAAAACGGCCCGCACCTGCTGCAACAGGTATCGCGGACCGTCCAGTTCGAAAGGAACTGACATGCATTCTACCCGATCTCGATCCAATCCCCGAGGGGTGTTGACGATGCCCGATCACGTCACCCAGCCCGTCACCGGCCGCCGGACCATCTCCGTCGCCGAATTCGCGTCGATTTTCGACATCGACGTCCAGCGCGTCTACCGCTGGTGCCAGTGCGGCCGGCTCCGCACGATGCCGAAGCGACCGGGGTCCCGCGAGCACTGGAAGATCCTGGCCGCCGAGGTCGACCGCGTCATGGTTGAGGGTTTCCCCGTCGACCCGAGGCAGGTGGCCTGATGGGACTCCGTCAAGACCTGCGAGGCATTCGCCCGCCGACGGCCGAGCCGATGTCCGTCGTGATGTGGACGGCGCCGAACTGTCCGCAGTGCCGCCGCACCCAGGCCATGCTCACCCGGCACGACGTTCCGGTCACCGTGAAGGCGCTCGACGACAGCATCCTCGCCTTCGCCGAGGAGGCCGGATTCCGCGAGGCGCCTGTCGTCCTCGGCGTCCGCCCGGACGGCACATCCGAGTGGTGGTCCGGCATGGATTTCGAGCGCATTGCCGAGTTCGTCGGCCTGGCCCGGAAGGCGGCCAACAATGCCTGATCTTCCGCACTGGGTCTCCGTCGACTTCGACGCCGAGCACGAGCTCGCCGAAGCGCTTTTCCCGAATCGCTACCGCGGCGCGTACCGAGCCGTGTGGGATGCCCGCGACCGCATCGCGCTCGTCGGCCGGCTGCTTTCCGTCTCCGCCGGGGCGATGGCCGTCCATGCGCTGGTGCAGACCGCCGTGGCCGCGTCCGAGACGCTCAACGCGACGCCGCTGCTCTGGGGCGTCGGGGTCGTCGGCTGGACGTGGGCGGCCCGCTCCCTGTGGTGCACCGCCCGCCGGATCGAGGAGGTCGTGCCGTGACGGTTCAGCTCCTCGCGCGACTGCGGTACCCAGCCGCCGGCGGCCGATTGGTGATGGTGACGTGGGTCGACCCCGCCGCCGAGCCGCGCCGCGTCGACGCCCTTCACCTCGGCGACGTTTGCGACGTCATGCCGCGTGCGTTCGTGATTCCCCGCCGGGGGCCCCCCGCAGGCGGGCATGGGCCGCTTCGTGCCCCTGGCGGACCTACGCACCTGGATTGATGACCAGCCTGACCAGAAAACCCGCGCCGCCCTCGCCGCGTTCATCGCTTGGGCTGACGCCATTGACCACGATTCGGAGTCCACACGATGACCACCCACCGTTCGTCCCGCCGCGCCGAGGACGGCCCCGTCACCCCGACGTGGTTGTCGACGGCCCGGATGCTCTACGCCGACCGGGTGCCGCGCACCTACGGGCCCCGCCCGCGTCCGCGGCATCGCCGGCGCCGCCGCATCACGGGCGACGCCACCGTCGTGGCCATCGTCACCGGTGTGATCGTCGCCGTGCTGGCCATCGCGTGGCTGGTGCTGCTGGCGGTGGTCGCGTGACCATCCTGACGACTCGCCGTCGTGCCGAGGCGCCGCGGCGGCCGAGCATTCGTGCGTGTGCGTGGATCGCCGTCCGCGAGACCATCGGCCTGCTCGTACCGCGGCGGTGGCGCTGATGGCACCCCGCGGCCCGGACGAGGCGTACTGCGACAAATGCGGAGACCCGATCATGTGGCGCGAAACCACGACGGGAAAACGCCTTGCGCTCGATGCGTCGTGTGATCCGGCGGGCGTGGTCCGTCTGGTCGCCGGCCGCGCCGAGGTACTGGGCCGCCATGACGCCGAGGAGCGGCGCGCCGCCGGCGAGCTGCTCTTCCGCCCGCACGTGGTCTCCTGCGTCGCCCGCCGCCCGCACAGTGGCGTCGGCATGCCGCCGGAGCACCGCGAGCGCATCCGCCGCCGGCGGGACCCGGCGGAGCGCATCCGCCTGGAGATGGCCAAGCGCGGCTCGCGCCGTCGGCATCGGGGGAGGGGCGAATGACCGCTGAGGACGACGACCGAGAGGCGTGGCGGTGGTGGGAGTCCCTGCCGCCGGGGCGCCGCGCGGGTATCCACCGCTGGATCGAATCGAAGAAGCACGAACCCGACGAAATCCCTGGCCAGCTGGCCATTGAAATGAAGGAGGCGCAACAATGAGCGCTGTTGAAGAGCCAAAGTCCGCGATCTCACGGATCCAGGCGCAGGCCCCGGCCGAGCAGCTGGCCCGCGCCCTGATGTCGGTGGCGCATATCGCCGACGCCCGCGATGAATCGGCGACGTTCGACACGGTGCGCATCGAGGTGTCCGACACCGGCGCGATGGTGGTCACCGCCCGCAATCCGCAGACGATGGCGGCGTGCATCGTTCCCGAGGCCGATGCGATCTCGGCCGGCGCGGTGGAGATCACCCCGGCCACGGCCCGCGAGTTGGCGAAGATCTGCCGTCACAAGGTGTCGAAGGACAACCCGGTCGAGGCACTTCTGACGCACACGGCTGATGCGCTGGAGCTCGAGCTGCTCTACGGGCTGCCGATCTGCACGCACCGCACCCGCCGCCCGGCCCTGTCCTGGCGGCAGAAGGAGGGCGCTGTGTTCGCGGCGATCCGCGAGGTCGCCGTGGAGGTCGAAGAGATGCACGACGCGGCGATGGCCGCCGCCGATGGTTACGGCGATGAAGCCGGCCCTGGTTTCGCGGATACCGCCGTGGAGATGACGCCGACGCAGGCCTCCGAGCTGATGAAAGCCGCGGCGTCGCTGGGCGAGGTGCTTCGCCTCGAGGCCACGGAGATCGGGGGCCGGTTCTTCGCGCGTGCCGGCGACTTCGCCGCCGTGTGGGTGTGCCGCCGCGACGACGCCGACGAAAACGACGGCGAGGACGACGGGGACGGCACGCCGCCGGGCCCGATCGTCGACGGAGCCACCGGCGACGTCGAGAGCCATGGCCAGGAATCGAGCCCAGCCCTGCGGGTCGTGAGTGCCAAGCCGATCGGGGGCCTGTCGTGACCCCGCAGGAAGCCGATGACGCCCTGGCCCGCATGGACCAATGGCAGGGCATGAGCAACGACGAGGCCCACGACCTGCTGCGCACCGTGCTCGAGGACCAGGCGCAGATGCGCGCGGAGTACGGCGTGGCCTACGGCGAGCAGGGCCGGCCCCTGTGGGAGCCGTGGACGTGGCACGACACCATCGCCGCCGCCCAGCGCGAGGCCACCCGCGTCATGGAGGACGCCGACGTCGTGCAAATCGTCCGGCGTCTGGTGTCCCCGTCCATCCCAGTCGAGGACGGTGATCAGTGATGGGCACGAATCTCACCGTGACGCCGTGGGCGATGCTCGTCACCGCCGGCGTGGAGCCCGAGGACGCAGTATCGGTGCTCAAGCAGCTGGCGGGCATCGGGTATCGCGACGTCCCCTCGCTTGCCGCCGTCGTTGCTCGCGCCCATGCTGCCGGCCGCGTGTCCGGGATGGGCCTGATCCAGCTGCGCATGGCCACCGACGTCCGCGGCACCGCCATCGCCAAGCCTCTTGACGCTCTAAAGCCGGGCGTTTCCGCGGACGACCTCCGCTCCGCCCTCGACGAGGCCGAGCAGCTGCGTCTCGCCGAGTGGGGAGTGATCGAGCGATGAAGATCCGGATCAAAGCCAACGGCACCAAGGTCCGCATGACCGTCGGCGACCAGACCCTCGCGCTGACGCCCGAGGCGGCGGTCAAGCTCGCGCAAGTGCTGGCGACTGAGGCGTTCGAGGCGCGGCCCGGCCGCGTCGATTGGAAGGCGATGGCCGACGGGTTGAGCAGCTTCATCGAGGACGGTTTGTGGAAGCGATGACCAAGTACGCGCCTGAGACCCGCATCGATGTTTACGGCTTCGTCTGGCGCCGCCGCGCTGACGGCCTGTGGGAGTCCGCCGTAGGCACTGTCCGGATGGCTCCGCGATTCACCTGGGACGGAGAGGCCCAATGAGCCGAGACCCAGATGCCCAGACGATCACCGGCGTGATCGTCGGCTCCGAGACCCGCGCCATCACTGAGCGTGGCCGCGCCGGCGCATACCGGCGCGTCTACACCACCGTCCTGAACATCGAAATCGACACCCGAGACCTCGCCCGCGTAGACCTCACCCACCCGGTGACCATCCACCAGGAGGTCGACGATGCTTGACCAGCTGGAGCTGTTCGAAGACCCCGCCGCCGTCGCAGAGCGGGAAGCCGAGGAAGCCGCCCGCCGCGACGCCGAACGTCGGCGCCAACCGCACACCTGCCCCATCTGCGGGGCGACCGAGATCAACCAGTACATCTTCGAGCTCACACACGGAATCGACCGGGACGGCCGCCTATACGGCTACCCGGTCGGAGAGCACCCGATCTACGGCACGATGTGCGCCGCCCAGGGGCTGGTGCGAAACCACATATCCTTCGCCGTCGCCAACGGCCTCACCGACCTCCTCGAGGAGCGAGCGCGCCGCGGCCGCGAACTCGGCCTCAACGTCGACGCGATCATCGCCGACGCCCGCGCCCGCCTGGAGGTCAACCGATGAACCACGACGACACGACCCCATGCGCGCGAAACCCGCGCCTGTTCGACAGCCGCCGCGAGGGCGAACCCAGCGACACCGCAGCGGCACGCCAACGACTCGCCGTCCTCACGTGCCGCGCCTGCCCGGCGATCGACGCATGCAAGCGGTACCTGCTCGACTGCGAAACCCGCGGCGCCCGCGTCGACGGCGTCGTCGCCGGCCGCCAATGGCGCCGACTCCGCGACCGCGTCCCGGAGGTCCGCGCATGCGCGGACTGCGGCACCGCAATCGTCAAGCGGGGCACCCCGAACATCGACCGGCTCCGCCCCGACGGAACGCTCATCGCCAAGCACGCCGGCCGCGGCCTGTGCGACGACTGCTACAACCGCCACCGCTTCAACGGCACCCTCGGCCGCTTCCCGCGCCTGTCCCGCCCCGACACCAGCGAGAGGGGCGCCGCATGACCACCCCACGCGAGCCCGGCAACTGCCGAGACCCCTAACCCCCACCCGCCCAGCCACCGCGCCACGACCAGCAGATGGAGACCACGATGCCGCCGCTCGCAGACCGACACCACGTCGGGCAGCCCCGTTCCGGGAGTGATGCCTGATGCCATGGGTCAAGTCCAGCGACGACGCGCTCACCAACCCCCGCCTGCTGTCCATCGCCGCGCGCCGAGACATCCACCCCGTCTACGCCCCGGCCGCCTACGGCTTCTACATGGGCCTGGTCACCCTCACCGCCGGCCACCTCACCGACGGCGTCGTCGGATTCGGCGAGGCCATCATGGCCGCCTTCGGCGACCGCGCCACCGCATCCCACCTCATCGGCATCTGCGAACGCGCCGGGCTGATGACGAGGATCGACCAAGGTGGCGACGTCGAGCAGTGGAAGCTGCTCAAGGACGTGGAGTTCGTGGATTTCAAGGAGGCCTGGCAGGTCGAGAACGACCGTCAGCGCAAGCGGGACAACCGCGACGAGGAACTCATCGCGCACGTCCGCCACCGCGACGGCGATTGCTGCCGTTGGTGCGGCGTCTCCGTCGAGTGGGCCGACCGCCGCGGCAACCGTGGCGCGACCTACGACCATCTGCGCCGGGGCGATGATCTCGGCCCGGACGACATGGTCGTGGCGTGCCGCAGCTGCAACTCGAAGCGCAACGATGGCGACGCCAACGGATCGGCCGGGCTGTGGTTGCTGCCCGCCCCGAACCGCCCCCGATACACCGACAGCACCCGCGCCTTCTGGGCGCGCAAGGGATGGGCCGAGATGTTCGGCCTGTCCCTGGACGAAGACCCGCGCCAGGAGCAGCTGCCCCTCGCGCACCCGAGACCCGGCAACCAGCCGGGCAACCCGGAGCGACCCGGCACCCAGTCGGATACCGCTATTCAACCGCGACCCGGCAGCCAGCCGGCGAACGCAGAGCAGCCGCACCCGGCTAGCGACCTCGCCTCCAGCGGGAGCACGCACATGCCGGGTGCCCACCACCAGGGCAGCGACCTCGCCTCCAGCGGGAGCACGAAGCCCACCACCGAATGGGACGACGACGTCGCCGCCATTCCCGAATGGGCTAGCGACCCCGCCGCCAGCGGGAGCACGCATATGCAGCATCGACCCGGCAGCCAGCCGGCGCACGAGCACTCCGACCGTATCCACCCCAGGGCTAGCGACCTCGCATCCAGCGGGAGCACGCACATGCCCACCGATGCACAGCTGCCGCGGCCTGCCCCATCGCCGCCGGCGGCCGCGGCGCCGGATGATCCGCCGCCGCCTCCGGATCTAGATCTGGGATCTATCCCGGATCTAGATCGCAGGGCTGACAGATCTGGACTGTCCGGGACGGGCCGGGTCGGGTCGGGTGGGGCTGGGCCTGTGGTGGGTTGGGCTGAGCCTGGCCGCCGCATGCCCTCTTCCCGGAAGAGATCCAGGGGTTCGAGATCGAGAAGGAAGCGCAGGCGCTGATGGAGAACTACTTGACTGAAGTCGAGCAGGACATGCTGGGCCGTGATCTGCACACGCTGGAGGTCCTGGGCCCGCGGGTTTCGGACATGCTGGTGCCGTCGACGCCCGCGTCCGGGACGAACGCTGGCCGCCCGGCGAAGCGCGGAGGGTCGCGGCCGCCGGTGGTGGTTCATGTCCTGGACGTGAAGATCGATGCCGGGGTGGTGTTGGCGAGGATGGCCACTCGGGTGGTGATGACCCTGGGCGCCACCGCGGTCGGGACTCCGGGCACGAATGAGCTCGCGGGCGTGGCGGCGTGGCTGCACCGCTACGTCCTCGACATCGCCGCGCAGCCGTGGGCGCGGGAGCATGCGTTGGAGGTGGCGCGGGTGGCGCGCCGGGTGGCTGATCTGGTGGACCCGCCCCCTGCGGTTGGCGGCCCAGCCCCACCGGTTGTTCCCCCGTCCGATCCCGCGGCCGCCGGCACGATGGCGCCGGCTGCGCGGGCGCGCGCCGCAGAAGAAGGCCGGCGCTTGCGGATGGAGGTTGGGTCTGCCCGGCAGGTAGCCGAGGCGGCGCGCCTTCTCGGCGAGCCGGTAAGCCATACGACGATTCGCAAGTGGGCTCGCGAGAACCTGATCGCGTGCCAGCTCCAGCCCGACGGCACGCAGCTGTACTCGTTGGCCGAGGTGCTCGACTACGCCAAGCGCTGGCGCTTGCAGCTCGACGCGCCTGCGCAATGATGACCGCTCGGCGGACCCTTGCCCGCTGCGCTGCACCGCGTCGTGATCCGATGTCAGTCGGCCATCGCGCATCGGCGCGTCACGGCGCGCCGTCGCAAGCGTCAACGCTGTCCGTCGCGTCGCGCTCGCGCCGCGCATCGCTGATCGACGGCGCCGAACGAGACGGAGTTGCCGTGACACGGTGCAGCACTGCGACCAGCGGTTTACACCTCTTGTGCTACGCTGCGCTTAATCGTCGCGTACGCCCGGAAACGGGCACGCGGCGTTTGTGCTTTTTCGACTGCTCCGCCGAGGGAGGTGGTGCGCATGTCTCGCACGGGCGATCCGCGATACCGCCGCAACCGGGCACGCATCCTCGCCGGCGACGACCTCGTGTGCGTCTTCTGCAACATGCCGATCGACAAGAGCCTGAAAGCCCCGGACCCCATGTCGCCCTCCGCGGATCACATCGATCCCGTCGGCGCCGGCGGCCACAACCTCGGGCCGCTCCAGCCTGCCCACCTCGGCTGCAACAGCTCGGCCGGAGCCAAGGGGGCGTACCGCCCGCCGAAGAAGCGACGGCATGTCCGCCCCTGGTGACCGGCAGTAAAAAGACCCTGACCAGCGACAATGGGAAGGTGGGGAGGGGAGAGACCCCGTCGGTCCCCGGCCAAGCCGAAGGGCACGGCATTGCTGCGATACCTCCCCGCGCCCTGGGCACTGCGGGGACTGAAAAGGGGCATAACGCCAGGTAGGGACGGTGATTCACATGAACGAGCCGCACCTGGAATGCATCGTCTGCGGCGAGGAACTCGCCGGCCGCCAGCGCCTCTACTGCTCTGGCCGCTGCAAGAAGCGAGCCCAGCGGCACCCCGACCGCTACCCGAAGCCCGACCCGCCGGCGCCACCGCGCCCCACGACGGCGCAAGACGATGTCGAAGAGACGAACACCGGCGACGAAGGCCCGGCCCGGCCGCGCTCCGCCGTCGCAGAGGCAGCCGCTACCGGCGACCGCGCGGCCATCCTCGCCGCCCTGCGCGACCGCCTGGCCAAGGAAATCGACTACTGCTACGACCCCCGCGCCTTGGCATCCCTCAGCGCGCGCCTCGTCGACGTCATCGACCGCACCGAGCCCGCCAAGCCCGCGGGCAAGCCGAACGGAGGTGGCGCACTTGACCAAATCGCTGAGCGCCGAGCCGCACGTGAAGCGCGTAGGCAGTCAACGGCCTAGCTTCCTGCGAAAGCCCGCCGGCGACGCCACCGACATCTACGACGCCGAAGACGCCATCGACCTCGCCGCCGCATTCGGGCTCACCGCCGACGAATGGCAGGAAGGCGTCGTCACCGGCATAAACGCCCGCGGCGCCGACGGGCTCCTGGCCGCCAAGCGCGCCGGGCTGTCCGTGCCGCGACAGAACGGCAAGAACGGCGGCCTGGAGATCATCGAGCTCGGCCAAATGACGCTGCTGGGCCGCCGCATCCTCCACAGCGCCCACGAGGTGAAAACATCGCGAAAGGCGTTCATCCGCCTCGTCGCCTTCTTCGAGGAAAACGACGAGCTCCGCGCGATGGTCAAGACCATCCGCAAGGTCAATGGCCAGGAAGCGATCCTGCTCCACAACGGCGGCTCCTGCGAGTTCATCGCCCGGTCGAAGTCTTCCGGCCGCGGCTACTCCGTCGACACGCTCGTCCTCGACGAAGCACAGGAGCTCAAGGACGAAGCACTCGAAGCGCTGCTGCCCACGATCTCCGCCGGCCCCGCCGGCGACCCGCAGATCATCATGACCGGCACCCCGCCCGAGCCCACCGACATCAACGGCGAGGTCTTCCGCCGAATGCACGACGAAGCCCACGAAGGCTCCGACTCCACCCTCTGGTGGGCCGAATGGTCCGTGCTCACCCCGGAAGACGGCTCCGCCATCGACGCCGACGACGAGAACCTCTGGTACCAGGCCAACCCCGCCCTCGGCGTGCGAATGGACATCGAAACCGTCCGCGCCGAACGCGCCTCCATGGCCGACGCGTCCTTCCGACGCGAACGCCTGGGCATGTGGGAGCAGGAACGCACCGCCCGCGTCCTCCCCCTGGAAGACTGGCAGGCCTGCGCCGACCCGAACCTCATCGACGACGGCGACGCCGTCGCCCTGGCCATCGACATCGCGCCGGGTCGCGACTCGGCGTCGATCGCCGCGTGCGGAATGACCGTCGACGGTCACGTCTGGGTCGACGTCATCGAGAACCGTCGCGGGTCGCCGGAATGGGTTGCTCCGAGGCTCAAAGCGATCCTGGAGAAGCAGGACGTCCGGGCGGTGATGATCGACGTGCTGTCGCCGGCGGGGTCGTTGATCGACCCGTTGGAGGCCGAGGGCATCAAGATCTCCAAGACCGGCTCGCACATCATGGCGGCCGCCACCGCGCAGTTCTACGACGCGGTGATGAGCCACGACCTGCGTCACGTCGACCAGGTCCACTTGAACTTGGCCGCCGCGGCGGCCCGGAAACGCAAGCTCGGCGACGCGTGGGCCTGGAACCGCGCCAATGCCGACGCCGACATCACGCCGCTGGTGGCCGCGACGCTGGCCTACACCGGCCGCACGTACACCAAGGCCAAGCGCCCGGTCCGTCCGGTGCGCGCGAAGCGAAAGGTGGTGGTCTGGTGAACCTCGACGCATTCACCGATGAGGAACAGCGCACCGTCAAGCGCCTGCTGGCGAAGCTGTCCGGCCATCAGGACGCGAACCTGATGCACGAGGCGTACTACGACGGCAGCTTCACGACGAAGTTCCTCGGCATCGGCCTGCCGGAGAAAGCCAAGGAACTGCGGATGATCGCCGGATGGCCGGGCACGGCCGTCGACGTCCTCGAGGAACGACTGGATGTGCTCGGCTGGGACGACGATGAGCTTTCCGGGATCTACCGCGACAATGCCCTCGACGTGGAGGCCTCGCAGATTCACCTGGACGCGCTGATCTACGGTTGCTCGTTCGTGTCGGTCACCGCCGGCCGTGATGGGGAGCCGGAGCAGCTCATCCGTGGACACGACGCGAAGAACACCACCGGCACGTTCAACCAGCGCACCGGCCGCCTGGACGACGCTCTGACGCAGTACACCAACGAGAAGGGCGACGTCACGCGGGTCGAGCTGTGGACGCCCACCGAGATCGTCGAAGCTCGCCGTGACGAGGACAACCAGCCGTGGCAGATCGTCGACCGCATCGCCCACAACCTCGGGCAGATCCCGATGGTCGCGTTCGTCAACCGTCCCCGCGTCGGCAACCGCGGGGGCAAGTCGGAGATCACCGCCGCCGTGCGCCGCTACACCGGCTCGGCGGTGCGCGCGTTGACCGCGATGGACGTCAACCGTGAATTCTTCTCGGCGCCGCAGCGCTGGATCGTCGGCGCGACCGAGGACCAGTTCGTCGGAGCCGACGGGATGCCGAAGTCGTCGTGGGAGACCGTCACCGGCCGCATCTGGGCGATTCCGGGGGCGGAGGACGGCGACCAGCAGCCGAAGCTCGACCAGTTCGACCCGATGAGCCCGGGCCCGTACCTGGATCAGATCCAGGGCCTGGCGCGCATGCTCGCCGCAGAGGCGGCGATCCCCGCGACGTACCTGGGGCTCAACACGGATCAGGCCGCCTCGGCCGACGCGATCCGCGCGATGGAGGCCCGCCTCGTCAAGCGTGCGGAGCGCCGGCAGACGCAGTTCGGCCGCTCGTGGGCCGAGGTCGGCCGGTTGGCGCGCGCCGGCCGCGACGGGCTCCGTGTCGCCGAGGTCGAGCATTCGCGTATGAAGTGGTCGAACCCGGCGACGCCGACGCTGGCGGCGACGATGGACGCGATGGTCAAGGCAGTGCACGCGGGCGTCGCACCGCCGCAGTCGCAGGCCATCTGGGACCGCGTCGGCTTCACCCCGGATGAGCAGCGGGTCATGAAGCAGGAGTTGCGGCAGCGAGAAGCGATGCAACGCGCTGCCTTGATCGCTGGTGCCGCCGGGCGCGTGATGGATGACGGTGCAGTAGCGCCCCCGCGGCCGCGCGGCGACGTCGACCTCGACACGTTCTTCTCTGGTGGCGATTCCACCGGCCTGTAGCCGAGCGGAGGTGACGGGGTGCCGACGAACGACGAGTACGCGGACTACATGGCACAGCTGCAGATGCTGGCGCAACAGGATCTGGCCGCGTGGTGGGCCAACACCGATGGGATGGCTCCGCCGGTGCGGATGGACACCATGCGCGATGCGTTTGACGCCGTCCAGCGAACGTACGGCGAGCAGGCGGCGTATGCGGCCGCCGAGCATCTATTCCTCAACCGGCAGCTCGATGAAGCACTGGCGGGGGAAGAATTCCCGGAGGTAGCGAATCCGGCGGAATACGAGCAAGCGCGCGCCGGGTTCAACTGGGCGACGAAGCAGTACCGGCGAAACTTCGACCCAGCGCTGATGGCTGCCGCGAAGAGAAAGCTCGACGGGGTGCTGGTGCGCCTGGTTGCGCAGCCTGCGCACGATACGAAAACCCGAGCGATCTTGAAGGCAGGAACAGGATTCGCCCGCATTCCTGAACCCGGGGCATGCACGTTCTGTCTGATGCTCGCGTCCAGGGGTGCGGCGTACTCGCATGAGTCGGTTGTAGGCCTGGCGAGGTTCCACGACAACTGCCGGTGTGTAGGCATCGAAGTCAAGGACGATTCGCAGTTACCGAAGATCAACCGGGATCTGCAAAAGCTCTGGAGGAAGGCAGGAAGCGAGAGCGAGTTTAACGCCTTGATCAACAAACGGCGTTCTGCCTCCGGCGGAAAGCCCACGGATGTAAACGCCAAGGCAGTCCTCCGATGGAAATCAGATGTTCGGAAACTGGATCGTTCTATCCCATTCCGACATATCCATGACTGGAAACTACGAGGAAAGTCGATCCGAGGTGGCCATGATGCCCGACATGCGGGCAAGATAGCGGCGCTTGTTCGACAGGGTTCGGCACAGGTAAGCCGTGGGCGAAAGACGTTCTTCCCAGAGATGCCCGAGCAAGTCCTCGACTCCTGGCTAGATAGCCCAGACGGAGTTCACGCTGTCCTCCGTGATCCAGATGCCGTAAAGGAAAACGGAAGGTACGGGCTGGTTTTGATCAAGGAGGTTATCGATCCAAACGGGAACAGGCTCGACCTGGCGGTTCAGGTCGCAGACGAAAAACCTGGCAGCGCGTATGATCTGAAAATAACTAGCGTCTATCCGCTTCGAGGCGACAACGTCCGAGAAGTCGATGCCGAGGGAGAGATCAAGGAGGTGGGGTTCAATGATGGATCTCGTTGAGACGTGCCGCCGAGTTGAAGCGGAGGCGCACCCCCACGTGAAGTACGACCGGTTGAACGGCGCAAGCGGCGACCTCACCGAAGAGGTCTTCCTCAACGATCTCGTCGATGCCGGAGCTTACGTGCCAGAGCCCCTCAAGCGGGCGTTCCTCATGATCTGGGCTGATGAACCCGTGTTCTTCAATGCAACTCCTGGGGTCGACGAAGAAGGAATAACCCACAGTCTCGTCGTCGAGTTTGCCGCCATCGAGCCGGTGATCGACCTCGGCCCAAACTGGGCGTAACCAGGAAC
>NZ_JVMD01000035.1 GCF_001056295.1 Corynebacterium halotolerans
CACCACGAGGTCGGCACCGGCGGCCAGCAGGAGATCAACTACAAGTTCAACACCCTGCTGCACGCCGCCGACGACCTGCAGAGCTTCAAGTACATCATCAAGTCCACCGCCTGGCGGGCCGGCAAGTCCGTCACCTTCATGCCCAAGCCCCTGTCCGGCGACAACGGCTCCGGCATGCACGCCCACCAGTCGCTGTGGAAGGACGGCAAGCCACTGTTCCACGACGAGTCCGGCTACGGCGGGCTGTCCGACATCGCCCGGTACTACATCGGCGGCATCCTGGCCCACGCCGGTTCCGTGCTCGCCTTCACCAACCCGACGCTGAACTCCTACCACCGCCTGGTCAAGGGCTTCGAGGCGCCGATCAACCTCGTCTACTCGCAGCGCAACCGCTCCGCCGCGGTCCGCATCCCGATCACCGGCTCCAACCCGAAGGCAAAGCGCATCGAGTTCCGCGCCCCGGACCCGTCGGGCAACCCCTACTTCGGCTTCGCCGCGATGATGATGGCCGGCCTCGACGGCATCAAGAACCGCATCGAGCCCCACGCCCCCGTGGACAAGGACCTCTACGAGCTCCCGCCGGAGGAGGCCGCCGACATCCCCCAGGCCCCGACGTCCCTGGAGGCGTCGCTGAAGGCCCTGCGCGAGGACCACGAGTTCCTCCTGGAGGGCGACGTGTTCACCGAGGATCTGATCGACACCTACATCGCCTACAAGTACGAGCACGAGATCGAGCCCGTCCGCCTGCGCCCGACGCCGCAGGAATTCGAGATGTACTACGACTGCTAGTTCGGCGAACGCGCCCGGCTGCTCGGCCCGGCCGACGCGGACGGCTGCTCGGCCCTCCGAACGCGCCCGGCTGACTTTCGCGGCGAACGCCGTCGTCCTGGCACTTCGTTTCCGCCGGTGGGATAATGGCGTTCATGAGCGCTGAAAAGTCCGTCGCCGGCATCGGTTCGAAGGCCAAGCTCCACGGCTGGCGAGCCGGGCGCAAGGCCAAGCGGAGCGCCGACCGCGGCGCCGACAAGGCGGACGACAGCCGGGCGCTGGGCATGCTCGCCCGCGCCGGCTACGTAGTCGTCGGCGTCCTGCACCTGATCATCGGCTGGTTGGCGGTGCGCATCGCCACCGACGACTCCGGCGGCGAGGAAGCCTCGAACTCCGGCGCCCTGGCGCAGATCGCCGAAGCCCCCGGCGGGCGGCTGCTCCTGTGGCTCGCCGTCGCCGGGCTGGCGGGCCTGGCCATCTGGCGGCTGATCGGCATCTTCGTCGAGGAAGAGGCCAAGGACAAGGCCAAAAGCCTGGTCCTCGCCGTGGTGTACGCCTCGCTGGCGGTCACGACGTCGACCTTCGCCCGCGGGGCGTCGACTTCCGACGGCGACACCGCCTCCGACATCACCGCGAAGGTCCTGGAGCAGCCCATGGGCGTGGCGCTCGTCGTCGCCGGCGGCGCGGTGGTGCTCGGCGTGGGCCTGTACTCAATCTGGAACGGCGCCACCAAGGGATTCAAGGACGACCTGGAAGCCGGGGCGGAATCCGGCCACGTCGGTTCGGCGATCGTCACGGCGGGCGTCGTCGGCTACGTGGCGCGCGGCCTGGCCTTCGGGATCCTGGGCGTCCTCATCGTCATGGCGGCGATAACCAACGACCCGGAGAAGGCCGCCGGCCTGGATTCCGCGCTGCGCACCCTGGGCGGGCAGCCCGCCGGGGCGGCCATGCTCATCGTGGTCGGAGTCGGCGTCGCCCTGTACGGCCTCTACTCCATCGCGCGGGCGAGGTACGTGCGCCGCTGAACGCCGCCTAGCTTTACGACGTTGCGGCTTTACGACGTGGCGGCCGCCTCCGGCGCCACCGCTCCCCGCACGATTTCGACCACGCGCTCCCTGCCGTCCGCATGATCGAGATCGCGGCGGAACTCCTCGCGCATCAGCGCGCGGGCCAGCTTCGCCAGGATCTTCAGGTGGCTCTTGCCGGCGTCCTCCGGCACGGAAATGAGGAACACCATCCGCACCGGCTCATCGTCGGGTGCGGGCCACGCCGCGCCGTCGGAAAGCCGGGCGAACGCGACCATCGGCGCGGTGCCTCCGGCGCAGCGCGCATGCGGGATGGCGACGCCGTGGCCGACGGCGGTGGTCGACGATTCCTCGCGGGCCAGGGCAGCGGCGACGACGGCGTCGACGTCGCCGATGCGCCCGGCCTTCGCGCCGGCATCGGCCAGGGCGCGGATGATCTCCTCCGGGCGGGAGCCCGCGCCATCGAGATCGAGCAAAACCAGCTCCTCGGTCACCAGGGAACCCCGCGACGGGGACTCCCCCGACAGGGCATCCCGCGAGCCGGAACCAGTGCCGCCGGTGGCGGCGCCCGATTCTGCTGCGGCACCTGCACCCGTACCGGCAGCCGCAGCGCTTGCACCGGCACCGGCACCGGCCCCCGCACCGGTGCCGGCAGCGCCGACAGCTCCCGCAGCACCCGCATCCTCGCCGGAGCGGCGGCGGGACAGGCCCATGAGCAGCAGCGTCAGCACGCAGGTCACGGCCACGCCGACGAGCAGCGCGGCGAAGAACCACCCGACGTTTTCCACGGCGCCGAGCACCGCGACGATCGGGCCACCGTGCATGACGTTGTCCTTCACGGCGAACAGGCCGGCCAGCGCCGCCGCGACGGCGCCGCCGATGACGTTGGCGGGGATCACCTGCAGGGGACGCGCCGCGGCGAGCGGGATGGCGCCTTCGGTGATGCCGAAGAAGCCCATGAACAGCGCCGCGATGCCAGCGTCACGCTCGGGCTTGGTGAACCAGGCGCGGCGGATGAGCGTCGCCAAGCCAACGCCCAGCGGCGGCACCGCGATGGCCACCGCCGCCATGCCCATCGGGGCCGCATTGCCCGCGGCGATGAGCCCGCCGGCGAACAGGAACGCCGTCTTGTTGAACGGCCCGCCCATGTCGAAGGCGATCATCGCGCCGATGATCGCGCCGAGCAGCAGGACGGAATCGCCCTCCATCCCGCCGAGGTACTCGGTCATCGCGGTGAACAGCGCCGCGATCGGCTGCCCCAGCAGGAACACGAACAGCAGACCGACCACGACGGTGGTGATGATCGGGATGACGATGATCGGCCAAATCGGCGCGACGTACTTGTGCACCGGGATCTTGCGGATGCCCAGCGCGACATAGCCCGACAGCAGGCCGGTGACGATGCCGCCGAGGAACCCCGCGCCGGTCTCCGCCCCGTACAGCTCGCCGGTGACGGCGATGAGACCGGTGACCATGCCCGGCGCGAGACCCGGGCGGTCGGCGATGGCCATGGCGATGTAGCCGGACAGCACCGGCACCATCAGCGAAAACGCCAGCGCGCCGATCTTGCTGACCGTGTTCCAGAGGGAATCGTCCGGGATCGTCAGCCCCTCCGGGCCGGGGACGCCGCCGAAGGACAGCGCCACGGCGATGAGCAGACCGCCGGTGACCACGAACGGGATCATGTGGGACACGCCGTTCATCAGCGCGCGGTAGAGCGTCCGGCCGAACTCCGCGGCCGCGCCCACCGGTGCCCCGCGATCGGAACCTGCGCCGCCCGCCCCGGCCGTCGCCGTCGCCGTGCTTGCGGTCGCCCGTCCACCGTGCCCGGCACCCTCGGCACCCGCGGCGGCACCGCGGCCTCCCGCTCCCCCGCCGCGCGAGGCCGGGGCATCGAGCGCGGACCGCAGGAGCTGCCCCGGCCGCCGGATCGCCTCGTCGACGCCCGTCGCCACCAGCGGCAGGCCGGCGAAGCGCGAGCGGTCGATCTGCGTGTCGGCGGCGATCACCACCGCGTCGGCGGCGGCGAGCTCATCGTCGGTGAAGGCGTCCTCGACGCCGATGGACCCGTGCGTCTCGATGCGGACGCGGACGCCGGCTTCTTCTGCGGCCGCGGCGAGGTTTTCGGCGGCCATGTACGTGTGCGCGATGCCCGTGGGGCACGCGGTGATGGCGAGCACCAGTGGCCGGCCATCGTTGCCTGTCGTCGTCATGGGTCAAGGGTATTCCGCGTGAGGCGGCGCCTGCACCCCTCGATGCGGCGGTGAACGTCACACGCGGGCGTCGCACAGCGCGCTACCCCAGGCCCGTCTCGCGCAGCGTGATGTTGACGCGCCCCTCCGCCAGCCCGCACCCCGCCGGCGCCGTGCCGGGGTGGATGGCGGTGACGCCGTGGTACGCCAGGCGCGACGCGCCGCCGAAGACGAACGCGTCGCCGGATTCCAGGACCAGATCGCGGTACGGGCGGTTGCGGGAGTCGGGGTTGCCGAAGCGGAACGTGCACGCATCGCCGATGGACAGGCTGACCACGGGCGCCCGGCTGACCTCGTCGCGGTCCTGGTGCATGCCCATCCGCGCGTCGCCGTCGTAGTAGTTCGCCAGCGCCGCGTCGGGGGCGTAGCCGGGCGCGGGCCCGGCTCCACCGCTTGACGACGGCTCCTCGCCACCACCTTCGCCCGCCACCCCGCGCAGCAGCGTGGAGCCGGACGCGGTCTCCTCCACCGTCGCCGCGGCCTCCACCGCCGACCGGCCCAGGCGGACCAGCCAATCGGGGAACGGCAGGACGGGGCGGCCGTTGACGTCGACCGCCGCGCGCGTGTACGCGTACGGGCGCCAATGCCAGCCCAGGCAGACGGTGCGCACGCTCATCGGTTTGCCGCGGATCGCCGCCGCCCGCGCCGGGACCGGACCGGCGGCCCACTCGCGGAAACGGTCCGCCAGCCACGCCTGCTCCCGCAGATCCAGGAAACCCGGCAGCCACACCGCGCCCGGCGCGATGACGGCGTCGGGGCGGGGATCGGGCTGGTCGTCGAACAGCGTGGGCATGGGCCGATCCTAGGCCGCCGCAGCGCCGTTAACGCGGCGGTTATGACAGTGGCCCAGCTCACACGAGGTGTTACACGGGCGAAACACGCAGGAACGGGACGCGAAACCTCGATCCCATAATTTCGTTGTCGTCATATCGCGGGCCCGGGATTCTCCGGTGCCTCGCGCGCACGTTCCCCGACATTCCACCCGAGGAGTCACCGTGGGCTTCACCTCCCCCGAACAGGTCATCAAGTACATCGAGGACGAAGGCGTCGAATTCATCGACGTCCGGTTCACCGATGTGCCCGGCATCGAGCAGCACTTCACCATCCCGGCTTCGGCCTTCGACGAAGATGCGGCATCCGAGGGCCTGGCGTTCGACGGTTCCTCCGTCCGCGGCTTCACCACCATCGACGAGTCCGACATGGCGCTGCTTCCCGACCTGGCCACCGCGACCCTCGATCCCTTCCGCAAGGCGAAGACGCTGAACATCAAGTTCTTCGTCAACGACCCCTTCACCCTCGAGCCGTTCTCCCGCGACCCCCGCAACGTCGCCCGCAAGGCCGAGGAGTACCTCCGGTCCACCGGCATCGCCGACACCTGCTACTTCGGCGCCGAGGCCGAGTTCTACATCTTCGACAAGGTCCGCTACTCCACCGAGATGAACGCCGGCTTCTACGAGGTCGACTCCGTCGAGGGCTGGTGGAACCGCGGCAAGGAAGAGAACCCGGACGGCTCGCCGAACCTCGGCTACAAGACGCGCATCAAGGGCGGCTACTTCCCCGTCGCCCCGTACGACCACTACCAGGATCTGCGCGACGAAATGTGCCTGAACCTGGAGCGCGCGGGCTTCGACCTCGAGCGCGCCCACCACGAGGTCGGCACCGGCGGCCAGCAGGAGATCAACTACAAGTTCAACACCCTGCTGCACGCCGCCGACGACCTGCAGAGCTTCAAGTACATCATCAAGTCCACCGCCTGGCGGGCCGGCAAGTCCGTCACCTTCATGCCCAAGCCCCTGTCCGGCGACAACGGCTCCGGCATGCACGCCCACCAGTCGCTGTGGAAGGACGGCAAGCCACTGTTCCACGACGAGTCCGGCTACGGCGGGCTGTCCGACATCGCCCGGTACTACATCGGCGGCATCCTGGCCCACGCCGGTTCCGTGCTCGCCTTCACCAACCCGACGCTGAACTCCTACCACCGCCTGGTCAAGGGCTTCGAGGCGCCGATCAACCTCGTCTACTCGCAGCGCAACCGCTCCGCCGCGGTCCGCATCCCGATCACCGGCTCCAACCCGAAGGCAAAGCGCATCGAGTTCCGCGCCCCGGACCCGTCGGGCAACCCCTACTTCGGCTTCGCCGCGATGATGATGGCCGGCCTCGACGGCATCAAGAACCGCATCGAGCCCCACGCCCCCGTGGACAAGGACCTCTACGAGCTCCCGCCGGAGGAGGCCGCCGACATCCCCCAGGCCCCGACGTCCCTGGAGGCGTCGCTGAAGGCCCTGCGCGAGGACCACGAGTTCCTCCTGGAGGGCGACGTGTTCACCGAGGATCTGATCGACACCTACATCGCCTACAAGTACGAGCACGAGATCGAGCCCGTCCGCCTGCGCCCGACGCCGCAGGAATTCGAGATGTACTACGACTGCT
>NZ_JVMD01000036.1:0-5215 GCF_001056295.1 Corynebacterium halotolerans
GGGGTGTGTGTTGACGTTCGGCCTATTAGTACCGGTCACCTGAACACGTTACCGTGCGTACAGATCCGGCCTATCAACCCCATCATCTATGGGGGACCTCAAATGAAACCTGATCTCGGAACAGGCTTCCCGCTTAGATGCTTTCAGCGGTTATCCCTTCCGTACGTAGCCAACCAGCAATGCCCCTGGCGGAACAACTGGCACACCAGAGGTACGTCCGTCCCGGTCCTCTCGTACTAGGGACAGCCTTCCTCAAGTTTCCACGCGCGCGGCGGATAGAGACCGAACTGTCTCACGACGTTCTAAACCCAGCTCGCGTGCCGCTTTAATGGGCGAACAGCCCAACCCTTGGGACCTACTCCAGCCCCAGGATGCGACGAGCCGACATCGAGGTGCCAAACCATCCCGTCGATATGGACTCTTGGGGAAGATCAGCCTGTTATCCCCGGGGTACCTTTTATCCGTTGAGCGACACCGCTTCCACAAGCCGGTGCCGGATCACTAGTCCCTACTTTCGTACCTGCTCGACCTGTCAGTCTCACAGTCAAGCTCCCTTGTGCACTTACACTCAACACCTGATTGCCAACCAGGCTGAGGGAACCTTTGGGCGCCTCCGTTACTCTTTGGGAGGCAACCGCCCCAGTTAAACTACCCACCAGGCACTGTCCCCAACCCGGATCACGGGCCGAGGTTAGATATCCAATACGATCAGAGTGGTATTTCAACAACGACTCCACCCCAACTGGCGTTGAGGTTTCACAGTCTCCCACCTATCCTACACAAACCGAACCGAACACCAATACCAAGCTATAGTGAAGGTCCCGGGGTCTTTTCGTCCTGCCGCGCGTAACGAGCATCTTTACTCGTACTGCAATTTCGCCGGGTCTGTGGTTGAGACAGCAGGGAAGTCGTTACGCCATTCGTGCAGGTCGGAACTTACCCGACAAGGAATTTCGCTACCTTAGGATGGTTATAGTTACCACCGCCGTTTACTGGGGCTTAAATTCTCCGCTTCGGCCGGCCAAAAGCCAACCTAACAGGTCCTCTTAACCTTCCAGCACCGGGCAGGCGTCAGTCCGTATACATCGACTTACACGTCTTCGCACGGACCTGTGTTTTTAGTAAACAGTCGCTTCCCTCTATTCTCTGCGGCCACACGGCGCCGTCCGCCGAAAAGGCATAGACACCACGAGGCCCCCCTTCTCCCGAAGTTACGGGGGCATTTTGCCGAGTTCCTTAACCACAGTTCACCCGATCGCCTTAGTATTCTCTACCTGACCACCTGTGTCGGTTTGGGGTACGGGCCACACAACCACATCGCTAGAGGCTTTTCTCGGCAGCATAGGATCACCGACTTCCCCACTACGGGTACGCATCACGTCTCACCCTTAGCGCAACCCGGATTTACCTGGGCTGCGGGCTACACGCTTACACCACCATCCATCCGGTGGCACGGCTACCTTCCTGCGTCACCCCATCACTTGGCTACTACCAGATCAGGTCCCCTGCATCCACGACCAGACACCACCCAAAGGGCAGTGAAAAGACGCTTCAGGAGGGTTAGTCTCACTGATTCACCATGGGCGCGATTGCGCGGGTACGGGAATATCAACCCGTTGTCCATCGACTACGCCTGTCGGCCTCGCCTTAGGTCCCGACTCACCCTGGGAGGATTAACCTGGCCCAGGAACCCTTGGTCATCCGGCGGAGGAGTTTTCCACTCCTCATTCGCTACTCATGCCTGCATTCTCACTCGCGTCCACTCCACCACAGGTCACCCCGCAGCTTCACAGCCGAACACGACGCTCCCCTACCCAACCAACCAAAAGGCTGATTGCCGCGGCTTCGGCGGTATGCTTGAGCCCCACTACATTGTCGGCGCAGGACCACTCGACCAGTGAGCTATTACGCACTCTTTCAAGGATGGCTGCTTCTAAGCCAACCTCCTGGTTGTCTTCGCGATCCCACATCCTTTTCCACTTAGCATACCCTTAGGGGCCTTAGCCGGCGATCTGGGCTGTTTCCCTCTCGACTACGAAGCTTATCCCCCGCAGTCTCACTGCCGTGCTCTCACCTCACCGGCATTCGGAGTTTGGCTGATGTCGCTAAGATGATAGTCCCGCTAAACCAACCAGTAGCTCTACCTCCAGGAGGAAACACACGACGCTGCACCTAAATGCATTTCGGGGAGAACCAGCTATCACGGAGTTTGATTGGCCTTTCACCCCTACCCACAACTCATCCCCTCAGTTTTCAACCTAAGTGGGTTCGCGCCTCCACAGAGTCTTACCTCTGCTTCACACTGGCCATGGGTAGATCACTCCGCTTCGGGTCCAGGACACGCCACTAAAACACACTAGTTAGTATTCGCTTTCGCTACGGCTACCCCACACGGGTTAACCTCGCGACGTGCCGCTGACTCGCAGGCTCATTCTTCAAAAGGCACGCCATCACCCCACGAGGAGGCTCTGACGGATTGTAAGCACACGGTTTCAGGTACTATTTCACTCCCCTCCCGGGGTACTTTTCACCATTCCCTCACGGTACTATCCGCTATCGGTCACAGAAGGTATTCAGGCTTACCGGGTGGTCCCGGCAGATTCACAGCAGATTTCACGGGCCCGCTGCTACTCGGGGACAAACGCAACCAACGCGCCATGGCTTTCACGTACCGGGCTCTCACCGTCTACGGCAGGCGATTCCACGCACTTTCCGCTAACCACGAACAAACATCGGCGCACAGCTGGCAGACCGTGCACGCGCAAACCCCACAACACCACACACGCAACCCCTGCCAGGTATCACACGCATGCGGTTTAGCCTCCTCCGCGTTCGCTCGCCACTACTAACGGAATCACAATTGTTTTCTCTTCCTACGGGTACTGAGATGTTTCACTTCCCCGCGTAACCACCAACCAGACTATGAATTCATCTGGCGGCGACCGCCCATAACGACGGCCAGGTTTCCCCATTCGGACACCCTCGGATCAACGCTTAGTTGGCAGCTCCCCGAGGCATTTCGCAGCCTCTCACGTCCTTCATCGGCCTCCTGATGCCAAGGCATCCACCGTGTGCCCTTACAACACAACACACAAAACGACCAAACAGAACAAACTGTTGGAACAAATCTACAGAAAAATCAAGATGCTCGCGTCCACTATCCAGTTCTCACACAACACCAACCACCACCACACCACCCCCACCCACGGCAGGAGAAGCAGGCAATGACCGCAAAAAGGAAAAACCACCACACCACACACGGCCAAAACCGCCTGTAATGCGAGCGTGCCTTCCCAGACACCCGACAGCGCACCGATGCACAAACTTCTTCGTGTTGGACCGCACCATGCGGCCGGCAAGCGTCCACCCAAAAAAACGCGGGCCGCCACCACACCCCACAGGAGTGACCAGGCAACAACCCGACTTCAATGAAAAAAGCTCCTTAGAAAGGAGGTGATCCAGCCGCACCTTCCGGTACGGCTACCTTGTTACGACTTCGTCCCAATCGCCGATCCCACCTTCGACAGCTCCCCCCCACGAGGGTTGGGCCACTGGCTTCGGGTGTTACCGACTTTCATGACGTGACGGGCGGTGTGTACAAGGCCCGGGAACGTATTCACCGCAGCGTTGCTGATCTGCGATTACTAGCGACTCCGACTTCACGGGGTCGAGTTGCAGACCCCGATCCGAACTGAGACCGGCTTTAAGGGATTAGCTCCGCCTCACGGCATCGCAACCCACTGTACCGACCATTGTAGCATGTGTGAAGCCCTGGACATAAGGGGCATGATGATTTGACGTCATCCCCACCTTCCTCCGAGTTGACCCCGGCAGTTTCTCACGAGTCCCCACCATAACGTGCTGGCAACATAAGACAAGGGTTGCGCTCGTTGCGGGACTTAACCCAACATCTCACGACACGAGCTGACGACAACCATGCACCACCTGTATACGAGCCACAAGGGAAAGACCATCTCTGGCCCGATCCCGTACATGTCAAGCCCAGGTAAGGTTCTTCGCGTTGCATCGAATTAATCCACATGCTCCGCCGCTTGTGCGGGCCCCCGTCAATTCCTTTGAGTTTTAGCCTTGCGGCCGTACTCCCCAGGCGGGGCGCTTAATGCGTTAGCTACGGCACAGAAGTCGTGGAAGACCCCTACACCTAGCGCCCACCGTTTACGGCATGGACTACCAGGGTATCTAATCCTGTTCGCTACCCATGCTTTCGCTCCTCAGCGTCAGTTACTGCCCAGAGACCCGCCTTCGCCACCGGTGTTCCTCCTGATATCTGCGCATTTCACCGCTACACCAGGAATTCCAGTCTCCCCTACAGTACTCAAGTTATGCCCGTATCGCCTGCACGCCCGGAGTTGAGCCCCGGAATTTCACAGACGACGCGACAAACCACCTACGAGCTCTTTACGCCCAGTAATTCCGGACAACGCTCGCACCCTACGTATTACCGCGGCTGCTGGCACGTAGTTAGCCGGTGCTTCTTCTCCATCTACCGTCAGAAAACCTTCGTCGATGGTGAAAGGAGTTTACAACCCGAAGGCCGTCATCCCCCACGCGGCGTCGCTGCATCAGGCTTCCGCCCATTGTGCAATATTCCCCACTGCTGCCTCCCGTAGGAGTCTGGGCCGTGTCTCAGTCCCAATGTGGCCGTCCACCCTCTCAGGCCGGCTACCCGTCGCCGCCTTGGTAGGCCATTACCCCACCAACAAGCTGATAGGCCGCGGGCCCATCCCACACCGAAAAAACTTTCCACCACATCCCAACGATGCGGTCCTATCCGGTATTAGACCCAGTTTCCCAGGCTTATCCCGAAGTGCGGGGCAGGTCACCCACGTGTTACTCACCCGTTCGCCACTCGTGTACCCCAGCAAGCTGGGGCCTTACCGTTCGACTTGCATGTGTTAAGCACGCCGCCAGCGTTCGTCCTGAGCCAGGATCAAACTCTCCACAAAAGACTTTTTTTAGTGAAAAGCCCGAAACCGGCAAAAACAAACGACAAACCAACCACCAAAAACATGGTCAGCCTGGCATTCATCATCCAAAAAACCGGCGCACCCACCCCGACAGGGTGAAGGAGCAGGCACGCCAAAAAGGTTGAAAATAAGAGCAACCAGAAACTCCTGGCACTCACCAAATCAACACAAAAAATAGTACATCGGCACACTATCGAGTTCTCAAAAAACACGCGCACACCCAAAAC
>NZ_JVMD01000036.1:5225-5448 GCF_001056295.1 Corynebacterium halotolerans
TACCCGGCGCTTCAAGCAGCGAGAGAAGAACTTAGCACACCCGCCGAACACCGCGCAAGCAGCGTCCAACCAACAGTGTCTGTCTCTTCCCCCAACCAGCGGCCCGTTTCACCTTGCGGCGTCGGCCTCGCTGACTCCCAGAACATTACACACGCCGCTTCGAACAAAGCAAAACGCCACGTCAACCCATGTTTCACCGCAAACCCCGCAAACGCCGACGGCC
>NZ_JVMD01000037.1 GCF_001056295.1 Corynebacterium halotolerans
GACATGGCGATTGCCTGCAGACCCGCCGGTGGCACGGACGTTGATTCCCACGCCGCGGCCATCGCCACCCGGATCGGTGCGGGCAAAGCCCGAGCGATGCAGTACTGCGACGTCGGTGTGATGCTCCACCGCATGCCCCGCATCCGCCAGTTCTGCGCTGGCGGTGTGGTGCCGATGGGGCACCTGGTGAAAATCTCCGCCGCCATCATCGCCGTCACCGACGACCACCTCCCGGAAGTAGAAACCCGGTTCCTGGAGTACCTCACGCCCCGCCGGGACTTCCAGGCCCTGCCGGGCATCAGGGTCTTCGCCCGGCACCTGGCCCGCATCGTCGAGGAGGTCGAACCGATCTCCACCCCACCCGACGACGACGCAGAGCAGCCCGCCTCGGAGGGGTACGTCGCAGACCACGACGCACCCGGTGATCATGGGTGCCTGGAGGTGGTGCTGCGCAAGGACCGGCTGGCCGAGTTCGACGCCACCGTCTGCGCCATCCGCGACACCAAACTCAACGCCGGCGAGGCCTGCACCCTGGCTGATGCTCTGATGCACTTGTGCCGCGGCGATCACGGTGGGGCGAACGTGACCCTCAACGTCTACGCCGATGGTGCGGTCGCCGATGAGGGGGAGCTTCGGCTGTGGCTCGACGGTGCCGGGTGGTTGCCGACCTACGTCACGAAGCAGTGGTTGGAGCGCGCCACCGCGGTGAGACTTTCCGCCGACTCGCACACTGGTGGGTATGTGCCCACCGAGGCTCAGAAGGCGAGGGTGCGGGGCCGGGATGGTGGGTGCCGGTTTCCGGGGTGTTCGGTGCCGGCGGATAAGTGCCAGATCGATCATGTGGTCAACTACGACCCCAACCTCGACCACACCGACTGCGACCATGCCCATGAGCCTGCCGGTGGTTTCGTCGCCGGCAATGCGGCCAATGGGTTGGGTGTGACGGCGACGTGGAACCTGCAGTGCTTGTGCCAGCACCACCACAACCTCAAGACCTCCCGCCATTGGCATGCGGTGATGCACGACGACGCGTCGGTGACGTGGAGCGACCACACCGGCGAAACCCAGGCGACGACGGTGCCGCATGGCCCGATCGCCCACATCAAACGCCAGACCTTCGACCAGCGGGCCACCAGGTTGGCGAAGACCATCCGCGCCGACAACGAGAAGAAGATGCGCGCGGCGGCGGAAGCGCGGGAGGCGATGGACCAAGCCGAACTCGATGCGGCGTTGCGGGAACACGCCAGGAAAACCGCGAAGTATGGGCGTGACATGGCGGAGTTCGTTGCCGGACCGTTGAATTCACCGGACCCGGTGGTGGCCGGGGACGCGCGGGCGGTGGTCGATGCGACCGATGATGGGTGGCCGTGCACGGAGGATGACACGGATCCGGCGTCTGTTCCTCAGGCGCCGCGGCCGTTGGGGCCGGACCCGACGGTGCCGTTTTGATGGAGCCACTTGATGGGACCGTTCGAATGGCTCCCTTGTGGCGGTGGCGCTTTGATGGCGCCGTTTTGATGTGGCACCTGATGTGGCGCTTCTGATGTCGCGCCTGATGTGGCCGTTTCGATGGAGGCGGTGTTGA
>NZ_JVMD01000001.1 GCF_001056295.1 Corynebacterium halotolerans
CGGCGTCAAACCCGCGGCCTTGCCGACCTTGCGCAGATCCCGCAGGCAGTGCGCATACGGTTCCTTGCCCGCTCTGATGCGGGAGCAGTTCAGCCTCAGCACGTACTCGAATGCCTCGGTCGGATCGTCGAAACGCTCCATTGCGTCGCGGACTTCGCGGATCAGTTCCTTCGCCCCGGTCACTCCCCTGTCGGCGAACTCCAGGAACGCGGCCTCGTGTCGGGCGGCGTCGACCGGCAGCCCATGCGCGCGTTCGACCTCGCGAGCTTGGCCGAAGCGCTGCCGGGCCAGGGCATCGTTGCCGGCGTCGGCGTATATCCGCGCGAGCTCCTCCAACAGCGTCGGCACGAAATGCGGCGCCGACCGGGTGAGGTCGCCGATCCGGGAATTGAAGTGCTCCTCGATCTTCTTCGGGTTCGTCCCCGCATGCCGACGCGCCCACTGGAGGTCGCCGACGAGGTTCAGTGCGTGCCGGGCATTACCCGGATCGGCAATGATCGGCCACGCCGGAAACCCAACCGTCCGGTGTCGCGTGCGCCCCACCGGCCGCGACGACCCCGCCTCGAAGCCCACCGTCGCCTGCGCGACGGTT